>NZ_CP010429.1:0-1461666 GCF_000974425.1 Spirosoma radiotolerans
CATGCTGGCCCAAGTCTCGAAACTATTTGCTTTACAGGCCATCGACATTGACCACGATGGTGATCTGGATCTGCTGGGTGGGGGTAATTTTTATGGCGTAAGCACCTATCAGGGACGTTATGATGCGAGTTATGGATTAGTTTTGCGGAACGACGGCAAAGGCAAATTTGTAGCGCTCTCACCCGTTGATTCGGGGTTTTGCTTAATGGCGAAATTCGGACATCCGTCTAGTGCACACGGCTCGGGGTGCTTTAATTACGGTTGCCCGGAACGATGCCGGCTTACAACTCTTCAAGCTTCGGTAAGCAGCCTTTCTTATAAGCTACTTGTGCTGTTAATTACTCATAATCGATACGGGAGGTTTTAAGAAACCTCGCATTGTTAGGTTTTAAAAACTTTAATATCAGATTGACGAGCCTGCTGCCACACGTAAGCCTACTGTAAGTGAAATCAATCTTCGTTTTGTCTGATAATTTCCGTTAATTTTGTAAGATGAATCAGCCTTGTAATGACTGATTTCCACGTAAACTTGTCGTTATTCGTATGAACAATATGCTTCGCTTTGGCTATCTGCTGGCTTTGTTGCTGGTCGGATTGACCGGTTGCCAGAAGCCCGCGTCCCCGCTGAATACAATGCAAAGGCTGCTAACCCCGAATACTATAATTCGGCCCTGAACAAACTAACGGAAGTCGTCATCCACGATATTTTTTCGCCACCTGTTGCCAGCCGGATTTACTCTTACGCGAACCTGGCTGGCTATGAAGCACTCGTCCCGTTTGATCCTCAATACGAGTCGCTGGGTGGCAAGTTAAAACGCTTCCAGAGCGGACCAAAACCGGAAGCCGGGAAAGAATACTGCTTTCCGTTGGCGAGCACCCGGGCGTTTATGACCGTGGCCCGAGCGCTAACGTTCTCCGTTGATTTCTACGACGAATTTGAGAAACCGTTCTATGAGCAGTATAAGAAAGACGGTGTTCCCGATGAGGTATATGACCGTTCGATGGCATATGGCGAAGCCGTAGCGAAGCATGTTCTGGATTATGCTGCTAAGGATAGCTACAAACAAACCCGCGGATTCAAACATACGGTTACCAATGAAGAGGGATCGTGGGTGCCCACACCGCCTGCTTATATGGACGCGGCTGAGCCTCAGTGGAATAAGCTCCGCTGCTGGGCCATGGATACGTGCAATCAATTTATGCCTCCGCGCCCGTTACCCTACAGTCTGGCCAAAGGCAGCCCTTACGAAAAAGAACTTGATGAGGTCTATCAGTTGGGTAAAAACCTTGATAAACAAAAGCAGGATATCGCCTATTTCTGGGACGATAATGCATTTGTTATGAATGTGGCCGGGCACGTCATGTACGCCAGCAAGAAAATGACACCGGGTGGTCACTGGCTGGCCATTGCGCAGACGGTTGCCCGGAAAAAAAAGCTTGCAATGATGCAAACCGTTGAAGCGTATGCGCTTACGTCATTTGCCTTGAGCGATGGGTTTATATCCTGCTGGGATGAGAAATACCGTACCAAAACGGTTCGTCCCGAAACGGTCATTAATAAATCGTTTGATCCAAAGTGGACGCCTTTCCTGCAGACGCCACCTTTTCCCGAATACCCCAGCGGACACAGTGTTATTTCGACCGCAGCTGCCACCGTTCTTACGAATCTGATAGGCGACAATATGGCTTTTACCGATTCTACCGAGTTTCCGTATGGGCATGGTGTCCGGTCATTCACGTCTATCCGCCATGCCGCTGACGAAGCGTCGATCAGCCGCTTATATGGTGGCATTCATTACCGCTCAGCCCTTACCAATGGGCAGGTCGAGGGAGAAAAAGTAGGGAAGTGGGTAATCGAAAAAATCCGTACCCGCAAAACGGGTGTAGCGCAACGATAAAACGTCTTTACGCTATTCCGACGCTCTGGCAACGCTGCCTTGCCGGACTTAGCAACTCGGATAAAGCGTATGGTCAATTATTGACAAGGTAGGTTTCGAATGAAGTACCCCCCTTTGGGGTACTATCCGAAACCGCTGCCAGAACAACTCCTTATTTCGCTACCGAAGCAGTCGGGATGCTACAGGCTGTATCAAATGGGTTTGGAGGTCTGGATATTACCAACAACGGCATTAAACAGCTTAACACAAAACTAGCCGCGAAGTGAAAATTGTTGACAGTTAAAGGGTTGGCCTACAGTGAAGAGCTTTCAGGTAAACTAAAACGGGCAGTTTATAAATAGAGTGCATCAGCAAGTTTAGCGGATGCACTCTATTTGTAACGGCTTATGATTTCTTACCATTGTGCAACGGGTAAACGAGTAGACTGAAGCTCCAGTTGAACATCCTTGCTGCTAACCGCCATTTTGTTTAACGAGATGTAAATGGTTTTTATGGCGTTTTCAATCCGTTGCCAGCCTTCTTCACTACGCAGATCAATGTTGATCATTGTGCGATCATTTTGGGCCATAATGGTAAGGTACGTCATCGCGCCCAGGATAACGGCTGAAATAGCCTGTGTATCGGCTCCTTTTACAAAGGACAGCTGGCTAACGAGCCTTGTCATCTCTTCATCCTGAGCTCTAGCGGTTGTTTCAGCAATCGAATCGTTCTCTATGACACTTGCCTTGAGCACTTCGCGGGCTGCCTTGAACGTACGGAAATATCTATAGGTCTGAATAACCTGGCGGTACCAGATTCTGGCAACATCAGAGTCATGAAGCGGACGGATTTGGTCCAGCGTGGCGGGTGTAAATACTGGAAATAGTTTTCCCATTTTTACATAGTATTCCAGCAGTCCTTCCATACCGCCAAAATATCTGTATATCAAAACTTTACTAACGTTGGCCTTCTCTGCGATGCGGTTTACACCGACTCCTTCCAAGCCCCTCTCTGAAATCACTTCTTCTAATGCTTCAACAATACGTTGTGTAGTTTTTGCCCGGTTACGTCTTATTTTTTCGTCTGTTTCCATATCAATCATATTCAGCATAATTAAGTACATGTCACCCCTTGGACTACCTATAGTTGTAAAAGTCACTTTAGTAAACTTTTATTTACCTGCTGATAAGTGCTGATTTGAGCGCGATAAACGTATTTGTATTCTTTAATGTAATAGTATGTTGTAAAATATTTGTATGAATTTGTGTTAATTCTATTTAAAATTGTACTATTTTTTGATATTTGTTAATTCAAACCGTTAAAATACTGAATATAAATTGAAAAGTGTAACTAATGAACTCAATTGTTAATTTTTACTTTATGTGAAAAAAAATTGCAGACAATAGTAGAGAAGTATCTACAGTCTGCAATCAACACATTTATATACAAACAAAATTGGATACAATGGTGACACAAGTCAAGTTCAAAAAGTAAACCAGGATGGTACTTTTGTGCCTGTATCACTGCCAGAAGACCGCCACAACAATTGTGTAAAAAGCAAAGTAATCAGCGTTTACGTATACTGATAAGCCCACCATATTAAAAGTCCCTGTAGGGGCAATCGGCCCCATCGGAGCCAGGCGGGAAGCTTGCTAAAACGGCTTGCCATAGCCATATGGATATTAGCAGGAAAAATCGCGATCAGCAGTAGCATAAGTCCCCAGGCCGATAGTGACCGGGTTGCCGGCAAAAGGAGTCCAAGACCCAGGACAATTTCTGCAATGCCGCTCAACGTCACCATCAGGTTGTGAGCTGGAATATAAGGCGGCATAATCGCCAAATATGTTCTGGGGCTGATGAAGTGGTTTGCGCCAGCAGCCATGTAGACAAGCGCCTGAATATAAAGACCTATGTTAGCCATAATTAGGGTAAATGGGATTTAATACGAATAGGCTGATTACATGGAACGGACCTGCGTAAAAGCAAACGAACGGGCTCGTCAAAACCCGTTCATAAGGTACTATTAGTACATCGCTTCTCCTCTATGTTTACTCAATAATATGTCCGACAAAGCCAGCCGTATTATCCAGAATGAAACCACCCTTCCGAAAGCCTAATCCGCAGGCTTCACCCGCGTAGAAGACGCCAGCCTGATAAGCGTTACCTGCCGCGTCCTTTGGAAACTCAACGTATTCCTGATAGATTTTCGGGTAGCCGCCATAATCGCCGTCTGTTGTCTGGCGTTCGCTGCCGTCGGGATTTAGGATGCGTGTATTGGCGCCCTCACGCCCAAACAATACTTTCTCGACGCAGGACTTACCAACCAGCGGTTTGGTATCTGTTTCGAGCAGAAGGGGGTGATTGGGATATAGCTCCCACAGAATTTTTAAAATATACTTCGACTGAAAAAGGAGTGTATAAGCTGGATTAAGCACAACGGCCAGCCGTTTACGGACAATCTCGGTCAGGATTTGAAGCAACTCGGGTTCATCTTCGGCAATGGATTCCCAGGGTACAAGTTTGAACCAGAAATCCAGCTTTTCGAACTCGCCATTTTTAGGATTCTGCCAGAAGATGCCTTCTCCCGCCGAAAAATCCACATTATCGACAAAATCGAGTTCGATATCGAATCCAGCTTCACGTGCAGCTTCGCCCAGTAAAGCTACATTGGCATCATCTTCGGGAACATCCCGAATGGCCGAGAGCAGGAGGGTGGGTTGCAGGTCAGGATTTAAGGCCAGTAATTCTTCAAACTGGCCGGTCAATGTCTCGAAGAGCGAATTGAACTGGTGACTTTCGTCAAGGCCGTTTGCCAGCAGATGCGCATGCTGCACAACGGCCGTTTCGGGGAGGCACGTGGCCGTATCTGCGTTGAATTCAATAAGTTTTATGCTGGAATCACCACCAACGCCCCCTGCCAGATCGAAACGGCCATAGAGATGAATGTGTCGGTCATCATTCCAGGTCAGTGTAATCAGTTCAATAAGGTTTGCGGGAATGCCCAATTCGGCAAAGCGGTTTTCGTCGATCACATGCTGCCCGGCGGCTACAAACATCTCAAACAATTCGTTGGCTGCTTCATAATAGGCATCTGCTTCGGCAGGCGTTACCGTAACAACTTCATTGGTTAAATAAGGTAATGTATCCTGACCGAGCATCCAATCCCAACCAAGGTTGCGCAACTGGGCGTCGGGTTGTGTCGTTAGTTTTCTAAGAGAAATCATAGTCGTCGATAATTTAAGAAGGTGAATGACGATAACTGAAAAAACAAACCGTAATTCGTGCTGGAACGGCTAAGATCAGCGCAGTAGGTTGCGGCCGTCTGTAACCTTTCTGTAAATCTCGCTTAACCAAATGATTCGAACGTATTTATTTTCAGTTGGTGTGCTTTTCAGCCTGACTGCCGGTCTGGTTCACGGACAACCGGTCCAGAAAAATCAGTCCGTTTCTGTTATTTTCGATACAGACATGGGCCCCGATTATGACGATGTAGGCGCGATTACCATGCTACATGCCTTTGCCGATGCAGGGCAGGCCCGGATTCTGGCGACCATAGCCAGCACCAACTATGCCAACGTAGCACCGGTGTTGAGCGTGTTGAATACCTACTTCAATCGGCCGAATGTGCCCATTGGTGTGCCAAAAGGAAAGGCAATTGGCGACAGAGACACGCAGCACTGGTCCGATACACTGGTGGCCCACTATCCACACGCCATTAAGTCGAACGATGCCACGCCCGACGCCGTAGCACTTTACCGTCAAATTCTGGCCAAGCAACCCGACCATAGTGTTACGGTCATTACGGTTGGCTTTCTGACAAACCTGGCCAATTTGCTCAACTCCCCAGCCGACAAATATTCTCCCTTATCCGGTAAAGCGTTGGCTGCGAAAAAAATCAAACAGGTCGTTAGCATGGCGGGCAAATTTCCGGCTGGTCGGGAGTATAATGTCTTCAGAGATAGTACATCTTCAAAAATTGTGTTTGCCAACTGGCCGACGCCTATTTTGATGAGCGGATTTGAAATTGGTGAACAGATTCATTCGGGTTTGCCACTGACGCAAAACGCCCGGATTCAGCATAGCCCGGTAAAAGATGTATTTCGGATTTCGTTGCCCAAAGCGGCCGAAGATAAAAATGGACGGATGAGCTGGGATCAAACCGCTGTGCTGGTTGGGGTAAAAGGATATGAGCCTTATTATACCGTTAAATCAGGCCGATTGATCCTGAATCCGGATGGATCGAACGGATGGGATAACTCAGGGAAAGGACACCAGCATCTGGTCGTTAAAATGCCCGTTCCACAAGTGGAAAAACTCATCAATACCCTCATGCAGCATCAGCCCGTGAAGTAGGTTCTATACATAAAAGCCGATGGCTTTTCGAGAAAATCGAGTCATTTCAGACTCGTTTGTGTTATCTTTTTGTATGACAGATTCAGTGAAGGACGCGCTTCGCAAAGCGGCTATGTTTTGCGCCTATCAGGAGCGCACCCAGCAGGAAGTTCGGGATCGGCTAAACGGATGGGGCGTTTATGTCGATGATGCCGAAGAGGTCATTGCCGAATTGATCCAGCAGAATTACCTCAACGAAGAGCGGTTCGCCAAATCGTTCGCGGGTGGTAAATTTCGGGTAAAAGGCTGGGGTCGCCGTAAAATCAAGCAGCAGTTGCAGCAACGGGGTATTTCGGGATATAATCTCGACCAGGCCATGAAGGAAATTGCGCCGGATGACTACCGTGAGACGCTGGCCGACCTGTTAGCCAAAAAACGCCAAAGCCTTCGTGATGACAACCCGTTAGTCGTGAAGCAAAAACTCGTTCGCTACGCCCTCAGCAAAGGATACGAATCGGAGCTGATATTTACCGTATTGAACGGCGAAGAGTAAATCTGCCAGCACGCAGGATTTTGTTTCTTTTGGTTAACCCACTTGTTCATCTAATGCCTCGACTATTTCTGGAAACTGAACGGATGGCCAACCTGACTAGTGGCCTCGGTCAGCTTTGTTTACATTTAGGCCGCGAACTGGTACGCCAGAAACCACCCGGCTGGGAACTGACGTTTTTGGTTACCCGCGATCAGGTCGGAATTTTTGGGCCATCGGTTACGTATCGGATCGCCAGTCGGTGGAACCGGATCTGGCGCTTCTGGAAATTCGACATCTGGCATTGCCTCTATCAGGATACACATATATATCCGATCCGGGCGACCCGGTTCATGTATACGATCCTGGACCTTAATTACCTGGCGCTTACCCAATATTCGGCTCAACGTAAAGAGCGCCGTAAGAAGCGGTATCAGGCTCGGATTAATCAGGCACAGGCCATAACCACGATTTCAGCCTACGTAGCGCAGGATGTCCGCCAGCAGTTAGTGGTTCCTGCTCAAACTCCAGTGCAGGTTATTTATTGTGGAGTCGATATTCCGGAGCAGGTTCCTGTGACGCCACCCGCCGTTGTGCCAGGCGGGCCATTTTTGTTTTTTATCGGGATGCTGCAATCGTACAAAAACGTGCACACCATGCTGCCCCTTCTAGTGGTAAACCCCGATTACTGGCTGGTGCTGGCTGGTCCTGATAAACCGGAGTACAGTCAGGAAATCCGCGAGCAGGCACGGCAGTTGGGGGTATCGAACCGGCTTTTAATGCCGGGGCCCATCGACGAATCGACAAAGTGGTGGTTTTATACCCATTGCGATGCGTTTTTATTTCCTTCTCTGCTGGAAGGCTTCGGTATTCCTGTTGTTGAAGCCATGGCTTTTGGTAAGCCTGTCTTTAGCTCTGCCCTGACAAGTTTACCTGAAGTAGGTGGTTCAGAAGCCTTCTATTTCCCCTCGTTCGATGCTGAAACGGTTGTCGAAACCTTCAGAAAAGGCATGGAAATGTATCGAAGTGATTCGGCTATGCCAGACCGCCTACGGGTGCAAAGCCAGAAATTCCGGTGGGAAATTGCCGCAGCCGAATACTGGAAACTCTATCAGGAACTCATGCGTACACCCAACCCCTGACTACGCTCAACAGGACGATAATCTTACTGGCGCGTGGCTTCCAGCGCGTAACAAAACGAATTGATGGGCGATCGGGTGGTTGTGTAGCCCAGCGACTGAATGTAACGGTCGAAGGCATCGATATTGTTCAGGTCATTGTCCAGGTTATGGACTTCGATTGCCATCTTCTTCGCCCGCCTGATTAGCTCAGGGGCGGTGTTATACATAATATCGTATTCACTTCCTTCGCAGTCCACTTTCAGCAGATCAATAACATCCAGGCTATTTTTCTCAATAATATCGGTAAGTGTTATACAGGGCACCATGATTTTCTGACTGTTATTTTCGTGAAAGGCGGAAAAGACAGAAGCCACAACCTGACTTTTGTCTTCAGCCTCAATAAAAAGCTCCAGTTGGTCGATGGGTTTTCCCGTTACGGCCATTGAAAAAAGTTGTATGCTCTGACCTAGTCCGGGGTTCTGCTGCAGTGTATGCTGCAGGGTTTTTACATTAGCCGGTACGGGTTCGTAGGCGTATATGGTTGCCTTTCCTATTTTCGACAACAACTGAATATCGAAAAAACCAACGTTGGCGCCAATATCGATTACGACGGGCGCCGTAGGCAGGGTGCTCACCAGCTCGTCCATCTCATAGACATCTACCATAAATATCTCCTTGAATATCAGGTAGAGGCTTGGAGGCACCTGAAAACGAATGGGAAACGGTTTCGTAGTGAAAACCAAGTTCTGTTTGTGGCGGGCTACTTTATGAAACAAGTATTCGCCAGGATTTGCAATATGTTTCCACAGCCTGAAATACCGGCTAATTCCCTCTACTGCCATGCGTTGGTTCGTATAATGAACTACAAAGTAAAAGATATTAACTATAGCTATTCTATAGTAAACCGTAATTCAAAAGAAGAAAGCCAGTGGAACGGTTTGGAAGCTGCCTAATAAAATCCGGAGGTTTTATAACAGGATTTTTCAGCACTACTGGCAGCTAGCCATCTGCCACCTTGACAAACCTTGGTTTTGTTAATGGAGATGGGAGAGGTTTCGTCGTCAGGACAGGTTAGTAAGTTTATCAAACCTGTTTAAATTTACAGGTCATATTTACTACCTATGGGTTTTCAACGAGTACTGGAGTATTTTACATTGCCTCGTTTACTACGGCTATACATTGGCCTTTTTTGCCTGGTTGCCGTGCATCAATACTTGTTGTTGCATCAATACAATAACTATTTGATGTTTGCCCGGCCGTTTCACAATCTACTACTAGACAAGAGCATATACGGGTTACACCCAAATTTATACGAGGATAACTACAAGTATAGCCCCACATTTGCCTGGCTGATGGGGCCCTTTTATTACATGCCTGACTGGCTGGGAACGATCTTGTGGAACTTGCTTAATACGCTTGTCTTATTAGCGGGCGTTTGGTTCTACCTGTCCGATGAAAAAGACCCGGCTGCCCAACGGCGGGCTGCTTTTCTCATTATTATCCTGGAAGCGCTTATCACGGCCCAGAACCTTCAAAGTAACAACCTTATTGTAGGCGCCATGCTACTTGGGTTATATTTCCTGCGCAACGGGCGTGTCTGGCAAGCTGCCTTTTTCTTCGTTTTGTGCGGTTTCATTAAGTTTTACGGGATGGCAGCAGCAGGCTTCTTTTTGTTCTATCCGAAAAAGCCGCAGTTTATTCTGGCCATGATCTGTTGGATCGCTCTATTGGGTGTTGCTCCTATAACCCTTATTCCACTTAACCATTTATTGGCTGAGTATCAGGAGTGGTTTCATGTTATTGTGGTCAGTAAACTAGGGTTACAGGTTTCGGTGATGGGTATAGCTCAGGCGTGGTTCGGAATGGCTAAGACCGACGAAAACTATCGGATTATCGAATCAGTTGGCGCAACCCTCTTCCTCCTGCCGTTCCTTCGGTTTAGCCTCTGGCACAACAGGTTATTTCAACGTCGAATGATCGCCTATTTTTTTCTATTTATTATTGTCTTTAACAAAATGGCGGAATCGCCTACGTATGTATTAGCCGTAACGGGTGTTGCTCTTTGGTGGGTAACGCTGACAACCCCCACGCAACTTGATAAACTATTGTTGGCCCTGGTCATTGTATTTACTTCACTTTCACCAACAGATATATTTCCGCAAGTAATTCAGAAGCAAGTGTTTCAGCCCTATAATGTCAAAGCGCTGGCTTGTTTGCTGGTGTGGGGAAGAGTTCAGTACCAGATATGGACTCAACCTACTGAGAGAGAGCAATCTATAACAGCCGCAATATAGTGCTCCCTATAATTGGCAGCTTTCATAATTCATCCGATACGTCAGGGTTGTAAACAAAAAACGATACCCAATCAAAGTCTGATAAATTGGGAGCAGGACTTTAAATGGGGCAGATTAACTCAGCCCGAAATACTCGTAAAAGTAGGCCGTTGGTTTCAGGTTAAGCCGCGTCTCCTGACGCCTTGAAAGTAGAAAAGTCCCAGTCTGGAGCAACGCCAGACTGGGACTTTTCTAAAAAGCGGTTATTTGTTACTTAAAAGTCAGCGTCGAAGGTAATCCCTTTTGGCTCTTCAACAACGGCAACAGGCACTGGGCTTTCGGCCCCCTGTGGGCCCTGGGCCGCTGCTTTCATGGCCTTAAACTTAGACATCACTTCACCACGCTGGTATTCGCCGACCCGCTTCTCGAAGAAGTTGGTTTTACCCTGCAACGAGATCATGTCCATGAAATCGAATGGATTCGACACATTGTAAAGTTTCCGCATCCCAAGAGTAGTAAGCAAGTGATCGGCCACAAAAGCGATGTACTGCTTCATCAATTCGGCGTTCATGCCGATAAGTGATACCGGTAGCGCATCGGCCACAAATTCCTGTTCAATTTCGACCGCGTTACGGATAATATCGTAAATCTGCGATTCGGGCAATTTATTGGCGATGTGATCCGTATAGAGCATGCAGGCAAAGTCACGGTGCAAGCCTTCATCGCGTGAGATAAGCTCATTCGAGAAAGTCAGGCCGGGCATCATTCCCCGTTTCTTTAGCCAGTAGATGGAACAGAACGAACCTGAGAAGAAAATGCCTTCGACAACGGCAAAGGCAATGAGCCGCTCGGCAAATGAACCATTGTCGATCCAGCGCAGAGCCCATTCCGCTTTTTTCTGTACACACGGAATCGTGTCGATGGCATTTAAAAGCCGGTCTTTTTCGGCCGCGTCTTTAATGTAGGTGTCGATAAGCAGCGAATACGTCTCCGAGTGGATATTCTCCATCATGATCTGGAATCCGTAGAAACACTTCGCTTCGGCATATTGCACCTCCGACAGGAAGTTGACCGCCAGGTTTTCGTTGACAATCCCATCGGAAGCGGCAAAAAAGGCCAGAACGTGCGAGATGAAATGGCGTTCGCCATCATTCAGGCTATTCCAGTCCTTCATGTCCTGACCGAGGTCAATTTCTTCGGCAGTCCAGAACGAGGCCTCATGGGTTTTATAGTATTCCCAGATATCCCAGTGTTTGATAGGAAACAGCACAAAACGGCCTTTGTCTTCTTCTAAGATCGGTTCGATCACATCATTCTGTACCATAGCAATTGGAATACGGTTTATGTGGGGATAACCAGCCAGATGAACTGGTTAAAGCGATAACTGATGAGTAATTTCAAGCTAACAAAATTACGATTTCTGCCCACTTCTGCAAGCTAATTTGATAGGATAGGCGGCAATAGACAAATGACTAATAGGGATAACTAACAGTAAGTCAAACTCTTGGATTGAGGACTATCCGTGAAGTTCTTGAAATAGTTCAGTGTTGGAGAACCGGGGTACTTTTCTCGTTGAACGTTGATTGGATTTAATTTTTCAGTTCGAAGCCTTCCTTTAATATATGCCGGGAAATTACGTTTGGCAAAAAGTCAAATACGCTACAGCATGATTTGAATGCTGGCTATATTGAGCCAGCCCACCGAAGATGATATAATATGCTTTAACCCTTGACAATGCGTTAGGAGAAAGACTGCGCTCACACGCTTAGTACTGGCAATACTCAGTTCGACAGCCACCGCTTAGGTATCTTAAGCATCAGTTTAAGGGGCTCTCCTTTTGCTATGCTAGCATATGGGGTTAAAAGGTGTAGTCGTAATGCTCGTTTCGGTAACCAATTTTTAAAGCTTGGTTACCAATATAGTACTTGCCCTCTTTACGTAAATTAGCCCGAACGGGTGTAGCATCTGGATCAAGTTGATAGGCATATTCTTGTGGTCCTTTCTCGAAATTCTGATCAGTACGTTCTGCGATGTCACGAGTTACAAGGACATAGTTTTTCTTAACCTCAATAACTGTACAAGCATGCCGATTCGACCACTGAAGTAACGTAGCACCGTCACCAATTTTTGGATCAGCAGGTTTATCTTCAGCATATATAAGATTAGTTAAGGTGCCGTAGTTCATTTGTCAAAGCGGGTTAAACGATACTCAAGGAATTCCTTTTTCGGTTGGTATGTCTTAGGAAGCTGAATCGACTTATGTTCAAAATGACCGAAGAATCGCTGAAAAAAGTCTTTCGAAACTTCTTGTTTTAATCGTCTTGAAATTAATACTTTATAATCTGTATCAATGCAAATTAACCCGGTTTCGTAAGCGCGGTCATATAGATGTGATAAACAGATGCCATTTTCTGGATTCAATCTTTCTTCTTTGTTGACAGCCCAAGGAACAATATGACCCGCAATTAACAACTCAGGTTGGTTTAGACCCGAGATGGCACACCGATTTGAATACGTTTTTAAAATTATTTTCCGAAAAACGTTCTGATTAACACGTGTCTTGATAGATCTAATTTTGTAGTCACCTTTTAAATCAGACACTTGAAAGGCAGTATCAGTGTAGATTTCTTCTAACGTTTTATCTTGATAGCTAGCTACGATTTGTTCACTTTCATAAATTGTATCTTCTTGATTGGCCATAAACCCATTCCATATTGACCGTATTTGTTCTGCACCCTCTTCCAAACCAATCATGCCATGTTGTTGATTGTATGGATCAACAAAAGCGAAATTATTTAATCTTACTGCAACAGAACTATCGCTTTTCCCAATTAAGCTCGCTAATTTCTTAATTTCATAATTACTGGGGTCAAGTTTGCTTGGTGGTAACTTTAGGTATAAATTGAAAACGGCAAGTAGCTGTTCTCGTGTCCAATAATCAGATATTGTTTTATAAGTTGTGTCAGCGTAGTAATCATTCAGGTGAAATATAAATTTGCTTGGCTGCCGGGATTCTAATTGTACATTAACTATCTCAATCTTGCCAAAATATATAAAATTAGTATGGTGAATTGATCTGAAAAATAAATGAATCTCTTCTCCATTAGATCGTGCATTCACCATCCGGCTTTCTGCAAAATGGTCATTTGGGCCTTCCCAATGTAAATATTCATCTATCAGTTTATCTGCATATTGTTCCAAAGAACCTTGTTTTTCAGCGGTGACAAATAAAATAATTTTAGAGTCTCCCTTGGGGGTTACTACACCACGAGCGAGAGCTTGAAACGCTGCATAGCCCCACGCTTCGGCTAAAAATTTACGAGAATAGTCTTTGCCAATAATTATTGAATCGAAAGAAACAAGCATTTAAAGAGGAAGTAGAGAAGCGTACAATTACAATCAAATATATTTATTATAATTCATTAATAGTATATATAAGTTTGCTCTTGTCCTCTACATCACTGCTTTGTTGTCATCAAGTTTATCGAGCCATTAATTTTTACGGATATTAGAAACAACAAAGTAGCGGCAATCCTCATGACCATGGAAGAATCGGACCGGCGCTCCGGCGTCCATGCACAAAAATCACCATCTTGTATTTAAGAGCACTACTTCCGGCTTTCCGGGCAAGTTCTTATCTTGGAGCCGATAGCGAGATCCGTGCGCGTGTAAGAATTTGCGGCCCGATATGGTAGCGAAAGGCTGTTTCCCAGATGACGTCTACCAGGTCCTGATAGCGGCTGAACTTTTCATCGGCGGATATAAGGGGCATTCCTTCGGCTAAAGCCGTAGCCAGAATCAGTCTATCAAAGGGGTCGCGGTGGGCGTCAAAAAATGGAACCTGATCGTAAGCTAATAGGTGATCGTTTGTGATGGGAAGTCGGTCAATAGCTTCATGCTGACAAGCCAAAATCAGCCCTTCCAGCCCACGTTTGAGGTTCAATCAACCATCAATTTTCAGTTTGATAGCCACTTCAAATAAGCTGATACGACTAACATAAACTTCATTATCGGAATCGCTAATTCGGGCGTGTATCTTCTTTGGAAGTTGCTTATTTCCTTCTAAAAACAAATCAGTATCTGTGTATCAATCAGTAGCCGCATTACATGTATTCATTTAGATCATCCAGCGGCTCGTTGAATTGATCTGATATCCAAACTTCTCCTTTCATACTACCGCCTTGACGATTTTTTTCTGATTGGTTTGAGAAGGTGAGCTTTCCTCCAAAAAGGTCACAATTACTTTTGTCCGTTTTTGAATAGGGGGGCTTCGTCCCAGATAATCTGGCCATTTTCATAGGTACCTTGAATCGAGGTTAGCATAGCGCAACTGTTTTTATGTAAAGATAAGCGTTTTATAAGCTGTAAAAACCAGTTGACAACCCGGAAACTACCCCTGCTCGTTTTACGTTGTTGTTTAGAATGAGCCAACCGAACGTGACAGAAGAAAAAACGACCGAGCGTCAGGCCGGTCTTACGGATATTGAACTGACGGGATATGACCAGATCGAAGTGCTGGGTGCCCGTGAACACAACCTCAAAAACATTGACGTCGTTATTCCCCGCAACAAACTGGTCGTTGTAACGGGCATCAGTGGAAGCGGCAAATCGTCACTCGCTTTTGACACAATTTATGCTGAAGGCCAGCGCCGATACATGGAGAGCTTCTCGGCCTACGCCCGCTCGTTTATTGGCGATATGGAGCGGCCCGATGTCGACAAGATCAATGGGCTCAGCCCGGTCATTTCCATTGAGCAGAAAACAACCTCTAAGAACCCCCGCTCAACGGTCGGCACAACCACCGAGATTTACGATTTCCTGCGTTTGCTCTACGCCCGTGCTGGCGAAGCGTATTCGTATGTAACGGGTCGGAAGATGGAACGGCAGTCACAGGACCAAATCATCGACACCATTCTGGGTCAATACGAAGGGCAAAAGATAACACTTCTGGCGCCGATTATCAGAAGCCGCAAAGGGCATTACCGCGAGTTATTTGTCCAAATTGCCAAAACGGGCTATACAAAAGTTCGGGTGGATGGCGCAGTACAGGACATTGTGCCGAAGATGCAGCTTGACCGCTACAAAATCCACGATATCGAAATTGTTATCGACCGGCTCGTGCCAAAAACCGAAGATCGCTACCGGCTTAGCCAGTCGATTCAAACGGCTATGAAGCAGGGCAAAGGCGCTATGCAAATGCTGGATGGAGAAGGCAAGCTGGTCTATTTCTCGCAAAATCTGATGGACCCGGAATCGGGTATCAGCTACGACGAGCCATCACCAAATTCTTTTTCGTTCAATTCGCCCTACGGTGCTTGTCCTGTCTGTAATGGGCTGGGTGTCGTGGAGGAAATTACGGAAGAATCCGTTATTCCTGACAAATCGCTGAGTATCAGCCGTGGTGCTATTGCGCCACTGGGTGAGTACCGGGAATTATGGATATTTAAGGAGATTGAAGCGATTCTGAAAAAATATAAGCTTAACCTCACCACACCGGTTGTCAAGTTTCCAGAAGAACTCCTGCATGCATTAATGCACGGTACGGAGGAGGAAGCTACAGTACCTTCAAAGAAGTACGTTGGCGAGGATTACTACAGCTTTAAGTTTGAAGGGATTGTCAACTTCCTGAAACGGCAGCAGGAAAATAGCACCGATAAAATTCAGGAATGGCTTAAAGACTTTATGGTCATTAAGCCCTGCCCCGAGTGCGCCGGAGCCCGGCTCAAAAAGGAGTCACTCTATTTCAAAATTGACCAGAAGAACATCTCGGAACTGGCCCGCATGGACATCTCTGAGCTTACGGAATGGTTCGAGAATCTGGAAAGCCGCCTGACAGATCGCCAGAAAATCATCGGCAAGGAAATCTTGAAAGAGATTCGGAAACGCATCGGTTTTCTGCTCGACATCGGCCTCGACTACCTGACCCTCGACCGCCCACTGCGTACCTTATCGGGTGGCGAAGCCCAACGAATTCGGCTGGCCACGCAAATCGGGACCCAGTTGGTAGGTGTGCTCTACATCATGGATGAACCGAGTATCGGTCTGCACCAGCGCGACAACGTAAAACTGATCGATTCCCTGAAGAACCTGCGCGATTTGGGAAATACAGTTCTGGTCGTTGAACACGACAAGGACATGATGCTCGAGTCGGACTTCATTCTCGACATTGGCCCCGGTGCTGGTCGGCATGGTGGGCAGGTGGTCAATCAGGGAACACCCAACGAATTTTTAAAAAACGAGTATCTTGGTGTAGCGGGCAGCAGCACCACCGCTGATTACCTGAGTGGCCGTCGCGCTATTGAGGTTCCGGCCGAACGCCGGAAAGGCAACGGCAAGTTTTTAATCATTAAAAATGCAACCGGTAACAACCTCAAGAACGTAACCCTCAAGTTGCCTCTTGGACGGATGGTGACCATTACGGGTGTGTCGGGTAGTGGCAAGTCGTCATTGATTCATGAAACCTTGTTCCCCATTCTGAACCGGCACTTTTTCCGATCAAAGCGGGAGCCGCTGCCGTTTAAATCAGTGGATGGGCTGGAACATCTGGATAAAGTAATCGAGGTCGATCAGTCGCCCATTGGCCGGACTCCCCGATCCAATCCGGCTACGTACACGGGCATGTTCTCTGAAATCAGAACCTTGTTTGCGGAGTTGCCGGAAGCCAAAATTCGGGGCTATAAACCCGGTCGGTTCTCGTTCAACGTAAAAGGTGGTCGTTGTGAAGACTGTGAAGGGGCGGGTATGAAGAAAATCGAGATGGAGTTTCTTCCCGATGTTCACATCATGTGCGAAACCTGTAAGGGGAAGCGCTTCAACCGGGAAACCCTCGAAGTACGTTTCAAAGGGAAATCCATTGCCGATGTACTCGATATGACGGTTGAACAGTCGCTGGATTTTTTCGCCAGTCAGCCTAAGATTCTTCGTAAAGTATCGACATTGAACGACGTTGGCCTTGGCTATATAACCTTGGGCCAACACGCCACGACTTTGTCAGGTGGAGAGGCTCAGCGTGTAAAACTTGCCGAAGAGTTGTCCAAAAAAGATACGGGGAAGACGCTGTATATCCTTGACGAACCGACCACCGGTCTGCACTTTCAGGACATCGCGCACCTACTCGACGTGCTGAATAAGCTCGCTGATAAGGGAAATACGGTACTGATCATTGAGCACAATCTCGACGTTATCAAAGTATCGGATCACCTCATCGACCTCGGCCCCGAGGGTGGTAACAAAGGGGGCTTCATCATTGCCGAAGGCACGCCTGAGAAGGTAGCTGAGGTGAAGGGAAGCTATACGGGCAAGTTTCTGAAAATGGAATTGGAAGGATAAGGAGCCGCAAAATACAGTATCTTCGCTGGTACGAAAACAACCTGCGAATAGTGATTTATGCGTAACCCCTCTTTTTATAGTTTACTACTGGTACTAGTCGTTCTGGACGCCTGGTTACTAGCGCACCCCAACCTGATTGGTCAGGCTGGGGTGTTCTTTTTTGATTATACGTACCTCGAAACGTTTCCTAAAGCGTTGGGCACCGTAGCGATTGTTGTGGCACTGGCGCTGTTGATTTCCTGGGCCATTGGGCAACTGAGCAAACCTGTGTCTATCGGGATTACCGTTGCCTTATTGGCGGCATCGGCTTATTATTTATTTCAAAGCTTCACCCAATACAACTCCGGGATTTATAAACTGACGGGTGCTGGTTTCCGGGCAGGTGCCATTTTGCTGCCTGGCCTGATCGTTTTTGTCTTTGGCGAAGGTCTGCTCCGGCGGTTACGGTGAAACGTACGAGGCCATCACGCTTACTAAATAGATTTACCTAAAACCTGGATACAATGACGTTGAGTAAATGGTTGATAGCCTTGTTACTTGTACCCAACAGCCTCTTGCTGTCGGCGAAATTTAATACTGCTCCTATTTCACACCGACGACAGGAGGCTGTCGGGTACCTGCTTCGGCCCGACCGTGTTTTCGATGGGGAGACCGTTCATGAAGGCTGGGTCGTACGGGTGAAAGGTGACAAGATCGAAGCAGTTGGACCGCCCGCTTCCGTACCGGCTGATGGGAGCGAAGTAGTTGATTTAAAAGGAACTACGCTCATGCCTGGTTTGATCGAAGGTCACTCGCATTTGTTGTTGCATCCGTACAACGAAACGCCCTGGGACGATCAGGTATTGAAAGAAGCCCGGTCGTTGCGGGTGGCCCGCGCAACGGTTCATGCCCAAAAAACGCTACAAGCGGGTTTTACAACCGTGCGCGATCTAGGAACCGAAGGCGCCGAATATGACGACGTCGGCTTGAAACAGGCCATCAATCAGGGCATCATTGCTGGTCCTCGCATGATTGTGGTGACAAAAGCGCTCATTGCCACGGGGAGCTATGGCCCCAAAGGATTTGGTCCTGACATTACCGTTCCGCAGGGGGCCGAAGAAGCCGATGGGCACGATGCGCTGATTCAGGCTGTTCGGCGGCAGATTGGCAAAGGAGCCGATGCCATAAAAATCTATGCCGATTACCGCTGGGGATTGATGGCCGAAGCACGCCCAACCTTTACCCTCGATGAACTAAAGCTAATTGTGGAGGTGGCCCGAAGCAGCGGCCGGGGTGTAGTGGCTCATGCTGGTACGGCCGAGGGCATGCGTCGGGCCATTCTGGCTGGCTGCGAAACCGTTGAGCATGGCGACGCCGGAACGCCCGAAATCTTTGCATTGATGAAAAAACAAGGTACTGCGCTCTGCCCTACACTGGCCGCAGGCGACGCTATTAGCCAGTATCGTGGCTGGAAAAAAGGGCAGGACCCGGAGCCTGAGCGCATGAAACAAAAGCGGGCGACGTTTAAACAAGCGTTGGATGCGGGCGTAACCATTTGTGCCGGTGGCGATGTTGGCGTGTTTAGCCACGGCGATAACGCCCGCGAACTTGTGTTGATGGTCGATTATGGAATGAAGCCACTCGATGTAATGCGCTCCGTTACGTCGACCAATGCCGATGTATTTCACCTGGCTGATCGGGGCAGGGTGCGGGCGGGTTTACTGGCCGACCTGGTGGCCGTAGCAGGTGATCCAACCAAAACAATTACCGATGTACAGCGGGTGCAAGTGGTAATGAAAGGGGGCGTTTTCTTTAAACGCTAACCGGAAAACTTATTGTAAAGTCTTTAGGTTACACTTTAATACAAACGTAATACGGCTTTTTTTGCCTGATTTCATCTGTCGTTTATGTTTTTGGACTAATTTCGCCCGACCAGTTCACTGGCTCTATTTCTGGGTTCTGACGGGCCTAAAGGCACCATCGTCATGCGATTCTCTTTTAGATATATGTCCTGATACTCAACCAATACCTAATTTAAAATTTCTGATTACTCTACCCTGATTTTTTATATGGCAAACTCCGCTGAATTAACCGTCGATGGTAAAACGTATTCATTTCCGACCCTAGAGGGAACCGAACACGAGAAAGCCTTCGACATTTCGAACCTTCGTGATCAGACTGGCTATGTTACGTTAGACCGCGGCTATAAAAACACCGGTGCCACAAAAAGCGCCATCACATTTCTGGATGGTGAGTTAGGCATTCTGCAATATCGGGGGTATTCTATTGAAGATTTGGCCGCCAAGGCGTCGTTTCTGGAAGTTGCCTATCTATTGATTTATGGTGAACTGCCAACTCAGGAAGAGTTCACTACGTTTGAAACAGCCATTCGCCGGCATACGCTGGTGAATGAAGACATGCGGAAAATTTTTGATGGTTTTCCGGTTAAAGCGCATCCAATGGGTGTGCTGGCATCCTTGGTAAGCGCCATGAGCGCCTTCTACCCCGACCTGGAAAGTGGGAAAGACGATGATGTCGATCGACATATTATCCGTTTGCTGGCCAAACTGCCAACCATTGCTACCTGGTCGTATAAGCGGGCGCTGGGTCACCCGATCAACTATCCGAAAAACACCCTCGACTATATTCCGAACTTCCTGAATATGATGTTCTCGCTGCCCGTTGAGGACTACAAGGTTGATCCGGTCGTGGCCGAAGCGTTGAATGTGTTACTTATTCTGCATGCCGATCACGAGCAAAACTGCTCCACATCAACGGTGCGGCTTGTAGGGTCATCGCAGGCGAATATCTACTCGTCTATCTCGGCTGGCATTAGTGCGCTGTGGGGGCCGTTACACGGTGGGGCTAACCAGGAAGTAATTGAAATGCTCGAAGATATCAAAGCCGATGGCGGAGATGTTTCCAAGTATGTGGAGATGGCTAAAAATGCAAAAACAACGGGCTTCCGCCTATTTGGTTTTGGCCACCGGGTGTATAAAAACTTTGATCCACGGGCAAAAATCATCAAAAAAGCGGCCGACGATGTGCTCGCCAAGCTTGGCGTCAATGATCCGATTCTGGAAATTGCCAAGGGACTGGAAGAAGCAGCCCTTCACGACGAGTATTTCGTGTCGCGCAAGCTATACCCGAACGTCGATTTTTATTCGGGTATCATCTACCGGGCGCTGGGCATTCCAACGAACATGTTTACGGTGATGTTCGCCATCGGTCGTCTACCCGGCTGGATTGCCCAATGGAAAGAAATGCGCGAAACAAAAGAACCAATCGGTCGCCCACGCCAAATCTATACGGGTTCGACGTTGCGCGAGTTTGTACCGCTCGAAAAGCGATAGTTACTCGACTAATTCAACTGGAATAACAAAAAGCGCCGGCTAGCTAGTCGGCGCTTTTTGTTATTATAAAGTCTAAATTTATATTTGTATATTTTATTTTTACTTTTATATATTAAAGCGCAGTTATTCTATTAAATTTTTATTATGCGTGGAAGAATTTATTAACTACTTGACGACAATTACTACTCTAAATAGCCAGGCGACCAATGCTATCAGGGCAATTACAATAGAAAGACGGTTGCCTCGTAAAGCACTCATACAGACGGCCGGAGCAGTTTGCCACGAATTTCATTTTATAGTTCGGGGAGCTGCAAGAGTATTCTATTATAAAGGTGGTGAGGAGGTAACTGCTTGGTTTGGTTTTGAAACCGATATGGTGAGTGCTATAGATAGCCTATTTACAGGCCAGCCAACACTCTATAACGTGGAGCTCTTAGAGGATTCACTTGTGTATAGTGTTCAATATCATTTATTGGAGTCTGTGTTTGCTCAGTTTCCGTCTGTAGAACGATTAGGCCGTTAATTAGTCACAGCTAACTATTTAAAACTCGATGAGAGAATGAAGATGATCGCGTTCAGCACTGCACAGGAACGTTATCAATTAGTACAAGATCAATTTCCAACTATTCTCAACCGAGTCCCTTTAAAATATATTGCCTCATATCTAAACATGACGCAAGCTGCTCTGAGCCGAATCAGAGCAACATATACAAAAAATTGATCTAAGTAAAACTGAATTTTGATGTATATCAACGATAGTATAAATGTGACATACGACCTTTGCTTATCACATTTATGCTATTGTTATGATGAAAAAATTACCCACCATCATAATCTCACGTACCTTTTTATTAGTTAAAAGTTTCTTACTCGCATTTGGAATCTCTTCATTTGTGGGACTTCCCTTCAAAAAAGTTAGAGATGACCTTTCATTTCACGGGTTCGATAATGATCCAATTCGGTTTAAGATATTAACTAAAAAGAAAAGGGTTTTAGCAAATGAAGAAATTGAAATTACTGTATCGGCTTATTACACAGCTATTTCACCAACACTTTTATATACATTTGAAGGCTCTAACTCCTTTCGCCTAAAAATTCTTTTGCCCGAAGGATTTATACAAACGGGTGGTGATTACACGGACCATTGTGGTACTACATTAACTAATGCTACT
The DNA here is from genome assembly GCF_000974425.1 of Spirosoma radiotolerans. Classification (NCBI taxonomy): domain Bacteria; kingdom Pseudomonadati; phylum Bacteroidota; class Cytophagia; order Cytophagales; family Cytophagaceae; genus Spirosoma; species Spirosoma radiotolerans. Next base: position 21,966 of record NZ_CP010429.1, read on the forward strand.
CCAAATGCGCAATACACGTTAAAGGGCTATTTTTCTCGAACTGGCGTAAAGCCGCAGTTTTACTTGTTAAGAGGTAATAGTCAAGCGGACGCTAATAGTTTATTTGTCGTAAAAGATGAATTAACATTGGAGGTTCGGCCTGCAGCCCGGCCCGCTTTAGAGGCACTCGATGAGCCAATATCTCATTCGTCTGAACCTGTGGTACAGCAGGCTGCAAGAGTCGCTTTTGCAGATTGTAGTTTTGACTCCAGTACGCCAATCATCAGTTAGTATGGTGAACAAATTTATGCCCGTCAGTATAATGGACAGTGGTACGCTGCTTATGCTGATGGGAGTAGTTTTAAGCCTCAATCTTGGGTGCAGGCTACTGGATTTGCTAAATATCAATGCTTTGCCCAGACTGATCCGCGCACGTCTTCAGGAGGTAACTCTGGTAATCAAAGTGGAAACACGCAAAATTCTGACGAAACCTGTTCTGTAAATAAGCCACGTAGTTCGGTAGATGTATTAAGCGCGAACAGAATTAGCGGCTGGGCCTTGGATGAGAGCAGCTTTAATAAAACAGTGCAAGTTGATATCTATGTCAATGGCACGAAAGTAGCGACTGTGGAAGCTAGCGACGATCGACCTGACTTAGTGGGCGCATTTGGAAACAATTCGTCGGCTCGTTATCATGGTTTTCATGCAGAGTGGGAATACAACGGGTAAGGGACCCATACCCACGTTGTTACGGTTAAAATATGTGGAGCATCCGATCCCTTGAAGATCGCACAAGTTAGTTTTAGTGATAGCGATCCTAATGCTCGCAAAGGGATTAAGACAGTCGATGGTGGTACACTTCCTGAAGTAGTGGTTAAAGGAGAAAAGGTAAAGTCAAATGGTGCTTCTACTGGAAACGGATCTGGTTCTGGTAGCGGCTCAGGCTCAGGTAGTGGGTGAGTGGAGACAGAAGACCTGGGCATACTTATTTTGGTTTAGAAAAGTATGATTCTAATACAGGACAGACACAAAGGCTAGTCATGGGCTTTTAAGTTGAATCTGACATACTTCAAATTCTAAGTCTGTTAGGATGGGCATATTTATGGCTGGTTGAATGTGGCTTTCTTATGTTTAAAATGGCTTTGGGTGATTATCGCATTGGCGTTACTTTGGAATGTCGTTATTTTGAATGGAGTATATGTACTGCAACAATATAATTATCAAGTGGTTTTCGATGAAGAAAGCAGTTGGTTTTATATCCCCTCAACCGTATTTGTGCTTGGCTCCGCCTTATTAGTCTACACGGCCTGGCTTGTGCGAAAGAGAAATGAGTTGAGATAAACTTTACCATAAGTCAAGTTCTCGAACCCAACTGATACTGGTGCGGTTCGGATTAATAAAATAAGCACCATCTCTTAATAACGAGTGGTGCTTATTTTATTAAGGCTTGGTTTCTTATATTTTCCTCCCTTTTGAAAGTGAAAAGGTCAATACACTGCGTACAGCATTAGTCGGCGCTTTTTGTTTTAGGTTGCTCGTTCATACTCTACTAATTTGGTCCACTTACTTGGTTTATCTAAACCAACCTCCTCATTGCGTGTTACAACCACTAATAGATTCATTGATTCAAGCATATTAGAGCTCAACTATGAAAGCTGCAGTATTCCACAAACCCGGCGACATCCGGTACGAACAGTTCGATGATCCCACAATCGAAGATTCTCGCGATGCCATTATTCGCGTTACGTCTACCGCCATCTGCGGATCCGACCTTCACATCTACGACGGCTTTCTGCCCCAACTTCGACCGGAAGTACTCGGGCACGAATTTATGGGCATCGTTGAAGACGTAGGCTCGGGAGTGACTAACCTTAAAAAAGGCGACCGCGTTGTAGTACCCTTTACCGTTGCCTGCGGAAAATGTTTCTTCTGTCAGCACCACCAGGAGATGCACTGCGAAAATTCCAATAAAGAAGATTATGGTCCGGACGGTGGTTTGCTGACCGAAAAAGGCGGTGGCCTTTTCGGGTATTCCGATCTGTATGGCGGCTACAACGGTGGACAGGCCGAAGCCGTGCGCGTTCCCTACGCCGATTATAGCCTGCGCCACGTGCCGGAAGGACTGAAAGACGAACAAGTGTTGTTCCTGACCGATATTTTTCCCACGGGCTGGAGTTCCATCGAGTGGGGCGAACTTAAAGGGGGCGAGACGGTAGCCATATTCGGATCGGGCCCGGTTGGGCTGATGGCCCAGAAATCAGCCTGGTTGCAGGGTGCCGGGCGTGTGATTGCCATTGATCCGCTCAATTACCGGCTGGAACGCGCCAAACGCGTCAATAACGTCGAAACGCTTAACCCCAATGATGTCGATGTGGTAGAGGCCCTGCGCAGCATGACCGAAGGCCGTGGCCCCGATTTATGTGTGGATGCCGTGGGTATGGAAGCCAGCCGGTCAGTTCTGGATAAAGCTAAAGCAGTTTTTAATCTGGAAAAAGGAACGGATAGTGTACTCGAAACATGCTTCCGGGCCGTTCGTCGGGGTGGTATCGTGACAATTGTAGGTGTTTATGGAACCCCTTTCGACAATTTTCCACTAGGCCGAATGTTCGATAAGGGTGTGACCATCAAGCAGGGACAATCGCAGGTGCACAAAAATATCGATCATCTGCTGGACCTTGTTGTTCAGGGTAAAGTTGTGCTGGACGATATCGTTTCGCATGTGCTGCCCCTGACGGAAATCTCGCGTGGGTACGACATCTTCAAAAATAAAGAAGACGACTGTACAAAAGTTATTTTAAAACCTTAATTCAACGGGCGTATTCGCTCCGCTTACTCAACTATGGAAACACAAAATAATGGTAAAACGGCCCTGATCACGGGCGCAGCCAGCGGGATTGGCCGCGAACTCACCCGATTATTTGCGAAAGACGGCTACAATCTGGTTCTGGTCGACATCAACCAGGAAGGCATAGAGCAATTGGCCAGCAATTTTTATAATCAGTATGGCACGCAAACGACCCTGATCACAAAAGATCTGGCAAGCCCTACTGCTCCCGACGAAATTTACGCTGAAACAAAGGATAAAGGATTTACCATTGATGTATTGGTAAACGATGCCGGTTTTGGTGAGTACGGTATGTTTGCTACAGAAACCGATCTGCAAAAGGAGTTATCCATCGTACAGGTCAATGCCGTAGCGCTCATGCACCTGACTAAGTTATATGTGAAGGACATGGTGAGCCGCAACGAAGGCAAGATTCTGATGCTGGGATCTGAAGTGTCCGTTGCCCCCAACCCGCTGATGGCCGTTTATGGAGCGACGAAGGCGTTTATCAAATCGTTTTCGGAAGCAATTCGTGATGAGTTAAAAGACACAAATATCACGGTGACGGTGTTGATGCCTGGTGCGACAAATACTAATTTCTTCAAAGTAGCCGGAGCTACGGAGGCAAAAGGAGCTGACCCGAACAAAACGGCTGACCCGGCTGCAGTAGCTAAAGAAGGCTATGAAGCCCTGATGAGTGGCAAAGACCACGTGGTTGCCGGTTGGATGAATAAAGCTCGGGTGGCTATGTCGCATATTCTGCCCGATCCACTGGTCGCGGCCAGCGTACGCAGCGATATGACACCGAAGGAGCAAGCCGAACAGGAACAGAAGAAAACAGTGCTGGCTCTGGCGGTCGGTGCAGTTGTGGTCGGTGCCATCTGGTTTCTGGCGCGTAACAACTCGTCGGTGGTACCGCTCAGCTCGTACGATAAAGTCAAGTATCGTTACAAAGCACGCAAAGCAGAACACAAAGCCAAAAATGCGTTGGCCTCTGTTAGTGATTCCATAAAAGGAGCCTATCACAACGCCAAAACAGCCGTAGAGGAAGTTGTGGCCTAGTTAATTTGTGGTCTGTCGTTTACAGATGCCTGATGGGCATTAAGGCGACGGACCACATACCACAAATTTGATACACGAACTCAATTTTATGGAATCAATAAAAACAAAAGCTTACGGGGCGAAGGCATCGCTCATTGATAGCCTAAGCACGTTGTCCCGCATGGACATTGAACGAAACGCGCCGGAATCGGACCAGGTGCTGATCGATGTGCTCTATTGTGGAGTTTGTCATTCCGATTTGCATCAGGTCAAAAATGACTGGGCCAATACCGTTTATCCCTGCATTCCTGGCCACGAGGTAGTTGGCCGCATCACTCAGATAGGTAGTGGTGTAACCAAATTTAACGTAGGTGATGTGGTAGGTGTCGGCTGTATGATCGACTCCTGTGGTCAGTGTCATTCCTGTACCGGGGGCGACGAGCAATACTGCGAAGGACCCGTTAGCTGGACCGCGACTTACAATGGCTATATGAAACCCGACGGGAGTGGGTTTAATACGTTCGGTGGTTATTCGACTTCCCTGGTGGTGAAGGAATCGTTCGTCTTGAAGATTCCGGATGCGCTCGACATCAAAGCCGCAGCCCCAATCCTCTGTGCGGGGGTAACCACCTATTCACCGCTTCGACACTGGAATGTTCAGGCTGGTAGCAAAGTAGGTATAGTTGGACTCGGCGGCCTAGGCCATATGGCTGTTCAACTGGCTAAAGCGATGGGTGCTGAGGTGGCAGTAATCACACATACGGAAGAAAAACGGGCTGCCGCTGAAGCACTCGGGGCCCATGAGGTTATCATCTCAACGGATAAGAAAACGATGATGGCTCATGAGTTGTCGTTTGATCTAGTGCTGATTACGATTCCCGATCCGTTTGATGTCAACGCCTACGTCAACGTAGTTAAACGCGACGGGGCACTCGTAACGGTTGGCTTGTTAGGGCCTTATAAAAGTCCGCTCAACAACATGGAAGTGGCTATGCATCGGCGCACCGTATCGGGGTCGCTGATTGGTAGTATCAAAGAAACACAGGATGTACTGGAGTTCTGTGCCGAACACTCGATTCTTCCCGAAGTAGAAATGATCGAGATAAAAGACATCAACAAAGCCTTTGACCGGATGCAGGATGAAGAGGTGCGTTTCCGGTTTGTGATCGATATGCAGTCACTGAAAAATGAAGATTAACAAACTACTCATTCCCTCAACGAACTCATGATTCAATCTTATTTGCGCGCCTTCCAGATTGGCGTCATCGCCGGAATGCGCGCTGCAGTCGCACCGGCCTTGCTTAGTCATAAGCTGGTCCGAACAATTCCGACCAAACAACCGCAGAAGCCAATTCATTATTTGGCGCAACCACCCGTATCGATTGGACTGAATGTACTCGCCGGTGCCGAGTTGATGGGGGATAAAGTGCCAAACGCGCCGGATCGTACCATTCCATTCCAGTTCATTTCGCGGATTGCTTCAGGCGCAACTTGCGGGGCCTTTCTAAGTGAAGCAGAAGGCAACCAGGCGCCCTATGGCGCTATCGCAGGTGGTTTGGGCGCCGTAGCAGGCACGTTGCTTTTCTTTAACCTGCGCCAATGGCTGAATCACGAGGTAGGCTTACCCGACACAGCCGTTGGGCTTGCCGAAGACGCGCTCGCTATCGGGCTGGGCTGGCAGGTTGTCAACAGCATTGAGCCAGGTATCAAGGCTGCTTAGGTAAAATAACGTGAATAACTAGTAATGCCGGGTATAATTAACTGATGGTGAAACAGGTAGCTTACAAAAAAGTGTCCCGGTCAAATATGAAATGGTTTCATATTTGACCGGGACACTTACTATCAGGCTAATTAATTAATCGTCAATTTCACCTTCATCGTCTTCTGCGGTAGCCGCCAGAACGGGATCAAGAAGAGCGTCTTCATCCGTTGCGATTTTCGCCCGGATTTTGCCTTCAATCTCACCCATCAATTCTGGGTTGTCCAGAAGCAGTTCCTTAACAGCGTCGCGGCCCTGAGCCAACCGGCTGGTACCATATGAGAACCAGGAACCTGATTTCTTAACGATTTCCATTTCAACTGCCAGATCCAAAATCTCACCAACTTTGGAGATACCCTGGCCGTACATGATATCAAACTCGACAACTTTAAATGGAGCGGCCAGTTTGTTCTTCACAACTTTCACTTTGGTACGGTTACCCACTACGTTATCAGCACCTTCTTTAATCTGACCAATACGGCGGATATCCAGGCGAACAGAAGCGTAGAATTTCAGGGCGTTACCACCAGTCGTTGTTTCGGGGTTACCGAACATCACACCGATTTTCTCCCGAAGCTGGTTGATGAAAATACAGCAGCAACCCGTTTTATTGATCGTACCCGTCAGTTTCCGCAGCGCCTGCGACATCAAACGAGCTTGTAAACCCATTTTGCTTTCGCCCATTTCGCCTTCAATCTCGGCTTTTGGCACAAGGGCCGCCACGGAGTCAATAACGATAATGTCAATAGCGCCGGAGCTGATAAGGTGCTCCGCAATTTCCAGTGCCTGTTCGCCATTATCAGGCTGTGAGATGAGCAGATTTTTTGTATCGATGCCCAGCTTTTCTGCGTAAACCCGGTCAAACGCGTGTTCAGCGTCGATAAAGGCGGCAAGGCCACCTGCTTTCTGGGCTTCGGCAATGCAGTGCATCGTCAGGGTGGTTTTACCCGATGATTCAGGACCGTAGATTTCGACAACACGGCCGCGCGGCATACCGCCGATACCCAGGGCCAGGTCTAACCCCAGCGAACCCGTTGAAATAACCGGAATGTCTACGACTTTGCTTTCGCTAAGGCGCATTACAGTGCCTTTACCGAAGGCTTTATCCAGCTTTTCAATGGTTGTTTGAAGGGCTTTTAATTTACTGTCATTAGCAGATGCTGTGGCTTGCGCCGTATCTGATTTTGCCATGTTAGGATGGTTGTTTAAACAGATAAAATTACCCAAAAATGGGCAGATTACCAAATGGATTTAGGAAATAGTTGAGGCCTTTTAGCTGCCGTTTGATGCGGGAATTGACTACACAAAAACGGTCCAACAACTATATTGAAAATCAAGTAGTTGCTGGACCGTTGATGAGAATTCAGTTACCGAGTTGTGTCGGCTGCAACCGGTTGCTGGGCCGGTGCTGGTTGCTGATTCTGGGGTTGTACCTGTTGTGGTTGAGCCTGTTGTGGCTGCCCCGGCTGATAGCCCGGATAAGCTGATCCATCGCCGTACGGACGAGCGGGCGGACCAACTACTTCAACCGATGTGATATAGTACTTCGTTTCGCCATTCCAGGGGAATTTCAGGATTTTTTCTTCATAGTGGAGCGTCACGCGCTGGCCTGTCTTAACGGCCTGAGTAACCTGCGCTGCTATGGCGTCATCTTTAACCGAAAAGTCAAAATACTGGGGTGTCAGCGATCCGGTTTCGCCCGAGAAGCCGCCTACATTCAACACACCTTCGTATGTTTTAAAGAGGAAACCCCGCCGACTGAACTTGGAAACGGTTCCGGCACGTTCGCCATCGCTGTAACTCCAGCCTGTGAGTGCATAGAGTACGCCGAAAACAACTAACAGGAATAATAAAAAATACAAAAGTCCTCGCATAGGTACAGATGGTTTAGTGGCTGTTCTTAAGCACACAAATAGACAACATTTTCTGGTAAATTCTGTTTGAAGACCCTATTGACCATGAATTATTCGTTAAGTCACGAACCAATCCCATTCCTTTTCTAAAGTTTTGCCCTGTATTTCGTTACTTTGCGGCTGGTTAGCTCATGAGCCTAACGGCTTGGTAGTCAAACCCGATAAACCGGTACGCCGGAACAATAGATTTTTTCGTTGTTAACCCTTCTTATTTTTTTGCAATGAGTACCATCCAAAGCATTCATGCCCGGCAGATTCTGGATTCACGCGGTAACCCAACGGTTGAAGTAGATGTCCGCACCGAAAATGGCTATCTGGGTCGGGCCGCTGTGCCATCGGGCGCATCAACCGGCACCCACGAAGCCGTCGAACTTCGGGACAATGACCCTAAGGTATATGTTGGTAAAGGCGTTCTGAAAGCAGTTTCGAACGTAAACGAGCTGATTTTTCCAGAACTGGTTGGCATTTCGGTCTTTGAGCAAAGCATGATCGATAAAATTATGCTCGAACTGGACGGTACGCCAAACAAAGGCCGTTTGGGCGCTAATGCCATTCTTGGCGTTTCGCTGGCAGCTGCTAAAGCAGCCGCTCAGGAAGCGGGTTTGCCGCTCTACCGCTACATTGGTGGCGTTAATGCCAACACGTTGCCGGTTCCGATGATGAATATCCTGAATGGTGGCTCGCATGCCGATAACTCCATCGATTTCCAGGAATTCATGGTAATGCCTGCCAACGCAGCGAGTTTCTCGGAAGCGCTGCGTATGGGTACCGAAATTTTCCATACGCTCAAAGGGGTATTGAAAAAGATGGGCCTGGCTACTAACGTAGGCGATGAAGGTGGGTTTGCTCCCAACATCAAATCGAACGAAGAAGCGATTCAAACCATCATTCAGGCTATCGAAAAAGCGGGCTACCGCCCAGGCGAAGATGTCTGGATTGCTATGGACGCGGCTACATCGGAATTCTACGATGCTGAAGCTGGTGTTTACCATTTCAAGAAATCGACCGGCGATAAGCTGACGTCTTCAGAAATGGCTGGGTTCTGGAAAGATTGGGCGAGCAAATACCCCATTCTGTCAATTGAAGATGGTATGGCCGAAGATGATTGGGCAGGCTGGAAAACTCATACCGACGAGCTGAAAGGTACGCCTGTACAATTGGTTGGCGATGATCTGTTCGTAACCAACGTAACGCGTCTTCAGGAAGGCATCGACAAAGGCATTGCCAATGCGATCCTAGTTAAAGTAAACCAGATTGGTTCGTTGACCGAAACGATTGATACCGTTAACCTGGCTAAACGCAACTCGTACAAGAACATCATGTCGCACCGTTCGGGCGAAACCGAAGATGCTACCATCGCTGATCTGGCCGTAGCGCTCAATACAGGCCAGATCAAAACGGGTTCGGCTTCACGTTCAGACCGGATGGCGAAATACAACCAACTGCTTCGTATTGAAGAGGAATTAGGCGAAACAGCGTATTTCCCAGGATTAAAGTTTTAATTGTTTGAGGTTTACGGTTTATGGTTGGCTGACGCAGGTAATACAGGCATCAGCCAACCGTAAACCTCAAACCGTATACCTACTTTCCTATGTTTAATCGTCTCCTCCGCTACGGCCGCAATTTCTACGTCGCCACCGGCTTAGTGCTGGTAGGATGGATGACGTTTTTTGACGCCAACGATCTGCCGACCCAGATTCGAAACTGGTGGGAACTGCGTCGTTTGGATGGGGAGGCTAAATTCTATCAGGCTAAAATCAAAGCAGTACAGACTGAGCGCCAGGAAGTACTTGGCAATGACCGCCTTCGGGAGAAATTTGCCCGCGAAAAGTATTTGATGAAAAAGCCCGGTGAAGATGTGTTTGTTATTGTCGACGAGCACAATGAACCGTTGGAAAAATAATGATAAACGTTCTCTTCGTTTGTTATGGCAACATTTGTCGGTCACCCGTTGCCGAAGGGGTGTTTCGAGTGCTGATTGACGAAGCCGGACTAAATGAGCAGATTCAGGCCGATTCGGCCGGAACGGCGTCTTTTCACATTGGCCAGCTACCTGATCGACGCACGCGCGAAAACGCACTCGAGCACGGCTTAACGCTGTCGCACCGGGCCCGTCGTTTGATTGGCGAAGACTTGGCTCAGTTCGATTATTTCGTGGCTATGGATGAAACCAATCTGGAAGCCATTGAAAAGCTGAACTACCGAAGTACGGGCCTTTATACAACTGATACGATCTTTCTCCTTCGCGAATTCGATCCCGACGTAAGTGACCAGCCCAACGTGCCGGACCCTTACTACGAAGGACCGGAAGTATTCGAAGAAGTTTACCAGATTTGCTTACGATGCTGTCGGCAGCTACTTACATATTTGGTTCAACAGCATAATCTTAACGAGCGAAAGAATGCAAGAGTAAACGAGTGATTTCCTTTAGGCAATCATTCCTTCACTCTTGCATTCTTTCGCTCTTTCGCTCTTTAACTATGGACAAAAAAGTCATTCTCATCATTCTCGATGGCTGGGGCATTCCGCTTAAGCCCGAAGTATCGGCTATTGAAGCGGCTCATACGCCGTTCATGAATTCGCTGTATGCCAAGTATTCAAACAGTAAGCTGGAAGCATCGGGATTAGCCGTTGGCCTGCCTGCGGGCCAGATGGGTAATTCTGAGGTAGGCCACATGAATCTGGGCGCTGGGCGGGTGGTTTATCAGGATCTGGTAAAAGTAAATAAAGCGGTTGAGGAACATACACTGGACAACGAGCCGGTTTTAGTCGATGCACTTACTTATGCCAAAACAAACGGCAAGAAGGTTCATTTCATTGGTCTGGTATCGGATGGTGGCGTTCACGCACACATCGATCATATTAAAGGCCTGTTATCCATTGCGCATGCTCACGAGCTGACCAATGTATTTGTGCATGCCTTTACGGATGGCCGGGATACGGACCCCAAAGGGGGCGTTGGCTATCTGACCGATCTACAGACGCACATGGCCGCTACAACTGGCCAGGTTGCGACCGTCATTGGGCGCTATTATGCCATGGATCGCGATAATCGTTGGGAACGGGTTAAAATAGCCTACGACGCGATGGTAAAAGGCGAAGGCGAAAAAATCACGGCTGCCGACGTGACAAGCGCTTTACAGGCATCGTATGAGGCTGGCGTTACGGATGAGTTTATCAAACCATTGATCGTTACGGACAATAGCGGCTCACCCGTGGCGGTTATTGAAGAGGGCGATGTAGTGCTGTGTTTCAATTTCCGTACGGATCGGGGACGTGAAATCACGCAGGCGCTGACACAGAAAGACTTCCCGGAACAGGGAATGAAGAAGCTGGCGCTGAATTACATTACCATGACCAATTATGACAGTGAGTTCATTGACGTAAAGGTCATTTTTGACAAAGACAACCTGCACAACACATTGGGAGAGGTCATTGCCGGAGCGGAGCGTAAGCAAATTCGAATTGCCGAAACGGAAAAGTACCCGCACGTTACCTTCTTCTTCTCTGGCGGCCGTGAAGAACCATTTGCGGGTGAAAAACGGCTGTTATGCCCGTCGCCAAAGGAAATGGTTGTTCGTGATGAGCAGGGCATTGAGACAACGATACCGGTGAAAACCTACGATCAAATTCCTGAAATGGCCGCCTACGCTATTCGTGATGCCATCATTCCTGAACTGGAGAAAGAGGAAGTAGACTTCATTTGCCTCAACTTTGCCAATACCGACATGGTAGGTCATACGGGTGTTTTTGAAGCTGTTGTCAAAGCGGCCGAAACGGCAGATGCCTGTGCAAAAGCGGTTACGGAAACAGCGTTGGCACATGGCTATACAACGATCATTATTGCGGATCACGGAAACGCCGAATTTATGACAAATGAGGATGGCTCACCGAACACGGCCCACACAACCAACCTGGTGCCCTGCATCCTGATTGATAAGGAGTACCATCCAGCTATGAAAGATGGTAAACTTGCCGATATTGCCCCAACGATTCTGCAACTGATGGGTATTCCGCAACCCGCCGAAATGGGGGGTGTGAGTCTGATTGTAGAGTAATAGTAGCGCGGATTTTCAGTTCGCGCTACAACAAAAAGGCCGCCCCGATATTCGGGGCGGCCTTTTTGTTGTAGCGCGAACTGAATTACATATCGAACAGGATCCGGGTGGGATCTTCCAGAATCTGTTTTACACGAACCAGGAAGCTAACCGATTCTTTGCCGTCGATGATGCGGTGGTCGTAAGACAGCGCCACATACATGATTGGCCGGATAACGATTTCGCCATTAACCACAACGGCACGCTCAACGATGTTGTGCATACCCAAAATAGCGGATTGGGGTGCGTTGATAATCGGGGTCGACAGCATTGATCCAAAAGTACCCCCGTTGGTGATGGTGAACGTACCGCCAGTCATTTGCTCAATCGTCAGTTTGTTTTCGCGGGCAAGGCCAGCTAAGCGAACGACTTCTTTCTCGATTTGCGCAAAGCTCAATTGTTCGGCGTTGCGAATAACGGGCACCACAAGACCCCGGTCCGACGAAACGGCAATTGAGATATCACAGAAATCATTGAAGACCATCTGGTCGCCATCAATCTGGGCATTTACGGCAGGGAAGTCTTTCAGCGCAATACAAACCGCCTTCGTGAAGAACGACATGAAGCCAAGCCCTACGCCATTCTTCTCTTTGAACTTATCCTTAAACTTGTTTCGTAAGTCCATGATTGGCTTCATGTCTACCTCATTGAAGGTAGTCAGCATCGCCGTTTCGTTTTTAACGGCTACCAGCCGGCGGGCAATTGTCCGGCGAAGAGACGTCATTTTCTCCCGACGCTGATTTCGGCTGCCCGGTACAGCAGGAGCCGCTGGTGCTGGAGCCGGTGCCGCCGGTTTGGCAGCAGCTTGCGGAGCTGCGGGAGCAGGTGCTGGCGCCGATGCAGGAGTTGCTTTTAAGGCATCTTCCTTCGTTAAGCGTCCGCCCACGCCCGTACCTTGAACCTGTTGCGCACTAATGCCTTTTTCGTCAAGAATTTTAGCGGCCGCCGGCGATGGATAATGCGCGGCATAGCCGTTTCCATTCTGGCCATTAGTCGAGACTTCGGGTGCTGGTGCACTCGTTGCTGGCTGAGGGGCGGGTGCCGGTGTATTGGCTGGTGCAGCGGTAGAAGCACCTACTTCAATTTTAGCAATCAAAGCACCGATTGGTAGTGTTGCACCCTCCTGAGCCACAATACGGAGCGTTCCTGCGGCTTCGGCAGGAAGCTCGAACGTAGCTTTGTCGGATTCAAGCTCGCACAAGACTTCGTCGAGGGCAACCTGATCACCGTCTTTCTTGCTCCACGAAGCAATGGTTACTTCAGTCACAGACTCGCCAACGGCGGGCACTTTCATTTCAATCACACTCGGTGCTGCCTGCGCTACAGGAGCCTGCACGGGTTCAGCAACCGCCTGAAGAGCGGGCGCTGGCTGTGGAGCCGGAGTTGCCGATGCTTCGGCTTTGGCAGGCTCGGCAACGGGGGCAGGACTTGGAGCGCTACCACCATCGTCAATTTTACAAATACTGGCTCCAATGGGTAGAACGTCACCTTCCTGAGCCAGAATGTGCAGAATACCATCGGCTTCGGCCGTTAATTCGAACGTAGCCTTATCGGAGTCGAGTCCGCAAAGTACATCGTCCATCTTTACGTGATCACCTTCTTTCTTGTACCAGGTGCCAACGGTTACTTCGGTAATGGATTCCCCCACAGGAGGGATTTTCATGTCAACGGCCATTTTTTTTGTAGTTTTCAGTTCACGGCTTACGGTATATGGTTAATTGCGGCATGCGCCGTGAACCATATACCGTAAGCCGTAATCCTTTTTATTCAAACGCTCTCCGAACGATATCGGCTTGTTCCTGAGTATGTATTTTTGGATAGCCCGTAGCTGGTGAAGCCGCAGCTTTCCGCGAAATAATGGGCAAAGTCAAACCAATGCGCAATAGGTAAGACCAATAGCCCATGTTTTCAGGTTCTTCCTGTACCCAGATCAACTCCGCTTTCTTGTACTGGTCCAGTACGGCATCTAACTGGTTTTTGGGCAGTGGAGCGAGCTGCTCCAGTCGTACAATAGCCACATCGTCACGCTGATCGGCCTGTTGTTTTTCGAGCAGATCATAATAGATCTTACCCGTACAGAGCAACACCCGTTTTACCTTTTTTGCTTGCGCATAGCTGTCGTCGATGATTTCCTGGAATGAACCCTTTGTGAGATCCTCCAGCGGAGAAATGCATTTCGGATGGCGCAACAACGACTTCGGCGACATAATGACCAGTGGCTTACGGAAGTTCCAGGCCAACTGACGACGCATAATGTGGAACAGGTTAGCGGGCGTAGTTACGTTGGCCACCACCATGTTATAGTCCGCGTATAACTGCAAATACCGTTCAGGGCGGGCGTTGGAGTGCTCTGGCCCCTGGCCTTCGTAGCCGTGGGGAAGAAGCATCGTTACACCGTTCTGGATGCCCCACTTCGACTCTCCAGCCGCAATAAACTGATCGATGATCAACTGAGCACCGTTGGAGAAGTCGCCAAACTGGGCTTCCCAGATAACCAGCGCTTGTGGATTAGCCATGGCATAGCCATATTCAAACCCTAACACACCGTATTCTGACAACAGGGAGTTATAAATCTGGAATTTCTGCTGGCCATCCTCAATAAAGTCGAGCGACGAATACGATAGGTTCGTTTCGGCATCGTGCAATACCGCATGGCGGTGCGAGAATGTACCCCGCTGAACATCCTGACCACTCAAACGAACAGGCTTACCGTCGAGCAGCAACGACCCGTAGGCCAGCAGTTCCGCCGTACCCCAGTTCACCAGTTTGGTGTCGGTGAGCATGGTCTGACGGTCTTTCAGCAGCTTGTCAATCTGTTTTAGCGGCTTGAAGCCTTCAGGCGTTTTGACAAGCGCTTTACCAATGGTTTGCAGGACTTCGGCAGGCACGCCCGTTTCGGGCGATTTTTCGAAATCCTTCGGCTCACTAAACCGAAGCTCGGCCCAGTCCCGGTCCAGCCGAAGCGGCTTGTACGGAATTTCCGCTTTTTGCTTAACGCGGTCGAGTCGATCCTGTAATTGCTTTTTGAATTCAGTATCCATGCGCGTGGCCAGTTCGGCATCTACGTCGCCCCGCTTGATGAGCAGTTCTTTGTAAATCTCGCGTGGATTCTGGTGCTTTTCGATGATGTTGTACATCGTTGGCTGCGTAAATTTCGGCTCATCGGCCTCGTTGTGGCCGTAGCGACGGTAGCAAACCATGTCGATAAACACATCCCGGTTGAATTTTTCACGGAACTCAACGGCTAGTTTCGCACAGAAAATAACGGCTTCCGGATCGTCGCCGTTTACGTGGAAAATAGGGGCGTCGATGATTTTCGCTACATCTGAACAATAAATAGACGAGCGGGCATCTTCAAAATCGGTTGTGAAACCGATCTGGTTATTAATGACAAAATGGACCGTACCACCGGTTGTATAACCAGCTAGTTTGGCCATTTGCGTTACTTCATACACAATACCCTGTCCGGCCACGGCGGCATCACCGTGAATCAGGATAGGCATTATTTTCGTGAAATCGCCTTTGTATTCTTCATCGGCCTGCGCCCGAACAAAGCCTTCCACAACGGGATTGACCGCTTCCAGGTGGGATGGGTTAGGAGCCAGTTTTACACTGATCTGCTTTCCGGATTTTGTCTCGGTCAAACTTGAATAACCGAGGTGATATTTCACGTCCCCATCGCCATGTACCTGTTCGGGCACATTCCCCTCGAAACCGTCGAAGATCGACTCGTAGGATTTGCCCAGAATGTTGGCCAGTACGTTAAGCCGCCCGCGGTGCGCCATCCCAATCATCACTTCTTCAACGCCCATATCGGCCGCCTGACTGATGATCGTATCCAGCGCGGGAATTGTCACTTCGCCACCTTCAAGCGAGAAACGTTTCTGGCCGAGGTATTTAGTCGCCAGGAAGTTTTCGAAGACGGTCGCTTCGTTGAGCTTTTCGAGAATACGCTTTTTCTCATCCGAGGTAGGCATGAAAACGAGCGCTTCCTTTTCGATCTTATTCCGGAGCCAGTTCTTCACATCCAGCTCACGGATGTACATGTACTCGAACCCGATATCGCCCGCGTAAATTTTACGCAGCGACTCCATGATGACACGGAGCGTGGCGGGGCCGATACCAAGCAGTTTGCCTGATTCGAAAACGGTATCCAGATCCGCTTCTGACAGCGCATAATCCGGCAAATCGACACGAGGTTGGCGATTTTTGCGCTCTTTGAGCGGATTGGTCTTCGCCAGTAAATGGCCGCGTGACCGGTATGCCTTGATTAAGCTGGCAACCGACACTTCTTTTTCAGCATGGCTGGCATCGACCGGTTTGGTTGCTGTCGTCTGGCCGTTTGCTGAACCATTCGATGAGACACCGTTCGACTTTGCTTCAGCCGATTCACCGTTGTGGGTTCCATTGGCTTTTTCGCCATAGGTGAGTGAAAACTCAAACCCTTTAAAAAATTGTTGCCAGCTTTCGTCAACTGTCTGTGGGTCTTGTTTGTAAGACTGATAAAGTTGATCTACGTAAGCCGCGTCGGAATTAGCGATATATGAGTACTGGTCCATGACGGGGGCGCGTCGTTGTTATGAGCCGCAAAGGTAACGTTTCGGCTAAACACTTGATCGCAAAAATTTTGTTTTTATTCTCCTGATTGTTAGCAACAACCCACTTTTGTGTACAACAACTGAAAATTAATTTTTATTGCTAAAAATAAAAATCAGCTTGAAAATTATAGTCTCTGTGTACGGCTACGGTGGGGCTTACATTTGACTTAAAAGAGCTTACGATTTATGACCGTTGTTGCTTGCTGTGTTACTTATTAACGAAGGGTCTATCCGCTTCTCAGGCGCTGTTGCGTATATTTGACCATAAAATCGAGTTGTAACTCCTGCTTATGCTTGTTGGTGTAGACGCTACTGATCAACCTACTTCTTCTCAACGATGGCAGCGTATGCTAGGTATTCGGCCGGAGGAAAGCCGTACGGTAGGGTTATTTTTCATTCATAATTTTTTGCTTGGCATTGGCACTATCCTCATTTATGTAGCGGCTAATGCCATTTTGCTGGAAAATAATCCCGAAACCAGCTTACCGGTCGCCTATATCGCTTCGGCTGTGGCCATGATTGGCGTGGGGCGCGTGTATGCCTACTTCGAGCACCACCTGGCGCTGCGCAGCCTGGCCGTTCGGGTGCTGTTGGCTGCTGTCGTGATGACTGTGGTTGTTGGCATTCTGGTTGTGATTGGTCACTCGGTGGCGGCTGCCGTGGCCATCATGGCAGGCTATCGGCTTATCTACCTGCTCACGAATCTTGAGTTTTGGGGCGTTTCGGCTGTGGTGTTCGACACCCGGCAGAGCAAACGGCTATTTGGTGTTATCAGCTCGGGCGATATGCCTGCCAAAGCCATAGGGGCTATTCTGGCCGCGCTGGTTCATGCCCATGCCGATGTGCTGCGCCTGTTGCTGGTAGCGTTTGGTGCCTTTCTGGCGGCCCTGTATGTGCTTCAGTTAACCATTCAGTCGCATGATGTACACGCGCCCCACGGTGCCGACCGATCCACCCGCCGGGAACCATCGAAGTTGATTGGGAAGCGATTTGGGGGCAGCGAACTGATCTTCTACATGTGCCTGAGCTTAGCCGTTTTGGCAGCCGTGGCCACCGAGATCGAGTACAATTTCTTCATCAACGTGAAGCATCGGTTTCACGACCAGACCGATGTAATCCGGTACGTAAGTTATGTGCTGGCACTAACCTACGGTGTGGCCATGCTGGCCAAACTGCTTTTGTCCCGGCAGGTGCTGGATCAATTTGGCGTACAACGGTCGTTGCTGACGCTTCCCTGGGTGGCTTTGGCGGGTTTGGCTGGCCTGGTGGTGATGCGCTACTTTGTGGCCAGTGAAACCGTAATGCTCATTTATTTCTGTGGTATCTATCTGGTTTTTGAGGTTGTCCGGCGGGCCTTGTTCGATCCGGTCTTTCTGGTCTTGTTTCAGCCGCTACTCCCTCCACAACGGCTGAAAGGCCATACGCTGGCGAAAGGATTGTACGAACCGCTTGGTCTGGGGCTGGCCGGATCGCTGATCTTTCTACTGCATACAACGCTGGAGTCCGGCGGGGCACTCGTCTGGATCGCGCTGCTGGCCGGGGCTGTCTGGCTATTGCGCCATACCTATAAACGGTATCTTCACGAACTCAACGATGCCATTGGTCGCCGGTTTCTGGAACGAGACCAACTGGCCATGCCCACGGTCGCAAAGACAAGCCTATTGAGTCAGTTGCAGAGTAGCCGGCCCGATGATGTACTGACAGCCATTAGCTGGCTTGATGCCCATAATTCGGCTGAACTAACCCAGCAGGTGCCAACCCTGCTCGAACACGCCAACGCCAGCGTTCGCCGGCGTACACTGAACGCCGTCGGGCGCATGAATCAGAAAGTGCCGGTTCGTCAGCTGATGCATATTGCCTTAACGGATGACGAACCATCGCTACGTCAGCAGGCAGCTTATTTGCTGGGCAGGCGCATCAATGCGGAAACAGCTGAACTGGCTCCGCTCATTCATCACACAGACCTCTCTATCCGGCAGGGTGCCATAAAGGGTGTACTCGAATTGAACCCGCACGATGCTGTCGCACAGGCTGAGCTGGTCCAGTTGGCGAAGGATGCAAATCCCGCACATCAGCAAATAGCCTTGAATTTGATTGCTGCACTGCACCTTGATGATCTTGCACCCTTGGTTAGTGAGCGGCTGACGAGTTCAAATACCGATGTCAAAAAGGGCGCCATTGCTGCGGCTGGTCAGCTGGCTAATGCTAAGTTGACTACCTATTTGCTTCAACATCTGACCGATAGAGCCATTGGTCGAGCGGTTACCCAGGCGCTGAAAGGGCGCGGCAGCGAAACGATTCCGGCTTTACGTGCCCTACAAAACGCCACAAAAGACCGACTAACCCTGGAGCGGATAGCCACCGTTTGTGGGGCTATTTATACGCCGGAAAGCCGACATCTATTGAATGGACTGGCACAACTGCCCGACCTGGTTGTCAGGAGAGCGGCTCTGCGGGCATTACGTCGTTTCCCGAATGAGCCTGCCGACGATGCGCTGTTTCGCACGCTTATGCACGAAGAGGTCCAGTTGGCTCAGCGGCTTTTGCACGGCAGTTTGACGGATGCCGATCTGACCGATACCCTTGATTATGAGTTGTCAGTACTGGTGCAGCGGCTATTCGATATTCTGGCTCAGCTTTATGATACCGAAACCATTACCGGAGCGCGTTTAGGTGTTGGACACCCTGCCCGCGAGCGCCGGGCCAATGCCCTGGAGATGCTCGATAACCTGATTCCGAGGGCTACTTACCAAACATTACAGGTGCTGGTGGACGATTTGCCCCGGCAGGAAAAGAATCGTATCCTCGATGTTGAACTTGGGCCATTTGATGATACCGAAACCATTCGGGCGTTTATTCTGCGAAAAGGCGAACAGGTCTTTTCCGCATGGACGATTAATGTTGTGTTACGCAGCCTGCCACCAGCCGACGCGCTGATGGCTCAACAGGCTTTAGAATCCCGGTTTGCTTCCTTATCCCCTCTACTTATGGCTCACGCTGCCCACTCGACCGACCAGATTTCGGCCTATGACCGGGTCTTGTTGCTGGCTCAAACCAGCCTGTTCTCCCAAACGCCCGAAAACGTGCTGGCCAGCATTACGCCTATCATGAAAGAGGAGGAACATCCGGCGGGCGGACCGATTTTTCATAAAGGAGATTTGGGCACGGGTATGTATGTGATTTACACGGGCGAAGTCGCTATTCTGGATGGCGATACAGAACTGGCCCGCTTCGGGCGGGGCGACTTTTTTGGTGAGTTGGCGTTGCTGGATACTGAATCCCGTTCGGCTACCGCAGAGGCTATCACCGATGTACGCTTGTTGCGCATCGATCAGGATGATTTCTACGATTTAATGGAAGAGCGGAGCGAGGTTCTTCGTAGTATTGTCAGAAGCCTGTCGGGGCGCATTCGGCGGCAAAACGAATTGCTGGCCAACCGGCCCACCTCAGCACAATAATTGCTTTGGCAGGTCGATGATGTTGATGCGCAGTGCCGTAGTAATCAGTTGATGTTTTTACGGTCAGTTTTGGTAAACTTGTTGTTTGCGCCATTCTCTTTCCTTAACTCGTACTATGAATGTCTCGTCACCCGAAGGTATTGGCACCGTTTTGCTGGCGGCTGGTGCGTTTCAATTTACCCGCCGTTTCTTAGACACACCAACCCGGTTGCCCGCCTGGGAGCCTTATCTGCAGAAAATTTGGGTTGTTTTTGGTGTGTTCATCGGCCTCTCGGCCCTTTTCTCCATCGACCTCTCGAATGGCTGGGTTGCGCTCGGGGTAAGCCTGGTGTATGTATACATGCTGATGCAGCTGTATTATTACCAACCGGCCCGCATGGTACTTCTGGCGGTAGCCCCGTTTTTGCTTTTTTGGGTTATCGGTAGTTTTATCGAACACTATGCCCCTACGTATTACAAGCATAACGACGATTTTATTGATAATTCGATTGGCTTTTCGACCATCTGGCTGGGTACATTTTTGGTCATCGCTAACCGTCAGAAAAAAACGTTGCTCAAGGTAGAACAGGAGCGAGCTCGTGAAGCCGAAGAGCGACGGATTATTGAAGCTAAAAAGCAGGAACTGGAATACCTGGTTGCTGAGCGAACGGCTGAAATTACCCAGCAAAAAGAAGAACTTGAACATGCTCTCGTCGAGCTAAAGTCAACACAGAACCAGTTGATTCAGAGTGAGAAAATGGCCAGCTTGGGCGAACTGACAGCTGGCATTGCCCACGAAATTCAAAACCCACTCAACTTCGTCAATAACTTCTCCGAAGTGAGTATCGAGCTGATCGACGAGTTAGCCGAAGAGCAAGCCAAACCCGACCGTGATCTTGACCTGGAAGCCGAACTGCTAACGGATTTAAAACAGAATCTCCAGAAGATAAACCATCACGGCGGGCGGGCGTCTTCCATTGTGAAAGGCATGCTTCAGCATTCCCGTGCCAGCACAGGTCAGCGTGAACCCATTGATCTGAATGCCCTGTGTGATGAATATCTGCGTCTGGCGTACCATGGTTTACGGGCAAAGGATAAATCCTTCAACGCCTTGTTCAATACGGATCTCGATGCTTCTATGGGCGTAGTTAGTGTACTACCTCAGGACATAAGCCGGGTGCTGCTCAATCTGTTTACGAACGCTTTTTATGCGGTTCAGCAACGCCAGAAGAAGGGCGAGACACCGGGTTATCAACCGACCGTAACCGTTAGTACCCGTTGTGCCGGGAATGAAGCTGTTATTACGGTAAGCGACAATGGTACAGGCATACCCGAAGACCTCAAACAAAAAATCTTTCAGCCCTTCTTCACCACAAAGCCCACCGGAGAAGGCACTGGCCTGGGCCTTTCGCTGGCCTACGACATTGTTACGAAAGGGCATAACGGTACATTGGAGGTAGAGAGCAAGGAAGGCGAAGGCACAACGTTTATTATAAAGCTGCCAGCCTGAGAAGCTCTCCGGAACGGCTCGTTTGAAAAGACCACCTCTATACTCATCATTATGATCGTTCGCTTAGTGCTTGTTCTACTGATGCTTCAGAACCTGTCGGGTCTTCAGGCGCAGGACTCCCTGCGGACTTTCCTGCAAGCCGAGCTGGCCAGGCACCCACAGCCCGACACCTTACGGGTAAATCGGTTGAACGAACTGGCCTATGTGTTGCGGGGAGAGCAGCCAGATTGTACAAGAGAGTTAGCCCAGGAAGCCCTGAATCTGTCAAGAAAACTGAATTATCGGCGCGGTGAAGCAATGGCCATGTATGGCATGGCGGTTGGCTATGATACGTACTCCTCTCACACGCAGGCGCTTCCTTACCTGGAACAGGCCCGGAAGCTATTCACTCAGTTGAACGACCGGGCTGGTTTAGCAAGGGTTGTTAGCCAAATTGGCTGGTACTACACACAACGCGGTGACTATGTTCCCGCCCTTACCTATAGCCTGCAAGCCCAGCAGCTAGCCGACAAGACAGGTGATCTGGAATTACGAGCCCGCACAAAAGCCCGTTTGGGCGGTTTATACACCATGCTGGGCGATTATCAGCAGGGGCTGGCTGCACAATCGGCTACTATTCAATTATATGAGCGTATTAACAGTCAGGAGGGCATTTGCCGGGTACTGAACGGGCTAGGCGAGTTGCATCGCCTGGAAGGAAATTTCAAGCGGGCAAGTCGGTACTACAGCAAGTCCATTCGGTTGGCCCAGGAGTTAAACAGCCCCCGGCTGGCTGCCCAGGCAGAAAGTAATCTGGCCGCTGTTTACGTCGCTGAAGGGAACTACGATGATGCACTCAATATGGCGTATAAAGCCTTGACGGTGTTGATGAAGAGTAACGACACTGAAGTAGTCGCCTGGACACAGACCGTGCTTGCCCGTGCCTATTTAAAACAGAATCGAATTGACAGCGCCCTGGCGTACGGCCTGCGCGCCCGAGCGTTAAGCCGGAAAATTGGGTATCGGGAGGTGGCTCGAGACGCGAACGGAATTCTGGCAGAAGCCTATGTCGCTAAGCGTAACTTTGCCAATGCCTACAATTACCAGCAGCAGTATCTGGCGTATATGGATACCCTGACAGGCCGAAATACGCAACGGCAACTGGCGGTTCTTCAGTACAACTATGGCTTAGCCGAAAAGCAGACACAAATCGCCTTGCTGAAAAAAGATAAAGCCCTGCAAACGGAAGCCACCCAACGGCAACAGCAACTGCTGCTGGGAACACTGGTTGTGATGGCTCTGATTTTAGGATTGCTCTTCCTGCTTTACCGAAACAACCGCCAGAAGCAGAAGGCCAACACGATTCTGCAACAACAAAAAACAGAACTTCAGGCACAACGCGATCAAACGAATCAGGCGTTATCGGAGTTGAAACTAACACAGAACCAGCTAATTCAAAGTGAGAAGATGGCCTCCCTGGGGGAGCTGACCGCCGGCATTGCGCATGAAATTCAGAACCCGCTCAACTTTGTCAACAATTTCTCCGAAGTCTCTGTCGAACTGGTGCAGGAACTGACCGAAGAACGGGAAAAAGGCCCTGATAGAGACGATGCCCTGGAGGCCGAATTAATGGCCGATTTGTCGCAGAATCTGCATAAAATAATTCACCACGGTAATCGGGCGTCGAGCATTGTTCGGGGTATGCTGGAACATTCCCGGACAAGCAACGGCCAGAAAGAACCGACCAACCTGAATGCCTTGAGCAGCGAATACCTGGGCCTAGCCTATCATGGCTTACGCGCCAAAGACAAGTCATTCAATGCGGAATTGGAGAAAGCGTTAGATTCAGAAGTAGGTTTGGTCAGCCTTAACCCGCAGGATATAGGCCGGGTACTGCTGAACCTGTTCACAAATGCCTTTTATGCAGTTCAACAACGCCAGAAACAGGCCGGAGCTGGCTACCAACCCCGCGTAACCCTGCGTACAGAGCGAAGCAACAAAGAAGTCGTTGTCAAGGTCAGCGACAATGGACAGGGCATTCCAGAAGAGCTTCAGCAAAAGATTTTTCAGCCCTTTTTTACCACAAAACCGTCTGGGCAAGGCACTGGTTTGGGCTTATCTCTGGCGTACGATATTGTTACTAAGGGGCATGGTGGTATCTTAAGCGTTGAAAGTAAGCTAGGCGAGGGCACAACCTTTGTCATTCGTCTTCCTTACTTGGCTTAACGAATACAACCACTCATCAAACAATGCGTAAACTGTACATCATTCTCCTCCTCATTTCAGTCCATTGGACAACCTTTGGCCAAACCACACCAGGCCAGCCCCTATCGGCCGGCTCCCCGGCGGCCACTTCTCCCACCGACCTGAACGAACGGTTTCGGATGCTCGAAGAAAACCTTCGGTTTGCTAACCAGGCATTAGCCAAAACCGTGGATGATCTGCTGTGGTATCAGAAACTGGGTGACGTAGCTACGATCGACAAGGTAAGGTATGGAAGCAAACCGCCCCATGTTGTCAAAAATCCAACGGGGCAGGGAGCGACCAATCCGGTCGTTATTCCGGCGTATACCTTCCTGCCGAAGAAGTTTGCGTCGGCTAAGAAGTTGCCGCTCCTTATTTTCGTCCATGATGGTATTCACGGCGATTTCAGTACGCTCTATGCTCATGTCGTTCGTGAATTGCTGGATCAGGGTTATCTAATCATCGCCCCCGAATACCGCGGAACAGCGGGCTATGGCGGAGAGTTTTACCGCCAAATCGACTATGGCGATTATGAGAATGACGATGTATTGGCCGGAAAACGGTGGGCCGTGGAGAACATGCCGCAGGTTGATCCCGACCGCGTGGGAATCATCGGCTGGAGTCATGGGGGTATGATTTCGCTGATGAATATTTTCGATCATCCTGAAGATTATAAAGTGGCCTACGCCGGTGTGCCGGTTACCGACATCATTGCCCGATTAGGCTACAAACCCCAGAGTTACCGGGCTATATTTTCCGAAGCGACCCACATCGGCAAAGACCCGTCCGACAACGTAGCCGAATACCGCCGTCGGTCGCCGGTCTGGAACGCCCAGAAGCTGAAAACGCCGTTGCTGATTCATACCAACACCAATGACGAAGACGTAAACGTACTGGAAGTTGAATCGCTCATTAATGCCCTGAAAGCACACGACAAAAAGTTCGAGTACAAGATTTATCAGGATGCGCCGGGTGGTCACAGTTTTAACCGGCTTGATACCAGACTCGCCCGCGATTCGCGCGAGGAGATTTATAAGTTTCTTGCCCGGTATCTGACACCGCCAGGTGCCACCCGGTAGAACAGAAGCTAACTTGCCCCGTGCCTCTAAAGGGCAAATGTTTTATCTTTGATTTATAACCCTCCCTGTTTATGATGAAAGTTTTAGTGGTTGACGACGAAACAGACGTAAAAGATTTGTTTCTCCAGCGGTTCCGTCGGGAAATCCGTAACGCTGAATTTCAGCTGGCTTTTGCTAATTCGGGTGAAGAGGCCCTTACCTATCTAGCCAGTCATACATCGGAGGTTATCTTGATTTTGTCTGACATTAACATGCCAGGCATGAGCGGGTTTGAGCTTTTGCGTCATATACGCCAGGATTTTCAGGCGCCCCCGGCTCCGGTTGTCATGATGATTACGGCCTACGGCGACCCCGAATCGCAGGCGCAGGCCGTGACACTGGGTGCCAATGATTTTCTGACAAAACCGCTCGATTTTACACTCCTCAAACAAAAACTTCACGATTTAACATGAAGGCCAAAATATTGGTGGTCGACGACGAGACGGACCTTGAGTTACTCATCAAGCAGAAGTTTCGACGACAGATACGGGAAAAACAATACGAATTCGTTTTTGCACACGATGGTGTAGATGCCCTGAATACCCTCTCCCAGCAGCCCGATGTTGACATGGTATTGACCGATATCAATATGCCCGGTATGGATGGGCTGACGTTATTGGTTAAACTGCACGAAAGTAACCCAATGCTCAAAGCCATCATTGTATCGGCTTATGGCGATATGGACAATATTCGTGTGGCCATGAACCGGGGCGCTTTCGATTTCATCACGAAGCCGGTTAATTTCGAAGATCTGGAGTTAACTATGCAAAAAACGATGGAGTATATCATGCAACTTCGTCAAACGCTTCAGGCTATAAAAGAAAACAACATTCTGCGGATGTATGTGGACGAATCGGTGCTGACATTCATGAACCGATCGGAGTTCGAAACGTCCTTATCGGCCAGTGAAACGGTTGTTGCAACGGCCGTCTTCATTGACATTTGTGGCTTTACTGCCATTGCTGAGCGTGAATCGGCGGATACCGTTGTTCGGTTGTTGAACCGGTACTTTGATGTTATTGTCAAGGAAATTATTGCGCAGGGAGGCTATGTCGACAAGTTTATGGGCGATGCGGTAATGGCTGTTTTTCGGGGCGAGTACCACTTTGACCGGGCCATTGAAGCCGCGCTGGCGGCCCGGGCGCAGGTGGCTAAGCTCGAAGACAATTTGCCCAACCATGCCAATTATCACCCCCAGATATCCATCGGCATCAACACCGGCGAGATGGTGTCAGGCAATATTGGGTCGGCTACGCTCCGCCGATTGGATTACACAGTCATTGGCGATGCAGTCAACATGGCCCAGCGGCTGCAATCGGTTGCCCAACCGGGGCAGATTGTTATTGTGGAGTCCGCTCAACAGCAAATAGCGGAGTCGTTTACCTGTGAACGCATTGGGGAGGTAACGCTTAAAAATAAATCAGCCCCCGTGGTGATATACAATGTGCTAGGATGAGAAGAGGGATGTATGATGTAGGGTTAGTGCATATAGCATACACCCTACATCATACATCCCTCTTCTATTCTTCTGCCAATGTTCGGGAAATATTCATCCGGTATACGCCCAGCGCTGGGAGAGCTGCTGCCAGCAGGCCAATGAGAATAGCAACACCTAACAAAATCCACTCTTCAGGCAGAATATTAAACGCAGCCAGATTATAGTGGTACTCAGATGATACACTGTTTGAGAACAGCCATAAACCAAGGCGGCTAAACAAAACACCTAAAACAAATCCAATGAGGGCAAGTACCAGACCTTCGAGCAGTAACATGCCGAACAGTTGAGCACGGGTAGCGCCCATCGATAGCATCAGAGCCATCTCGTAGCGCCTTTCCTTCAATGAGTTGTAGAGCGATACAAACACGCTGATGCCCGAAATGAGCATGATGACAGCAGCCAGTCCGCGCAGTGTTTCAACGCCAACACCGAGTAAAGAAAACAGTCGGTTAATCTCAATGTTAGGTAGGGCCGCCTGAAGTTTAGAGTTGCTGTTGATGCCTCGGGCCAGCATCATGCCCATTGGGTTCCGAAATTTAATAAGCATGCTGGTTATCTCGCGGGGAGCTTCTTCAGATGCTTCATCTTCCTGTGCTTCACCAGCTTCATGATGGGCCTCGTGGTGTTCATGAATAGCCCAAACGCTCGATAAAGGCGTAAGAATAAGCTGGTCGGCAACGGTATTTGTCGGACTTAAAATGCCGACAACCTTATACTTGGTGTTCGCATGGACGTCGCCGTCCTTGTCCAGCCCGTGCGAACCGGCAAAGGTGTCACCAATCTTAAGGCCCGTTACAGCCGCCACCCGTGGGCCAATCACGGTCTCCAACTCTTGCTGGAACAGTTTTCCCTGGGCTATGGAAGCGCCAAAGTGATCGATGTATTTCTTGTTGGTCCCAACAATCCGGAACGACTGATAATTATCGCCCATTGAGAGAGGAATGGCCGTTTTGATCATCGGGTTGCGTGTCAGGCGCTCCGCTTCCTCAAGCGGCATGTTTCCCGTTGGCGAATCAATCTGATAAATGCTGGATAAAATCAACTGGAGCGGGCTTCCTTTGGCGCCCAGCACCATGTCGATTCCTTTAATATTCTTGCGGAACTGGTCATCTAACTGCTTGTTGAGTAACAGCAACAGCGAGATAATCGTGATGCCGAATGTCATGAGAAGCCCACTCAGAAAACTGCTTAAGGGTTTGTCTTTAAGATTACTCCAACTAATTCGGAACAGATTCATAGTAGCAAGTTAAAACAGAAAAGCAGAAACGGCTCGTGCAAAATACTACAGCAAATCCAGTTTAAAATGATGACTGGTTATATTAAATCCTTTGTTGAGATACAGCCGGTGGGCATCGTAGCGGGCCGGGTTCTGACCTGAGTCGAGCGACACGCACTGGCAGCCAGTCTGGCGGGCCTGCTCCACCACAAAAT
This sequence comes from Spirosoma radiotolerans, assembly GCF_000974425.1. NCBI lineage: Bacteria > Pseudomonadati > Bacteroidota > Cytophagia > Cytophagales > Cytophagaceae > Spirosoma > Spirosoma radiotolerans. Next base: position 49,394 of record NZ_CP010429.1, read on the forward strand.
CGACCAGGGCGCTGGCGTACCCTTTTCCCCGCGCAGCAGGCAGCGTCGACAGATCGTCGATGTAAATCGTTTTGCCACTGTATAGAAAATTCAGCGTGCGATAGCCTGTTACGGCAGGCGCGGGCGCCGATGGGTCATCGCCCGCAATAAAGGCCAGCACGAAGCCTTCATTGGCTTGTTGAAAGCGGATTTGCTCGAAGGCCTGCTCGGGTGTCAGGTGTGGGCGAAGCGCCAGCATAGCGGGCAAACAACGGCGGATGTCTTCGTCAGACTGGGCAATGGTAGGCATCATAAGTGTGCGCGAATGTCTTGCAATAATACATCACCACCGCGTGCCAAAATGGCTTCGGCCAGCGAGTGCCCAATTAATGGCGATTCTTCCGGTGCGCCAGCAAACGTATCCCGAATTAGCTCACGACCATCCAGACTTACCAATCCACCGGTCAGGCTAATTGTTTTCTCTTCCGTCCATTGAGCCAACGCAAACGATGGAATACTACACCCTCCTTCAAGCCGGGCCAGAAATGCCCGTTCGGCGCGCAGGCAAGCCTCCGTGGGTGTATGATTGACGAGCCGAATGATCTCCTCGTTCACCTCGCCAGACAGGGAGGTAGCTACTTCAACCGCGATACTTCCCTGCGCTACAGCGGGTGTGAATTCGGCAAGGGGCAATCGCTCCACAATCAGATCGTCGTAACCCATCCGGTGAACGCCCGCGTAGGCCAGCAGCAGGGCGTCACACTGATCTTCATCAAGTTTGCGAAGCCGTGTTTGCAGGTTGCCCCGCATATCGACTGTGGTTATGTGCGGACAATAATGCTTGAGCATAGCCACCCGTCGGGTAGAGGACGTGCCAATCCGAAACGATTCTCCGCTGGTAAGTGAGAGGTTTTTGTTGCGGCTGACCAGTACATCATTGGCGGGTTCGCGCTCGGTAAACGCAATGATATGTAAGTCTGACGGTAAGTTCGAGGGTAGGTCTTTCGCGCTATGAACGGCAATATCAATGGCTCCCGTCCGGAGTTGATCTTCCAGTTCCTGTGTAAAAACGCCCTTACTACCAATCTTCGCCAACGACCGGTCGAGTACCAGATCGCCTTTCGTCTCAATAAGAACCAACTCGGAGGTTAATCCTCCTGCCTGCAGTAGCGATTGTATATGTTCTGCTTGCCAAACCGCCAGGCGGCTGCTTCGAGTGCCAATTCTAATATGCATGATTTTGCAAAGGTACGCCATGAATACCGGCTTTTTGTACGCCAAATGCATTGTGGTATTTTGTAGAAAGACAACCACACACAGACCACAAATGGCAACACTATTGGGTTTTAGTGAATATTATGCAAAAAATGGCAAAACAGGTGCTTATCGTGCCAAAACGGCATTATTTGGCCAGAATGGACGCTATTATGCTGACAAGCTGGCTGAAAAATAGTCGATTAATCCATTAGGCACGAGGTTTGTCTAAGAACTAGTACTAGAACAGTAAACAACATCCACTATGAAAGCGATAGAAAATGTGTTTCAGGGAACAGGCGGTCAAATTGACTTGCTGAATACGCTCTACGGTGGTTCGACTCAAACGACCATGAATGTTGAGCGTGAAGACGAACGCCTGGTAATTACCCTGTCTGCTCCCGGCGTAAGCGCCAATTCGTTTAATGTGCTGGTCGAGGGCAACAAACTCGTTCTCTATACCTTATTGGTCAGCACATCCAACCAGCCTCTGGAAGACGGTACCAACCAGCGTTTGGCCGTACCTATGTTTCTGCGGGTGCTGGATATTCCGTCCTTCGTGGATGTCGACCAGATCGACGCTATTCACGAACACGGTCGGGTAATGGTTATGCTTCCTTTTAAAGATAAAGAACATATGCACCGTCGAATTGACATCAAAAACCTTTTTTAAGTCAGTTCCTCCGTATTTCCTTCCGGGGCCTCAAGCTTGGTCCTGTAGCCTATAGATGAGTCCGAAGCCGCTTTTACGAAAGCGGCTTTATGTTTTTATAGCAGCTACAAAAAATCCCGCTGGTTCAAGCCAACGGGATTTTTTAGGTAAAAAGTTCATGAGTGAATGGTGGTCTGTGCTATATGATGTTGGTACTATCTTTAGCATGCCGTGCTGATGTTGTAATTTGCCGGTATGAAAAATCTCCCCAAATGCCTGCTTATGCTGCTTGTTGCTCTGACCGTATTAAGTTGTGGTACGAAGCCGTTAGACAAAAAATACCGTAGCCAAACCATGTGGTACGACATACGGGTAGGGTCAAGCACGAAAAACGACTCGATCAACCATGAGCTTTGCCGAATGGCTGTGGCCGAAAATACCGCGCATGGGGTAAAAAGCGAGGAGCTGACCTATCAGGAGTTGATCGACCATGGCTATGAACTGCTGGGCAAAACTCACACGGAGGCTTATGTTGACAGCCTACGCGAACTTTATGGTAAGCGCTAGTAACGCTGATCGGTCCTACGAATCAGCCCGAAGGATACGTTCGATTTCCATAGCTCGTTCCTGCAAGCGGCTCAGCTTTGACTCTCTATCCTCGATTGAATCTGAATTGTTCCACTCCGTGGGTGAGAAATAAATCAATTCAGCATCACTTTCGCCATGGGCCAGGTTGTACGCGTTCACTTCAGCTTGGGTCTGTGCCTTTGGGTAAACCGGTAGTTCATCGGCAAAGACCTTGATAGATGTGAATAAGGTCGATATGGTTTCGTTGTCGGCCGATGGGGTCAAATCGAGAAATTCTCTAATTGCCTGATAGAGATCCTGCTTAACTGTTTCGTTATCCATGCGTTTGTTCAGGCTTTAGCGTGAGCCTTTACAGGTAACATGAAATACGGATTGATGGTTAGGCAATCTTAACGACAAACGCCAATTGGTTAACGGTAAGAACTCCTGCTCCGTAATTAATCCTGGTACGCAACGGCTTCATAGAGTTGCCTAACTTTATCGCGTGACCGTTTTAAGCGCATTTTCACAGCACTCTCTTTGATGTTAAAGTGAGAAGAAATCTGTTGAATATTCATACCCTGCTGGTATTTCAGACGTAGCAGGTCGGCATCTTGTGGAGACAGATTATCCATGGCTTTAGCCAGGTCGCGCATTTGCTCCTCCTGTGGCGCGTAATCGTCCGTATCGATGTACTGACTGGTTAAGGCATCGTCAAGTGATGTGGTGTTTAACCGATTCGACAATTTAATTTGATCCAGGCAGTAGTTAAACGAAATAGAATAGAGCCAGGTCGAAAAGGTTGAGCGCTCCTGAAAACGATCCAGGCGGGCAAAGGTGCGTATAAAAATATCGTGGGTAAAGTCCTCCGCTTTTTCGGCATCTTTGGTCATCGACAAACACCGGTTGTAGACTTTACTAACATAGCGGTTGTAGAGGGTCTCGAAACAGGCGGTAGGGTTCGTGGGTAAATACTGTCGGATCAGTTCTTCGTCATTGATTTGAGCTTTCATTTCTTTCTTATTTATGGGCTTGGTAAACCGCCTTCCTTCCAAGGCGGCTTAGTAATACAAATTTGTGTGTTCGTCATCTCTTTATGAACTTATTTCGATGAAGTGCATATTTTGCCCGTTTTCCGGTAACGAAGTATGATTTGAGTCAACAAAGTGGCCCGGTTCTGGTGCTGCTGGTGAAGCTAATGAGGGAATAAAGGCCGGGCTAATAGGTTCTATAATGAAGTTGGTTACCGACTTTCACCCAAAAAATCAGGCCACCCTAAACGAGGATGGCCCGACGAAAACAAAATAAAACACACTAGAGCTCGGCGAGCTTTAGTGCATCGATAACAGGCCATTATACAAGCGGTTTTTTATAGTTAGCTAATGCATTTTATGGACTCTCGTTTATCGCTTTCCACTCCGTCTCAAGCCTTAGTAACGGCCATTGACTCGTGTAGGCATTCCCTGATAGGTAGCTAAAGCAGCGACGTTGCTTTCATCATACATACCAACCCTCAATACCAGAATAAACCATGTACCTTATTAAATCAACTTCGCTCTGTACGTGGTCTGTATGCCTGTTCTTGTTGACTGCCTTTGGATCCTGTAAGGAAGACTCAACTTCAGTAGTCACATCGAGTCCGTCAGTGTCGCCAGTTACCACACAATACCGCTTAAAAAAGGCTATCCGGACTGGCACACATAATACGACTACCTATACCTACGCCTACAATCAAGCGGGCCAGTTAACGAATTACACCATTCGGGCTGGCGCTACAGATGATTCACCCAACCAAACTACCGTTTTTACGTATGATCAACAAGGGCAGCTAACCAGCGCAGAACGGTTGCCAGCCTCTTCGTTTTTACCGGCTCGCCTTACCTATACCTACGACGACAAAGGCAATTTGTCCCAGGTTACTGTGTATGAAGATGTGAATAGAAATGGGCAGTTTAAGCTAACACAGACCATAACGCTGGAGTATGGGGCCGATAAGCTGCCGATAAAGACAATAGTAACTTCAGGAAATGGGACGGGGACTACGCGCTATACGTACGATCACGGGAATGCTATCAAGACGGAACAAACGCTTACTCCCGGCTCCAACCCGGTATGGACCGTCCAATATCGGCACGATGATAAACCTAATCCTACGTTTGGCTTGCTGACCGGAACACCCAACGCAGAAATGTTCAACAAAAACAACATTATCTATGAGGGCTGTGAAATGACGTATACCAATGGATTACTTACGCTTATTCACACCAATGTGAGGGAGTCTCCTGATGTTCAGTCGTACATCAAATACGAGTATGAGTCTTATTGAGAGCGACTTTGAGAATGATTGGTAGCCTTTTATTCGACGCCCGGATTGGGTAACTCAATGATAAATGCGCTCCCTTCTCCTTCCTGGCTTTCCACCAGCAGTGATCCCCCGTGTCCGTTAGTAATGATGTCATAAGAGAGCGACAAGCCCAGACCCGTGCCCTCTCCGGTTGGTTTGGTGGTAAAGAAGGGTTGAAATATTTTCTCTTTGACCGATTCGGGCATGCCCGTTCCATTGTCGCTTACCCGGATCAGAATACGCCCATTCTCCTGACGAGTCTGTAAGGCGACCTTGGGTCGATAATCAAAGTTCGTAGTTTTCTGTTTTTGGCGTACCGCGTAAAAGGCGTTGTTGTACACATTCAACAGCACTCGGCCAATTTCCTGGGGAATCACCTCGAGCAACGGTAAATCTGCCCCAAAATCGGTCGCCAACTCAACTGTGAATCCCTTGTCTTTAGCCCGCAGGCCCTGGTAAGCGATCTGGAGATACTCATCAGCTAAGGCATTTAGGTTAATGGATTGGTGCTCTCCCGAGCTGGAACGGCTGTGTTCGAGCATCCCTTTCACAATGGCCGAAGCCCGCTTACCGTGCTGGGTGATTTTTTGCAGGTTTTGTTTAAGATCATCCAGTAACTCCGTTTCCAACCCGGTATCGCGGACGGGCTTGTGTTGTTCTGCCCGCAGTTCGTCTACCAGTTCATCGGACACCTCCGAGAAGTTATTGACAAAGTTGAGCGGGTTCTGAATCTCATGCGCAATGCCCGCCGTCAGTTCGCCTAAACTGGCCATCTTCTCTTTCTGGATGAGTTGTTGTTGGGTACGTTGCAGGTCGCTCAGTGATTTAGTTAGTTCAGCAGTTCGGTCGGCCACCTGGTGCTCTAATACCTCGTTCTGACGAGCCAGCAGTTGTTGTTTTTCCTGCTCCTGAATCATGGCCTGGGCCGAGAGCTGTTCAACCTCCTGCAATTTTTTCTGCAGTGTCCGATATGTCCGGGCATAGTCGCGCACCAGCGAAAGCGATAAACCCAGTGGGATGCTGAACATGGCCAACAGGACCAGCATCACCATAGGAATCATCACCCAGTCTTCGGCGGCACTCATCTTATATTTGCCTACCAAAATACCCATCAGGATCGCCACTGGAATCAACGCCAACACGGCATACAGCGTCACTCTCAGCGAATTCCAGGGCAGCCGGGCGTCTGCGTCAGGGTTATGTCGTTTAGCCAGCCAGCTCACCCGGATGTACTCGATGAGCACCCCGACAAAAGGAATCCAGAACAGGTTGTCGGGCGGGGGAGAGACCACAATTGTGTAGAAGGCCGCTATCATCTGTACCACCACCAGGTTCCAGAACAATCCGCCTGGACGTCGGCCCAGGTAGGTATAGACCGACAAGAGCAACAAAGCGAAAGCCGAATTGATGCTCAGGACGGCCAGGGCCCCGCGTAGGGAATCTAACGTGAGAGTACCAACATAATGATCAGCCAAATCGGATAAAAACGACAGGGCAAAAGCCAGCATCGTAGCACTCAGCACCCGATGTACGGTTTGCACCGGGTTAGCCCGGTAAAACAGGAAATGCAGCAAACTCAACAACCCGAAAACCCCCGTCATCAGACCCGATAAGCCCGCTCCCATTTGCTGGTCGTCCAGCAAATGAATCCCGGCCCGGTCAGCGGGGTCTATATCGAGTCGAAACGGCGCTTTGTCAACGACCGCGCCAATCAACGGGTCTGGCCGGAACGCATAGTGCACCGCCAGAGTATGTTGATTGGTATCGGTAATTCGTATGGGCAGGAACCCCACGATTCGCTGCGATCCTGCAGAGTCGTAGCGGACAGGTTTGAGCAATGCCTGCCGTTGCCCATCCAGGAAGACCTCCGAGCGACCAAACTGCCGGATAGTTAGAGTAAGGTCTTGACTTGGGGGGCGCCGGAAGCGAAATTTTTGCCGGAACCAGCCCTGCCGGGCTTGCCAAAGCTGAGGATTCTCGTCCAGGTCAACACTGGGAGCAATGGCTGTCCAGTGGCGGTCATTGTACAATGGGCTCGCCCATTCTGTACTGTCACCGGCTCGAAATAGCCATTTTTCTTTAAAGGCTATTCTGCCGTCCGATGAGCCTTTAATAACGATGGCCTGAGCGGTTGCTTTGCCCGAACCGGCCAGCAGCCCTACACTCAACATTAGTAGGTACGAGAATCGCATCATAGGGCCAAGTTACACCATAGACCAATCGCTTTATGCCAAAACGGGTTATTTTACCCGTTAACTGGCTAAGCGGATGGGCCTAGTCGGCTCACCCAGTGACATATTGATAAATTGCTTACTAACTCATGGCTCACCCGGAATAACCCTAACCTTTCTAAATTGGGGCTGCCAACCCTGACTCTTATTCAACTTTTCTATAAACCTTAAGCCCTTATAAGGTTATCTCACAGCTTGAATTATCGTATTGATTCAACCGACAAGTAAAGAAACTTATCTTTAAGGCATACAATGTAATTTGCACCCATGATCCAGTTCTTACGGCGGTTGTCAGACTTAGTTTTCTTTATCTTAATTGGCCAAACAGCCCTCCAGGCACAAACCCATCGCTCGACGTATGCAGAAAGCCTGGAGGATTTTCCTAATCCCGAACGAGGTTTTTATATTCCGATCAGTACTTCTTCAGCCAGGTTTGTGCCCCTCGATGCGACTACACTGGGCAGGTACCGAACCCAGGCCCAGCGTACTTCCAAGGCTAGCTATCCTATCCAGTGTTCTCTAGTGTATCGAAGTTATCGACTGGAAACCTTCAAAAACAGTCCCTTAAGCGAAGACTTTCTTAAAAAGGTAGACCAGGACTTTATCATAGCCCGCCAGGCGGGTGTCAAGCTCATTCTCCGGTTCGCCTATACGGATCAGGCCACCACAGGTAGTTGCCCGGATCAATATAAAATATGTCCACCCTATGGCGACGCCCCCAAAGCCATTGTGTTGGCCCATATCAGTCAGCTAAGTCCTCTGCTTCATGAACATGCAGATGTTATTGCTGTGCTGCAAATGGGCTTTATCGGAATCTGGGGCGAAAACTACTTTACCGATTATTTTGGCGATGCGTCTACCAATAGTCTTGGCGTGGTGCCAGACAGCAGTTGGATGGATCGTAATCAGGTATTGGCTGCTCTGCTGAAAGCTCTGCCTAAGGATCGCATGGTGCAGGTCCGTACTCCGCAGATCAAACAGCGGTTTATCTACGGGCCCAAAGCGCCAGTTACCTCGGCCGCTATGGGCGCTGGGGATGGATACCAGGCTTCTGATCTTGCCCGAATCGGGTTTCATAACGACTGCTTTCTAGCCAGCCCCGATGATTATGGCACCTTTTATGATGTCGGCAACTCGTCGACCAAACGTGGCCCGGCTACCGCTCCACTACGTCGATATATGGCGCAGGATAGCCGGTACACGGCCGTAGGGGGCGAAACCTGTGATGATGCGTTTAGCCCACAAAATGATTGCGCACCGCTGGGTCGGGCCGAGCAGGAGATGGCCTTGATGCACTACAGCTACCTGAATGCTAGTTATAATAACGATGTGAATAATGACTGGCAAGCCCAGGGGTGCATGGATAATATTCGGCGCCGACTGGGGTACCGGTTGGTGCTACGATCCGCTACGATTCCCGATCGGATCAACGTAGGTCAGCGCCTGCAAATTGACTTGGCTTTGTCTAATGTTGGCTATAGCGCTCCCTATAACCCGAGATCCCTTCAACTTATCCTGCGAAACATGGCGAGTGGAGTCATTCATAACATTACGGTAGAAACGGATGTCCGTCGATTGTCCCCTGGCTCTCATCAGCTTCGTCACAAACTCCAACTTCCCGCTGCCGTAAAGGCCGGTCGCTATGAGCTACTACTGCATTTGCCTGACAGTTATCGCTCATTGGCCCAAAATCCGGCTTACAGTATCCGGCTGGCCAATACAGACCTTTGGGAAGTCCACACGGGTTACAATAAACTGAAGCAAATACTCACCGTTGGGCCATGACCGGGCATACTGGCTGAGGCCAACAAAGCAATAAGTACAAGACTGGATTACCTCGCTTAGCAGTGCTACCGTTTGACCGTGAGTCATAAGGTGGAGCAGGGCATCCGCCGTAGCTATGTCTGGCCTGGATAAAGTTGTTAGGGTAAACGTTTTCTACCCATCGACCAGAATCCGCACATAGTGGGTTTTACTACCAGATGAACAAGTTAACCCACTGGGTTCGTAAATTGCCTGGATAGCTTAATCCAGGTTGGGGCATGATCGCTGGTTTTCTCCCAACCTCTGACGTGCCGGTCAACACCAGCCTCCAGTACCTGTTCCGAAAGCTCACTATTGACCAGCATATGATCGATGCGCAACCCGGTATTCCGCTGGTAGGCATACCCATAATAATCCCAGTAGGTATAGATCGACTGAGTTGGACTAAGCTTTCGAAGCGAATCGATCCAGCCTAATTCAAGTAATTTATCATAAGCCGCTCGTGACTCGGGGCGAGCCAGCGCATCCTGTACCCAACGTTCCGGTTGAGAGGCATCTAAATTCGTCGGAATTACATTAAAATCACCCGCTAGAATGGTTGGTGTATGGGTTTCCAGTAAGGAAGCCGCATAGGTAATCAACCGGTCAAACCAGCGCAGTTTATAGTCAAACTTTGGACCAGGAACCGGATTGCCATTGGGTAGGTAGAGGCAGCCAACCGAGATCCCATTTACAATCGTTTCTATATAGCGGCTTTGCTCATCCTGATCATCACCAGGAAGCATGCTGCGAGTTTCAGCCAGTTCAATACCCCGCCCAAGAATGGCCACTCCATTCCAGCTTTTCTGTCCTTTCCAGATAGCACTGTATCCCGCATCGCGGATGGCCTGCTGGGGAAATTTCTCCTGGGGCGCTTTTAATTCCTGTAGACAGACCACATCTGGCGCCGTTTCGGTCAACCAACGCAGGAGGACAGGTAACCGGGCGTTTATGCCATTGACATTATAGGTGGCTATTTTCATCGGTCGAGCGTTACCAAACAGTTATTCTTTCTTGTTCGGGTTTATACATTTTATCGCCCGGTTGCACATTAAAGGCTTTGTAAAAAGGGGTAAAGTTCATCAGCGGTCCGTTCACCCGCCACTTGGCCGGTGAGTGCGGATTGGTGTTGACATACATGCCCATAAAAGCATCTCTTGTTTTTACGCGCCATATTCTGGCTATTGAGATAAAAAAACGTTGATCAGGGGTAAAGCCATCCAGTTTCATGGTGTCCCGTCCCTGCTCGGTCAATTTAAAGGCATCATACGCAATAGCAACGCCCGCAATATCGGCGGTGTTTTCGCCTACGGTCAAAGCCCCCTTTACATGCACGGAGTCGAGTACGGTGAATAAATTGTATTGATCGATTACCTGCTGGGTTTTTGCTTTGAATTTGGCATAGTCCGATTTTGTCCACCAGTTGGTTACGTTGCCAACTTTATCAAATTGTGCTCCCTGATCGTCAAACGAGTGCGTTATTTCATGACCGATCACCATGCCGATGCCGCCATAGTTCAGCGCGTCATCAGCATTGACATCGAAATAGGGAGGTTGTAAGATGCCCGCCGGGAAAACGATCTCGTTGAGCGGAGGATTATTATAAGCCGTTACCGTGGGCGGAGTCGTATGCCATTCTGTTCGGTCGACCGGCTGCCCTACTTTAGCCAGGTTGTAGCGGTAATCATTTTTAGAAACCGATAATTGGTTTTCAAAATAAGCGTCCCGCTTCACAGCCACATTGGAGTAATCGCGCCATTTATCTGGGTAACCGATTTTCTCGGTAAAGGCATAGAGTTTTTCTTTCGCCTTTATTTTGGTCGAATCGCTCATCCACTCTAGGCGGTTGATGCGTGCTTCAAATGCTTTTTCCAGGTTGTCGACCAGTATCGCCATCCGTTTCTTGGCCGCTTCCGGAAAATATTTTTTCACATACAACTGGGCCAGAGCATCGCCGAGGGAGCCGTCAACCGCTTGCGTCATTTCTTCGGCCCGCGTTTTCTTCACCGCTTGTCCGGTCAGAATTTTTGAGTACGCAAACGAGGCATCCACAAACGGCTGGCTTAAGAAAGTCGAATAGTTGGTTAGCGAATGAGCTTTTACATAAACTTTCCAATCCTGAATAGCAACAGATTGCAGAAGTGTATTCAGTTTGTCGTAATAAGCCGGTTGTGCTACGTTAACCGAATCAACGTTTACGCCTAAGTTGCTTAACAAGGTTGTCCAGTTCAAGGCAGGCTGTTTTTGGGCAAGGGCAGCAACCGCCAGTTTATTGTAGTTTGCCTTAACATCCCTGCGTTCAATATTTGTTTTATGGGCGGTGGCTAATTGTTTTTCAAGTTCATAAACAACCGTTGCATTTTTCTCGGCAGACATTGCGTCAACCCCTGTCAATTCAAACAAACGGGTGAGGTATTTCTTATATGCGTTTTGAATGGTGAGCGTCGATGAATCGGTCTTAATATAATAGTCCCTTTCTGGCAAACCGATTCCTGTTTGGTAAAACTGGGCAATATTGACTGTACTCCGTTTGTTATCGGGCCCCACGCGAAAGCCAATCATGGAACCGTTCCCTATTTTTTGTTCGTCAGCCACTAGCTTCAGCAACGAAGCCGCATCGGTCACGGCATTGATGCGGGCGAGCAGAGGTTTGATGGGTTCAAACCCTCGTTTGTTAATCGCTGCTGTGTCCATGCCGGACGCGTAAAAATCACCCACCTTTTGTTCGATACTGCCTGCTGGATTAGTCCTTGCCGAAATGCTGTCCAGGATTGCCTGCATCCGAATGCGCTGCGGGTAATTCATGAAGGAATAGGAGCCTACACCTGTTTGGGAGGCTGGTATCCGGGCAGTATCATACCAGATACCATTGGCGTAGCTAAAAAAATCATCCCCGGGTTTTTTGGATGCGTCTATTCCTGTTAAGACAACGCGTTTTGTCGTCGGAATAGACACTCGGCTACAGGCTCCGGCTAAAAACAGAACCAGACAGAAAAATAGTAGTCTTTTCATGGTTTGTAATTATATGAAATTTCCAGCAGAGAAAGTAACTGGTCTTCTTCGCGCAGTACATAAAGGCCTGTTACACAAGTTGCCAATGCCAACCGACTGATTTTACAACCGAATATATGTAACAGGGGATAAAGCTAAAGACCCCCAATACGTTCTTCTTGAACATATTGGGGGTCTTTGCTGTAGTCCGAGAAGGATTCGAACCTCCACAAACAGAACCAAAATCTGTCGTACTACCCTTATACTATCGGACTGTTTTGTAATTGCGAGTGCAAAGATAGCGGACCGATGGGGTTAAAAACAAATACCGGCGCAAAAAAAACAGCATTTTTACGCCGGTATTTGGCTTTCTGTTGATAATCAAGTCGCTATTAGTTCGTTATACGCCCATTGACGGGGTGGCTGGACTAATCTTTTTAATTAATCCCTGCAGCACTTTGCCTGGTCCGCACTCATAAAATTCGGTTGCGCCATCCACGACCATCTGCTCAACGGATTGTGTCCAGCGAACTGGCGACGTTAATTGAGCGATCAGATTAGCTTTTAGTTGCTGCGGATCAGTTACCGCGATGGCATTCACATTTTGGTAAACAGGGCAACGGGGGGCGCTGAAGGGCATGTTTTGAACAGCCTCGGCAAATTCGGTTTGCGCAGGCTCCATAAACGGAGAGTGAAAGGCGCCACTCACGGCCAGTGGCACAACACGTTTGGCGCCGGCCGCTTTCAGGCGCTCTTCGGCCAGCTGTATGCCCGCCACACTGCCCGAAATAACTACCTGACCGGGGCAATTGTAATTGGCTGGAACAACAATCTCTTCCGTGATTTCTCCACAAACTCGCTCAATGACGTCATCGGCAAGGCCCAACACGGCCGCCATGGTCGAGGGGGCCAGATCACAGGCACGCTGCATGGCCGTTGCGCGGACAGACGCCAGCTTGAGCCCATCTTCGAACGAAAGAACACCGGCCGCCGTAAGGGCTGACAACTCGCCCAGTGAGTGGCCCGCCACCATTGAGACATCGAACCCATCCGGAGCGAATGATGCAGAGGTTAGGGCCAGTATTACACCATGCAGAAAAACCGCAGGTTGCGTGTAAATTGTTTGTTTTAGGTCTTCGTCGGTGCCATTGAACATAATGTTGGTGAGGTTGTATCCCAACACCTCGTTGGCTTGCTCGAACAAACGACGGGCTGCATCGGACTGTTGGTAAAGATCCTGTCCCATACCTCGGAATTGAGAACCCTGACCTGGAAATACGTATGCTTTCATATAAAGAGATAAATCGGTCGAAGGGTGCAAAATAGCTGGATAAATGTGGTTGTTCAAAAAGTTGGTACTAACTTCGATGCTATTGTATTGATAGTGAATTGGTTACAATTAGTTCTTTTCCTTTGTGTAAAAATTACGTTGATCAGACATAAGTTACCGAATTAAAAACAGGACGAAACGAACAATCGACTAAAACAGGCTGTTCTTAAATTAAGCAGTTTCTGTAATTTATATAGGCTGTAAATAAGTTATAAAATGGTTGATAGTAGCGCGTAATGTTGTTTCCATCGGGTTTGTGCTTTAGCTTTGAAGCGCCGTTTAAACCGGCTTTTTTTCAATCGTTTACACTATAATTTCGTGTCGTTCACCGTATGGCTTGGGTAACACAAACTCTGTCCAGCTCCCTCGGCCGCAAGGTCATAATGTCGCTGACGGGACTGTTTTTAAGTTCTTTTCTAATTGTACATATGGCTGGTAATCTCCAGCTATTTAAGAGTGACGGCGGTAGGGCCTTCAATGAGTATACGTACTTCATGACGCATAACCCGCTCATTATGACCGTATCGTACCTCCTTTATACCTCCATTCTGGTACATGCATTGATGGCTTATGTGCTGACTCGCCACAATCAGTCGTCGCGGCCGGTTAAGTATGCGTATAGCAAGCCAGAAGCGAACAGCGACTGGTCGTCGCGCAACATGGGTATTCTGGGTACGGTTCTGTTGCTGTTCATCATCATTCACATGCGTACGTTCTGGTACGAAATGCACTTTGGTTCGGTCCCCATGGCCGAGTACGACGGTAAACAATACAAAGACCTTTACGCGGTTGTGAAAGTGGCCTTTGGCGAGTTATGGTACGTCGTTCTGTATGTTATCTGTATGGTTGCGGTTGGTTATCACCTGGCACATGGCTTTCAGAGTGGTTTTCAAACGCTCGGTGTCCGGCATAAAAAATACACGCCACTCATCGAGATGTTAGGCAAGTATTTCTTTGCAATCATTATTCCGGCGGCTTTTGCAGCCATGCCAATTTACGTGTATTTACAGGTTCATCACATCATTTAAAGGCGAAAGAGGGAAAGACTGCCTGAGCGAAAAAATGGAAATTATTCACGCTTCACTCTCCTACTGCTTCGGCGGACCAGTCTTTCACTCTTTCGCTCTTTCGCTCTTTAAATATGCAACTGGAATCTAAAATCCCCGCAGGTCCTTTAGCCGAAAAATGGGCACGGCAAAAATTTTCCCTGAAGCTGGTCAATCCAGCCAACAAGCGGAAATACGATATTATTGTAGTTGGCACAGGTCTGGCCGGTGCATCCGCGGCTGCGTCGCTGGCCGAGTTAGGCTATAATGTAAAAGCGTTTTGCTTTCAGGATAGTCCCCGCCGGGCGCACTCCATTGCGGCCCAGGGTGGAATCAACGCGGCTAAAAATTACCAGAACGATGGCGACAGCGTGTTCCGGTTATTCTACGATACCATTAAAGGTGGTGACTATCGGGCTCGTGAAGCAAATGTTCACCGGCTGGCCGAAGTCAGTGTCAATATCATCGACCAATGTGTAGCCCAGGGCGTTCCCTTTGCCCGTGAGTACGGCGGTACCCTGGCAAACCGCTCGTTTGGTGGCGCCCAGGTATCACGTACGTTCTACGCACGTGGTCAAACGGGGCAGCAATTGCTGCTGGGTGCCTATTCGGCGTTAAGTCGTCAGGTAGCCAACGGGAAAGTGAAGCTGTACCCACGGACCGAAATGCTCGATCTGGTGGTCGAAGGAGGAAAAGCACGGGGAATCGTGACCCGTAATCTGATCACGGGTAAAATTGAGTCGCATTCGGCTCATGCCGTGTTGCTTTGCACAGGTGGCTATGGCAACGTATTCTACTTGTCGACTAATGCGATGGGTAGCAACGTGACAGCCGCCTGGCGTGCCCACAAGAAGGGAGCTTATTTCGCAAACCCCTGTTTCACACAGATTCACCCCACCTGTATTCCGGTATCGGGCCATTACCAGTCCAAACTGACGCTGATGTCGGAGTCGTTGCGGAATGACGGCCGGGTTTGGGCACCGAAATCAAAAGAAGATGCACGGCGGATTCAGAAAGGTGAGTTGAAACCGACTGATTTGTCCGAAGATGCTCGTGATTACTTCCTGGAGCGCCGTTATCCTGCTTTCGGTAACCTCGTACCTCGTGACGTAGCTTCTCGAAATGCGAAAAACATGTGCGACGAAGGGCGAGGAGTAAGTAAAACAGGATTGGCTGTTTACCTGGATTTTGCCGATGCCATCAAGCGCGACGGTCAGAAAACGATTGAAGCCAAATATGGTAACCTCTTCGAAATGTACGAAAAGATCACCGGCGAAAATCCATATGAAACACCGATGATGATTTATCCCGCTGTTCACTATACGATGGGAGGTTTGTGGGTAGACTACAATTTGATGACGACCATTCCGGGTCTGTATGCCCTTGGCGAAGCGAACTTCTCGGATCACGGCGCCAACCGTCTTGGCGCTTCGGCTCTGATGCAGGGGCTTGCTGATGGTTATTTCGTGATTCCGTATACCGTTGGTGATTACCTGGCAACGATTGGGCCCGCGGATAAAATATCCGTCGATGCCCCCGCTTTTAAAGAGGCCGAAAAGAAAATCCACGACCAGGTCAATCAATTATTGACGATCAAAGGCGAACGGCCGGTTGATGATTTGCATAAAGAACTGGGCCATATTATGTGGGAGTACTGCGGTATGGCGCGGAACGAAGAAGGGCTGAAGATCGCCAAGCAAAAGATCCAGGCGCTGAAAAAAGAGTTCTGGACAAATGTGAAAGTGTTGGGCGAGTCGGAGGAGATGAACCAGGCGCTGGAGCAGGCAGGACGTGTCGCTGATTTCATTGAGCTTGGCGAACTGATGGTCGACGACGCGCTGAACCGTAACGAATCCTGCGGTGGTCACTTCCGGGAAGAGTTCCAAACGCCCGATGGGGAAGCCCTGCGTGACGATGCCAATTACGCCTATGTGGCGGCTTGGGAGTATCAGGGTGAAGGAAAACCCGAAGTACTCAACAAAGAGTTGCTTGAGTTTGAGAATGTGAAATTGACACAGCGGAGTTATAAATAACAGTTCGTGGTTTGTCGTGTGCGGTTTATGGTTGCTGACAGCCAGAACCCCACATGACAAACCACCAACCACGAACTACCATGAAGATTAACCTAAAAGTCTGGAGACAGAAAAATAGTAATACAGCCGGTAAACTAGTAGAATACCACCTGGATGAGGTATCGGAAGATATGTCGTTCCTAGAAATGTTCGATGTACTAAATGACTCGCTGACCCGCAAAGGTGAAGATCCCGTAACCTTCGACCACGATTGCCGCGAGGGTATCTGTGGCATGTGTTCCATGTATATCAATGGGCGCGCACACGGGCCACAAACGGGTGCTACTACTTGCCAACTGCATATGCGCTCATTTAATGATGGCGACACTATTGTGGTTGAACCCTGGCGGGCTAGAGCTTTCCCCGTTGTGAAAGACTTGATGGTCGACCGGTCGGCTTTTGATCGGATCATCCAATCGGGTGGCTATGTGTCGGTAAATACCGGCTCGGCACCAGACGCGAACGAGATTCTTGTTCCGCGTACCATTGCCGATGAGGCTATGGATGCAGCCGCTTGTATTGGCTGTGGTGCTTGTGTGGCTGCCTGCAAAAATGCGTCAGCTATGCTTTTTGTATCGGCCAAAGTATCGCAGCTGGCCATTCTGCCACAAGGGCATTCGGAGCACAAAGAGCGGGCCGAACGCATGGTTGCTCAAATGGATGCCGAGGGCTTTGGTGCCTGTTCGTTTACGGGTGCTTGCTCGGTTGAGTGCCCCAAATCAATTTCGCTCGATCATATTGCCCGCCTGAATCGCGAGTATCTGGGCGCAAAATTGTCGTCGGAAAACGTACAGGGATAGTTCAAAAAGAAGGATTAATGATAAGAAAGTCCGGTTTTCGTAAGGAGGCCGGACTTTCATTTTTCGATGTACTTATTGGATTCCTGTACGGTCACATACCGATTAATGGGAAATGACCTTTAGCTTTGCCCCCTTATTGGTAAATCATGGCAGGTGGGCTTTTCAATCGCAGGGATATCCTTGCTTACTTTATCGTTGCCGCTATCGGCGCTACCGTACAACTCATAGCAGGAAGTTTATTTCAGGATTGGTTTCAACTGAGTTATGAACAGGCTTTGTTCGCGGGTTACGTAATTGCTTTTATTGCAGGCTTTTTTCTAACGAAACTCTTTGCTTTCAACGCAAAAAATTCAGCTAAAACACAGCGGGAAGCCGTCAAGTTTACGCTTGTGTCGATCATTTCCTGTCTCATCACTGTATATGGCGCTTCGATCCTTTATGACTTTTCAGTTCAGAAATTTCAGATTGCTACTGTGATTATTCCCTTTTCCGTAAAAGTGGTGAATCTAAATAAACTTGTAGCGCACACGACGGGCATGGGATTGAGCTTTATCAGTAATTACGTATTACACAAGTCGTTTACATTTCGTAATACCGGCTTCTATGAACGGTTGAAGAAACTGTTGAATTTGTAGGCCTACCAAGCTCGTGTAGTAATAAATAGCTTAATTAGCTCAGAAAAACAGTGCTGGCTCCTATCTCTGTGGTCCGTCAGGACACGGATCGCGAAAGGTGTCTTCTGTCTCCGTGGCCCGTGTCCTCACGAACCACATACCTGGCAGGCCAATCTACCTGACTGTAATGACGGCCCGACGCGTCTGTGGCCCTTGAGGACACGGACCACAGACGCGTCGGGCGTTGATAAACGTGAATTAAGTCGTTGCTCCTTCCTTCAAGCGTTCGGCGTTCTCGGCAATGCGAAGCTGCTCGATAAACTCGCCAATACCGCCATCCATTACGGCCGGGAGGTTATAAACTGTTAGGCCAATACGGTGATCGGTCACGCGGCTTTGCGGGTAATTGTACGTTCTGATTTTATCGGAACGATCGCCACTGCCAACCATCGTTTTGCGCTGTGACGCAATAGCGTCGTTATGCTTTTGCAATTCAATTTCGTAAAGCCTTGACCGAAGTACCGTCAGCGCTTTGTCGAAGTTTTTTAACTGCGAGCGTTCGTCCTGGCATTGCACGACCAAACCCGTCGGAATGTGCGTGAGCCGCACGGCCGAATACGTGGTGTTTACAGACTGACCACCCGCTCCCGACGAACAGAACGTATCCTTACGAATGTCGTTCATATTGAGCTCAACGTCTACCTCTTCGGCTTCGGGTAGTACCGCAACGCTGGCGGCCGAAGTATGAATCCGGCCCTGCGTTTCGGTAGCCGGTACCCGTTGCACCCGGTGAACCCCCGATTCAAATTTTAACTTGCCATATACGTCTTCGCCTTCGATCTCGGTAACTATTTCTTTATAACCACCTGATGTTCCTTCGGTAAAGTCAACAAGCGACATTTTCCAGCCCATTTTCTCGCAAAAACGCTGATACATTCGGAAAATATCGCCCGCAAAAATGGCTGCTTCGTCGCCACCGGTGCCCCCGCGAATTTCGAGAATGACATTTTTGCTGTCATTGGGATCTTTCGGCATCAACATCTCTTTGAGCGTTTCTTCCTGAGCTTCCCGGCGTGGCAGCAGTTCATCTAACTCACCTTTGGCCATTTCCCGAAAATCTTCATCTTTCTCGGTAGCAATAACTTTCCGGGCGTTCTCAATTTCTTCCAGCAGTTGCTGATAAGCCTGATACTGCACAACGATTTTTTCTAAATCTTTGTATTCTTTACTCAACTTCATAAATCGCTTCTGGTCCGAAACGACTTCGGGCTGTACAATTTGTTGAGATACTTCGTTGAAGCGTTCACGAATGGCTTCTAACTGATCAAGCATAAGTGTATACTTTTTTTGCCACCCTTCTGGAGTGGCAAGAGGAATTACTGATATAAGAAGCAAATTTACGAAATTACCGTGGTCCGGCATCCCAACAGTTAGACTTTGTATTTACTAATTGCAACCAAGCGGTTGATGGAATCGTTTTTCAACTAAGCTACGAAACCCAATCTTATTAAGTTCCTGTTTATGACACGCTTTCTGCTTCTTTATGGTCTATTAATCAGCTTTCTAACGGCTTGCAACCCTGAGCGGGTACGCTACACAAACGAGCTAAAGCAGGAAATGGCCGATTCGAAAATCAAGCGTGTTACCAATGCCGATTTAGTAGAAACGGTAGACAATTTGGGAGGGAGAATTAGTACAGTGCTTGAAAAAGAACTAACTACTCAGCTTCAAAAAACAACAAATCCCGCTGAGCGCGCTAAGTTGTGTCAATTAAAAACCCTGCCAAGAGTCAAAGCCATTGCCGAGCGGTATGCGCTGGACATTCGTTTGCTGGGTGAGGTAGATATTCAGAATCAGGCCCTGAATGCCAAGGAAAGGGAAATTCTGGACGCCTACCTCTACAGCGCTAAACAGAAGGTATCGGCCATTTCCAATATTCAGAAAATTAACGATACCCTCTTCGTTTACAATGCACCAGTTCCATCAAACAGCCTGATTTGTGAAGCGTGTTTTGGCAAACAGGAAACACGATTCGCGGTTTGGCATTTAGGCTTTAACAAACGGGAAGTAATCCGCCGAATGAGCGAAACCAAGAAAAAGAAGCGGTAATCAGCGTTGTAGGGCGTTTGCCCACTCGATCAGCCGTTGAGCCGTTTGTGAAGGCTCGTCTTTCTGAGTATCAATAGGAGAAATTGTGGCCGAGTCGCGTTGTGCCAAGCCGTGTAAGTAGGCTTTGTCGTAATAGTCGAGGGTTAAGTCGGCCACAGTTGCATAATCATGCCGAGCCAGCGCGTCGAGGGCATCTTTAGTCACTTTTCCGCCAAGCCGTTTGCGAATTCGCTCGGTTGCTTCGACGAGTGAACCATGGTCAATAGTAGCATACTCGGCCACAAGTCGATGCACACGCTTGTCTTTCGGCATGTCGATGAAGGCAACAGATGCCATCCGCATCTGTTGCCAGAGCGCCATTGGAATGAAGCATGAGCCGATACTGCGGCTTTCATCTTCAATCCAGATTCGGCGGCTGTTGTCTAATGTCAGAAGGGTATGAAACAGTTTATTCTCAAACTGTTCCGTGGCTGGCTGAGCCAGTTGCCCAATAGCGCCATAAGACGATCCTTTATGATTCGCGAGTCCTTCCAGATCCATAATCTGTTCGCCTTGCCGGGCTAGTTCCTTAAGGATATCCGTTTTGCCACTGCCCGTTTTGCCACCAATGATGATCAGGTTGAGTGGTCTGGCAAAACTGGCCAGCACTTCATTCCGGTACGCTTTGTAGCCGCCAATCAGCGTAGATGCAGTCAGTCCGGCCGTATCCAGTAGCCACGCAAAAGAGCCGCTCCGCATGCCGCCCCGCCAGCAATGAACCAGCACTTCCTTGTCTTTCGGGTTAAGCTTTTTCGATTGCTTGACAAAGCTTGCCAGTTTAGGCCCTACAAAGTTGAGCCCTAGCAAAACGGCCGCATCTTTACCCGCGTTTTTGTACTTGGTGCCAACCTGCGCCCGTTCATCGTTGTCGAAAAGTGGAATGCTCACCGCACCCGGAATATGGGCATGACCGTACTCGCCCGGCGACCGAACATCAATGACGGGCAGGGTGCGCGCTTTCATTAAAAAATCTTCGACGGATAATTGATGAATCATATCTGAACCGCTCGGGCGGCCCCGCGGGTTTTTGTGATTTTTTGATGGACTAAGAGTCTACCAGGCTGCTTTCCGTTCCGCGAAATCATAATCTATCCGAAGTGTCATGATAATTAGGCGGGGCCGCCCGAGCGGTCCAGGCAGCGTAAATACATCTGAATGGTGTTTTCCAGCCCAAAATAAAGGGCATCGCAGATCAGGGCGTGGCCAATAGAAACCTCTTCTAAACCGGGTACCTGCTCATCGAAAAAACGCAGGTTTTCCAAACTTAGATCGTGCCCCGCGTTCAGTTCCAACCCTAGTTCGATTGCGCGTTTGGCCGCCCGGACAAAAGGCGCAACAGCGGCTTCACGGTTTTCTGCATAGTGAGCCGCATACGGTTCGGTATACAATTCGATACGATCTGTACCAACCGCTTTGGCGCCTTCAACCATGCGCTCATCGGCATCGACAAAAATAGAGACCCGGATGCCATCGGCCTGGAACGTCTCAACCAACTGCCGAAGATGGTCGGCATGGCGGATGGTATCCCAACCCGCATTAGACGTAATAGCGTCAACCGCATCGGGGACCAGCGTCACCTGCGCCGGTTTTACCCGTTTAACTAACTCAATAAAGCGCTCGTCTGGGTTGCCTTCAATATTAAACTCTGTTGTTACTACGTCGTGCAAATCAAGCACATCCTGATAACGGATGTGCCGTTCATCGGGGCGCGGGTGAACCGTAATTCCCTGCGCACCGAAGCGTTCGCAATCAAGAGCGACGTTGACAAGATTGGGGTTATTACCACCCCGCGCATTGCGAATGGTGGCAATTTTATTGATGTTAACGCTTAACCGAGTCATTTTCCAATGAGCCAAAGAGTGAATGAGCGAAAGTGTGCAGCTATCCGCTCAGGTAAAGTGAATAACGTTGTTTGACTTTGTAACTTTGCCGAAACAGTGAAGGTTCATTGGTTTTTTATCGCTCTTTCGCTCATTCACGCTTTCATTCATTAAACCATGTCGTTAAAACAACAAATAGACGCCGATATCAAGCAGGCCATGCTGGCTAAGAATCAGGACAAGTTACGTGCCTTGCGGGCCCTAAAGTCGATGATTCTGCTTGAAGAAACAAAAGAAGGCCAGTCCGGCGATCTCAAACCCGAAGATGAAACTAAGATTCTGACCAAAGCTGTAAAACAACGGAAGGATTCTGCCGATATTTATCGTCAGCAAAATCGTGCTGATTTATTGGCCGTAGAGGAGGCTGAAATTGCGGTTATCGAACAATACTTGCCCAAGCAGTTGTCGGAAGAGGAGCTAAAAGCAAAACTACAGGCAATTATGGCCCGTGTTGGCGCATCGGTTCCTTCTGACTTAGGGAAAGTAATGGGCGTAGCTTCCAAAGAACTGGCTGGTCAAGCCGATGGGAAGGCAATTTCGGCTATGGTAAAGCAACTGTTACAAGGATAGAATTTTGTGAATGATTGAGAGATTGAATTAGGGCATATGCCATCTATTCGATCAGTCAATCATTCCGTCACTCATCATTTTATTGAATACGCTCGATTTACTCATGCTCGTTCCCCTTGCCTGGGGGGCTTTTAACGGATACCGAAAAGGTCTTCTGGTGGAGATCGTTGCGGTTATTGCGTTTGTTATAGCCATGATTGTCGGGTTTAAATTTCTGGCTTTTGGCATCGAATTGCTCAGTCCATACATCAGCCGGGAGCTAGCCCGTAAGATTCTGCCCTGGCTGGGTTTCTCCATCATATTTTTTCCTACAGTGGTGATGATCAACCAGATGGGTTTTGCCATCCGGCGGTCGCTCAAGTATTCTGTATTAGGCACATTCGATAGCGTAGCCGGTGCCACGGTAGGCGTTTTTACGTGGGTATTTGGAATTAGTGTTATCCTTTGGTTGTTCAGCTATATGGGCGTCAAGATGCCTGCTCGCCAAGTCGAAACGGCCTTTATGTATCCCTATATCAGGCCAATAGCGCCGAAAGTAATGGATAAGGCCGCTGTTTGGGTACCTAAAGGGTTAGACGCAGGAAAGAAGTGGCGAGCTGAAATTATAAAGAGTGAAAGAGTGAAAGAATGAAAGAGTGGCTTTGCTGCTTTCGCTCTTTCACCATTTGCTCTTTCGCTCTTTAAAAACATGAAACAAGATATTCGCAAACTGACGGCTGTTCAGTTAAAAGACTGGTTTGCAAAAAATAACCAACAGGGGTTTCGGGCTAAACAGGTGCACGAATGGCTCTGGAAAAAATCAGCGCTTTCGTTTGAGCAGATGACTAACCTGTCGCTGCCGACGAGGGAACTGCTGAACGAACATTTTGAAATACGATCCTTGACCGTTGATCAACAGCAACGGAGCAATGATGGGACTATCAAGTCATCGTTTCGCCTGTTCGACGGAAACCTGGTTGAAGGCGTACTGATACCAGCTCTACGTACTGACGCCCGTGACGACGGACCGAGTGATCGAATGACTGCTTGTGTATCGAGCCAGGTGGGTTGTTCATTGACATGTAAGTTCTGCGCAACGGGTTATATGGATCGGAAGCGCAACCTCGATGCGGCCGAAATCTACGACCAGGTAGTGGCCATTGACCGGCAGGCTAAAGAAAACTACGATGCATCCCTGACAAACATCGTATACATGGGCATGGGCGAACCCTTGCTTAACTACAAAAACGTACTGGAATCGGTTGACCGCATCACATCGCCCGATGGCTTGGGCATGTCGCCCAAGCGCATCACTGTGTCGACGGCGGGTATCGCTAAAATGATCCGGCAACTTGGTGATGATGAGGTGAAGTTTAACCTCGCTTTATCGCTTCATGCGGCAAACGACCTGAAGCGCGACCAAATTATGCCCATCAACGAAAGCAATACGCTGGAGGTGTTGGGTGATGCACTGACTTATTTCTATAAAAAGACGGGTACGCGCGTTACATTCGAGTACATTCTCTTCTATAATTTTAACGATACGCTGCAAGACGCTCTGGAACTTTGGAAGTTTACAAAGCGGGTGCCAGCCAAGATCAATATCATTGAGTATAACCCGATTGCGGAGGCTAGTTTCAAAAATACAGATCCGCAAACGCTGGATAAATTCGCCGGATTTTTAGAAAGCAAAGGCGTAACGGTGAATGTCCGCCGGAGCCGTGGTAAAGATATTGATGCTGCCTGTGGGCAACTGGCCGGCAAAAAGTAGAGACGCAATGTATTTCGTTTTATTCCAGTTGCGCCTAACTATCCGGAATATTATTCAAATAAGCAGCTTTCGAAGGAGGTTCTATCATTATTTAGGCTTGTGACGTAACGTGTGGCGTCTCTACTTAACAATTTGGTAATACGGCTGTGAGTAGTTTCACGTACTTTTGTGGCAATCATCAGCTTACGGACCCACCGTTTGCTTTCTTATAGAAGATACTCCGCTTATGTTTGGATTAGAAACGGATGTTTTTATCCTCCTATTTATCAGCCTCTTCGCTGCTTGCGCCTTTGAATTTGTTAATGGTTTCCACGATACGGCCAACGCAGTTGCTACTGTCATCTATACCAATTCGCTAAAACCAACGTACGCCGTTGTATGGTCGGGAATCTGCAACTTCACAGGCGTTCTGCTGGGTGGAATTGGTGTCGCTATGGGCATTGTCAACCTGCTCCCTGTCGAATTACTGGTCGATCAGAATGTGTATCATAGCGTGGCTATGGTACTGGCCCTGCTACTTAGTGCCATCATCTGGAACCTTGGAACGTGGTATTTTGGCTTGCCCAGTTCAAGCTCACACACGCTGATTGGGTCTATTTTGGGCGTAGGGTTGGCGTTTGCCACCATGCCCGAAAACAAAACCGGTGCGGCTGTCAACTGGGAAAAGGCCATCGAAACAGGGTATGCCCTATTGCTGTCGCCTTTGCTTGGTTTTAGCCTGGCTATTGTGCTGATGTTTATTCTGCGCCGATCGGTGCCAGAAGAAGCCAAAGATCAGTTGTTTAAAGAGCCCAAGAAAAACACAGAACCGCCTACCTGGATTCGGTCGATTTTGATTGCCACTTGTTCGTTGGTGAGTTTTTTTCACGGTAGCAACGATGGTCAGAAAGGCGTTGGTCTGATCATGCTGATTCTGATTGGTATTGTGCCTTATCATTTCGCGGTTAAAGCAGACCTTGATCCGCGCCTGATGCAGACAAATATCACGACCATTCAACAAACAATGGGGGTTCTTGACTCGACCCATTTGTCGTCGGCGAACCGTGCCCGTCTGGTTCGGACGAATGCTGAACTTGCTGAACTAAGCCGTTTAGTTAATGGCCCGCTCGTCGACAACCGAATTCCGAATGAGAAACGACTGGAAGTACGGAGTGATTTATTGCTGATTAATAGCAACGTAAAAAAGATTGTTGAAGACGAAGGGTCAAACTTAAGTGCTAATCAGGTGGCCCAGTTGAATAAGAATCTGGGTGAAGAAGGTGGCTTACGCCGGTTTACCGATTATGCACCCCTTTGGGTAATCCTGATGATTGCGCTGTCTCTCGGGCTTGGCACCATGATCGGCTGGCGTCGGATTGTGGTAACGGTAGGGGAGAAAATTGGTAAGCAACACCTGACCTACGCGCAGGGAGCGTCGGCTGAATTGGTCGCTGCCATGATGATTGGCCTGGCTTCCGGACTGAAGTTACCTGTTAGTACAACACACGTTCTGTCATCTGGTATTGCCGGGAGCATGGTAGCCAACAAAGGGGTTAAAAACTTACAAGCAGGAACGATTAGAAACATTGCACTGGCCTGGGTGCTAACCTTGCCTGTCTCGCTACTGTTATCTTTCACCCTCTATATTTTCTTCCGCTGGCTTCTGTAAGTAGTTTACAGTTGTTTGGTTTACGGTTTTGGGTTAGCTGACGTACGGGCGTTACTTTCGCAAGTATGTTGGTGCGTTAGCCAACCGTAAGCCATAAACTGATTACTGTGCCCACTCCGGAGCATCCTGCTCAATGGCGTGACGTACTTTGGCTACGATGTCGTCAATTGAATCGTCGGGGCCAAAATGCAGGGGAGCCTTAAATTGAACCGTAAGGAGTGTATTCCGCTTCTTGAACCGTAATCCTTTCTTATCAAAGGCTCGTCGGAACCCATTAATGACGACTGGTACCACAATGGGCTCGTTGTTCTTAATCAGATGGCCGGTTCCTTTCCGGACGGGTGCATAGGGTGTTGTTGTCCCCTGCGGGAAGCTGACTACCCAGCCGTGGGCCAATGCTTTCGCAATTTTTTCATTGGCCGTGTTGTCAACAGCCCGTTGCACTTCGCGCCCTTCTGCGCGCCAGGAGCGTTCAATCGTAAGCGCACCACCCGCTGCAAAAACGCGCGGCACTATTCCTTTGCTCATCGTTTCTGAAGCCGCCACATAGTACTGCCGGGCTCTGGGGCCAAGCAAGTAAACCGGCGGAAGCAAGGTGTTCTGAAATCCCCATTTGACGGCGCAAAAGATGTGGAAAAAAGCGATGACATCGGCAAAATAGGTCTGGTGATTTGATAGAAATAAGACGTTGTTGATAGGCAGATTTTCCAGATTTTCAGTGCCTTGTATTTGAATTCGGTTCACCACCGTATATCGGGCGTAGGTCAACCAGCCTACCAAAGCAATAATCATCCGCCTAATGACCAGTGAATTGCCAAACGGATCGCACTCGAATAAACCGAGAATGTCCAGTGGCATCAAAAAGTTTGGCAGATAGCTAAATTTGGTAGGCTTAATATATTTCATTGGTAGGTTAAGAATCACACGTAATTGGTAAAGTTACAAGCCCGCTACAATGTTTTCAATAAAAAGTGCAACTGTCTCATTCACAAAGAAAAAGAGCTAATAGAATTCGACTCGACGATGGCTTTTCAAAAAAGATGAAAAATTTTTTTGTAAAGCATTAATCCTTTAGCTGACTGCACTCTCTAACCATCAAATTCGCAATTAAAAACAGAGCGCCTATAGCCGACAGTGTACACAATCAAGTTCAGGTTCACCTTTTTCTAATCAGTTTTTTTATACAACCATGAAACGAATTGTGCTTGCCGGTATCATCGCCCTGTTCGGCGTATTTGCTACTCAAACGTCTTTTGCTCAGGTTCAGATAGGTATCCGGGGTGGTGCCAACTGGGGCTTTGCTTCCAAACCAGAGTACCTGGGTAGCCTGACTCCTAATTTTCATTCATCCGTTGGACCCACTGGCGCTATGTTCCTGGATATTCCCTTAAGTGAGCGTGTATCGTTCCGCCCTGAAGTGGCGTATGTTCAAAAAGGCGTAGCGATAAAACAAGGTTTCGACCTCAATCTGGGTGGTTTTACCCTGCCACTTGGCGCGACGATTGCTTACCAGTCACAACACATTGAAGTGCCTCTGTTGTTTAAAGTCAATTTGACCGACGGTGCGGTACAACCTTACTTAATCGCTGGTCCTGCGGTAAGTTATGCTTTTGATGGCCGTATCCGTACCCGGGCGTCGGCACTGGTAACGACTCGTCCATTTGACGTAGATGTCAACTATGGCGGTATGCTAAGTCGCTGGGATGTAGGTGCCGTTGGCGGACTGGGTTTGTCGATGGATGCTGGTACAGGTAAGTTCTTTATTGAAGGCCGCTACACGCAGGGCTTCAC
The DNA here is from genome assembly GCF_000974425.1 of Spirosoma radiotolerans. Taxonomy (NCBI): domain Bacteria; kingdom Pseudomonadati; phylum Bacteroidota; class Cytophagia; order Cytophagales; family Cytophagaceae; genus Spirosoma; species Spirosoma radiotolerans. The sequence goes on from NZ_CP010429.1 coordinate 76,864, forward strand.
CCGGCAGGTACAGGTGCCCGTCGTAAACGTTAATGTTCGTAACCGGGGAGTGGCTTTATCGCTGGGTTATTCGTTCCCTATAGGTTATTAACAACCAATCCTACCATTCATACATAATTTCCATTGAATCAACCTGAATCAGTAAAGGCGGAGTCTGTTGACTTCGCCTTTCTTGTTTGGTATGAGAATGCTGTTAAAATAAGGGATTTTTGGTTGCTTAAGTAGGGATTCAATCTGTAATTGTGTTAAATTTACTTCTCGTTATTTACCGAATCTGTATTGGCGACACCCAATTTATGACAATGCAAACTGATTTTGTTCGTTCGACCGCTTCCGAGCCTCATCGCATTCGTACCCGACAAATTCTGAAATCACATCCTGAAATTAAAAAACTGATTGGGCAAAAGAACCCAACCACGTTTTGGGTTACCTTAGGATGTGTGGTTCTGATGACTGGTCTGGCTTACTTAGTGCGGGATCAATCGTGGTGGATTGTAGTAGCAACAGCCTGGTTTATCGGTGCCTTTCCGGCTCATACCCTGTTTGTCTGCATTCATGAAGCTGCCCATAACCTGATCTTCCGCAAGCCGGAGGCTAACATGCTGACGGGTATTTTAGCCAACCTGCCAACCGTATTCCCCACGGCGCTAACGTTCAAAAGCTTCCATATTAAGCATCATGCCTTTCAGGGCGTTCATGAACTGGATGCCGACTTACCCGACTGGTATGAGGCTAAACTGATTAAAAATTACGCTATCGGCAAGGCCATTTGGCTGTTGCTGTTCCCTCTTTTTCAAGGCGTTCGCACACTCCGGATGAAAGAGTTAGCTGTTTTTGATAAATGGGTGATGCTCAACTTTGCGGTTCAATTAACCTTCGACGTACTAATCGTCGTGTTTTTTGGCTGGAAGGCGCTGGCCTTTATGGGTCTTTGTTTGTTCTTCTCCGTCGGTTTTCACCCACTGGGCGCCCGCTGGATTCAGGAGCATTTTCTGACACTCGATCCCGAACAGGAAACCTATAGCTATTACGGTCCGCTGAATGGCCCCAACCTGAACGTGGGTTTCCACAATGAGCACCATGATTTCCCGTCTATTCCCTGGAATAAACTACCCGAAATCAAGAAAAGCGCTCCAGAATATTACGATACCCTGAAGTACCATACTTCGTTTGTGAAGCTGTTTTTCCGTTTCCTGTTCGATCAGGAGATCTCGCTTTTCTCACGCATCGTTCGCAAAGAGCGCGGTCGAGTAAGCGTAGCCGATCAATCAAAGCCGGATTTGGAGTTGGTGCAAGCCCAGTCAGCACACGCTGAAACAGCCGCTTAAACTGTTTTTATCATTTAACAAAAATCCCCGCCAGCATCTGGCGGGGATTTTTGTTAACGGAAGATGTGATCGAACCTCGCTTTTGTAAGGTCTTAGTACCTTAAAGCCGATCTGTAGCCTGTACTTGGTTAGGAGCGCTATAAAGTGTAGACTTATCTCTGTCAAAACGTTGAAATAATTTTCACAGTAGTCAGAAATGTCTTGATAATACGAGATTAGGAATAGGCCTCCCTTGTTCTAATTTACATTTCGAGAGGTTGAAGGCCGATAGTAAGTTAATATCTAACGTTTTCTTTGTTGAAATTAAGTTGCCGAATAGTCCCACAGGAACTGAATGTTTGTAGAACAGAATGGTTTGGGCTTGAACATTGATCGCGTAGCGATCTAACTAGGCGTTTGTTGGATCACTACGCGACCAATACCTCCTCTAAAAACGAGTTTTCTACAAACATTTGATCGCTAACGCGACCGCTGCGATATCCCACAACTTAGATTGAATTAATTTCAAAACTTAGCCTTCCCTGAATCCAGAAACGCAACGAAGTGCGCTACATCCCGGTCGTAGTTCTTGGGCGGCACAAGCAACTTTCCGTCGGTATTGACCAGGCAGTAATGCGGCTGTGCATTGTTATTAAATTTCGTGATCTGCAGATCAGCGTTTTGAGCGCCGATACTCTTCTTGACTTTTTGATCATACGTGGACGTGTACCATTCTGCTTCGGGCAATTCGGTCTTGTCGTCTACGTAGAGAGCCAAAATAACGAAGTCGTTCTGTAAACGGGTCATCACCGCCGGATCTGACCAGACACGGGCTTCCATCTCGCGGCAGTTCACACAACCGTGCCCCGTGAAGTCAATGAATACAGGTTTATTCACTTTTTTGGCGTAGGCCAAGGCTTGTTTGTAATCGAAAAAGCCTTGTAAGCCACGTGGCAAGCGAAACAGATCTCCATATTTTGGCGTCTCGGTTAGGCTATTCGCGGATGGAGCCGCAACTTGCTGATTCGTCAGGTTAAAATCCTGCGAAGTCTCGGGAGGGAGGTAGCCAGACAGGGCTTTCAATGGAGCGCCCCAAAGGCCAGGAATCATGTAGACCACAAACGAGAGTGTAGCAATGGCTAACAGCAGCTTCTGGACGCTGATAAATTTGGTTTCGCTGTCATGCGGTAACCGAATTTTCCCCAAGAAATAAAAGCCGATCAAGGCGAAAATGACGATCCAGAGAGACAAAAATACTTCGCGGTCAAGCAAGCCCCAATGATATACCTGGTCGGCAATACTCAGGAATTTTAGCGCCAGCGCCAATTCCAGAAAGCCCAATACGACTTTTACCGAATTAAGCCATCCTCCCGAGCGGGGTAAGCTTTTTAACCATTGCGGAAAAGCAGCAAACAACGTGAATGGAATCGCGAAGGCCGACGAGAAGGCTGCCATGCCTAAAATAGGCTTGATTACTTCTCCTCCGGCCGATGCAACCAGCAAGCTACCAACAATGGGTCCTGTGCAGGAGAACGACACTAGCACCAGGGTGAAGGCCATAAAGAAAATCCCGGCAATACCACCCTGTTCTGACTTCGCGTCGGCCTGGTTAATGAGCGAATTGGGCAGAACAATTTCAAAAAGACCCAGAAAAGACAGACCAAAAATAAAGAAGATGGCAAAAAACAGGATGTTGGGAAGCCAGTGCGTACTAACGAAATTGGCAAATGCAGGGCCGTTGAACCGGGATACCACCGTGCCAATGAGCACATAGATACCAATGATGAAAAAGCCATACAAAAGAGCTTTCCATTGGCCACCCTGCTGATTGGTGAAGAAACTAACTGTGGCAGGAATAATTGGGAAGACACAAGGCGTGAGCAACGCAACCAAACCTGATAGAAAAGCGGCCAGCATAAAACTCCACAGCGATCCATCGACTGCTTTAGTTGTTTCATCGACAACGACGTCTGGCTCATTAGCCGTGGTCGTACTGGTCGAGGTTAGGGACTCCGTTGCTTCAGTAGCTGCTACAGCCGCTTCTGGCGTCGTGCCTGAAATGGCCGTTTCAGATGTTGGCTGCGTAACCGTCGACGCGGCAGTGGGTGAAGAAACTGCCACTGCTGGGGTAGCTGTTGGGCCCTCTACGAGCAAACCTGTTATGGCGAAATCGTCATTACCCGGAATACACTGGCCATCGCTATCCGTACAGACTTGATAGTCGATATTACCCTCAAGAATAGGCTTGTCCGTTAAAATTTTGATCCGTTGAGAAAACTGGGCAGGGCCGTGCATCAGGTACGTATCCCCTTCAAACACCTCTTCGAACTTGGTTTCTACCTTGCTGACTGGTTTTATCTTTCCAACTAATTCATAAGTCTTATTCGGCGTAAACTTAATGACTGTTGGCAGAGGCCCATCAATTTTGGGGTTGACATCTGAAGAGTAAATATGGTACCCGTCTTTGATATTGGCGGTAAACCGTACCTCAACAACATCACCAATTTTGGCCGAAGATTTGGTTGACTTATAAGTCCAGGAGACTGGTTTAATGATTTGGGCAAACGTAGTGAGGGGTAGCAATAGCCACACAACGAGCGTACTAATTGATTTCATACCGCTTTGGGTAAGTGATGGTTTGGTAGGTGAACAGCAATTGAACGAAAATATTTCCATTTCTCATCTAACTGCAAAAGAAAACCCCGGTACTGGCCGGGGTTTCTCAATAAAGGTACGAAAGCTGTTTATTAATAACTGAATAGTATAGGATTCAGATCATCTTGTGGATGACTGCCGACGGGAACATTATTAAGCCACTTGGCGTGGTCAGCCACCTGAAATTTGTTGCGCGGCTGCATAATAACCTGATCCATATCCATATAAATCATTGTCATAACCTTGCGTGGTCGGTCGGAAATATTGGGCCCTGCCCGGTGAAATGTCCAGCCGGCATGATAGCTCACTTCGCCCAGATCGAACGGAGCATCGTGCATTGGGAAATTCTGCTGTTGGAGTGTATCGGCAAGAGTTTTTTCGCTAGCGTCGCTGATCTCAATATCGCGTCCAATCTCAATGTGCTGGCTTCCTTCGGCGAAAGCCAGCGGGCCCATGTCCATAGGTGTTTGCTGGAGCGGAATCCAAACCGTAACCGTGTTGGGCGATGCCAGCGGCCAGTAAAACTGGTCGGCGTGCCAGGGCGTAATGCCGCCCGATGGCTCTTTGTACAACGCCTGGTCGTGGTAGATGCGAACGCCCTTCACGCCCATCAGATCGGTGGCAATTTTGGCAAGCCGTCTGGAGAAAACAAACTCCTTCGCCTGGTCGTCCTCGCGCCACAAGTTCATGATTTGAAGAAAAGCCCGCTCGTAGGTAGTGCGTTCTTCCATCGGTTTGATAAGCGTATTGAGCTTAAATACCAGATTAGTAATAATGGTGCCATAATAGTCAAGCACGGCCGGGCTAAGTACATCTTTCAGCTTAACGTAGCCTTTCTCACGATAGGAGGCAATCGCTTTCGGTTCGACCACGTAGGGGGCCTGTAGTTCACTCAGCAGTGTTTCCCGATCAATTGTAGCGTCCATTGGGGAATCGTTTAAAGATAGTTTATACAACAAAAGTAAAGCGTCGATAGAGGAGCTATCGACATAGATTTTACAGATTCCTGTTTAATTTTGACCCACATACTGTTATACATCCACCAGACGTGTTAAAATAAGACTTCTTATGAAGGCTCTTTTCGAGAAAGTAATGTTCAATGAGCAGAGTTCGCTACTGGTTCGCCGGTTTGAGTTGCTCTATTTTGATGCGCCCTGGCATTATCATCCGGAATATGAACTGACATACATTGTTAGGAGTCATGGCCGACGTTTTGTTGGCGACCATGTAGAACCGTTTCTGGCGGGCGATTTAGTGTTGCTTGGCCCTGATTTGCCTCACTTCTGGCGGAATGATGACGAATTTTATCAGACAGATTCACCGCATCTGGTCGAATCAATCGTCGTCCAGTTTCCGGCTTCGTTTACCGAACGCGGACTCGCATCGATACCTGAAGCAGCCTTAGTGCGCGAACTACTTGAACGCGCCCGGTATGGGCTTCGGTTTAGTTTGGAAATGAGCCAAACAGTTGCTGAGAGGATGGAACAGTTGCCACAGCAGACTGGATTAACTCAATTATTGAGCTTGCTGACTATCTTAAACGTATTGGCGACTGACCAGAATGCCCAACTGCTGGCAAGTGACGGGTATCAGCTAGCGCCGGGTGCCGCCGAAACCGAGCGGATGAAGCGAGTTCTGGAGTTTGTATTAGGCCATTTTCGGGAAGAAATCAGAGTCGAGCAGATCGCTTCTGTCGCGGGTATGGCCCCGGCGGCTTTCTGTCGATATTTCAAGAATCGTACGCGAAAAACATTTGTCGAATACCTTAATGAACTGCGCATTGGGCATGCGCGTAAGCTACTCACCAATGTGGATATGAGTATTGGCCAAGTGGGTCTGGAGTGCGGATATAACAACAATTCCCATTTTCACCGGCAATTTAAATTAAGCACGGGCATAACTCCCTTCCAGTATCAGGCGCTGGCACGAGGGAAAGGATAATAATGATGAATCCCTGTATACTTCATTTAGATTGGGAGCTGGTTGAGCAATTAACCAGCTCCCAATCTAAATGATTATTGATTACCGCCAGTGGCCTTCAACCCATATTGGCCCCCGGCGAGACTGCCGCCAGTAGCCAGGTGCCCAGGCTCTATAGCGGGCTGGAGCCATTTGGTAATACCCATTTACCCAAATATAATTTCGCCCCCGGCGTATATAATGCCCCGGAATCCAAATATGTCGTACGGAAGGGGCGACGGGAATCACCTCAACGCGTGCCGGTGGAGGCCCTTGAACTGTTGTTGTTGCCGTAGCTGTACAGGCTGAAAATAACGTTGGTAATAGCAATCCGGCCAATACCAAAAATTTTACTTGCTTTTTCATGGTATATACCTGGTTAAGAATGGGCAGTTGATACAGGTCTTTGGCAACAAATGCCGAACTGTCCTGAATCGTCCGTTTGGAAATATGATGTATTTTTAAGTCGATGGTTTAGGTAGCGTTCGTGTTCAGGTAAAAAATTAATATCATTTTATCTCTTTCATCTTGCAGGATAGCGCTCAAAATCTTCCAAATCCTACCATTTTCTACCGTACCTTTGTGCCTTAATGAGTTGGTTGTTTGCCCGTTCGCAAAAGCAGCAGCCAGAGACCAAAATAACCGAATACAAAAACGCTCGTAGCATGACGACCGCCACTACCACCCGCGATACGCAGGTATTTGACCTGATTGCCAAAGAACAGCACCGGCAGGAGTCGGGTATTGAATTAATCGCTTCCGAAAATTTCGTATCGCCTGCCGTTATGGAAGCGGCTGGCAGTGTTCTGACCAACAAATATGCGGAGGGGCTTCCCGGCAAACGGTATTATGGCGGTTGCGAAGTGGTTGATCAGGTTGAGCAAATTGCCATTGATCGGGCTAAAGAACTCTTTGGGGCTAGCTGGGTCAACGTGCAGCCGCACTCAGGCGCCAATGCAAACACGGCCGTATTTCTGGCGTGTCTACATCCTGGCGATACGATCCTGGGATTTGACTTGTCGCACGGTGGGCACCTAACCCATGGCTCATCGGTCAATATTTCGGGAAAATATTTCCGGCCAACCTTCTATGGGGTCGAACGGGAAACCGGCGTTATTAACTACGATGTTGTTGAAGAAACCGCGAAACGGGAACGGCCTAAACTGCTGATATGTGGAGCTTCTGCCTACAGCCGTGACTGGGATTACGCTCGTCTGCGGGCCATTGCCGATGAAATTGGCGCGCTCCTGCTGGCCGATGTATCGCACCCGGCTGGCCTGATTGCCAAGGGTTTGTTGAATGACCCGCTGGCGCACGCACACATCGTTACTACAACCACGCATAAAACGCTGCGGGGCACACGGGGTGGCATTATCATGATGCGGAATGATTTCGAAAACCCATTCGGTATTAAAACCGTGAAGGGTGAAACGCGGTTAATGTCGTCGCTGTTGGATTCAGGCGTATTTCCGGGTACGCAGGGCGGTCCTTTGGAGCACATCATTGCGGCCAAAGCCGTTGCGTTTGGCGAAGCGCTAAGCGACGATTTTTATGATTATGCGGTTCAGGTGAAAGCCAACGCCCAAGCTATGGCCAACGCATTCCTGAGCCGGGGCTACGAAATTATTTCGGGCGGTACAGACAATCACCTGATGCTGATCGATCTGCGGTCGAAAGGGCTGACGGGTAAATTAGCTGAAAATACGCTTATTAAAGCGGATATCACAATTAACAAGAACATGGTTCCCTTCGATGATAAATCGCCGATGGTTACCTCAGGAATACGAGTTGGAACGGCGGCTATGACAACGCGCGGTCTGAAAGAATCGGACATGGAACAAATTGTCGTATATATCGACAAGGTGCTGATGAATCACGACGACGCGGCTACATTAGCAACCGTTAAAGAAGAAATCAACGAGTGGATGAAAGCATTTCCGCTCTATAAAAGTTAATTACTAAGGTTTAAAGAGCGAAATCGGACCGCCGAAGCGGAATGGAAAGAGTGAAAAGCGAAAACTGGCCGCCAGAACCTACAGAAATTCGCATCACTTTTCTCTTTCGCTCTTTCACTCTTTTACTCTTTCGCTCTTTAAGCACATGCCACTAGATCAACTGACTGACGAAGAGATCGAGTCCGAAGGCAAGGAAATGTCCTTTCTGGACCATCTGGAAGAACTCCGCTGGCACATCATCCGGGCGGTTGGATCCATTTTTTTGTTCGCGATCATTGCCTTCATTTTTATAGACGATATTTTCAGAGTCGTTATTCTGGGACCTAAAAACCCTGATTTCTGGACATATCGGATGATGTGTAAACTAGCCGACGTTACTGGGTATACTGACTTATGCGTAACCAAGCTTAACTTTGAGTTACAATCCCTTGGTGTATCCGATCAATTTACAATGGCCATGACTTCATCGGCCATTATTGGTCTATGCTTTGCCTTCCCCTATGCCTTCTGGGAAGTGTGGCGGTTTATCAAGCCAGGCCTTCGTAATGTGGAAAAGCAGGCCGCTCGAGGTGCTGTATTCTATGTTTCCCTGTTGTTCATGATGGGCTTACTGTTTGGCTATTTTATCGTATCGCCTTTAGCCATCAACTTCCTGGCCAACTTTCAGATTACGCCTGAAATCAAAAACCAGTTCGACATTACATCGTACATTGGCATACTCGTGACCCTTTCATTAGGGTGCGCACTCATATTTCAGATGCCAATGGTTGCTTATGTGCTGTCGAAAGTGGGCGTTTTAACACCAAAGTACATGCGTGAGTACCGCAAACATGCCTGGATTGTGATTCTGGTTGTGGCGGGGATCATCACGCCATCCCCTGATATTTACAGCCAGGTGCTGGTAGCGCTGCCGTTAACATTGCTTTATGAAGTGAGTATTATCGTGTCGGGGCGGATTGAAAAAGCGCGGCTAAAAGCACAGGCCGAACTGGATAAACTATAGTAGTACACAACATAGTGAAGAGGCCCTTTTTAACCGAAAGGGCCTTTTTCTTTGTCGCTGATACGTGTATCTTTACTAAAAAGCGGACAGACGGATGCAGGCTTTAGCGAAAATACAATTGACTGATGAGCAGCTAGAAACACTTGAAGCTGGAGAGTTAATCACTTTTCCGGCAACCTAGGAGGAGTTTGAGAATTTTTTGATTGAGACGGACTATCGCGTTGAGTATCACGACGGAGAGATTATCCTAATGGGGCTGGCAACATTTATACATGAGTTATTGGTAACACAAATCATTTACCTGCTTAAAGGCTTTTATCAAGGTAAACCCTTTTATGTCGCTGGAAGTAACGCTGGTATTCGAAAGAGTGGTCGGTTGGGACATTATAATGGTGATATTCTGGTTATTAAAGGCCAGCCTGAATACTAGGGCAAATTGAAGTCAATTCTCGTAAATCCATACTTGATTGTTGAAGTACTATCGAAATCGACGTTCAATTATGATTTAGGTGCTAAGCGACGGAAATACAAACAGATGTATACGGTTCAGGAAATTGTATTCGTTGACCCTTTCGACAAAGAAGTAATTGTTTGTCGGCGTACTGACCAGGCAAATGTCTGGACAGAAACCTTGTATAACCTGCTTAATGAGTCGATAAATATAGATGGGTTTCAGATGCCGCTCAGCGAAGTCTTTGCTAATCTGCCCGAATAATTAGTTTGAAGAAATGACACAGTACGATTTCAAAAAATACCATTACCGCTCCATCAACGCGGCTACCGATGCCGAGCGGGCTGCCATCAATCAGGAGCTGAAAGACTTGTATTCGGCCTTACCCGACTCGGAGAAAGAAGAATTTAATCGCCAGTTACAAGCGTTTTTAGCAAAAGAAATGGGGAGACTAAAATCTAATTATGAATCAGTAAAGGGAAATCTGGGCGATAATTAAACAACTCTAAATCATTCCCCGTGCTTTCAGTTCCAGGTATTTATTCACGGTGTTGGCGGTCAGGTTCTGCGGTGCCGTCAGAATAGTCTGGATGCCGTATTGGGCTAACTCTCTCACAATCTGTTTTTTCTCGAACGCGAATTTTTCGCCGATCGTCTTAAGGTAAATCTGTTCGGTATCCGAGGCTGGCAGATCAAGTAAGCTGCGTAACTCTGTATTTTCGAAGAAAATAACCAATAACAGATGATCTTTGGCCAGCCGACGCAGATAGGGTAGCTGCCGATGCATGGCGTTTACCGTTTCAAAATTGGTAAATAATAGCAACAAGCTTCGCTGGCGAATGTGTGTTCTGACGCTGGCATACAGGCTCTCGAAGTCTGTTTCCAGAAATTGCGTTTTCTGGCGGTATAGGAGTTCCAGAATCCGGAGCATGTGCCCTGTGCGACGGTCGGCAGGGAGAAGTTGACCTACCTGACTGGAAAAGGTCAGAATACCCGCCCGGTCCTGTTTGAGGAGAGCAATGTTACTCAACACCAAACTGGCGTTGATGGCATAATCCAGTAAAGTAAGCCCATCGAAGGGTGATTGCATCACACGGCCCTTATCGATCAGGCAATAAACGGGTTGGGATCGTTCGTCCTGATAGGCATTAATCATGAGTGATGTTCCCTGGGCATCACTTCGGCGGGAGGTTGCCTTCCAGTTAATTGTTCTGACATCGTCGCCGGTAGCATAGGGGCGCACCTGCTCAAATTCCATGCTGTGCCCAAGGCGACGAATCCGCTTCACTCCCACTTCATTCAGGCGATTGGTAGCAGCCAGAAGCTCATACTGGCGCATTTGTAGATACGATGGATACACGGCCACCATCTTGCCCTGCTCAAACTGAAAGCGCCGTTTTAATAGTCCTAAAGGCGATAAGGCAAAAACGTTGACCGCGCCAAAGCTGTATTCGCCCCGCCGGGTTGGCCGGAGTTCGTAGCGAATAGCCCGTGTTTCGCGTGGGTTCAGGTGGGCATTGAACAGGACATCGCGCCGTTGGAACTGGAACGGAATTTCGTCAATCACTTCCACACGGGTTCGGAAAGCGTATTGGTTTTCGAGATAAATTGTAATCGGGTTCTCATCGCCATTCGACAGCCGGTCGGGAACTTCACGACGGGCAAACACGGCACGTCGGGCCTGATTCCGAAATAAAAGCCAGGCGTCTAATCCAATCAGGATAACGAACGCGACAAAGGCGACACGGACCAGCGGAAACAAAATCGGTAACGCATAGGCCGCGATAAACAACAACACCAGCACAATGAGCGTAAACCACAGGCGCATAGCGACGAAAAGGGAGCGGAAAATTGGCATGCTTGCTACGGTTTGGTTTTTAGCTGGCTGATGGCCTCGTCAATTTCTTCTTCGTAAATCGGATTAAAGTCATCTTCCTGATAGTCGCCAGTCCGTTCGGCACGCAGGGCTTTAACGAAAAATGACGCATCCTGAAAAGCAGTTCGGGCTTCGGCCGTGCGGCCCAGTTGTAACAACGCCCGTCCTTTATGATAGGCAACCAGCGCACTTCGGTTGAAGTTTTTGGTGGCCTGCGCCAGATCAGTCAGGGCTTTATCGGCTTGCCCAATAGCCATATAACTCACTGCCCTGCTAACGAAATGTTTATAGTTGACCCATTCGGCCCCATGCTTTCGGGCGAGCGAATCTATGGCGATACAAAACTGCTCAATGGCTTTCGGATGATTGTTGAGGCCACGATAGGCCAATCCGCGTAGGTAACTGACGGGATTGTGGCTGATCATGTCATCGAAATTGGGCGTCAGGGCGTCGTAGGCGTCAAGATGCTGGAGCGCACGAGGGTAATCCTTAAGCGATCTCAAATAAACTTCTCCGATCATGCCATTTTCTTTTGGGTAGCTGTTGCCTGTTTTTTCCAGCCACAAAGTGGCTTCTTCGTAATTCTGTCGCCAAAGATGATAGAAGGAGTGGGACCGGTAATTCTGAGCCGACGCCGATAGGGTATCAAGATGGCTTTTTTGTCGGCTTGTTGCGCCAAAGAATACTAATTCAGGATTGCGGTTAATCGCCAGCATGGATGCCGACGATTTTAGAAACTGCTCGGCAGGCTGCGCGAAGGCTGCCATACGAAGCAAAAGGCAAAGAAATAAAGCAGTCTTCATGGCAGAATGTCGGTTACACGCCCATCCTTAAGTCGGAACGTAACCACAAGGGATACATCGTGTGGCGGATCTGTCGGTTGTGATTGACGCAAGGTTGGGTCTGTTCCGACGCGGTTCTGACAAATGTCCCGCAATTGATCTGTTATTCGCCTATCAAACAGTTTGGGACAATAGTCTTCGCCAAAGCCGCTCAGTTCAAATGGTCCCTGCTCACCTTCGCAGTTAAGGACAAACCGGACCCGGATCAGGCCCGACTGGCCGATCTGCTGAACAGGTTGATAATAGTTGGTAATTAATTGTATGAGGTCATACCGTTTTGAGGGATTGCTGACTGACCTTGAATTCCACGTTTGTGAAAAACAATTACTACAAGGCTGAAAATCAGTGGGGTGGCACACTTCACCCGCTGGTATGTCCCGGATTAACCGAAATGTTTCTGTCGTTACAGTACACCCATTCCAGCCGATAGCCTGCATCTGGTTTGCATTCAGATTGGCAATCTGCCACAGGGGCTTAAAATCCCCGTCCTTGTTGTGTTGATTTCCCCGAATCACCAGAAAAACCGATGATCCGAATCGCACTACCTGCCAGAAATGAACGGTTTTCTTTTTCGTCGCTGTGTTTTCCACACTAACCTGACCATTGCTATAGAAGCTAATGGTCAGGTTATTTGATTGCCAAACCCGTCCGTTAAGTTGCTGATAGGTATTGGCTGAATCGACCGGAATAGCGCTGAACTTCCGAAATACCATTGGATAGAGCGTGCCGATCCGGAGCAGGCCACCTTGAAGACTAACTAGCCGGGGCGCATAATGAACGGTATCTAAACGGACTGTATCGCCCTGAACAGCCCAGGTGGATACCAGCGGCTGCGCTGAATTATCGACCATGCCAAGCTGGTAAGCTCCATCGGGCTCTAACCGAAGATAAGTTGGGAGTGGGCAAAAAAAATCAGCTTCCCATTCAGCGTGAACGCCAATCCATGTACCGATCAACTGCTCCCGGCTGGGCGACTGCGCCTGAAGCAGTAAAGCTGAAAGAAGAAAAGAGATGATGTAGACGGTCCGCTGCATTTGCACAAACACCTTTCTGGTACGCCCGTTTTGGCTGGGACGTAGGTGCCTGTAGCAGTACAGGAAGTTGTTAACCAATAAGGTTTCTATCCGCTTCATTGGCATTGTCTATTCTTAGTATCAGTTACTCAAATTCCTGGGTCTGTTGTCACGGATTTATTTACTTGGACGGTTTCGCTGACGCGAGCCTGGTCCGTGTCTTCACGGACCAGGGAGTGAACCTAAGTCTTCGCAGACTTGGGATACAAACTGATCGAACCGTGATTCATCGTTCATCGGGGTACTTCAATTTTCTGCACCAATTGGCTAATAACGTCATCGGCGGTCGCCCCTTCCATTTCACGTTCGGGTGTGAGCAGCACGCGGTGGCGGAGCACCGAAGGCGCTAATTCCTGCACATCTTCGGGTGTGATGAAGTCACGTCCCCGGAGTGTGGCCAGGGCTTTAGCGCTATTGAGCAACGCGACCGACGCGCGGGGCGACGCACCCAAATAGAGCGATTTACTAGCTCGGGTAGCCTGCACAATCTGGGCGATATAGTCGAACAACTTGTCTTCAACATAAACCTGATGTACTAACCCGCGCAGGGCTGTCAACTGATCGGCTGTGAGGACGGTAGTAACCGCGTCGAGCGCATCGGCCAGATTGCGCCGTTGGTGGTTACCCCGCAGAATAGCGACCTCTTCGCTGGCCGTAGGATATCCGACGATTATTTTAAACAGGAACCGGTCCAGTTGCGCTTCGGGCAACCGGTAGGTGCCTTCCTGCTCAATGGGATTTTGAGTGGCCAGTACCATAAAAGGGGCATCGAGCGGATAGGTTGTCCCGTCATTGGTTACCTGCCGCTCTTCCATTACTTCAAATAAAGCCGCCTGTGTTTTGGCCGGAGCCCGGTTAATTTCGTCGATCAGTACCAGGTTGGCGAAAATGGGCCCTTGTCTAAATACGAAGTCGCCGGTTTTGGGTGTGAAGACCGAGTTGCCCAATACGTCAGAGGGCATTAGATCGGGGGTGAACTGAATCCGGCTGAAACCCACTGACATCGTTTTGGCCAGTAGTTTGGCCGTCAGGGTTTTGGCTACACCTGGTACACCCTCAATGAGTACGTGGCCATCGGCAAGCAACGCCGTCAGTAGCAAATCGACCGTCTGATGCTGCCCAACAATGACTTTTCCGACCTCAGCGCGGATGGCCTCAACGGCCGAGGTGAGCGAAGTAAGGTCTAAGCGAGTTTGTAATGAGTCCATAGGGATTGTCTGAACCAGGATTTAATTGATTTTTCTGATCAACTAAATCCTGGTTCAGATAGCTTGTTTAAAGTTTTCTATTGCCCGATTCAGGGTAATCAAATCGTATTCTGATAAGGATATGCTTTTTTGTGCATCACGTAGAAGTCGTACTAAATCGGCCGTTTCGTCCAGCGGTGCGCCACTTTTCCGGGCCAGGGTTTCGGTGAATTCCTTGTCCAGACTGGTGGTAGTTAACCCATATCGTTCGCGAAGGTCGGCCAGAAAGTACTGGATTTTCTTGCGGGCGAGGTTTTCATGATCGCCTTGCTGAAAGTACATACGGCCAATGGTTTGCACAAAATCCACCGAGGTATTTTTAGGGGCCTCTATAACCGGAATGATACGCTGTGTTCGCTTGCCCGCAAAAATTACGTAAAAAATCAGGCCAAACGCCACCAAGTAATAAGCCCAGTTAAGGGCGGGCTGGGAGTGGATGTATCGGAAAATAGACTGCTCGTCTTCACTGAACCGGCCTTGTTTCTGATACTCGTCCCAATAGGTTGGTCGGGCAGGCAGGTAAGCAAGTGCTTTAAAGGCATAATCGGACGTCTTCGGGTCCAGCACATAGTAATTGGTAAAGGCCAACGGCAGGTTATGGATGAAAAAATGCCCTTTCCCGTATTGAATACGAATGAAAACAGGTTCCTTTCTGGCGTTGCGGCCTAGTACCGTGATGTGTGCGGGTTGCTTAATGGTCAGGAAGTTTCGGCCATCATCATGAACGAAATTATACCCCGCAGTCTTACGAAGCGACGGATTGACGAAGTTTTGCCGAAGGGTCGAGTCCGCCTTCGACTCATCTTTCACATCGGCTCTGAAACCAAGAGTTATCCCCAATGAATCAGGAAACTCATACGCCGAAATAAATGCATTGTTGCCCCGACGGACAAAGGTCAAGAGTTGCTCGCGGTCGTTTTTATCCACGTCGAACTCCCGGCAGACAGCTATGTAATTGCTTGGCGTCGGCAACTTCGTCTCGGTCAATAACGTGTAGACGGGCAAACGTACCGTCCTGATTGCCGACGGCTGTATAACATCCGGCAATAGCTCAAACAACGCCTGTGTACCAAACGGAATTTTATCATCGTTCTCGTAGGTCGCCCTCCAGTCAATTGGTTTCGGACGATAGTACTCAAAGAGCACATAGGCCGTTATGGTAACAAGCAGGATGAGCAGGTATTTATTGGGTTTTTGCAAAATCAGTTGTGCCGGATTACCAGTCAGTGCTTAGTTGATGGGTTGATGTTGCCCCGATTTGTTGAAGGCGACAAAGGCCGTTCGTAAGGAAGCGAACTGTCTTTCATCTATCGGAAAATCACCATACCAAACGAATTCAAACTGGGCCGTCAGACGCTCAAAATCAGCCTGGAGCGGAGAGTTCGCCAGTTCATAGACATACTGGCGGTTAGTTTTCTCGGGCTTATAGGCAATACGACCTGCATCGGTTAGCTGCTTAATCGTTTTGAGGTACAAAAGCCGTACTGCCAGCCGGAAGTTTCGATGGCTGACAGCTTCGTCAATAGCTGTATCAAAATCAATCTCGTGAATATCTTCGGCCGTATTTTCATACGCCAGCCCTGCTGACTGCGCTTTTTTAGGAAGCAGAAATGTCAGCACTTCGGCCTTCAGAAGCAGGTAGATGGCACTCCCGGCGATGATAACCAGAATTACGTATTGCCAAACATTTTCGTATGCTTCGCTCGACAGAAAAGCGCCAAGTTTTCGGAGAAACCAGGCCCAAAGCCTTGCCAGGGGGTTTTCAGGCGGAGGAGCGTCATATCCATACTGGTAGTCATGATCGGTCTGAAGATCGCGCAGATGGTCTTTTTCGGGATAACGAACCTGCAGCGGAGTTCGGTCATCGCGCGTATTGACAGCTTTCGTCGTATCGTTCGACTGTGCCAACGCCACGGGTGAAGCAAGAAGCAACAGGCATAAGCAACCCGCCGTCAGATAATACCGACCAAGGCTTGTTATCCGTAAACCGTACAGAGCAAACCAGCTATTAATACTCTCCTTCATCCGTTGCTCGGGGCTGAGTTGGTGATGTACCGATGGAGTCAATGGCCGAAATCAGGCCCCGGCCTTCCTGCCGTTCAACCAGGTTGGTGTACTGAAAACCAATGGCGGTGTAAAGAACGACGTTCAATAAGGTACGGCCCACCAGATTGATGACGTTGCCCAAAATGAGCCACACCACAGAAACGTTGGGAAGCATCTTGGCACCTGTCAGAAAAGCGATAAGGGTAGCGGGTACTGCGAAGAGAAGGCCAACAACGGCCACAATGATGCCCATAACCACAATCAGCCCGAACGTAGACCACCATTTATCCCGAATAAGCTGAAAACAACGAGACCATGTCGTGCCGAAATCGGTATTTTCGAAAGCCGTAACCGCCAGGGAAAGAGACAGGACAACCGCCACATAGAGGCCCGGAATAAACAAAAACACAAACCCGATACCGATAATAATTGAGTTGAGGACCGAGATAATGATGGCTCGCCCAATCATCGGTTGCACTTCCGCCCAAACGTCGGCCACGGAAATGGTGTTGCTCTTGGTTCGGTCGTAAATTCTCATGTGGGCATAGGTCGTCACAATAACAGCCACGTTCGCCAGAACACTAAAGAACATAGCCAGCCAGAAGGTGGGTGATATGAATTTAGTCATCAATTGAAAGGGTGCCATTGGGTTCTGCTCATCCATTTCGCCAGAATCTCGCGCAAACTGAAGCATATCCGATTGCATAACGCCGGTAGCAATACCCGCCACTAACGCCACAGGTCCCACAATGTAAATAAGTGCCATGCCCAGACTACGCATATTCTGAATAATATACTGGAAGGTGGCGTTGATTTTGTTGCCAAAATCGCGTTGTTCGAAGAGTTGAATCATGGTTGTCGATTACGGTTTAGGGAGATAGGATAGAGAATAAAATACCAGATAATGAAAGACGCCGATGTCAGGATTATTCCCCCGCTGATAAGGGGCGGCAGCGTCAATCGCGTGACGAAGCTTTCCAGAAACCCAGCCATGATGAAAACGGGGACCAGGCCAATGGCAATTTTAAGTCCCTGCTTAATGCCCCGTTTGAACGAGGTTAACCGCGAGTAGGTGCCCGGAAATAAGAGGCTATTGCCAACCGTTAGACCCGCACAACCGGCAATAATAATCGCGGATATTTCAAGCGTGCCATGAATCCAGATTTTGAGGACTGAATCAAGCAGCAGCCCGCGCTCGTAAAAGAAATATTGAAAGGCACCCAGCATGACACCGTTGTAAAACAGCATCGCCATGGTGCCAAACGACGCAAACAACCCAAATATGAAGGTTCGGAATGCTACATAAATGTTATTCAACGTGATCTGAACGAACATTGTCGATTGACCGCTGCTGTTATACACACCGAGCGGATCCCCTTTTTTGATATTTTCGAGCGTCATGTTCACGTACCTATCGCCCAGAATCAGCTGTACGAACGTATGGTCGTGGGCCGCCGACACCCACCCCAAAATGCCAGCCGCCAGAAAAATTCCCGCCGATATGGCCAGCAACCGGTGCGACTGCCGAAAAAGCATAGGCAACTCATACGTCCAGAAGGTAATGAACCGGCTTCGGTCGTCGCGCCGGTTTTGCATGAGGCTCCGGTGCATCTGAGCCGCTAATCCGTTGAGGTAACGCGTTACATTCGAATCAGGATAAAACGTTTGTGCATACGATAGGTCATCGGTCAGTTCCACAAAACGGGCTGTCAGTTCATCGGGATCACGCGTAGGATTTTGCTCCATATCGCGCCATTTGTCGGTATTGCGTTTAACGAAAAGAGCTTCGCGCATAAAGTAGGCCGATGCACATCGGGAAATCGTGGTAAAGTATGTTAAGTTGAGGCAAAAATCTCTTTTTAGAAAGACTTAAGTCGCTTTTGTCGTAAATATTTTGACCTCATTGCTGTACTAACGACTTTTGGCGTTTAGCCGCCGGGCGGTTTCGTTTTGATTTATACGCATGTCTCTTACAATCCGCACTTCCCAAAACGTTTCGGTAGCGTACGAACCCGCCAGCGTTGGCGACCGGATTCTGGCCGCTATGCTGGATTACCTGGTCATTTTCGGCTGGACACTGCTCGTCTTCGGGATTCCGGCCAGGCTGAACCTAACGCCAGGGACTTTTTACGTCGTCGTCTCCCTGTTTCCGATTGTGGTTTATGACCTGCTTTCCGAATGGTTTCTGAATGGTCGCAGCGTTGGCAAAATTGCCATGGGTATCCGGGTCGTTATGCTGGATGGCTCGCAGCCTGGCCTGGGAGCTTATCTGCTCCGGTGGTTATTGCGAATTATCGAGTCGGTCGCTTTCCTGGGCGGTGTTGTTCCTATCATTACTGTGGCGGCCAATGGGAAAGGCCAGCGGCTGGGCGATATTGCGGCCGGAACTACCGTTGTCAAACTGAAGCCAGCCGTTTCGTTGGACGATGTTTTGATTCGACCGTTACCAGAGAATTATGTGTTGCAATTTCCCGATGTGCGCTTGCTTTCAGATCGGGACGTGGGCATTATTCGTCAAACGCTGCGTCAGGGCGACGGATGGGTAATTGGGCGCACGGCCGATAAAATTAAGCAGGTGACTGGCGTTCAGAGCGATTTGCCGGATCGGGCTTTTCTGGAAACGGTTATTAGCGATTATCAGTTTATAACAACACAGTAGCGTGGCTTTTCAGCCGCAGCAATCCGAAATTAAAGGTGGCTTCTTGGCCGCACGACCTATGCTCGATTCCATAAAATCCCTTGCCCGTCAATACGCATCCGATATTGTTCAGACGCGCCGACATCTACACGCCCATCCCGAACTGTCCTTTCAGGAACGGAACACGGCTCGCTTTGTGGCCGATCAGTTAAAAGCGATTGGTATAACGCCACAGGAGGGCGTGGCCGATACAGGCCTGGTGGCGCTCATTGAAGGGCGTAAATCGGCCGGGTCGAAAGTGGTGGCGTTGCGGGCCGATATGGACGCCTTGCCCATTCATGAAGCCAACGACGTGCCGTATAAGTCGACGGTTGAGGGCGTCATGCACGCCTGTGGGCATGACGCCCACACAGCCAGTTTGTTGGGTGTTGCCCGAATATTGCACGTTCTGCGGGATCAGTTCGACGGAACGGTAAAGCTGGTTTTTCAGCCGGGCGAAGAAAAAGCACCCGGTGGAGCCTCATTGATGATTAAGGAAGGCGTCCTGGAAAATCCGGCGCCTGTCAGCATGATTGGTCAGCACGTAGCGCCTAATATTCCGGTGGGAAAAATCGGCTTTCGCGAAGGCATGTACATGGCCAGTACAGATGAGATTTATATGACTGTACGGGGTAAAGGCGGCCACGCAGCCATGCCCGACAATCTGGTTGATCCTGTTCTGATTGCTTCGCACATTATCGTTGCTCTGCAACAGATTATCAGCCGAAATCGTCCCCCGGCCAGCCCATCGGTGTTGTCGTTTGGGCGGTTCATTGCCGATGGCGTTACGAATGTGATTCCAAACGAAGTGACCATCCAGGGCACATTCCGGTGCATGAACGAAGAATGGCGCGAAGAGGGAAAAAAGCGTATGGTCAAGCTGGCCGAAGGCATTGCCGAAGCCATGGGTGGCTCCTGTGAATTTACCATTGTGCATGGCTATCCTTTTCTCAAAAATCATCCTGAGTTGACCCGGCGCGTACGTTCACAGGCCGTCGAGTATATGGGCGCTGATAATGTCATTGATCTTGATCTGTGGATGGCTGGCGAAGACTTTGCCTTTTATTCGCAGGTAGTCGATTCGTGTTTTTACCGGCTTGGTACTCGCAATGAAGCACGCGGCATTGTGTCGGGCGTTCATACGCCGACTTTCGATATTGATGAAGCGGCTCTAGAAACGGGTGCGGGTTTGATGAGTTGGCTGGCGGTTCAGGAATTGGGGGTGATGTAGTCTTCAGAAACGGTTTATTTACTGCTAAAATGCCTGTGTGTCTTCGCTGATTAGGCTAGTGAGCCAGTGGGTCAGGAACGCCCTGTTCGATTCCTGGCCGACCGGTTTACTGACTAGTCCGTAGCCTTATTCTAAATAGAGCTATTCGGCAAAACTGTGTCCTCAAATTGCACAATCCAATCCTTGATTGTTATACATTTGTACTTACTAATATCGTTCTATTTGAAAGCTTAATTTCGCTCTACGCACATGAACAGAAGAGACGCCCTCATGCGGGTGGCCATGCTGGCTGGCGCAACCATGTCGTTGCCCGCTTTGGCTGATACGCTCGAAGCTTCGGCTGCCCGGCGCGCCCTGACGGGTAAGCCGCTTTTCTTGACGGCCGATCAGGATGCGACCGTTGCTGAACTGGCTGAAACCATTATTCCAACGACAACCACCCCAGGCGCTAAAGCCGCCAAGGTGAATGAATTTATCGATCTGATGCTGAAAGATTGCTACAAAGCAGATGATCAGAAACGGTTTGTAGATGGCCTGACACAGACCAATAAACTGAGCCAGGATACCTATAGTAAAGCCTTTGTGCAGCTTGATCCAACGCAGCGGATTGAGATCGTGAAAAAATTACAGGCCGATGCCAAGCAGGAACTGGCGCAGATGAACACCACTAAAGCTGCCGCTAAAGTAGAAAACGCCCAGGCTGATCTACAGATGCCAGATGCTAAGAAACGGTATACGCCTTTCTTCATGATCCTGAAAGACCTTACGATGACCGGCTATTTTACGTCCGAGATTGGTGCGACCCAGGCACTTGAGTATGTAGCGGTTCCTGGCCGTTATGACGGTTGCGTTACACTTAAACCCGGCCAAAAGGCGTGGGCCCTCTAAATGAGTTTACCGGTTTCGGTTTAGTGTTGGCTAACCCAAGATTATTGATGTATCAGCCAATTGTAAACCGAAAACGGTAAACAGAAAGCTTATAAAGACATGAATCTTAATATAGACGCAAAAAAAGATATGACCTACGACGCCATTGTCGTTGGGTCGGGTATTTCTGGCGGTTGGGCTGCTAAAGAGCTTACGCAGAAAGGGTTGAAAGTGTTAATGCTGGAGCGTGGCCGTGATGTAAAGCACATTGAAGGCTATCCAACTGCCACCAATAACCCCTGGGATTTTCCCCACCGGGGCCGCGTAACAACGATGGCTGCCGAAGAATACTGGGCCAACATGCGGACCGGTTATACCGCTAATGAAGAGTGGCGCCATTTTTTTGAGAACGATAAAGAAAACCCATACCTCGAAAAACGGAAAGTAGACTGGATTCGGGGTTACCACGTGGGCGGACGGTCGTTGATGTGGGGGCGGCAAAGTTACCGCTGGAATAAGGAAGACTTCATGGCGAATGCCAAAGAGGGCATTGGTGTCGACTGGCCAATCCGGTATGAAGACGTGGCTCCCTGGTACGATTATGTAGAAACCTTCGTTGGCGTATCAGGTAGTAAAGATGGTCTGGATGTGCTGCCTGATGGCAACTACCAGCCAGCTATGCAGATGAATTGCCTGGAAAAAGAAGCAAAGAAACGCATTGAAAAGGCGTTTCCGGCTCGTACCGTTACGATGGGTCGCACGGCCCACCTGACGGCACCCAAACAAATTCATTACGATCTCGGACGGGCGGCCTGCCAGTTCCGTAACCAGTGTATGCGCGGCTGCCCTTATGGCGCCTATTTCAGCACGCAGGCAGGAACGTTGCCCGCAGCCATGAAAACCGGTAGATTAACCCTGCGCCCTGATTCGATTGTGTCGGAAGTACTCTTCGACGAAAAGAAAAATAAAGCGACCGGTGTTCGGGTTATTGATCAGAATACGAAGGAAGTACGTGAGTACTACGCCCGGATTATCTTCCTGAATGCATCGGCTTTTGCGAGTACATCCATCCTGATGAACTCGAAATCGCACCGTTTCCCAAATGGTATGGGCAACGATTCCGATCAACTCGGACGTAACATCATGGATCACCATCTGGCGGCTGGTGCTGCCGGCACGTTTGACGGCATGGAAGATCAGTATTACTATGGTCGGCGTGCCAATGGTGTTTATATCCCGCGTTACCGGAACTGGCATAACGACAAGCGCGATTACGTTCGTGGCTTCGGTTACCAGGGCGGTGCTGGTCGGGGTGGCTGGAACCGGGGTAATGGGATTGATGGATTCGGTGCCGAGTTTAAAGACAGCCTGACCACACCCGGCCAATGGACAATGAGTCTTGGTGGTTTTGGCGAGATGATCGCGAATCCAGATAACCGGATGACTCTCTCACCTGATCAAAAAGATAAGTGGGGATTGCCCCTGATCGTGTTCGACGCAGCTTACGGGGAAAACGAAAAGAAAATGCGGATCGACATGATGAACGATGCGGCTGAGATGCTCGAAGCGGCCGGACTGAAAAACGTGACGCCTTACAACGACGAATCGAAGCATCCTGGTATTGGTATTCACGAAATGGGAACCGCCCGGATGGGCCGTGACCCTAAAACGTCTGTACTGAATGCACACAACCAACTGCATGCTGTAAAGAACGTATTCAATACCGATGGAGCTTGTATGACCTCGGCATCGTGCGTGAACCCTTCTCTGACGTACATGGCGTTAACCGCTCGCGCGGCCGATTTCGCTGTGAAAGAAATGAAGAAAGGTACATTGTAAGCTTTATTTCGTAGTCAATCGAAGCGGGTAGTCAGTAATTCTTTGCTGACTACCCGCTTTTACTTTACAGAAAAAAATAGCCATTAGTGAAAAAAAGCAAAAAAAAATAAACACTTGCCAATTTAGTTGAGTTATACCATAGACTAAACAGTAAACTAGTCGGAAAAACATAACTCAACGATGAAAAAAATAATGATTATGGGTTGGATGCTAGTAGCTGGCATGGCCCTAAACGCGACAGCACAAACAACGAACTCAACGACCAATTCTGGTTCAACGGGTACGACTGGAACAACAACAGGAACAACCGGCACTGGTACTATGGGTACGAGTGGTACAACCGGCACAACGAGTGGTAGTACCATGGGTACAACGGGTACAGGCACCATGGGTACTACTGGTACAACATCTGGCTCGTACCAGACGCAACCACCAACCAACTCGAACCAGTCTAGAACGAATGGAACAACTACCAACGGAACGACGATGGGTACGAGTGGCACAACAGGAACAACCAGCACCGGTTCTACGACGAGTAGCGGTAGCAGCACATATGGTACGGGTACAGGTACAATGAATTCAGGTACCAGCACCGGTACAATGAACTCGGGTTCGACGGTACCACCAAGCACGACAGATCGGTCAAACTCTGGTTCGACAGGTAACAATAGCCGGCGTACAAGAAGCGGTTCGTCAACAACAACGACGACTACGACGCCAACAACGACATCAACACCCCCTGAAAAATAGGGTGCAAGTGTCGTAGAAAATACCCAGGGCCATACCTTTGCAAAGGTATGGCCCTATTTTTATGCTCGAACAAACTCCGTTAATCCATTTAAACGTGCTAACCGTCCGGCGTGGTGGTGTACCTATACTGCACGATCTTACGTTTCAACTCAAATCAGGTGAATGCTGGTGCGTTTTAGGACCAACGGGTAGCGGTAAAACGACATTTCTACAAACACTGGCCGGACAGTTTCCAGCCCCTCCAGGCACTTTAACCCGCCGGATACCAACCGAATTTGTTTCGTTTAAAGAGCAATCCAGCCGGTTTTCGTATGGTAGTTACTTTTATCAGCAACGGTATCAGGCAACGATGAGTGACAACGTTGAGGGAAGCGACGCCGGCTACACGGCGATTCCCTCGTTACGCGATTTTTTGCAGGTATCCGACACGCCAGAGGAAATGGAATTGCTTGAGCGTTTAGGTCTGCTGCCTTTGCTGAACCGCTCGTTTATCAAACTGTCGAATGGGCAAACCCGGAAAGCACGCATTGGCAAAGCCCTGTTGCAGCAGCCGACTGTGTTGTTACTGGACAATCCTTTTATGGGCCTGGATGCTGCCTTTCGGACGGAGCTAACCAACTGGCTGGGCGACCTGACAAACCACGGCCTGACGCTCGTGCTGGTGACCGAATCTGAGGATGTTCCACCGTTTGCAACACATGTTGCCGTTATGGGGGAGGGGAAACTTCGTTGGTCGGGAGCTGTAGAAGACTACCAGCCAACGCATCAGCTCGACACAGAGCAGGTAGAGTTACCTGTCTTACGCACAAAGCCACCGCTTATTGATTTTGCCGAAGCTTTTCGGCTTCAGGATGTTACGGTTCGCTACGGTGATACAGTGATCCTGGACGATGTCAACTGGGTTGTTCGGGCGGGCGAACGATGGGCTTTGTTTGGACAAAATGGCGCGGGTAAATCGGTACTTCTTAGCTTACTGTACGGTGATCATCCGCAAGCGTATGCTAACCAGGTAAGTGTGTTCGGACATCGTCGGGGCAAATCGGGTGAAAGCATCTGGGATGTTAAACGACGGATCGGGTTTGTGTCACCTGAGTTGCATCTGTATTTTCCCCAACATTTATCGGTACGGCAAGTAGCGCTTACAGGCATGACCGACACCCTCACTCCCCCCGTTCGGGTGTCGATCGAGACCGAAGCCGATTTAGTTAGTTTGCTTTCCTACTTTGAGCTGGCTCACGCCCTTGCGCGGCCTTTTGGAACTTTATCAGCGGGTGAGCAACGACTAGTACTACTGGTACGGGCTTTCCTGAAGAATGCACCCGTATTGTTATTGGACGAGCCATTTCAGGCCATTGACAACCGTCATATAGAACGGGCAAGAAAACTGATTGATAGCTTCACTGACAAAACAATTCTGTTTGTAACACATAACCGAGACGAGCTTCCCCAATCTGTTGATCAGATCTTCACAATTTCTACCCATAACAGCCAGCCAATTCAGTAATAAAGCCTGAGTTAAGTAAGCTATGCTTCTTATACAATTAGTGAAGAATTGGCTTATTTGTTAACTTGTTGTATATGCTAAGTTATTTATCTTACATACAGGTAGTACAACCTTGGCATGGTTTGTGATGCAACAGCTGTGTTTTTCAGCTCATTGATTAGAAACATATATTCACAAAAATCAGCGTTATGAAGTACTACTATTATCTGAAAAAGTAGCGATGCTAGTAGTCTGTTTAAACAAAAAATAGGCTTGGCATGATATTCGTCTTAGTATGGCGTAATCAGCTTTCCTATATGGCGATACAATTACCAAATAAATTTATCGGTAACTATTTGTATATAGCTATCTTGTTAGTAATGACAAGTCGTGGCGTCGCTTCTGCGTATATACAAGCCGATAGCTGCCAGCACCCAACCCCACCTGTCATCACAGGTTCGGCGAAGGATATCTGTCGCGGTGAGTCTGTCACACTCACAGCCACAGGCTGTAGTGGTACCGTTATTTGGTCAAATGGAGAAGCTGGATCTTCTATAGAGGTGAAGCCACAGCAAACGACGAAGTACACAGCTATCTGCCGGGCACAGCCTGGTTGCATTAGCTGTTTTGCCGAAGTCTGGAAAATAACGGTCAACACACCCAACGCACCCATCCTGACAAGTTCGGCAACAATCAGTTGCCAGACAGACGCAGTCACCCTGGCAGCGACAAATTGTAGCGGTACTGTTCACTGGTCTGACCATAGCATAGGCACTACCTGGACCGGTAAGTTGCAGCAAACAGCCACCTTTCAAGCCACCTGCGAACAGAATAATTGCCTTAGTAATCCATCGGCCAGGGTTACCGTACAGATAGCCGCCCCGGCTACACCTATCGTATCCGCTAGTCAAATAGAAATCTGCGCCCGT
Source organism: Spirosoma radiotolerans (assembly GCF_000974425.1). Lineage (NCBI taxonomy): Bacteria > Pseudomonadati > Bacteroidota > Cytophagia > Cytophagales > Cytophagaceae > Spirosoma > Spirosoma radiotolerans. The sequence continues at coordinate 103,054 of NZ_CP010429.1, forward strand.
CAATCGACGCAGCTTACAGCATCCGGTTGCCTGGGCACAATCCGCTGGTCAGACGGCAGCGAAGGATCGGCCAGAATAGTAACACCGGACAAAACGACAACTTACCGCGCCGTTTGCCAGCTAGGTACATGCCGGAGCGACAGTTCCGAAGCGGTATTAATCGCCGTTCGTAGGGCCGAACAAAAACTTGAGTTGGCAACGACATTGCGTAATGGATGCCCTTTTCAAACCGCCGATTTGTCGCAGGCAATTACGGCCAAAAACGTATCCTTAAGTAATTACTATCAGTTTCGGATGGGACCGTCCATTAGTTCCGCTCCTGTTCAGTCACCAGGTGCGGTGCTGGCGGGGACATACTATGTTTTTGGCCGAGATTCGGCGGGTTGCTACACCGCTCCGGTAGCTGTAAACGTGACGATTACACCCTGTGCGCAAGCTGTTCCACCTTGCCTGAGTGATCCGGCTACGGTTGCGATACGACTTGACTCGCTTGACTGGGCAAAAGGCGTTGTTCGCTTAACGGCTCAACTGGGTGGTTCGGCCAATTTACCTGCCTGGCAAAGCGACGGGGGCGGTTTATTCACGACAGATGGCTTGACTGCTCGCTATCTGTTGTCCGAAACAGACCGGCAGCGAGGTAAGGTACTTTTTACCGCTTCTACGCCGGACCCCGACGGCTCTGGCCCCTGCAGTGGTGCATCGGTTCAGCAAACGATAGCGGCTCCATCCCGAGCGGCTCCATCCCGCGAAATCATTGGGCTTGGTAAGAAAGCAAGTGAACCAATCTGGTTAACGGAGCATAACACCAATCTGATCGAGTTAACCTATCAGCTGGTTGTATCAAACCTGGGAGCGAATCCGTTAACTACTGTACAGATTGCTGATGATCTGGATGCTGCTTTTTCCGCTACGGGTGCACTAATCCAGTCGGTTACGGTTCGTGCTGACAGTGGTCTGGTTGTGAACCCGAATTACTCTGGCCGTGGTGCCGATACAACCTTGTTGAGTGCCGGAAACCTGGCAGTCGGCAAACAAAGCCGCGTTTGGTTAACTGTTCGTTTGGATGTAAGTCAGGCAAATACATTGACATTTACCAACAAAGCAACGGCTACAGGCGTTGATGTGAACGGGGTAATCTGCCGGGATCGTTCGACAAACGGCGTAGAGGCTGACCCTGACCAGAATGGCGACCCTTCAGACAATGATGAACCAACCCAGGTAACCCTTCACTCGCTTCGACCCGAAGAAAGTGAAACCGTATTTATTCCGGAAGGCTTTTCGCCGAACGGCGATGGAATCAACGATCGGTTTGTTATTCAGCACTTACCTGTTGACCTAACCGTACAATTGGAAGTCTATAATAAGTGGGGCAATCTCGTGTACCGGAGTGTCAATTACAAAAATGACTGGGACGGCACCGCAAATCAGGGCATCAACCTGTCTGCGGCTAAAGGAGAGCTACCCGATGGAACCTATTACTATCAGATTCGACTGAGCGATGGTCGTGACTATGTGCGGTTTATGACCCTGGCCCGATGACTGGATAGTACTGATTTTAGGCAGATCCGTTTGCCGATTGAATATGAGCATAGCGCCTTAACGGCATGGCATAACGTCACAAATGAATAAGAACTGGAGAGTACTAATTTTGGGAGGATTGCTGTGGCTAAGCTCGTTAACGGCTTGGGCACAGACAGACTCTTTGCTGCAGCAGGCTAATCGACTGCTCAGCTATAAAGCGTATGGGCGTGCCATTGAAGCGTACTCGGAACTCTTGAACGAGTATGATACCAAACTTACCAATACACAGCGATTTGCTATACAGAGTGGCCTGGCATCGGCTTATCAGCAAGTAGGCGATACGCAGAAAGCCGAGCGGTTCTTTCGGGAAGCGGCTGCCAATAGCGCTGAGGAAAGTCCACAACAGATACTGGAATTTGCCCAGACATTAGTCAAAAATGGTAAGCTTCAGGAGGGGCAGAAGCAGTACGAGCGCTACCTGCAGGTAAAAGCAAAGCAGCCTGAACGGGCAATGCCAACCGGGCCGGTAGCGGGCACAAGAAAAGACGCCGTTCGCTATCGGCTTGAGTATCTGGACTTAAATTCACAGGGTGAAGAGTTTAGTCCGGCGTTTTATCAGGATGGGCTCGTGTACGTAGCTGGTAAAAAAGGGGGCGCAACCATCGAAACCACAGGTAGTGGGGGCGGCTCTGGTTACCTCGATTTATTTTATGCGCCGAATCGAAATAACCTGAAGGTTGCCAGCATCATTAATGCGGATGGCAGCGTTAGCAAAGCGCCGGATACCCGCTCCAAAACTCAATACGTGGTGGGGCAGGATAACTACTCCCGGCCAACGGCCAATGATTCGCGCACCGTTCCGAATTTCTATGAGGGTATCAACATCTCCGAAGGCCTGGGTTATCAGGATCAGAGTGTTGATCCGGCAAAACAGTTTAGCAAGACACTAAATACAAAATATCATGAAGGCCCGGCTACCTTCTCGCGGGATGGGTCGCGCATAATTTTTACGCGCAACAACTACAACAATGGCCGCGCCAGTAAAAGTACCACCGGTGTAAATAAGCTTAAGCTATACACGGCGACTCAGCAAAACGGCTCCTGGATGAACATTGAAGAATTGCCCTTCAATAATGACGAGTACTCGGTTGGTCACCCAACGTTAAGCCGCGATGAGCAGTATCTTTACTTTGCTTCGGATATGCCAGGTGGTTCGGGAGGTACGGATTTGTATGTAAGCCGGTATCAAAATGGCCGATGGGGCCGACCAGTCAATTTAGGGCCGACTATTAATACAAGAGGAAACGAGTTATTTCCTTTTGTTGATGACAACGGAAATCTGTATTTCTCATCGGATGGCCGCAAAGGCCTTGGTGCATTAGACGTGTTTTTTGCGACCTTGTCGGATGCGGTAACCGTACAAGCCGTCGAGCACCTCGATGCGCCCATTAACTCCGAGCAGGACGATTTTGGCTTCATAACCGATGCCAGTAGGCAGGGTGGCTACTTCAGCAGCAACCGGCGTAATGGCAATGATGACATTTACCGTTTTGTGCGGGAAAGTTCGCTGTTTGGGTGCCGCGACCTGACCATACGCCTGTATGACACCAATTCGGAACAGCCCCTGGACAGCGTGACGGTGCTGATTAAATCGCGGGGCGAAGGCCGACCGGATCGTACCTTAGTTAGTGACGCCAATGGATTCATGCGCATCTGTCTGGAAGGCAATAATGCGTTTACCTTTCAGGCTAGCCGGGATGGATATATCAATAGTACAGTAGGTTTTACCACAACATCTTTAACCGATGACCAGCCCAGCCGACTGGAAATTGGGCTTATAAAGCCAACCGTCGTCATGGATACTATTGCGACCGACAATGCCATCAACGCTGGCCCCTTAACCCAGTCGCGCATAAGCGGTGTAGTGATGAGCGCCCGAGATCGAAAACCGATAGATGGAGTAACTGTCCGGCTTCGGAACGAGTGCGATCGTTCTCTACGAGAGTACGTAACGGGCCCCGATGGACGTTATACCTTTAACGTGGTCGAGGGCTGCGATTACACGCTTGTGGCCTCTAAGCCAGCGTTTGGAACGAATACAAACCGAATCAAACGGTTGCCTAAAAAGACGAAACCCAAAGAGGTTTCGGCCGACTTGCGCATGTTGAGCGTTGGTGATGTAGTTACAATTGATAACATTTATTACGATCTCGACCGTTTCAGTCTGCGAGCCGATGCCGCCCGCGAGCTGGATAAAGTCGTGGCAACCATGCGTAAATATCCTTCCCTGATCATTGAAATTCGCTCCCATACCGACAGCCGGGGTGAGGCAGAACATAACAAAGCCCTATCGCTGCAACGCGCCAAAGCCGTTGCCAATTACCTGGTGTCGAAAGGCATTAGCCGACGCCGTATGTCGACGCTGGGTATGGGCGAATCGCAGCTGGTGAATAACTGCACTGACGGTGTTATTTGTACCGATGCCGAACACCAGCGTAACCGCAGAACGGAGTTTCGGGTAGTGGAAATAAAATAAGTGCGTTAAAAATGATGAATGATATTGTTAGTCGAAGCGTTGAGGGCGTGTTAGCTATGTGCTACTCTGGTAATCATTCATCCTTTATCTTTTATCATTCTTGTTAACCTTTCCTGCCTGTAAAATCAACATCGGCTTACGAATTACGGAGAAACGTTCCGATGGCTTTCATAATCTGGAGTCGTGTTTTTATCCAGTTCGGTGGGGTGATATTCTGGAAATAATACCCGCTCCTGAGTTTCGCTTCACGGATAGTGGGTTGTCCATTCCTGGTAGTCTAAGTCATAATTTGTGCGTTAAGGCGTATAACCTGTTGAAGGCTGATTTCGAGCTGCCTCCTGTTCAGATGCACCTTCACAAAATTGTCCCTATTGGTGCAGGGCTGGGCGGTGGTTCGGCTGATGCGGCCTTTACGCTGAAGCTACTGAATGATCAGTTTCGCTTGCAACTTAGTATAGCCCAATTGGAAGATTATGCCCGGCTGCTCGGGAGCGATTGTGCGTTTTTTATTCAGAATCGCCCTTTGTACTGTACCGGGAAAGGGGACGTCTTCTCAGAAATTGGCGTTAGCCTCAGTGGTTATCACATCTTACTTATTTACCCCAATCTGGCTATTTCGACCGCCGAAGCTTATGCTGGTGTAAAGCCCCGAAAAACCGACGTTTCGCTACACGATCAGTTGGTGGCGCCCATTGATCATTGGCATACAACCATTCATAATGATTTCGAAGATAGCCTCTTTCCTGCTTACCCAATTCTTGGGCAGATTAAGCAGCAACTTTACGAGGCAGGGGCTGTTTATGCCAGTATGAGCGGGTCTGGGTCAACCGTCTACGGTATTTTTAATGCGCCAATACTTATACCAAACCAATTTTCAACTTACCGCGTTTGGGAAGGAAAGCTATAAAATAGTTTAGTGTTTGTCGTTTTGCCCTGCTGAAAATTGCGAATTCCGGACGACAAGCCACATACCGACCCTATGAGTAATATGATAACGAAACGGCGGGAGCCGTTCCGCTTTATGGTGTGGTTGGGCATCGCCAGCAGCGTGCTGTTGTTTACAATACTGCTGGTCGCTTATGTCGTTCGCCAAACGGGGCCGGGCTGGGTGGCTACGAAGCTACCGAATGTATTTCTGGTTAGCACAGGGGTTATTTTGCTAAGTAGCCTGACGCTAAAAAACGCCATTCAGGCGTTTCGACATGAGCGGTTTGGTACGTATCGCGCCAATATTGCCACCACCTTTGGGCTGGGTATTCTGTTCGTTATCCTCCAGGCCTGGGGATGGCGCCAGATGACCCAGATGGGTATCGAACTGAAAGGAAACCCGGCTGGTGGGTTTGTATATATTATTTCGGGTATTCACCTGCTCCACATCGTAATCGGTCTTATCTTCTTAGCCATTCTGCTGGTCGAAGCCATGCGCCGTCGGCTCTATGTCGACTCATTTGTATACAGTGTCAATCCGCCGAACTGGTTAAAAATCAGGTTAATTTCATTGTACTGGCACTTTGTTGATATACTCTGGCTCGGTTTGTTTGCCTTTTTAGTTATTCATCACGGCCTCAATCTACGCCTATCTCTCTAAGAATTACCCGATTTCGGGGCTTTATACCGTTATTTGTTTATTATAAAGTCCGTATTTAACTATTCATGAAAAAAATCGCTCTCTGGGCAGGATTATGGGCATTAAGTGTAATGTCCTTCGCTCAAACTGCACCTTCATCGACTTCCGTTCCGGGGTCAAAATATGATCCGCTAGCGCTGTTTCATCCGTTATTCAATATGCAACCCGGTAACGACTATCGTACCGGCAGCGGTGCTCCCGGCCCCCGATATTGGCAAAATCGGTCGGATTACCAGATCAATGTCGCGCTCGATGATCAGCAAAACACCATCACCGGCGACGTAACCATTACGTACAAGAATAACTCGCCCGAATCATTGGCCTACCTATGGCTGCAACTGGATCAGAATGCTTTTAGTGATACCTCACGGGCCTCGAAAACGACACCTGTTTCGGGTGGGCGATTTGGAAACCTGGGGTTTGCGGGTGGATTGACCATTTCGAGCGTGACGGTTGAAGAGGGAAAGGGCAAGTTTTCGGCGATGCCTTTCACCATTACCGATACGCGTATGCAAATCCGTCTGGCAGAGCCCGTAAAACCAAATGGCGATGTCGTGAAAATAAAAATTGCCTATTCGTTTAAAATTCCGGAATATGGGTCTGATCGCATGGGTCAGTTGAAACGGAAAGATGGCATTATTTACGAAATAGCCCAGTGGTATCCACGCATGTGCGTCTATGATGATATAGAAGGCTGGAACGTACTGCCTTATCTGGGCGCAGGTGAGTTTTACCTCGACTATGGCGATTATGAATACACGATAACCGCACCCTGGGATCACATTGTGGTTGGTTCGGGTGAATTGCTGAACCCGAATGAAGTGCTTACCGCCGAACAACTGAAGCGCCTGGATCAGGCGCGTAAGAGCGATCAAACGGTGATCATCCGGGGGAAAGATGAGGTGAACAACCCCAACAGCCGTCCGAAAAAATCAGGTACCTTAACCTGGAAATTTCGTTGCCAGAACAGCCGCGATGTAGCCTGGGCTTCGTCGAAAGCGTTTGTATGGGATGCGGCAAAAATGAATCTGCCCAGTGGCAAGCCTGCCCTTGCGCAATCGGTTTATCCCGTCGAAAGTGCGACCAACGATTCCTGGGGACGTTCTACAGAGTATGTAAAGGGCTGTCTTGAGTTTTATTCTAAATACCTGTATGAGTTCAGCTACCCCGTAGCGACCAACGTGGCGGGTATTGTGGGCGGTATGGAATACCCCGGCATCGTTTTCTGCGATCATAAGGACAAAAAGGATGCTCTCTGGGGTGTGACTGACCACGAGTTTGGCCACAACTGGTTCCCGATGATTGTGGGTAACAACGAGCGTAAATTCCCTTGGATGGATGAAGGCTTTAATACCTTTATCAATACGCTCTCCACCGCTAACTTCAACAAAGGCGAGTATAACCGGGAGCGGGGAACGATGCACGACATTGCACCAGCTCTTTTTTATCCTGCTGAACCCATCATGACCATTCCCGATGTGCAACAGCCACGGGCGTTGGGCATACTGGCCTACTACAAGCCGGGCATGGGCCTGAAACTACTTCGTGAGGTCATTCTGGGACCCGATCGGTTCGACTTTGCTTTCAAGAATTACGTGAGCCGCTGGGCTTTCAAACACCCAACGCCTTATGACTTTTTCCGGAGTATTGAAGATGGAGCCGGTGAGGATTTAGGCTGGTTCTGGCGGGGCTACTTCTACGAAACCTGGAAACTCGATCAGGGCGTACGCGATGTAAAATATGTTGATGGGGCCGCCGATAAAGGATCGCTGATTTCAATCGAAAACCTGGATAAGCTGGCCATGCCAGTCACGATTGAAGTGACGGAAAGCAATGGAAAAAAAGGCCGGGTAAATTTACCCATCGAAGTTTGGCAGCGCGGTGGAACCTGGACGTTCAAATACAACTCGACATCGTCGTTAAAAACAGTGGTTGTTGATCCTGATCAACTGCTACCGGATGTCAACAGCAAGAACAACACCTGGCGGGCCGAAGCCCAATAAGCAGTAAAGCCATACGTTTACAAGTCAAAAAGTCGAAAGTGGCTGACGCAGGATGAATCCTAACACGTCAGCCACTTTCGACTTTTTGACTTGTAAATAGTATGGTTCTATACTTCCACTAGCATAGCCCCAAAAGAATATCCTCCTCCAAAGACCGTAATAACGATACGCTCACCTTTCTGGAAACTGTCCCACCGCTCCGAAAGAGCAATGGCGCAACCAGCGCAACCCGTATTGCCATATCGCTGAATGTTTGAAATCAGCTTTTCTTCAGGTAAGCCCAATGTTTTCATCACATTGCGCGAGATGCGAAGATTGGCCTGGTGAGGCAGAATATAATCCACATCGGCAAGCTCCAGGCCGCACTGCTCGATTACCTGTAAACTGGCTTTGGGCATGTATACGCAAGCGTTAATAAACACATCGCGGCCGTGTGGCATTGTAACGCCCCCATCGGCGGGTTTCATCATTACGCCTGTCGTCGCTTTGGGTGTATGCGCTGCCCCACCGGTTTGCAAGGCTTTAATTGCGAAATCACCTTCACTCTGCCGTTCTTTGGTGATCAGCAATGCGGCTGCTCCATCGCCCCACAAATGCCCTGAGATAGTATCGGTTTCGTTGTAGTACAGCGTATTGTGTTCCGATACAATGACCAAAGCACGGCTCGCTTTGTTAAGCGCAAAATAGCCCTCGACCACTTCAATCGCATTTAATAATGACGAACAGGCGGTTGAAATGGAAACGACTGGAATGTCGGCAATGCCCAGGTAGTGCTGCGCTTCGTGAGCAATCGAGACAATGGTATCGTAAGGCGTATAGGTACCTCCTACAATTAAATCAATATTGGTCAGGTCGGCTTTTTCCATGAGTCGTTGAACGACGTCAACCGTCATGGTATTTGAGTTCTCGCCGGGAGCGGCTTTGCGTCGCTCCACAATTCCTGTTCGCTCGATAATCCACTCGCTGGACAGACCATTGAGCTGCGTAAAATGTTCATTGCCGACTACCTGCGAGGGCAGATAATGGCTTACTGCATGTATGTACATCAGGCCAAATAAGTAGGGCTAATCCAGGTATAACCTGAATTAGGCCTTAAAGTTAAATCCTTCCGGGAAAACGTGGTATTGCTCATTAGAACAATACTATAACGTATTTGATTTTTTATGTAAAAGTAAGTCAGATTCACTAACTAGTTTGTATGAATTACCTGTTCATAAAACTGAAGTAGCTTTTTAGCTTCGCTCGTCCAATTATAAAGTTGTTGCACAGCTTGTTGTCCGCGTTGTCCCATGGAGCGGGCTTCGTCGGGATGCTCAATCAAATAAGCGAGTGCATCAGCCACCTGTACCGGGTCATAAGGTGAAACGCAAAAGCCGCATTTATGTCGATCAACAATAGCACGATAAAGAGGAAAGTCGGATGTAACGACGGGGAGGCCCAGGGCCATATATTCAAACAATTTTGTTGTATAGGATTCTGGATAATCACCAACCGGTTTGAGTAACGCCAATCCAGCCGTTGCCTGGGCAGCGTAGGGAAAAGCAGCACGCTGGTCGGTGTAGCCATAAAAACAAAGATGACTCCGTACCAAGTCGTAATCAGTCAGTTTCTCCAGTTTATCGACTGTAAAGGTACGCCGGCCAAACAGATGGACAATAAACCGGGGGTGTGTTATTTTCAATTTTGCCAAGCTGGCAACGAGTGTGTCGATTGCCCGGTCAAAACTAAGTAAGCCAATGTAGAAAAACGATGGCTCTTCCCGACTCGGGTTGTAAGGAATTTGAAACGGTTTGAGAAAAGAAAGAAGTGGGTAATTGTAGAGGATAACATGAGGCTTCGCTAGCCCAGAATAGGTGCTTACGTAGCCGTGTTCGGTGAAAATAAAATAGAAATGCTGCCGGGCGAGCTGGTCAAACCAGCGAAATGATTTTTCCAGCCAGTAGCCTTTATTGACGTCTTTCCGATGTAGTTTCTTGTGCAGGTTTTCCTGTACCTCATAAATGATCCGCGCGCCAAAGAGCCGAAATACATACGCAAATGGAATGAACTCCGGCACATATACATGAACAAGCCGAGGACGCAGCCAAAGGCCGCGAAGCAAAATAAACGGGCAGGTAATCAGCACCCGCCAACCTACTCGCTGAAAATAAGGCAGACGAATGAAACGAATGTCAGGAGCAGCAGACGCATCGGCATGGGGAAGCGCACAAAATACGTCGTATGTTGCGGCAAGCGTTTGGCATTGTTTAAACACCACTCGGGGGTCATGAGCAGGGTGGGCCGTGCTAACATGCAAAACGCGGATCTTTTTCACTTGATTACTCCCAGGCTACGTAATTCAGCATCGATCTTTTGATTCCAGCGTTCCTGAGCTGGCTGGTTCAGGCTATGATTCGTCTCGTCATCATACTGGGTTTGCATCTTGCTCATCTCCCGAAACGACTCAATAAACTGGTACTGAGTAATGCTGTTATAATCTTCCAGCGTAAGGCTATCCGGGTGAATTTTTCGCTTGAAGCGCTCGACAATGATCTTCGTAATGTCGAAATGGCGTTGTTCATGGTTCAGTGCGTAGGCATTACGCGCATCCGAACGCGCCCAGGAAGAGGGTTTCAACATATACGCTTTGGCTTGAAGGTTCAGTATGATGATGCCATCTTTCACCATGCTCTTGCCTTCGTACGAAAAACTGGTAAACACTTCGGCAGCATAGTGACTACCTTGCCGTGGCGCTGCCTGAAAGTCGGCCCAGGTTAGTTTTCGGGCGGTATTATAATGAACCGTATCGTCGTCTGTAATTCGGGTATCGTCGATAAAGTTGATTTTCAGGCTTCGGGCAAGTTTCTCATTTCGTCCGCTTTCTCGTTTCATGTACTCGTTCAGGCTGCGTAAAGACGATACGACTGCCTGCCGAATAGTGGATTCGATAACGTCCAGATTGCCTAGCGGCCGGGTGTAGGTCGCGCTTCCCTGATAGTCAGTCAGCCGGGTGCTGGTGGTAACACCGGCGTCATCTTTACCCAACAATTCGAACGTTACGGCAAACGAAAACTGTCCGGATACACGATTTCCAACGGCGGTTTCGCTCACCCGGCACTGGCGAACGCGCATGGCAATGGGCCGTAGCGCCTTGTTCTGCCTTACTCCCTGATCGATGAAATGATGAAGACTAATGGCAACGCCTTTGTCCAGATCAACGGGTTGCGGTGCCTGATTGAGGACCAGAGCCAATCGGGCAACGGGGCCACGGTCGGGGCGCTGATCGGTAACGGCGGCAATGTAAAATTCTTTTGGGGTAAATGGGAACTGCTCTGAACGGAGCCGAATAGGGTCAGGAGCTATTGAGAAGGCGAATGACCCAACCAGGAACAGAAATAAAAAGACCTTATTCATACTACCCTAATAACGGCTCGTTTTAGCAAAAAGTGCAGCGTAGATGCTATCACGCTTGTTCAACAAATGCTATGCCACAGGTGTGGTTAGGAATTGACTATCATGGTGTAAGACGAACTCCCGTATAGGCAGAACGCCCCCTGAATGGATATTCAGGGGGCGTTCTCTATATTGCTGTAAGAACCTTAGTCAATCAACATGGCCTTGCCACTCACAACGTCATTTTCAACAGTTTTGAACTTAACATCCCGCTTAACGGAGCCGTCAACATATTGCACATTGACACGAGCGTTGCGGTCTAACTTAGCGACGCGCATAGGTGCCTGACGGGGAGGCATCGGTGGCGCTCCAGCGCCCATCGCATCATTTTCGGCCATACGGCGGGCGTATTCTTCCGGACCGGTAGCCAGATGATCGTCGTCAAAATCCTCCATGTTCGTATGGAGTTGTGGCTGCGGCTTCGGACGTTGCTGCACTGGCGCCTGCCGGATCTCCTGCTGTACCTCTTCAGCATCCTGCGCCGGAATATCGGCTTTGGTCAGGAAGCTGATGGTGTCGAAATTAACTTTATTCAGGAAGCGTTTGAACAACTCAACGGACTCGAACTTATAGACAAGCAACGGGTCTTTCTGCTCAAAAACAGCGTTCTGTACCGATTGCTTCAGGTCGTCCATTTCGCGAAGGTGTTCTTTCCACTCCTGGTCAATAACCGATAGCGTTACGGCTTTTTCCATTTCGGTCACGATCTCCCGCGCTCCTGATTCAACCGCTTTTCGTAAATCCGAAACAACGGTCAACTCATGGATACCATCGGAGAAGGGTACAACGATGTTTTTAATCTGATGCCCTTGATCGGCCAACACCTGTGTCAGAACAGGCAGTGCTTTCTCGGCAATAGCCTGATTTTTTGCCTGGTAATTCGCTTCGGCCTCTTCATACAATCGGCGAATTTGATCCGGCTTTTTCAGGCGGTTAAACTCATCGGCACTTAAGGCGGGCGAAAGGCCAAGCGTGGTCAACAACTGGAGCTTTATTTCCTCGTAATTACCCTCGGCGTTGTTTACCGTTTCTTCCACTACGTCATACATCGTGTTGGCGATGTCGAGGGGGAGACGATCCCCAAACAACGCATTCCGACGGCGTTTGTAGATGGCCTCACGCTGGTAGTTCATCACGTCGTCATACTCCAGCAACCGCTTCCGAATGCCGAAGTTGTTTTCTTCGACTTTCTTCTGGGCGCGCTCGATCGATTTGGTAATCATGGAGTGCTGAATAACTTCGCCTTCTTCCAGCCCCATCCGGTCCATCACTTTCGCAATTCGCTCCGAACCGAACAAGCGCATCAAGCTATCTTCGAGCGAAACGAAAAACTGCGACGTACCCGGATCGCCCTGACGACCAGCCCGTCCGCGCAACTGCCGGTCGACCCGACGTGACTCGTGACGTTCTGTACCGATAATGGCCAGACCACCGGCCGCCTTCGATTCGGGCGTCAGTTTAATATCCGTACCACGACCGGCCATGTTGGTCGCAATCGTAACAGTGCCGGGGAAACCGGCCGAAGCAACAATCTCGGCTTCGCGCTGGTGGTATTTGGCGTTCAGGACCTGGTGCTGAATCTTACGAAGCGTCAGCAGGCGGCTTAATAATTCCGAGTTTTCGACCGACGTCGTACCAACCAGTACGGGGCGTCCTTTTTCGACCAGACTAGTGATTTCATCGACAACGGCATTGTATTTTTCGCGCACTGACCGGTAAACCTTGTCCTCTTCGTCGGCCCGGCTAATGGCCCGGTTCGTTGGAATAACGACTACGTCCATTTTGTAGATCTGCCAGAATTCAGACGCTTCGGTCTCGGCCGTACCCGTCATACCCGCCCGTTTGTGGTACATGCGGAAGTAGTTCTGAAGCGTAACCGTCGCGTAGGTCTGTGTGGCGTCTTCAACTTTCACATTTTCCTTCGCTTCAACCGCCTGGTGCAACCCATCCGACCACCGACGGCCTTCCATGATCCGCCCTGTTTGCTCATCGACGATTTTCACCTTGCCGTCCATGATGACGTACTCAGTATCTTTCTCGAACAAGCAATACGCTTTTAGTAATTGGTTAACCGTATTAATACGCTGCGTTTTGACGGCATAATCACGAACAACGGATTCTTTATGCAGAATTTTCTCCTGTTCCGAGAACTCGTCATCTTTATCTATCGCGTTCAGGTCAATGGACAGATCGGGTAGGATAAAGAAGTTCGGATCTTCGCCCGAGCCAGTGATGTAATCAATGCCTTTCTCGGTCAAGTCAATGCCATTATGCCGCTCATCGATGGTAAAATACAGAGGAGCGTCGGCCTCTGGCATCAGCTTCTGGTTTTCGGCCAGGTAGATCGACTCTGTTTTTTGCAGCAGGGCTTTGTTACCCGTTTCGCTCAAAAACTTAATAAGTGGTTTGTGTTTTGGCAAGCCGCGATAGGCCCGAAATAACGACAAGCCACCCTCTTTCTCATCGCCAGCAGCAATTTTCTTCTTGGCATCGTTCAGGTAATCGTAGACTAATTTACGCTGCGCTTCAACCAGACGGGATACACGGGGCTTCAGTTCAATATAATCCTGCTCATCGCCACGGGGCACCGGGCCACTGATAATAAGCGGTGTCCGGGCATCGTCGATCAGGACGGAGTCAACCTCATCGACCATGGCGTAATGGTGTTTCCGCTGCACGAGTTCACCCGTTTCGCGGGCCATATTGTCGCGCAGATAGTCGAAGCCAAATTCGTTATTGGTTCCGTACGTAATATCGGCCAGGTAAGCTTGTTTCCGTTGTTCCGAGTTAGGCTGGTGCTTATCAATACAGTCTACCCGCATGCCATGAAACTCGAACAAGGGAGCCATCCACTCGGAGTCACGCTTGGCCAGGTAGTCGTTCACTGTTACAATGTGCACACCCCGACCGGCCAAACCGTTCAGGAAGGCAGGAAACGTAGCCACGAGGGTTTTTCCTTCACCCGTTGCCATCTCCGCGATTTTGCCCTGATGGAGCACGACACCCCCAATAATCTGAACGTTGTAATGCACCATGTCCCATTTAATGGGTGTTCCGGCAGCATCCCAGGTGTTGGCCCAGTGAGCCTGATCGCCATCAATGACAACGTTTCTCTTCCGGGAAGCGATCTCGCGGTCGAAGTCGGTCGTTGTCACAGTTAGCTGCTCGTTTTCAGCAAAGCGACGGGCCGTTTCTTTAACGACGGCAAAAGCGCGGGGTAAAATATCCAGTAACACCCGTTCCAGTTCGGTATTCCGATCCGCTTCGAGTTTATCGATCTGGTTAAAAATCCGCTCCTTCTCGTTAACGTCTACGTCAGCGTGGCTGCCTAAGTCGTTAAGTTCGGCCAACTGAGCATCGATACCGCCCAATTCCTGAGCGATATGCGCTTTAAGTTCGGCCGAAACGCGACGTAATTCGTCGTTGGAAAGTTCTTTTAACTGAGCAAATTCGGCATTCACCTTCTCGACATAGGGAAGCAGTTCCTTAATATCCCGTTGCGATTTGGTTCCGAAAAATTTAGCTATGAGATTAATCATCGTATCATTAATAATTAGTCGTCAATGGTCTACTGTAGAGATCAACGTGGGCGGTCCCTGTTGACTGACCAACCGACTTTTTTCTACAAATTTAGTGCATTACAGCGGGACTACAACCTAAGAGGCTCATGGATAGTCACTCCTTATCCTAAGGAAGTGGTGTTTTGACGAGAATCCATTACTTTTGCAGTTCAAATTTTGGCCCAATAGCCATTGTTTATGTTTCTTAAGGACAAATTGTCACGCTTTACCCATCAAATTCGCTCCTGTCACGTCGTTTTCATATTGTTAGTATTGACAGGATCATACCAAGCTATAGCTCAACAACCCCGTTCGCGGGTCGATCAGTTGAGTGATGAGGACGTACAAAACTTCTACCGGAAGGCCCAGGCAAGTGGGCTAAGTGAAGTACAGATTGAGCAGGCTGCTATGTCGCAGGGGTATACCCTAGATGACATAGCCAAGATGCGGAAACGCATGGCCCAGATTCGAACGCTGACCTCGTTGCCACAAAATAATCTCCCACCCGAAAGCTTCAAAGGCAGATCGTTTCCTTCAGATCTTTCGGTACGCAGGGATACACTACTGCCTGACACAATGCGTAGGGATACTAGTCGTAAGTTAAAGGTTTTTGGGGCTTCCCTGTTCGAAAATGCCAAAATGTCATTTGAGCCGAACTTGCGTATCGCAACACCCCGTAACTATGTAGTTGGCCCGGACGATGAAATAAAAGTGGACATTTCTGGGGCATCGACGGGCGCTTTTGACTTAAAAGTTAGTCCGGATGGAACCGTAAAAGTGCCTGATCTGGCGCCCATTTTTGTTAGTGGGTTGACTATTGAACAAGCTGAGCAACGGATCATTGCCCGATTACGGCAGGGCGGCTACCAGGGATTGGGTAAAGCAGGAAGTGGCACCAGCGCTAATGTAAGCCTAACGAATATCCGGAGTATCCGGGTCATTCTGGTTGGTGAAGTCGTTCGACCGGGTACCTATACCATTTCATCGTTGGGTTCTGTGCTGAATGCCCTTTATCTGGCGGGTGGACCTAATCCTGAAACCGGGTCTTTCCGGAAAATCCAGGTTATACGGGGCAACCGCGTCGTCAGAACCCTTGACCTGTACGATTTCATTCTTCGTGCTGACCAGCGGGATAATATACCTTTACGGGATCAGGACGTAATCCGCGTGGCCGATTACGAAACACATGTTGAGCTAAACGGGCAGGTGCGCCGACCCGCTATTTTTGAAGTATTACCGGGCGAAACGCTGAAGACGGTGCTGGGTTTTGCCGGTGGTTTTGGCGAAGATGCCTACCGGGCGTCTATCACGCTACGGCGCAATACGGCCCGCGAACGTCGCATTGTGACCATTACTGAAGAGCAGATTGCTACATTTGTACCAAAAGCTGGCGACAAATACAACGTCGGTAAAATTCTCGAACGGTACGAAAACCGAGTTCAGATAGCGGGCGCTGTCATGCGGCCCGGCGACTATGCACTTGAGCCGGGTTTAGAAACGGTCAAGCAGTTAATTACGCGAGCGGAGGGACTTCGTAAAGACGCCTTCACGAACCGGGCAACCATCATTCGCGAGCGCGCGGATATGGATCGAGAGAATCTATCCTTCGATTTAGGGAAATTAGTACGGGGCGAAGTGGCTGATATACCTTTACAGAGCCAGGACAGCCTGACCGTATTGTCGATTCGCGATCTTCGTGAGGCTTATTACGTTACGATTGAAGGGGCTGTCAATCGCCCAGACACGGTTGAATTCGTGGCTAATATGAGCGTGGCGGATCTTATCGCCCATGCCGGTGGCTTTCAGGAAGGCGCTAAGCCAAATTTAGTTGAAGTTGCCCGTCGGATTCGGCAGGACTCGGTTGGTGTACGTACAACAACGCAGGAAATACACCGTTTTTCGATAGATCGTAATTTGAAAATTACGGCTATGGAAGGTAGCGCAGACAATGCTTCATTTCGACTTCAGCCGTTTGATATCGTCTACGTCCGTACCTCAATCAATTACGAGGAACAACGTCAGGTGAATGTATATGGAGAAGTGATGCAACCGGGTAACTATGTTATATACAACCGACAGGAACGAATTGGCGATATCATTCAACGAGCTGGAGGCCTAAAGCCAGAAGCTTATTTGGCGGGTGCTCAATTCAAGCGAAAAGGCCAGTTGATTGGGAATGACTTACGCAACCTCATCGCCGATCCAGGCGGTGAAGAAAACCTATTGCTTCAGGATGAAGATACATTATTTATTCCCCGGCGCTCCGAAATTATTACTGTGCAAGGTGCTGTGCTAAACCCGGCATCAGTCAGTTACAAAGCGGATTATTCATTTAACGATTACATCAGCGAAGCGGGAGGGTTTACCGATAACGCCCGTCAACGTAAAGCGTACGTGAATTATCCTAACGGGCGTAAGGACCGAACTCATAATTTTTTATTCTTTACATCGCGTCCCCATGTTGAGCCTGGCTCAACAATTGTTGTGCCTTTCAAGCCCATCGACTCTAATCGATTAAGTTCAGCAGAGCGAATCGGTATCTTGTCATTATTGGCGACGGTCTCTATTGCGCTTATTAATGTTATACTTCGTTAACTATTCCTTCTGTTATACTTATGTCAGTTACGGAGACTAAAAAAGAAAAAAATACTGAAGACGAGGAGATAGAGATTCGGCTAAAAGATATTGTACAGTTTCTGAAAACTAGTCGTAAAACAGTTATTATATGTTGCTTAACTTTTCTACTGATTGGTGCCCTTTATTCGTATTCGAAGCCTGACCTTTATAGCGCTCAGGTAACGGTTTTGCCTGAGATTCAGGCAAAAGTAGGTGGGCTAGGCGGATTAGGGTCATTAGCAGGTTTAGCCGGAATTGATATAGCAAATGTACCTAATGGAAATACGGATGCTATCCGGCCTGACATATATCCTGATGTGTTACAAAGTACTCCATTTGCCCTACAGCTTTTACAGAAACCAGTATACTCACAACTTCTGGGAAAAGAAGCATCATTACAAATTTTTATTGAGGAGCAAAGTAAGCAATCTTGGTTGGGAGGGTTGATTAGCTCGGATGATAGTAATAACAAGGAAGGGGTACTGCCAGATCCGAAGAATCGAAGCAGGGCTCTACAGATTACGAAAAAGCAAGAAGATCTAATTAAGCGGGTGCATAATGCTGTATCAGCTACATATGATAAGAAGACTGGGGTTATTACTGTGGCTGCTACATTTTCTGACCGGGTTGTGGCGGCATCTGTAGCTCGCTTATCGTTAGAATACTTAACGAATTACATGATTAGTTATAGAACGGGAAAAGCTAGAAACCAAGTTCATTTTTTAACCCGTCAAGTAGACGACGCAAAAAATCGATATCAACGAGCGGAATACGCCCTATCTAACTATCGGGATCAGAATCGTAGTCTGTATTTGAACACAGCAAAGATTGAAGAGCAAAGGCTTCAGGCAGACTTTATACTCACACAAAGTGTTTTTAATGACCTTTCTAAGCAGCTTGAGCAAGCAAAGATTAAGGTATCCGAAGAATCACCAGTATTCAAGATCTTAGAACCAGCTCGGATACCTTTGAAAAAAAGTGCTCCTAAGCGAAGTTTGATAATAGTGGGTTTTGCAATTGCTGGAATCTTCTTGGGACTTTTCATTCAAGTGGTACGCTTGTTCATTCTTAACTCAAAAATGTGATATTGTGAAGACAGCATTAATATGTGGTGTATCTGGTCAAGACGGAGCATACTTAGCTAAGCTTTTATTAGATCGAGGGTATAAAGTTTTCGGCGGATCTAGGGATGCGCAAATGTCTTCATTCAGCAGTTTGAATAAATTGAACATTAGACAGGATATAGAAACGGTTTCAATTAGCATTAGTGATTTTCGTTCCGTCTTGCAGACGTTACAGCGCACAAAGCCTGATGAAGTTTATAATTTAGCGGGCCAAAGCTCAGTTGGACTATCCTTTGAACAACCAGTAGAAACCTTGGAAAGCATTAGCGTCGGAACACTTAACCTTCTAGAAGCTATACGTTTTACAGGAAATCCCATTCGTTTTTACAATGCAGGTTCTAGCGAGTGTTTTGGTGACACGGGTAGTGTAGCTGCAGATGAGATGACACCATTTCGTCCACGTAGTCCTTACGGAGTTGCTAAAGCGGCTGCATTCTGGCAAGTAGCGAATTATAGAGAAGCATACCAATTACATGCCTCTACGGGTATCCTATTTAATCATGAATCTCCTCTTAGACCGGAGCGCTTTGTAACACAAAAGATAGTTTCGGCTGCCTGCCGTATTGCTAATGGGAGCAAAGAAGTGCTCACTCTTGGTAATATTGATGTTGCTCGGGATTGGGGTTGGGCACCTGATTACGTTGAAGCTATGTGGTTGATGCTACAACAGAATCAAGCTGACGACTATGTAATCGCTACTGGACAAACGAGAAAACTGAGAGATTTTATTGATATAGTTTTTAAAACGGTCGGTTTAAGTTGGGAAGAACATATTCACATAGATACTGGTTTTTTCCGTCCAACAGATATTGCCGAGGGGCATGCTAATCCGAAAAAGGCTCATCATCAATTGAATTGGAAGGCTCGTCATAATATGGATAAAGTAGCACAAATGATGATATATCAGAAGCTTTAATTTAAAAGATCAGCGAAAATTGATAACAATAAAGGTTTACGTTTTCTAGAGATAATTTAATTATGTAATACCTAGGGAAATATTTTATGTTGAAATATTTCCCTAGGTATGTTCGGTATTTAATTAATTAATTGATTGTTATGAAACTTGTTTTATATGATTTGTATCATAAAATAAAAAGTCTGAGGAGTTATAAGCCTATAGCATTAAATTTTCTTGCCCTTTCTACGGTACAGCTTACAAACTTTATTGTTCCGATTTTAAGTTTTCCATATTTAATAAAAATTTTAGGATCAAGTAACTTTGGTATTGTTTCATATGGTCTGACTATAATGTTATATTTCAATACGTTCACAGATTATGGATTCAATCTATCTTCTACACGTGAAGTGTCAATGAAACAAGGAGATGTAAAGCAACTCTCAATAATTTTTTGTAATGTGCTGGCTACAAAAGCTATACTATTCTTAATTAGTATAATAATTTTATTAATATTAATAATTTTACTACCTAAATTTCAAAAAGAATCAGAGTTATTTTTGATAGGTATAATATATATATTCGGAAACGCAATTATGCCAGTTTGGTACTTTCAAGGGATTGAAAAAATGAATCATCTGACTGTTGCTAACTTGATTTCAAAAATCATTTTAATAACGCTTATTTACCTTATAATTAAAAGCCCTCAAGATTACAAATATGTACTGGGAATCTATGGGTCAGCTAATCTAATTTCTGGTATTTACGGTATTTATATTGCTTACAGTAAGTATGGTTTGTTAGTGGTATTACCAAAATGGAAAAATATTTTTAATAATTTACGTGATGGGTGGAGTATGCTTATATCAAACTTGTCAATAATAGGCTTTAGTAGTTCTAATATAATAATTCTTAGTTTTTTTGTAAGTGACAAAATTATAGGTAATTATAGCATTGCTGAAAAAATAATATTTGCTTTATGGCAAATATTATCTGTGTTTTCACAAGCTACTTTTCCATACGTATGCAAGTTGATACAATCTAATTTTCTCGAAGTGAAAAAATATATTAGAAATATTTATTTGCCATTTAACCTATTTGTTTTAATGATGTGCATTTGCTTATTCACTTATGCTGAGCAAATCGTATTCTGGACGACTAATAGTCTTGAGAGACAAACTATAGATTTGTTGAAATTAATGAGTCCCGTAATATATATAGTGTGTCTAAATATTCCTGCCTACCAAATTTTGCTGGCAAAGAACTTAAAAAGACAATATGCAATAATATTTAATTCAGCTACCTTCATTAATCTACTGGCTTGTCCTATCTTAGTAAGAGTATACGGAGTAAATGGTGCTGCTTTATCATTGTTACTCATTCAAATACTCGTTACGTGCTCATTACATACCGTTTTAGAGATAAAAATGGGCAAATATTCTATTTGGCGTAAACAAACAAACATTCAAAGTCTGTGAATAAAACTAACGAAAAAGTCTGCAGGATCTGTGGTAGTAGTGATCTAACTACATTCAACGTTCGTGAAATGATGTTTGGTACAAAGGTTGAGTTCTTGTACGCTGAATGTAAAACATGCGGCTGCTTTCAACTTTGCGATATCCCAAAAGATATGTCTCCATATTATCCGAACAGTTATTATAGTTTGTTAGCTAGTCCAGATGATAATTATAAAAATCCACTAGAGAAAATTACTAGGAAAATAAGAGATAAGTATGCCGTTAGTTCAAAGGGTTTATTAGGAAAACTTCTTTATAAATTTTATCCTAATGAAACTATAATGAGCTTAGCGCAGGCAAAGATTAAATCTACAACCCGCATTTTAGATGTCGGTTGTGGTAAAGGTCAATTGCTTTATAGTCTTAGAGAATTAGGGTATGAAAACCTACTAGGCGTGGACCCTTATCTTGAACAAGATATAAAATATTCGAACGGACTTGCTATACAAAAGAAGCCTATTGATCAGATAGAAGGCGAATGGGATTTAATTATGCTTCATCATGTAATCGAGCATTTGGAATCTCCTGCGCTAACGCTTCAAGTTATAGACAAGCATTTATCAAAAGATGGAATATGCCTTATACGAACTCCAATAGTTCCATGCTTAGTTTGGGATCAATATAATTCAGATTGGATTCAACTTGATGCCCCTAGACATCTAACAATATTTAGTGTCTTAGGTATAAAATGTCTATTAGAAAATACAAATCTTAGAATTGACAAAGCTTTCTATGATTCGACTACCTTGCAATTTTGGGGAAGCGAACAATACAAAAACGATATATCTCTTTGGGCGGAAAATTCTTATCGTATCAATGCAGAAAAATCTATTTTTAGCAAAGAAGTAATTAAAGATTTTCAACGTCAAACTACTAACTTAAATAAGATGTCCGCTCTTGAAGGAAATAAAGGAGCGGATCAGATAGTTATATATTTGACACATAAATCATAATATAAATCATACTTTTATGGTTTACATAATTATTTTAAATTACAACGGATGGCGAGATACTATCGAATGCTTAGAAAGCCTTCTGAAAATTGATAATTGCAACTTTAAAATAATTGTTATTGATAACCTATCAACTGATGATTCATTATCGAAAATTATAAGTTGGTCCAAGGATAAATTTTTAATTGATAGTTGTACAATAGAGTCGGAATTTGACTTGATGTATATAAAGCATGATTTTTCAGATAAATTAAGTGATTCGAGTTTAGGCGCAAAAAGCTACTCCTTCTACCAATCAAAACAAAATGGGGGCTACAGTGCTGGTAATAATAACGGCATCCGTCATGCAATGGAGAATTCGGATGCTGAGTATATTTGGATATTGAACAATGATACAATAGTAGATAAAAATTCTCTTGGTGAAATGCTGAACGTGTATGCTTTAGCAGAAAAAAGAAAGTTGAAATTAGGAATCGTTGGTTGCAAGCTATTGTATTATAATAATCCTAATGTTATTCAGTGTCTAGGCGGAGTTTTATATAATCCCTATATAGGAATTATTCGCCAGGTGGGAAATAACGAGGCCGACACAGGAACAATAAAATATAACATTAAGCCTAAAGTAAGTTACATACCAGGTACATCTATGCTGGTATCCGTCAATTTTGTAAAAGATGTGGGGTTATTAAGCGAGGAGTATTTCCTGTATTTTGAAGAGTTAGATTGGACTAAGCGAGGAGAGAAACGAGGTTGGCAGATTGATTATACACTTGAAGCATTTGTTTTACATAAAGAAGGAGGTACAATAAATAAAGATAATTATTTGAATAAGAGTGCACTTTCTGATTACTGTTTTTTAAGAAGTAAACTACTTTATACCAGAAAATATGAAAATTCTTTTTGCAAAGTCACGATATTTCTTGGTGTTATTTTGAGTTTCTTGCTTCGTATTTATAAAGGTCAGTTTGATCGAATACTAACAATGGCTAGAATAGTTTTTAACCCAAATTCAAGATTTTTTCTACCTAAAATTGATTAACTGTGCTATGTTTTGACGCGTTATTTGGAGCCGTAAGTGCAAATGGGTGGTTAATTATTTTATCACTTTTATTTATTGGACATTTTATATGGTCTTATTATAAGTATTGTTATCGGTTAGGATTTAAAATAGATTTTTGGCATTTTAATACGTTTCTATATTACATACTTCCTATACATATTATGTATCCTTTTGCGGCTTCAGAGTTCAATATTATTTCAACTGGGCCGGTTATTTCCTTAATTCAAGAATATGTAGAAAAAGCATATATACTCAGTATCACAGGTTATTTCTTTACTTATATTGGATTTTATGCCTGTAACAATAGGTCTCTCGGTCATAAATTTCATCGTATTATAAATACATTTAGTCTTATTGGCGAAAAGTTGATTACACATGCTATTCAAAGTAAACCTATTATTTTATTCTTGTCATGGGTACTTTCTTTGACTACTATTTTAGGTTTACTATATGCAATCGCTATTTTCGGTTTTTCTTTTAACTTACGTAGTGCTTTTTATGCGGAAAATTCTTTACTAAAGTCTTTTTTTAACCTTTGGACCGCATTATTTACGAATATATCGGGTTTTATTATTATTCGTTATTTACAAAAAAGAGAAAAGATTTTTTTGTATATTTATATTTTTATAGCGGTTTTTGCTATTTTTAATGGAGCTAGAGGTACTCTTATAATTCCATTTTTAAATAGTTTTTTACTGTATCTAGTTGGGAAAAAAAATAATATAAAATTTAAATATTTTTTTTATTTAGGATCAGTAGCTTTATTTTTAATATTCGCCCTAGAAAATTTGCGAAGAGTGGACCCTGTAAGCGAATCATTTTCAGCCATATACTCTTTCTTTTACGGTAATAGTTTTTCTGACGTTCGAGATTTTGCTTGGATTTTGGCGTATTGGGATGATAATCTTCTCTTAGGTAAAAGCTATTTGTCGGCTTTTATGTCATTTATTCCCCGTTCGCTATCGGAATTTAGAAGTGTTTATGCTTTTGGAGTATATACTGATTTGATGGTCGGTTTTGATCCAACATTGCATCCGGGTTTACGACCAGGGAGATTTGGAGAAATTTATTTTAATTTTGGCGTCTTAGGAATTGTTGTTCTAGGTTTTTTAGGAGGGTATGTTATGCGGTTGGCAGACATTAAAATAAAGAAGCTCGCTACCAAGCCTCGACAAAATTATATTGCAATGTATTCAACAACTTTTTTGACTTTCTTTATTAGTCAATTTTATATTACTGCAGGTTTTTGGTCATTTTATGTGCTTATATTAATATTAGCTGGTTCATTTCTTTTAAAACGTTTTATCGAAGCGTTAAGCTTGAATTCAAGTGTACATCATTAATGACATATCATAATGGTAGGCAAAGTTTTTGTTGTAGATGCACGGATGATATTAAATTCTGGTATAGGTATATATATTGAGAATTTCGTAAAAGGTCTGGCAAACACAGGTAAATATTCTATAGTGCTACTTGGCTCGGAAAAGGAATTATCTTCTGTGTTTGATAATAATCATTATTATAAAATAATAGATATAGATGTACCTATATATTCAATTCTAGAGCAACTATATTTGCCATTTGTTGTACCCAAATGTGACATATTTTGGAGTCCTCATTATAACATTCCTCTACTGCCTATACGTGCAAAAAAAAGACTTGTCACAATTCATGACACTTATCATATAACGTTTGGAAACACTTTAGGTCCTTTTAAGCGTCTATATGCCAAACTTATGTTGAAGATAGCTGTCGCTCTCTCTGATATAGTTTTTACAGTTTCAGAATTTTCTAGGTCAGAGATATACAGGCATGTTAATACTAAAAAAAATATAATTTCAATATATAATGGAATTGATTTAAATAAGTTTTCTATCAATAACAACAGCCATATAGTATATAAAGTAAGAGAAAAGTTATCGCTTCCTCATAAATATATATTATTTGTCGGTAACGTAAAACCCAATAAGAACATAGTGAGGCTGTTATTAGCTTTTAAAAAACTCATAAGTAAAGACTTTAACTATTGTTTGGTTATAGTAGGTAAGAAAGAAGGCTTTATAAATGGTGATGAAGAAGTATTTGACTTACTAAAGAATGATGAAATACTGAGCAGTCGCGTAACATTTACTGGGTACGTCGACATTATGGATCTTCCAATATTATATCAATCTGCAGCAGTACTAGCCTTTCCATCTATATATGAAGGCTTTGGCTTACCTCCTTTGGAAGCCATGGCTTGTGGTTGCCCAGTAATTGTTTCTTCAACGTCAAGCTTGCCTGAAGTTTGTGGAGAGAAAGCTGCTCTTTATATAAACCCCTTAGAGGTAGATAGTATTGCAGATGGATTACAAAGTGTTTTATTAAATGAAAACATTAGGAAACAACTTATACTTGAAGGTAGCCTCAGGTGTAAAGAATTCTCTTGGAGCAAATCCGTATCAAAGTTTATTGTTAGTATTGAGCGTTAGTAGAGATTAAATTATTCAGTATGAAAAAAATATTATTTTTAGTTCTCTTGACCAGCTCTTTGTTTGCTCAGGTACCTACTAATTTAAATAATCTAAAAGCATATATTAATCAAAAGTTAGGGCCGGCTCATAATGCCCAAGTTTCAAATCAGAAAATACAAGATATTACTTCGGAAATTACTGATCAGCTGATTGCTATCGATCAGTCTAAAATCTCAACGATCAGCTTGAGTGCCTTACGGTCTTTAAAGAGCAATGGACCAGCAGCAGTTTATATATTAGATGCTGGTAAACAGGGTCAATTTTTACTTGATGTTACTGATAATACAACCGTTGATAATTCAGCAACTGTCATTGTAACTGCAAAAGGACAAAGATATAAACGAGACATACATATTGTTCGAGTTAAGCAGTTTGGTGCAAAGGGCGACCGAGTTACAGATGACACTCAGGCAATTAGATTAGCCATGAACTATTGTAAAGCGCTGAAGAAGGCAGTTTTGGTTTTTGAACATAATGCGTCTTATAAGATAACAGGCACAGTTTTGTATGACTTATCAGCACAATCACGTATAAGGAACAACGATTACTCTCTTACAATACAAGGAAATAATGCGACAATATGGGTAGTGGGGACTACTAATTCCTTCTGGGCTTTCAATTTTACTTTTTCTCCTCAGCCAGAGCAAGACGCAAAGTTGCAAATTAATGATCTGTGGTTTCAAACTGACAACGTAAACCGTCCAAACGGTATATTAACAAAATATGCTCATTTCTTTGAAATTCATAATGTTGTTTTCTTTCAACTATGGAAAGGTTTTAGAATTGAGAATGCCGGTATGAGTGCGGTAACTAATACATACGCTTTTGGCTGTCAAACGGGGTTCGATTCGGAGCTTAATCGGGACACTAAATTTGATAATTGTCTAGCATTTGGTTGTGAGACAGGCTTCTTCGCTGAAGGTGCCAACGATGGAGGGGGAGCTGGTGGATTAGGCATTGTGAATTGTTATGGAATTAATAATGGCGTTAATTTTAATCTTAGACGATTACAAACCGCTAAGTTCACCAATATTGTAAGTGATGTACCAGTAAATAAGGGGATTTTAATTGAGTCTTGTAATTTTCTTCAGGTTAATAATGTATTGTGTGGTCCTAACCAGAAAGGTAGCAAAATTGCCTTTCACGTAACAAAAGCTAGTAATGGTACCGATAATGATTACTGTCAATTCAATTCTGTTATTGCTGAGAATGAGATTGTGTTTGATCATTCAAATTACTCGTCTGTTTCAAACTTAGTAAGCACTCACGTTTTTAATTCAAGTTCTGGCGCTGCTTTCGATATTTCAAACTCTACCGAGTTGACTATCAATAATGCTAAATTTCGCGATTTATCTTCAGCTAATTCATTACGTGTTCGGCCAAATTCTTCTCGTATAGTATTTAATGCTGGTGAGTATGACAAGAGACTATATATTGAAGGTGTTAACCGGCTTGGTAACAACATCATAAACGGAAGTATAATGAAAGAAGATGTATTTTTTGAAAATGCTCCTCTTAATAACGAATCTGGTTATTATTATTTATCTAATAAAGTCAAAACAATCAAAGGAGGTTTTTTGCTTCCCAATATTGTATTAAAAGAGACTCCTATGGCTAAAGCTGGACAGGTGATAAACTTCGATATAAATGCAGTGATAAAGCGGCCTAGTATAGGAGGTGCATATAAAGCAACATTTGTATCTAGTAATGGTATTTTTGGTTCTTTTGGGACAACGGTCATTGAAGTGATACGAAATTATGATAATACCCAAGCGGCCATCACTAGCAATATACCCTCATCCAGCGTTCAAATTACAATCCCATCAAATAACATTATTCGTTTTACATGTAATGCCACTAATGCAGGCACAATAGCAAAGTTAACTTTAATATATGTAGAGGAAATATAAGTATTGGTGATGGAGCCATTCTGACTCGTCAAAATTCGAGCCATTATTACTATAAGCTTGGATAATTTGAAAAATCATATAAAATCTAGTAATACAAAGTAGTTTGGTGCTAATTATAGTTGTATAACAGGATAAGGTGTATATTCTTTTGTATATATGATTCGTATTTTTGTCTATAAATAGGGAGAGGACTATATTTGTTAACTGTAATGCTATTTTTTTAACAAGTTGGCATTCCATTTGATAGGCATATTACGTCGATGACTGAATACTGAGTGTATTAGACGATTTACATTGTATGTAGCCATCGAATAGAGAAAAATAAAATGTCACCCTGTTCTTTATAGTGCGTCAACAATATAAATAGCTTTGTACGTATGAAAATTTTTACGTTTGTTGTTTTTGTTAGCCTTTTTGTAGCCAGCCCAATTTTTGCTCAGACTAACTACGTTTCTACTACTCCTTCATCAACAACTCCAGGAGCCGACAATACATTGGTTGGTATTGGTGCTGGTAACACAAACATGAGCGGTGCTAGCAATCTAATGATTGGTAGAGGAAGTGGTACAATGAACATGGCAGGAACTCAGAATGCTTTTATTGGCGCCATGGCCGGATATAGTAACTCTTCAGGTCAAAACAACTCATTCTTTGGGTTCAGTAGTGGATATTCCAATACTATAGGAAATGGTAATACATTTCTTGGAGGCTATACAGGTTATCAAAATACCAGTGGTTACAATAATGTTTTTACTGGCCAATCAGCAGGTCGTTTCAATACCACTGGCAATAACAATGCTTTTTTTGGGACAGGATCTGGATATAGTAACACAGAGGGTGGAGATAATGTGTTTGTGGGCTCTGATGCTGGAGGGACCAATTCAACAGGTAGCTATAATACTTTTTTGGGGTCCTTATCTGGAAGTGCCAATACTACGGGTGCTAAGAACATATTTGTAGGTTATAAAGCAGGAGTTACTAATTCAACGGGTATAAATAATGCTTTTATTGGTTATACTTCAGGATATAGCAATACATCTGGTAGTGAATCTGTATATATAGGTATTGGGGCAGGATATAATAATACCACAGCTAATTACAACCTTTTTTTGGGTAACTTAAGTGGCTATTCCAATACCACTGGAGAACTAAATACTTTTATTGGAAATGCCTCTGGGTATTTCAATGAAACAGGAACAAATAATACTTTTATAGGGCATGATGCCGGACGTAGCAATGTGAATGGTGGATATAATTTATTTCTTGGTACAAGAGCGGGTTACAATAATAGCACAGGTGGATATAATTTATTTTTTGGTAACTTAACCGGATACTATAACCAAGGCGGAAATTTTAATGCATTTGTAGGTAGTGGTGCCGGCCATCGTAATCAAACAGGTTCCAGTAACACCTATATTGGACAAGATGCAGGTATCAACGGAAACACGGCTGGAGATAATGTCGCGATCGGTAGAGACGCAGGAGCGCAAAATGTAAGTGGAAGCTTTAATACTTTTATCGGCCGAAGTGCAGGTGTCTCCGCGTCTAACAATAATTTAACTAATGCTACTGCTATTGGCGCTAATGCCCAAGTAGCTGTAAGTAATGCCCTTGTTCTTGGCAACAATGCTAACGTTGGTATTGGTAACACTGCTCCTAAAGCAAAGCTTGAAATTACTTCATCGACGTCTGGCGTGAGCGGTCTACGGCTTACTAATTTAACGAGCGCAACTTCCACAAGCTTAGTAAACCAAACTAAATTCTTAACTGTAAACGCCCAGGGCGATGTCGTACTTGGTAGTACGAGCGGAAGCGGTGCCCGGATAGCTGCAGATGCGGATGGAAGCCAATGGAAAACTGAAGGCAATAATATTAAAAATATAAATGAAGGCGGTGTTATCATTGGTAATGGCATTCAACAGACTCCCGCTGGTTATCGGCTGTATGTTTCCGATGGCGTTTTAACGGAGAAAGTTAAGGTAGCTATCAAAACGACTGACGACTGGTCGGATAAAGTATTCGAACGTAATTACAAGCTGAAAAGCTTGTCAACGGTTGAAACGTATATCAATAAAAATCAGCACCTGCCTGGACTGCCTTCTGCAGAAGAGGTTGTGAAAGAAGGAGTTGACGTTGGCGCAATGGAAGCTAAGTTGCTGGAAAAGGTCGAAGAGCTTACGCTTTACATGATTCAGCTGAAAAAAGAGAACGACGCGCTAAAGCGCCAGAGTGTGCGCATGCAAAAGCGTATCAATTCGTTACAACGTCTAAACCATAAGTAACATGCGCATTATATTGAGTATTGTCGGATGTTTATTGATGGTTAAGGCTGCAGCTCAGGAGATACGTAAGCAACAATATATTCAGCTTACTTACACGCCAAATAGAGCTTATGTTGAGCAGGCTACAGAAAAAATAGCCGCTGTCAATACGGTATTGGCCAGAACCACTGTCGAATACCGGGCAGGGCATACTATAGAGCTTCTTCCTGGTTTTGAAGCTAAGCAGGGTTCGGTGTTCACTGCCCATGTGCAGGAGGTGCATGACGCGAGCCTACGACTGGTGGCTTTCCCAAATCCATTTGATAAATCCACAACGATTAGTTTTGATCTACCCGAAACTGGAGTAATCAACTTGTTTGTGGTTAATGAAAAGGGGCAAATTGTTGAGCATTTGCTGGAAAACAGCCAACTACCTGCTGGAAAGCACCAATTTGAGTGGAAGGCTGATGCTCATTCGTCTGGCATTTATATACCTGTATTAAAGACTGGGCGACAGCAAGTAAGCAGCCGAGTAGTAAAAAAATAAAAGACAAAAGCCTGTGGAAACAGGCTTTTGTCTTTTCCAGATTGTATTACCTACTTTTGTAAGCGTTTGTCATACTATTATTCGTTTATGAAGATTGCTTTAGTGCAGGATGGGCTCATGTGTCGGGCGGGCGGTGAACAGGTTGCTCTGTGTTTCCATAAGGCATTTCCAGATGCGCCCATCTATACACAATGTTATCGGCCTGAGTTGACTTTTCCTGAATTTCAATCATGTGATATTCGTACAACCTGGCTGCAACGTATCGCTAAAACAGACGATACAATGAAAAAATTATTTTTTCCACTGGGTGTGTGGGCCATGCAGTCACACGATCTAACGGAGTTCGATGTGGTTTTGATGTCTGGTACGCATTGTGCTAAATATGTGAAAGTAAGACCCGACGCCTTGGTAATAAGCTATAGTTTTACCCCGTTTAGGTTGGCATGGGATCCAGAATCGTACGCCCAATATTCCAAGTCAACCGGATTAGCACGGAAATTATTTGACGTTGTGGTACAAAAATTAAGGGCAATCGACTTCGAAGCAGCTCAACGGCCCAATTTTTTCGTGGCTATGACGGAGGAAACAAAAGAACGATTACAAACGGCTTATCAAATAAAACAGGAGGTGCAGATAATTAACCCACCTGTCAACACACGAAACTTTCATATCTCTGATCTTCCCAAGTCCTATTATTTAGTAGTCTCTCGTTTAGAATATTATAAGAAGGTAGACCTGGTGATAGAAGCATTCAACCGGCTCGGCTATCCTTTAGTCGTTGTTGGAAAAGGTCTGCAGGAAGATGAAATTAAGGCGGGAGCAAAGAGTAATGTGCAATTCATGAGCGGGTTGTCCGCTAAAGAATTGGCTGATGTATATGCAAATTGCCGGGCATTTATATTTCCCCAGCATGAGGACTATGGCATTACACCCCTGGAGGCTAATGCTGCTGGAAGGCCTGTAATCGCCTATGGTACGGGTGGCGTATTGGCGACCCAAATTCCGGTTATGGATGAACCCTCACGAGCAACCGCCCTATTCTTCAGCAATCAAACAGTCGAAGATTTAACGAATGCTGTCAAACAATTTGAAACCATAGAGCATCGTTTTGATCCCTCTTTTATCCGATCACATGCTGAGTCTTTTGACGAGTCTAAATTCATTGATCAGATCAGAGTATTCGTTGCCGGTAAATTTGCTCAGCATCGTAAAACAAAGTCATCAACTATTAAATAATACAGGATCGCTACATTTGTGAATTGCTTTATCCCCTATCATGACAATTAATTGATGTATATATTATCGAAGCTGTATACCTATTATGCGCCAATACTTTTGCTAAATGGGCTGATGATTACCCTCAATGCTCAGCCAATCCGCCAGCCTTCTCACTACTTTGGTGAAGTTGGAACCTATCAGTCCTCCTCTACAGAAACGCCGTTCTGGCTACGAAGCAACCAGTATGGTGTTGTGCCAAATCGTTCTCCTGTCCTAACCTTGCGGGCCGGTATTTATAGCGATTACGATAGCAGCCGACATAGCACCGGGCGTTGGAAGACCTCGAAATATGATTTTGGCTATGGCATAAACGTAGTCGCGAATGCAAATCGGAATGAGTTGGCTTACGAAAGAAATGTACTGTTGCCCGAAGCTTATGTAAAAGTTCGCCGTGGTATTTGGGAGCTTTACATTGGTCGTCGACGCGAAAAATTCGGGCTGGCCGATTCTACATTGTCTACAGGGTCCTATGCCTGGTCTGGTAATGCCATGCCGGTGCCTAAAATTCAATTGTCGATCCCTGTTTTTACACCAATAGGCTTCACAAAAGGTTGGCTGGCGGTTCAGGGTACTTTTGCCCATGGCTATTTAGATGCCAATGGATTTGTGTCTAATACTATGCTTCATCAAAAGTCGCTGTACTTGCGGTTTGGGCGAGAAAAAGATGTGGTTCGATTGTACGGCGGCTTCAACCATCAGGTAGTGTGGGGCGGGCATACCGATAAATTAAAGGGAACCGGTTTGGTGCCTGATGATGGCAAGCTTCCATCAACTTTACGAGATTATTATTATGTTGTGGTGGGAGACCGCTTCAGCCGCACTGACTCAAGTGCCTATACAAATTTTGAGATTACCAATCGGGTTGGTAACCATCTGGGGAGTATAGATATAGGAGCTGAGATAGACTTGGTGCGTCATACACTGTATTTCTATCGACAGAATATATACGAAGATGGCTCTCTGTTTTATTTAATCAATATTGCGGATGGGTTAAATGGAGTGCGTATTAGACGAAATGACCCTAAAGCAATTGTCCGGGATATATTGTTTGAATTTTTGAATACAACTAGTCAGGGCGGGCCGGAATTTATTATTGGAGACCCTTACAAGCAGGGGAAAGATGATTATTTTAATCATCAACAGTTTCGGGAAGGCTGGGCTTATCGGCAACATACAATCGGTACGCCGTTCATTCCCCCCGCTTTAGGGCCTCAGGATCAATATCCCGATGGGACCTTTACCGCAAACAACCGGGTGTATGTATTTCATGCTGGGCTGGCCGGAAGTTTATTTACTCGTTGGCGGGTATTGAATGGACCATTGGCCTATCAGGTCAAACTATCTTATAGCCATAATCTGGGGACTTATAACAACCCCTTTACAGTGCCCAAAAATCAGTTTTCGACCTACTTTAATGTTGTGGCCCCGTTGGACATTTTAGGTGGAGTACAATTAACGGCAAGTGTTGCTACTGACGTAGGTTCGCTTTATCAGAATGGAGTAGGCAGTTTTATAAGCATACGGAAAAGTTGGGGAAAATAGCTCTCATAAGTAACCTCTTTGTTTCACATTTAACAAACTTGGTTATTTAAAGCTATATTTGTGATTAATTTACTTCCTGGCCTATTAAGCCGTATAATAATATTCGTATTATCTCATCGACTGTATGCTCTAATTTAGCGTACTATAGTTTGACGACACATCTTCAAACGGTTGATCAGTAAATTTTGGAGGAATGAGGCATCGCTATTCTATATTATTTTTTCCGCTTCATGTAATCGTTGATTTCCTGAGCTTAAATGTAGCTTTTGTAGGCGCTTATTGGCTTAAATTTCAGCAGGTTGAACATGTTACGCAGCCGCCCTATGCCGCTTTCTGGGCGCTGTTCAATATGATTTGGCTGTTAGAGATCCTGATAATTAAGCCATACACGTTTCCTCGACAATTATTCAAGGTATACCATCTGATAAAAAAATTATTAATTCTGATGGCTATTCATATAGCTATTATTTCAATATATTGGGTAGCCGTGAAAGGGTACTACTATTCCCGAGAGCATTTACTGTATACGTACATACTATTTACAGGCATGGCCTTGGCTTTTCGTGTTGGAAGCCTGGTTTTTTTAAGAGAGTATAGGGCTAGAGGTTATAATAACAGACGATACATCATTGTTGGATATGGTAAGTTAGCTGTATCTATCCAAAATTTCTATAATGCCCACCCGGAAATGGGCTTTCGCTTCTACGGTTATTTTGATCAACCTTCTGCCGAAAATGGTGGTCTACTCAAAGGGAGCTATGATGACCTCTCTGCCTATATAAAGCAGGAAGACATAGATTGCGTTTATTGTTGCATGCCCTATATTGATAATCGGTATTTAAAGATCATCGCTGAGAATGCCGAAGCGGCTGATTATCAAGTAAAGTTGTTAGTCGATTTCAGAGGGTTTTTAGCTCGTGGGGCTTCGGTAGAATACCACGATTTTTTGCCTGTGCTGAACCTGTCGTCACAAATGCTGGCTGACTTTCAGGTCAATACGCTTAAACGATCGTTTGATTTATTATTTTCTATAGCCGCGCTTGGTTTAGGAATGCCTTTGTTTATTGTTTTGGCAACCATAACAAAGTTTACATCAGCGGGGCCAATCTTCTATGCTCAGGAACGTATTGGGAGGGGAGGTAAACCGTTTAAGATATACAAGTTTCGGAGTATGTATGTCGATTCCGAGAAATCAGGCCCGGTATTGTCCGGCGGCTTACTCGATAATCGAATTACACCCTGGGGCCGGTTTATGCGGAGCACGAGGCTGGATGAGGTTCCTCAATTCTACAATGTGTTGATAGGGGATATGTCTGTTGTTGGCCCTCGCCCGGAAAGGCAGCATTTTATTGATCAAATTGTTGAAATTGCTCCTGAATATCGGTCTCTGTTAAAAGTAAAGCCTGGTATTACGTCTATTGGACAGATCAAATACGGTTATGCTTCTAACATTGATGAGATGGTTCAGCGGCTGCGGTATGATTTGCTCTATCCGAAACGTCGGTCATTCTTATTTGATATGTGGATTATTGCCCAAACATTGCGGGTAATGGCGCAGGGCCGTGGCAAGTAATTGCTCTTGTCTGATCAATTGTAAAACGGCCTGACTTCTATGAGATTTTTGTTTTTAAGCATCTGGTACGGGACAATTGTTGCTGCAAGTTGTACCCTAGGGTTTGGACAGCGTGTTAGTCAATATCAGGTAGAAACGGGTGCGCTACTTTCTTCGGATCAGACCCCCTTTTGGCTACGAGCCAATCAATACGGGGTTGTCCCGCTTAAAAATCCAGCGTTTCGACTAAATGCCAGCCTTCATTCGGATTATCGGCTCGCGGATAGCCTGGGACATAAGCCTATAGCAGATTGGGGCTATGGGCTTAATATGGTGGCTAACCTTGGGGCAACCAATCAATTTCTGTTTCCTGAGGCCTATGTTAAAGGGCGTCTCGGGGCGTTCGAACTGTATGCTGGGCGCCGAAAAGAAATCATTGGCCTGGTCGATACTCTGCTGACAAGTGGGTCTTATATCTGGTCGGGTAATACAGTACCCTTCCCAAAGATTCAATTAGCCGTACCCGTTTTTACCCCTCTTCCCTTTACAAAAGGTGTCCTGTCGGTAATGGGTACGTTTTCCCATGGCTGGTTTGAAAATGCTGGCCGCCTGGTGCAAGGCTCCTACCTGCATCAATCATCCTTGTATGGCCGCATAGGCAAGTCCTCCTGGCGGGTACGTTTTTATGGCGGATTTAATCATCAGGTGATGTGGGGCGGACATTCTAATTATTTAGATAATACCGTATCCGCCAACGGTAAATTGCCTTCGAGTATCAAGTATTTTCCTGCCGTTGTGTTGGGTACCCGAAATCCTTTTCCAGATGATCAAAGTATTCAGACACTTTCCCATTTTGAAGAAAACCGTGTTGGTAACCACCTCGGCTCCGTCGATCTGGCTATAGATGTTAATCTAAACCATTGGAATTTATTTGTGTACCGGCAATTCCTATATGACGATGGGTCGTTATTTTATGGAACAAATCTGGTCGATGGCCTAAATGGACTGCGCATACGGAACCGCGACCAACCGTCAGGAACGGCTTTTTTTCTGAAACAGATTACATTGGAGTATTTATTCACAGGAAGCCAGGGAGGAGATTTATTTGTCCTGGAAGATCCTGCGAAAAGGGGCCGGGATGATTACTTTAATAATAGCCAATTCATTGATGGCTGGACATACTTTGGCCGCACGATAGGAACACCTTTTCTAACCCCTCAGCAAGAGGTAAGCTCAACCTTGCCACCACGTTATGGCATTGCCAACAATCGGGTCAGTGCGTACCATTTTGGTTTGAGCGCACTTATCGCCAACAAAGTGGATATAATTGCCAAGCTGTCCTATAGCCTAAATGCTGGCACATATGCTATTCCTTATTTAACGATTCCCACGCAATTTTCGGGCTTATTAACGGCTTCGGTGCCTGTCGGCTTGTTCGGTGGTACTGTTCTAGGCGGTTCGTTGGCGGTTGATTCTGGCAAACTTTTGCCAAATAGTGTGGGCGGCTATATCAGCTTACGAAAAACGGGCGTTTTAGGAGGAAATCGTCGGCCGATGGTATCGCCACGCAGAGGATTCTAACAGACCTTGTTTGGATTGATTAGTCCGCTTGCGAACTTTCATCTCTTTTTAAGGGCTAAAGCGGTTTGGTATAACGATCAACTGCTATTTTTACCTTGGCTTCTTCTTAATTTATCACTCAACGAATACGTGGGTTTGAATGGTGCGAATGAATAGTTTCTTGAGTTGGTTTTGCGTTCTGGTATTGATTGGCGTTGGCATATCCTGTGGACAAGACCAAAAAAACCTGAACAAGTCGGCGCGCGCCCTGCGTAGTTGTGCAGATGAACAGATTCTTACAAGTGCCGAACAAACGGCCATTCGCCAACAGATCAACGCCGAGGGGAAAAGCCGGAGGATCGAAGAAATCTTCAGACAAAAAGTCCGGGGC
Source organism: Spirosoma radiotolerans (assembly GCF_000974425.1). NCBI lineage: Bacteria > Pseudomonadati > Bacteroidota > Cytophagia > Cytophagales > Cytophagaceae > Spirosoma > Spirosoma radiotolerans. Next base: position 139,452 of record NZ_CP010429.1, read on the forward strand.
GGTCTAAATGGTAATGTGCTGGTGGCACAAAAAGGCATTATTTTGTATAAAAACTGCTTTGGCCTTGGCCATTTTGAACGCAACCAGCGCGATACATTGGTGGAAGATTCAAAATTCCAACTGGCATCGTTATCGAAAACCTTCACGGCCGTTGGTACGCTCAAACTCATTGAAGCGGGTAAACTTAAATTCGAGGATACTATTCAGCGGTTTTACCCCGATTTCCCGTATCACGGTATCACCGTTCGCGAATTGTTGAGCCACCGAAGCGGTCTGCCAAATTACCAGTATGCTTTTGACGATAGCATGAAGGTGAACTTCTATAAGAAAGAGAAGCCTTATCCGTCAAATGCCACCATTATGCACTGGTTTGCTACGGTGAAACCAACGCCCAAGGCCTATAATATTCCCGGACGAGGGTTTAGCTATAGTAATACCAACTACATGGTGCTGGCGTCGATCATTGAGAAAGTAACGGGTCAAAGCTACGAAGCGTTTATTCAGAAGAATATTTTCGAGCCGCTGGGCATGCACCAGACGTTTGTTGCGACAACGAAAAACGACTCCATTAATCACCACCGAACGGCGGGATACCAGTGGAACCGACGTATTCCAAAAGATTATTATGACGATGTTGTTGGTGATAAGGGAATTTATTCGACTACCGGCGACCTCTTCAGGTGGTATCGTGCATTAAATGGAGACTGTTTATTGCCGAAGAAAATACTCGCCGAAGCCTTTGTTCCGCGCAGTTTTGAAAAGAAAGGCGCTAAAAATTATGGCTACGGCTTCCGGATGATGCTGAATGACAATAAACAGCCTGAATACATCTATCATTCAGGTTGGTGGAAAGGCTACAATACCATGTTCTGGTTCAGCCCCAAAGATGAGTATGTGATTATTATCCTCGGAAACCGCTATAACACAACGGTTTACCAGGTTAAGGAACTCATCGAGGTATTACACAGTGGGTCGAACGACAAAGTATCGACAGAAGAAAGTGAGGTAGAAATATGAGTAGAGCCGACCTGAAGGTCGGCTTTTTCCATTTTACTTCTTAACGCTGCTCGTTGAGCTCACAACTTTTCATGCGTTCACTACTTTTTAGCATGCTATTGGCCACTGTATTACCCAAACTTGCCTTAGCGCAGGAAATTATCAAACTCTGGCCGGATGAAGCCATTCCCAACGCAATTGTGGGGACGCAGATTACAGAAAAGTCTGAAACAGATGCGAATGACATTCTTCGTATCAGCAATGTATCTGTGCCGACATTGACGGTCTACCTACCGCCAAAAGGTAAAGCGACAGGAACCGCTGTTATGATTTGCCCCGGTGGTGGCTACGGAATTCTGGCGGCCAGCCACGAGGGTTCGGATGTAGCGCGCTGGTTTAACGATATGGGAGTAGCGGCTTTTGTACTCAAATATCGGCTGCCAAACCCGGCTATTATGACCAACCAGCAGGAGGTGCCCTTGCTGGATGCGATGCAGGGCTTAACGCTTATTCGAAAAGGTGCCGCCCGGTATGGAATCGACTCAAACAAAATTGGTGTGATGGGTTTTTCGGCAGGAGGCCACCTGGCCTCTACACTCGCTACGCATTACAACAAAGGGCCTAAGGCGAGTGAGCAGGCCAAGCCAAATTTTACGATTTTACTGTACCCGGTCATTACGTTTGGTGAGAAAGCGCATGCCGGATCGCGGAATAACTTATTGGGTAAGCTCGCGTCATCGCCGGAGATGGTCGCTTATTATTCCAATGAACTGCAAGTTACTGCTCAGACACCGCCTACTTTTTTAGTCCATGCGGAAGATGACAAAGCTGTGCCGGTTGAAAACAGCATTGACTTCTATTTGGCCTGTTTAAAAAGTGGTGTCCCTGCTGAAATGCATCTGTATCCAAGTGGTGGACATGGGTTTGGCCTCCGAACGGCTAAATTTGGTTCACTCAACGCCTGGCCCGACGCCTGTAAAGCTTGGCTAATGAGCCTATATGCAAAGAAGTAGATTACAACACGTGTAGCAAGTATTGCTGGGGCTGAGCGGATATGATAGCGGCACGATTAGGCTATCCTCGGGTCTTTGAGGACACAGACCGAGGAAGTTGCCTTTTACAGCCCTTAAAAACAAAAAGGGCTAGCCTTAAACCCGTAGAAACGTTTTCTTCTTGTACAGGAAATATAGGAAACCCCACTTAACTGCCAGAAAGGCTACTACACTGCCCACTGTCTGAACAGGTTCGCTGAAGAAGTGTAGTAATCCAGCAAAAAGAAAATGGGCTGCGTATTCGAAGTCAATGACTCGGCCCGCCAAATAGATAAGAATGGAGTTCATGCCGATTACGACAAAGAAAAAAGTCCATCGACGCCAGTTTTTTACATCGATAATCCAGTAAAACAGGCTCAGAATCAGTAAGCTCCACCCTCCGGCTACCAGCACGAACGAACTTGTCCAAAGATTTTTATTGACAGGAAACACGCTATTCCAGACCCAGCCCAGGGCAACGCAGCTTACACCGGCCAGAATGAGCTGTTGAATTTTTCGCGTATCGGTCAGGTTATGCCGGCGCAAGACAGTTCCGGCGAAAACACCTAACAGGCCCGTACAAATAGCTGGTAAGGTTGACAGGAGGCCTTCAGGGTCATGTACGACCTTGTAGAGCCGTCCGGGCATAAACAGCCGATCGACATATCCTACCAAACTGCCTTCCATGGTTAGGTTGCCTGCGCCAAACCCCGGCACGGGAATAAGCATCAGCATAGCCCAGTAGAGTAGCAGGATGCCTATAAAAATGCCATACCGAGCCCGTTCGCTACGGACGTACAGATATATGAGTTGGGCAAACATCCCTGCCAGACCAATTCGGGCCAAAACACTGCCAAAACGCATTTCGGCAAAGGGTTTCATAAATAAGCCGTTGTTGTAAATGATTCCCAAAACGACCAGAATTAGCCCCCGCGTAATGACTTTTCGGGCCAGCATCGCTCTATTGTCGCCTTTCGCTAACCGGCTGCCCAATGAGTAAGGGGTGGAGACGCCCGCCAGAAACAGAAACAAGGGGAAGATGCAGTCATAAGGCCGGAATCCATTCCAGGTGACATGGGTAAACTGATCAGCCAGAAAAATAGCCCACGCCCAGCCGGTCGTTTTGGCAAGGACATGAAAGACTTCTTCACCTCCCATAATCCAAAACATGTCGAAACCCCGCAAGGCATCGAGGGATAAAAGACGACGGATCGGCACTGGCTGAGCCAGGGCAGGCTCTTGGGTAGAGGTTGTAGGTTGCATAGATTGGGGCTTGGGAAGAAAGCAATGATAACGAAAAAAGAGGCTCTATCAAACCAGAAAGGTCTAATAGAGCCTCTTTCATATAGCTTCTGTCTGTCTTCTGCAGAGCCTTGCTTACCATTGAGCAGCTTATTTATCCGACAAGATCATCGGTACGTTGCCGCGGCTACCCATAATCACGATTTTGGCGTTCGGCGATGCTGCCAGTTCGCGCTGGGCTTTTATCTGCTCATACTGCAATTGCTTATCGCTTAGACCAGTCGAGAGAATCTTTTGGTAGTCGGCGATCCCCTGGGCTTCTACCCGTTTTCGTTCAGCTTCCTGCTTTTCTTTTTGCAGGACAAACTGCATTTTCTGAGCGTCCTGTTCCGCGTTAATCTTCGATTCAATGGTCTTCTTAACTGAGGCAGGTAAGTCAATGTTTCGAATCAATAGTTGTTCGAGCAGGAGCCCACGTTTGCGGAAGTCAGCTTCTATCGTCTTGTAAATGCGGGTTTGAAATTCGTCGCGCCGGGTCGAGTACAAGGCGATGGCATCATAATAGACGGCGTTATCCCGAATACGGGTACGGGTAATGGGACGTACAATTTTGTCCATGTAATCAGTGCCGATTTCGCTATAAATTTTGGGCGCATCGGCCGAAACAACCCGATACAGCACAGTTAGGTCAATCACCACTTCCAGCCCATCGGCGGTAAGTACGCGGATGGCATCGTCGCCTGCTTTCTGACCTTCATCGTGGCTGGCCGACATGGTGTAGTTCTGGGTTTTTATGTCGAATTCTGTCACATTCGCCAATGGGTTAACGAAGTTAAGGCCAGCGCTTAAGGGGCGATCGCTCACATTACCAAAAATGGAGGTGACGCCAACTTGCCCAGCGTCTATCTGGCGGATGCTGGATGTAACAAAGCCCAGAACAATGAGAATAACGCCCACTACTTTGGTGGGCCGGGAATAATGAGAAAATGCGATGGCAGGGGTATTGATGGCAAATCCGGCGACAAGCACCAAAAAGCCAAGGACTAGAAAAAACATAGCTTAAGCGGGTATAAGCTGCCAACCTGCGTCTAAACGCAACCTGCCAACTGGTGTGAAATGAATAATCGAAAAGGATGTGCTAAAACGGGGCCGATTTATCGGCGTTGGGGCGGAGCCATAGGGAGCTTGAGTCAGAAGACACCCGAAAAGTAACGAACTAATAACGCACAAAAAACGAGTATGGGAGGAGCGGATGCCGGGTTTGTCGATCGGTTGACGGACAGGATAAGAAAACTGTTGGGTACAAAAAAAGGCATCCGGTAAACGACCAGATGCCTTTCTTAACCACACTATTAACCCTTCAGTGAATTAGCGTGAAGTTTTGGTGCTCTTTTTCTTGTCTTTCGCAGCCGGTGTTGTGGCTGCAGGAGCAGCGGCCGTTTCGGCAGCCGCAGCGGCAGAAACCACTTCACCTTTCAGATACAGAACCGCCTGACCTGCTTCGGCATTGCTGGTTACGGTTACCGATTTGTTGAATGGGCCGGCAGCGGCAGCATTGTAGGTAGCCGAGATAGAGCCTGTTTTGCCAGGCATGATTGGCTCACGCGAGAAACTTGGCTTGGTGCAACCGCAGGATGCCTGAGCGTCGTTGATAACAACTGGATCGGTACCTGTATTCTTAAATTCGAATACGTGAGTTACTGGCTTACCCTGCTCAACTTTACCGAAATCGTGGGTTTCTTTCGTAAATTTCAAAACTCCTTTTTGGGCGTAGCTAACAGCAACCAGCATGAACAAAGCTACGAAAAGTGAAAAAGTCTTTTTCATTGGACTAAATGGAATTATGGTTTGGTTTTAAAATACTAATTCTTTTGTACTGATGCCTATAGCAAAGGGTCTGCCAAAAACGTTAATAGTTTTCATTCGGTCAACAAATAAACTCAAAAAATCGTTTTTTTGAAAGCTGACTTGTTTTGCCTTACTTTTACTTTCGCTAGGGAATCGACAACTCGGTACCAGCTACTTCATCGATAAATTGATTGTTAGACGATTCCAACCCGTAGCTCTGTTGTGATAGCAAACGAACAACTCCGCTCGACTGATATTTTAAGTCGTGAAAAAATCTTATCAGATTACCGATTGGCCTATGAAAGCCGACAGGTAAGCTTGTTAGGTCGGCGTGATGTGATGGGAGGAAGGGCTAAGTTCGGCATATTCGGCGATGGCAAGGAGTTGGCGCAGATAGCGGCAGCCAGTGCGTTTAACCGGGGCGACTTTCGTTCGGGATACTACCGCGATCAAACATTCGTGGCGGCTCTGGGCGAACTTCGCTGGACAGAGTTCTTCGCCCAGCTTTATGCCCATACTGACCTGGAAGCCGAACCCAATACGGCCGGTCGATCCATGAATGGGCACTTTGCCACCCGCTGGCTCGACGATCAGGGGCTGTGGCGCAACCAGACTGAACTCTATAATTCCGTTTGTGATATTGCCCCCACGGCAGGACAGGTTCCGCGTGCACTTGGGCTGGCCTATGCCTCTAAACTTTTCCGCAATAACCATGCCTTAAGCGACCTAACTAATTTTTCGCACAATGGCAACGAGATCGTTTTTGCGACCATTGGCGATGCCTCAACGTCGCAGGGGATGTTTTGGGAGACCATGAATGCGGCTGGTGTATTGCAGGTTCCTTTGCTCATGTCGGTTTGGGATGATGGCTATGGCATATCGGTTCCCGTCGAATATCAAACCATAAAAGGAAGCATTTCAAAGGCGTTGGCAGGGTTTCAGCGCGACAGCCATGATAAGGGCATGGAAATCTTCACCGTGAAAGGGTGGGATTATGCCGCGCTGCTGGAAACGTATCAGCAGGCGGCTCAGATTTGCCGTACGCAGCACGTGCCGGTGCTGGTGCATGTGCAGGAACTTACCCAGCCCCAGGGCCACTCGACATCTGGTTCGCATGAGCGCTACAAATCCAGGCAACGCCTGACCTGGGAAGCCGAACACGATTGCAACCGCATTTTCCGCCAGTGGATTCTGGAGAACGGATACGCCGTCAACGACGAGTTGGAAACCATAGAAGCCGAAGCCAAACAGGTAGCTAAACGTGCCCGTATCAGTGCGTGGGATGCTTTTCAGACATCCATGAAAGGAGACTTTGACGAAGCACTTGATTTGTTACAGCAAACGGCTCGCCACAATGCCAAATCGGCGGAATTGATGGCTATTCGGGAAGAACTTCGTAAGACGTTTTCGCCTGTGCGCCGGGATGCTGTTTCGGCTGTACGAAAAGCCTTGCGGGTGTTGCGCAACGATACCGGTTCGGGGCGTCAGCGCCTGAAAGCCTGGCTCGAACGAACCGATGCTGAAAACGCCGACCGGTTTAGCTCGCATTTATACAGCCAGTCGCCGGAATCGCCGATGCTGGTTGAGGGCGTGCCTGCCCAGTTTACCAACGAAAGCCCGGTGCTCGACGGTTATTTATTGCTTCAGCGTTATTTTGAGAGCGTATTTGCCCGAGATGAGCGAGTGGTCGCGCTTGGAGAAGATGTCGGCCAGATTGGCGACGTTAACCAGGGCTTCGCAGGATTGCAGGAGAAATTCGGGGAGATACGCATTACCGACACGGGCATTCGCGAAACCACGATTATTGGACAGGGCATTGGCATGGCTATGCGTGGCCTTCGCCCCATCGTCGAGATTCAGTATTTCGATTATGTCTATTATACGCTGGCAACGCTAACGGATGATCTGGCAACGTTGCACTATCGGACAAAGGGTGGTCAGAAAGCTCCATTGATTATTCGGACGCGTGGACATCGGCTGGAAGGTATCTGGCATTCGGGTTCTCCGATGGGCACCATGCTGAGCAGTTTGCGGGGGCTTCATGTTCTGGTGCCGCGTAATATGACCCAGGCCGCTGGTTTCTATAACACGCTACTTAAAGGGGATGACCCGGCTCTACTAATCGAATCGCTGAATGGTTATCGATTAAAAGAAACGCTTCCGGCTAACCTGAACGAATTCTGTGTACCCCTCGGCGTTCCGGATATTCTTCGTTCCGGCTCCGATCTGACTGTAGTGACCTACGGATCAATGTGCCGAATCGTGTTAGAGGCCGCTGGTCAATTGGCCGAACTAGGGATTCAGGTAGAGGTGATCGATGTGCAGACGCTGCTGCCGTTCGATGTACACCAGGTAATTATTGAGTCAATTAAAAAAACAAATCGAGTGCTGTTTGCCGATGAAGACGTGCCCGGTGGCGCATCGGCCTACATGATGCAGCAGGTTGTTGAAGGCCAGAATGCGTACCGCTATCTGGATTCGGCTCCGGCTACGCTATCGGCTAAGGCACACCGACCTCCCTACGGTTCAGATGGCGATTACTTTTCGAAGCCAAACATCGACGATGTCATTGAGATTGTCTATTCCATGATGAGTGAGGCCGACCCAGTGCGCTTCCCACAGCTTTAATCTTGATTGATTGAATGCCTGAATGATAGAATAGCAGAAGCACGCTTACTTAGTTTATCATTCAGGCATTCAATCAATCGATCATTCAACAATGTCATACTTCAAGGACATACAATCGGGCATCCGAACAACCCTAAAGGGACTGAGCCTTACGCTGCGGCATCTTCGGCAGGCCACGAAACGCCGTACACCCGAAGGAATCGCCAGTGCTAATTATTTCGACTTACAGAATGGCTTAGTCACTCTTCAATATCCGCACGAGCAGCTTCCTATACCAGACAATGGCCGTTATAAGCTTCGCAACGAGATTGACGATTGCATCGTTTGCGATAAATGTGCCAAAGTGTGTCCGGTCGATTGCATTACCATCGACGCTATCAAAGCCACCGAAGAGGTCGGGAAAGCGTCGGACGGATCGCCGATTCGGTTATACGCGGCCAAGTTTGACATCGACATGGCCAAGTGCTGCTATTGCGGCCTGTGCACCGTGGTTTGCCCCACCGAATGCCTGACCATGGACAAAGAGTTTGATTACAGCGAATTCGAACTAGGGAAGCTGACCTATAGTTTTGCTGAATTGACCTCCGAGCAAGCCGACGAAAAACGGGCGCTGTACGAACAGTACGTTCGCGAAAAAGACGAAGCAAAAGCGGCCCAACTGGCGGCTAAAGCGCCGGTGGCTGAAAACGCTGTTGCGCCAAAACGACCTGTGTTTCGGCCAACGGCTAAACCGAGCGTACCGCCATCACCGCCTGCTGAACCGGCAAATTCAGCAGGCTCATCCATTGAACATCCGCTAACCGATGCGACGCCGGATGAAATGCAGCAGATTGCGCAGGGTGGTCTTGAAGCAGCGAAACGGCCTGTCTTTAAACCAACGAAAAAGTCCGTAGCTCCTATAGCCGATACGTCATCTGAGGCAGCAGAGCCGTCAGATGCACCTGCTCCTGTCGGTAAACCGGCTGGTTTCCGACCCACCATGAAACCGCCTGTCGTTAAAGTCATTGAGCCCGCAGCAGAAGCGCCTGTACCAGCTGAGCCAGCTAAGCCAAAACCGGCTTTCCGTCCGACGATGAAGCCGCCCCAGGCTGCCGAGCCCAAGCCGGAATCAGGACCGGAACCGTCTGCGCAGGCTGAGGCTCCAAAACCGAAACCCGCGGCTTTCCGGCCCACCATGAAACCGGTAACGCCAGTAGACCCCGCGCCTGCGCCGAATGAGCAGGCTGAGGCTTCAAAACCGAAGCCAGCCGCTTTTCGACCGACGATGAAACCGGCCGCAGCACCGAAACCAACCAAGGAGGAGCCCTTGTCAGAATCGAAAAGTCCGGTTTCAGACTCAACCATTGACCCACCATCAGAGCCGCCGGTTGAGCCAGTAAAGCCTAAGCCTGCTTTCCGACCAACGATGAAGCCCAAACCAAAGCCCGACGATGAGACATCGGCTTAATCAACCCTAGTCAAAATAGTGATCCAACTTGCCTTTTATGCCTTTTCAATACTGACGCTCGGTAGTGCATTGGCTGTCTTACTAACCCGTAATGTGCTATACGCGGCTTTTTTTCTCCTGCTAACCCTGTTTGGAGTGGCTGGGTTATTCGTCTTGGCGAGTGCTGATTTTCTGGCCATTGCCCAGATCATGATTTATGTTGGGGGCGTACTTGTCCTGGTTATTTTTGGGATTATGCTCACGCACAAACCTGAACTTACGACGAACACAAACAGCCAGCAACCAAACAGGATTGCCTCGAAAAATCGCTCGGGTATTATGTCGGGATGGGTGATTGCCCTGCTGGTATCGGGTGCTTTGTTCGTTGCTTTATACACGTTGCTGGCACGCGCTAACTTCACCATTCTCAGTCGACCAGTAGGCTGGCAAAGCACCATGCACACGATAGGAAAACAACTTATGACCGAATATGTAGTGCCTTTTGAAATAGCGGGAATCCTATTGCTGGCGGCCCTCGTTGGCGCTACCTATCTGGCGGCTCCACAACCTAAATCTTCTCACGATGCAACCCGTTGATAGTCATTTGTTTCTACTCGTGGGCGCGGCCCTCTTCAGCATCGGGTTAGCGGTCGTCATTCTTAAGCGTCATGCTATTGTGGTGTTAATGGGTATTGAACTGATGCTCAACGCCGTTAACATAAACCTCGTCGCTTTTAGTCAGTATGATCCTGACCGGTTACAGGGCCAGATGCTAACGTTATTTGTGATGGTTGTTGCTGCAGCTGAGTCGGCGGTTGCGCTGGCCATTGTTTTGCAGGTTTACCGTCATTTCCACACGGCTCAAGTGGATGAGTTAAACGAACTCAATTCTTGATCATACCCTTCGAGACTATCATCAACGGTATATTGACTGATGGCTATGGCGTTGCAGACAATTTTATAACACCTGATGAAGTGGCCGCCCTTGCGGATCAACTGCATCAACGGCTGAGCGCCGGGAAATTTAAAGCTGCCGGTACCGGAAATGAGCAGGTTTCGGTCGAAAATGCGGTTCGGGGCGACGAAATTATGTGGCTCGACGATGCTACAGCTACACCTGTCGAAAAGGCGTTTCTACTTCGGATCAGCGAATTCGTATCATACATAAACCAGACGTGTTACCTGGGGCTGCGCGATGTTGAATTTCACTATGCTCGCTATCCAACAGGTACTTTTTACAAACGCCATCTCGATCAGTTTCGCAACGATTCGCGTCGAAAACTCTCGGTCATTTGCTACCTGAATACGGATTGGCAGGAGGAAGATGGTGGGCAATTAGCCCTTTATCTTCCCGGCGCTGTTGTCGACCCAGAGCGGCAGATCATAATTTCACCAATAGGCGGTCGGCTGGTCTGTTTTGAAAGCAGTTTGTTGCCTCATGAAGTACTGCCTGCCATCCATGAACGGCTCAGTATAACAGGTTGGTTGAAAACAGGTTAGGTTCAATAAGTTGCTGTTGATCGAACAAAAGATTTAACCATATAGCGGTAAGGCGGCCATTAGAAAGTAGTGTCATCATACTAAAAATAAGTAGGCCAGGATGACAAAAAACGCTTGTCGAGACTAATCTAAACTAGTTTTTCTTGATTATTTAATCTGGATAAAAAAGCGGATATTATAGAAGGGCTAGCCCGCTATTTGCATCCCCACGGGATATTCGGGATATTTGCCCCCAATTCTGACTGATCCCGAATGCCCGCCGACAATCCCCACCTGCTTCATGCGCTGATGGCCATCTTACTGGGGCTTCCCTTTGCCGGATTTCTGGTACTGACGGCCGCCAATCGCCGAACGGCCGGTTTCGTTGCGGTACTGTCTACCAGTATTGGTCTGGCCTTGTCTATATTGTTAGCGACTACCTTACCCGAACAACCTTTATTAATACAGGCTGATTGGGCGACGTTCTCGGGCGTATCCTTTGGCTTTAGCCTGCGACTCGACGCTCTTGCCGCGCTGATGCTCGTGCTCGTTCATTTTGTCGCCTTACTCGTGCAGCTATATTCGCTTTCCTACCTACACGATGAACCGAAACTACGCCGGTATTTCGCCTATCTGCAATTATTTGTAGGCGCCATGTTGGGAATCGTTCTGGCAGGAAATCTGCTGGTCATGTATGCCTTTTGGGAATTGGTTGGTCTGGCGTCGTACCTGCTGATTGGTTTTTATGCAGAGCGAGCGGCCTCATCAAAAGCGGCTCAAAAAGCGTTTCTGATGAACCGCGTTGGCGATATAGGCTTTCTTATCGGTATTTTTTTGACGTATTATCAATTCGATACGCTCGACTTTGCGGCTCTGGCAACCCTCGGTGGACAAGCGGTGTTGCCCACCGCGCTCGGCTTGTGTCTATTCATGGGTTGCGTTGGAAAATCAGCTCAGTTTCCATTATTAAGCTGGTTGCCCGATGCCATGGAAGGGCCCACGCCTGTGTCGGCCTTACTTCATGCTGCTACAATGGTTGCTGCGGGTATTTTCCTGCTGGCCCGAATTCATCCGCTTCTTTCAGCTGATGCGCTGGTTGTCATCACCATAATTGGCACTATAACCACCCTTTGGGGTGGTTACTCGGCGCTTTTCCAAACCGACATCAAGAAAGTGCTGGCTTTTTCAACCGTTTCCCAGTTGGGATTGATGGTGGCCGGAATGGGAACCGATAATGTGAGCGGGGCCATGTTTCATTTACTAACCCACGCTTTTTTTAAAGCGGGTTTGTTTCTGAGCGCTGGCGCTATTATCCATGCTGTTCATACCCAGGATATGCGGCAGATGGGTGGTTTACGCAAGGCATTACCGGCCACGTTTATTGCCTATACGGTTTGCGCGGCTGCCTTGTCGGGCTTGCCCTTCTTTTCCGGCTTTTTATCGAAAGAAGCTATCCTAGGAGGAGCTTTTGGCTGGGCGACTATTCAGGGTAATGGCTTCGCTTTCGTTATACCAGTCTTACTGCTGTTGTCGTCTGGGTTGACGGCGCTTTATATGGCCCGGCAGTGGCGGCTAATTTTTTTCGGTGTCTACCGCAACAAAGAAGTACCGCTGATCCAGGCACACGAACCCAACTGGCTCATGCGCGGGCCTGTACTCTTACTGGCTCTCTTGTCTGTATGGGTCTGGTTTGCTGCTAACCCATTTTCAGGGCATGGGAGTTGGTTTTTTAACTTACTCCCTACACAGGAAGAGGAACATTTCGGGTGGCTGGCTCCGGTATCTATTGGCCTGGTATTACTGGGTAGCTGGCTGGGCTTTCGCATGCCGGAGCCGGGAGCTAACACGAGCTATGTTCGGCTGTCAGTCGAGTACGGCTTTCTGGATTTTTTTATCAGAATACTCGCGATCAGACCTGTGTTGCGCCTGGCGGCATTTCTTTATAAGACCGACCATCGGGTGGTCGACGGTGTTGTGAATGGGGCCGGTGTAACGACCGTCGTACTCGCGCATGTGACAACGGGTTTCGACCGTCTGGGCGTTGATGGCGTCGTAAATGGCGTGGCCTGGCTGGCTGGCCGGTTAGGTCAATTAACGCGCGCTGTTCAAAATGGGCGGGTGCAGTCGTACATTACGGCAGCTGTGATTGGTTTGTTAGTGGTACTGTGGTGGTTGCTTTAAGATATGGGTCAGGCTATTGCCTGGCCTTTGGTAATAGGATCAGGCAATGACCTGGCTCAGAATATACGTATGATTCTTTCGTTACTCATTTTTCTCCCTTTATTAGGCGCGTTGATCGTAGCTCTTCTGCCCGATAGTCAGGCTGTTCACTATCGACGGATTGCGCTGGCTGTCACGCTGGCCGACGTTGTGCTGGCTGGTGTGGCTTATGCTGGATTTGATAAAACCGTTAGTGGTTATCAACTGCTCGAACAAGCTAACTGGATTACGTTGCCATTGGGTAATCTGGGCGTCGTTTCCATTGATTACCTGCTCGGCGTCGATGGGATTAGTCTACCGCTGGTTCTCCTGTCGGCGGTTGTGATGCTTGTAGGTGTGGTGTCTTCTTGGCCAATGACTTACCGGCAACGGGCCTATTATTCGCTCTACTTGTTGCTGACAGGCACGATTATGGGCTGTTTTCTGGCCCTCGATTTCTTCTTGTTTTTTCTGTTTTTCGAATTTATGCTCCTGCCGATGTATTTTCTGATCGGCTTATGGGGCGGGCCACGTCGAGAGTATGCGTCTATCAAGTTCTTTCTATACACGCTGCTTGGGTCATTATTGATTTTGCTGGTGATGATCGGGCTGTACTTATCCGTTATGGACCCTGTGAGTACGGCTGTCGCGGCTGGCCTGGTAACCAATCCTTCGGATGTAACGGCGGAAGTTATTCGTGCTGTTCAGGTTTACCTTCAGAATGGCCAGTTAAATTCGGCACAGGTTGTGCATACGTTCGACATGCGCTACTTAGCCGATGGCGGCAACTATTTACCCAATGCCTTTCTGAACCCATCCGCCGAACCGATTGTAGCCGGATTCCCGGCGCGGATGCTGGCCTTTTGGGCTATTTTTATTGGCTTTGCTATAAAGCTTCCTATCGTGCCTTTGCACACCTGGCTGCCCGATGCCCACGTTGAAGCACCTACGCCTGTTTCCGTCATTTTGGCGGGTGTACTGCTTAAAATAGGCGGGTACGGTTTTCTGCGAATTGCCTGGAATTTCTTTCCCGATGGCGCTGCTGAATATGCTTTCGCGCTAGCCGTATTGGGCGTATTGTCCATCGTGTATGGCGGCTTGAACGCGCTTGCCCAGGCCGACCTCAAAAAAATGATTGCCTATTCATCGGTGTCGCACATGGGCTTTGTCTTGCTCGGGGTGGCCTCACTCACCGCCGAAGGCATCAATGGTGCCGTGTATCAGATGGTGAGTCACGGGGTTTTGTCGTCGATGCTATTCCTGCTTGTGGGCGTCGTTTACGACCGTACCCATGACCGGCGCATTGACTCGTATCGTGGTTTGATGCAATCCATGCCTAACTACACAACCCTGACCGCCATTGCTTTCTTTGGCTCATTGGGCTTGCCCGGATTTTCAGGATTCGTTGGCGAATTGTTTACGCTGATGGGTAGCTTTCAGTCGGAGTGGATACCGGGCTGGCTCACGGCTGTTGCCACAACGGGTATTTTGTTAGCCGCTGCTTACTTCCTCTGGACGCTTCAGCGAATGTTTTTCGGCTCGTTATGGGTGCGGCCTTTTGAGACAAAAACTGGATCGAGCCACACGCTTACCGATTTAACCGCCCGCGAAAAACTCATGCTGATTCCTTTGGGCGTTATGGCGCTGGTGCTGGGCTTGTTTCCTAATCTCGTCTTCGATCTGACGAACGCAACAGTAGCCCAGTGGCTGGTGAAGTTTGCCGTGGAGTAACCTGGAAAACTAGTTGTATCGCTGATTTCAAGCTTATACTGATTCACTGTCCGTACTTTCTGCGCCGGGCCACCTGCCAAACCAGCCCCACAAGGCCTACCAACACCAGGGGACCTATCAGGTTTACTAGCTGCCAAGTAGTGCGGCTCGCATCTGCCTTGATTTTGTCCAGAGGACGAAGGGCTATGGTTCGGGTGCGGGCGGCAATAACGCCGTTTGGGTCGACCAGATAATCAAGTGCATTCAGCGCAAAATCTTTATTGGCAAAGGTAGTGCGGGTGAACCGGTCGAATCCCAGCGGATAGGGTGTGTTGCGTTTGTAGTCCACATCGTTCACGATCAAGTCACCGTCGGAGCAGACGAGTACGCGGGAAGCTACACCTTCGGGCCGGAAACCAGCCGCGCGGGGATCGCTGGGCAAAATCCGGTTCGCAAACAGGGATTTAAACCGACCTTCGAGCAGGCAGCCAATGAGCTTGGGCCCTTCGTTGTAGGTTTGCGGGTCGGGTTGCTGACGTGCTTCATTGTAAGAAATCAGCGCTGGTGCCTTTAGCACTTTTGTGTAAGGTGAGGTCAGCAGCAGCGGTGTTTTCTGAATGCCCGCTGCCTGAACCGTATCGAGGGTACTGATAAAGCGGCCCAGAATGGCATCCAGGTTACGGACAATGGGGTTGTTTGATGTGCCAAAATTGTTTAGTAACGGATAAAACCGCCAGGGCAGGAGTTGAATATTCGGCTTATCGCCCAGGTTTCCCACGTTGAGCGGGATGGGCGCGCAACGTAGATCCTTTACCACATCGCGGTTCAGCCGGATGCCCCAGCGGAAAAATAAATCGTCGAGATTCAGGCTAACGGGTTGTGCATACGTGCCTGCGTTGTCGACGCTGTCTACTCGCTGACCATCCACAAAAAACAAGGCACGGCCACCGTTTACAACAAACTGGTCGAGTTTAAAAATGTCCTCTTCCGAAAAAGGCTTATCGGGTTTGGGGACCAGGATCGCATCCAGACCGGCAATGGGGCCGGGTTTAGTCATGTCGATGAAATACAGATCGTAGGTCTGTTGTACGGACGCCAGCAGGTCGGCGAAGCGGGAGGGAGGTACTTGAGTATGGCCATAAAGCAACCCAACGCGCCGACGGTTTCCCTCCGTTTGGGTCAGCTTACGAATCGCCGATGCGAGTTGATATTCGACGCCTTCATACGATTGGTTTAACTGTTCTTCGGGCGAAGCCGCTTTGTTGCCTTTCAGCAGCTGAACGGCTGTTTCCTGTCCTTTATAAGACACAATGGCGCCGGGGAAAACCAGTTTCTCTGTGCGTTTTCCGCCTTCGCTGGCAAACAGGTTAGTCGGTAGCAGGCCCCGCTGTTGTAGTTTGTCGATGAATTTATTTTTCTCATCGGGATTTGTAATTAGCGCCGGGTCAATAAATCGATACGTGATGGTCTTTCCAGCCCGTGCTTCAAATTCATCCAGTGTTTCCCGAACGGCACTTTCAAGTCGTTTGAAGCCTGGAGGCAGATCACCGGTCAAGTATACATCGACATGAATGTCATCCGGTAAATTGGCCAGCAGGTTTTCTGTGGCTGTAGAAAGGGTATAGCGTTTTTCCTGGGTTAAATCGAGCCGAAAAAACACAAAGGCCGACAACACATTGACGGCAAGTAAGGCAGCAATAACGAACAGGGTACGCAGGGAAGCGGGTCTCATACGGAACGTTAACGAACAACTACGCCGAAATGGTTTATAGATTAGCGAACAGTCCGGCTAATGGCGCTTAATTCAACCTCAGTTCGGAAATAACGGTTAGATTGATTGCCTTTGCATCTTCCTGGGCTGTTTGCAGCGTATCTAACTTCTCGGGCTCGATGCCCAGTTCCTTCATGAGCCGATGTTGCCGGGCTTCAATATAGACCAGGCGCGCAATGATCTGATTCATTCGGTAGTCCTGTTCATCCTGTCGCTGGAGCAGGTAAGCCGTTTTGGCTTCCAACTCATCAAGGCGTTGTTTATCGCGGTCAGTCATAGTTATTTCCGGTGAGATTACACGAAGCAAGTTAGCGTTTTTGGTTGGCTTTCAGCAGACTAGAAGCCACCCCGGTCGTAGAAACTCCGGCGACGGCTGAGTTTAAGCTCCTGCAGGATCGACGACCGAGCCCGTAAATCGAATGAATAGTTGCCCGACCGGAAATTATTGCCCGAATAAGGCGTCCAGTTAAAGGCCATTTCCCAACAGTGCAGGTCGCGGTTGATGCCGATGGTGGTTAAAGTTGGGCTTTGGAATACGAAGTCATAGCCCGTATTGATCGTCACTTTCCATTTGGGCGTTAAGCTGAGGTCGCCCGTTAGCGTTAACGCCTGAATCACCTGCGACTGAATGGGCGTCAGTTTGGTCAGACCAAATGTGTAGCTCACATTCATGGACCAGGGCACGTTAAAATCGACGTACAACTCCGGGTTATTATTGATCGCCTTCATGGTGGCGTCGGATGCGTTGGGGCTCGATTTCTTCTTGTCAGCCTGCTTGGGCGCAAAGCGTGCGCTGACGTAGGCTTGTAAGTTCGTCATACGAAGAAGTCCCTGACCGGCCTGGAAGGCATACAGATTCGGTACCCGAATGTATTGCTGATCGACGTAGGGCTGCTCGGCATTCAGGGCCAGAATGGAAGGGGAGAACGCCAGTGGGGTGGGCGTCGTCGAGGTTGGGAACATGTACTGCGCCGTACCGCCGTAGGGCCGGTATGCGTATGGATCAAAGGTAGACGAGAAGTTGAAGCTGATATTTTTAAATATCTGCGTATTGGCGCTGACAGCAATGGGCGATAATTTATAGTCAGGGGCCAGCAGGTTATAACTGCCGTTGATACTCAGGTTATCGAAAATCGGAATCTTCTTGAAATCCTGTCCCGACGAATCACTGCGGGTACGAATTTTCATTTCCAACTGGTTGACAATACCAAATGAGATGAAGGCGGATTGTGTACTCGACGCGCTTCCCGCGCTACCTCCCAGCCCTCGGAACACCGATAGCGTTCGGCGATAGAGCGGCAGGTTTGCCAAAGCACCTTCAGCTGGCAGTATTTGAAACTGCCCAAACGAGGGGTTCGTAAAGTCGGGGACGTAACTAAACGAAATAGAAGGCGCCACCGTGTGTCTAATCGCTTCAATACGTTTTCCCCGGATAAAGTACGTACCGTAAAAACGGGTGTTCATGCTGGCATTGACCGAAAAGTTATAGGACGGGAAGAAGCCGCGTGTTGTATCGATTTGTACCGCATTTCGGTCGCTCAGGTAGGTGTAGCTGAGCTTTTTGCTGTAGATGTCGCCCTGTAAGGCAAAACCTGGCGTGACGTTGATGTACCGTAGTAATTTAATGTTGGGCAGCGAAATGGGGATACTATACCGCGCCTGCACCACCCGGTTTTCCCAGATCCGATTGGCATTGGCTATACTGAAAGGAATCAGGTTTGGATCCGCGGTAACAATGCCAAATCGGAGGTTGTTCGCGCGGGTAATACTATCATTATAGCGCTGAATGGAGTTAATGGGTGTTATGCGCGTAATAATGGGAAAGCCCAGCCCTGTTGTATCAACCTGACGCCGGATGGTATTGCTCACGCTGATAGAGCCGCTCACGTCCAGACCTACCCGGAAGCTCTCATACCAACGGCCAGTACCGCCTTTGAGGGCAAAGGGCGCAATCTGATTGACGCCAAAGTTAAAGTCCGACGACACATCTGTCTTCCCGTTTTCACGGACGCTTGTTTGTGGGTTTATCTGGCCAAACTGCTGGTTGACCCGTACGTTGGCTCCCGCCCTCACGTACTGCCCAAATGTACGGCTGTATTGTACAGACGAACCTGCTACGTTCGATATATAGGACTGCGTACTGTAGGAGTTGAACTGGTTATAGCTGTTGCTGCTCACGTTTACATTGGCCGAAAAACTACCCCGGCCACGAGGCACCGGCGAGTGGGACCAGTTGACGGCAAAGTCATTGCGCGGGGTTTGGGTCAAGTCAACCCGGTCGCCGGAGCGGTTTCGATTAAATTGCAGGTTCACGCTGCCGCTGTAGCGATACCGTTTGTTGTAGGCCGACGATACGCCTAATCCCCAGCTACCCCGCGAATAAATCTGTCCTTTGAACTGGAGTCCAAGATTCTCATTGACGGCCCAGTAATAGCCACCATCACGCAGATAAAATCCGCGTCCGTTGGGTTCTTCCCCATACTGAGGCACAAGAATACCCGACACACCAATCTCCTTTCTTTTCGGGAAAGGAAAGAAGCCGAAAGGCAGCCCGATGGGCAACGGGATCTGGTTAATAACCAGGTTAAATGGCCCGGCCACCACCTGTTTATTGTGAATAACTTTCAGCTTACTGGCATTGATATGAAAGTGCGGAGTGGCCAGATTACAGGTCGTGTAAATGGCCCGGCCGATGTAAAGGTTGTCCTCGTCATCTTTCTTAACCGTTTGCCCGCGAATGTTGCCCTCGCCCTGCTGGGTAATGACACCCTGAATACGGCCCTTGCGCGATTTGAAATTGTAGCGAATCTCTTTGGCGTCGTATTTGCCTTCACCATCCTGGAAGATGGGGCGACCGATCAGTTTTTTGGCTGTTGAATCGTACCGGCCTTTCGCATAAACTTCATTTGTGAGGTAGTTTAGGCGGATGTAGTCGGCCTTGAGCGAAATGTCGCCATAGATAACACTGGCCTCACCGAACAGCTCGACGGTGCGCCCATCGGCCGAATAAAAAGTAGAATCTTTGGCCTGGTATTTGACTGTTGTCTTAAAGGAGTCTGCCGTTTGAAGGGAATCTTTTTGGATAGAGTCTCTGCCCGCAACCTGCGACGAATCAGCCGTATCGAGTGGCCGACCTGAATTCGGCTGTAGGGGTTTGATCCGGCTCTCTGGCCGGACGACATTTGGCGAAACCAGGCCGGGTCTGGTTTGAATAGGTTTGACTGATAATAGTCTGTCTCTGTCTGTCTGTCGGACCAGGCTGGTTTGCGAACGAGGGGCAGCCGTGGTGGTTGACTTTACATCGGTCAGTTTCGCTTTCGCTTGACTAGAATCTTTTCGAACAACGTTCCTGGTCGCGAGTTTAAGTGAATCAGGGTTGGCCGTCGGTTTTGGGGTTGTACGAGCAAGTTGGGAAACCGAATCGAGCCTGGCAGGTCTGGCTTTCAACAGTTTACGGGTAACCGTCAGCAAATGCTGTTGCGCTTTGGGTACGTCTGTTATCAGTTGGTCTGATAAGCGCTGCGTTAGCTTCAGCGGTTTGGGTTGTAGGCGAACCAATGGAGTAATCTGCACAGGGCTAACGTTGGTAGCATCTGGTGCTGTAACAACCCGTTCTGCGGGTAATGACCGAATGGAATCCTGCCTGGCCGGGCGGGTTACAGGGGCTGGAACCGGGGTGATTTGTCTTTTGGTACCCGTTCCAAGTCGGTTGGGGACTGATTGCCGTTGGTTGAGTTCCCGCTCCAGGTCGCTTTCCTGGCTCGCACCAGTGGGGCTTGTTTGGGAGCCGGGAAGCGTAATCGAGCCGGACGAAGGGCCAACAATGACCCGTCCCGGCGATTTCTTTTGCGCTGGTTGGGGCGGTGTACTGTCGTTGGCTAATACAGATTTTGAGTCGGGCACCCGTTGCGCTGGCACTGTAGCCGGTGGTAAACCACCTTTAGCAGGCTGTGGGGGCGTGGTTCCGCTCTGTCCTAACGCGTTGAACGTCCAGATTAGCCAGATAAAAAGGCTTGAAGCCTTTATCCATATTGGTCGTATCCGCGAGGGCCGCAAAATAAAGTATGCTTTTTTCAGGTTTATTAAAAAAATTATATTTGCCTCAAGACCGTTAAGTCTATGGCTTACAAAGGTATTCACGAACAGTCATCCCGCTACCGCTTTGAAACGTTTTTGGTCGTTAAAAATTATTAAATCAACTGGCAGCTCAATTTCGGCCACTTCTCCCGGAATAATGACAACAGTAGCGCTGTTGATTTTTCCCTTGCTGGCACTGACCCGTCCAGATGCGCTAGTGCCTGAATTAACCCAGGATACCGTTCGCCGGGCTGGGTCGCAGGAGACAGAAACAAGGGCCAATGACGCGCCTAATCAGCTACGGACCGTTGTACTTGACGCCGGCCACGGAGGTAAAGATCCAGGTTGCCTGGGCCGAAAAACACGTGAATCGCGGATTGTGCTTAAACTTGTGTTACAACTGGGTCGTAAAATTAAGGAAGAGATGCCAAATGTGCGGGTTATTTATACCCGTTCATCCGATCATTTTGTCGAATTGGCTGAGCGTTCGGCTATCGCTAATCGGAATAAAGCCGATTTGTTTATCTCAATTCATTGCAACGCCAGTCCATCGTCCAGTCGGGTGTATGGCACCGAGACGTATACGATGGGGTTGCACAAAACCAACGGCAACCTGGACGTTGCCAAACGGGAAAACGCCGTTATCCTGAAAGAAGAAAATTACCAACAGACTTACAAAGGCTTTAACCCAAATTCGCCCCTGGCTCACATCATGCTGGCCAACTATCAACATGCGTTTATGGGAAGCAGCATCAATTTTGCCGAAAAAGTAGAACGGAGCTTTCGGCGGAATGCCGACCGCCGAAGCAACGGCGTAAAGCAGGCGGGTTTTCTGGTACTCTGGCGGACAACGATGCCCAGCGTTTTGATAGAAACGGGTTTTCTGACGAATCCAGAAGAAGAAGATTACCTGATCTCGTCTGAAGGGCAGGATGAAATCTCAGACGCCATCTATAAGGCGTTTGTGCTTTACAAACAGGAAATTGAAGCGGGCGGATAAGTAAATCGGGCGGATGTTGGTCGGGAAACTAGAGCAGAATAGACTGGACTGATTATTACCTTTCATCCATTTTCCCAACATTTGCGGGACAAACCAACCGTAAAGTTGGTTATAGGGTCAATCAACCGAATTGGTCTGTCCGCCCAGGTCATTCACCCTCACAAACGCATGAAAGTTTCTCAGGAAGTAAAAGTAGGGTTATTGGCTATCGTCTCGCTGATGATGCTCTATTTTGGATTTAGATTTTTGAAGGGTTCAGATTTCTTTTCCTCTACCAATAAATACAAAGTCATTTACGATAATATCGATGGATTAGTGGCTTCTAATCCGGTTAGAATCAACGGATTAACGGTAGGCCAGGTCAAAAGCGTTGAAATTTTGCAGAATCAACAGAACAAACTGCTGGTTACGGTAGAACTCAAGAAAGAAATTGTTGTCACCCAGGGGTCACGGGCGGTTTTGGCCGACGATGGTCTGCTGGGTGGCAAGCTCATTCGCCTGGGTATCAACTATGGCAAGCCGCAACTTGAAGATGGTGGCATGCTGGTCGCAGCGAAAGAATCTGGGTTATCGGCGTTAATTCGGGAGAAAACCTTGCCCGTACTCAATAATGTTGACTCGCTTACATACCAGCTTAACCGTGTGGTGGCGCAATTTGACCAAACTGGCGTTGTTCTGAATCAGACGCTGCGCAGTGCCAATGCTGCCGTTGGTACACTGGGATTAACCGTTGCCGAAAACCGGGCGGGCTTACAGGCAACCCTTGCCAACGTCAATAAGTTATCGGCGTCGCTCATCGAAACCGAAAAACAGCTGAAGCCTATTCTGGCTAAAGCCGATACATTTGCTGACTCGCTTCAGGGGCTTCAACTGAAGCAAACGCTGGCCAGTGTGAATAAAACGGTTGATAACTTACAGCATATTCTGGCTGACGTAAATAATGGACGCGGTTCGCTAGGCAAACTTACGTCTGACGAAGCGCTTTACACGAATGTCAACAAAACGACGGCCAGCCTTGAAAAACTTCTGACCGATTTACGCGAAAACCCCAAGCGGTATGTGCATTTCTCGCTCTTTGGTCGTAAAGAGAAGCCTGCCGTCACGCCTGAAGTTAGTACAACCAACACAACGTCTAGTGTTGTGCCTGCCCTGGTCGATTCGACAAGGAAATAAGTCTTTTGGTATATATATCCAATCCTGAGAACTCCAGAATGCTATTTCTGTAGAGGTTTTGAGGAGTGTATCAGACAGCATCTTGTTGTCTGGCCGCTAGGCAACGATGGACTACCTAGCTCGTGTCAATTTGGTCCGTTAAAGCTAGGTTTAGCCTAATGGCCAGACACTAAGATGCTGTCTGATACGACGGTCCAAAATAACCATGCTTCGCCAGTTGAGTTGTCAATTGACAAGCACGACTCCTTTATCTTTGGCCATTTGGTTGATACGAAGAAGATTGCTTTCGATACTTATTTTTAACTTTCCTAATTCTTCATCGATTGCTTGTGTCAGCTTGCTCCGCACTTCTTCACCTTGTTTGGTGGGGCGGTAATCACCCTGGGCTTGCTCGGTCATAAGGTGAGCAAGACGGTTGTTGAGTTTGATGCCGTAGTTGAGCGGGTCCTGAACGCTGCTGTTCTTAGTTTGGTGAATGTCGTTTTCTATCGTTTTGAGTTCATCCTCAAATTTTTTGATTGCCTCATTCAAGTCCTTATTTTTCTCGTCAGTACCCATTTTGTTCTTGAGATAGGTCAGGTCATCTCTAATTTTCCGGAGGTTAATAATACCTTCATTAGCCTCTGTCACCTTGTCGCGCACCTTCATCAGAAAGTCAAACTGAGCCTGGAAATCGTCTGGAGTCGTTTTCAGACGAGGGTCTTTAAGAATGTCGAAGGGTTGCGTTTGGGACTGGCCATTTACTGTCAGCCTGACCTGATATTTTCCGGGAACTGCTTTAGGACCGAGGTTGGGCGAACCGTAGAAAACCATGCCGGGGAAGGTCTTATAGCCTGGATAACGCATATCCCATACAAAACGTCCACCCCCAGATTTGACCATCAACTGATCAGCTTTTTCCTTTGCCTTATTGCTTAACGCACGGATAACGCGTCCATCACCCGTCAGAATGTCGAGTTTGACTTCTGTGGCAGGCTCTGCTTTTTTTATGAAGTAATGGATCAGTACGCCGTTGGGGTGGTTTTCACCTTCCAGTTGGGCATTTCGTTTGTTGCTGCCTGCCATTCGGTACGAAGGCATGGGTTGGTATAAAATGACCTCTTTCGATGCTATTTCTTTGTTGAGCTGGTGTAAGGGTGTGAGGTCGTCAATAAGCCAGAAGCTACGCCCGTGGGTAGCGGCAATGAGGTTGTCGTTTTTTATGGCTAAATCGTGAATAGGTACAGGAGGGAGGTTGAGTTGCAGTTTCGACCAGTTTTCGCCATCGTCAAAAGATACCCAAACACCTTTCTCTGTTCCTGCATAAAGCAACCCTTTCCGTTTAGGATCCGCCCGGACAACCCGCACGAACTCGTCTTTGGGAATGCCTTTTGTTGGTACAGTCCAGGTTTTTCCATAATCCAATGTTTTGTAGATATAGGGCGTATAATCGCCGAATTTGTAGGAAGTTGCCGAGATATAAGCGCCCCCCTTCACAAATGGATTTACGTCTATAGCGTTGATCATGTTGAACTTCGGCGACATAGGCGGGGTAATATTTTTCCAGTTTTTTCCTCCGTCCGTTGTAACATGAACCAAACCGTCATCTGAGCCAGTCCAAATTTCACCTTCGGTATAGGGCGATTCGGTTGCTGCAAAAACATTGGCGTAGTATTCGGCCCCTGTGTTGTCCTGCGTAATAGGCCCGCCCGATGATTTAATGGTTTCTGGCTCTCCTCTGGATAAATCAGGACTGATGACCTCCCAGCTCTCTCCACCCGTGTAGCTGACGTGCAAATGGTTTGAACCTGCATAGAGCTTTTTGGGATTATGCGGACTGAAAAAGACGGGATAATTCCAGTTGAATCGGTATTTCATCTGTTCAACACCCGAACCAGCCGGCAGGTCAGGATAAACGTTGGTAGAACGTTCCTGCCCAGTGCCAAGGTCCTGCATAGTCATGTAGCCTTTATAATCACCACCGAAGACCACTTCACTATTCAACGGATCGGGTGCTAAATGGGCACTTTCGCCAATGGCCAGAGCCACCCAATCTTTTTCAGTAACAGCAGCGCTACCCGTACGGTGCGAAATTCGGACACTCGTATTGTCCTGCTGTGCACCATAAATACGATACGGAAAATGATTATCGGTCGCAACACGATAGAACTGCGCTGTTGGCTGATTGTGGTAAGTTGTCCAGTTATTACCACCATCTGTCGATACCTGTGCGCCACCATCATCGGCAATAGCCATACGTCTGTTGTTAGCAGGATCGATCCAAAGATCATGGTGGTCGCCATGAGGGGCATCCTTTAACTCAAACGTTTTGCCACCGTCTTTTGAAATGCCATAGCTAACGTTCATTACATAGACCATGTCTTCGTTTTGCGGATCGGCATAAATGCGGCAGTAGTACCAGGCCCGTTGCAATAAAGCGCGGTCCTGATTGATTCTGGCCCAGGTTTTGCCTGCATCGTCGGACCGATAAATGCCACCTGATTCCTTGTTTTCGATGATTGCCCATACGCGATTAGAATTTTTGGGCGAAACGGTCACGCCGATGATGCCATTCGTACCGGCAGGCATCCCGGTTTTATCGGAAAGGTTTTCCCAGGTATCGCCACCATCCGTACTTTTCCACAACTTAGAGTCGGGTCCACCACTATCCATGCGGTATCCATTGCGCTTCATGTTCCAGGTGCTTGCATACATAATGCGCGGGTTGTTGGGGTCAAGTACCAAATCGGCGGCTCCTGCCTGGTCATTGATGTACAATACCTTTTTCCAGGTCTGCCCGCCGTCGGTACTGCGGAAAATACCCCGCATGTCATTGGGTTTCCACAAATTGCCCATGGCTGCCACATAGACCACATCGGGGTTTTTAGGGTGAATGCGAATTCTGGCAATATGCCTGGAATCGGCTAATCCTATGCGTTTCCAGCTTGCTCCGGCATCGGTAGATCGCCACATGCCCGTGCCCGACGCGACATTGTTACGTAATGTTTGCTCACCTTCACCCACATAAATGACGTTAGGGTCGCTTTCGGCAACGGCAACCGCGCCGATCGTTCCGCCGAAATAAGTATCTGTGATATTTCCCCACGTTTGACCGCCATCTACTGTCCGCCAGACGCCACCGCCAACGGTGCCCATATAATACAGATTAGGGTTGTCTTTTACACCCGTAACCGTACAGGAGCGACCGCCCCGGAAAGGGCCCAGTTCCCGCCAACGCAAACCCTCATACGTTGATGGCTCAAAGGTCAACCCTGTTGCCGCTTTTGGCGATTGACTCATCGATAGATGAGTAATTAAAAGGCCGGAAAAGAGGTGAAGAATAAATTTTTTCATACAGGGATGAGATTTAGTTTGACAAGCCACAGGTAGCTCATAGATAGCGGCTTTTACAATTCCATCAAACTTAGCAAATGGATACTGTTTAATTTATAATTAGCTCATATTTCGTTATTTTATATTGTAATATATGGATAAGTCAGAAGATAAATGGCTGTTCACCGTCAGCGGGTAATAAGCTTGGTTATGTCTTTTTCGAAGATACGTTTTGTTAGGGCTGTAGAAATGCTATCTTCTCGCTGCGGTTGGTAGCTAGGAACGCTGGTAAATACGTTATTAGCGGCAGAATCCTACTTTCGTTTCGGCAACAACTCGCTTACCATAGTGGTTTTTTACTTACCGCTACTG
This sequence comes from Spirosoma radiotolerans, assembly GCF_000974425.1. NCBI lineage: Bacteria > Pseudomonadati > Bacteroidota > Cytophagia > Cytophagales > Cytophagaceae > Spirosoma > Spirosoma radiotolerans. The sequence goes on from NZ_CP010429.1 coordinate 165,716, forward strand.
GTACACTTCGCACTCATTTATGCAAACCCTCCTTGATGAACTCGCACAACGCACTACTCAGACTCAACTCGGTGGTGGACAGAAAAAGATTGATGACCAGCACCAGAAAGGCAAACTAACGGCTCGTGAGCGCATCGACTATCTGACGGATGCCGAAAAACCATTCATTGAAATCGGTTTATTCACGGGCGAGGGTATGTATGCCGAACACGGTGGGTGCCCATCGGGGGGCGTCGTTGTCGGGATTGGGTATGTGTCGGGGCGGCAGTGTGTTCTTGTGGCCAATGATGCCACGGTGAAAGCCGGAGCCTGGTTTCCGATTACCGCCAAAAAGAACCTCCGGGCGCAGGAAATTGCGATGGAAAATCGCTTGCCCATTATTTACCTGGTCGATAGTGCGGGGGTTTATCTGCCCTTGCAGGATGAGGTTTTTGCCGATAAAGACCACTTCGGCCGTACGTTCCGGAATAACGCGCAACTGTCGGCAATGGGTATTTTACAGGTGGCGGCCATTATGGGGAGCTGCGTGGCGGGGGGAGCCTATTTGCCCATTATGTCCGACGAAGCCCTGATTGTAGAGGGCACTGGTTCCATATTTCTGGCTGGTCCTTATCTGGTTAAAGCGTCCATCGGCGAAGAGGTTGATGCGGAGACGCTCGGGGGCGCAACCACCCATACCGACATCTCGGGTGTGGTCGATAATAAGTATCCTGACGATAAGAGTTGCCTGGATGCCATCAAGCGAATCTTCGACAAAGTCGGCCATCCCGAAACGGCTGGCTTCGACCGTGTTGAACCGGCTTTGCCAATCAAACAACCCAGCGACATCTACGAAATCCTTCCTGCCGACCGAGTAAAACCGTACGACATGCAGGAAATTGTAGATAGACTTGTGGATAACTCTGAATTTGATGCGTATAAACCCGGCTATGGACAGTCGCTGCTGTGTGGTTACGCGCGCATTGACGGTTGGGCCGTCGGTATTGTCGCCAATCAGCGGAAGGTGGTCAAGGCGAAAGGACGAACCGGTCAACCCACGGAAATGCAGATGGGTGGGGTCATTTATGGCGATGCCGCCGACAAAGCGGCTCGGTTTATTATGAATTGCAATCAGAAACGGATTCCCCTGGTCTTTTTGCAGGATGTATCCGGGTTTATGGTTGGGAGCCGGGCTGAGCAGGGTGGCATTATTAAAGACGGTGCCAAGATGGTCAGTGCGATGGCAAACTCAGTTGTGCCGAAGTTCACGGTCGTTATTGGCAATAGCTACGGAGCGGGCAATTATGCCATGTGCGGCAAAGCCTATGATCCGCGCTTAATGCTCTCGTGGCCAACAGCACAGATGGCGGTGATGAGCGGGGCGTCGGCCGCTAAAACACTACTACAAATCCAGGTAGCGGCTCAAAAAGCGAAGGGTAGCCCAATGACGCCCGAAGAAGAACAGGCTCAATTGAAGAAAATTACGGATCAATACAACGACCAGCTCTCACCTTATTACGCAGCCGCCCGGCTTTGGATTGATGCCGTTATTGATCCGCTCGACACCCGAAAAATTCTATCCGAAGGCATTGCGGCTGCTAACCACGCACCTATTACGAAGCCGTTTTCGGTAGGCGTGATTCAAACGTAATAGTTAAAAATAAAGCCAGAGAGAACAGCCGCTTCGTTAATACGCTCTGGCTATCTGCTCAATAGCTTACTTTCCCCGCGCAGTTTTCACTTCGTCGGCTGTGATTGCTTCGGCTTTGTTGCCAAAGTTACTGCGGATGTACGTGAGTACGTCCGCAATTTGGGTGTCGTTCAGGAAGTCGTGGGCAGGCATGGCGTTGTCGTACATATCGCCTTCTATTTCCTGGCCCTGCAGGCCTTTTAGCAATACGTTAATGAGCCGGGTTTTGTCACCCAGGACCCAGTCTGTTCCACGTAAAGGCGGGTTCAGGTTAGGAACCCCAGAGCCATTAGCCTGGTGGCAGGTCAGACAGTTTTGTTCATAAATGAGCTGACCCGGCGATTTGGTTGCTGCTGCTGGCTTAGCGGCCGATTTTGCTGCAGGCTTTCTGGTTTGGGCAATGGTAGCCGAAAAAGACAGACAGAGCAGGATGGCAACAATTAATTTCATAAGCTTGAGTGTATCGTTTTAATGAAAAGTTTGTGTCTATTTGCGCCACTTTAAGGTGTTCAGCATGTGCATAATATCGTTGCGAATATACTGAATGGCGGGTTGCAGCGAATCGTTTTCGGTAGCGGTGTTAAAATACAGCGCTCCCCGCAGGAAATGGGTGGTTGAATCGGTCGTGATAAACTGCACCTGGCTGGGCACTTCACCACCTAAATCAATTACGCTGGCTTCCAGCCCTGACTTCAACTGAACCCGTCGTTCCTCGAAAACCGCAGCCTTGATTTTGTGCCGGGCGGCTAGTTTATAGGAATCGTCGAGCATGGCCCGTAGCCGGTTTACGTCGTTTAAAACAGGCTTATACGTCAGCTGAACACTTGCCTTGAAGAGTGGGTAATTGATGAAAATCCAGTCCGGCTCCGAGCGGGCGAAAGTATCCGGCAGAATACGGGCAATGGAGTTGTATTCAAATTGATAGGGGTGCGTTGGTTCGAGTAGTTTATACCGGGGCGTGGGCAAGTCGAAACGAGGATACCCTTTTGGTTTCGGGATGTAATTATCAGACGAGTCGCTGCCACAGGCGGCTAATAGCAGTCCTGTCAGAAGAAATACGGAATACTTTATCACAGTTGATCAGGTAATGAGCGGATTGACAACTAAAACAACGCAAAAGCCCGGCGGTTTCGTGCCGGGCTTCGGGTAAAGTCAACAAGTATGCCATTAAGCATTCACATCTTCCAGTTCTTCCTGCCGGACAGGTTGACCCATTAGGGTTGCAAACCGGTTAATATTGAAGGTCGGTTCAAACCAGACTTCGCCCATTACCGGGTGTTTCACCGGTACATCAGGATTTTTGATTTCGTTCAGTAAAACACCCGTATCACCGGTTGTGTGGCGTTTCACTTGCCGGATCGTATACATTTGGTCTCGTTTGGGCGTTTGTATGCCAAATTCAGCATAAAAGGCCAATACGGGCGCCGGAAAATTGTCGTTTGTGCAAATAACTTCCATCGTAAATCGGGATTTTTAGGATTTAAAGGATTTTCCTGATTCCAGCAAAAACGCCATCAAAATCCACTCTGATTTTGGTGGTTAACACCATTTTTTACAAAAATGTCTTAGGCAAATGGCTATTTTTTTTGGATGATAAGCCTATCAATCAGACGAATCGATAAAATCCAACTGGCTGTTGTGCGGTTCCGATTACCCTTCGAACAAGTTGCCCAACTGGCCAAGTACCGAGCCACCTTCTTTGGTGGCTTGTCCACCGCCCGGCGATAGGCGTTGCACTAATTTAGAGATTGGCATCGACTGAATCCAGACTTTACCTGTGCCCCGCAATGTGGCCAGAAACAGTCCTTCACCACCGAACACCATACTCCGCAGGCCACCGGCTCGCTGAATGTCGAAGCTGATACTCGGCTCGAAACCAACGACGCAACCGGTATCGACACGCAGCGTTTCGTTATTGAGCGTACGCTCGACAACGACGCCACCGGCATGAATAAACACCATTCCGTCGCCCTGCACTTTTTCAAGAATAAAGCCTTCACCACCGAAGAAACCGGCGCCTAATTTTTGGTTGAACTGAATGCTTAGCTTTGTGCCCAGGGCTGCGCACAAAAAAGCGTCTTTCTGAACGATGAGTGTGTTTCCATACACATTAGCCATATTGACCGGCATGATTGTACCCGGATAGGGAGCCGAAAACGCCACCTTTTTTTTGCCCACGCCCCGGTTTGTAAAATGCGTCATGAACAGCGACTCACCCATCACCATCCGCGAACCTGCCTGCAACAGCTTACCCAAAAACCCCTGATCGGGTTGGGAGCCATCGCCCATTTTTGTTTCAAACGAGATGCCATCTTCCATAAACAGCATCGAGCCCGCTTCGGCAATAACGGTTTCGTTTGGGTCCAGTTCTATTTCAACAATCTGAATGTCTTCACCAATAATCTTGTAGTCGATTTCGTGAGCGTACATAGTCGAGTTTGGTTAGTCTACCTAGTTAATTGTGGACGAAAACTAGTAAATGAAGCGCAGTTTATTCGTACGTTATCTGACAAACGGCACAAAAAAAGCCCGACCGGGCGTTTTGGCAGGTCGGGCTTTTACCGTTGATTTATGTCATCGGGCAAATCGTTGTCCGTCTCGTCGAACAAGTGATCGTCGTCAGATTTCTCGTCGTTATCGTCTGATTCGGGTTCACCTTTCAAATTCAGATCCGTACGATGACGAAGCTTTTTGTCATCGACCGTTTTATTCAGAAACTGATTGATCTTATCAATATCGAAACTCGTCGTTATTTCACCGAACGAGTTTATCTGAATATCAAAGCCTTCGAGTTCTTTATGAACGCGAGGCTTGTCATTCTCATCGGGGTTTGTTTTTTTCTTTGCCATGATATTGCTGTTTACTGTAAACCTATAAGACCGAAACGTTGTCCCGGCTTATAGGTTTAAAAAATTAGCTGACATCTATTTCAACGTATTCAACGCCTTTTCCAAACGGTCAATTGTTTCTGCCTTGCCAATGATTTCCATGGTCAGCATGAGGTCAGGGCCGGCACCCGAACCCGTCAAGGCTACCCGCATGGCTTGCATGATTTTGCCCTGTTTGATACCTGCCTGCTGCATGGCATCACCGAGCGCGTGTTTAATCTCTTCGGCCACAAATGCGCCGTCGAAGGCTTGTAAGGCATCGCGAAAAACAGCGACGGCTCGCTTCGCATCCTCATTCCACTTGGCGGCTACAATGGTTTCGTCATAGCTCGTTGGGGCGTTGAAAATAGTACCCGCTTCGGTAAATAGTTCGTGGGCGAAATTGACACGCCCTTTGAGCAAGGCCGCAATTTTCTCCGCTTTCTCCAGCGAGCAGGGCAGCCCCGCGGCTTCTGCCTGTTGCTGAACCGCAGGAGCGAGGGCTGCATCGGGTTGCAGGCGAATGTACTGATGGTTGAACCACTGCGCCTTCTGAATATCGAAACGCGCGCCCGCTTTATGCACCTGCGTGAGGTCGAAGCTGGCAATCAGTTCATCCATCGTGAAGAGTTCCTGTTCGGTGCCGGGATTCCAGCCCAGCAATGCCAGAAAGTTGATGGTGGCTTCGGGCAGGTAGCCATCCTCGCGGAAGCCACGTGCTGTAACTCCCGAAACGGGATCAGTCCATTGGAGGGGGAAAATTGGGAAACCACCCAGATCCGCATCGCGTTTGCTGAGTTTGCCATTGCCTTCGGGTTTGAGCAGCAGCGGCAGGTGAGCAAATTGCGGCATGGTGTCTTCCCAACCCAGATACCGATACAGTAGTACGTGCAACGGCGCAGACGGAAGCCACTCTTCGCCCCGAATGACGTGTGTGATTTCCATCAAATGGTCATCCACAATGTTGGCCAGGTGATAGGTCGGCAAACCGTCTGACTTCAACAACACTTTGTCGTCAATAGCTGACGAATGTACGTTCACCCACCCCCGGATCAGGTCGTTTAGCCGTACCTCCTCTTTGCGGGGCGTTTTTAGCCGGATCACAAACGGGTCGCCTGCCTCCATGTGCGCTTTGACTTCCTCAGGCTTCATGGTCAGGGAATTGCGCATTTGCATCCGTGTGATGGCGTTGTATTGAGCCGCCGGTGCGTTGGCTTCTTCGAGCCGTTTCCGCATAGCGTCCAGCTCTTCGGCCGTATCGAAGGCATAATAGGCTTTGCCCTCATCCACTAAACGCTGGGCTTCTTTCTGGTATATTTCCCGGCGTTCCGATTGGCGGTAGGGAGCATGTGGCCCCCCCGTTCCTTGGCCTTCGTCGATCTCGATGCCGACCCAGCGCAGGGCTTCCAGAATATACTCTTCGGCACCCGGTACGAAGCGGTTTTGATCCGTATCTTCAATACGCAGGAGCATTTTTCCACCCATTTTACGGGCAAACAGGTAATTATAAAGCGCAGTACGCACTCCGCCAATGTGCAGCGGGCCGGTTGGGCTGGGCGCGAAACGAACGCGAACGGGTCTTGACATGGGAATATAAATGAGTGAATGAGCGAAAGAAAGAGTGAAAGAGTGAAAGAGCGAAAGAGCGAAAATCATACGTCGCTAAATCGCTCATTCATTCTTTCGCTCTTTCACTCATTGAATGGCTATTACTGAAATTTCAACATTAACATCTTTCGGCAGACGGGCTACCTCGACGGTTTCACGAGCGGGTGGGTCGACGGTGAAGAACCGGCCGTAGACTTCGTTGATGGCGGCAAAGTTGTTCATGTCTTTGACGAAAATACTGCTCTTCACCACGTTGGTGTAATCCATACCGGCTGCTTTCAGAATGGCACCAATGTTTTCCATTACCTTTTGCGTCTCGGCCTGAATATCGCCGTTGGGCGCTAACTCGATGGCTACCTGACCTGAAACGAAGAGGGTTCCGTTCATTTTAACTGCCTGGCTATAAGGTCCAATCGGAGCCGGCGCCTGGTCGGTATAAACAATTTGTTTGCTCATGGTTTTTAATGGTAATCGTCGGTAGCGGTGAAAGGTAGCTGTCAACAACTGACAATCCCCCATTAACTGTCGGCCGACAAGTAAATTGCCTGCAAGTTATCACTAAACCCCCGGATGGCCGAAAATCAGTTAAGCATCTTCACGAAAAACGATTTTCAGTTCTACAAAGCCAACTGTTTATTTTACCTATGTCTTCCCTGAATGAGTTTTTGACGAACGCATCAGCTGATGCTGAAACCCAGTTTGACCGGCTCAAAAGTCACCTTTTTGGCCGGCTAGATGCCAGCAAGCCCTATCGAATTATTTATTACCGGGGCTTTGGCAGCCCAACGGCGGTTTGGCTATCGGGCCGTGTATTGCGTCAAAGAGATTTAAGTACGCCTAGTGACCGGGACACTTTTTGGCAAAATCTGCTGGCGACGTATCAGCGGTTTGGTAGTCGCGAAGTGCCCGGCGTAACCGTGCGTATTGAGGCTTTTGGCCAAACGCACACCGCTGTAACGGATAAGGATGGCTTTTTCGAGGCAACGATCAATCCGCCCAACGATTTGCCGCCGGGGCGGGCGTGGTTTCCGGTGCGTTATTCGCTGGATAGCGTTGAACAACCCGCCACGGAACTGAATGAAGGAAAGGGCAACCAGTCTGTTGAGAAGGTGGGTTATGTGATGATTTCGCCCCCTTACAGCCAGTTTGGGGTTATCTCGGATATTGATGATACGGTCCTGGTGACGGATGCCACGAATCTGCTCCAGACGGCCAAACTCACATTTCTGGGGAATGCTTACACCCGGCTGCCGTTTGCGGGAATAGCCGCTTTTTATCGGGCGTTGCAGAGCGGGCCACTCACGACGCTTTTCAATCCCATTTATTTTGTGTCGAGCAGCCCCTGGAATCTGTATGATTTACTGGTCGATTTCTTCCGAATACAGGGCATTCCGAAAGGGCCCATTTTGCTCCGTGATCTTGATTTGAGTGCGAAATTGTTCTCGTCGGGTGGGCATCATACCCATAAGCTGGCCATGATTCGTAAAGTGCTGGATGTGAATCCCAAACTGCCGTTTGTGTTGATCGGCGACAGTGGGCAGCAGGACCCCGAAATATACGCGCAGGTGGTTCGCGAAAATCCGGACCGAATTCTGGCCGTGTATATTCGCGATGTATCGACGGAGCAGCGCGACGAAGCGGTTCGTGAACTTATCCAGACGACGGAAGCACATAACGTACCGATGCTGCTCGTGCCCGACACCGTGGCAGCGGCCGAACATGCGGCCTCGCTTGGCCTAATTGACCCCGACACGATTCCCGAAATTCGCGCAGATCGGCGTGCCGACGAAGAAAGCTGACTTTTTTTTGTGGCTCACGCAACCTGTTTCAAAAACCTCCCGTATTGACGAACGAACCGGTTCAACTGTTCTTGTTTAATTCTTAATACAGTTGATAAAATGAAACAAGTCGTTTACGTCAATCGCTCCCTAATGGCAACGGTCATGCTGGTCATGGCCCTGTTTGGTTGTAAGGAAGAAAACCCAACCATCGTCTCCCCAGACGTTGCCATCAAAACCTCGTCGCTCGGCAACATAATGACTGGCGAAGGAGGAAAAACGCTTTATTTCTTTGCCGGTGATGTGGCCGGAGACGCTACCTGCTCGGGCGCCTGCAAAGACAATTGGCCGGTTTTTTACAAAGAAACGCCAACCCTTAGTGCTGGTTTGAAGGCCAGTGATTTTGGAACTATAACCCGGGCCGACGGTGGCAAACAGACCACCTTCCGGGGCTGGCCCATGTATTACTTCAAAAATGACGCCAAAGCCGGGGATGTTCTTGGTGATAAAGTTGGAAACGTCTGGATGGCTGCCAAAACGAATTATACAGTTATGCTGGCTTCTCGTCAACTTGTTGGTAATGATGGAAAAAGTTATACATTCGATACCAAAGAAGGAACGGGTAATTCAGTGTTTTTAGTCGATAGTGTAGGCCGCACGTTGTATGCATATGCCTTCGACAAAAATAGCGTGAACAAATACACAAAAGCTGACCTGAGCAACGATGCTACCTGGCCAATATTTGTGGCGTCGACGGTCGGGGAAGTGCCGTCTGTGTTGGACAAAAACGATTTCAAAACGATTACAGCCGTAGGGAAAACTCAACTGACGTATAAAGGCTGGCCTCTTTATTATTTCGGTCCTGATCAGGCTACTCGTGGAAACACAAAAGGAGTGAGTGTTCCCAGACCGGGTGTTTGGCCGGTGGTGAATACGACTTCGCCTGTTGCCCCAAATTGAGTTGAATGACTATCGGTTTATAGAGTCGATCACTCATTTAAAAACATATTTCGTAAGCAAGTGATCAAACGACCAACGTGCAGTAAACCGGAAGTAGTACTTTATAAAATAGGTCACTTTGTCCAACACGCCTAACATACCCGCTTTAACCGACCTACTGGCTGGCTGTCTGCGCAACCAGCGGAAAAGTCAGGAGTTGCTTTACCGGCAGTTCTACGGGTACGCCATGAGCATTTGTTTGCGGTATGCTCCCACTCGTGAGGGAGCACTTGAAGTACTGAATGATGGTTTTCTGAAGGTATTTACGCGGTTGGACCAGTACGATTCTGCACAGCCATTTAAGGGCTGGCTACGGCGCATTTTAATCAATGCGGCCATCGATCACTACCGACAGGAGGTGCGTCATCATCATCATGAGGATGTTGAGCAGCTTGAACAGACCGTTGCTTCAGAGTCGGCCGATGCCTTTAGTCAATTGGCACACGAAGATTTGATGGGTCTGATTCAGCGGCTGTCGCCCGCTTATCGACTAGTATTTAATTTGTATGTTATGGATGGATTCACGCACGAGGAAATTGCCGGTCAACTCGGCATTTCAGTTGGCGCGTCGAAGTCGAACCTGGCCCGGGCACGGGAGAATCTACGCTTGTTAGTAAAGCGCTTAAACAACGATGAGTATGTCAGAGCTAACCGATGACCAATTGGACGGGCTCTTCAGAAAGTCGGCTGAAGAGTTTGATCCTCCTTTCGATCCGGCGGCCTGGCAGGACATGAAAACCCGGCTGGACACGCATGATCGGCCAACACCCGGTGGCGGTACACCGCTTTGGAAAACTTTGCTTCGCTGGGGATTGCCCATTTGTTTGCTTTTGCTGACAGTGGGTGGCTTGTACCTGTATCGTCGTAACGCGGGCAACCGTGATAATTTACCCGGTAAAGTCAGTACGGCATCGCCAACTCATACCAGCGCTCAGCCTGGAGTAGCTGGAACCGCTACGCTACGGCCGCGTGCTGCCAAGCCTCAGCTAAATAATGCCGGCTCCGCACCAACTACAAGTACTGAATCGTCAGCCCAGTCGGTTGACCTGACTAAGCAATCGACTGAGCTGACGGAATCAGTAGGCGAACAGCCCGCTATAGCATCTACCCCGACCAAATCTGCCAACCGACCTGATGAATTGGTAACCCAGGCTGATGAAACGCACAGGCCAACAGCCATCGATGAAACGAAGGAGAATGCAGGTGCGTACAGGGGAAAAACAAGCCCGTCGAAAACGAAGCCTGTGCCAGCTGACCTTGCGCCAACCGTTCTGACAAAACGAGCCGCGACGAGGACAAATGACACAAAGGGCGTTAGACAACGAACGGACAAGACAGTAGCAGAGCGAACACCGGCCCGTAAGCAAGCGCGAGCAAAGTGGCTGCCAAACAGACCGTCTTTTCTGGCTGCGAACGATGCAGCGGCCTCTTTGCCAACGTTCACCAAACGGTTGCGTAAACAGACCGCTGGCAAAGCTCAATTGACCGCGACCAATACTTCTGAGACCTTTATCCAACCTATAATTAGCCAGGCGGAACCAGCCGGATTGCCAGACGTTCGCGAAATGACAATCCGGCCCGCCAATTGGCCAAAGCCGTTGGTATTTACGAAGCGCCCTGTTGACCTACCACCGACGATAGAAGCGCCCGATGAGCCTGCAATGGTTGTACCGAAACTGCCCGTAGAGCGTGGGTTAAGTGTTCGGCTGGCCGTTGCCCCCGATTTAAGTTCGATAGGATTGAAGAACTTTGCCCGACCAGGTACTAATGTGGGCGTACTGCTGGAATACCGACTGGCTCGGCACTGGAGTGTACAGACTGGCATTATCCAGAGCACGAAGATTTATAAGGCATCCGGATCGGAATACGAGCTGAATGATTATTACAAGAAAGGGATGTATACTGTTCCGCAGAGCGTGGATGGTCAGTGTAAGATGCTGGATATTCCAATCAATGTACGATATGACTTTTTGTTGAAGCCCCGGTCTGATGGGCGGTCACCTAGTCGTTGGTTCATCAGTGGCGGAGTAACGAGTTATGTTATCGAGCAGGAGGATTACGTCTATAATTACACTGGATACGCACACAAGCCTATTCCAGATTGGAATGGTAAAAGTGGCAACTACGGATTCAGTCAATTAAATCTGTCCGTTGGGTATGAGCGGGCTATTACCAAACGGTTGTCCTGGCAAATAGAGCCTTTTATGAAAATGCCACTTAAGAAAGTGGGTTATCTGAACATCAATCTCATCAGCAGCGGCACTTTTTTCTCAATCCGATATAAGTTGTAAGAACCACGCCTTTTTCTGCACACCCAAAATCACCGGCTAATTATTGTAACTACACGAAATAAACTAATCAAACAACCGATGAAAAGCAATCCAACGACCGACCAAATGAAGCGTGGCGAATTTCTGCGTAGCCTGGGTATGAGCAGTGCCGCCCTGATGGCCTTTTACTGCATGGGAACCACACTTACGTCCTGCTCGAAAAGCAACGATGACCCAGCACCTGCTACGCCCGGTACGGGAACTGGAACAACAACAGGAACAGGCTTAACAGGGAATGCTGATTCGGCTAAGGGAGCGATCAACTATACCCTCGACCTGACCGATACGAACTATAGCAAACTGAAAACGGCGGGGCAATATGCCATTGTCGGCAGTACGCTGGTGGCTAAAGTAAAAGGAGGAAACTTCATTGCACTCTCGAAAGTCTGCACCCACGAGGGCACAACTGTACAGTATCGGTCTGACTCCGACGACATTTACTGTAGCAATCATGGCTCCGAATTTACAACAACCGGGGCCGTAAAAGTAGGTCCGGCTGCCAAAGCCCTGACGCAGTACAAAACTGCCTTGAGCACAGACGGGAATAGTTTGACGGTAACTGCCTAACTGCTAAATTCCAGCCGATGAAATACCTTTGTTTTGCCTTTTTCATGTACCTGAGCGCGGGTGCGCTCCAGGCTCAGGATTCGACCGCCGTCCGCCGGGATACTACCATTTCGCCATCGACAACAGATGCCACCGACTTGCTGGCTGGGCTGGGCGACTCAACCGAAGCGAAGCCGGACTTACTGCCGCATAAAATGATCTTTACGCAACGGGCATTCTGGGGCCCAAAAGGATTGCTTCGGTCAATGAACATTGCTCCCCTAACGCCCGAAGGACGCGCTCACGAATTGAAAGTTCGGCGAACGATGCTCATTGCGCACCAGATTGGCGGTTTTGTCACGCTGGCCGGGTTTATAGCGCAGGGAATTATCGGAGCAAAGTTGTATAACGCCAAGGGTCAGGATTACGTCGATACCAAAAAGTGGCATGAACGGTCGGCTGCGTTTATCAACGTTACGTATGGAACGACGTTACTGCTTTCGCTCACTGCGCCACCGCCGGTGGTGGGTGCGCGAAAAGGGTTCACAACCATCAAGCTCCATAAATACCTGGCCATTGTTCACCTGACGGGCATGGTTGCCACCAACGTGCTGGCTCACATGATTGATGAGAACCCATCGCTCAAACCCTATCACCGGGCGGCTGCTTACACAACCTTTGGTGCTTATGCGGCTTCGATTCTCGCCATAACTTTCTAAAAACATGAACACGTTACTGAAGTATAGCTGCTGGGCAGCTATCGGGATCCTGTGCGCTTTTGTCAGCCCAATGGGCAAGCGAAAACTAATGGCCGATAAAGCGCTGTCGACCGTCACGTACTCCGCCAAACACCCGCTCCATAAGTGGGATGGGGTGAGTCATGATGTTAATTGTGCCCTAATTTACAACGACGAAACAAAGCTACCCGAAACGATAGCTGTATCCATCAAAGTAGCCTCGTTCGACAGTGACAATAACAACCGTGATTCGCACGCGATCGAGGTGCTCGAAGGGTTGAAATACCCCAATGTAACCTTCGTGAGTTCAGATATAAAAGCGGGTGATAACGGTACGATAATGGCCAAAGGGACGCTCACTTTTCATGGTATTGCCAAGCCTGCTACCTTGCAGGCGACACGCAAAGATGTGGGTGGAAAAATGACGCTGACCGGCGAATTTCCGGTAAACATGAGTGATCATAACGTTGAGCGCCCATCGCTTATGGGCCTGAAAACGGAGGATGCAATGCAACTTCGGTTCAACGTGGTCTTTGCTTTATGAATATATTGAGTAAATAACGATTGAGCTTATTATTTCTCGTTATTGAGCCAAAAAGAGCGCATTTTTGTCATTCCGACGCAAAAGGAATCTTGAGGGTTGTCCTACTTTAAGATTCCTCCTGCGTCGGAATGACAAAAATGCGCTCTTTTTGATGAACCTATAGGAGGACGCATTGAAATTGATCATCATGCTGACTTCCATGCGAAATTTATTTCTACTGTTCTTTGTGAGTACGGCGTTTACTGCTTTGGCGCAAAAGCAGATCTCTCCCAAACAGATTCAGGAATTCGATGCCTATGTGGAAGCCGCCCGCAAACAATGGGACGTGCCGGGCCTCTCGATCGCTGTTGTTAAGGATAATCAGGTTATTTTTAAAAAAGGGTACGGCGTACGCGAATTTGGTAAACCCGAACGCGTTGATACACAGACTCTGTTTGCCTGTGCATCGACCACAAAAGCGATGACTGTGGCGCTGATGGGCATGCTCGTCGATGAAGGAAAACTTGCCTGGAACGATCCGGTTTCCAAGTACCTGCCCGAACTTCAGTTATATGATCCGTACGTAACCCGTGCGCTGACGATTCGTGATCTACTCATTCATGATACGGGTGTGGGTAGTACAGATTTTATGACCGGTGCCATGTCCATTCCCGTCAATGAAATGTTCCGGCGCATGGTCATGGTGAAGCCCAGTTACCCTTTCAGGGCCGGGTTCGTCTATCAGAATACGTTCTATTCAGCCGCGGGTCGGATTATTGAACGCATTGTGGGCAAAACATGGGCAGAAACGATAAAAGAGCGGATTTTTACCCCTTTAGGTATGACCCGGACTGCACCCAAACGGGGTTATATCACCGACGCCAATCTGACAAAGCCGCATTACAACATCAACGATACCATCAAGGTAATTGAGTACGGTGCCGACAGTGAGGTTGGTTCGGCGGGGGCGGTCTGGTCATCAGCCGACGACATCAGCAAATGGATTATTTGTATGCTCGATAGTAGTAAATACAACGGCGGTCGCTTGCTGAAACCCGAAACCTGGACTGAAATCTTTACTCCACAAACGTTTTTCCCGGAAGACGAATACCCAACCATGCACCTGCTGAAACCCAACTGGCGCACCTATGGTTTAGGCTGGTATCAGCATGACTACAGAGGGAAGAAAGTGAATTTCCATACGGGTAGTCTGGCGGGTTTGACGGCCATAACCGGGCAGTTACCCGAAGCGAAATTGGGCGTTTACATATTTGGCAATTACGACCATGCCGAAGTCCGTCATGCCTTGATGTACAAAGCTTTCGACTGGTTTGCGCTGGGCGGTAACCGCGACTGGAGTGTCGAGTTCAAAACGCTCTATTCCAAACTTCGGGAAGATGGGAAGAAAGCTCAGAGAAGTTTCGATAGTAAACGGGTCCTTAATACCTCGCCGTCAGTGCCTCTTGTCCAATATGCCGGAACCTACACCAGCCCGCTTTATGGTAAAGCGGAAGTTAGTGTTGCTGGCAATCAGTTGTCAATCAACGTGAACGACAATTCGCTGAATGCAGTCCTGCCGCACTGGCATTACGATACCTTTTATGGGCCTTATCAAAAAGCCTGGTACGGTAAGGCCATGGCCCGGTTTAACTTGAACACGCTGGGCAAAGTCGATAACCTGGTTTTTGATGGTATGGACTTCAGAAAAATCAACTAGCGGCCAAACTACGGTTCAGGCCGCGCCGGGACAAAATAGCACTGACTATCACCAGCACGGAAGCCAGGTAAAAGGGAGCACCGGGTAAGTAGACTGGGGCCGCTGGCGACGTGAAAAACGAGAACAGGTTTGTCATGATGAGCGGCCCAAAAATGGAGGTTGTGCTGGTCAGGCTGGTTAAAGCGCCTTGTAGTTCGCCCTGTTCGTTGGCCGGTACCTGATTGGAAATAATTCCCTGGATAGAGGGGCCAGCAATACCGCCCATGGCATACACCATCATAAACGCAAACATCATCCAGCTTTGTGTGGCGATGGCAAACAGCAGAAAGCCAACCGCACTGAACATCAACCCGACATAAACCGACCGTTGCTGCCCCAGTTTAGGAATGATGATCCGGCTCAAGCCACCCTGTACAATGGCAAAAGAAAGCCCAATGGCTGCCAGCGACAGCCCAACGGTTTTCTCGTCCCACTTGAATTTCTCCATGGAGTAGAACGTCCAGGTGCCCTGCACCGCAAATCCCGCAATGTAAACTAGCACCAACGACGCCACCAAACCCAGAATAACGGGATATTTACCCAGTCGCATCAGGGAACCAATCGGATTCGCCCGTCGCCAGTCGAAAGGGCGTCTGTTTTCGGGCGCCAGTGATTCGGGTAGAATGAAAAGGCCGTATAAGAAATTGACCATTGTTAGCCCTGCTGCAACAAAAAACGGTACGCGTGGGCCATATTGCCCTAAGAAACCACCGGCAGCCGGACCAAGAATAAAGCCCACGCCAAAAGCTGCCCCAATTAAGCCGAAATTCTGTGCCCGCTTTTCGGGGGTACTGATGTCGGCAATATAGGCTGTAGCAGTGGTGAAACTGGCCCCGGTTATCCCCGCCAGCAAACGACCCACAAAGAGCCACTCAATGGTGGAAGCAAAGCCCTGAAGGATGTAGTCGAGACCAAATCCGAACAGAGAAAACAGTAAGACAGGCCGACGCCCGAAACGGTCGCTCAACCCACCCAGAATTGGGGAGAAAAGGAACTGCATGGCAGCGTACGAAAACGACAGCCAGCCACCCCAGCTTGCCGCCTGGCTAATGTTGCCATGGATGAGCTGTTCAATTAGCTTCGGAAAAACCGGGATGATAATTCCGAGCCCCGTTACGTCAATGAGGAGGGTAATGAAAATGAAAACGAGGGCTGGGCCGCGTCTGGTGGAAACGGGAGGAGTGGACATAAAGGATGAATGATGAAGGATGAAGGATGAGTGATCTGCAATCAGCCGGAAAATCATTCATCACTCATCCTTCATCATTCTTTTTTTAAGCGTACGTATTCAACATCACGGGCATCACCAGCATCAGGATGTCTTCGTTTTCTTCTTTATCCGCTGGAATGAGCAGACCGGCACGGTTTGGGGCCGACATTTCGAGCGTGATCATTTTGGCGCTCAGGTTGCTCAATACTTCAGCCATCAGTTTGGCATTGAAACCAATCTCCATCGGGTCACCATCGTAGTCGCAGAGGAGCTTCTCGTTGGCTTCGTTGGAATAATCGAGATCCTCAGCCGAGATTGTTAATGAATTCGTTTTGAGCGACAACCGAATCTGGTGCGTTGTCCGGTTGGCATAAATCATGATCCGCTTCAGCGAATTCAGCAGATCCGTCCGGCCAATGGTCATTACATTCGGATTGTTGGTCGGGATTGCGTTTTCGTAATCCGGGAAACGCTCATCAATCAGGCGGCAGATCAACTGCGTTGGTCCGAAGCTAAAGGAGGCATTGGCCTGGCTGAACTCCGCCGTAACGGGTACGTTTTCGGGCAGCGATGCCTTCAATAATTGCAGGGCTTTCCGTGGAATGATGATCGACGTGCTGGCCGATGCGTTCAGGTCGGTCCGGCGATACCGAATGAGCCGGTGTCCATCCGTAGCGACAAACGTGGCGTTGTCTTCATTCAGTTGCAGCAGCACTCCGGTCATGGCGGGGCGCAGGTCGTCGGTGCTGGTTGCGAAAACGGTGTTGTTGATTGCACCGAGTAAGACGTCGGACGTCATATCAACCGACATATTTTTGTTGACGGTCGGTAGTTTCGGAAAATCGATTGGGTTTTCGCCGGAGAGTTTGTACCGACCGTTATCCGTCAGGATTTCGGTGCCAAACGTATCCGTGTCGATGTTCACCGTCACGGGTTGCTCGGGCAGGCTACGAAGCGTATCCAGCAGTAATTTTGCCGGAATGGCAATGGCACCGCCTTCGCTGGCTTCTACCGGAATCTGCGTTGTCATGGTCGTTTGCAGGTCCGACGCCGTGACCGTCAGTGTCCCTCCCCCTGCGTCGGCTCCTACATCAATACGAAACAGAAAATTTTCGAGGATAGGGACAATCGGGTTCGTTGCCACGACGCCATTAATATGCTGTAAGTTTTTCAGCAGTACAGACGAGGAAACTATAAATTTCATGTGAGAAATGTCTAAGGCGTTTTTGATGATACCAAGTCTTTTGCCGAGAGCTGTGCCGATGCTGTTTCTTATCTGGAAGAACTGCGGTACGGCTCTCAGCGAAAGACTTGGCCATATAAGAACAAAAGTAGCAAAAAATACGGACTGTTAAGTGGGTTATTTCGCAATGGGCAATAGTATTGCAATGGTAGTGAACGGGCGGCCATCAACTGCTGTTTAGAGGGTATTATCCTGAGAATTATGGAAGCCGAAATCGTTAACCGTGTGGCCAATAGTGGTCTTGTTACACTGGATCTGGAAGAATATTATCACCCTGGCGAGCGTGTCGTTTATGACCTGAAAGACAACCTGTACATGGGGTTGATTCTGAAAGAGAAAGACTTTCGTGCTTTTCTGAAAGAGCATGACTGGAGCCAGTATGCGGGTAAAAACGTGGCGATCACCTGTACGGAAGACGCCATTGTACCAACCTGGGCGTATATGCTGCTGACGTTGCAGTTGCAACCGGTGGCCCATACCATCGTGTTCGGTACGCTGGCTGATCTGGAAGAAAAACTTTACTACGAAGCCATTGTCAGGATTCAGCCTGAAGACTACCGGGATGCCCGCGTCGTTGTGAAGGGTTGCTCCAAAGTACCTGTGCCAACGGCTGCTTATGTAGAAATCAGCCGGGTGTTGCGGCCCGTGGTGCAAAGCCTGCTGTTTGGGGAACCCTGCAGCACGGTGCCACTCTACAAACGGCCGAAGACTACATGAGTGAGTAGCCTGAATAGGGGCTTACGGAGGTGGCCTATAGTAACCACGAAGTGATAGTGCCGGTGGGATATACAGCCAATGTGAAGGGGGGACGCGAACACTGGAAAGTTGACTTTTAGCGGAAATGCCCAATTGACGTTCAAGTCATCATCGTAATAATCTGCCTTATCCGACTTGCTCAATTAAGGGCTGATTTTTGGCATAAAAAAAGCTCCGCCGTAAGGCGAAGCTTTTTTTATGCCTTTTAGCGTCAATTATGACCGTCCGCGAAAGTTTGGTTTTATATTCAGTAGCATTTAACATATTTGCTTATTATTCCTACAAACCAAATACCCGCCTGTTTTTCTGTATGCAACTCGAAATCAAAGACCTTACAAAAACGTATTCCAACGGCGTCCGGGCACTAAAAGGGGTTACGCTGACCATTTCCCAGGGAATGTTCGGCCTGCTCGGTCCCAATGGCGCAGGCAAATCAAGCCTGATGCGGACAATTGCCACCCTGCAGGAAGCCGATAGCGGCAGCGTTCGCCTGTCCATGCCGGAAACGGACCTGAATGTGCTGACACAAAAAGATGCCGTGCGCCGGGTGCTGGGTTATTTGCCGCAGGAGTTTGGCGTTTATCCACGCGTGACGGCCGAGACAATGCTCGATCATATTGCGACGCTCAAGGGCATTGCCAACAGTCGGGAACGGAAAGACATTGTGGAAGGACTGTTGCAGAAGGTCAATTTGTATCAGGTCCGGAAGAAAAATCTGGGTACCTATTCGGGCGGTATGAAGCAGCGATTCGGAATTGCTCAGGCGCTCATTGGTAACCCGCGACTGATTATCGTTGACGAGCCAACGGCCGGCCTGGACCCCGCCGAACGCAACCGGTTTCATAACCTGCTCTCCGAAATCGGGGAAAACACCATTGTTATTCTGTCGACGCACATTGTGGAAGATGTAACGAACCTGTGTTCCGATATGGCTATCATTTGCCTTGGCGAAGTAGTGGCTGCGGGCAATCCGAACGATTTAGTGACCGATCTGAAAGGAAAAATCTGGCAGACGTTCGTCGAGAAATCCGAGATCGAGACGTACCGAAAAACCCACCGCGTCATCTCAACCCAGCTTAAAGGCGGCAAAACCCGTCTTCATGCGTATAGTGACTTGCCATTGGCTGATTTCGAGCCCGTTTCCCCCGATCTGGAGGATGTGTATTTTGCCAAAATTACGGAGAAAATGGATGTCGTTACGGTATAAGGAGGTAGTCTCCTGTCGGAACCATCCCATGACCTGTGTCCTCACAGGCCAACCGACCGGCTGGTTTGCCTGACCTTCTCCTCGATTTGTGTCTTCATAAACCGTTCTCACCAAGGCCTCCGGATAAGCGGTCTGTAAGGACACAGACCGAGGAGAAATGGTAAAACCTACTCGTGATTGCGCTATTTACTCCTAACACCTTCATTCTATGTTCCTCGAAATCTTTAAATTTGAGCTAGCATACCGGCTGAAAAGGCCTGCTACGTATCTCTACGCCCTCATACTATTTCTCTTTACGTTTCTGTTTGTTATTTACGGAAACGGGCCCGCGTCGGAAAAAACGAATATAAATTCGCCTTATGCCATCAGCCAGTTTGTGGTTGTGATGACTATTCTGGGCATGCTAATAGCCTCAGCCGTAATGGGTGTACCGGTTTACCGGGACATCGAACACAATACCAAAAATTACTTCTTTACCTTCCCCATTACTGAACGGGGCTACATCCTGGGCCGGTATCTGGGCTCGTTTGTGGTCCTGTTGGGCATTATGGCCGTTGGTATGCTGGGTATCGTGATTGGGTCGCTGCTGGGGCCTGTTTTCAACTTGGCCGACAACACCGAGCGCTTTGGCCCCATTCGGTTCCGCGACTATGCCTATCCGTTTGTGCTGTTCGTTGTGCCGAACATGTTTTTGGTAGGCAGTATTTTCTTTAGTCTGGTGGCCTTCTCGCGCCAGGTTTTCGCGACCTATGCCGGTAGCATTCTGCTGTTTATTGCCTACCTGCTCGGTTCTACACTATCGCAGGATCTGGAAAACAAGCAGCTTGTCAATTTGCTCGATCCCTTTGGCTCATATGCCTATGATACAGCTACGAAATACTGGTCGCCGGTGGAGCAGAACACGTTGCTCGCTCCTCTGGAAGGTGATTTACTGACGAATCGACTCATCTGGTTTGGCGTGGCAGTGCTCGTGTTTGTTCTGACGCTGGTACGGTTTAGCTTTTCGCGTTTTCTGGCCGTTAAACTGGGCAAGCGGCAGAAAGAAGATGCAGTGGGCCAGGGCGTTCCGTCGTTGGCGAGTTTACCCACACCAACGCCTGTTTTTCAGGCAAGTACGTATGCTAGGCAAATGTTCCGGCAGGCTCGTATCGAGTTTGGGAACATTGTCCGCGACCCTTACTTCATTGCCATTTTGCTCGGAGCCGTACTGTTTTTGTTTCTGGATGGCTGGTTTGGGGTAGAAACCTACGGCACGCCGTCGTTGCCCACAACCTATGCCATGCTCGAAGCTCGCAACGGCACGTTTTTCTTCTTTGTGCTGATCGTCCTGATCTTCTACACAGGCGAGGTCGTTCACCGCGACAAAGTTGTTCATTACGATACAATTGCCGATGCGCTGCCCGTTCCTGACTGGATGAATTACGGAGCCAAGCTGCTGTCCATGATTTACATCTGTCTGTTGCTGTGCGCGCTCATTCTGGTATCCGGCGTCCTAAATCAGACGGTAAAAGGCTATTTTAATTATGAATTCTCGCTCTACTTTCGCGACCTGCTGGGCATTGCCTTTACGCAGTATTTCCAGTTGGTGATGCTGGCCTTTTTCGTGCATACGATGGTCAACCAAAAGTTCGTAGGGCACATTGTCACGCTGGCTGTCTACATTGTTATCTGGGCGGTGCCGCAATTCGCCGACTTCAATTACAAGTTGGCGATCCCGTTTTCGGGTGGGGGTGTCCAGATTTCGGACATGAACGGGTTCGGGCACTATCTGGCCAGTATCGCGTCGTTCCGGCTTTACTGGTATGCCTTTGGTGGCCTACTGCTAGTGCTGGCGCTGTGGTTCTGGAATCGGGGGGCCGACACCAGTTTCAAAGCCCGCTGGCAACTGGCCCGCCAGCGGATGGGCAAAGCTTCGGTGGCGTTGTTTGCCGTGCTTCTTCTTGCCTTTGTGAGTATGGGTGCCTGGATTTATACGAATGTGAGTGTAAAAAACCGGTACTACTCCATTGATGAACAGCGTGAACGGCAGGCGACATTCGAAAAAACATACCATAAGTATACCAATGTGCTGCAACCTAAAATCACCAGCGCAAAGGTCAATGTCGATATCTATCCTGATGAGTTCAAGGCGCTTGCATCGGGGGCCTTTGTGATGGTCAACAAAGGAGATCAACCGATTGATTCATTGTTTCTGACTATTCCGACTGATAATTTTCACCGGCAACTAACGAAGCTAATGGTCGATGGGAAAGCGCCAAATCTTGTGTTGAACGACACCGAGCTTGGCTATTACATTTATCGGCTGCCCAAACGAATGAATCCCGGCGACTCAGCCCGATTAACTATGGATGTGACGGGACAATATGTTGGCTTTGCCAATAATGGCGATAGCCGGGATGTGGTTGGCAACGGAACATTTTTTAATGTTAATATCTTCCCCGCTTTTGGCTATAACGAGGACGACGAGTTGAGCAGTGACAAATACCGGAAAAAATACGGGCTACCAATAAAAGAGTGGACGGTGCCTGCGCAAAATGACCCGCGTGGGTTGCGTGATTTCCTGTTTACCAACGACGCCGACTGGGTCACTTTCGAAGGCACCATTTCGACCAACCCCGACCAAACGGCTATCATGCCCGGCGAACTACTGAAAACCTGGACGAAGAACGGGGCCAACGGAAAACCACGTAAATACTTCCACTATAAACTTCCCGGTTTCTCCGATTATTTTTTCAGCATGTGCTCCGCTAATTATGCGGTTAAACGCGATAAATGGACTGGGGCCGATGGGCAAACCGTAGCGCTGGAAGTCTATCACCACCCTGGTCACGACAAAAACATCGACCGGTTTATTGCCAGCATGAAAGCGTCGCTGACGTATTATGTTAAAAACTATGCGCCCTATCCGTATCCGGTATTGCGCGTGCTGGAGTTTCCGCGTTATGCCAGCTTTGCCCAGTCCTTTCCGACCACCGTTCCGTATTCGGAGGAGTTTGGCTGGGTAGGTGACTTCCACAACCCCAGCAAGACCGACTACGCATTTTACGTGACGGCCCACGAGGTGGCGCACCAGTGGTGGGGTCACCAGATCATGCCCAGCCGGACGCGTGGGGCCAACCAGATTTCAGAAACGATGGCGGAGTATTCGGCGCTGATGGTGCTTAAGCAGCGGTACGGTGCCGATGCGATGCCGAAGTTTCTGAAATACAGTCTGGATAGTTATCTGCGTGGCCGGTCCAATGAAGACAAATTCGAAGCCAACATGCTCGATAACGATACACGCGCGTATGTCTGGTATCAGAAGGGGTCGATGCTGATGTATGCTTTGCAGGATTACATTGGCGAAGACCGGGTAAACAAAGCCATGAACGACTACATGAAAGCGGCCCGCTTCCGCCAGAAAGCACCCTTTACGACCTCGCTGGAGTGGTACGGATTCCTGAAAGCTGCTACCCCGGATTCATTAAAGCCCTGGCTGACGGATAATTTCGAGAAACTAACGCTCTATGACAACCGCATTACCAAGGCCGAAGCGAAGTCACTCGGCAACGGCCAGTACCGAGTTACCTTGCACGTGCGCACAACAACGGAATACTATGACAAAGCGGGCAAAGAAATCAGCAAGGGCAAAGGCCCCGTGATCGCCGACATTGCAGTGCTGACCGACGACGGTAAAAACAAAGATGGTCTGACGACAAAAGTGCCGCTGCTGCTTCAAAAACGTAGTTTATCACCCGGCGAACACGTGATTGAAGTGACCGTGAAAGGTAAGCCTGTAAAAGCCGGGATCGACCCCTATAACAAGCTGATCGACCGCGTTTCGGACGATAATCTTGTGAAGGTGGATATGCTTTAAGTAAAGGAGTCAAGTCATTAACTACACCGAACGGCCCGCTATTGAATTTGTATAGCGGGCCGTTTGGGTAATCGTCATATTACTGCGTATTTTGGTTTTGTAAGCTGACTTAACCGGTTATTCAACGTTCAATAGTGCTATGCTCGACTTTCGTCTGAATGTCTTTTACACCGTTGCCAAACGGCTTAGTTTTACCAAAGCAGCGGCCGAACTGTATGTCACGCAGCCTGCTGTAACAAAGCACATTCAGGAACTTGAACACCAGTTTGGAACGGCCCTTTTCGACCGGCGGGGTAACCAGATTAGTTTGACTACGGCCGGAAATGTGCTGCTCGGTCATGCCGAAACCATTATGGGCGTTTATCGCCAACTGGAGTTTGACATGAACGCGCTCAAGGGTGAGTCGGGTGGAACGTTGCGAGTCGGTGCCAGTACGACGGTGGCGCAATATGTGATTCCGCCGGTATTGGCCCGTTTTCGGGAGCAGTCGGCCGATGTGGCTATCTCGCTGGTGTCGGGGAATACCGAACAGGTCGAGCAGCAATTGCTCAATAATGACATCGATCTCGGTCTGGTTGAAGGCCGGACCCATCATAGCGATATTCGGTATACGTCCTTCGTGAAAGATGAACTTGTGCTCATTTGCCGGGCCGACCATCCGCTGGCCGACCGGGACGAGATTACACTGGCCGAACTTCGAACGGTCCCCATCGTGCTTCGCGAACGGGGCTCCGGCTCACTTGAAGTCATCGAACATGCCCTGCGGGGTGTAGGACTGAAACTTACGGATTTAACGATCGACATGCACCTAGGCAGCACTGAGAGTATCAAGTCATACCTTGGAAGTTCGCGCTGTATGGCCTTTGTTTCTGTTTTTGCCGTGCAGCATGAACTTCAGGCGGGCAGCCTCAAAATTCTTGACGTACAGGGGCTTTCCATTCAACGCGACTTTTATTCCATTCAGTTGCAGGGGGTTAGCGAGGGGCTGGCCGATACCTTCATGCGCTTTGCCCGCCAACATTACCGGCGGGGTTAAAAGGTGCAATTCTAAGTCAGCTGGCCCGGTTCGGCGCTAGTTCACTCTGTATAGCCAGATTTTCCAATAGCTTTCTGTATTGGTAAAGATGCTTTCCAGGTGAAGCCCGTTTTGGGCCGCATTGCCAATCGGTACCGCCGAGATAATGTACTGACCACCCAGTGACTTTAAGGCGCCGGTATCTAACTGAAGGTGATTGAGCGCCGGGTGCTGCGTTTTCCCGAACAAGTAATTCATGCCCAGCTCAGCCGTATAGAGATACACCCGGCAGGCATACGCATCATAATACACGCGCATCTGCCGCGTACCTTTCGTCAGTTCGGTTGCGATGATTTTTCGGAAAGCGTGTTTGTACGGAAGAGGGTAGTTGTTCTGGTAACTATCCAGCGTGTAGAATCCGTTGAATTGCGCCACCGACGGATGCATGCCGAGGCAAATGACCCGGTAGTCAGATTGCGGTTTGCCAATGTGGTTGCGAATCTGGGCGAACTGCTTTTCGGCGAAAAAGGCCCGAAAGGAGGGGTGTTGCGCTTCAGACACGTAGCCTGTCATTTTGCCTACGTTAATGCGCCATTCCTTATTGGCAATAACCATCAGCACAAACTGACCCACCACAAAGAGGTATACCCAGCGGCTATTGGCCCGCCATTGCCGCAAAGCCATAGCGAACAGAAGAAACCAGAGGGTCGGCAGAAGAAAATAAAACCGGTCGAACTGAAATACGCGAAACTTGATTCCTAGCGAGCTATCGCCCAGCCAAACGACCCAGTAATGGTAAAGCCCGTGAATCAGGCAAATGATGCCCGCCAGCATGGGCAAGCCAATGAGCCAGTTCATGGCGGGCTTATCCTGTTTACGGTAAGCTCGCCACGTACCCAGCCCGGCAACGACTAAAATGCCCAGCGTGAAGAAAGCGCCCGTGTTGAACATGGGCCAGACAAATAAATCGGCGCTTCGGCGGAGGCTGTCGACGAGTTTCATGGAGCGCAACTGGCTGTAGTCGAACTCGACCCGTTGTGAAATGTAGGTCTGGTTGATGAATCCGTAAATCAATTCCCACTCGCTACCGATGTACAGCGCCGAAAGCAGGAACAAACCCACTACATAGCCCCAGTTAACCTGCCGCGACTGGAGCATGGCTACCAGCCCGAGAATACCCAGTGCAATACAAATGAATAAGCCCGCCCAAACGAAAAAAGAGTAAAATGGGAAAAGCAGAATAATGAGCCAATCGCTCGGGCGATCCTGTTTTTTCAACAGGTTCAGGAAGGCGAACAACAGCAGCGGTTGCCCCGTAACCGAAGCGCCGTGAACGATGTAGCAGGGAACCAGCGCAAACAGAAACGCGATGGCTACGCGGGTGAGCGCCCAGTGCGTTTCGGGCAAGATGTGCTTTTTCAGCAACAGGTACATGCCCAGAAACCCAATGCCGTGAACGGCCGTAAAGTTGACAATCTGGGCGGAATAAGGCGGTAGCAGGTAAAAGGAAAGCACTTCGAAATTGAGTCCCGTTCGGAAAGCCGAGCGCGGAATTCCGCTGAATGAGGTAGCCGCATCGGGGCTGCTACTCATCATGTTCGGAATGATCGTGTTCAGATCGAAGTTGAACGCGGTATTGGTAATCTTGAGCAGATACAGGTAAAGGAAATCACTATCCAGGTTATCGTGGATCGTTAAGTGGGCGCCTTCGCCGAGCCAGACGTACGGGAAAACGTAGAGCGCCAACAACCCAATGGCAATGAGAAGATACGTTTTTTCGGTCGTTGAGGTCGCGAAACGGGCTGGCATAGGTTCGTAAAAAGAGCAGCGAAAATACAGAAATTCGCTGACATCCCTGGAAAGCCCGTAAGCCGTTCAGGAATTTCGTACTTTTACACAGTCAACTCAATTATTATGCGGTCATCGATCATCGTTCCTTTTTTAGCGGGCCTGCTAGTCGTTACCAGTTCGATACAGGCACAAAACCACCCTGTTCAACGTAGTTCTTCCAAGGCGAAAACAACCAATTCAGCCGCTCAATTACCAGAGTTTAGTCTGTCTCGTGCCGAGGTCGAAGCCCACATCCGGTTTCTGGCATCTGATGAGTTACAGGGCCGTAAAGTAGGTGAGCCGGGCAACTGGATTGCGGCTCGGTACATTGCTGAACAGTTCCGACAACTGGGGTTAAAACCGGCCGGTACGATTGCCAACAAGCCTGACTATTTGCAGCCTATTGACCTGGAACGCGTCAAAGCGGCCAGTTCGGCTACGATGCTGGTTGGGAAAGATACCCTGCACCTTGGCAAAGAACTGGTCGTGATGGCTGGTGGCCCGACCAACCTTTCGGGCGAAGTCGTCTACGTAGGGTACGGCCTGACCGATGGTGAGGATGGCTACAAGGGGCGCGATGTGAAAGGTCGGATTCTGGTAGCGCAGGGCGGGTCGCCCGATGCTAAAAGTCCCCGTGAGATTTTTAGCGCATCGGCAGCGAAACGCAAACTTGCGGGTGAGAAAGGGGCGGCTGCCCTTATTGAGCTGTACAGCGAATCCATTCCCTGGGGATTTGTCAATCAGTATTTTAACCGCGAACAACTGGCTATTCCAACAAATGGAGAGACAGCTGCGCCTGTCGCACATTTGTGGGTTAACAATGCTAATAACAAGTACAAACAGCTTAAAGAGGCTGGGCAAACGATTACACTTCAGACCTCGGGACGGCTGCGCACCTCGGCCTTGTCAGCGAATGTAGCCGGAATTATTGAAGGCACTGATCCCAAACTTAAAGACGAGTATGTTGTGCTGTCGGCTCACTTCGACCATATTGGTGTTGGCAAAGCGAGTGGAACACCGTATCAACCCAGCGATAGTATTTTCAACGGAACGCGGGATAATGCCATGGGAACGGCGGCTATTCTGGAAGCCGCCAAAACGCTGTCACTGCAACGCCCCAAACGGTCGGTGCTGGTATTGGCCCTAACGGGTGAAGAAGCCGGTACACTCGGAAGCCGCTTCTATGCTGAACACCCATTAGTACCGCTTAAACAAACAATTTTCGATCTTAACACCGACGGAGCAGGCTACAACGACACCACCATTGTCTCGGTCATCGGTCTGGAACGGACGGGTGCAAAAAACGAAATTGAAACGGCGGCTAAAGCCTTCGGGCTGGGTGTTTTTGCTGAACCGGCTCCTGAACAGGGATTGTTTGACCGGTCAGACAATGTACATTTTGCCGCTAAAGGAATACCGGCTCCTACGTTTTCGGCAGGTTTCAAAGCCTTCGATGAAGCCATTGGTAAATATTACCACCAGGCCATCGACAACCCCGAAAGTCTGGATTTCGGCTATACCCTTCGCTATTGCCAGGCTTATGCCTATGCCGCCCGGTTGATCGCTAACCGGGCAACACGCCCGCAATGGTCGGCGGGCGATAAGTATGAAGCGGCCGGAAAAGCATTGTATGGCCAGTAGGCTCTTCGGCCGATATGCTTTTATGATGAGGCAGGCGACCACTGTTTATCCGGGCTAAACGCCGATTATCATACCGGAAAACTAAACAGGCCATCCCAACGTTTATTCAGTATTAACAAGACTCTGCTATGTTGTTCAAATATTTGTTCATCATCACGATGGTTATCCTCTTCGTACCGCCGGTACGTCGATTTGTGTTTTATCTGCTGGTTGGTCGTCAACTGGTGAAAGAGCAAAAAAGGCAGGGTGATGTGCGTGGAGGTCGTCGGGAAGGGGAGGTTCGAGTCGATAATGTTCAGAAGAAAGACGGTAGTTACCCCTTCAAAGGTGGCGAATACGTCGATTACGAAGAAGTCAAGTAGATTCTGTTTATACATGAAAATGCCCGGCAATGTGCTATACGTTGCCGGGCATTTTCATGTATAAACAGAATCTACTACGAATGAAACGTATTGAACGGTCAGATTTTTCTTCGTTTACGATTAACAGGTAAAGAAGCTTGTTCTATTTACTGGTTCAATCTCAGAAAAGGTTAAACTAGTGCTAATGGGTTCACGTCTTTTGTTGCTAACGCAGGGACTTGGAAAGATTTAAACAGGCTTTTTTAATTCAAGTTTAGCCCCACAGTAATTCCCAGCCAGGGCTTGTTCTGATAAATCCAGAGGCTTCGGTTGCTGTCGGTAATCGACTCGATACCCACTGCCAGACCCGCCGAAAAGTTCGAGAAACTAAAAGTGGTGTTCAGGCCGTAGTTCAGTCCCAGTGCCTGGTAGTCGTCTTGCACTCGGCCCAGTGTACTAAAGGAGGTAATGGTGGCGGGAGCAAAACATAAAAAGCCGCCCATCCCTATACTGAAGGTAGAGATTTCGGAACGCTGGTTGTGCCTAAAATAAACCGTTCGATAGCGGCCCAGATCGTAACGTTCGCCAATGTAAATGCCTACGTTCAGCTTGTCTTCCAGTTGCCCCGGCTGATTGGCCGTTCGAAACCGGTATTTAAAGGGTAGTGTAAATAAGTCAATGTCAATTGCCGTGGTCTGATAGCGAAACCAGGGACTCTTCTCCTCGATCTTATTCAGCGACGGATTATAATGTAGAAAAAATACCGCCAGCGAGTCCGACTGGTCAATCGTATTGGGATCGCCATCGGGCGGAGGCAGGGTTTCAGATAAAAGTTCAGCGTAGAGCGTGTCGGCCCGCTCATACAAAGCTGCCTTAACCCGCTGGGACAGTATTTTTGCTTTTACGCCCCCCTTTTTCGTGTATGAATACATCGTCTGGTGGCGCGGAATCTGAAATATTTGATTGAGAGCGGTGGTATCGTTGCGCTGGCGGATGCTAGCACACGAACAGGCTACGAATAGGACAATCAGGTAAAGGGTGTTTTTCATCGTTGAGTTGCGGTTTTACTCATAACCCAAAATCAGTCATTTTGGCTAGGCTGCTTTAGCTAGTGACCTTCCCCTATGCTTTTTCCTTATCAACGTGCGAATGTCGTCCGTTACACGCTCGATGTAGGCTACTAATTGAGCAGGACAACTAGTAACATGTCAGCGGTTTTGTGAGATACTAGTACTTCATTTTCTGTTTTCTTCAATAAGCCATTTGTAATCGATTTAAGTAGAGTAGTAGGTTCAAAATGCCTACCGTGTCTTCTAACCCGTTACTCTACCTGGTAAGATACGTAGTTATCCGCTGTTGTGGCCACCCCCTTTGGTTTACCTTTGGACCACTGCTGCTGCCCTTAAGCGAAGCCCACAGGAGTGGCCTGGTTTTGCTGGGCCATTTTCGTTGATCCAAGCGGTTATGGGCGTTTGATCAACGGACACTAAAGTGTTACTCAACCACAAATGAAACAGTTATGAAATGGCTAGCCTGGTTTCTGGAAGATAAGCCAGGTCCGGTGGGTAAGCTCCAAGTGGATGCTCCAGAACCACTGGACCAGCCCCCACCTAAGAAGTGGATGATTTGGGTCGCTATCCTACTGGGTATTGCCTGCTGGGAGGTGGGCTTGCTGTGGGTATTTGCTGAATGGCCCTCGCTGAGAGGTAGTCAATGGCTACTCAAGTTGGGCGGCTTGAGTCTGTACGGATGGGCCAGCTATCGCGTGAGCGCTAAGCCTGATTACACCAATCTGGGCTGGTGGGGCGGTCTACTGGATAATCCCTTTCGGAGCTCGGACAATGTCAACCGCTGGCTATTTTATCTTCAGGTGCTTTTGGTACCAGGCCAGTTGATGGCTTACAGCTTTGTGATGGGCTGGGTCATCTTCGACCAACTGACCAGGAAGCTTAACTCATAGTATACTCGCTATTATTGCCTCTGGGTGGGCCAGACTGGATAAGCCCGTTGGTTCTTCATGGCCACTTTCCAGGGTGTCAGGAGTATTTTACTGGTTTTGAAGCCGAGTATGAAGAGGTATAGCCCATAGCCCTGGGCTGGGCGTGTGAATTAGCCGCCAGCTCGACCAGGCTACTGGCTTTAGGCCATCTCCTAATTCGAACAGATCACAGGCTGGTCAGCGCACGTCTATTTTATGATGTGGCTACACTCACTCCCCTTACAACTTCTACAATAAGCCTGATCTACAAGAGGAAACAAACTTCCAGAACGCGTATTACTTACTTAGGCTACCCAATACGTGTAAACCGCTATTGTATATCTTATGAAATTTCTGATACCCTTGCTGATAGGCGGAATTTTTTCGTCTATTTTTTCTATTCTTTTCCTATACTCTTATTATCAATTAGTTAGAGGGGCTAATAAGATAACTGGAACAATTACTTCCTTTGACCGAAGTGATTTTTTTATACTTCGCCAGCTTTGGGTACCCATTGTTCGCTTTCAAACGCGCGATACTAGCTGGATTGAGCGTCAGCCTGACCATTCCTTATACCATGAACTGAATTACTTTAGCGCTCACCAAGAGGTGACAGTTTACTATAAGGAAGACAATCCGGATAAATTTGTTATTGAGAGTGGCCTGGAAGTATTTATTAACTGGATGATTATTATACTGACTTTTGGGGGCATAGTCTGGTTATTTGCCCAATAAAAAAGTCAGTCTCTGAAGTCTTCTGTCACTACACATATGCGGCTGATTAGGTTGGAGAGCTATTAAAAATCAACGTACCACAAAACGCTCCATCGTAAGACCTGCTAAATTGGGGCGAATAAGGGATCTCTAATAGTAAAAATAAAGAGGTTGAACCACGGATCAATAGAGAAATAAGTCACTCACTTTTTAAAAGTAAACGGCTTATTGTCAACATAATAAATTGAGCGGGTTCGTGCCGTTTGTTCGGAATTTGAAAATACCCTGAGTGCTATAAACGGAGAACTTGAATGTGGTCTGCTTTTCAGCAAAGCCATTTTTTTAGGCGGTCAGACTAGGCATGGTTCAACAAGTTTAACGCCTGCTGCCTGTATAATTTACCAATTGGTATCAAATGATCTCGAATAGCGATCTCCTCAGATGTAAACGAATCAATCTTGTTAAGTGAGACGAGGAAGGACCGGTGCACCCTCAGAAATGAGGTTCCGGGCAGCATGGCTTCCAGTGCCGTGATGGCGTATTTAGTGATGATGGCACCTTTTGTTGTGTGAATCCTGACATAATCTTTGAGGCTCTCTACATAAAGAATATCACTCAGAAAAACCTTAACCATTTTCCTGTCCGCCCGGAAATAGAGAAAAGCATCTGTAGCCGTTTCGGTATGGTGCGGCATGAGCGGTTGGCTTATTGGTGAAAGCGTGTGGTCGGGTAATGCTTTATTGACCGACTTTAAAAACCGTTCGAAACTTATAGGCTTAACGAGGTAATCGGTAACGCCTAGTTCAAAGGCTTGTACAGCATATTGCTCAAAGGCCGTTGTCAGGACAATTTTAGGCAGTTGGGTTAACGTTCCAATCAACTCAATACCCGTTATTTGAGGCATTTGAATATCAAGAAACAGCAGATCGACCGGCTGCTGTTTTAAGGCCGTAAGTGCCTGAATAGCGCTGGTACATTCGCCGATTAAGGTAAGCATGGGCACCTGATTGATATACCGACGCAGTACTTCCCGAGCGGGGGGCTCATCGTCGACGATCAGGCAATTATAGTTAGTCAGCGACTCCATCATATACTGATTTGACAGGCTCAGGATAGGCGTGTGTTAACGTAAGCGTCAAGTTAACAATATACATCTCTTCCTCATTATGGATCGCTAGTTCATGTTGGTTCGGATAACTTAATTCCAGCCGCTTCCGAACGTTTGCTATGCCTATACCTGGTAACGGATGCTCATAGCCAGCTGGCTTGCCATTAATTAGTTTCATTGCCAGTTTATCGTCGTGTAGGGTTACGGTTAAGCTGATCCAGGGGCTCTCTATCATACGACTGGCTCCATGCTTGAATGCGTTTTCGATAAAGGGTAAAAGCATGAGTGGGGCAATGAGATGAGTAGTCGTTTTAGGCAACTGCACCGCCATATCAAGCCCTTGATCGTACCTGGCCTTTTCCAAATGTAGATAATCGCCGATCATGTTCAGTTCCTTTTCGAGGGGAACCAACGGATAATTGCAATCATACAAGATATAACGCAGCAATTGCGAAAACCCCAAGATCATCCCGGATGCTTTCTCCGATACATCTTGTGTAAATGAATAAATCGTATTGAGCGTATTGAATAAGAAGTGCGGGTGCAACTGGGCTTTCAACATCTGAAGCTCGGCATTTGCCTTTTCTTTTTCAAGCAGAAGAGCAGCCTGTTGCTTTTCATGGAAGCATTTCAACAATTTTATGGCCGCAGCTACCCCGCCCACGGTAATGCTTCCTCGTAACCCGGCCAGCATAGCTACGCCGAACTGAACATAGAAGGTGGGGTGCGGCTCCCTGGCCACAACGGGTGCTAACTTATCAGCAACTTGATGGCGGAAGTAATCAATAATAGTCATCGACAGCGTAGCTGATAAAGCCGCTGTTAGTAAGACCAATATAACTGCACAAAGGGTAGCCAGGATGTACTTACCGGGAATGACTTGCCTGGGTATAACCAGATACATGAGCGAATAAGCCAGAAATAAACTTGGAATCAGGTAAATCAGCGTTTCCGGTAAGGTAATAAACAGTCGATGCAGAAAGGAGTGCCGTTGCAAGGCTGGTGATGGCGAAAAGGAATACAGGAGCAGTTGGAACAGAAACCAAAGCAGCCAGAAAGTCAGATGCCGCACGAAACGCCAGCCTGTAGTTTTTGAATAAATGAAAGGTAGCTGCTCCATGAGTTGTAGGGGTCTGCTACTAAGATACGGATCGGTAACCAGATAAAAGGAAGATCAAGTACTTATTCGATCAAGGTCAATAAGTTGACGATAAGATGAGTTGGTCGTCGACCAACTCATCTTATCGTCAAAAAAACACTGTATGTTTTCTGGGCCGTATTGTTAGGCGACTTCTCGGTTAAAAGAGTAAGGGCTTGCCTATTTTTGAGAAAAACGAACCCTATGAAACTTGTTCTCACCCTGCTTTTAATAAGCATCGCAACCACCAGCGTGTTCGCACAGGTAGATACATCCAGCTATCCGAACGAACGACAGGCGATCCGAGAATTACTACGCCACCAGCAACCCGGCACCCTGATCGATTGCCATGATTTTATTGCGGTTGGCCCCAAAGGCGATATTTCCTTTTCACATCAACAATGGGTTGAGGTGCAGAAAAAAGAAAAGCTGGTTTTTAAATCGGTGCAACCCATTGCGGGCAATCAATTCATCCGAATTTATGATGGCTCTATGGCCGTGGTTAACTCGCTGATCGATGTAAAGCTGGTGGTTGACGGGCAAGATGTAAACATTAAAGTACGTCGTTTGGAAGTGTACCATAAAGCGGCCGCTGGCTGGTGCCGCGTAGCCGGTCAGGGAACGCAGGTGGATGAAAAACTATTTCCCGTTGCTAGTAAATAACCTACCTATCCGCCCAACTGATACGATTGGGTAATCGGTAGCTTAGATAAATTTAACAGTGAACTACGTAGCCTATGTTACGGATAGTAGTGGACATCTATTAAAATCAATGTCTCTTTAAACCTTCTTCTGAGTAAGCCGAAGGAACACTCGTGTGTCCAAGGCTTATAGCAATCGTTTTCTTGACGACTGCTCACCCTTTTGCCATATTTCTTAAAGATTCGCCTACTCAATAAGTTGCTTCTGAAAGGTTAAGATCAGGTAGTCCTGCTCTGGCTTATACGGGCTCGTTGCCATTTTCCTTTCAACTACAACTTAGCGACTTTTGACTACATCCGTTTTTGCAAGACAGCTGAATTTTGCAGCAACAAAAACGGAAACCATGAACTTAACGAATAACACTATTCTAGTCACTGGCGGAACAGGAGGCTTCGGCGTTGAATTTGCCACCAAATTAATGGCACTGGGGAACACCGTCATTATCACCGGACGAAACGCCCGAAAACTCGAGGAGGTAAAACGAAAGCTTCCCGGGGTACATACCCTGCAAAGCGATGTAAGCAAAGCGCAGGACATCATAAACTTATACGATAAAGTAATCAAGGAATTCCCCGACCTCAATATCCTCATCAACAATGCCGGTGAAATGCGCAAGATCAGTCTTCATCATCCACATGAGCTTACTGACATAACCCGCGAAGTAGAAATCAACCTGATGGGGCCTATTCGTATGGTGCAGCAGTTCCTGCCCCATCTGAAAACAAAAACCAATGCAGCTATTCTCAACGTTAGCTCAGGCATTGCGCTCATGACTTTCCCCATTTCTCCGATTTATAGTGCCAGTAAGTCGGGGCTTCGTGCGTATACCCAGGCTTTACGCGTACAACTTAAACACACCGGCATTAGCGTATTTGAGTTGATTGCGCCGGGTTCTTCCACACCGCTAAACGACAAATTTCAACAGGAAGATGGGTTTAGTGCCAACGCACTAATGGCGCCTGAAAAAATTGTCGATGCTGCTATTAAAGGCATGCAACAGGATCAGGCTGAAATTTACCCAGGCCTTGCCAAGTTGATGCGGGTTCTGAGTCGAGTGGCTCCCAAATTTATCCTTTCGCAATCAGCCAAGATGGGAGCTTCATTTATGTATGAGAATCAAAACAACCGGTCCTCTTAGGTGTCTCCTGCCCACGTAAACCACTAAAATTTAGCAGATTGACTTGCAGACAAAAGAAGACATGAAAATCATAAGTATCTTACTCGTTTTACTGTCATCGTTCCTAAGCCTTAAACACGGTTGGGACACCTTTCAGCCAGCTAATGCTGAACAAACAAAAATGATGACCGACTTAGGCATCGGGGAGACGGTCAAACCTTTCTTGGGGGTATTTTCAATCATCGTCGGGTTGATGATTTTATTTCCAAAAACATTTTTTATCAGCAACTTACTGAATGCGATCACCATTTTATGGATCATGGCCTTATCATTGCGAGCAGGCATTACCAGAACGGCCCTAATCGAAATTCCTTTTCTCGCCCTGCCTTTACTTCTGATTTGGTTAACCTATCCATTCAAGCATTGAACATAAGCTATGGACAACAAAAAACCATTCCGAATTAAATCAATTGCGGAAATACACCGCCTGATGAATTTGCCAAAGCCACAGCACCCACTCATTGGTATGATTGAGCTGAAAGGTCTGAAAAGTGACCCCGGTATTGCGGCCGTTATAACTGACTTATATGTGGTGTCGCTCAAACGAGGCTGCGACAAACTCGTATATGGTCAGCAGAAATACGATTTCGATGAAGGGCTGATGGCTTTTATCTCGCCAGGGCAACTCTTGCGGGGCGACGCAAACGGTATGCCTCACCAACTGGATGGATGGATGCTGTTTATCCATCCCGATTTTTTATGGAATACTTCACTGGCCAAGAAAATTAAACAATACGACTACTTTGGGTATTCGGCAAACGAAGCCTTGTTTCTGTCCGACAAAGAAGAAGCCATCATTAATGGTATTCTTGATACGATCAGGCAAGAGTATCATGCCAACATGGATAAATTCAGCCAGGATGTGATGATTGCTCACCTGGAGGTTTTATTTACCTATGCGCAGCGATTTTATGAACGCCAGTTTATTACCCGGAAGATCACCAATAATCAACTATTGAATCGGGTAGATGAGGTACTGAGCCGTTACTTTACCCATGAAGATTTATTGACAAAAGGCCTGCCTACTGTACACTATATTGCCGATACGCTTAACATGTCCACCAAATACTTAAGCAGCTTGCTGAAACAACTCACCGGCCAGACCACGCAACAATTCATTCACGAAAAATTGATCGACAAGGCGAAAGAAAAACTGTCCACGACTGACTTGACAGTTAGCGAAATCGCTTATGCATTAGGTTTCGAACACGCGCAATCGTTTAGTAAACTCTTTAAATCGAAGACAGATCTATCTCCTTTGGCATTCAGACGATCATTCAACTAGTTCGCTTTGCTCCGAAGGTCTCCCCTGGCCGTGTACATTAGTTAATTCTCCCTAAGTCCTTATTCGTGAGGCATTTACTATTGCTCGGCAAGAGCGTTTAATGAAATCGACAAGAAGTGAGAAGTAAGCCTTACAAGCTAGAGCCTATCGAAAAGGTGACTTTCTGCTGAAGGCCGATGAAACCTGTTGCGGAGTCTGTTTTTCAATCGGGCTTGGTTAAATTAGTCTATGAGAATCCTGACCGCCGGTTGTACGCGACCGATCGATTAAGTTTGACATACACTGAAAAGTCAGTTTCCCACAAAACGCTCCAACCATAGACGAAGCAATCTTACGCATTGTCTCAGATAACCAAGCGGTTGAACCGTCAAGTAAAGCCCTTTGTATACGTTCATTAGGCCAATCGAAACTGAGTAGGCGGATAACCGAAGGTCTTCTTGAAAGCGAACGAAAAATGGGAAAGGTCTTCAAATCCCACTTCTAGATACACCTCTGAGGGCTTTCGTTTCTTTTCCACAATTTGATAGTGCGCCATTTCTAGCCGCTTCTGGGTGAGCCATCGGCCGGGCGAATTGTTAAACGCTTTGTGGAAATCCTTTTTGAAGGTAGTCAGGCTTCGACCTGTCAAATAACCGAATTTGGCCAGCGGTAGGTTGAACATATAATGCCGCTCCATAAAATCAACAAGATCCAGCTTACCTGGCTCCTCAAAATTACCCAGTAGCCCATCTACTTCCAGATCAATGGCACGCAGCACTCGAATCGCTTCTTCAACCTTAAAAACAGCAATATCGGTTGGTAGGGCATCCGCTAGTTCAAAATAAGGTGACAAGGAATTGAACAGGCTTTCCAATAAAGGGTGGCGCTGGAACTGTTTGGGTTGATCAGCAGGGTGGGCGGCTGAAGCAGGCCCGTTGTGGGCGTAGAAGTGCTGTAACCGTTCCTTCTGAAACACCATCGAGATAGTGACGCAAGGCAGTCCATCCAGGGGAAGTTTGCTCATCTTACCCAACTGGTTTCGAGGGAACAGCACTGTATCACCAGCATAAAAGTGATAGCTCCGCTCAGCCGCCACGACTCTGACTTCACCCGAGATCACACGCACCAAGGCTGGCTGGGGCAGCACCAACTCCCGGCTGTAGTGAATCTCTTTCTTGCAGGCGATAAATACTTCAGCGATCTCCATTCCCTAAAACTAGTACTTATTGGTCAAGCAAATGTAGGCGCATCAAGCTTTCTGCCGTTGCCAGCACGGCCTCTTCGGTCGAACGGGGCGACCAGTCCAGCAGGCGAATGGCCTTGGCACTAGTGGTGTTCATTACCCGGCCCAGCAAGGGGATCATCGATTTAACCATGGGGTCTCTCAGGGCGGCAATCCGCAACAACGCATTCGGCAGTTCTCTGGTGTTAACCTTGCTGGCGTCCTGACCCAGATGCGCTTTGAGTATTCTGGCGATTTCAACCAGCCAGACGCTTTCTCCCGCCGTGGCTATGAAACGCTCACCCTTAGCCGCCGGATGCGTCATGGCCCGCAGGTGCAGATCAGCAACATCGCGTACATCCACAAAACCCGAGTTAATCTTGGGGCATCCAGGCATTTTACCCGTTAGCAGGTTTTTGATTAGATGGATCGAATGCGAATAATCAGGGCCTAATACTGGACCCAAAACGGTTACCGGATTGACCGCCGACAGTTCCAGCCCGCGGCCTTCTCGTTCAATAAACGCCCAGGCCGCTTGTTCGGCCAATGTTTTTGATTTCTGGTAGGCAGGTGCTTTACCGGCAAGATTGGTCCAATTCGTTTCGTCATAAGGTGCCGTTTGTGGGGGGTGGCCGTACACAACTGCCCCAATGGCCGAGGTCAATACCACCCGTTTTACGCCTGCATCTCTGGAGGCCCTAAGGACGCGTAGAACGCCCTCGCGTGCTGGGTTGATCATCTCATCCTCATGTTTATAGTTGCGAATAGGGGTCGGTGAAGCCACATGCAGCACGTAGGTGCAGTTGTTCACCACTTGATCCCACGGCGCATCGGCTGACAGATCAGCCTCGTGGAAGGTCAATCGCTGAGAGGCCTTACTACCGCCTTCGTTCAGCATGGCTCTCACTTCGGCTTCTCGGTTTAAGGACCGCAGCGTTGTTCGTACCTGGTAGCCAGCCTGTAACAACTGAAGGATGCAATGGACAGCAATAAAGCCGGATCCACCGGTCACCAGCACTGTTTTTTCGGAATTTGCTTTTGTCGTCATCTGTTAATGGTTGATGACCCAAAATTCGAGTAAAACAGCAGGTACAGCTTTGTTGAAAAGGCGTAATATACTTTGTTCAAAAGGCGGGGTAATACATATTAGTAATGGCACAAAACGCTCCTTTCTGCCTCGGGCTAAGCTTGCTCGGCGCTGTCAATACCAGGGGGTAAGGAGTAAAATAGGCATCTGCACGGGCTACTCTTGTTTACCTGCCGGCGTCAAACCCGCTTGAATCACGGCCTGATTAACGGCTCGTATTCGATTTGTGTCCATTTTTTCTACTTCCCGATCGTAGGTGAGCACCCCGTTTACTTCGTGCTCAACGTCTGTGGTTTGCGTATAAATCGCTACGCTTAGTCCCCGGTAGCGCATCAATTGTTCGACCTGATCAAGCAGCATAACGTAGCGGTCGGTCAGGGCGGTTTTCGTCGGTTCATAGGCATACGCATTATTTTCGACGGGCCACATGTGCCCCCGGACAAACAAACCCACTCCCCCAAATTCGCCCAGAGATGCCGCCCGTTTGTCGTCGGGTTCCGAGGCTTTGTTAGGCCCCACGTAAATGTGGGTATCCACAAAATCGCCATTTTTGGGATCGCCGTATGCTTTTTGATAGGACGGATTGTTATTAAAACCCGAATTGCCATTGACCAGTCGGGACGGATCATACCCCTTGACCCAGTCGGTGATAGTGGCTACATCGAAAGCGCCCCAGTTTTCATTGAAAGGCACCCAGGCAATAATGGACGGTGAGTTATAATGGTCATCTATGATCGCTTTTAATTCGTTACGAAATGTGGTCCGGGTGGCTAGGGTGTCTTCATCGGGATACCAGATGGCGGGCATATCCTGCCAAACCAGTAGCCCCAACTTATCCGCCCAATAATAGAATCGCTGGGGCTCGGTTTTCATATGCTTACGGATGAGATTGTAGCCGGCTTTTTTGGTATACTCGATGTCGAATTTAAGGGCTTCCTCCGTTGGCGCGGTCAAAATACCATCGGGCCAGTAGCCCTGATCGAGCAAACCAAGTTGCATGACAAATTTCCCATTCAGCAACGGTCGAACGACGCCATTGACCTTCCCCAGATTGACGTCACGCAGGCCAGCATAACTCATCACCTCATCCGATACCCGCCCGTTGGGGGCCGTCAAGGTAAGTTTGATATCATAAAGAAACGGAGAATCTGGCGACCAGGGCTTCGGATTAGTAATGGGCACAGAGAAAGCCGTTCCCGCCCTTCCTTCGACCCGGGCCACTTCCTTCTTGCCTTCCAGTACAACGGCCGTAACTCGGGCCGCCCCACTGGCCTTGACCTCCAGCCTGAGCTGCTTGCCCGCAAGATCCGGCAGCAGACGAATGGCCTGAATGTAATCGTGGTTGACCGGTTCGAGCCATACGGTTTGCCAGATACCGGAGGTAAACGTGTAATCACCCCGGGGACCGTTTTTTCCGGAAGGCGTACGGCCGTCATTCGGATCATAAGCGGCCACCACCAGGCTGTTGGCGTCCGGAGCCAGCCAAGCGGTTATGTCGAAGGAAAAGGCATCATATCCGCCAGCGTGGCTGCCCACTTTCTGACCGTTAACGAAAACGGTAGCTTGGTGATCGACGGCCCCAAAGTGCAACAAAATCTGCTTGCCCTTCCAGGAAGCGGGCAAGGTAAACGAACGCTGATACCACATATTAATTTCCTGCTTTCGCTGAATACCCGACAACACTGATTCAGGACAGTAAGGCACCCGTATTTTTTGGGAGGTTGTTGGGAAAGTTAATGGGCTGGCGGGGTTATTAGCCGAGGAGACCGCTTTACCTCCCTGGTAGTTCCAGGTGCCGTTGAGGCATAGCCACTGGCTCCGTTGCAACTGTGGGCGAGGGTATTCAGCTAGTGGTTGTGAGGCAGCCAGGGCTGCTTTCGTCCAACGGGTTGGCAACTGGGCAACCTGGGCATAAACGCCTTGAGGGGAGTAGCAAAAGTGAATTAGCAGTAGCGAAACGGCAAGGAAGAAATGGTTTTTTAGCATGGGAAAGCCTGGCACAAGGGGGTAGGATTACCTTGTCAGCCAAAAGTAGAAACACAATGCTAAAAACCGACAAGGTACCAGGTGATTTGAGGGGTCTTCATCGCCTGATACCTTGGCATCGTGTAGTGACGGCCGCGGGATTGTCAGCACCCCGTCCACTAGCGCACAATGTCTTAACAAAGAAGGACAGGTTGTCAACACCTGTAAAATTCCCCTTAACTTATTCGGCTCACGTATTCCTTTTTATCACGTGTCATTGTGTCGGAAGGATTATTTTTACGTGGCGATTGGGGTGAATTTCAAATGAACCTAAAGAAAAATTAATCGTCAATTCAAAAGGTTATCTGTTTCGTTGATTATTCGAGTAAGAAATACAGCCTGATAATATACATCGCCATTATAGTCAGTGTTTTTTGTTCCATCTTTTAGGAGGCTGTTTTGTATGCATAATTCATTTAGCAACCGCCTTTGCGAGGGGCACGTTTATAAATTAGTTTACCATCCCGTTCGACATAATCGCCCACTATTATTGGATATAAATACTTGGGCGCGTGCGATACATTATGGCTTCTTATACTTATTTTGTCGTTAACTTTCAGGCTATGCAATTGCTGAAATTCATTGTTAACGTTCAAAAAATTCTTGTCATACTTTTCTGGCCCAAAACTAAGAATATAATCGTCACCGCTAATCCTGACCATCACTCCGAAACCTAATCGTGAGCCTGGCGGAAGAGAAAGCGAGGTTACAACAGCGTCCATATTGGTAAAAGCACGTATATGCTTCCTTATTTTAGCTTCACCGGCATACACTTTTTTGCCTTCAGCAGACGCTTCCCATTTTTTGTACTTTATCCCATCAGGGGTAGCCTCCCATTTTTTCATTGCAGCTTTCCGTTCAGCAGCAGAGAGTGGTTTTGAGATTGACTTTTTAGAAGCTTCATCTTTAATTTCACGATTAGCATATAATAGTCCGCTTATGACAACCAACGGTAAGATCAAAGCATAAATGATTCGTTTCATAGTTTTGTCGGTTTAATTAAAATAAATCTTTTTCCTGATAAATCATATCCGTTCAAGGCATTCCTTTGTCAAGGATTTCAACCACTGCAGTAGGCCACAAAACTAAAAGTCTGTATCCTGGCGTCTGTTAATTACCTGTAAAAGAATGTTAACGAAACGTAAAAGTTGCTTCTACAGACTGCTATGGATTTTGGCCTCTAAGTAGTTGGATATACAACTGTCTTACAAAAACGCATCCGCGTGAGGTAAAGAAATAGTAAAGGCGTACCCACTTAAAATGAATTCAATTTTTGACGAATCGTTTGTTTGTCAGTCTCTGTTTTTGCCCATAAAAAGGCTTGGTGATAAGACGCCTGAGCAGCTGCGTTGTCAGTACCCGTATAGAGTTCGCCCAGCAGCACATGGTAGAAGTGATTCGTGGACAGATTTAGCTGCTTTGCCTCCTCAATAGCCTGTCGATTACCATACACCTTAGAGACAGCGACTAATCGATTTAAAGCCGCTATGGGAGAATAAACCAGTTGCAACAGGCGGTCATATAAGAAAAGTATATGTTTCCATTTTTCGGGGGTATCCTCTTTGAGCGTGTGCCAATAAGCAATGCTGGCTTCCAGATGAAATCTGGAAACCGATTCGCCCTGGGAGGCCTCATGTAAATAATACGCCCCTCGGCTTATCAATTCATCGTCCCACCGAGTGGGGTCCTGATCCTGCAGTAGAATGAATTGACCGGTTTCTGTCTTTCGGGCGGCAAATCGGGAGCCATGAAAGCACATCAGGGCGTAGAGGGCTTTTACGGCAGGCAGGCTTGTCCTAGGAGTGGCGATTAATGAATTAGTTAGGCGCATGGCTTCCTGGCAAAGCTCTAGGCGGAGAATCGCGTCTTGACTTTCAGAATAATACCCCTCGTTATACAACAGATAAAGGGTCGTTAAAACTGTTTCCAGCCTACTTTCGATTTGGCTCTCCGGGGGAAGTTGGAGGGTCACTTTTTCAGCTTTTAACTTCGCTTTGGCTCGATAGAGCCGTTTATGGATTGTCTCTTTCGTGCTCAAGAGGGCATTAGCAATCTCGTCAATGCCAAACCCACACAAAATGCGAAGGGCCAGACTAACTTGGGCTTCTACTGGAATGGAGGGATGGCAGATGGCAAAAAATAGCTGTAGCTGGCTATCAACAATGCTTTGGTCCGAAAAATCAATGGGCAATTCATCAACCGTGGACGTTATTAATTGAAGTTCGCCTGAAATTTTTTGTCGAAACAAGGCCTGCCGCTTCAGGTGATTTTTTGTCTTGTTTTTAGCCACCGTATACAGCCAGGCGGTGGGATTTTCGGGCTTGCCTTTGTAGGGCCAGGTCGCTAAGGCCAGCAAAAAGGTGTCGCTGACAATGTCCTCGATGGAGTCTAAGTTATCCACACCAACGGTTTTGGAGAGGACCGCGCAAATTTTACTAAACTCGCTCCTGAATAAGTGGGGGATCAGATCTGCAGGGGTCATCACTAGAAGACATTCACAAACTTAAATCGATCAATATCGGACCGTTACGCGCTTAATAGATCGACGTGGCTTAACAAACGGGATGGTAATACGTTCCCGTTCGCTAAGCCTCTGCCTAATCGCCAGCACTTATTAGAGAAATTGGGGGCGTAGTGGGTAGTTTTTGTTGCGTGGGTTGACCGCCCTGGAGAACTCATGAAGCAATCAACTGTTTGAGGATGAATGTTCACTAATTTGGCGCACTTCTACACTATTGCCCTCCTCTTGTAATATGGGGCAACCTTTTGCCACCTCCAGCGCTTCCTGAAGTGAATTGGCCTTTATAATAATGAGTCCGCCCAGAGTTTCTTTAATTTCACCAAAAGGGCCGTTAGTAATCAGCGTTCTGGAATTTTTAGTCGTCACCACCCGTGCCTTATCAAAGGGTAAGCCAATGCCGCTGACAAATTCCGTTGGGGCTGTAATCCCGTCAATCCATTCCATAGTTTGTTTCATCCATTGCTGGATTTGTTCCGGCGAGGCAATTTTTTTGCCGTCTTCATGCCGCATAATGAGTGCAAACTCGTCCATGATCTGTTCGTTTTAACGGTTTAACCTGGTAGGAATTAACTTGAGGGTTTCTGATCGGATAGCGTCCTTTAAAAACGCCAGTACAATTGACTATGAATTCGTCTTCTTTGGCAAGATCGGGTCCATCCGGGTCCTGAGTTCGATCAGCTTAGCGGCTATTGGCCGGTATAGTAATCATCCAGCTAATGCCATACTGATCAGTGACCATGCCAAAGATATCCCCCCAAAACTGCTTTATCAGCGGGGCCGTTATTTGCCCGTTAGCCGCTAGCTTTTCCATGTAACTGGTTAATTGAGCCTCGTCCGTGCCTGCCAGTGATAAACCAAATTGCCCTGTGTTTTTAGTTTCTGAAAGATGAGGGTTGTCACTTGCTGTCAGAATGATATCGCCGGTTAGTTTGGCAAACATGATCTTTGTTTTCATGACATCACTATTGGCATTGGGATCTTTATGGGCACCGGCCGGCCCCTGCCCGAAGGTAGTCAGTGTCAACTCACCGCCAAATGTAGTCTGATAAAATTCCATGGCTTGCTGACAATTTCCGCCAAAGAATAGATGAGGGGTAAGGGTTACTGGTGTCATAGTAGTAAGCGCTAAGTGATTGATTCAGCTCACCCCTGTTACCGGAGAACTGGTTTATAGGTTACAGACAAACGAGATGATCAGAATAGGACATCATCCGGAGAAATTTTTTACAAGGTGTATCCTGGTTAAAAAGCCAAGCTCCAGGCCTGTAAGAAAAGACTCTTTGCCTGCTCTTAACTTTGTGCTTCTCTCTCAATGCCTCTGATGCAGAACAGGAGGATGGGATTAGTAGGATCAAATTGCGTGGATAAGAGATTGCTTGATCACTAATCTATCCAAATAAAGGATTTTCACAAGCGCTCCCGATTAAGACGAAGTAGGATTAATTCATTCGCTTCTCAAATGGGAGCTCTCAGGGCATAACGTCTGACTAGTTAGTTGATGCTTCGTTCTGCTTGTAATCAATAATGAAGGCTATAGGAGGAATGGCTAAATAGCAGCAGTGATGACTGGTTTTGATGCTTCAACAAGTTATCAGGGACAAATGCATAGCGCCTTGATACTTGGTAACCTCGCCTACACTAGAGCCCAGAGGCAAACCCATCTACTATCATTTCAATCATTCTATGACGGCATGAGTAGCGTATTTCTGGATTAAGTAGGCCAGTCTTCCTCCTTTGATGGCACGAGTGGCCAGAAAACTGAACAGGGGTTGGGCGATCCTTTGTAAGCCTACCATGTGCGAGTCGTTCAAATGAGTAAATAAGGCCAAATCAGACAG
The DNA here is from genome assembly GCF_000974425.1 of Spirosoma radiotolerans. Taxonomy (NCBI): domain Bacteria; kingdom Pseudomonadati; phylum Bacteroidota; class Cytophagia; order Cytophagales; family Cytophagaceae; genus Spirosoma; species Spirosoma radiotolerans. Next base: position 210,402 of record NZ_CP010429.1, read on the forward strand.
GCTTTTTGGGGTCCCGCTTTCACTGGCTAACCCATCTTTGGCCAGTCCTTTGGCGATGAGCAGGGCTTGCTCAAAACCCAGGTTTCCTGGCGAAACCGTTACCCGAATCAGGCATTGCTGATCGGACGTATTGTGGAAAAAATGCGTTTGCCCCCGCTGGATGGTGGCCGTCTGACCGGCCTGTAGAGTGAGCGTTTGATCACCCCGCCCAACGATTAACTCGCCATTCAGTACCTCGAAGGTTTCGGAGAATAATTCATGGTAGTGCCAGGGCGTACGTTCGCCGGGCAGGATCCTAAATTCGAGTACACTAATGCCGCCTTCGGTTACTGACGAAATTCGTTTTACGTAAGCGTTGGTATTGCCCGACGGGCCTGCGGTAGTTTCTGGTGTTGACTTACCTAAAAAATAACACAGTAGCCATAGGGTAATGACCGTACTACCATGAATGAGCATGGCCCACAGATCACTGCCGGGAGTATTCCAAACAATGAGCATATCCGCCAAAGGAATGATAGAGCCGGCCAGCAAGGTAAGAAACAAGGGTTTACGGTATTGATGCCAAGCGAACAGCACTACAATTAAGCCTGAGAAGATGTCCCGGATGCCCTTGATAGAATGAAATGCGTAGTTAGGCTGGTTGTAACGAAGGCCGAATCCAGCTTCCGCTACTTCGGGAGCCAGCAAAAAACGAGCGCCGATGAAAAGCATGCCTACACCAATGAGTAAGCTGATCAACCGGAGGGGGGTAGGAATCTGTTGCGTTGTCATGATCTTGTGCGTTTATAAGTACAGCACAAAATTCAGGAGCCAGCCCAAGCTCTGCATTCACTCAGGTGAAGAAAGACGGCTGTAGTGCTTACCAGCCCATCGCGCCCGGATGCGGCTTAGAGACTGGGGTTTGACCCCCACGTAGGAGGCAATATGATACTGGGTAATGCGGGTTGAAAGGGTAGGATAGTTCTCAAGAAAGGCTTGATAACGCAACTCGGGAGCGTCAGTATAGAGGGAGACCAGTTGCCCAATGGTTTTGACAAAAATCTGTTCAATAGCAACCCGGCCAAATCGTTCCCCATGGGTCAATTGGGCAAACAACCGTTGCAGATTAGATAATGAAATAACCAGTAAGTCTGACTCCTCAATGGCTTGAATAGTTCGTCGGCAGGGCCGTTGGGGCAGAAAGCTTTCATAGTCACAGACAAAGTCATTTTCCAAGCCGAAGTCATAAATTTTTTCGTCGCCGTCCTGATTGACAAAATACCGCACTAAGCCGGTATGAATAAAGCCAACGTGTTGGCAAACCTGCCCTTGTTGAACAAAATACTCGCCTTTTTTCAGCCGGTAAGGCTGAAAGACGCTCTTGATCAGTGTAGTATCTGTTTCACTGAGTGGTACGATTTGCCGTATTGTCTCAATCAGCGCAATCAAGGGGTCACTCATCAGGAGTTGGGTTATAGGGTCAAGCCGGCTGCTTTCAAGCCAGCCAAAATTGGATTTAATCGAGCAATTTTCAAAAAAGCCTCCTGCCGAAGACGACATAGTTTATCCAGGCTTGATTTGCTGTACCATTTATTCATCAGAATCGCTTCGCCACTTACCAATCAGATATAGTTGGAGACTTGTACCAGGCGGTTAAATTAGCGCTAACGAAACAGCGTTCTGAACACTGGCTTATTTGCCCATATTATCTTTTATTGTCCTAACAATTTTTTGCACCATCTAAAACTAGTACTAGGAATACCTTTAAAAAGATGCAATTGATAGTTAGTGTTTTTTGACTAAAACTTGTTAATTTATTTAAATCGCTATGAAATTATTATCTGTAATAATCTTATTAACAGCCGTTGCTTTTAGTCCACTCTATGGACAAAGTAAAACAGACGAACAGAACGTGAAGCAGGTTATAAATGGCTTTTTTCAGGCTTTATCTGATGAGGATATACCTTCTTTGAGAAGTTACTGCCGAACAGACTTTACATTGTTAGAGAGTGGAGAAATCTGGTCATTGGATACCTTGGAGGCTAAGATAAAGCCTTATTTTGGTCAAGGGGCCAGGCGCATCAACAAAATCGACTTCAAGAAAATAGTTATAAAAGGAACCAGTGCTTGGGTGGTTTATTTTAACCAAGCCGATATGGAACTGAATGCTAGAAAAGGAACCATCAATTGGTTAGAGAGTGCCGTCTTAACTAAAAATGAAGGCCAGTGGAAACTAACACTACTTCATTCAACAACGCTTCCCAAAAAAAAATAAAATACGGAACGACGAACTAGGGTTGAGAGCTATTGAAAATAATCGTCTCAGCCAATATCAACTCGGATACTTCTTAGCCTAACTCGCCGTGTCTCCTGCTATTTTTGCCGCTGTCATACGCAAGGCAACAATAGCATGGAAAGCGAGAAAAAAACAACCGTCTGGTTTATCACCGGGGCCTCGAAAGGGATGGGCTTAGCCCTCGTTAAATTGCCACTGGCTAAAGGACTCGTCGTAGCCGCCACGTCCCGAAACGGGTCGCTCAGGCGGTTGAAGTGATGCAGCCGCTGTTATGCGAACGCGGGTCGGCAGCTGCGTGTCCAGTTGGCTGAGTATCCAGTCTATTTGGCCGGTGACGCAACTCGGCTCCATCAGGTGGTGGTCAACTTGCTGACCAACGGCTTACGCTATACCCACGAGGGAGGCCAGATTTGGCTCACCCTGGAGCAGTCTGGCCAGCAGGCAATCGTGCGGGGTGTTGACAACGGCATTGGGTTGGCCGCCGATCAATTGGGAACGTTATTCGAACGGTTCGTGCAGATCGATCACTCGCTCGCCCGTTCGCATGGTGGCTTGGGTCTGGAGCTGGCCTTGGTGCAACAACTGGTCCATCTGCACGGTAGTCAGGTCGAGGCCCATAGTCCAGGGCTCGAACAAGGCAGTGAGTTTGTGGTTTATCTACCAGCTTTAATTACTAGCTCACTATGAGAATTGACTCTGTTCCTGCAAACGCGGACTGTCGTATCTTAGTGGTCGATGACAATGTCGATGCCACGCTGATCCTGAGTATGTCGCTACGACTAAAGGGGTTTGCCGTTGAGAGCGCTCAAAGTGGTCCACAAGCGTTGACGATAAGTCAATCCTGGCAGCCAGACGCCGTTCTGCTCGACATTAGTATGCCCGGCATGGATGGCTACGAAACCTGTGAGCGGTTGCGTGAGCAGCCCGGTAGTGGTGATGTGCTGGTCATTGCCCTGACGGGCTATGGGCAGGAGGAAGATCGAAAGCGGGTCCGAGAAACGGGCTTTGATGCTCATCTGGTTAAACCCGTGAATTTGAGCCTACTGCCCGATTTACTCCCCCAACTAATCATTGAGAAAAAGGCGCGCTTAGCATCGGAGTAAGAAATCGACGTTTGACCAATTCTCAAAATAGGCTCCTTCTTGGGAGGAGGGAGCGGGCATGAAGCTGCGCCTTGTAATGGACGTCTTTCTGATAGCTCTTAAGTTAAGGGGTTGGCTATACCCGTAAATTAGGGCAAGCGTTGATTAGGCCATGCACTAGTTGCGCATTTTAACATGACTTTGTACACTACAATTTCAAGCTGTTTTGTCATGCATAAATGGCGGGTGCATCTTATAGACCTAACCGTGTCCGGTATGAGCGTCCTTTTGAGAAGATTTGTGAAAGGCGCTCCGCGTCGGATACTTCTGATATAACTGGACAAATAGTGAAAACCTTCGTCTCAGCAAAGGCTCCTCTTCCTGAGACACATTATTCATTTACACCTTCAGATGCGTAGAAGCCTTCAGCTATAAATGTCGTAAGATCGGTGCCCAAAGACTTGAGCCATTGCATGGATAGTTACCTAAGTTGGGCAGACCTTGCAGGGCCTGGCCGATGTTAGCCCACTGCAGAGATTGGAGTACCACCTCGACATGAGCCGCCTTGGCGACGGTACTTGCCCAACCAACGAGCCAAGCTTGGCAACAGAGCCGGTAAGCGGGTTGGGCCGTTGCCCATTGTGGAGGATGATGCGGTTACCCGCTTGTACAATCGTCGCGGCCAGCGCCTTTACCGATAGGGTCAACCTGGGGCATGGTAAGGGTCTTGAGGGAGGGATGGGCTTGGTGGCCTGGAAGCGGTAAACAACTAGGGATGGCCAGACCGGGCAAGTGACTTCCTGTGGGAAGTCACTTGCCCGGTCTGTAGGCAGGAGAGTATCGGCCAGCGCCAGAAGCGGTTAGGCACCCGGGAAATAAGTCGTTTCCAGATATTCCCGCAGTGAGGTTGGCTTACGGCCCAGCAGACGCTCGACGGTATCGTGGGTCCCGGCCAGCATGCCGTGTTGGGTGGCAGCACCCCACTGAGCAAAGAAGTTGGCGACCACCTCGGGGAAGCCAGCGGCTACTTTCTGCGCGATATAGGGTGCCATCTCGCTGCTTTTATAAGCGATGAGCCGACCCGCTAACGTGGAGAGTTCCCGGGCGATATCATCAAACGAATAGGCTTCGCTCCCCGACAGAGTATACTCCTGGTTCTCATGCCCTTCGCTGGTCAACAGGGCGGCCGTGGCTGCGGCCAGTTCGGTCCGCTTAACGAAAGCGATCTTGCCTTCTCCCGCCGGGAAACGTATTTCGGTGTCTGGCACCTCGCTGCCAATCAGGTAGCTAAGGCCTTCAAAATAGTAGCCGTTTTTGAGAATGGTGTATGTAAGACCGGACGCTTTGAGGTAAGCTTCCGTGGCCAGGTCGCTTTCTGTGACTTCCGGCATCACAAAATTTGTACTGCGCTGGATGCTGGTGTAAAAAAGGTGCTTCACCCCGGCTTCCTTAGCGGCATCGATGACGTTTTGGTGCTGGCGCACCCGGTCGGTAAAGGCCACGGCAGAAACCAGCAGCACCTTTTCAATACCCTGAAAGGCTTGTACCAGGCCGGGGTAGTCAACGTAGTCGGCTTGTCGGACATCAACGCCCTGCTTCACCAGGTCAGTGGCTTTGTTGAGATCGCGCACCAGGGCTGCGATTTCTGCGGCCGGGGTGGTGGTGAGTAAAAAGTCGATAGTTTGGTGGCCTAACCCACCGGTGGCTCCAGTTACTAGGATCATGGTAAATAAGAAAAAATCAGTGTATATTTACTTGCAAAATGCAAGTTCAAAGGTAAGAAAAAATACTTGCAAAATGCAAGTAAAATAAATCATTTTCTATGAAAGAGCTAAAGCAGCGCTCTACTTGTCCTGTCAGCACATCACTTGACGTGCTGGGGGATAAATGGAGTCTACTCATTTTGCAGGACATGGTGTTCGCTGGCAAGTCTACATAGGGCCAGTTCCTGCAGTCAGCGGAAAAGATAACGACTAACGTGCTGGCCAACCGCCTGGCCGTCCTGGAGTCGTAAGGCCTCTTAACCAAGGCGGTGGCTTCTGATAAGAAATCGAAGTTCACCTGCCGCCTGACAGAAAAAGGTGTTGAAACGGTCCCTATTATTATTGAGCTCCTTCTGGGGGGAACTAAACATTGCCCCACTGTCGTCGAGCCTGATTTGCTGGAAGAAATTCAGGCTGGGAAAGGTGCGGCCGTTGCGAAGTACCAACGGCTCGCGCGCGAAAAGGCCCTGGCCTAAACAAGCGTCGTGCGAGCTCATGCAGAGAAAATAGCGGGCAAAAAGCGGTGCGATTCCAAACTCGCTCTCTTACTGCGGTATGGCCAACGTAGCCCAGGGCCGCTAGTAGTAGCTAGGTCGATAAACTATTGACCATTCCGTAGCCTCCGCTCGGGTATTCTATAGGAAACACAGCTTGTTGTTTAAATCAACGCAACTGATTTGTTTGTTTTATGTATGGTTGAAATGGCTTTTGTAAACGTTTAACGTGTTTTCTCCAACCCATTGCCGGGCCGCTGCCATATGGGTAGTATATACAAAAGGGCTAAATAAGTTAGCCTACCGACGCCTGGCTTACCTGCAAACCGTACCGTTCTTCGTGCAACACCTTACCCCATTGATTCACTTCAATGGATGAACTCAGTTCAGAACCGGCTTTCTTATACATGGATACGGCTTTTTGCTGAACATCCGTGGTCAACAAATAAACCCGATCAAATACCTCTTCTTTATTATAAGCAAGGGCCGTCTTTAATAGCCGTCTACCAATGCCGGTACCTCTGAAAACAGGGTGGACCAGGAACCACCGCAGTTGCGCTTCATTTTGCGGCCTGGCTTGAATGGCAATACAGCCAATAATTTGATCCTGGTACATAGCCAGCCATATCTTGTCTTTCTGAGGATTATAATGGGCTGGAAAATCATAAAACGTCTTCACCACATAGCCTTCAAATTCCTGGGAATAGCCTTCCTCCTGCGCATACAACACCCCATGCAGATAAATCAAGTAGCCAATGTCACCTGGTTTCAAGCCTTCTCGATAGACAACCTGTTGCGCGAGTAGCTGACTAGTATACTCGGTTGATAATAAATCCTCTACGTTTTTATGGCGTTTACCAGCATCGTTCCTTCTGCAGGGCTTAATCGACCAAGAAAGCCTTCGATCTGCTCATCCGACTTGACTTGAAGCCGCTTTAACAACGAGCGTCCTGCATCTGACAGGCTTATTTGCAAAGCTCGACCATCTGATGATGAAGGCACTTTTAGCAGGATTCCCTGCTTGGTTAACAACTTGATTAGTCTGCTTAAGTAGCCCTTATCCAGTTTCAGGCGTTCGCTTAATTGCTGAGCAGTGACCTGGTTGGCTTCGCCAATTTCATATAATACCCGTACTTCTGACAGGGAATAGTCACTCTCTAAAATAGGGTGATTTAAAAGGCCAAGGTGGGCCGTATAGAATCGGTTGAAGTACCGGATTTGTTTTATGTTTTCTCTCATGGTAGCAGATCGCCCATTAGTTGCTTTAAGCAACTAATGGGCGATCGAAAATAGTTGACATAACTTTATCCAGCCATGAAGACGTAAAATTAGGAAAGTGGCAACCCAACTAAATGAGTGTGTAATGGTTAAGTCTATTCATTCGTACTAAATGATGGGTTCCTCGTCAGCAGTCGTTGGCGGCTACTTAAAACAAATTTTGGCTTGATGCTACTAATCAACTAACGTATGAAAACAGTAGGACTAATTGGTGGGCTTAGTTGGTATGCCACATCCGTTTACTATACAACACTCAATCAACTCACCAATCAACGGCTTGGCAACGCCCATTCCTCTCAACTCCTTCTGTTTTCGGTGGACTTTGAAGAAGTCAGACTACTACAAGAAGCGGGCGATTGGGACGCCATTGAAAAGATGTTGTCAGGGATTGCCATCCAACTTGAGAATACAGGTGCTGACTGCATTGTACTGTGCGCCAACACCGTTCACTTAGTTGCTGACACGATTAGCCAGAAAATAAACATTCCTTTGCTGCACAGTGCCGAGGAAACAGCCAAAGAACTTGTTCGCCAAAAAATTAATAAGGTTGCTCTTTTGGGAACAAAATTTACCATGGAACACCCTTTTTTTAGCAGTCGTCTTTCACAGTTTGGGATTAACACCATTTTGCCCGACGAAGCGGATAAAGAGTATATTCATGCTTCAATTTTTAACGAGTTGACAAAAGGCCTTTTCAACGACGACACAAAACACAGATATATCGAAATTATTGACAAACTAAAAGGTAGGGGAGCCGAGGGAATTGTCTTTGGCAGCGCTGAATTGTCCATACTGCTTAAACCAACAGATTGCAGTCTGCCAATTTTTGATACCATTGCCATCCATTGTCAAGCAGCGGTTGATTTTGCCCTATCCAAATGACGGTCGCGCAGCCGCCAACATGGGGGTTTATGCTCGTGGCACGGGTTTGTTCATTAGACTTACCCGGAATGAGTAATTCAGACTTCCGGCGACTAACCGTCCGTCCCGTATTAAGAAAGCAGCTCAACTGGCCAAGTGTATATAGGCACTAGCGTTGGGCCACCACCTGGAGAGGCTGGGTGAATACAACCGCCATTAACCCTCAGTCACGGAGTGAGCTCCCCAAATTGAGACCGAGGAGCGCTCGTGTAGATGTTCATAGTCTAACCGGACCTTTTATAAGAGACTACTTAAGACGGAAGGGAATCCCCTATAAACCAACTGAATAGAAATATAGCCGGTCAAAACTATACTTTCAATTATTCCAAAAGATAAGAATCTTCGGAGGGTATATTCGCTTTTTTCAGTCACTGTCTTTATAAAAGTCAATGGAGCCCAGAGGCTAATAAAAACTAGGTCCGTCTTGTCACAAAACCACTAGTATCCGGTCTTAGCTTAAAACGCTAATACAAATGGATACTCCGTTTCTGACGCCCATTGAAAAGCCTAAAAGCTTACTCTGGAAACTGCTCTACTTTTTCACCCGTAAACGTTTCGGTAAGGTTATTACCCCGCTGAAAGTTATGGCCGTCCGGCTCCCAGTTGCCTTTGGCTCGTTTTCCGGCAAAATCGGCCAGCTCGACAAAAAGCTCAAACTGCCGGCTGAAACGGTCATGCTCGTGCGAGAGCGGGTGGCCCAACTGAATGTATGCCTTTTCTGCATCGATATTGGCCGAGCTTATACCATCATGGCTGCCATGAATCAGGCTAAGTTTGATGCTCTGTCTGACTACGCTCGCAGCCCACTCTTTTCGGAAAAGGAAAAGGTGTTGCTCGATTTTGTTACCCGGCTCACCCGGGACCGCCAGATGGAAGCCGAGTTGTTTGACAAACTGGCCCAGCATTACGACGAACGCTCAATCTGCGAGATTGTCTGGATTATTGCCTCCGAATTTTACTATAACATAGGTAATATTGGCCTCAATATTCACTCCGACATGATCTGCGATATAGCGCAGAAGAAAGTTATTGCCGACGCTACGGAGGTAGCTGCTACAGTGTAACTAAACTAAAAGGTTAGCTTTACTACCCTTCTGTTAAACGGCTTATGGAGATCACAACCCAAATCCTTCATCTTCGTCCTTACCTGTTTGGGATTGCTTACGGTATGTTAGGTATGATCGAAGAAGCAGAAGACATCGTTCAGGACGTGTACGAAAAATGGATGTCGGTTGAGAGCGTCAAGGATCCAAAAGCTTACTTGGGACGCATGACGGTCAACAAAAGTATTGACCGGCTCCAGGAGCTAAAGAAGCAGCGGGAAAGCTACACAGGTCCCTGGCTCCCCGAACCTTATATTACGCTAGATGCAGATCAGCCTCCGACGCTCGAATACGGTCTTTTGTTCCTATTGGAACGACTCAATCCCCTTGAACGGGCGGTATTTATCCTGCGGGAAAGCTTTTCGGAGAACTACCGCAGTATTGCTGAACTCACCGGTGCAACAGCTGACAACTGTCGTCAGCTGTTGCACCGGGCGCGTGAAAAACTTGCCTGTCGAACACCTCAAGTGGTAGAGCCTGCTACTCAAGGAGCTCTTACGCAAGCGTTTCTGGTCGCTTTACAACATCAGGATCGTGCTGCGCTCAACCAGTTACTTCGATCAGATATCGAATTATTCAGTGATGGCGGAGGCAAACGTGCCGCTGGCCTCAAGCCTTTGTTTGGCCTTCAAAAGGTGCTTAAATTTTTATTAGGTGTCATGCAGTTGCCAGATAATCAGCGGAATGAGTTTATCCACCGACCAGCTTTTATCAACGGGCAACCTGGCTCCCTTATTTTTGACCAGCAAACCGGTGATCTGGACTCGATGACTTATATCGGCTGGAATGCTACCCAAATCACACGCCTTTTGTACGTGCGCAATCCTGATAAACTGCGTGTTCGGGCCAGCATGTTCTAATGCCGACTTCGATTACTGACTGTATGTATACCCACAAGGGGCATAAGAGCCCGTTTATGAGGAGCAGGGTAGGGTGGAACGCCAACAGCATAAGCTTTAAAACGCTCCAAATACCAGTTTGTCCTTCTCCTGTAATCGCACGTTTTTTACAGCCCCGGTTCCTCTAAACCAGTACGAGAGCCCAACAATATTTACAGGTTGCGCAGGAAGCATCGAGGTATATGCCACCTTCTCGTTGATTGAAATGACGAGTTTTTTGCCGTTGCTCTTACAATTCACGTGCACCCAGTTCGTGAAGTCGACACCGAAGGACGATAAATCGGTATGCTTTCCCGACACCATCCGGGTACCATCCAGCAGCGACAATTCCGACACGCACCCCTTTGCGCCAAGCGGTATGACAATCGGCATATCAGTAGTAATTAAGACAATCCACGACAGTTGGCAGGCGGCTGCCCCCTCACCATACTCACTCTTAACATCGTTGCTAAACGAGAAATTCTGGACCGACACTGGCTCAAAATTGCCAACGTTGGAAAATCGCACTAAGGGAGGCTGGGGTTGGAGTGACACATTCAGTTGTTGAATGGTCGAAGATGGCAGTCTCAGTTGCCCTGGCTCTACATATTCAGTTGGTTTGAGATAAATCGGTACCTGCCTGGTCGAAATAGTCCCCAGCCAGCCATCGGTTGGAATCAAGAGCGGATGTTGCTTCACCACCCGGTCACCAACTACCAGCTTGGCCTGGTAAAAGCCGGGTTCGTAATAAATAGATGTGTGTGTATGGCCTGCTCTACTGACAACTTCTCTTCGCCTGGGATTCCACGACTGCTGAATGTAAACCGAATCCGTTGGGGCAGCTGAGGCATCGTAGGTAAAGATCACAGAATTCGGTAGGGTGCGGGTAAGCGGTTTGCTAGCGAAACGGTACAAACCCACAGACGACGGAGTAGGGGTTCGATCAACCGCAACGAAGGTGATTAAACCCACAACGACTAGTACACCCATACCCCACCCGAACCACCACCAGTCAACACCCTTAGCTAACGACGGTTCAGCTTCCGATTCAGCCTGATTTATAGGCAAAGAACGACAGCTCTGTGCCCGAACAAATTCGCGCCAGTCGGTATGGCCGGCAAACCGGGCCAACGTGTTCAGCGTCGTATGACTTGGTACGTGTCCGTAATCGACTCGCCCCCAAATACGCCGGAGCGTACTGGCACTGAGTGAAATGCCCGTTTCGTCAAGAACCCGTTGCTGTAGCTGCTCAAAATCGGCGCTGGTCCAGGAATCACTCGTTCCCCAATTGAGTTTCTGCTCAATTAATTGTTTGCATTGGCGCAAATCAAGGTTCTCTGAAGTCATTGCTAATCAATGTGATACAACATGAAAAATCTTGAACGACAAATGAATTGCCCAGCCAGTGCCTTTGCCGCTACGTTTACAGGAAATTAAGCAAAATAAAGCAAACAGTAGCCGTATGGCTTATTCTAATGACGCATGAAAAAGGTGATTTTTCTGACCATTCTTTTGAGCACGCCCGGTAAACTTATAGGTCAAACGGCTAAGTCTACTTTTTGGACTAGTGCCAATGCCTATTTTGGGCAAACTCCTCCCTCCGAATTACCTCAACCCTTTGCGCCTGCCATGCTGGTTGATTCGGGGATTGTTATGGGGTCAGTCGTGTTTTCTAAAAATGGCCGGGAGTTTTATTATGGCTATGCACAAAGCTGGACTAGCCGGGTTAACTCAGGCATCAAGAAACGAGTGTTCGACGGCCATCGTTGGAGCCAACCGATTCTGATCGCCGAAACGCTGAACAGCCCTACTCTTTCGCCTGACGAAAACATCCTCTATGCTGGAGGGCGGGCCAGCCAGGTATGGCGTGCTCTGAAAACGAATGGGGACTGGCACACCCCAGTTGTATGGCTTGGTAAACCGTATGGCCTCTATAATTTTAAACCGACCAATAGTGGTGTTTTTTACGTAGGCAGTAATGGTCATCAGGGAAGTAAAGCTGATTTTACAACCTATGACATCTGCACGTTGACTATGTCAAAAACAGACACCGTTATACAAAGCCTGGGTATTCCCGTAAACACAAATGGGTTCGAAGGCGACTTTTATATTGCGCCCGACGAGTCTTATCTCATCTTGAGCGCCAACGAAACGCCCACGTTTGACAGCGAGTTATACATCAGCTTTCGAAAGGCGGACAAAACCTGGACTAATCCAAAAAGTCTTGGTCCCGCAATCAATGATGGCCTGGCCCATCGGTTTGGGCAGACCGTTACCCCTGACAATAAGTACCTGATTTATACAAAGGGGACGAGCGAAAAAGATTGTAAGCTGTATTGGATACGGTTTGATCGCTTGTTGAAGCGTTTGAAACAGACCAACTACGCCCCTTACCTGAAAAAGTCCCTGACGAATCAGGTAGTAAGGGTCGGAAAAGACTTTGTTTTGACTATCCCAGCCGATGCGTTCGTTGACGATGACACTCAAGAGCGGCTGACCTACCGGCTGGAGATGGCCGATAGCACCCCCTTGCCCAGTTGGTTGCACCTTGACTCAGTCAAAAAAACAGTTTCGGGCAAACCTACTACAACAGGTACCTATCTGCTCCAGCTTCGGGTGACCGATTCCGCTGGTGAAACCGCTATCGGCACTTTTACGCTCGCGGTTAACCCATGAATAAAGGCTCTATCCTCAACCCCCTTTAATCAGAGCTGACATTGCCCGAAAATTTAACGTTGTTGAACGGCTAATACCCAAGTATACGTTTCGAAACTACTTAACAGCCCCTTTTAAGAAGTTAAAGAAAGGGAAAACATGCTGGAGAAATAGAAAGAAGCCCGTTCTATAACCGGCTTGCGGCTTTTTCTTCTGCTGAGTAACCGTTCGACATGCGCTCAACGGACAGCAGGCAAGTTTGTTGAGATGAAGGATTCCTGCCCTATAAACTATGCATGATGAAAAGAAGTAGTTGTTTACTCGGCTGGCTGCTGAGCTTTGCTGTCAACGCCCAGCAGCAGGCCCAACTGCCCCGGCTTACGGCCGCAGAACGGCAATCGGTGATCGATACCCTCATTGCCAAAGTCAACAGTCTATATATCTATGAAGATGTAGCCCAGAAAATGACCGCATCCATCCGCCAGCATCAAAAACATCACGGCTATGACACCATTAGCCAGCGAACAGTCCTGGGCTAAAGGCTGACTGCAGATCTTCATGCCATCAATAAAGACGGACATCTGAGCGTAGGCTATACCCCACTCCGGTCGGGAGACGAAAACCCGAGGCACCCTCGGAAGAAACGGTCAATGCCTTTCGCCAAACCTGGGCACGCAGCAATTTCAATCTCAAAAAGGTCGAAATCCTGGTGGGTAATATTGGCCTGTTGTAGATGGATACTTTTTTTTCAGTAGAGTGGACTAAAGACCTGGTTCAGTCATCCATGACGTTTCTGGCCAACACCGATGCTATAAGTATTGATATTCGCAGGAACCATGGGTTTTCTGATGGTGGCTATTTGATTGCCAGCTATTTCTTTACTGACCCAGTCCAGTGGAATGATAGCTATGATCGTGATGCCAGGACGATGCGTCAAACTTGGACAATGCCGGTTGTTCCTGGCCCAAAGCTAGCCAATAAGGACTTGTACATAACTGTTAGCAAGGATTACTTTTCCGCATCTGAAGAATTCGCCTATAATCTGCAGGCACTGGGCCGGGCCAAAGTAATCGGTGAAGTGACAGGGGCGCGTACATCCTACCAGGCTTTATAAAATTGGTACCTATTTTTTAGCGGCCATTCCCTTTGCTTACAGTGTGAACCCAATTAGACATACGGACTGGGAAAGGGGGGCAGCCTGATGTGGGCGCTCCGGCTGATCCTTTACCTGGGCGCTCCTGCTATCCACCGCCAGCCTCTACAGATACGGCTTTAAATACGGACCGGTTCGGCTACCGGGCTGTTGAACCACTTCCATCGGAGGTCCCTGAGCCACCACCTGACCACCTTCATCGCCCGCGCCCGGACCCATGTCGATCACCCAATCGCTGGCCCGAACGACTCGCATGTTATGCTCCACCACAATGACGGTATTACCCCCCGTCACCAGCTTGCGTAGCTGCCCCAGGAGCTTGTCCACATCAGCCGGATGAAGACCGGTGGTGGGTTCATCGAGGATATAAAGCGTAGAGCCGTTGGCGGTGCGTTGCAATTCGGTCGCCAGCTTGATCCGTTGGGCTTCTCCGCCGGATAACTCCGTGGCAGGCTGGCCCAGCCGCAGATACCCTAGTCCCACTTCGCCCAGTGTCCTCAGCGAACGCAAAACCGCCGGTTCTGTCTGAAAAAAAGCGAGCGCTTCATCAACCGTGAGAGCCAGCACGTCAGCAATGGTTTTGCCCCGGTATCGAACCGCTAGGGTCTGGTCATTGTAGCGGGCACCGTGGCAAACCGGGCAGGGTTTATAAACACTGGGCAGAAACAAAAGCTCGACCATCACAAACCCTTCTCCCTGGCAGTTTGGACATCGGCCTTTCGCCACGTTGAACGAAAACTGGCCGGCATCGTAGCCGCGCTCGCGGGCCATCGGCGTGGCGGCAAACAGTTTTCGAACGGTGTCAAAAAGGCCCGTATAGGTCGCCATGTTGGAGCGGGGCGTACGGCCAATGGGCTTCTGATCGACCCGGACCAGGCGCTTGATTTGCTCCAGGCCGCTGATGACTTGACCGCCTGTCGTGACGGGTCTTTCCTCCTGCATCGTATCTCCTTCTTCCTCATCGATCAATGACTGCCCCAGATGGGCCGCCACGAGCTCGACTAGCACCTGGCTAATCAGGCTGGACTTGCCTGACCCCGACACGCCGGTCACCGCTGTCAGCACGCCTAGGGGAATGGCTACATCCAACGCCTGTAAGTTATTGCGGCTTACCCCGGCCAACTGAAGCCAGTCCGACGGGCGAAGGGGGGGCGCTAAGGTGTCTTTTTCCGAATCAAACAAATAGGGTCGGGTCTGCGATGCGTTAACGCTGGCTAAGCCCGCCGGTGGGCCACTGTACAGAATCTGCCCCCCTTGCTCACCAGCCCCCGGCCCGACATCGACCAGCCAATCGGCCTGTCGGATTACATCCAGGTTATGCTCCACAACGAACAGGGAATTACCAGCCTGTTTCAAACCCGCCAGCGCAGAAAGCAGCGCTTCGGTGTCGGAAGGGTGCAGGCCCGCCGAAGGCTCATCCAGCACGTACACCACCCCAAACAGATTCGAGTACAACTGCGTGGCCAGCCGCAGTCGTTGCAGTTCACCCGGCGATAGCGTCGGTGTACTCCGTTCCAGGGACAGATACCCCAACCCCAGTTGCAGCAATACCTGGAGACGGGCTTCCAGATCGGTAGTGATTCGGCGAATTACTTCCGTCCGCTCGGGCTGGGATTCATTCGGGTCATTGGTATAGGGTTGAAGCAGCGTCGCTAGGTTCTTAAGGGGTAATTCGGAAAGTTCCGTGATATCCAGTCCTGCAAAGGTGACGCTCAGCGATTCAGGTCGCAACCGTTTCCCGTGGCAGGTTGGGCAACGGGTTTGGAGCATAAAGGCTGATACCCGTTTTTTCATCAACTGACTTTGCGTATTGGCGAACGTATGCAGCACGTGCCGCCGGGCGCTGCTAAAGGTGCCCATGTAATCGGGCGGTTCTTTTCGTTGAATGGCCCGGCGGGTTTGCTCGGGGGTATATCCGGGATATACTGGAACAACGGGTTGCTCCTCGGTGAATAAAATCCAGTCGCGTTGCTTTCGGGGAAGCTCCCGCCAGGGCTTGTCGACATCGTAGCCCAGCGACACCAGGATATCGCGCAGGTTCTGACCGCCCCAGGCTAGCGGCCAGGCCGCTACTGCCCGCTCCCGGATAGTGAGCGAAGGGTCGGGCACCATCGATGCCTCGGTAACCTCGTAGAGGCTGCCCAGCCCGTGACAGGTCGGGCAGGCCCCTTCAGTCGTATTGGCGGAAAAGGATTCGGCGTACAGGATTCCCTGCCCCGGCGGGTAATCTCCGGCCCGCGAATACAGCATCCGCACCAGATTGCTGAGCGTCGTGACACTACCTACCGACGAGCGGATGGTTGGCGTACCTCGTTGCTGTTGCAGGGCCACGGCAGGGGGTAAGCCTTCGATGGCGTCGACTTCGGGTACCGCCATCTGGTTGAAGAGTCGCCGGGTGTAGGGCGAAACCGACTCCAGGTAACGGCGTTGCGCTTCGGCGTACAGCGTACCGAACGCCAGGGATGATTTGCCGGAACCGGAGATGCCCGTAAACACCACCAAGGCATCCCGGGGAATGGCCACCTCGATATTTTTGAGATTGTGCTGCCGGGCTCCGCGTACGCGGATGAAGCCCTGCTGATCCAGTTCAGACGGAGAGTTCACTTGGTTTGTGAGTAACTTTTTCTTGGTAACCGCTGCTGGTTCGTCGTTGTTAGATTGTGAACCAAGTTTCTGATTCGGCATACGGTTTACCCAATTGCCAAACAAGTCAGAACCTATAGGCTTCGTCATTTCGCACCGGCAAGCCAGTCGGGTCGGGAACCCGCTCATACGTTACAGGCAGTGTTCCACCAACCGTCGATCAGATTCGCTCCATATCGCCCCACTGAGGCCTGAAGGTGGTGTTGGCGAAAGACCCGCGTAACGCCCGGTCGCTCCACCGAATGAAAGACCTCGATGTCGATGGGCTGCTGGTGCGTGATTATTTCCTTGGGATTGATGCTACTGCTTATGATGTGATCCGGAAGTTGTAGGCCTCGGCGAAGGAAGACTTATGGGCAAACTCCAGGCGGTAGTCGACGTGGTCGGTCACAATGACCCGGGCCACCATCAGACTCACTGGGCCAGCGCCAACCACCACTACGGTATCCCCTTCTGAATACCGCCCTGCTCGGCAGTCTGGTAGCCCGTCGGCACCACGTCCGTCAGCAGGATTACTCACACCACTGATCGTCCAGTCGAAAATAACGGACATGAACGGGCCTGACTTCCGTGGAGTCGACAAACCCTTTGAGCGCAAACAAACCGATGTATTTTGGATGCATGCCAAACTCATAGGTTGTAATTTCCTTGAAAGAAAAGTTGTCGACCGGGCTGACAGCGTATAAAACACGAAAACGTTTACCCCGCTTCTCCAGCCGAAACGCCAGGTTTTTTAGATTAGTCCTGGCGATCTGTCGAGCCTTGTCGTTGGCTAGCGAGAATAGGGGTTGATGAATGAACTCTTCCAGATTTTTATCCCCTATGCCGTTGGAAGCAATGGCCTGAATAAGGATTTCGCCAGGTTGTCTGTAACCCCCGAAATAGTCATTATAAGAAAGCGACAGCCGAATACTTTTCCTCCTAAACAGGGTGTCTTCCATCAACAATAGCCCTGCTTGTTGCCAGTTGCCATTAGGTGCGAAATCTCCGAAATGGACTTCCGTCCGGAAGCAATCAGACGGAAGTTGATGCAACAGCAGATTTTGAATGCGTGGTGTTTCTCCTGTTTTGGGCCAGTTATCTCCTTCAAGTGTGAATAACGTTAGACAACCCGATTGGTCAGCCCTGCGACGCCAATATTGCTTATTTTCAGCCTGTAAAAACCAGCCCTGTTGAGCTAGATAGGTTTCTTCCATGCGATGAAAATCTTCCTGAATTGTCAAATCAGCGGGCCGCCTTAAAAATAAAAAGCCGCCGATGAGTACCCCTAGAAAAAGAATGGCTAGCAACGCTTTCCAAGTCCAGGTAGCCTTGTGAGCATTGGGTCTGCTTAAGTCAGCCTTAGCGGGAAGGCCTGCCTGCTCACGATACAGGAACCAGTACGGGAAATGGGCTTCCGTTTTCTTTCGTTCAGCTTCAGTCGTTGGGGGTGCCTTTAGCACATAGCGAGCTAATGTGTCAAGGGTAGCAACGGAAGGATTTTCCTGTTTCTCCGGTGTGGGGTTAAGCACAAACGCGGCATAATTTTTTATGCTTCGCCAGCCGATAACCAGTCCGGTACTTTCGTTTATTTCGGTGCTCAGGTGCTTACTTTCCGGCTCAGAAAGTGGGCTGTTTAATGGATGGCCAAAGCACTTTATGACAACCGCCTTGACAAGATTGGCAAATGCTTTACGGTCAATTTCATCCATAAAGTCGGGTGTATTTTAAGGCGAGTTGGATCGAGCGCCCCTATCGTCAGTTGTTAACTAAAATTCACAATTCCGCCACAATTCCGCTACAATTCAGGCCCTTTTACAATCGCCGACGAAATTTTGCTCTCTAAAAATCGTCGCTCATGAAAACAGGTCTGCTTCTTATCTTTTGGGTTATGGCTTTTGGGACGAAGGCCCAGCAACTTCAATTTCATTACGATTTTCGGCACTCGCTTGATCCCGAATTGACTCAAACTAATTTCGCATCCATTACCTTCGAGTATTTTAAGGGAAACGATTCGACGGGTTCTTTCTTATTTAAGATGCAAACCGACTTGTCGAGCGAAAATAGTAATGTAGGACAGGTTTTCCTGCAAGTCAGTAAGAATATCCGCTATTGGAAGCCAAAAGTGGAACTGGCAATGACATACAGTGGTGGTTTGGGTATTTCTCCGCCATCGTTTGGGTATTCGATCACGAATACGGTTGGTCTTGGCGCGGCCTATCCCTTTACCTGGAAAGGTGGCTGGTTCACGACGAGTCTGGTCTGTCGTACGAGTTTGTTCTCCAGGCCAAGTTACGATCCCCAATTCACCTTCTATTTTGGCCGAGGATTTTTCAACTACCGGCTACTGGTGGCTGGTAGTCTGGTCGCCTGGAGTGAAAACCGCAATCAGGGAACTCCGTCGACAAAAGAGCTGATGGGGAAAAAAGTTGCGTTTTTCGGCGATCCACAATGCTGGCTGAAACTCACTAAATCGCTGTCCATCGGTTCGCGAGTCAACCTGTTTTATCATACACTTACGACTAAAAATCACCTGCAAATTTATCCTACCCTGGGGCTAAAGACTCAGTTTTGACAAAGCAGGAATTTGGGTTGCCCTTGATAGAAGATTGACATCGAGTACACGGTTCTTGTTCTATCTTGCCGGTACCATAGGTTCATTTTAGGGTGAGTCTATGGGTGTGGATAGAAAGAGAAAGCCTGCCCTAAGCTTAAGGCAGGCTTTTTATGCCTAGTCGAGGGAGTGGATGGCTGAGTGGGCACAGGTTATAAAAACGAGTGGAGTAAACAGCAGCCATAGGCTACCAACTATGTTGTACAGCTAGTAAAATTGAAAGTCGTTTAAAGGCACTCCTGTTTGAGATGGAGAAACGGTCTTCGAATCTGCAATGGGACTTACCATGAAATAGACGGCTACTTATACTTTTTTTGCTGTACTTTATCAGGCGGCAAACAACACAATTAGTAGCTTGACTATCCTTCCAGGACTGGTTTTTTCTTATTCCAGCTGTGGTCTTTTTATCAACTTACCTTTTCAGTTAACCAAGCCAATATATCGCCCATGACAATTTCTTTGTCTAAATCATTGAGCAAGTCATGGTAATGCCCTTCATACAACTTCAGGGTTTTGTCGACTGATGAGGCATGGTCATAGAAATACTGGCTTCCGCTAGGTTTGGTGGCTTTGTCAGCCGTCCCATGAAGAATCAGCAAGGGGAGGTGAATAGCCGACATGTCTGTCTTGAGCCGTTCGTCAGCCAGCGATAATTGCTGTACGGTTTTGGTCGGTTGCACTTCGTTGGCAATCAATGGGTCAGCGTTCATAAACTCAACGACCGCCTGATCGCGGGAAAAATCTTCATTGTTCAACCGCAGCACGTGGGCATGCGGAAACAGATGGCTTAGCCCTTTGAGGACTGCAACGGCAAAATCAGGGGCTGGCACCTGGAAAGCGAAGCTTTCACAGACGAACCCGTTGAGCTTATCTTGATGCTCCAGGACATAGATGGATGATAAAACGCCACCTGCGCTATGGCCCAGGAGAAAAGTTGGTAGGCCAGGATGGGTGGATTGGGCAAGGTCAACCAGCTTATCCAGTTCGTTAACAAACTGTTGATAGTCGGCAATGTAGTACCGTTCGCCATCGGAGTTTCCGCGGCCTGGAAAATCAATGGCATACACCTCAAAATTCTGAGCCGTTAACTGTTGAGCAGGCCATTGAAAATAACCACTATGGGAATTGAAGCCGTGTGCAAAAACGAGGATCGCTTTAGGAAGATTGACGGCCTTCCAGTGCTTGTAAGCTACTTTCAATCCCTCTTCTGAGAGGAAAAATTCGGGTTGATGTTGGGTGGATGTTTGCATAGGTTTCTTTTCTGATACTTAGTGGATTGTTAAGAAGCGTAAATTTTTTAGTTGAGTCGCTTGCCAGGGAGGCATAAAATTCTTCGATTCAGCCTGATAAAGTTAGCCAGTCGTCAGCTATTCTTAGCGGTATAAATCGACGAAAAAACGGTAAGTTCAGCGTTTTTTTGCCTAGAATTTTATTATAAAGTGAAGCGATTCGCTCCCAGGTGTCAGCGAGTTGCCATAACTTGACCATCCCATGGTGACTCAAAAGGAAATCCTAACTTAAGGGTAACGGGACTAATCCTGTTAGCCCATAACAACCTAGACCGAGTGATTGGTACGTGCCTTAAATACCCCGATAGCTTTTGGCATACGCATTTAGGTACGAAACAAATCCTCTGATTCAGCCAGTAGTTAGCAGGTCACTACGCATTTATTCTCCGCCGAAGCTCCATCAGGTGAGAAGAACAGCCCCAAGTTTAATGGGTCACTCATTTTAAGTAGCCCAATGTGTCTGCAAGGTCAAATTCAGGACTAGCTTTGAGTAGATGTTTCAAAATATACAGATGGGTATTGCCATACAACACCAGGATACGGTCCGATGGGCTAGTTACTAGCCGCTGTATATTTGAGTAAATACGGAGGTTTCGATTATAGTACCGGGAGATGAATTGATCGGCGCCAATCGGTTCTCGGTTGGTCCCCTTCTTTGTGGTGATCAGCCACCGTCCAATGCTACGCGCCTGGGTGTCCTCTTCGTTCAAAAAGCGCAAATAGTCGCCCACCGTTGACTGATATTTTAAAGAATCCTGCAGTTTCGAATAGGTAGTGTACTGCTTGTCCCAATAGATGAAGGTAGTATCGGATTGGCGTTCGTATTTGGTAAACATAGTCAAGGAGTCCGCCGGACTGAAGCGAATACGAAAAGGCTGAGCATCAATAGGGAAAAGCTCGCTATGGCCTAACCGTTCGGCGAGTTTGAAACCGATTTGATAGAGTTCATCATCAACCCTGACTAGCTTATCCCCCTGAAATTTCCCCTTTCGGTAGGCGCTATAAACAGAGTCTATGTAATTCTTTGAGTTTGGCGATGCCTCAATGGCAATTTTCGTGGGTTTGAAGCGGGCAATCTGGTTGATGACTTCCTCCACCTGGGCTTGCCGGGTTGGGCTCAGGATATTTACCCGCAGATCAGCTGGCGTGGTGTTGGCATCAACTTGTTCCCCAGCAAAATGAAATGTACCAAGCAGCAATACCTGGGGCTTGGGAGAAGCCTGCTTAAATAAGGCGTCAATCTGTTTGCGGAAGGGAGTGGTTTGGGCCAGGGTTGAATGAGTCAACAGAAACGCTACCAGCAAGTAGACTAATCTCATAATAGCTATTGATATTGATACGAGACAAGGACGCTGTTTAGGGCGCAACGTTGCTTGCCGCGGAGCCTATACTCTACGCTGGGTTTAGGAAAGCGACATACTTCTGGAAAAACAATTCTTGATGGAGGGCTTACCTCCGCGATTTCTTATAAAAACGCTCTTACCTGCAACAAAGTCGATTCCTCGGTTCTTAAATAGGGCGTTTCGAGAGGCAAGATGATAGGAAGCTACTCAAGGAGACCGGTAGCTAATTCATTAAACAAAAAAGTTTAACATAGGGTCTTGGTCTTCTATTTTTTAGTTACTAAGAAGCACCCGGCTTCTTAGTAAATGAACAACATTCCACCAAAGGCTTCATCTTCCTCAAACGGTGACCAACGGTTCGACGAACTACTTGAGACTCAGAAGCTGCTCAGAGCGACACTGGACGCTTCTATGGATATGATTCAGGTCTTCCAGGCTATTCGTAATGAGCAGGGCGACATTGTTGATTTCACCTGGATACTCAATAATTATGCGGCCGAAAAAATTTATGGCGATGTGTTGGGCAAAAGCCTGTTGCAACGCCAACCGGGTGTGGTGGAAGAAGGCATTTTTGACGCCTTTAAACACGTGGTGGAAACCGGCCGGCCTCAGCAGTATGAAAAGCAGTATGTGCACGAGCAGTTTGATGGCTGGTTTCATCAATCATTAGTGAAGTTGAATGATGGGGTGGCCACCACAACGGCCGATATCACCTCCCGCAAAAAAGCCGAACAGCAGCTTCAGCAGAATCAGGCATTGTTGCAGTCGGTGATCGATAGCAGTCTGGATGTGATTCAGGTCTACCAGGCCGTGCGGGATGAGCAGGGGCAGATCCAGGACTTCTTCTGGGTGATGAACAACCAGAAAGCCGTTATCCAAAATGGTGATGTTATCGGCAAAAGCCTGCTGACACAGAACCCCGGTATAGTACCGACGGGCATTTTTGCCCGCATGGTCGAAGTGGCTCAGACCGGCGTCCCCTTCGAGGGGGAACAGTACTATGCCCAGGAGCAGTTTAATGGCTGGTTCTACCAGGCACTGGTCAAAACCGACGATGGGGTAGCGATGACCACGCGCAATATCACACCCCAGAAGCAAGCCCAAACCGAACTGATTCGGCTCAAGGAAGAACTAGCCCAAACCGCGACCGATAAATACCTAACCCTTTTTAATTCCATTTACCAGGGGTTTGCTCTCTGTCAGCTGATTCGGGACTCAAAGGGCCAGGGTGTAGACTACCGTATTCTGGAACTCAATCCCGCCTTTGAGAAGCAAACCGGCATCAGCCTGCAAAGCCAGTTGGGGCGCACGGCCCGGGAAGCGTTTCCGACACTTGATTGGTGGTGGAGTGAAACCTACACGAGACTGGTGGATAGCCGGGAGCCAATGTCCTTCGAACACTATTTCAGGGAGGTTGAGCGCTGGTACGAAATCGGGGCCTACCCCATGCAGGGCGACCAGTTTGCCGTTTTATACAATGACATCACCGACCGCAGGAACACTGAGCAGCAGCAGGCGTTCCTGCTCAAGTTCTCCGACACGCTGCGAACAGAGACAACAGCCGATGCCGTTGCGAAGCGGGCTATCCAACTGCTCATCGAGCAACTTGGACTCGACCGTAGTTACATTGTAACATACTATATAGACGAAGACCGGGCCGACCTGGACTATCAGATCGGCAACGACAGCGTGCCGCCTTTATCCGACCATTTTGTCTTGTCCCACTACCCTGAAGCGTTTAAAACCATATTTGAAAAGACAGTCGTCATTGAAGACGACTTTGAGCGACAAGGCTTGTCAGACGGAGAGAAGCACAACAGCCAAAAGCTGGGCATGCGTACCCTGGTAGCCGCGACATTACGCAAAGAGAACAAACCGCTCTGGTCCATGGTCGCCAGCTCGGCCCTGCCTCGCCGGTGGACGAAAGGCGAGATAGTTTTGGTCGAAGAAGTGGCCGAACGTACCTGGGCAGCTCTGGAACGAGCCAAAGTCGAAGAAGCCCTGCGCGATTCGCAAAAGCGCTTTGAGTCGATTGCCAATCTGGTGCCCGACCTGCTTTGGGACAGCGAACCGGCTGGGGCCACCACCTGGTACAACCAGCGTTGGCTGGACTATACCGGGCAGCGGTTCGACCAGGCCATCGGCTGGGGCTGGATAGATGCCATTCACCCCGATGACCGGGCCGCGTCGTTCAGACACTACAACGAGGCCGTGGAAGCTGGCCAGTCGTTGCAGCAGGCGCACCGGATTCGGCGCCACGACGGCGTGTATCGTTGGTTTGTCGTCAGTGCCTCACCGCTTAAGGATAAGGCCGGTGAGGTGGTCAAGATGTATGGTGCAGCCACCGACATTCACGAGAGCAAACTAGCCCAGGAAGCCTTACAGGAATCCGAAAAACGGTTGAGGCTAGCTATCGAAGCCACCGAACTAGCCACCTGGGAGTGGCACCTGGACACCAACCAAGTATACTGGAACGAACAGCACTTCCGACTCTTTGGCATGGCGCCCCAGCCCAACCCCATCAGCACGGATGAGTTTATGCGCCACGTTCACCCCCGTGAACAAGTCAGGGTCAGCCAACTGCTGGAGCGGGCCATTGCCGAGCGGGGCGTCTATGATACAGAGTTCTGCGCCGTGCGGGAGGATGGAACCCAGCGTTGGATAAGCAGCTACGGGCGTATCACCGAAGAGCGCGACGGCCAGCCCATTCGTATGAGTGGAGTAATGTTCGATGTGGATGAGCGTCGGCGGGTCCAGGACGCCTTACTGGCCAGTGAGCAGAGATTTCGTACCCTTTCCGACGCGGCCCCCGCCCTGATCTGGCAGAATGATGAGCAAGGCAATAACCAATTCATCAACCAGCGCTTCATTGAGTTTGTAGGCC
Source organism: Spirosoma radiotolerans (assembly GCF_000974425.1). Classification (NCBI taxonomy): domain Bacteria; kingdom Pseudomonadati; phylum Bacteroidota; class Cytophagia; order Cytophagales; family Cytophagaceae; genus Spirosoma; species Spirosoma radiotolerans. Next base: position 234,756 of record NZ_CP010429.1, read on the forward strand.
TGTCGCCCCAGCAGATTGAAGGGGTTGGCTGGCATTCAATTATCCATCCCGACGATCAACAAGATTACATCGCTGATTACTTGAGCGCCGTTCGCGAGCAGCGAGGCTGGCGCAATACGAACCGTCTTCGGCGCGCCGACGGCGAGTGGCGCTGGTTCGAGAATTACGCCCAGCCGCTCTACGAACCGAATGGCCAATTTGCGGGCCATGTCGGCGCGAGCGTGGATATCACGCAACACCAACAACAGCAAGACGCTCTGCTGAAAGCGGACCAGCGCAAAGATGAATTTCTGGCCATGCTGGCTCACGAACTGCGCAATCCCATGTCTACCCTTCGTTCGGGCTTACAAATCCTGGAACTCACCACAGGGGAAGATGACATAAGTCGCTCGACGGTAACGATGATGAACCGGCAAACAGACCATCTGGTGCGCATGGTGGATGACCTGCTGGACGTGAGCCGTATCAGTCGGGATAAAATTGAGCTTAAACGAGAGCGGGTGAATCTAGTGGATTTGGTGCATCAGGCCGCTGACTCGATGCGTCCTCTGTATCAAGAGCAGGGAAAGCGCTTGCAAGTTGAACTGCCCCAGGCGCCAGTCTACCTGGAAGGCGATGCGACCCGATTAACGCAAGTGGTGACCAATTTGCTAACCAATGGCCTGCGCTATACCGGTGAGCAGGGTCAGGTGTGGCTCAGTCTGACGTCTAATTATAAAGAGGCCATTCTTCAAGTGAGAGACAACGGTATTGGTTTAGTGAAGGATCAGCTATCAGCTATTTTTGAACTGTTTGTGCAGGTCGACAACTCGATCGCTCGCTCGAAAGGGGGCTTAGGCCTGGGCCTAACGTTGGTCAAGCGATTAGTCGAGATGCATGGCGGCCGGGTGGAGGCTCAAAGCGGAGGGTTAGGAAAAGGCAGCCTCTTCACGGTTCATCTACCGACACTGCCTGCTGCCGAACCAAAAGCTAAACCTACTCAACCAGATACGGCCTCAACACCATTACACCGTATTTTGATCATTGATGATAACGCGGATGCGGCTCGGATGCTGGCCATGCTGCTGAAGCTGAAAGGCTATGAAGCCCATAGTCGAACCAGTGGACGAGCCGGTCTCGAAGCTGGTGAGCAGTTACAGCCAGCGGCTATTCTGCTGGATATTGGTATGCCTGACCTGGATGGGTATGCCACCTGTCAGCTAATCCGGGAGCAGGCCTGGGGTGGAGCGGTAGTGATTGCCTTGACGGGTTATGGTCAGCAGGAAGACCGGCAGCGAACCAGGGAAGCGGGCTTCGATGGCCATCTGGTGAAGCCAGTGGATTTTAGGGAACTGCTAAAATTGCTCACGAACTTGCTCGGCGAAGATTAGATCAGAGCTGGATCGGCCTAAGTCATAAATGCTCTTTAAAGCAGAATTGGTTGGCGTAATGCCATTTATGCCGCTGTATTGACCACTGGCTAAACAGCTTGCCAAAGGTGTTGCAACTACTCGTTTATTCGTGGGAATGATGCAATCTTGATAATAAAGCCTCAACGACTATGCAACGAAATAGCTTCCTGAAAGCCGGTTTGGCAACCGCTACCTTTCTGGCCTCCCCTTTCTTGTGGGCTGCGGACACCCTAAAAAACTACCGCGTTGACAAAGGGTTTAAAGTCGATGCCGGGAAAGACCGATTTAATCATGCCATCTCTCTTTTTGATGGCGATACCTTTATGACGAAGGTATCCACGAAAGACACCAATGGGGATATGTACGTGTATGAATCCAGTCGTATTAAAGAAGGAGGACCAGCACTTCACACCCATTTTGATCAGGATGAAATGTGGTATGTGCTGGAAGGAGAATTTTTAATTAAAGTGGGTGATGTAATCCACCAGGCGAAGGCGGGTGATACGGTGTTTGGCCCGCGAAACGTACCTCATTGTTTTGCCAAGATAGGTTCTGGTGATGGCCGATTATTGATGACTTTCCAGCCAGCGGGTAAAATGGAAGCGTTTTTCCAAAAGGTAAGCGAAGGTGCGCTCAAGACGATGAGCGAAGCCGAGCAGGACAAGTTTCGGGAGGATCATGGATTTAAGCGAGTCGGTCCTCCCATCAATCAATTAAAAAAGTAGCATTGATGGCTAGTAAGGCTCAATAATTGTACATTATTGACCTCTTTTGCGACCCGCTATGAAGTTCTGTTTTTATGCTAACATATATTTATAGTGCCTTATCAGGAATGTAGTCTATTAGCATGTAAAAGTTAATGTGCTTTTTATTTCTGCAAACCGCTTAAAACATCTTTCCTACTTTTATAAATAGGCCGTCTAAATCCGACTATACTGATAACTCGTACACGCCATAGAAACGTGTCGGCCACTAACTACATAAAACGCCCTGTTTATCAAGAGATAGCCAATAAATACCAGGCAGAAGTTATTTTCGATAGCCACATTATGTAATCTCTTTTTGTTAACTCACGCATAGAAAGCGGAGTCTGCGACGCGGTTACTATTCTAGATTTGAGACAAAGCCTTGAGTAATATAAACCTGTCATAGACTCCTTCATCGTAGAAAAAAGTAAAATGCCTAGTTAATTCAAGCAGCGTTTAGCCATTTTACTTTTCAAAGACGTATTGTGTAGGTGCCGTTATATTACTCTTTTGACTTGACTATCTTTATAAGCCAGCTTAATCCTAAAAAACCAATTATGGCACCGGAGTAAGATACAACTATGTTTGTCACACGGCTACCTGATGGGCTAGCATGGCCTGTTACGAATAGTATTCCTCCGACAAATACGATTAGTAAGGCTACTATAAGGCGAGCAGTTCTTGTAAGCTTCATAAAAGGAGGTGAGACGAATTTGTCGCCTAATCTGCTCAATGTTAATCTGACCTTCTATAAAGCATCTACTGAACGGTCAATAAAAGATTAATTTGAAAAATAAACCGCTATATTTTCTACATCTCTAAAAATGGGTCAATACGTTAAACAATTTCTTGGCTAGCTAGTTTTACTCTTATATTTCGCTCGAAGTAGTCTTAGATGCACTTAAAACGCAGCCCTAGGCCTGCACACAGAGTGAAAAGAAAGCCAGGTGACTTCGTGTTGTCTGGCTTTTGCTTTTCCCTACGTAGGGGTTCACTCGCAACTAACAGGCCTGATCTACGGGTAGGCCCTTACCATAATATCGGCCTTTTCGCTCTCCTTTCTAACATACAGTCCAGCCTGATCTTAGGGATTCTGTAAGGCATATGCTCAAATAAGACGAAGCGGCTTTGTCTCCTCTTTGTAAACCTAGTTTTATAAGGTATGTAAATCAGTTTCTGCATAGCTAACTACAACATATACCGATCTGACTACTTTTTACCCATGATGGATTGAGACCTTTGCATAAACAAATTGACGGGTATGCAAAAGCAAGTTTCAGATAAAGTAATTGCCATTACGGGTGCAGGAAGCGGCATTGGCAAGGCCATCGCTATAGAGTTGGCTAAGTACGGAGCCAGAGTGGTAATAGGCTCCCGCACCGAAGCGTCATTGACCGAAGTGGCCCAACTAATCAAAGACTCGGGTGGTGAAGTAGTGCAGGTGGTAACTGATGTAAAGAAAAAGCAAGACTTGCTTCAGTTGGTTGATGCCGCGGTAAACACCTATGGTAGGCTGGATGTGATGATCAATAATGCGGGGGTTGCGCACATAAGCCGTATCGATGAACTGGAGGTGGACCAATGGGACGACATGATTGACAGTAACCTGAAAGGGGTCTTGTATGGCATGGCAGCAGCTATTCCTGTTTTCAAAAAGCAACAGGCCGGTCACATTATCAATATTGTCTCCACCTCGGGCCTGAAGATTGTGCCAACCCAGGGCGTTTATGCAGGCACCAAAAATGCCGTGCGAACTCTAACCGAAGCATTTAGGCAAGAATCGGATGGGACCATTCGCATCACTGGTATATCTCCGGGGTATGTCAAAACAAACCTGGTCAATACCGTGAAAGATGAAGAAAAACGCCAACAGGTGCTACAGGCCATGGAGCGATTAGGGTTAGCGCCGGTCGCCGTGGCTAATGCCGTTATTTATGCAATCAGTCAGCCCGTGGATATCGAAGTGGGCGACATCGTCATCCGGCCCTCAGCACAAGATTAAATTGGGAACGATTCCGTTATACCGCACATGAAAGAAAGTGAAATAACCTACCATTTTAACAGTATCTCTCAACTGATGAAGCATGCGGGACACCCTCCGCCATTGCATCCGTTGGTTGCGCTCATCGATTATGGCAAGACTCCGTTTGAGGTTTTAAAGAAGGGGGAGAAAATCATACTTGATTTCTATAAAGTCTCCTTTAAAAAGAGCTTTAAGGGAAGGGTGAGATACGGGCAACGCTATTATGATTTTGATGAAGGAGGGCTCGCTTTTTTAAAGCCGAACCAGGTTGTTTTTACCCCTGATGATGGAAGCAATTATGAAGGCTATGCGTTCTATTTTCATCCCGATTTTATTCGGCACTACCCTTTAGGCAGGGCCATCAACCGATATGGTTTTTTCTCCTACGCCGTTGACGAAGCCCTTTTTTTATCAGCTAAGGAAAAAGAAATCATCAGTCATCTGTTTTATGCCATACAAAGCGAGTTAGACACGAATATCGATGCCTTCAGTCAGGATGTACTGGTATCGCAGATCGAAGTGTTGCTCAACTACAGCCTTCGCTTTTACAATCGCCAGTTTCTAACTCGTAAAACGGTTAATCACGATATCATCTCTTCATTGGACAACGTATTGACTCAGTACTTTGAGAAGAGTCAAGGCCAGCAAACCGGTTTACCATCGGTGCAGTACATCAGCTTACAGCTCAATGTATCCGCTCGTTATCTGAGCGACATGCTGCGTTCGCTAACGGGACAGACCACTCAGCAGTATATTCAACAAGCGGTTATCGAAAGGTCGAAAGATTTGTTGAGTACTAGTTCACTCTCCATTGCCGAAATCGCTTATCAGCTTGGCTTTGAGCACCCGCAGTCATTCAGCAAGCTATTTAAAAGCAAGACTAACCTCTCTCCCTTAGCATTCAGAGCAACTTTCAACTAACTCAACCTGAGGCAGACTCGTATAAGGGCTGCACGAGCCATATAACGAACCGGACCATTAGAAGAAGTTACTGGTTAACCAGAGTCAAGTTAAGTTAAGTTAAAACGTTGCTGAATTCGTTCGTAGCGGCTTGCGCACGTTTAGTCGTGAAATTTTAACCCGTCTAACGCCTTGTCTACTTTCTTATTCTCTCCGTAGATGATGATACCAGCCAGGTCCAGCTCATTAACTCTGTGACGGGCTATTTCCTGCACATTCTCCTGGCCCGACTTCGTCCCAAAAAGCGGGTTGGTGTAAATGCCGATAGCGAGCTCTCGGTCTCTGGCTCGTTGAAAAGCCCGTTGCAGCTTTTCCGATGTATCGGCTTTGTAAACCAGAATTGGATGCTTCATAAAAGGTAAGAATTCAACCTGATCCGAAGTAATAAAGGCTTCTCCGTGTGTTTCCGGGAACTGGATAGCGATGCTGCTGGCCAAAAACGAAACCACGTTCAATTTTTGCCAGGCCAGTAGATCGTCCTTAATGATAATGGCCACTTTCTGATCGTACATTGCTTACTGAGTGAGAGTTAATTCCATTTGAATGTTGCAGCGTTGGTAAGGCGTAGGACGGCCGACCACTTTTTGAAAACCAAGCTTATAGTACAGGTTGATAGCGGGGGTAAGCCGGGTATTGCTTTCCAGATAAATCCGGGAAGCACCCACTTCCCGGGCTGCCTCGATGGCGGCTTCACCAAGCCGCTTACCAATACTTTTCCCTTGTGCTTTTGGCGAGACGGCCATTTTGGCCAGCTCAAAATCATAGACAGGGTCATCCATTTTGATTAAAGCGCAGACCCCCACCGGTTCATTTCGGTATAAGGCGACGAAAATCTGACCGCCCTTGTCCAGTATATGCGCTTTGGGGTTGTCCAGGGCTTTGTAATCCGACTCCTCCATAGTGAAATAGGCCGAAATCCATTCCTCATTAAGGGATTTGAACTGGGCCTGATAGTGCTCCTGATACGGAACGATTTGAATGTGTTCACCTTCTCTAAGCTTTTTCTGCTCTTGAACCCGTTCAGGCAATGATTTCTGATCCAGCAGAAACTCCCATTCCACCAGAGCCTCCCATAGATTATGCGTGGCTTCCTGAATGATTCCATCGATTGCCTTATCGACATCAGCAGCTTGCCATTTTACCCTTTCGGCTAAATCAGTTCCCTGCTGGGTCAACCCGACAAGGTTTCTGCGTTTGTCCTTCGATGTCAGATTGGCTTTTATGATCCCTGCTGCTTCCATTTCCTTTATGATTTTCGTCACTGAGGGTTGGGAATGGCCGATTTCATCCGCTAGTTCAGATACTGCTTTTTCGCCATCGTTGGCCAGGACAAAAAACACGGGAAACCACTTGGGCGAAAACGCTACGTTATAGAGTGCATATATCTTGGCCGCATCCTCCGTAATACGCATGGTGAAAAGGCGTAATCGGCTTCCTAAGGCCATTTTGCCGGTCCTTTCGAAAATTTTCATAACCTATTATATAACTGGTTATGTAAATGTAGTAAACGCATCCGTTATCCGCAAGATCAACGATATTAAACCATCTTTGACGAGTAAGTAAAAAACAGGATCTGTCCTGATACCGATCCATTTTTACAACCGCTTCATCCAATATCGCAGGGTGATGCCTTCAGCATTGCTTCGGCAAAACCATATCTGAGTTGTTCAGGAACCCAGAGTCACAACTGCCTGGTGAGAAGGTTATAAGCGAGCCATTGATCCTTATCGAGACACAAGCTCATTAGTTCAACTGACGAAACTCTCTTGGCGAGTAACCGGTCTTATTTCTAAAGAGTTTAGTAAAATGCGAAGGATGCTCAAAGCCAAGATCGTAAGCAATCGAGCTAATTGGACGATCAGTACTCCATAACAAACTCTTTGCCTTGTCAATTAACTTCAAATGAATATGCTCGTTGGTCGACTTACCCGTGTATTTGGTTAGTAAGTCGGTCAAGTAGTTTGCCGATAAGTTGAGCTGTGAGGCAAAGTACTTAACGGTGGGCAATCCGACTTCGATTAAGTTGGTTTTGGAAAAATACTCACTCAAAATCCGATCGAAGGCTTCGACGACGTCGTTACTTGCTTTGGCTCGGCTTAAAAATTGCCGGTCGTAGAACCGGGAGCAGTAGGAAAGGAGCAAATCGAGATTGGTTACTATCAAATTCTGAGAGTGAGCATCTAAGTTGATCGATATTTCTCTGGTAATGTTGGCTAAGCAATTTTCCAGGATGTCTTTTTCGGCTTCTGAAATATGCAGGCTCTCATGGGTATCATAACCGAAAAAGGAGTATTCTGTCAGCTTCACGCCTTTTTCAGTGGCATACAAAAAATTGGGGTGGATGTAAATAGCCCATCCTTGGACCTTATTTTCCAGGCCAGGTGACAAAACCTGGTTTGGCGCTGTAAACATCAAAGAACCTTCCGAAAAGTCATAGTCTGTGCGTCCATATTTGAATGAACCCTCTATTTTCTTGCAAGCGATTGAATAGAGATCCAATCGATAGAAGACGCCTTCTTTTCGGTGTGACCTATCAACTTTTGATAAATCGACAACGGCTATCAGCGGATGAACGGGCTTTTCGTAGTGAAAAAAAGAAAGAAGTTCTGAAATAGATTTGATGTCGATGTATTCCACGGTCAACTAGCTAAACGAACGATCTGGTGTGACAAAATTAAAGGGCTAAACGCCAGGTTTGCCCCTTAACAAAATTAAATATAAACCCCGCCCCCTACTTCGATACGCTGCGCATTGACAAAACGACTGTCATCTGACAGCAGCGATGCCACAAAGCCGCCAATGTCGTCAGCATTTCCCAAACGCCCAAGAGCAGTCATAGCAGTAACTTGCGCGCGCTGGCTCTCATTGCCTTTTCCCCCGCCAAATTCAGTATCGATGGCCCCCGGCGCCACGCTGTTGACGCGAATCTTTCTGGCCGCATATTCCTTGGCAAAATATCTTGTCAGACTTTCTAGCGCCGATTTCAGGGCTCCATAGACCGCCACTCCGGGAAAAGCAAAACGTGCCAACCCTGATGATATATTAATGATTTGACCGCCATCAATTACCAGCGGGATCAATTTTTGGGTAAGGAAAAAGACGCCTTTGAAATTCACATTGACCAGTTCGTCAAAGATCTCCTCCGTTGTATCGGCAATAAGCGACCGTTGAGCAATGCCAGCGTTATTGACCAGATAGTCGAAGTCCTCACGGCCCCAGTTACTTTTGAGATCTTGCCGAACCTGGCTGGCAAAGCTGGTGAATGAAGCAGTGTCTGAGGTATCCAGATGTAAAGTAATAGCCTTACCTCCATTGCGATTAATGGTGTTCGCAACATCGTTGCCTAGCTCGGGATTTTTATTGTAGGTAATGATGACGCCAATGTTCCGTTTTGCTGCATGCAGCGCGATACTCTTACCGATACCCCGGCTTCCACCGGTTATTAAGACAATTTTAGGCTGGTGATTTGTGTCCATGTTTTTATATTTTGACTGGCACAAAGTTCAGCAACTGCAAAGGCACCAGCTACGACATTCTAAGGATATACTTATACATTCCACTCATGAGTTAAATAGTTTGGAAGCTATCGTGTCTCAGAAAACGCTCCAAAGTGAGACGACAATAGCATTAAGCAGGTTGGAGAAGCGTATTTTGGGTTGTGCTTGAGACGATACCTATCGCTTATTTCTAGCGAAATTGGTCCCGCTTCGGGTTGAACGTTCAGTTGAAACACTAACTACGGACAACAGAGCCGCTCGAATTTGATGAACTCAGCCAATTCGCCAATGAGGGCATTATCCAACCCATCGAACACCTACTCATAGCTGTTTAGATGCTCCACGGCGCGTGAGACCTTTTTGAAAAGCGTCTGACGGCTTTACGTCATATAGGATCAGAATACGATAGAGGGGCCTAATCTTTATAGCGGCTTTGTTCTTGACCTGGAGCCGCTTCACCAGCTAACATCATCACGCTAGCTGCTTCGAGTCGATTAATTACAGCTTCCTGAGTTCACTGCTGACATACGGCTGTCACCCAACTGGCTGTTCTTTGTGTTGGAAACAAATTGACAACTTCAACCAATAACAGGCTATGGAAAACACAGTTCAGCTTAACCAAATGATAGAGCAGATCGTCATCTCACCCCAACAACTTCTTGCCCATTGGCAGGGACACCGGGGGCTCACCCGCCGGTTGATCGAAGTCTACCCTGAGGAGCACTTCTTTTCGTATTCCCTGGGGAGCATGCGACCTTGTTCGGCACTGATTGATGAAGTGTTGCAGATGGCTGACCAGAGCATGCAGGGTGTGGTTTCGGGAGAGTGGCCTTCCTATGGCGAAGGTGCGGAGGCAGCGCCAAAAGCGACTACGAAGGAGCAGGTACTGGCCCAGTGGGATCGGGTGACCGAAAAGATTAATGCCTATTGGCCACAGATTCCCCTCACTCGTTTCCAGGAAGTTGATAAGGCATTTGGTTTGTATGAAGGGCCAATCTACTGGTTTCTTTTCTACCTGATCGACAATGAAATTCATCACCGCGGTCAGGCTTATGTCTACTTACGCACACTAGGGGTAGAACCGCCTGCTTTCTGGGATCGGCCTCAACACTAGTTCACTGGTAAGCTTCAGGGAGTGGTTCGTTTTACAAAAGCCTTTACCGATATAATGATTGGTAAAGGCTTTCTTTTGTATCATGCTGGAGGCATTCACTCGTGTTGATATCAGTTCTTCTATGGCGAGAGCACCACCATTCTAGTTCCTGCCTTTGGCTTCGGGTTGCCCGCCATTCAACGAAAACTGTATCAATGGACTACACACTAGTGGGTTTTTAGCAACTGACTTATATGTATCCAAAGGCGTACTTGCCTTTTGCGATAGTGGCTACGATAGTGGCTACTTTAACTGGCTCAACAGATGCTTTTTCGACGTTTCGACTTCGAGAAAGCAACCGAGAAATAAACGGTAATTTAAGCAGGTCTTTGATGGCTCAGTAATAGTTTGTGGTCCCGAAATTAGTTCTTGACCTACTCTTCATAAGGCTAAAACGGTAGGGTTTAGATTTGCTTATTAACCTGTCTAGGACTCCGTATGGACTGTACTTAGCTGAGTAAGCACCACTCCCGTTAAGACCACGGCCAACGCCAGCAATTGCGGGCCAGCAACGGGCTCTCCGGCTACCAGCCAGCCAATCAGTACGGCCACCAGCGGATTAACATACGTATGCGTGCTGACCAAGGCTGGCGGCTGAACAGTGACCAGCCACCCAAAGGCCAGATAAGCGATCAGCGAGCCAAACACGATTAAAAAGCCAAGGCCAATCCAGGCCGATTGCTCTACTGCCTTCAGATCAAAGTCAGCCCATTCCCCATTGGCCAAGGCAATCAAACCCGCAAAAAAACCAGCCGCCATCAGCTGGATCGTTGGGTGCCAAAGCGTATAGCGGCTTGGCTTTATACGCCGGGCAGCAAATAAGGTCCCCACTACCCACAACACGGAAGCCGCCACTACGATCACCGTACCTAAGAGTAAATTCTCAGACTGGATGGCTGGCGAGGTAGACTCAGGGGCAAAAAGAGTGAAGAAAACAATACCTAAGAAGCCAAGTAGCAGACCTGCAATCACTTGTTTATTGCGCCAATAGAGTTTCCATCGCGAATAATCCAACACGACAAACCAAAGTGGCTCGGTAGCTACAATCACGGCTGCCGATCCTGATGAGATATACTGCTCGGCAACCACCACCAGCCCCGAGCCCCCTACCAGCATGAGAATACCACTGATGGCCAAATCACGGATCTCGGCCCCGTGCGGAACCGCTTGTTTTTTGCCATAAGCCAGTGTAGCCAGTATCAAGGCCGCCACCACATAACGAAGGGCCGAGATGATAAAGGGGGGCAGGGCTTTGAGCGCGTATAAATTAGCCAGATAGGTGGTTCCCCAAATAAAATAGATGGCTATAAACGCCAGCACCAGCCATACCCGTGAGACGATTGCTGTTTTCATAGTATTACCTTCTAAATTCTTTTTGACGGTATGATTTATCTTCTAAGAACTATAACCTTCTATGCTTGTTTTAGTGGTAATAAAATTTCTTTACGTTTAGGCTATGGCAAAGCTCACTACAATCACCGAAATGGACCTGACGGGCGGGGTTGCCTGTCTTGATTTTGCCAATACAGCCCTTGACTTTGATACCCCCGTGGAGCGTTTGCATACATACACTGATCTACTGATTCTCGCCCGCCGGTTAAGCCTGCTGGATACGGAGGTACTTGACACCTTAACGGCTTTGGCCCAGGCAGATCCCAAACAGGCAGCCGGCGTGTTAGACAAAGCAAGAGAAGTACGGCAGTCGATGCTGACAGTTTTCGCATCGTTGGTCAAGGGGACGGTAGAAGCCCTTCCAGCTTCGGTTTTGACAGCTTTTAACGGGCACGTGAATGAAGCACTGAACCAACGAGGGTTTTCAGGGCAAGCGAACAAACTCACCTTAGATTGGCAAAGCTCTCAAATAAATCTACTGCAAGCAGTTTGGGTCTTTAGCTTGTCGGCCTACGAGTTATTGAGCGGTCAGGACCAAAGGCGAATTAAACAGTGCGGTGCCTGCCGCTGGTACTTCCTGGATGCCACCAAGAACCAGGGTCGGAAGTGGTGCGATATGCAAAGCTGTGGCAGTCACCAGAAGGCCCGGCGGTACTATCAACGAAAGAAACAGATGTAAGCCTATTCGTAGGAAAACGCTCCTATTCAAGAATTTGCTTCTCGATAGGGGCATCGTTCACCTGTTGTCCAATAGTAACTTCGCTAACCATAATCTACTCTATTCAGGCCTGTTTATAGGTCATACCCACCATCCATCCGGCATCAAACAATGTGCGTTTTATACCTTAAGAGAGGGCCTTGCCTGATAAAAGGTTACCCGGTACTCCGGGCAGGCTTTGTTAAAGTTCCAAGCCCTCCAACCGAAGTTTCGAAGAAGGCGTTACAACAATAGAACGACTTACGCCATCAAAATGAGCTGATCCAATGAGTTGCTTTTTAAATGTGAGAGTGTAATCGATTTGACCTGAGTGGCTAGCCGTCGTCTCTGTCACCACAACATTGCTGTACGCATAATTGATGTTTACTTTACCCGATTGGCCTTTTACAACCAGATTGATGTGGTTACCGTCAAATTCAGTTGCTTGAACTGTACCACTGGGATTATCATCCGTTGTAGTCGAGCTGGAGAACAAAATTAACTGGTATGTACCAGCCACATCCAGAGCCACCCGAGTGCTAATTGAAGGCCTGCAACCATTTATCAGACAGATTAGCAGCGTTAAAATATAAGGTAACGTTTTCATAGGTTAAGAAAACGAAAATAGTACAAGTGACTTGTTTATGAAGAAGTAAAAATAGTATATACAAGTTAATAAAATCGCATTAATGCTATATTCTTTACTTATCAATAAAGGGCGGTACAATGACCATCAGTAAGGGGTTGGTGTCGTTTGATGATTGAGCATGACCTATTGCGGTGAACGCAACTTTTCATCGGGCATCTGACTCAGTACCTGTTTAAATGACTCCGCGTCTATACTGAAATCTCCTCGAAAGGGGTTGTCCATAGCGGCCGTCAAAAACAGTAGTGAGCCCAGTAGTAGCGCCAATAAGATGGTTAAGCCCAAGTGATAGCCTACATGATCACTCACAAAAAACCAGGTGATGATAATGTTGATAAAGGAGCCTAAAATAATGATCCACCATAAAACAGCCGGCAAACTGCTAGTGCTGCCTTGCAGGCGATCGCGCCGAACTTTGGCCAGCTCGTTGTACTGTTCCAGCGCCTGTTCATGAATCAGGCGCAGACCGGCATCGGTGGGTACAAAATTAAATAACTCTCGTTTAAACTGGTAGAGGATACGGGTACTGGCCTGGGGCGTATTTCCCTGCCGCAGTTGGGGCCAATCCTGCTTAATTATGGCCTGGACATACGCTCGCAAATGCTGTTGCAAAAGCTGACGGTTGGGCATAGGGTACGAACTTACATCCTGATAGATGGCAGCTGTAATACCCGCTTCGTCATCCACTTCACCGGATAACGTCTGAAAGTTAGTCCACACGCCAGCCGCCACTAAGCCCAGGGCAATGCCATAGATGACCCCGGAAGCTCCCAGAAAGTAACTGACTAAATCGTTTTGCTGGTCGTGTTGATCAGCGTGTCGCCGAACCCATGGTCGGGTCGCGAGTAGTCCCAGCGTAGCAAAAGAGACGCTGATGCCCGTACAAAATAGAAAAAACAACCAGTTTGGTAATTCATAGATCCAATCCATCACGTCAAGGTAGGTTGACAAGGTGGCTCAAAGCTATTAAAGGGACTGTTTATTAGGGAAAGGTACCAGTCGCTATCCGGTTAAATGAGCATTAAACTGATTCTGTGCCCCTGGGTTCGTATTTTCGTGCTACCAGGTTATCCCCAATTCTCACTATCAGCTGCAATCTGGCTAGAGCAATCTATGTTTATTTACGTACCACCATTGTTCAGCTGTCAGCATCTGTGTCTGCTTCAAAAATAGGGCGTCTCGAGAGAGCAAGTTTAGGGTTACGCATAGTGCACGTTAGTAAACAGCGGCTCTAATACACCACGATGGTCTTCTCCCCATTTTGCGGTCAATTCAATAAGGGGGATTAGTGTTTCGCCAAGAGGGGTGAGACTATATTCTACCTTCAACGGCTTTTGATCAAAACTGGTTTTGTAAACGATACCATGTTCCACCAACTGGTTTAACTGGGTATCTAACAATCTCCGAGACGCTTTAGAAATTTTGCGATGCAGTTCGCCGGGCCGCTTGATGCCCGAATGAATGCTCCAGATAAGACTGATCTTCCACTTCCCATTCATTACTTCCATAAATAGGTGGAGACCGCAGTCGAGCTTAACAGGTAACTTTCTTTCGTACATACTACAAATATAAGATAGGTGAGGATCTATTAGATACGGCTGAATTTAGCCCTACTTGATTGTGCTTTACTCGCTCCTGACCTTTGTCGTATGAAACATAAATTATTTGGAACACAGACCGGTTTACCCGCTAGCGAACTGATACTAGGTGGCTCACAATTGGGGGATCGACGGGGGTATGGCACCGCCGTTCAAGACGCACTTCAGATACTCTCGGCTTATGCAGATGCGGGTGGAAATTTTATCGATGTTTCTGATCAGTATCAGTTTGGCGAAGCGGAAGAGACTGTCGGTAGGTTTATCGAGTACAAACGGCACGATTTTATTATTTGTACCAAGTATACCCGAAGCAACTTACCCAATCCTTCGCTGGCCAATGCCGGTAACCACCGCAAAGCTATGCGCCAGGGAGTAGAGGGTAGTTTGAGACGTCTGAAAACGGATTATATAGACCTGTATATACCGCATTTCGATGACGGTGTGACACCCTTAGAAGAAACGGTTCGTGGTCTGGAAGACCTGCTTAGCGCTGGTAAAGTTTTATATACAGGTCTGGCCAATTTCCCGGCCTGGAAAGCGGCTGCCATTGCGACTTCTACACCGCTGAAGGCAATCCAATTTGAATACAACCTCTTACAACGAACAGCAGAACGGGAGCTGACGCCAATGGCGGAGCACTTCGGTTTGGGTATGATGGGTTATTCTCCGCTGGCGGGAGGATTGCTGACAGGGAAATACCGACAGGGATCATCTGGGCGACTGACTCTTTCTGCGGCTGGCGATTATCAGGAAGACGAGCGAACAAAGACCATACTTGATCAACTGGAGTTATTGGCCAACGAACTCAAAGCAACGCCGGGGCAGATTGCGTTAGCGTGGGCGTTGAGTAAAGGCGTCTTTCCGATCATTGGCGCTCGAACACTAGCGCATCTTGAGACAAGTTTAAGGGCGGTCGATATTCGTTTACAGGCGGATCAGGTAAATCTTTTGGATGAAATCAGTGCCATTGCGTTGGGGTATCCGCAGGAACTGCTGGCAACCGTACAGAAAAAATAGGGAGCCATTATGCAGACTCACCTAATGTGGTGGTATTTTACCGTGAAACCTGCTTGTTTGCCTTTCTTGGGCTTGCAAGCCCAGGTTTTACCACATTGGAAAAATCACCTCGATGAACGACTATTTAATCGTGTCTATTGCCTTCATACTCTTAGCCCTGTTTGGATTTCTAGGGAGTAGGATGCGACTACTTCATGACAAAATTTACATTCCATTTTGTTTGAGCAGTTTCATCTTTGCAGGATTGTATAGTATTCAAGTTACGCGTCAATTTGTAGTGTCATTGTTGGGCCTCAGCGACAAGTTGAATCGTGTATTGTTTTATGATTACGGAAACGGGCTTCTGGGGTTACTTCCCGTAGCACTTGCCCTCCTGCTTATCGGCAAGTACCTGCTAAAAATGGATTATAATGATCAATGGAGTGGGACAACTACGTATACTTTACTTTCGTTAAAATATGGATTGATGGCCGCAACAATACTAGCCGCTATTCCATTACTGATTCTTGCTTCAAGGGGACAAAAGTTCAGTCCTGAAATAGATGTTTATCGCTACGGAATCAATTGTGTTACCAATCTGTATGAAGAAATAATTTGTCGAGGGTTACTGTTGGCTTGTTGCGTTCGCTATTGGACTAGAATGTGGGCCGTCGTCTGGACCTCGGTGGTATTCGGCCTGGCTCATGGGTTAACCGAAAAGAGTATAGCCATTGCGTTGGGGGCTGGCCTAATGGCATGGGCTGTACTAAAGGCAAAAAGTTTGTGGGCGGGTTGGACCAGCCATCAACTGACGGACATGATAGTCGATACGTTTTTACCATAAGTGGATAAAGCGGCCGATTGGTAAGGTTATCTGGGTAGCAATGGATTGAGAGGTAAGGCCTCTTCCAGAAATACATTCTTTGAAGAGGCACTTCTTGAATCGGCCAATTGACTCAACCTCGGGCAGCTATTGACCAGCAATGGATTTCTAAATTCATTTTGCAGCCGAACTACTGAATACGCTTGGACATATGCCCTAACTGTTTCGCAACGGCTGGTAGATGTAGTCTAACGATGCCTTTACGTTCATAAATCTCTCTATCGTTAGCCTCACTACATACTACTCACTATAGGGAGCAACCGATTGGTAGAATGAATAATCCATTGTTTCCCACATACTCGCATGAACAACAAATTCTTCAGCTTTGCCATCCTTTTAACCACAGTTGCTTCAGTCGCTGTGGGGCAAGTACCAACCGGATATAAAGGCAAACCCTTTACAGATGCCGAATACACAAAGGGAGTTCAAACGATCCCAGGTCGACTGGAGTTGGCTTATTATGACCTGGGTGGAGAAGGAGTGGCTTATCATGATACCGATCCGATCAATAAAGGGAGCGGAGAACTTAACCGTAAACCCGATCATCAGCGGCCCGGCGTTCCACTTGCTCTGGTGCACTTCAGGGAGCAGGAAGGAGTCGATATTTCATTTACCAAGGACTTTGCCGACTTTAATCATCCCAACAAAGTCGACCCCAAAGTAAATCAATTGTACATTGGCTGGCAGGAAGATGGGGAATGGACAAATTATACGGTTGATGTAAAAGTACCAGGCCTCTATAAAATCATCACAGTCTATGGTTATCAGGATAACAAATCGTCCTTATGGCTGAATAATAAAAAAGCGGTTGAGTTGGTACTGCCGGAGAATACGGGCGACTTTCATCACTGGACTCAGGCAACGGTCGGGCAGATTAGCTTTCCCGTTGGTGGACTTAATTTGCTTACCCTGCATTATAATAAGGGGTCTAATCTGGCCTATCTGGATTTTGTACTGGTCAAGGCATTACCTTAGTACAGGCCTGACACTATGAGTTGCTGCCTTTTCAGGTGCTAATGGGTTGGCTTATGCCAGTTTAAGATTGTACGATGAATCGGTACGAGCAGAAAGTATGGAATACCGAATTCGCCTTCTTGTATCGATTTAGCAGGCGTGAATTATAATCATGCTACCAAAATAACTCAAACGCTCGCTGCGTGACAACAATCAGAGAAACAACATGTTCGCTAAGTGAAAATACATTTCGCAGTCGGTAAATGGACTAGACTTTCTAGCCACGTAGAATGCCTATCTGCTTATTCTCATAAAATCCTCCCTATTATGAGCCAAGTCTGCTTCGGTTAAGTTGGTTACATAAAAAAGAGTCGGCAACATCTAGTAGCCGACTCATACTCATTGACACGAAACAGTAAGAAAAAATAATCCTTTCAGCCAAGCTAAACCTTCGTCAATGGGTCTCCATCTCATTAACTAGTTGTTAGGCGGAGTAGTACCCGTAGATCCAGAGGAAGAAGAACTAGTGCCCTGACTGCCGCTCATACTTTTTGATCGACGGCCGCTACGACCTTGTGTTGAGCCCTGAGAACTCGAATTGCCATCATTGGTTGTCGTACCACTGGTTGAACCGTCATTCATCGTTCCGTTACTGGATGAGTTTGTGCCCATTGTTGAACGGCGTCCTGATCTATTGCGATTCATCTTGCTACTACCCGACGAACTGGAGCCATTGTCCGAACTGGTGCCCATGGTTGAGCCGTTGCTTGTTCCATTAGTTGACGAGGTGCCATTTTGACTGGCAGATCCATTTGTTCTGTTTCCTGTGCTACTATTTGATGTCGTTCCATTGGTAGCCGATTGCGCCTGGGCGCTGAAAGAGGCTACGGCCAATAGCATAGCCCCCATTAATACGATCTTTTTCATAACCTTGAGTTTGTTAGTTGTAGATCAACCAGTTGGTTGAATGGTAGCATAACCCTGTGGACCGACTTAGTGTTATCGTTTCATAGACAAATTATCAAATGGTATATTGTTAATATTTTTTTGCAGTATCTTAAAGCGTATGCAACTGATGGCGCTTGAGAAATATTAAAAAATTGATGTCTTCCCAAAGGCTCCTTAGTGGGACCAGGAACCTTGCTTTATCTGATCCCAGGTGAGACGAAAAGGCTCTCTTGGTTTAAACCGGATGTTTGACAGCACCCCCCATATACTGGAAGTAGGGCCTTCTCATTCCCTAGCTTTATCTCTACCAGTAGGGTATGCTAGTACTCTCAGAAACAGATAAGAATAGCGCTAAGGAATTACCCGCTGTAAACCGCTTTCGATTCCTTGTTTAATCATCTTTCCATAGCCTTCAGCGGGCAGATGATCAACATAGGAAAGGGCCAGTTGGTAATGGTGCTTGGCCTGATCTAAAGCCCCTAAGTCTTCGTACCCTTTGCCTATATTTAAATATAAGGAGGGATAACTAGCGTTCAGGCTACCATCTTGAATTTGGAGAGCCCAGTGTAAAGCGATCAGATCCCACTCTAGTTTTTGAGTTGCTGAGTCTTGATGGCGTGCCAAATAATGAGCTGCTGTAAACTTTTCAAGCTCGGTAGTGGCCAAGCCCCACGCCTGTGCGAAAAGATTTTTTGCCTGATCTGGACTTTCAGCTTCCATCTCCATTCCTCTGACGCAAAGTTGGATAATGGGGTTAGTAGAGTCAAATTGCATATACAGGGAGACTAATCTACGCAAATAAAGGATTTTACGAAAAGGCTCCTGCTTGAGACGAATGAGTTTCATGCAGAAGGTAGTACTACTACCTGTCTAACTCAACTCGTGGCATACATCTTTCGATTCACTGAAGTATTTGTAACGTGAAATCGCGCCTTCTGGTAAAGGTAAAATTACCTGACTTTGTAGTCGCAAAGGAAACGCCTGATGAAACCAGTTGCCTGACCTCAACATCTGCTCCTACGAGATGTGCCTGACCACATCAATGATAGTGAAATCCTTTCCTGGCTCTACTTCAGAGAGGTCAACCGGCAGCATATCAATGCCATTAAGGCCTTGACTGACTTTACTGATACATCATTTCGGACTGGCTTAATGTGAGCGTCAAAACCTTCCGCGAATATAAAAAGCCACCAACGACCTTTAAGGAAAACGTCAAAGAACAGGTGCTCCTCCTGTTAGCCCTGGTTCCTTCGGCGATCATTATCTACGAACACAATTACATCATCAACACTGAACATTCAGACTTTAGTCAGCATGTTCAGTTGGTAAGAACTGAGGACTACTTTTAGGATTCCAGGCTTCTATAAGCGCTATGAAGGTAAAGGGAAGCGTATGTTGGAACCCTGTATAGAGAGCCCAGGCAAGGTTCAGAGGCCTGCTTCATAAAAGGGGCGATTAATTAGATGGTTTATTTCAATCCCTACTGAATATGAATCGTAGCATACGGTCAACTTTCTGCTAATGATATACCGCCACTCAAATTAAACAATCAGAGCGTGTGTTAATTTACACGGTTTTGGAGACTTTAACGTTCAAGGAGTAAACCCTTGGCCAACTTGGCTATTATCGTGCTGCCCAATACTGTCTCTTAATGGGTCTCCCTCCGACTGCATGGGCACAACTTCAAAAGCCTTAAGGAAAACAAATCTGTTTCTTCACTCAGCACATACTGACTTGCATGATCATTTTGTCATGGTATTTGCGAATCAATGGCCTTGTCGCTTCTTGCCTGGTTTCTTTATCGACCTGTTGGGGTCAGTATTATTCACCAGATTCTCTCTTAAATCAGTACAAAACTCACCCCGCTTACTATTATCTTAAACCGGCCGTTGGATTACACTGGTCCAGTATGACCAGACAGGGAGACAACGGTTTTACGAATGCTGATGCCTTCGATTTACGGAATTCACGGTATGGCCTGCTTGTTGGTTATCATATCGGACGAGTGACTGTCGAAAGTGGAGCCACTACTCTCCCAGTTTATACCGGGTATCGATTTGTGGTTGATCCAGGTTTCGTTGTGGGTAGTGCCACAAAAGTTACTTACTGGCAGTTCTCGTTAAACATCCAGTATACCATTTGGCGCCCGGCCAAACAATTAGACTTGAATGCCCTGGCAGGCTTAGCTGTCAACACAGAATTAGGGGAAAGCCTCTTATCTCCCACTTACCAAACTATAGCCACCAAGACGAATCCAGATGGTAGTCAGACGACTACTCGCTCCACTATTACCACTCTGTATAGAAAAAATTTTCTTTCCTCAAGCTTGGGCGTTAGCCTTACCTACCAGCTAGCAAGCCTATTCGATATAAATGTGCAGGTGAATCGCCTATTCAGTAGTAAGAATATTGTGAATCGATCGGCCCAACTTCAGCAGAGTGGGAATTCCTCTTCATACAATGTTACGACAAAAGCTGGAGCTGGTGGGCTAAGCGCGTTATTGAGTGTAACCTATCGATTTAAGACAACAAACTGACCGATCTATACGAATCAGAAATAATAGCACCTGCTTAATCCAATTAATTACCTTTCATAATCTCTATTGACCTCCAGGCCTGTTTGTATTGTAGCTACAGAAAGCTTCCTATTGCTTTAGGCCCAGTTAATCTTGATTATACGTTTGGCCATGCAGCATAACTCCTCAATTGATTCAATAACAGCAGCCCAAGCCCATATGAGAAGCGAGTACCGAAATGGCGCGACTGGTGTACTCGTCTCGGGAATCGTATGGCTCACAACAGCCGGTGTCCTCTACAACTTTTCAACCAAACAGGCGATCTGGACACTTTTAGTCGGTGGTGCCCTGATTCATCCTATAAGCACGCTGATCAATAAAAGGATGGGTCTGCAAGCGGCTACCAACAACGACAACCCGTTGACTGGCCTGGCTATGGAAGGAACCGTTTTTATGTTGATGACGATTCCTATCGCGTATGGGCTCGCTCTACTACGGGCAGAATGGTTTTTTCAAGGCATGTTACTGATCATCGGCGGCCGCTATTTAACGTTTCGCACGCTCTATGGCAACAAACTATTCTGGTTATTAGGCGGTCTGTTAGGTGTATCGGCTTATGGTTTATTTGCCTCCAACATGCACTCGTTAGTCACTACGCTGACAGGCGGCTTCATTGAAGTATGCATGGGCCTTCTTCTTTTTGGTGATTTCCCTTTAAGGAAAACCGTGAGGCCGGCAAAGTCCTGAGTTCGGCGCCACAGGACCACCCCATGCCAGCCTATAAATGATCTCCCCTGCGTCTCAAGTGGAGCGTTTAATAAGATTGAGAACTCAGTAGTATTAATCCTAAGACCCCGTACTTTAGCCAACATAACGTTAGATTATACAATATCAATTACAGCTACCTTAGGCGTTGGAAATTTCGCAGTCACAAGTGCTAAGTGACAATTTCCTGGTATGATTCTTTTTGACGAGTGCCGAATGATTAGTAAACCTGAGGAATGGTTAACGGCTTTTATTTTTCAAGAACATAAATTTTCTTTTCATCATAATCCCAAACCGTTTTGTACTGCTCGAAAAAGCGGTATCCAAAGCAGATATAGTTGGCCTCCGTAATTTGCATTCCCTTTCTAAATGGCGCTGTTTGTTCAAGGCTGAAGGGCGCAATACCTTTTACACTTACGTTAAAGCTTCCGTTTATCACTAGGTTATTCACATCGACCGTCGAATCATCGTAGCCATTTTTTCCGGCGTCAACCAGCAGCTTCTTCTTTTTCAGAACGTTCGCTGCCTGATCCTCCAATTGGATCAATCCATATTGCCCTGTATCAAATGAGCCAAGCAGGTCAACCCCTCCGATCTTTACGCGAACCATTGGGTGATTAGGCAGCCTCCTGGTTTCAAAATTGAGAACGGCCACTACCTTTTCACCTTTCAGGAAGTCCTTTGACCGTTTTCGATCCTGTGTGACTTTATAAAAAGTGAGCTTTCTCTTTACATAATCGAGTTTAAACAGATACCCCTTGAAAAAATCATGTCCGATATACCCAATGCAATCGGGCGTGATGTGATCCTGAAGAAAATCAAGATTAGCACTGGTAATATTCAACAGGTTACGGTAAGTAAGGCCGTTCTTAAATTTAACTTCGGCAATGGTATCGTTCATGTTTGACACAAATGATTGACCGCTTCCAACCTGTCCCTTACTTACCGCTCGTTTACGCGGTAAGTTTACCAGGTTGTCGTTGATTTCAATGTAGCACTTATTGCCGGTATCGAACATAAATTTCCCCTTAACGCCATTTACTTCTGCCGATACAAAAGGGAAAGCGTCGACAAGTGTCAAT
This sequence comes from Spirosoma radiotolerans, assembly GCF_000974425.1. Classification (NCBI taxonomy): domain Bacteria; kingdom Pseudomonadati; phylum Bacteroidota; class Cytophagia; order Cytophagales; family Cytophagaceae; genus Spirosoma; species Spirosoma radiotolerans. Next base: position 257,002 of record NZ_CP010429.1, read on the forward strand.
GGGAATACGATACTATCCCCCTGGAGTTCGGGTCCATGCTGAAGGGCCGGTTCTGAAGGGCGTTGCGCTACAACACGTAGCATAGCGATGCTTAGCAAAAAAAGTAAAATTGTCTTTTTCATGGGATTGGCTGGTGGTTATCAATCGTATTGAAACTCATCAGGCACAAGCACATTTAATAGGCTTATGCCTGATGTCGATTTCATGACAGGCTTTATGATGCAGCTAAAAAAGAATTAACTTCCTTAACAAAGTCCGGGCTATATTGAAACAGCGCGCCATGCCCTGAATCGCTCCACAGAATGAGTTTTGAATTGATCAGGTACTGGGCTAGCGTGAATGAATTGATGGAAGGCATAATCAAATCGTTGGTTCCGTTTACGATCAAAACAGGCTGTTTAATACGGCGCAGCTGCTGGTATTCCGGATCTTTTTCATACCCGTAGGTGATGATGGCTGTTGCCTGTGCATTAACCGTTGCTCCGGTCGTAGGGGTATCGCGGTTCTCTTTTCTTCGTTGCAGACGTTCCAAGAATTGTTCGCCAGCTTCTACACCGTTCGCTGTTTTTGTGAAAAATATATTTCGCAGAACCTTGGCAGGACCATCCGACATACCAGCGGTTACCACGTTCACAATGTCGGTTATTCCTTCACTGCCTTTTGGGCCGGTACCTGCCAGAATGACTTTGCTTACCAATTCAGGATACCCTTCTGCCAGGTTTTGTGCAATAAAACCGCCTAATGAAAAGCCAAGCAGATATACTTCTTTCAGACCTAATGCCTGAATGAAGGCATAGGCATCATTGGCCATTTCGGCTACTGTAGCGGGCGTATCGCCTTCGCTGCTACCGACACCCTTGTTATCAAATAAGATGATCGGGTGTGTTTTGGCCAATTCATTGGTTAGGGCCGGGTCCCAGTTATCTAACGTACCGGTAAAGTGTTGCAGGAATACAATAGGTATGCCTTCTGGCTGCCCCAATGATCGATAGGCGAATTTTGCACCGTTTACATCGATAAAGGCGGTTGGCACGGTTTCGTGTGTAGGTGTATGGGTGCTGCTGGTTAAAGAAAGTGACATGATGTTGTAATTTATGCTCGAGCTTCTTCCTGCTGGAAGAAGAAGCTCGATTGGAAGAATTTATTTTTGCTGTTGTTCTGGCTATTACTTGCTTTCGGCAGTCAGTATAGCGGCCAGCTTATCCGGCATAGAAATGAATGGAGTATGGCTGCTTTGCAGGGTATACACCTTATCAACTTTGCTATTTTTTACCATGTATTGTTGGGCAGGATAGCTAATCGCATGGTCGTTTTCTGTGTGGATATATACCTTCCTGATACTGCCAAAATTCTTTTCCGTCAGTTGTACCGGGGTAGCAAGGGGTAGCAAGGGTTCTGCTTTAATCGTAGCGGCAATATATTCCTGAACCTGCTGAGGGGCATCGGCCGCGAAAATATCTGCTACCCCTTCTTTGGCAATGATTGCCGCGCCATGCTCCTTATCGACGGTAAGAAACTTGCCGATATGCGAAGCGGGGTCCCCTTTTGCCAGGCCTAAAAGGCTGTCGCCATTATGCGGAAGGGCTGCTGCCAGATAGATCAGTTTTTTGATTTGTGAAGGGATTTCTTCGGCCACCTGGCTGATCACCAGTCCGGCAAAACTATGGCCCACCAAAACTACATTGGTGCGGGTGCCGATTGCTGCTTTTACCTGGCCAACATACGTTTGCAAGGTGATACCGGCAAATGAAGTGGTATCGTTTCCATGGCCTGCCAGATTAACCTTAATCACCTCCTCGCCCTGGGCCGTTAACAAAGGGGTTACTGCATCCCATGCCGATGCATCTGACCAGGCGCCGTGAACCAGTACGACCGTTTTAGAATTTTTGCTGGTTGTGTTTTGGGCCTGAGCCGAAAAACCTAGTACACTCATGGCCATTGCTATTATTGTTGCTTTCATGATTTGAGGTGCCTACTTGTTTATGATTAGGACACCACAAACCTCGGGCTCTGTTGCGGCAATAAGTTTAACCCAGGTTAAAATCGAAAAACCCGCTAAAGAACTTGTTTAGCAGGTTTCAGTAGGTATCGCCAGAAGATGCCGGGTTTTACTTTCCAACCATTCGTTTCCGAATCCGGCTCAGGGATGGTCCCTGGATACCCAGGTAAGAGGCAATATGGTAGAGTGGTACCGAATTAAAAATAGTGGGATGTTTCTCCATCATTTCCCGGTAGCGGTCTTCCGGCGTTTTAAATAAAAAACCTTCGGTATTGCTCATAACTTCATGAAAAGCCGTTTCGGCAACAATTCTTCCAAACCGTTCCCATTGGTGTGACTGTCCGTACAGTTCATTCAGATGATCAATATGTATATAGAGTATATGCGAATCAACCATAGCCTCCGTGTAATAATCGCAGGCTGTTTGGGCTAAGAAACTTTTATAGGAGGCTACAAACTGGTGATTCGTAAAGAACAGCATATTCTTTTCTTCTCCCGTATCATTATTTACCCGGTATATTCTGAATACCCCGTTGATCACAAAGCCAAGGTGCTTGCAAACATTTCTATATTCATTATAAAACTCACCTTTTTTATACTGCCTGGATTGCCAGTACGGTAATGACAGATCAAACGCTTCCGGTTTCATACCGGCAGAGCCCAGGATCGTTCGTAATACGTCTATCTCGGTTTCTATTTTATTCTCCAGCATGCTATAAAAATATAAATTTTAGTAATATCAAGTATCGACATGTGCCGATAACCTAGTGCCTTCTCATTACGGATAAATCACCGTTTGGGTTGCTGCATAGGGATTGCTTTGCCTTATTTTCGATTTTAACCTGGGTTAAACTTATTGCCGCAGCCGGGCCCGAGGTTTGTGGTGTCCTAATCATAAACAAGTAGGCACCTCAAATCATGCACAAACTTATCGTACTCTTGCTTTCTGTAGCTACGGCTACTATCCTGTTCACGGCCTGTTCCAAAAAGAATGATGACGTGAAACCCGTTGCTAAAAATTATGTGTTGGTACACGGCGCATGGCAAGCTCCTTATGTATGGGATGCCGTAAAAGCCAGCCTGATTAATGCAGGCAACAAGGTGACCGTTGTGGAACTGCCTGGCCACGGCAGCGATCAAACCGTTCCCTCCACCTTGACGTTGACCAGTTACAGAGACAAAGTTCTTGATGCCATGTCAGGAATAAACGGCAACGTAATACTGGTAGGCCATAGCCTGGGTGGTATGATCATCTCTGCCGTTGCCGAGCAGAATCCGTCAAAAATTGAGAAACTTGTTTATCTCGCAGCTTATTTACCAACGTCGGGGCAATCCTTACTGTCTCTTGCTGGTACCGATGCTGGCTCAGCACTTGGCGACTCGGTTAATCATGTTCCCATACTGACCCAAAATGCGAACGGAACCCTGGATGTGTTACGTGACCAGCTCGTGAACGTTTTTATCCAGGATGGTTCGGCTCAGGTACAAAATCTTGTTCTACAAAATTATCGCTCTGAACCAGCCATTCCATTTACCAATCCGGTGACATTGACTGCGGCTAATTTCGGCTCTGTTGAGAAGGTTTACATTAAAACGCTACAGGATCGTGTGGTTTCGCCTGGTCTGCAAGCCAGAATGATCGCGTCCGGCAACGTAAAAACAGTCTATCAATTAAACACCAGCCACTCGGCATTCTTAGCAAAACCCGATTCGGTAGCCCTATTGTTAACTAAAACAGGGCAATAAATTAGCCGAAAAGAATTCGATATAAAATCAAAAAGGCCATCGCATAAGTCAGTTATGAGATGGCCTTTTAGTTGGGTAGTTAGGGCATTTTTGTCGGAATTTTACGGTCGGTCGCTGCCATTTCTTGAGCTGTTCTGTTAATTAATGGATTGATTATCATTGTTTTTGGGCTAAAAAGTTGACCTTACAAAGTCAAAGCCGAAAGAATTGCTGCTCCTGTTTTTCTGATCTTCGTTTTGGTCAGGTTTAATTGACAAAGTCCTAAAGGCAACTAGGTTCAAAAAGGTGTAACTTATAGGATTTAAAATGACTTTGCTGATCTATCTCGCTAGATTGGTTAAGTAATGGATTTTATGCCGGGCTGCAGACTCGGTCTGCCGTTGCGCCTGTCCGCGTTTGCGGTAGGAAAGGCAAAGCGACTCCCAATATCAATCTTCTAAATAGCAATTTTAGTTGATCGTCTGGAGAACTATAGATTGCTAATCGGGCTTTAAGTTGGCTTACTTCGACCATATCCGGGGGTCAATAGCCAGAGGCTCCTCGTCAATCACACGTATAGAAGCATAACTATTGTGGGCTGAGGGAAGTAGGTAGTTGATACCTAATGGCATCACCGAGGAGGGTACGTCTAAGGCTAGATGCCAACACCCGGCGGTCTCCACCGGCCTCTGAGCCATATACCTGTAACATCTAGGGACTGGGCGACATACTTCGAACTGTTAGGAGGATCACCTCGCTATACAAACAGTATCTATCGCCGACAACGTAAGCCGTGGTTTGTCATTTTGGACACAACCAAACTCAATATGGCCACATCGTGCTGAAACCTTCCAGCCAATTTTGCTCCCTAAACAATCGTCCAATGAGCAAGACAATTTTTATCACCGGCGCGTCTTCGGGTTTAGGAAAGGCCACAGCAATCTTATTCCAAAAGAAAGGATGGCAGGTAATCGCCACGATGCGTACGCCCGAGCGGGCAAATGATCTGGGTCAACTAGACAACGTAACACTTTTGCCGCTGGACGTAACAGATTCCAGCCAGATAAGTCAGGCGGTTAGTCAGGCAATTGCCAGCGGGAATGTGGATGTCGTTTTCAACAATGCGGGCTATGGCCTATCCGGACCCCTGGAGGCTACTACGGACGAGCAACTGACCCGTCAGATCAACACGAATCTGTTAGGGGTGATCCGGGTCACCCAAGCATTTATCCCTTATTTCCGCGAAAAAGGCAGCGGGCTTTTCATTACCACTAGTTCAATGGGCGGATTAGTCAGTTTTCCGTTTTCCTCCTTGTACCATGCCACAAAATGGGGGCTGGAAGGCTGGAGTGAAAGTATGGCATATGAACTGAAAAGCCTTAACATTGGTATCAAAGTCATCGAACCGGGTGCCATTCAAACGGATTTTATCAGTCGATCCTACGACAAGGCGTATCATCGGGCTTACGATGAGTTATTTAACCGTTTCTTTGCCAACGTTGACCAGGTTACCTTTAGCCCGGCCGAGACGATCGCCGAGGTTGTCTACGAAGCCGCTACGGATGGGAAAGATCAATTGCGTTACCTAGCCGGGGAAGATGCTAAAGCGATCTATGGCCAACGGTTACAACTGGGCGATGAGGGATTCAGGCATTTTATGGAAACAGCGTTTTTAGGGAAGTAAAACCGAAACGTAGGTGAATGAAAAACAAGTTGAATCGCCCCTCGATCATTAGTTCACCCGTTGAACTGCATCAGTTACTGGACTTACCAGGGCCTTTACACCCCTTGGTAAGTCTATTTGATAATACCCAGACGATCGTAAAGAAAGGCCGGTTACCCAAGGCGTTTCTCTTCAATTTTTATACGATTTCCTACAAGAAACGGCTCAAAGGACGAACAGGCTACGGGCAGCATTACTACGATTTTGACGAGGGTACCCTAGTCTTTACTGCACCTGGCCAATTAATTTCGACCGACGAGGATACAGATTATTTTGGCATTTCGCTGCTTTTTCACCCCGACTACATTCGCAACCACCCGCTAGGTCGACGCATGAAGCAGTACGGTTTCTTTTCGTATGAAAGTAATGAGGCCCTGCATCTCTCCGAGCCGGAGCAGAAAACGATACTGGCAATTCTGGGGAACATAGACGAAGAACTGAAACGCAGCCTGGACGATTTTAGTCAGGATATTATTATCTCGCTGCTGGAAGCCTTACTCAATTACAGTAATCGGTTTTATAAACGGCAATTCATTACCCGTAAAACGGTCAACCACGAACTATTGACCAAACTAGAAAAGCAACTGGACGACTATTTTCTGGCTGAACAGGGGTTACAAACCGGCTTGCTGACGGTCGAAACTCTGGCTGCTCAGGTTCATGTATCTCCCCGCTACCTGAGCGACATGCTGCGCACGCTGATCGGACAGAATGCGCAGCAATACATTCACCAGAAAATGGTTGAAAAAGCAAAAGAATACTTGTCGGGAACGGATATGACCGTCGGCGAAATAGCCTATCGACTAGGGTTTGACTATCCTCAGTCGTTTAATAAACTATTTAAAAAGAAGACGAGCTTAACCCCAATTAAATTTAAGCAAGGCTTTCATCCGAATTAAAAATGAAAAGTCATAGTAGCCAGCTGTGTGAGACATGAGATTACCTAACACCCTATAGCACCAGCTAAACTATCGTCTCTTTAATCACCCCATTCACGGAGATGGATTGATCGTTGCATATTGTTCTTGAAATGGCGTGGAAAACTTATCTTAATTGCCGTCTCAGATTTCAATATATCATTTACGGAATGCCATCTGAATTTGTGAGACAGTCGAACGGTGAAAAACGGGATAACGCAATTTCATGAGGCCACTAGCGCCGTAAACGGAACCATAATAGCCTCAGTGCTCCGCTTTGTAGCGTACGGCTAGCCCACTCATGATGTACCCGTTGTCGGTTGTGGATGTGTAATACGTATAACGTACCGACACGAGGGCGTCGGCACCCAGCTTTTTCGCCTGAATCGTCAGGCGGGATAGCATAAGTTCTTTCTGTTGCATATCGTTGCCCCGGCTGAGCATCCGGCGGTTCGTTGACTGGCGTTCATCCAGCGGTACTTCTCCTTTTACTTCCAAATCCTGCAGCGGGTCGAACGGGCGTTCAGGACGTTGGTTCTCGTAAAATACATCCACCGGATAGCTGGGTTTGTTTTGCAGGTAGATCATCGGCTTAAAGCAGCCGGTTAAACCCAGTAAGAGCACCGCTACGGATAGTTTTTTCATGATTCTTGGGTGGTAAGGGTGGCCAATACCTCGGCGACAACACGCGGATAGTGTATGTGCTCCAGCGCCTGCACATGGCGCGCAATGTCGTCGGGCGTATCTGATTGAGTAACGGGGCAGGAGGCCTGGAAAATGATCTGTCCTTCGTCGTAGTGCTCATTTACATAATGGATCGTGATGCCCGACTCCGTTTCGCCGGCTGCCGCAACGGCCTCATGAACGAAATGCCCGTACATGCCTTTTCCACCAAATTTAGGCAGTAAAGCCGGGTGAATATTAACAATTTTATTCGGGAAAGCCCGCACCAGATCGGCGGGCATCAGCCACATAAAACCAGCCAGAACAATCAGGTCAATGCCCTGATTGAGCAGGAGTTCCGTAATTTGATTAGTGGAATAGAAGGTCGTTCGATCAAAAAGTAGAACGGGGATGTGGAGCCGTCGGGCGCGGTCAATAACCCCCGCTTTGGGGTTGTTTGAAAGAATAAGCGAAACCTTAACGTCAGTACTATCGGCAAAGTAATCAGCAATTTTCTCGGCGTTGGAGCCAGAACCGGAGGCAAAGAGGGCGATGTGTTTCAAGGTAGGTGAATAAGTAATGGATTGGTAGGCCGTGTCAGACTCTTAAGCCCGACGCCACAGGACACCATCAAAATTACAACTTTTGCCTATTTTTGTCAGTACTTGCTCAAATCCTATGCTGGCAACCCATCAACTCACGTTTGACTATAGCCCTGCGAAACAGTTTACGTTTCCCGACGTTCACTGCGCCAATCGCGAAGCTTTCCTGATTCTGGGGCAGTCGGGCACCGGCAAAACCACGTTTCTGCATTTGCTGGCCTTGCTGCTCAAGCCCAAAAGTGGGTCGGTTATTATAGACCAGACGGATTTAACCAAACTCAGCGCGGCCGAAACGGCGGCCTTTCGGGCTAAACACCTGGGCATCGTTTATCAGAAACCTCACTTTGTTAGCTCGTTATCGGTGCTGGACAACCTGTTGATGGCAAATTACCTGGCTAATAAACCACAGGACAAAGCCCGCGCGCGGGAGTTGGCCGGTCAACTGGGCTTTGCCGATCATCTGGCCAAGAAAACAAATCAACTCAGCCAGGGCGAACAGCAACGGGTCAGTATTGCCCGTGCTGTAATGAACCAGCCAGATGTTATTCTGGCCGATGAACCAACGTCCAGCCTTGACGACGAAAATACCAGCCGCGTTGTAACCCTCCTGCGCCAGCAGTCAGAGCAGATTGGGGCCAGCCTGATTGTGGTTACCCACGACCAGCGATTGAAAGATGCTTTCCAGAATCGTGTAAATCTCTAATTTTTAACCTGTTCGTTCACGTCTGTTTTTGGCGGCTGAAAACATCGATAAACGTTCTATGCGTAAACTTTTACTAATTTTGTTGTTCATTCCAGTTCTTTCGATTGCTCAGAACCGAAAGAAAAAAGACTACCTTGTTTCGCTTACTACGTCTTTTGGAACCATGCGGCTCGTGCTGTATGATCAAACGCCGAAGCACAAGGAGAATTTTATTAAACTCGTCAATCAGAAGTTCTATGACAGCTTGTTGTTTCACCGCATCATTCCGCTGTTCATGATTCAGGGGGGCGACCCTAACTCCCGAAAGGCACAGGATGATCAGCCGCTGGGCAATGGCGATGTGGGCTATAAAATTCCGGCTGAGTTTGTTCCAGCTCTGTTCCATAAGAAAGGGGCGTTATCGGCTGCCCGAGACAACAATCCCGAAAAAGCGTCGAGTGGGTGCCAGTTTTATATCGTGCAGGGACGCGTTTGGGATGATGCCGGTTTGCAAAAACAGATCGACCGTATCCAGACACTGAAAGGCCATGTACCGACAGATGAGCAAAAACAAGTCTATAAAACGCTTGGTGGTGCGCCCCATCTGGATGGGAACTATACCGTTTTTGGCGAAGTAATTGATGGGTTAGCCATTGTCGACAGCATTGCCAAACAACCCCGGAATGAAATGGACCGACCCGAAAAAAACGTTCGCATGACCATGACCGGGGATTGGGTAAAGAAAAAGAAGATTACAAAACAGTACGGATATAAATACCAATTGTAATGACCGGCCCGCCGGTTGCTACAGGCAAACTATGAAAAAAATTCTTCTCACCGGGGCCAATGGGCTACTGGGTCAGAAATTAGTTGGCTTGCTCGCGCAGCAACCAAACGTTGAACTAGTCGCCACGGCACGGGGCGAAAATCGGTTGCCCTTCTCGGATGGGTATACCTACCGGTCGATGGATATTACAGACCGCCAGCAGGTGCTTGATGTGATTGGAGATGTGCAGCCGGATGTCGTTATCCACGGAGCCGCTATGACCGATGTGGATAAGTGCGAAGTACAGAAAGATGCCTGCTGGGCGCAGAATGTGCATGCTGTCGAGTACATCATTGAGGCTTGCCAGGCAGCCAATGCGTTTCTGCTGCACGTATCAACCGATTTCATATTTGACGGGGCCGCTGGTCCATATGACGAAGCCGCCGAAGCCAACCCCATTAGTTTCTACGGCTGGAGCAAGCAGGCGGGCGAATCAGCCGTTCGGCACTCTAAACTCCGGTGGGCCATTGCCCGGACGGTGCTGGTCTATGGCATTGCCCACGATATGAGTCGGAGCAACATTATTTTGTGGGTGAAAAAATCGCTGGAAGACGGTAAAACGATTAAAGTCGTGACCGACCAGTGGCGTAGTCCAACGCTGGCCGAAGACCTGGCGATGGGGTGTTACCTAATTGCCGATCAGGAAGCGGAAGGCATTTTCAACATTTCCGGCAAAGAGGTGCTGACGCCTTACGAAATGGCCATTCAAACGGCGGATTATTTTGGTCTGGACAAATCGTTGATCGCCCAGGCCGATGCGTCGACCTTTACGCAGGTGGCCCGGCGCCCTCCGCGCACAGGATTCATTCTGGACAAGGCTAAAACGGTATTGGGTTACAATCCGCATAGCTTCGCCGAAGGGATCGCCGTACTGGCTGAACAACTTAACTAACGTACGCGGATGGGCCAGGTGAAAATTTATGGAGTGCGGGAACAGCTACAGCCCATTCGGCAGCCGCTCTCTGATGCCATTCACTCGTGCGTGGTGGAGGCTCTTCAGTTTCCGCACGACAAGCGGGCACACCGTTTTTTTTATCTGGAAAACGAAGATTTCTTCAGACCCGCCACCGCTTCAGAACGGTATATCATTCTGGAGTTTATGATGATGGAGGGGCGCACAGTTGAGACCAAAAAGAAACTGATTCACCTGCTCTATCAACGCATCGGCGAACAAATTGGACTGGCGGTTACCGACCTGGAAATCTGTATTCTGGAAAGCCCGGCTCACAATTGGGGATTCCGGGGCATGACGGGCGATGAGATCAAGCTCAACTATACGGTTGCTATTTGACGCCATGACGCTCCATCTTAAAGTAAAGCCTGGTAGTAAAGTCGACCAGCTATTTTATGATGCGGCTGGTCAGCTCAATGCGAAAATTCGGGCTCCGGCGCAGGATGGAAAAGCCAATGCGTATCTCGTTGAGTTTCTGGCCAAACAACTTGGCACTGCCAAGTCGAACGTTACGATAGTCTCTGGGTTTACGAATCCGAACAAACGGCTTGATATCGATGTGTCCGCCGATGTTTATGCCGCTTTTTTAGCGAAACTAAGTCAGTAAACGGCTTAGTTTCGCTATTTTTTTACATCATCTTGATGCCATTTTCCTTGAATCGTCTATAAATACTCAATAATACCTGGCTTCTGAACTGGTCCTCCTTGTTCACCGAATTGATCCAAACCCTCACTTTTAATTCGATGGCGTCGGTGGTAATTGCCGACAGGAAAATTTCGGGCGCAATGCGTTTCACCGCATTCGGATGCTTCATGATCTCTTCTTTGATGAGTGGCTCAAGCGTATGAATATCATGTTCGGCATCGGCTTTAAGCGTTAGTTCAATGCGCTTGGCTTTGTGATTGATTGTCCAGTTGACAACCTGCCCGGACAATAGGTCGCCATTCGGAATGATCACTTCCGATCCCTCGGTGGTTAATAGTCGGCTGGAGCGGATACCAATCGTTTTGACACGCCCTTTTTTGCTCGCAATTTCAATGAAATCGCCAATCTGGAAGGGCTTGTCGAAGATCAGAATAATGCCGGAAACAAAGTTGTTCACGATGTTTTGAAGGCCCAGACCAATCCCTACGCCCAGCGCGCCGACCATAACCGTAACTTTATCCAGCCCGATTCCGGAAGCAACCACCGCCAGCAGCAGGCCACCGATCAGGATAATTAGTCGGACAATAACCAGCCGGGAGTCGGAATTGCTGATTGATCCGCCGACTTCGTCTTCGGTTTCTCCAAAAAAGTACCCAATGTATTTCCGCATCGCGCTGGATATGTACAGCACAATAGCGAACATGATAATATTGGCCCAGGTAAATGTGGTGCTGCCTACGCTGCGTTCGGCCGACAGAAAGTGTTCGATCCGGCCATAAACGGCGTTGTAGATATATAGGTTATTGGTGAAAATAATAACCCAGGCAATCAGTGAGACAAAGCTTAGAAAGGCGTGTAAGCCAATCTTGATTTTTTCGTAATTGAAGCGTGAGGCAACGCCTTTCGATAACCGGCCACTAATGACCTGAAGGGCAAATGCCTCATTAACAATCTGCACGAGCGTGAATAAGCCAATACTCTGTGTCAACCCGAAAATAGCGGCCGTACTAAAAATTTTGGCCAGACTAAGCCGTCCGAATACATTGCAAAACACGGCCAGTATGTTCAGAATGATGTAAAGAATAGATACCTGTTTGATAAAGCCGGTCAGGGCCAGCGCTTTTCGGATTCGAAACAGAAACAGGAAGCCAAACAGAATAGACACCAGGTTCAACAGCAGGAACCACAGCCGGAAAAGTAAGCCCGGATCAATGATCGACGATCGGGTTATGACCACCAGAATATAGAGTGCCACAATGGCCAGCCAATAGTAGAACAGCTGCCTTGTCCAACTTCGATAAAACAGAAATGTGAGGGCAATGAGCAGAATGAACTGCATCAGTTCGACATAAACGGCTGGTGGACGCAGATCAAAAAAGGGAGCGATGTTGAAGACGATAACTAATGTCGCAAAGACAGGGACCGGTTTAAGGTAGCGGATTTTGGCTTCGGTGAGAATTTTATCGACAGGCTCGTGCGTCTTGATCAGGGTGAAGTTTGAATAGGCCCAACCAAAAAACACCAGGCCTATAACGAGCATATAGAACCAGTTTTCGGCACTTCGGTTAATGTAATAGCCCAACATATCCCGCTGGCCTTCATACGATTTGGCCACCAGGTTATCCAGCTTTTCATCAGACCCTTCGCTCTTCGGAATTGACCAGATAACGTCGTATTCTTTGCCAATGATCTTGGCATTAAACTCCCGAATCCGCTCATTGACAACGTTGGTTAGTTCAGCCGTTTCGAAATAACCATCCGAAACAGCGGCCTGTAGTTTGTTGATTCGAGTCAGATTTTTGTTCGTCGATTCGCTGGCGGCTATCCACTGCTGACGCAACTCTTTTAGCGACTTGGCATACAACGCCCGGTAATTACTGTCGGCGGGAACAACAAAAATCGAGTCTTTAGCCAAACCAATCAACTGGCCGTTCATGTCCGATAGCTGATTTTCGTAGTCTGATAATCCTCCCCGCCAGTCCTTGAGTTGTTGCTGAATATCACCCAGCAAGACCTGAAACATGAGCATGTTTTTCATGTCATGCACTTTGCTATACAGGGCCAGGTTGGTGCGTATGGTCTTTATGTAAGACTGAACTTCAGGCAGGTTTTCGTCAATTTGCCAGGTATTGAATCCCCGGCGCGTTCGGTTGTTGATGTCATTGAGCGCCGTGTGTCCTTTCTCAAGTCGGGCAATGATACTATCGACGGGAATGCCCGGCTGCGGGATAATGGGTAAGCTATCGACCTGGCCTGTTTTTGCGCCCTTCTGCGCGTGTACTGGCGACGTAAAAAGAACGAAAACCGTTAGGAAACTGCTAAGAAAAAGAGGAAGCCGCGTGAAAAACTGACACGCAGCCTGGTGATAGATTAGTTGCATCATTGCAATCCACTGTTAACTGGAAGTGCTGATGACCATCGGGCTTTTCGTATTTATTATTGGGTATGGCCACACAGTTAAGATAGGTTGCCAAACACGAAAACGATACGGAATCGTACGGGCAGCTATCCTCACTTCTCTTCACATTTGCCCTTCACACACTGGCATAGTACCGAAGTTAATACTGCCAAACGTCCGAATTGTTATAATGGATAGTTAACTCAATCAGCCACGGACTGTTTGCAATCGTGTAGTTATCCATGGCCCGTGTCCTCACGAGCCACACATGCCTCAGCCAGAGTTGCCTGTCGGAAAGCGGGTTCGTGTCCTCACGAACCACGGATACGGCTACTATACAGCGTCGACCGGTTCTTCTACTTTCTTTGTCGATTCCCGGCGGGGAATGTAGTGCCGGAAAAAACTGCTGATCTTCATTTGAAGTACGCCAAAAACGGCTTCCTTAAAGATTTTGGACGACATTTTGGAGACGCCCCGTGTGCGGTCAGTGAATATAATGGGGACCTCCCGGAGTTTGAAACCATATTTCCAGCAGGTGAACTTCATCTCGATCTGGAAGGCATAACCCACGAACTTGATTGGATTATGCAGAATCACTTCCAGTACCTCAGCCCGGTAGCAGATGAATCCCGCTGTTGGGTCCATGATCGACATGCCCGTTATGAAGCGGACATAGACCCCTGCAAAGTACGACATCAAAACCCGGCCCATTGGCCAGTTCACTACATTGACGCCCCGAATATAACGCGAACCCACGGCGACATCGGCCCGGTTAGGACCTTCATCGGCGCAGGCGTGATAGAGCTTGATTAAATCTTCGGGGTTATGCGAAAAATCGGCATCCATTTCAAACAGATACTGGTATCCGCGCGATAAAGCCCATTTGAACCCGTCAATATAGGCCGTTCCTAAACCCAGTTTGCCCCGTCGTTCGAGCAAATGCAGCCGGGCCATTGACCCCCGTGGCGAAGAGCCCGTAGCTAGAAACTCATCCTGTAAATCACGGACACGCTGAGCCGTACCATCCGGCGAACCGTCGTCTACGATAAGAACATCGAAAGGCTCCGGCAGGCTGAACACCTTCCGAATGATGGCTTCGATGTTCTCGATTTCATTATAGGTTGGGATGACGACCAGGCGCTCTTTCACAGGATTTCGAGTAAGTTAGGGAGGGTATATAACTACAACAGCAAATTACTCCTTTTTTGTCTAATAAAATCATTAAAAATTGTTAATCTGAAGGCTGTCAGCCAGTTGAGCCGCTAGCCTTTTGGCTTTGCCAATACAATCGGACAGCGAAACCCCACCATACCAGTTGGCACATACAAACAATTGATCAGCCTCGGCGGCTTGTACCGGTTGCTTTACAGCCACGATTCCTGCATCGTACTGAGGAATAGCGCGTTCCCAGCGGGAAACTTTTCGAAAAACGGGTTTGCTGGCTGAAATGCCAAAGCCATTAACCAGTTCCTGATGAACGTTGTCTGCCAGTACGTCGTCTGGAAACTGAGTGTTGCGGGCGCTCGTTTGGCCGCCCACAAAGGTGGTAAAAAGTACTTCGTCGGCTGGGCAGCGCCCCTCAAAAATGGAGCTGCTCCAGATATGTCCAGCGGCAAAACGACCTTCAATTTTTGGATTTAATCCACCGAATCCATTTAACGGATGGCGAACATCGGCACGTTTATACACCGAATGAACGGCTGTCATGGGTGGGTAGATAACCTGGCGAAGCGAGCGGGCAAAGTCAGCATCATATGGCTCCACCAGTCGGGCGGCAGCATCGGTGCCAACGGCCAGAATTAGCTGATCGACAAATTGAGTACCTCCACGGGTTTCGACCTGCCAGCCGCCGTTGGCCTGGCTAATCGACTGGACGGCGTCATTGAGAGACAGGTTGGTTAAGTTAGCGGCCAGGGCATTAGGTAACATTTGCATGCCATCCCGAAAACTAAACGATTGCCGTCTGCCCGTAGCGGATTGGTTTTTGATCAGCCCACGCAGCACAGATCCGTATTCTTTTTCGTACGTGAGCAATACGGGAAAGGTCTCTGAAACCAGCAATTGCTCAGGGTCGCCAGCGTAGATTCCGGCCACAAAGGGTCCCAGAGCGTAATCGACAATTTCGCTGGAAAACCGCCGTCTGAAAAAGTCGGCCAGTGTCTCGCCAGGCGGAGAAAGTGTTTTGTTATTTCGTTCGCGGAAAATGGCGAGCTTGGTTTTCCAGCTAAAAAAGGAAGGTTCGCCAAAAGGGCCAAATAGCAGGGAGAGGGGACCGGAAGGCAACTGCCGGTACTTGCCTGCCCGAAAAATATACCGGGCTTTGCTGACGGGTCGGCTAAAGGTTATGTCAGGTGTCAGGCCAAGGTCATCGAGCCAGGCCAGCAGGTCGGCGTCGCCAAGCAGGGAGTTAGGGCCAATCTCGCACAGGTATTTTCCGTGATCAGGGTTGTCAGCTGTAACAGGGCCTTCCCATCGGGATTGAATGTAGCCGCCCGGCTGGCTGGCTGCTTCCCATAGTCGATAATCAATCCCGCGCTTTTGTAATTCATACGCTACCGTCAGGCCCGAAATTCCCGCCCCAATAATTCCGATTGTCATAAGGGCTTCTTTGTTTTTATCTTGGTTTTCTTTTGCAATTCTTCAGTCACCTGCTTATAGATGGCTTCCATATCGGCCGGGTGCGAGGAATAGAAAATGTAACTCTTTCGGTAGGTGGCCGTATCGACGCCGAATTTTTTGAAAATCTGGTTCTCCAGGCGTTTATACACAATCTGCGATGAATCGACAGACCGCAAATTGATTCGGCTAATGCGGGCTTCAGCCATGTGCACTTCCGTCAGGATGTCGGCCATTTTCGCTTCGCTGATCAAATTCTCGGGTGGTTTGTTTTCGGGTGCTGTGCAGGCCGATACCAGCCAACCACTGAGCAGCAGACTC
This sequence comes from Spirosoma radiotolerans, assembly GCF_000974425.1. Taxonomy (NCBI): domain Bacteria; kingdom Pseudomonadati; phylum Bacteroidota; class Cytophagia; order Cytophagales; family Cytophagaceae; genus Spirosoma; species Spirosoma radiotolerans. Next base: position 273,072 of record NZ_CP010429.1, read on the forward strand.
CACAGATGCCGTTGAAATAGGTTTCGATGCATACGCTGAAATGGGTAACTTTGTAAGTGAATCTCCGGTAGCAAAGTTCGGGATTGACTGTTAAAATAGTATAACGCCTGTTCTGCATGGACGAGTTCTTGGCCCGGCTCCGTAATTTCGATATCCGCATCCGCAAAGCGGTCAACTCGCAGATGCGGGGTAGTTTTCGGTCGGTGTTTAAAGGAACAGGCCTGGAGTTCAGCGATCTGCGAACGTATCAGTATGGCGACGACGTGCGGGCCATCGACTGGAACGTGTCATCGAAAGGCCACGGTACGTTCGTGAAAGTGTTTCGGGAAGAGAAAGACCAGACCGTTTTTTTTATGGTCGATGTGAGTGCATCACAGCAGGTTGGGGCCCGCCACCGCGACAAATTAAAGACGACCAAAGAAGTGTGTGGTGTATTGGCTCTGTCGGCCATTCGGGAGGCCAGTCACGTAGGGATGTATTGCTTTTCGGATCAAAAAGAGAAATACATCAAACCGGGTAACGGGCTAAAGACGGGTTATCAGCTGATTATGAACTTGTTTAAACTACAGCCTCAATCAACCAGAACCAGTATTGCTGATGCCCTGCTTTTTACGCTTAATGCCCTCAAACGCCGTAGTGTCGTCATTCTGCTCTCCGACTTTATTGATTTGAGTTACGAACATAATCTGAAGGCGCTGGCCAAAAAACATGATCTGGTCGTTATTCATCTCTACGATCAACGGGAGGTGAAGCTCCCCAAACTGGGCATTATTCCAGTACACGATACAGAAACTGGCCGCACGGTATGGGTAAATACATCGTCGGTTTCGTTTCGGACGGAGCTGCACGATACGTTTCGCCAGAATCAAGTGCGACTCGAACGGCTTTGCAAACAATACAATGCGAATTATCTGGCGCTTGATTCGCAGGAGGATTTTGTACCGAAACTTGTCGAATTATTTAGAGTCAGAAAATATTGATGAACCGATTCGGCTTTCTCCTTCTTCTTTTTTTCTGTTTTCTGACTAGCGTAGGCCAGGCCAAACTCTTGTCAGGGCGGTCGCCACTACGGCAGGATGCGCCGAAGCAATTTCCATTGCGGCAATCTCCATTGCGGCAGAATCCACAGCGTCAATATCCCCTAAAGGGCTATTTTCTAGTAGATAGCATTGAGATTGGCCGACCCTTTCGGTATTCGCTGGCGTACCATCATCCGGCCAATATCGACGTGTTATTCCCTGACACGGCCCGTTATTTTGCCCCTTACCGAGTACAGAAAGTAGCGGTGTTTGCGACGAGTACCGTTGGAACCGGCCCAACGGCCGTTAGTCGGGATAGCGCGGTTTATACGTTGGTTTCGTTTGAAACTGATTCCATTCAATTTTTGGAGGTGCCTGTTCGAGTACTCAATACTGTCGATTGTACGGCCCAGTGGACTCAGATAGACACCGTTTTCCTCCGGTCGAAACTACCACGGGCTCTACCTGATTCGCTGGCTTCGCGAACGCTTCGGCTGGCTACTGATACAAAACTGGCCCCGCTGCAACAACAGTTTAATTACATGGCGCTGGCCGCTGGCTTTATAAGTGCCAGTTTGGGAATGGGTGTACTGTATTTGCTGTTTGGCCGGCTAACCCGTCGGCAATGGCGACTCTACCTGTTCAATCGGCGGCATGTTCGTTTCCTGAATGAATATACCCGGTTGAGTGACCGGCTCAGTTCATTTACAGCCGCCGAAACAGCCAATGAGGCTGTGGTGGTCTGGAAAGCCTATCTGGAGCAGCTGGACCCGCAGCCCTATATGTCGTTAACTACCCCTGAACTGGCTAATCGGCTTCGCGACGAGCGTATTGCCATTGCCCTTCGCGAAGCCGACCGGATGATTTATGGGGGCACTTATACGCCCCAGTCGCAATCAGCTTTACAGGTATTGAAGGAGGTGGCCACACAGATGTACCTGCAGGGCCGAACAAAATTAATGCAGTCCGATGGCCGCAGAAAGGAATCTATATCCGTTTCCCCGGCCGAACCGACTTCTTTATCCTAACCTATGCACCCTTGGTATTCATTTTATTGGTTTAGTCTGGCGCAATGGCAGCAATTTCAACTGGCACAACCGCTGGCGCTGTGGCTGATTCCGGGTATTTTGTTTCTGTTTTTCCTGCGCTACTATTTATACCGGAATGCGCAACAGCGGCTGAATATGTCCATCGGGCAGCTCAGCGCAAACAGCAGCCGGGCCGGACGGCTTCAGGCGTCCCGTTCCTTACTGAGTATAGGGCGGTATCTGTTGCCAGTCAGTGTGTTCCTTAGCCTTTCCTGTTTGCTGATTGCGCTGGCCCGCCCGCAAATCATTAAGCAACAACGCAGTGAGCAATCCGAAGGCATCGACATTATGATGGCGCTGGATGTATCGGAGTCGATGAGTGAAACGGACCTACGTCCGACGCGTCTGGCTGTGGCCCGGCGGGTCGCTCAGACGTTCGTGAACGGCCGTAAAAATGACCGTATCGGGCTGGTTGTCTTTGCGGGAGAAGCGTTTTCCCTTTGCCCACTCACAACCGACTACAGTCTGCTAAAACAATACTTGAGCGACCTGAACGACCGAATGATTCGCACCTCGGGTACGGCCATTGGCGATGCGCTGGCTCGCTGCATTAACCGCATGCGCGACCGTACGGTATCGGCGACAGACACGGTGTCGCGGGACGAAGATGCCTGGAAACTGGAGCGCAGTAAGGTAATTATTCTCCTGAGTGATGGGGACAACACAGCCGGAAACCTTGATCCGATTACCGCTGCGAAACTGGCTAAAGCATTTGGTATCAAGCTCTATACCATTGCGGTAGGCCGCCCAATGGCGTCGGCAACGATGGCGACTACGGTCGATGAAGGCGTTCTGAAAACCATTGCTACCATCGGCAACGGGAGTTTTTTTCGGGCAACCGATGCCGGACGCTTACAGGCCGTGTTTGCCCAGATTAGCCGACTGGAGAAGTCGCCAATACGCGTACAAGTCTACGAAGATGTTCAGGATTATTATCGAATTTACGTGTATTGGGGAATCACTTTTCTGCTGATTGCCTTACTCCTGAAAAACACAATTTTTGGTAATGTACTGGAAGATTAACGGTATTCGGTTTATGATTTACGGTTTATTTAACGGGTAAAAGCTACCTATGAATAAGCGTTTGCCAACCGTAAACCACAAACCGTAAACCAATAAATTATGCTGAAATCCTATTATAACGCCGAGGCTGTTGAAGCGGGTCTGGATGAAGTGGGGCGGGGCTGTTTAGCCGGACCTGTGGTGGCGGCAGCGGTTATTCTGCCGAAGAACTACACACATCCTATCCTGAATGATTCGAAGCAACTGTCCCGTGTTCAGCGCGAAAGTCTAAAAAAGGACATAGAACGCGACGCACTGGCCTGGGCGGTTGCCGAAGTAGCGCACGAAGACATCGACCGAATCAATATTCTGAATGCCAGTTTTCTGGCCATGCATCGGGCGGTCGATGCGCTGACGATCAAGCCGGAGCATTTGCTGGTCGATGGGAATCGGTTTGTGCCGTACCCCATGATTCCGCACACCTGCATCATCAAAGGGGATGCCCATTATTTAGCCATTGCTGCCGCATCGGTCCTTGCCAAAACGTACCGCGATGACCTGATGACGCAACTCGGGCTGGAGTTTCCGGCCTACGGCTGGGCCAGCAATGCAGGCTATCCAACACCTGTTCACCGAGCCGCCATCCGGCAATTTGGCCCCACGAAATACCATCGAATGAGTTTCCGGTTAGTATAAGACCCAGCAGGTCTTTGCAAGGAAAACAAACAGCGTCCGGAATAATTATTAAGTAAATTTGTTATCTTTACTATAGCTAAAAGTAAACAATTATGGCTGTTTTGACACTTGAAATCGATGATAAAGAGGTTAGTTTCTTCAAGAATCTAATCGATCATTTACCGTTTGTCCGAATTCAGAATGAAGGGGGGGGAGAAGATTCCGACGAAGCTGTTGTGAATAATATTCGGCAAGGGTTAAACGAGTTACGGGCTGTAGAACAGGGTAGTATGAAGTCGCGTCCAGCTCGTGAGTTTCTCAATGACTTATGAGTTATAGCGTTGAGACGATTGAAAATTTTGAGCGTGAAGCCAAACGACTTAAGAAAAAATATAAATCATTAAAAGCTGAACTAAGTCAACTTATCGACGACTTGGAAAAGAACCCTTTTCAAGGAGTTGCCATCCGTGACGGATTCTATAAAATACGCCTGGGTATTCGTTCTAAAGGTAAGGGTAAACGGAGCGGAGCACGCATAATTACCTGCGTGCGTGTTGTCGACGAGATTGTTTATCTGGTATCAATCTACGATAAGTCTGAGCAGACTGATATAAGCCACGAAACGTTGGATCGTTTGCTAACAGAATTACCCTAGTGTTCACCGAGCCGCCATCTGGCAATTTGGCCCCACGAAATACCATCGAATGAGTTTCCGGTTAGTATAAAAATCCCCCGCCTGCTCGGGCGGGGGATTTTTATGCGCTACGTTTACTTCAGCCAGAAGTCATCTTCCTGAGCTATGTCAGCGGAGTACACTTTCGCCTTGACAATTTGCCCTTTCTCCACGGTGTACACGTCAATGTTATCGACATCGAGTCTGCCACCGTTTGGCTGAACCGCCTTCCAGTGTACCAGACAGGCCACGCTGTTGCCGTTAGCTGTCAGTACCTTCACGTCGGTAAGAGCCAGGCTATTGGACGAAACCTCGAACATGCCACCGACCATTTTGAAGACGTCGGCACTTGATTTTTTAACCCCCGAAAACCGGTTATTTCCGGGTTGATCCCATTCTACATTCGGGTGGAGCGATGACGCCAATTTTGCCTGGTTTCCCTGCTGAACGGCGGTTAGAAAATCACGAACGACCTGCATAGATTGCGTTTCCATTGCTTTTAAGTTTGATTGGTTAATGACGTTCTGATGAATTGACTGATTTGCTTTTTTGTCGGTTGTTTGCATGTTTGCCAGTTGGGAAAAGGCCAGGGCAACGGCAATTAGGATTGTTTTCATGGCGTTTTTTTTTGACAAAGGTATTGGGCCGGGCTGGGGCGTATTTTACCTTCAAACGCCAACCAATTACCACTTTGCGACAGGGGGAATTCGGGATAGACTATTTTCGTATTTTTACTTCATGCAAGATTATCAGAAACGGTTAGTGCTTAGTCTGCTGGCTTATGCCATTCAAAAAAATATCCCTTTAGGCGATCTGTGCAGCGCTTCGGGTTTGGTATTGAGCGAGTTAAAAAATGAAAACAGCTCTGCTCCGACAAGTCAGCAAATCAATGCGCTTTGGCTCAATGCAACCCGATTGAGCCAGGATCCGTTGTTTGGTCTGCACTTTGGCGAGTCGATGCAGGTGGCCGCGTTGGGCGTTGTAGGTGAGTTGATCCGGTACAGTCGGACAATTGGTGAAGCGCTGACGCATGCAACTGCTTTCGCTCATCTGATTACCGATTGGCTAACGATGGAGGTGGTTTCAGGAGACCAGGCGTTCACTATTCAATTCAAGCTCAGTACCAGTCGACGGGCTGAGTCGCCTATCGTTTTTCGGCAGATGATGAACTTCTTTATGGCCTTTACGCTCCATGAGGTTGACGGCCTTGTGCTGGGAAAAATCCAGCCGATTAAGGTGGCGATGCCCGTCAATGGCGAAGATCTGGCTGAGTACGAACGCGTATTACGCTGCCAGTCGATTCAAAACAGCGATAAATATGAGATCGAGTTTGATACCAGGTTCTGGGAGGAACCCATCCTAACCGCCGATTATGAATTGCAGGCCGTGTTATTGCGGAAGATAAGCACATTGGAAGAAACCCATAGGCAGACAACATCCTTAAGCGAACGGATCACTAACTACCTACTGGCGAACGCTTATCTGGGCGTACCCACGCTGGACGCCATTGCGTCGAACTTAAACGTAAGCAGCCGAAGTCTGCAACGAAAGCTACAGGAAGAGGGTGTGACGTATCAGCAACTGGCCGATTCCATGCGTAAGTCACTGGCCCTGCACTACCTTCAGGCTGGCCGGCATCCCGTAAAAGAGGTATCTTACATTCTGGGGTACAATGAGCTAAGTGCTTTTAATCGTGCCTTTCGGCGGTGGACGGGTACCACGCCGGTCAGCTATCAGAAAGGGAGGTATTTAAATACTAAAACTGAAACCGCTTAAGGATAGAGCGTTTGTGAAATCATGGAGCTGTCTGAGTTTTCAAAAGAGATTGGAAGTAATTGTTTTTCTGTCATTCCGACGAAGGAGGAATCTTCGGTAGGAGGACTAATTTTTCGCTCTCATCAAAGATTACTCCTTCGTCGGAATGACAGAAAAAAACCACTTCGTCATATAAAACAAAAGCTTGGGTAGCCTCCATAATACGCTACGTAGCGAATAAAGCGTAATTTCTAATGTAACCTACACTGCTTCAGGCTTTCGCGCTCGCTCCCGCAATTGTTCCGTTGGCCGGAAACGTTCGCCATACTGATCGGCCAGACGATCACATGTGCTGACAAACGTTTCGATGCCAACAAAATCGACGAAGGACAGGGCTCCACCCGTGTAGGCTGGGAAACCCCAACCCAGAATTGAGCCCAGGTCGGCGTCTAGTTTGGTGCGTACGACATTTTCTTCAAAACAGCGTACCGCTTCAACGGCTTGCCGGTAGAGCAACCGTGTTTTCACCTCATCGAGCGTGGGTTGATCAGCAGACCTTGGGAATAAATCCTGTAATCCCGGCCACAGTTTCTTGCTTTTGTCATCGGCATAGTCATAAAAACCGGCTTTCGACTTCTTGCCCAAGCGGCCAAGGTCAACGAATTTTTTGGCCACGTCGTAGCTCGTGTCGTCTTTGCGAACAGCTCCGTCTTTAATCCCCTGACCTGCGATTTTATAGACCAGATCCAGCGCCACTTCGTCGGTTACGGCCAGTGGCCCGACGGGCATTCCGGCATCTTTCCCGCCATTTTCGATCAAAACAGGGTTAACGCCCTCTTTCAGCAACTCCATGCCCTCCGACGAATACGTACCGAAACAACGCGAAGTATAGAAACCACGGGCATCATTGACAACGATGGGTGTTTTGCGAATCTTGCGGGTGAAATCAATGGCAACGGCAAGCGCATAGTCCGATGTGTGTTTACCCATAATAATCTCCACCAGCATCATTTTGTCGACTGGTGAGAAGAAGTGAATGCCAATAAAATTGGCAGAATTGACCGACGCGTCGGCCAATCCGCTAATGGGCAGGGTAGAGGTATTAGAGCCGAAAACGCGCAGGCCATCGGAGGCCAGCATGGGTTCGGCTTCTTTAGTCACCTGTGCCTTTAATTCCCGGTTTTCGAAAACGGCTTCAATAATTAAATCGCAGCCTTGCAGGTCGGCGGTATCGGCTGTTGGTTTGATGAGGCTAAGAATACCGTCAACGTTCTGCGGGTGTACTTTTCCCCGTTCGACGCCTTTCTGGAGCAGCCCACGCGAATAATCTTTCCCTTTTTCAGCCGCTTCTACCGATATATCTTTCAGAATGACCTCGATACCTGCCTGTGCCGAGACGTAAGCGATTCCTGCTCCCATCATGCCCGCGCCCAGAATGCCCAGTTTTTTGACATCCGTTTTTGGGCGGTCTTTCGGGCGGCTGGCGCCTTTATTAGCCTCGTTCATCCCCAGAAACATGGTCTGAATGAGGTTCTTCGCCACTTTAGAGGTGGCCACCTTTACGAAGTGGCGCGCTTCAATAACCAAGGCCCGGTCGATATTGACTTGTAAGCCTTCGTATACACACGCCATAATTTCGAGTGGGGCAGGGTAATTGCCTTTGGTTTTATCCATCAGCATGGCCGTACCAGCCGCGAACGTCTGGGCACCGACCGGGCTCTGGACATTGCCGCCCGGAACCTTGAAGTTATCCTTTCCGACGATCTTACCCGTTTTCCGGTCGATCTCGTCCCAGGGTTTCAGGGGTTTTTGCCCGGTAGCCGTTCCGTTGGCCTCAATCCAGGCGCGGGCTTTGGCCATCATCTCATCGGGGCTCTCGGCAATGTCGTCGATCATACCCAGGTTTTTTGCTTCCTGAACGCCCACCTTTTTCCCTTCGAGGAGCAGCGGTAATGCAGCCTGTATGCCAATCATGCGGGGCAGGCGTTGTGTGCCGCCCGCTCCGGGTAACAAGCCAATGGTTACTTCGACCAGGCCAATGAGGGTTTTTGGGTTATTGAGGGCAATACGGTGGTGGCAGGCCAGGCAGATTTCGTAGCCACCACCGAGGGCCGTTCCGTTAATAGCGGCTACGGTTGGCTTGCCCGAGGTTTCGATGCTGCGAAAAATGCGATTCAACTCCGAGGAGACGTTCAGCATCTCCGTTGGTGCTTTATCATTGTTGCGCAGAATCATTTTCAAGTCTGCACCGGCCACAAACTCAGGCTTGGCCGAAGTAATGATCAGCCCTTTAACCGACTCGTCGGCCATGGCCTGTTGTAGGGCAGCTTCGAACTGCGGTATGGATTCGTCGTTGAGAACGTTCATCGGCGACGAGGTCATCTCCCACGAAATAATAGCCACGTTTTGGTCAATGCTGTACTTGATCATGCTTGAGAAGTTTGTTGTATTTTTACCAAAAACAAAGTTGATATGGGCGCCATAAGACTTATTCAAAAGCCAGAAAACGGGCAGATTACATTTAACGTACCCGATGAGATGCGTGATGAGACCATCATTATCGAGTTCCGTCCAGTTCAGGACGAAGAACGAGCGTCATTGCTGGACATGTCACGGCAGTTATTCGATAAATTACCCGCTCTGAACCCAGACCTAGACTGGAATTCTTTGAATGTTTATGAGCAATAAGATATTTTTAGACAGTTCTATTTTAGTTGAATGGGCTAAGAAAACGCAACCTGACTTGTTCAATCATTTACTACGTTCTTCATTTGACTTGTTCATCAGTCAAATCATACTTAGTGAGTTTACTTATTATTGGCTGGCTGTTGGTGGCGGGAAAGCCCCGGTAACTTTGAAAAGAGACGGAACGATTTCCGACGTTTTACGGCTATACAATCCCGCCGGTTTGTTGAGTAAGTTAAAGTGGCTCGACGCAGATAAGACAATTATACCGATACATCTCGAAATGATGGAAAAGTATAATCTATTGCCCAACGATGCGCTCATTCTCGCTACCTGTAAACTCAATGGAATTGAGAAAATCGCCAGTTACGATGCTGACTTTGCATCCGCTTGTTTGGGCGAAGCCATTCAGCTTATCCGTTCGGTGAGCGATGTAGCTCTTTAATTAACCCGTTCAAAAATGGTGGCTATGCCCATGCCGCCCCCGATGCAGAGGGTTGATAGGCCAAATTGCTTCCCCGAACGTTCCAGCTCATCGATCAGTGTAGCCGAGATAATAGCGCCCGTAGCGCCCAGCGGATGGCCCAGTGCAATGGCGCCCCCATTTACATTTAACTTACTGTGATCTACGCCAAACTCCTCCATAAAGAGCAGCGGCACGGCAGCAAAGGCTTCGTTTACCTCGAAGAGATCAATATCGCTAATGGTCATGCCTGCCCGTTTGAGCACTTTGCGCGTGGCTGGAACTGGCCCCGTTAGCATGATCGTGGGTTCAGAACCGACAATGGCAAATGCTTTGATCCGGGCGCGGGGTTTGAGCCCCGACTGCTCACCAAAGGCTGCACTCCCAATTAAGACGCCAGCCGCTCCGTCAACAATTTGCGACGAATTGCCCGCATGGTGAACGTGATTGATTTTATCAAATTGAGCGTATTTGAGCAGAGCAAGCGCATCCAGGCCCATTTGGCCCATCGCTTCGAAAGCGGGTTTGAGTTTGCTCAGGCTTTCGGCCGTTGTGCCGGGGCGAACGCCTTCGTCGCGGTCGAGGACCGTGATGCCAATTTCGTCTTTTAGCGGAACAAGGGTTTTGTGAAAGCGATTATCGGCCTGTGCCTGACCGGCCCGACGGTAGGATTCAGCCGCAAAGCCATCTACATCGGACCGGGAATATCCATATTTGGTCGCGATCAAATCGGCCGAAATGCCCTGGGGGACGATGTTATGGCGTGCTACAATCTGTGGATTCATGAAAATAGCTCCGCCATCGGAACCCATTGGCACCCGTGACATTGACTCGACCCCACCGGCGACAATAGCGTCGATCTGCCCCGACATGACGTAAGCCGCAGCCATGTTGATGGCCTCCAGTCCCGATGAGCAGAATCGGTTCAACTGCACACCCGCCACCGACTCATCATAACCGGCTTCGAGGGCGGCCGTGCGGGCAATGTCTGCGCCCTGTTCGCCGATAGGCGTTACACAACCCATAATTACATCATCGACCAATGAGGTATCGAGCTGGTTACGGTCGCGGAGTTCGCGCAGCACGCTGGTAAGGAGTTGAATAGGCTGCACATCGTGCAGCGAACCGTCGCTTTTGCCTCGTCCCCGAGGTGTTCGTACGGCATCATAAATGAAGGCTTCAGCCATAATTTTAGTGAAAAATTAGTATGCATGCATACGGTTTTCAGTCAGGCAAAAGTAATGGCAAAAGCTGAATGAGGCAATAAATTTGGGTTAAATCGATAAACGCTTTAAGAAAAGAAAGAACAGTTTGTGTTGAGACAGACACACTGCCAGGGCGATGGCCGCACAAAAGGCCAGACCCACTATTACTGGACCTGGCCTTTTTATGAATAGGTACTCCTTAACTACAGGGGAGTCTTATCGCTTATTTATCCATAACCACTGTCTGATCAACCAGATAAGCGCCCGACTGCGTAGCCAGGTTATACACGCTTTTCACCGAGCGAACGTCTTTTTTGGTTTTTACTACGGTATAGGCCGCAGTCCCGTTCGTTGATGGATCGTACCGATACAAAACGTCGCCCGCTTTTACATCGCCCAATGCTTTGCGGCCATTAGTCGTCAGAACCGGGTGGTTGGCTGTTGCTTCCAGCAATATCGGGGCCGTTAGGGCAGCACGAATGTCAGCCGTAACCTCGTTGACGGGAGCGAGCCATACGCCCGTTAATTCAAAGTTACCCTGGTGTATATCCAGCCGGGTTACCGTTGTTGACTGAAGTGTTTTTGTTTGGACATTATAACCCAGGACAACATCCCCCGCCGTTATAGCACTAATGTTTTTTGAGGAACCATCCGCCATTGTCACAGGGGCATTAGGTGCAAAGCAGAAGTTGTATTCTTCTTTTTTCTTGGCACCGCCTTCGTCGGATTTAGCCCCGCCACCCGATAGCAAACCAGCCATCTCACGCGATAACACAAACGTTAACGTCGACATCAGGCCGGGTTCTTTCTCGCCTACGTATTTAAGGTCGTCGATGTAGGCATCCCAGGCTTTGCGGTCGGCTGATGCACCGGGAATAACAAACGGCTTTATCTCCGATGTTTTCGTATTCTGGTAAATGGCCAGCAAGCCAAGCTCTTTCGTGTCTTCGGCTGTGAATACCTTGTAGAGATAAATTTTACGAGTAATGCCGTCGCTGTAGGTAAACACGTAAGCAGGGCGTTCCTCGTAGCGATCCAGAATAAAACCGCCGGATTTAAAATACGTATCCTTGTCGAGGTTAGCTACTTTAATGGCTTTGATGGCCTTGAGTTGCTCAACGGTCATACTGGCGCTGGCCGATGCCGTTTGCGCCGAAACGCGTTGGCTCAAAAACTGCGTTGCGACAGCGCAGCAGCAGAAAATCAGAATAGACAGTAGGTTGTTTTTCATGTTATTTTTTTGTGTACTCGCCCACTCGGGCATGGATTGCTTCGACAGCCCGGTGTGCGGATGTAAACGCACCGGCCATCCAGGCGGTCAGGTACGTCGTGTGCTCGCCGGCAAAATAGATATTGCCATCGGGCTCCAGCAGGGAAGGGTAGTATTTCTTCCGGGTGGTATCGTCGTAGGTCGCCCAGCCACCTCCGCTATAAGGCACCCGGTGCCAGGCCAGCGAAAATGAATTTTCAAACTCAGTCGGGTATTGCGGGTGAATTTTGGCACCTTGTGTGAGCGCCACTTTTTCGCGTTCGGCAACGGGCAGGGCGCCCACGGCTTCGGCTCGGCTGTAGAAATTGTAGTAGCCAATCAGGACGCCTTTTTTCCCCTGGAAACCAAACGACGGATACCAGATCTGGTTAATATCCATATTGGTACGCGAAATGCCGCCGTAAATCCAGTCATCTTCTTCCCAAAACCGGCGCTTGAATTGGAGTCCGATTTTACCAGTTTTGATATAAGGTACGAAGTCAGCGGCTCGCTTGATGGTGCCTGACAAGTCGGATTCCAGGTTTTTGAGCATCGGTAAGGGCAATGTACAGACGCAGAATTCGCCCGTCAGTTCTACCGGTTTGCCGTCTTTCTGATAGACAACCCGAACCCCATTTTCCGTTTTACGCAGTTCAGAAACGGGCGCGTTGAAAATAATCTTATCGGTTAACTTCTTTTCCAACGCCTTCGGAATGGCGTCCATACCACCCACGGGCTGTAACAGCGTTGTTTGCTGTTCGTAAATGTAATCGCCGACGTTGTAGAACACGGGTTGCATAAACCCCGACCGTAACAAGTCAGTCAGGCCGAATGGATCGGTCTGGCTGCCCGGCATGGTACCGGCACCGGGTTCTGCTTTGGTTTTGTACCCGCGTCGGTTGGTGCCCTTGTATAGATGGGCTGTATTCAGATCGCCCTCATTTTTAAGGAAATCAACCAGTTTCTCAACGTCTTCTTTCGTCAATTGCTGGTCCAGTGCCGATTGGTCCAAGGCTTTTGCCAGCAGTTCGGCGGTATAGCCGCGCATATCGTTGTGATACTCTTTGATGCGCAGCCGTCGGTTGGCCAGATCACCCGTTCCGCCATCATTGAATAGATAAGCGGCTTCGTTGTTGCCGTTGAAAATTTGTAGCGGCACATTCAATTCACGGCAATAATGCAGGGTTAACTGGTGATGATGTGGAATACGGGCAGCGCCACCGTTGAAATACAGACCCTCGCCAAACTGGCAGGTCTGATCCATACCACCGCCCATTTCCGTTTCTTTGGTGCCGCCACGAATCGTCCAGACGCGCCCGCCCGACCGAGAGCGGGCTTCCAGTACGGTACAATCGTAGCCAAGTTTTCCGAGCTCGTAGGCGGTTGCCATACCGGCCAGCCCCGCGCCTAAAATGATCACTTTTCGACCTTTACCCTCACCTGTTTTACCATTGGCGGGTAAAGTAAGCGCCGACGCTGGTGCAGGCTGTAACATTCCCCACGCCAACAGGCTGGCATAACTGGCACTGGTTGAATTAATAAAGTCTCTTCTTGTCATAGTGTATTCATACGATACAGCAGGCTGCTGTATCAGCCGTCATTGCGGCTAAGATGAGTAAGGAATTAGCCTGGCGACTGGCACAGCCTCCCGCTGCGCCAGTCACTTAGCCTACTACCTTTTTGAAGCTATCCATAAACATGGCCATCTCGTCCATCGTCCCAACGCTGACCCGGCAGTAAGGCTGCCCGTTGAAGTCGCGGGTTTGAATACCAATACCGTTGGCAAACATCTGATTGCTGAACGCCGATGTTTTCATCCGAATGGGGAACAGGATAAAGTTAGCGGACGACGGTATGACCTCATAACCCATATCGGTCAGGGCTTTTGTGGTGTAGTTGCGTGCTTTTGCGTTTTCGGCCCGGCAGTGATTCTGCCAGTCAACATCTTTATAGCTGGCAATGCCAGCCATCAGTGTCGTGATGCTTACCGCAAACTCACCGTTGGTATAAGCGTGCAGCGTTTTCAGCATTTCGGGCTGGGCAATGGCATAGCCTAAGCGCAGGCCGGCGAAGCCGTGAATTTTTGAGAATGTACGAGCCAGAATTACGTTCTGGCCTTCGCTTACCAGTTTGCCCAGTTTCGGGCGCTCGGCGGGTTCGAAAAAGTCGATATATGCTTCGTCGATGAACACGGGTACTTTAGGGGCTACTTCACGGATGAAGGCTTCCAGCTCGGCCGTTGGAATAATGGTGCCGGTTGGGTTATTGGGGTTGACGATGTAAACCATCTTCACATCAGGCGTAATGTTCGCCTTGATGGCCGGTAGGTCAAATTTGTAGTCTTTTGTCATCGGCAATGCCTTGATTTTTGCACCAAACTTTTCGGCGCGCTGGAGCAGGTCATCATACGTCATGGTGCTGGTCAGGATGGTGCCACCCCCTTTCGCAAAATGATCGGCAGCCGCCATCAGAATGTCTGACGAACCCGGCGACATCATGATGTTTGTGGGCTTTACGCCTTCATCGGTAGCCAGGAGCGTTTTCAGTTGGGCAAATTCCATCCAGGCGTAGCGGTTGCCCAAGTCGGCCGCTTTCACAAGGGCTTCTTTGGCATTGGGTGAAATGCCCAGTGGGTTCTCGTTTGCCAGCAAGCGAGCCCGCAGTTTAGGCATCTTGTCAAACGGATCATCAGTGAAGGCAAACTCGTTGGTGAATCCCGAAACAAATGGCGCATTAGGGCGGCTGGCAGTGGCAGGCGTGAACCGGCTCAAGCCGAGGCCAGCAGTTAGGAGGCCGCTGGCGCGAAGCCAGTCCCGGCGAGTTAGTTGCGATGACATATTTGTAGGTTTTTGTACTTATCTAGGATTAAATAAAAGTAAATTAAAATCTAAATCCTTAGTAGATAGGGTTTTGTGAAAGTACGAATTAATGCCAAGAAAAAAGCGTCTTCGAACCGAAAACGCTTTTAAAATATTTTGCTAATAGCTGTATGATCAAAATTTATATAGTCACCTTCAACTATAGGCCAAATAAAAAAAGTCAATTCACTTCAAGTACGTCTTTTGGTGGCAATTTAGGGAACGGTGCATGTGGTTCAGCCTGATACCAGAATACGGTACTGGATACGTCGGACATTTGGGGTAGGTAACGCCCGCCACTACGCCAGCCTAAATCCTGAATGGTAACCCGTAGGTCCTTTTCGAACCGAATGGGGTCCATGATGTGCCAGCGGTACATACCAAAACGCTGCTGGGATTTATATGTACCATCGGGCTTAGTAACTTGATGCAGACCGACATAGGGCGTCGAGAAAGGTATGTATTGACCACCCCGGTCGAAGTTGTAGGAGCCGCAGAAATAATCTTCCGTACCTGTACCGGCAATGGTTGGGAAATCGGTGTCGCCATCCATGAAGAATTTGATCTCGCCTTCGCCCCACCAGCCATTGTTGTTGACGCCCCAAGCCAGAAACGTGCCCACGTATTGGCCTTTTCCTTTTATGCCTTCCAGTAGCGTAATGTCTTTCTTGTACGGGTTCGGGTTTGTTCGGCGGAACTGCGCGTGAAAGTAAGCCATGTCATCGGGCACCTCGGTGAGTGTGTAGTCGATCTGATAATACAGGTTCATCGGGTCTTTCTCATTTATATTTTCCATCGTTATCCGGCATCGTTTCCGAAATGGCATTTGCCAGTAGCAGTTAAACGCACTCCCCGGATTGACACTGACCGGCAGCGAGTTGAGCTGGGCATACTCGCCCCAACCCATGCCGAAAAAATCGCCCACGGGTACTTCGATGGAGGGCGTAGTTTCATCGTCCCAATAAACCCGCAGAATGGAAAAGCGCCAGTTGCCGGTGGGCGTCATCCAGATATGCTGAATGGCACCCGGCCCCTGCACATCAGCCAGTGTGAAGGTCTCACCGGCTTTGATGCGGATAAACGGATTCACTTTCCAACCCCGACCCAGATCGCGGGCGGCATCTTTGGCATTGGCATGGTTCGGGCGCGTATCGGTCAGGTCGTCCATACCGCCCTTGCCTTTTTCGCCCGTAAAATTTTCGGGGCTGATGGACCGGGTTTTAGCGTTCGACAGCCGGGAAAGATTCCCCAGATTCATGTCCAGTCCGTTGAACGAACCTGCAGTTCGCTGTTGGGCAAAGAGGAAATTAGTAAAGGCGAAAACGAGTAGGAGCGTACTTGTGAGAAGTAAACGAATCGCTTGCATAAGGGTAAAGAGTTAGTTGCTTTAAAAAGAGAACCAGACTGATTTTTACCACTCCGCCCATAAAAAAAGCCGATGCGGATGCATCGGCCTAGTCTGTAATGGTACTCGGCTAGTCATAAGCTTTGTTTCGCAACAGCTCGAATCTAGAAAGTCTTATTTCCGATATACGTATTGAAGTTTGGCAGGTGCTGTAGATGTATTGCTAACAGGAAAAGTTATGTTGGAAGTAACCGAAGTTAATTCCTCCACGCCTTTAGACGATGTGTACGTATAAGTATCTTTTGTACCATCATCGTAGCTTAATGTTAACTGGGAGTTCGTATAATCCCAAGTACCTACAGCATCACCAACTCCACCATCTGATTTAATATTATCAAGAAACGATTTATCTGTACGAATATCGATTCTTGATGAATAAGAGCCAAAACTGTAATTATAAAGGTCTATTCCCGCACCATTGAGACTTGTATATGGGGCAACAAAACCACTTAATAACCCTCTATTTAGCTCCCAACGGCCTACCACAGGAGATACTGGTTCAGGATCGTTGCTCTTATTACAGGAAGATAAGCCCGTAAGAGCAATTAGTAAGCAGGTCATGTATACGGAATGTTTCATAAGTAAGTAATTTTCAATAAAGTCAGAACAAAATAGGAACAAGCGACTCTAAACTACAAAAAAAATACTAACACAATACTTCTTTTTACGCAGAATGTAATCGTACTGATGCAGGGCAACGCCTGCTTTGCGTTTTTCAGATCTGGAATCTGGATAGAGTAGGGATACAGTTTGGAACTCCATCTCTACTCCATCCAGATCTAATGTCGCTTAATCGCCTTACAGCGTCTTTGGTTTCAGATACTTGTCGAACCACTGCAAATACCGGTCAACGCGGTCTTTTTGATAACTGGGAACCGTGATGCCGTGAAATTGACCCGGATAAATAATCAATTGGGTAGGAATACCCAACGACCGCAATGCCTGAAACATTTGTTCACTACCCGCCGTGGGTACGTTAAAGTCTTTCTCGCCCGCCATGAAGAGGGTTGGCGTTTTGATGCGGTCGGCTTTCAGAAATGGATAAGATAACTTCAGCCATTTATCTGTGTTTTTCCAGGGTGCCCCCAGCTCCGTTTCGTACTGATTGGTGTATTGGTCAATGCCATACATGGACAGTTGTAGTGAGCTCCCTGCTCCGCTGGCGGCTGCCTTGAAGCGTGTGTCGGTGGCAATGGTGTAGTTGGTCAGAATGCCGCCGTAGCTCCAGCCGCCAATCCCCAGTCGGTCGGGGTCGGCGATGCCTTTGTCAACGAGGTAATCGGTTGCGCCCAAAATGTCCAGTACTTCTTTGTTGCCCCAGTCGGCATAAATGGCTTTGGTATAGTCGAGGCCGCGGCCATTGCTGCCCCGGTAGTTGACCGCCACCACAGCATATCCACCCGCCGACAACAGTTGCCGGGTCAGGTCGAAGGAGAACTCGTCCTGCGAAACCGGGCCGCCGTGAATGTAGAAAATAGTGGGTAGTTTTTTATTCGCAGGGGTGTTGGCTGGTCGATACAAAACGTTGGATACCTGCGCGCCATCTTTACTTTTCGACGTAAACCCTTCGACCGACGCCAGTTCGAGTGGGGCCAGAAACGCATCATGTGTGTGAGTAAGCCGACGGGTTGTTCCATTTTCGACCGCATACAGTTCGCCGGGAATGTGGGGCTCACTCATCAGGGTTAGCCAGTTACCGGCCGATACGGTTTCCAGGTCGCCAAATACCCGGTTGCCACTCGCGACTTTCATGAATTTTCCATCGGCAAGGGCATACTGGCCAACATACGTCTGGCGGTCGTCCTGCACCAGTACCCCAATCGTTTGCCCGTCTTTGGCCCAGCGCGGGTTCCGCACCGGCCGATCCAGTGTTTTTGACAATAAGGCTGGCTCGCCACCATCCCGGCTAATGACCGCCAGAACGGGTTGGTCGTACATCAGAAAATTCCCCGACGCCGTTGAGCGGGTGTACGCAATCCGCTTACCGTCCGGACTCCATACTGGGTTATTATCCGAGCCTGCCCAGGTGGTCAATTGCTTCGGGGTGGCGCCGGGCTTGGCGTCGATCACGTAAATGTCGGTATTCTGATTCCGGTCCGGGTCTTCAGTTCGGTTGCTGACAAAGGCCAGTTGCGATCCATCCGGCGACCAAACAGGCGAACTTTCGTCGTAGAGGCCCGTGGTGAGGGTATCCAGTTTTTTGGTCGTTACATCAAATACATACAGGTGAACGGAGCCTTTTTCAATATAGCCCTTTACGTCGGCTTTGAAATGATAGCGGTCAAGTACGAACGGCTTGCGAACTTTCGTTTTGGCCGAATCAGCGTAGTCGGGGTCCCGCAGCGTCATGGCGATCTTTTTGCCGTCTGGCGACCAGACGTAGTCTTCCAGATCGGTTTTCAGATCGGTTAATTTCTTAGCCTCACCGCCCCGCCGATCCATCAGCCAGATTTGCCCTTTAGTAGCACCCTGCCGGGCCGATACAAACGAGATATATTTTCCATCCGGGCTGAACCGCGCTCTCGATTCGCCGTCGGGTGTGCTGGTCAATTGAACGGACTCCTTTCCGTCCCAGCTCACCATCCAGATGTCAGAATTACGTTTGTCTTTTGTCGTATCGACCGTCGACAGGCCGTAGCTGATCCATTTACCGTCGGGCGAAACCTGCGGGTCGCTGATCGTTTGGAGTCGGTAGATATCCTTTGTACTGATAGGCCGCTTTTTTACTGGCGTCTGCGCCTGCGTCGCGAGCGTTGAGAAGAATAGGAAAGCTAAAAGTAGCGATCGGTTTTTCATGGTTATCAATATGAGTGATAGCGCGAACGTCTTCGTTCGTGCTGATTATTCTTCGGCCTCTGGCCGTTTGACGATTACTTGCTTTCGGCCAGAGGCCGGTGAATAGTCAGCACGAACGAAGACGTTCGCGCTATCCATACTGCAAATTTGTACTAATATACTTACCCCGCCAGTTCTTTCAGCGCCTGCACAAACGTGTCCAGTTCGGCAGTCGTTGTGTACAGGTGGGGCGTAACGCGGACGCCCTGCACGGGCGGTGAGTCGATGGCAACGGTGAATAGTTTGTATTTCTCGAATAAGGCTTTCGCCAGTTCGGCGGGCGTTTTACCCACGATGCCCACGTTTGCGATGGCGCAGGAACGGGCGGGTGCTTCGGGGGTATTCAGCGTTATGTTCGGGTGGTGCCGCACCTGGTCTGTCCAGTAGCGTTGCAGGTAACGAAGTCGTGCTTCTTTACGCTCGATTCCAATGCTGTTATGAAAGGCAATGGCATCCTGAATAGCCAGATCAGTTGCTACAGGGTGGGTGCCGGTATGGTTTAGTTTTCGAATATCAGTATCCGCCACGCTGCTATCAGCAAATAGAGGCCAAAGACCCGCAATTTTGTCCCGGCGCACATACAGAATACCCGCCCCCAGGGGTGTGCCAAGCCATTTGTGTAAACTGCTGGCATAATAATCAACATTGCCCAGATCGCTCATTGTAAAGTTCAACTGCCCGAATGCGTGGGCACCGTCGACCAATACCTCAACTCCACGCTTATGCGCCATGTCAGTGAGCTGACGGATCGGTAAAATCTGCCCGGTGATGTTGACCATGTGGCAAACCATCAGCAACCGGGTTTTGGGCGTAATGGCTTTCTCGTAGAGACTCACGATCTCCGCATCGGATTTGGGGTTATTCGGGAGCGACACCACCCGATTCACAATGCCGTGCCGACGGGCCTGGAGCTTGAACATATCCAGCATGGCACCGTAATCCTGTTGGGCCATAATGGCCTCATCGCCCGATTTCCAGTTCAAGCCCCCAATGACGGTGTCGAGCGATTCCGTTGTGTTTCGGGTGATGATTAACTCGTCGGGGGAGCAACCCAGCAACTTCGCCAGCTGAGTTTGGGAGACCCGCTTGTCGTCGAACTGGCGCGTTCGCATGTAATAAGACGACACCGAATTGATAGCCTGGATGTGTTTCAGGTAACGATCCATTACTGG
This sequence comes from Spirosoma radiotolerans, assembly GCF_000974425.1. Classification (NCBI taxonomy): domain Bacteria; kingdom Pseudomonadati; phylum Bacteroidota; class Cytophagia; order Cytophagales; family Cytophagaceae; genus Spirosoma; species Spirosoma radiotolerans. The sequence continues at coordinate 293,156 of NZ_CP010429.1, forward strand.
CTGGGCCGCCAGCGAATAATAGCCGTTTTCGAGCTGAATGAAATCGGTCGTGACCGGATACACTGCCCGAATCGTGGCCCAGAAATCCTCTTGCTGCGCCAGAGCAAGGGGCGGTGTGGTTGCTGCGCTGGCCAGTGCTTTGTCCAGCCCTGCCCAGGTCGACAGGGCTGCGGTACCGACGAGGGATTTAAGAAACTGTCGCTTGGAGAGGGGAGACATTGGAACGAGTTTTTTATAATTCACCGGGTTTTAACGGCAGCGTCCGTCCGGCGCAATGGTAAGGCGAACTAAAAATCTTACCGAAGGTTCGGCACTGGCAGGACTGGCAAGCTCTCGTTGCCATCTTCACTTACGGCCTGTACAGCGAAGTAATAGTTGTCTTTCGAGTAAGGAAGGGTCATGCCTAGCTTCGTTGTGAAAAACTTTTTTTGCCAGAACGGCCAGTAGGTTTCGCGCATGAGTACATAATAGCCTTTTACCTTGCCTGCTGTCGGGGCTTGCCAGTACAAAACGGTTGCGTTGGTGAGGTTTCGAACGTCGACCGTTACTTTCTGGGGCACAATGGGCGCTTTCGCCAGGTTGGCCAGTGTAGCCAGATTGATCGCCGTGTTTTTGCGGAGATATTCGAAGTCCATAAACTTGGCATAATCACCAAATTCAGTCCCGTTTTCCGTACGTAAATCCTGGTGCTGGTGTTCATAGTTTTCGTTCATTTCTGTCAGGCGAACGGCCGCAAAACCACGCTGAACGTACGGCGTATGGTCGCCCCCGCGCAGGTATCGGTCATTTCGATATACCATCACCACTTCCAGATTTTCGACATATCGCTCGCCAACTTCTTTCAGATAGCGGGCCAGCGTGCGGGCTTTGCCGTCGTTTTCGTTGCCAAACTGCCGAATCTGGCCAATACGCCCGGTCGTGTCTTTCAGCAGCACACCCGGCAGGCCCTCGCTAAACACCCGCAGCCGTGTGTTGTCAATGATGCGGGTATCGCTGCTGTTGTTGCTGCCCATGATGTCGTTGTTGAGTACAGCTTCTACGTTCCATTTCTCCTTCAGCGCCCGTTCGGACAGGTGCTCAGCGCCGAGTAAGCCCTGTTCTTCGCCCGTCAGGGTGACAAAGATGACCGTTGCCGGAAACGAGGATTTGCTCATCACCCGGCAAAGTTCAATGACAGCCGCCGTACCCGAGCCATCGTCATTGGCTCCCGGCGCGTCCGATTCGCGGTTCATAACATTGGTGACGCGGCTATCCATGTGGCCCTGCACAATAAAAACGCGGGTATCGTTCGGATCGGTCCCTTTGAGGGTGGCCATCACATTGCCCATATTGGCAGGCTTGTCGACACGCCGGCCGTCGGGCTGGAGGGTCCAGGTATCGAGGGTGGCCGTCATGCGTCCGCCCGACTGTTTGGCGTATTGATTGAATTTGCCCAGAATCCACTGACGGGCGGCTCCAAGGCCTTTTTTGCCCACCTGCGTGGTGGCATCGGCGGGCACGCTCAGGGTATGGCGCGTCCCGAAACTAACAAGACCATTGATGTGTGCGCGCAGGCTATCGGCAGAAATCTGACTAATCAGGTCCGCAATCTGAGGGTCGCGGTTCAGGATGGTTTGCGCGTTGAGTAGGGGAGAAACGAGAAGGAATGCGAGGAAAAAAGGAAGTAACGCTTTTGGTTGCATAAGTTTGCTGATTGAATAGGCGAAGCTACTAAAAAAGCGCAAACTAGCCTAGTTTGCGCTTCCGGGTACGCTTACTGCCGATTTATATTTTGTCAACCGACACTCAGGCAAAATAAGCTAATCTATTATTTGCTCATGTATGTTGCAATGCCAAAGGCGATGACCGATATGACCAGCCCGAACATAAAGACAGAATACGACCAGCGGAGAAGCTTGTATTTTCGCCCCAGTACTTTGCCTAAAAAGTAGATGTCGCGAATCATGCTGGAATACAGGAAATCAGAATCATCCATCATCCGGCGCATTCCCCATTCGTAATCCGACAACCCCATCTGGTGGAAATTGCCAAAAAAGAGCAGATTGGCGGTTTTGTTTTCGATGTCTTCCCGGCTCACGAAACCGCTCGTTACATTGGGTCGGGTAGCCAGTACCGACAGCACGGTAGCCACCAGACAGGTAACGGCCAGCATGACGGTTGGAATGGTCAGAATGGGCCATTCTTCCAGCTTTCGAGCCAGTATACTAACAATCAACGACAACACAATGGTGTTGATCGAGATCATGATGTTCGCCTTGGTATCCGCCATCGAACTCAATTGAAAATGGTTGGCTGACGTCAGGCGGAACATGGTCTCTACACCGCGTTCGGGCTTGCGCTCTTTTTTGACGGTATCTGCTGGTTTTGACTCACTTAGTGGATGAGGTAAGTCTGGCTCTTTCGATAGCTCGTTCAGCGCATCTTTCTGCTCTTTGTGGTGCTTACTCTTGTCTTTATCCGACTTGTCTTTGTCGTGTTTCCCATGTTTGGGTTCATCCTCGGCATCGTCGTCGCCTAGCTGCTGCCGGAGTTTCTCCAGATTCGCTAGCTGACGTGGTTCTAAAACCGTTTTGCCGTAATGCGTGAAATAATGGTGATTCTCCAGAAAATCGGCTGTCTTTTTTCGCCATTTCTTTTTGCTGATTTTTTCGAACGTATGCTTCATTTCCTGCCGGAGATCTTCACTGCGTTCCAGAAAATCGTCGGCCGACAGGTGGCCCAGGTCGGCATCGCACAGGATTTCCGGTAACCGTTTGCCCTGCGGATTCTGGGGCATTTTGGTTGCCTGGATACAGGCTTCTATTTCCTCAATGCGTTTAGGTGATAGTCCCTGTTTTTCCAGAAAGGGCCGCGCTATGTTGATTCCGTTTGCTTCGTGATTGTCACAGCCTTCCTTATACCCTACATCGTGTAGCCAGGCGGCAATGAGCACAGTTTCCCGGTCGGTATCCGATAGTTTTTCATGGTCAGCAATCTCATTGGCAAACGCCACTACCGCCCTTGTATGACTCAGATTGTGGTAGGTATAATCTACAGCAAGGTGCTTTAGCAACGATTCGGCGTAGATTTGGGTTTGTTGAAGCAGCGAGGTTTCCTGGGCGATCATGGAGTTTGCTTTTACAATGCGTGTCGTAAGCTACAACCTAACGAACAAATTTCCGATTTCGTTACCAATTAGCCCCGGTTTTTTCATTGGTAGCTTATTGGTTATCAGTGGTTTGCTCTTTTCGATGTGCCGGGCACATATATTCAGCTAACTGTTACTGTATGCGATTTTTATACGTTCTTACCATTCTGATCTTCATTAACTGGCTCGACGGAATCAGTGCATGGGCGCAGGCTCAGCCGAGCTACACCGTTTTTTTGCTTGGCGACGCCGGTGCCCCGCAGGCTAACGGCAATGATCCGGTGCTGAATACGCTGCGCACGCAACTTCAGAAGTCGGGCACCAACAGTTCATTGATTCTCTTGGGCGATAATATTTACCAGTATGGCCTGCCCGATGCCGATAATCCCGAGCGTGCCGGAGCCGAACGACGAATCCGGGAACAACTCGATTTACGAACGGCTTTTGACGGGCGGCTATTTGCCATTCCGGGAAACCACGATTGGGATAAAAGCGGCCGGGAAGGCTGGCAGCGGATCAAAAATCAGCAAGCCTACGTGCAGCAGTATACGGGCCGCGACGATGTGTTTTTTCCTGCCGATGGTTGCCCTGGCCCGGTCGAAATCCAATTATCGGATTCGCTGACACTGGTGCTGATGGACACGCAATACTGGCTTCATCCCTGGGATAAACCCGGCGAAGGCTCGGACTGCGCCACGAAAAATCTGCCCGATTTTCTGACCAAGCTGGACGATATTCTCTATCGAAACCGGCACAAACGAGTGGTTGTGGCTGGGCACCACCCGATGTATAGTCATGGGCAGCATGGCGGACATTTCACCCTTAAAGACCATCTGTTTCCACTAACGGCCATTCGGAAACCGCTCTACATTCCGTTACCCGTTATTGGCTCCATTTATCCGGTCTATCGGTCGGTATTCGGGAGTTTGCAGGATTTGCCTAACCCCGTATACCGCGAGATGCGCAATGGCATGGTGGCCATTTTTAACAAATACCGAAACCTGGTTTATACCAATGGGCACGACCATAACCTTCAGCTCATTCAGCATGACAGTCTGTATTACGTCACCAGCGGCAGCGGAGCCAAGCACGAACCCGTTGGCAAGCGCAAAGAAACGCTGTTTGCTATTGAGCGGAAGGGATTTGCCCGGCTGGATTTCGGGATTGGCGACCAGGTGACAATTTCGTTTTATGTGCCGAATGAACAGAAGCCCAACGGCGAATTACTCTACCAAACGACGATTCAACTTCGGCCAGCACCCATACCCGCCAAGGTCGGCAGCGCCGAAAAACGGCCCGATAGCCTTCGGGTTGTGCCGAGTAACCAGTATGCGGCTGGCCCCGTCAAGCGATTCTGGTTCGGCACCAACTATAGGGCTGTCTGGGCACAGCCCCTGTTGGTGCCGGTATTGAATCTAAGGGCCGAAGGATTGACCCCAACCGAGCGCGGGGGCGGAATGCAGACACTGTCTCTGCGGCTCACCGACCGAAATAAACACGAATTTGCGGTACGCTCCATTGAAAAATATCCCGAAAAGGCGATTCCTACAGCTCTTCGGAGTGGCCTGGTGAACGACATTGTGCAGGACCAGATTTCGGCTTCCCATCCATTTGCGGCTTTGGCCGTGGCACCTCTGGCCGAAGCGGCCGGGGTGTATCATACGCGGCCACGCGTCGTCGTGATGCCGAACGATACCAGCCTGCACGACTACCAGCAGGCCTTTGCCAATACACTTATGCTCTATGAAGAGCGGGCCGACGGTAATTATAAAGGAACGGGGTTGTTTGGCAATACGACCAAACTGTACAGCACCCCCAAACTGCTCGATAAACTTCAGGACGACAACGACAATCGCGTTGACCAGCGATCGGTGTTGCGGGCCCGAATTTTCGATATGTGGATTGGTGACTGGGATCGCCACGACGACCAGTGGAGATGGGCTAGTTTTAAATCGGGCAAGGGGCTTCGGTTTGAGCCGGTTCCGCGTGACCGCGACCAGGCGTTTTTTGTCAACGAGGGCGTTTTACCCCGCCTTGCCAGCCGACGCTGGCTAATGCCCAAAATACAGGGCTTCGAAAATAAAATCCGGTATGTGCCCGGTTTCAATACCAACGCTCGTTTCTTCGACCGCTCGTTCCTGACCGAACCCAGCCGGGCCGATTGGCGGGCTATGGCCGACTCGCTCAAACAAAGCCTGACCGATCAGGCCATTGACGAAGCCATGCGCCAACTGCCCGAGTCGGCCCGGAAGCTGACGGCTGAAACAATAACCGCTAAACTTCGTCAGCGTCGGGCTGATTTAGCACGCTATGCCGATGAACAGTACCTGTTTCTGGCGAAAGCGGTCGATGTGGTGGGGAGTGATAAAGAGGAACTGTTCGATGTGACCCGGCGGCCGGATGGCCAGACAGATGTCGTAGTTTACAAATTAAATAAAGACAACAACCCTACCCAGCAGCTATACGCTCGTCGATTCAGCCCGGCCGAAACCGACGAGGTTCGACTGTATGGATTGGGGGGCGATGACCGATTCGTACTTCACGGAACGGCCCCTAAAGGCAGCTTGGTGCGCATCATCGGGGGAAAGGGCGATGATATTATCACCGACAGCTCATCCGTTCGGGGTCTTTCGCGGAAAACGTGGGTGTATGACCTGCGTAAAAACACGACCATTACGGGCGGTTCGGAAACGCGCAGTCGTTTATCCGACGACAAAGCCGTCAACACCTACGACCGAATGGCGTTTCGCTACAACCTGACCATGCCGCTGCTGACCATCCAGGCTAACCCGGATGATGGTCTCTTTCTGGGGGGCGGTGTTTTGCACCGCACGCAGGGCTTTCGTAAAGAACCTTTCGCACAGCAACACCGCCTGACGGCCAGCCACGCGTTTGCCACAGATGCGTTTACGTTTCACTACGATGGCACCTATACGGATCTCATTGGCCGGGCCGATCTAGTGCTTAATGCCGATATCAAAGCCCCGAATTTTGTGCAGAACTTCTTTGGTCTGGGCAATGAAACGGTGTTCAACAAAGCGCTGGGCGTTAATTATTACCGCGTTCGGTTCGAAAACTGGAACCTGAATGCGCTGATCCAGCACCGGGTCGGGAAGGCCGCTTTTTATTACGGGCCTGCCATCGAACGGGTAGAACTTGAAGAGAAACAGCAAAAGTTTATTCAGGACTATGCGCAAAGTATTCCGAACGGGCGGCACCTGTTCGAGTCGTTCTGGTATGGAGGACTGAAAGCCGGCTTTACCGTCGACACTCGCAATAATCCGTTGCTGACGACCCGTGGGCTATTCTGGCGAACATCCTTGACGGCCTATAAGGGACTGAACGCTCAGTCTAATTCATTTACGCAGCTCCAGTCCGATCTCTCGTTCTATGCCAGCGTCCGTTTACCAGCCCTTGTGACGATTGCTACCCGGGTGGGTACGAGTCTGAATCTGAGTGATAACTACGAGTTTTTTCAGGCCAGCACGCTCGGCGGCCTGACCAACCTGCGGGGTTTCCGGCGGACGCGGTTTGCGGGGGAGAATGCTTTTTATCACAACCTCGATTTACGGATGCGTCTGTTCACCATCCGAACCTATCTTTTTCCGGCTTATGCGGGTGTGTTGGCGTTCAATGACGTTGGGCGCGTGTGGCTCGACGGCGAACGGTCGCAGACCTGGCATCATGGCTACGGGGGCGGCATCTGGCTGGCACCGTACAATACCGCCGTTATTTCGCTGATTTATGCTCTTTCCAAAGAGGATCGCATTCCGATGCTTCGGGTCGGGTTTTTCTTTTGAAGTAAGGAAGTTTGTGCAGCTTGTGTCTTAATTAGTTTCATCCCATGACGTCAGGTCCTTAGACCTGACGAGCGAGGTTTTAAGAAACCTCGTTGATAGCCAGCCGCACGAGGTTTTAAGAAACCTTGTGACGTCGGGTTTGAGAACCCGACGTCACAAGGACGTCACAAGGACGTCACAACGACGTTACGCCTTAAAACAGCTGATACAACTCTATTTCCTGATCGACGCCTTTGATAAACGTCGGGCCAAGTGACTGAGCCGTTTCGGGTGGAGTTGCCAGGGCATTATACACATCACTCGATACCAGAAACTGGGTCTTGAAGAATTTATTGAGCTGTTCAATGCGGGCTGACAAAATTACTACATTGCCCGTAACCGAGTATTGCTGGCGTGTTTCGGTGCCGATATTGCCCACAACCGCATCGCCGATATGAATACCAATGCCTACCGTTGTGGGAATCATCAGCTCGTCGTTGACCGCTTTACGGAGTTGTTTGAGAATGGCGAAACCGGCTTCCACAGCGATCTCGGCCGGATTGTCCACTTCTACTGGTGCGCCAAATGTAATCATACATCCATCGCCCAGAAACTGATTGACAACCCCGTGGTATTCCTCGACAATACGAATGATGATTCCGAAAAAGGTGTTCTGGTAGTCCATGACTTCTTCGGGCGTATGGTGGCTGGCGTAATTGGTGAAATTACGAATATCCAGAAACATGATCGCCACGCGCATGTGCCGACTCTGGTAGTTTCCTTTCTGCTCCAGCACCGCATGGGCAATTTCGGGCGATACCTGCTGACCAAAGAGCAAAACGGCCTGCTGCTCGGTTTCGGTAGCCTTGATCGTATCCCGAATAATGTCCCGGATTTGGCGGGATACGTATCCTGCCGCTATACCCGCCATCATCAGTAGCCCGCCTTTGGCAATGAACATCAGCGGCAAATGCACGAACATATCTATTTCCAGATAAGGCTCTGCCAGGGTTGGGTGCGTAATGAGATAATAGAGCGCAATGAACTCGGCCCCGGCAATAATGCCGGTATAGGCTGATAGCCAGAAGGTAAGCCGCAGTGTAGAGAGAATAATGAAGAACAGGTAGATGTATACCAGCGGACTATTCAGGATCAGCAAGGGATCGTAGAGGTGCCGCGATACAATGAACACAATAAATGAAATCGAGGTGATCTCAAACGACGCATTGGCAAATTTGAAGATCGCTGGTAAATCCTGGTGACGTTGAAGCTGTTTCTTCAACCAACGACGAATGTTCCATTCATACGCGCTCATTCCCAAAAAATAGGGCGTAATGGTGAGCATGATCGGGCCAGGAAGGTACATCAGGTTGTCGTCCCGAAGGAAAGGCTGTAAAAGCAGCAAGATCACTGTTGTAAACAGAAAAATCGCCGATAATACGCCCGCTCGCTGGACTTCCCGCTTTAGCCTCTCGTCGGAGAAATGTCGCTCAAAATAGGACTCAATGGGTACTTTTTGCATTGAGTGAAACGGAAATGTCATCTCATAGAAAACAGGATGGTTCGTTTCTGTGCAACAAGGAGATGTCAGGATTGATTCACCGTGTACTGGTTTCAGAAGCCGTAGGATATCCCCACGCCTGTGGCTAGCTGGCCGGTCAGGGGAATGGGCGCAAGCGATATGCCCATTCGGGGCTGGCGCAGTAGTTCGTTGTAGCGGGTAACGGCCTTGTTGATTTGCCCATTGCCGATGATCGAGAGGGTTAGGGAGGCTACAATCGAACCGCCATATACTGTCCAGTAGGTACCGCCGGTCCGATTGGTGCTTAGGACGATATAGGCCAGGGGTACCAGCGCCGTTAGGCGGCTGAGGGTCGTTAAGGTGCGGAACGTCTGAAACCGATGGTTTACGGTCATGTCGTTTAATTCGTAAAAGGGAATTTCCAGCGAATAAGTCGATGAGAGTTTCTTACCGCCATAATAATAAAGGCTTCCCAGCGACGATGACCCGTAAGCTCGCTCAATGGGCAGCAAATGCGCCGGGATGGGTACACTGCGGTAGTGCGACGTATCGTCGTCTCGTCGGCGTTGGGCATTGACGGATAAGGTGAGCAGCAGGAGTGTTGTCAGTAGTAAAACAGTTCGCATAAGGGTAGAACGAAAAAGAGGGCAGTTGAGCAACTGTAAGCCGTAAAAATAATGACGCTCCTGCCGAAAATGTCATTACGAAAGGATAAGCGGTCGCCCCATCACCCAATGCGTTGCCCATTTTCGGTGAGACGTTCGGTCTGGAGCAGCGTTACCGTGCCATCGTCGGCAACGGCTCCCAGCACCAGACATTCGCTCAGGAAGGTGGCTATTTGTTTAGTCGGAAAATTAACCACAGCCACGACCTGTTTGCCAATTAACGTTTCGGGTTGATACAGGGCGGTGAGTTGAGCTGAACTGCGCTTGATCCCCAACTCGCCAAAGTCGATGGTTAGTTTATAAGCTGGTTTGCGGGCCTTTGGAAAAGCCTCGACCGCCAGAATGGTACCGGTACGAATATCAACTTTCTCGAAATCAGACCAACTAAGGGTGTTTGGTGTCATGGGCTATCTAGTGAAAGGATAACAGGTCGACAATATAAAGATAAGGATAGAAAAGAAGAGCAGCTTTGGCTTATAGACAGAGCAAAACGCGAATCTGTTTCCATGGTCCGTGTCCTCACGGACCATGCGTCCGACAGGCAAAGCTAGCTAACACACAAGTGGTCCATTAGGACACGGACTATGAACATAGTACATAAAATAAAGCCTTAACCTGTAACTTTGTACCCTTAGAATTTACGACAAGGTTATTAATTCGAAGACCTATTTAAAAACTTTTGCCCGATACCTCCCGTTACCCCAATGTTATCGTAAACCAATCTCTATTTTACCTATGAAAGCTACATTACTCTTGCTGACGGTCGTTGCCGCCGGGGCTATGGCCAGCCCGGCTACGGTACCGCCCGCCAGAAACGTTAAAGCAAATTTAGCTAAGCCCCACGCTGTCAAAAGCGCCATTGCCCCTGACCCGGACAATGGTGGCCTCAAATTAGCGCCCGGCTTTGGAGCCCTGACCTTTGCCGATAACCTTGGTAAAGCCCGGCATATGGCTGTTGACAATGTTGGAACCGTATTCGTGAAGCTGGAGAAACTAAACGAGGGCAAAGGCATCGTTGAGCTGGTTGATGCCAATGGTGACGGACGCGCCGACCAGACCATCAAGTTTGGTGACAACACCGGGACAGGCATGGGCATTTATAATGGCTATCTCTATGCCTCTTCTGATACATCGGTTTACCGTTACAAACTGACGAACGGCAAAGTGATGGACACAACGCCCATGGAGCCCATTATTGCCGGGCTGACGCTTCAGCGTCAGCACGCCAGTAAGTCATTCGCAATCTCGCCAGACGGCAAACTGTTTGTCAACTTTGGCGCTCCTTCCAACGCCTGTCAGGAGAAAGACCGGCAGAAAGGCTCAATGGGCATGGACCCCTGTCCAATTCTGGAAGAATATGCGGGCATCTGGCAGTTCGATGCCAACAAATTGAATCAGCACAAAGCTGATGGCAAACGCTACGCTACCGGCATTCGGAATGCCGTTTCGCTGGACTGGAACACGGCGACGAATACACTCTATGCGCTTCAGCACGGTCGCGATAACTTAAATAACTGGGGTGGTATTTTCACCGATGAGTACAGCGCTGAGTTTCCTTCAGAAGAGTTTTTGATGGTGAAAGAAGGCTCCGATTTTGGCTGGCCTTATTGTTATAACAACCATGAGAAAAATCAGAAACTTCTAGCCCCGGAATACGGTGGCGATGGCACGAAAGTGGACCGTTGCGCCGGAAAAGACAAGCCCATTATGGCCTTTCCGGGCCACTGGGCACCCAATGACCTGTTATTTTATACCGGCACTCAATTCCCGGCCAAGTATAAAAACGGAGCATTTGTTTGTTTCCACGGCTCCTGGAACCGGGCTCCGCTGAAACAGGGTGGTTATTTTGTTGCCTTTATTCCGTTCGGAAAAGACGGTCGGCCTTCGGGTAAATATGAAGTATTCGCTGAGAACTTTGCGGGTGTAGCAGAGCAGGGCAAGCCCGGTACCAATGTGAACGCGGGTAAACTCGATCTGGCCAGTCCCGGCGATGCAAAAGCCCGCCCGGTTGGTCTGGCGCAAGGGCCGGATGGCTCGCTTTACATCTCTGACTCCGTAAAAGGAAAAGTCTGGCGGGTGATGTACACCGCGAAAAAATAGGACAGAAACAGTCTTCTGGTCTGTCAGGCGTCAAAGCCTGACGCTTAAAAAACGCGTATTACCATTCGGTAATACGCGTTTTTTTTATGCTTTGTCACTTTAAACCTACCTTTGCCGACTGATTATATATTACTTTGATTGAATGAAAGATAGACTTTTTGACGGAATAAGCCTGCTTCTGATTGCTCTTGCCATTTACGTTCTCGATCACCAGCTCACCACCATATCCGATGTGCAAATGGGCGATGAGGGATTTTATATGTATCAAGGAATCAGTAATTTTCGCCTGGGTTTACAAACCGACTGGGGCCCCGCTTATTCACTCTGGTACAAGTTTCTTTCGTTGTTTGAGCGCGACACCATTCGGCTTTATTACCTGAACATGGCCTTGCTGTCGTCCTTACCGACGATTGCCCTCTACATAGCGCTCCGCTTGGTTGGTTTTCGCTGGTACTGGTCTTTATACGCTACGCTGGTGTTTCATTTTTCCCGGATGAACTTCCCGGAAGGTGTCAAAGTATCTATTCTTCTCTTTCTGCTGACGCTCCTTTTGTTCATTCTCTGCGCCCGTTATTTGCGGAATCGCCTGCATCTATCGTTTGCCCTGCTGACGCTTTCGTACTTTTTGTTTGCTTATTTCCGGCCGGAGTTTGTGGTACCGTTCGGGCTGTGTTTAGTCTTGCTGATTGCCGCTACGGTCTGGTTTCGGCAATCATATTATCCGATTGCGGGCATTGTAGCGATTGTTCTGGTGCTATTTTTTGGTGTAGGAAGCCCGCTGTCCGAAAAAGGCGAAAAGGCTTTCAAACAGGATTTCTCCTACAACTATGCCATGCGCCACCCCGAAGACAAGCGGTTGAGTACCTATAGCAACTGGGTCGATTCGGAGGTGATGTCGCAGATTATTTTTGGTGAACGGGTAAAGGGATTTGGCGACGCCCTGATGAAACATCCCAAAATTGTGCTGACCGACCACCTGCTGCCAAATATTTACAATTTTGGCATATTGCTCGGAACAGTACTCGATTCGTACGTTCAACCGCTGACGTACCTGCCGGGCGGACGTATTCTTGAATCCCTGATTCATCGAAAAATTACCTGGCTTTTTCTGCTCATTGGTTTCTTTGCGCTGGTGTCTGTTCGGAAGACGGGATTGGCGGTGAGTCGAACGGTTCTTGACAATCCCTGGCCGTATATCGTGGCAACAACGGCCATTATTCCGCCTATTGTCAGCTCGGTTTATTCCATGGGAATCAAGATTCGCTACCTGCCCGCGTTTTACTTTTTTATTCCGGTCGTTGTTGGCGTACTGGTAATGAACCTTGTATTTCGTCCGTGGGTAACGGCTATCATTGGCCGCCGAAAGCCAGTTATTCGGCTGATTGGTACTGCGTTGACGGGGCTGTTTCTGATCGGTGTAGGCGTCTGGATGGTTTGGGAATGGCAGCATCAAATGCCCGCGACAATGAACGGCCGTAAATTGCTTCAATACACAAAGCAACTGACAGCACCGATAGCGGACAAAACCCGGATTCGTATCTTCGATAATCCGGACGAACTACCCACGCACCTCAGCGGAACGTCGATTTCCTATGACCGCTACAAGCGGTATTCTGATTTCTATAAGTTCGTCGAGCAGAACGACATCAACCTGATCATTTTCCGCACCGAAATTGCGCAGTACTACAAAAACGATACGAGCATGCAGCGGTTTATCCAGCAACCTCCGCAAGCGTTTATCCGCAAACCCGGCTTCGACCCAAACACCTATAGTTTCATTCGAAAAGATTTGCTGAAGTAAGTGAATAATAGCCGCATAGCGGTCCAGGGTTTATCCCAATAGTTTGCGATATAGTAGGCCAGCGCGCTGTAGGCACGCAATACCTACCCATCGTTGACAAAGCTAGTGACCAGCTAAATTAAACATTCGACGTGAGTGTCCTCGCCACGTTTGTAATCCATTCTGGCTTGTAAAATGTGTGATGGTGCTACCAGACAAGGCATGCGCTTGGGCACACTGGATGGTACTAAAAAAGGAAAGATACTTCTTATAAGCTACTATTTCTCTTCGAATGAAACGTACGATATGTTCTTGGCGAAATAGCACTTGCTAACGACTTTACCAACTAATGATATGGACCGCAATATTGTTTATCGAAAGGTATAAACTGAATATTGGTGTTATCATATATGCCGCACGTAAGGTTTTATGTTCATAAAATAATGTTTTTGGGAAAAATCTACAAACTAGTGTATGTTTATATGCAGAATAATAAATATACCGTTTAACTACTCAACATAATAATCTACTTAATGCTTCCTGAACAACCCTTAATGTCGCTGCTGGAATCGTACGTATTTAATGTTTCTTCGAAATTCATCAGTCAGGCTTCTCCCCAGAATCAAACTGTTTTAATTACTTTACTCAATACAATTGGCAAACGCCCGTCAGACAGCAACAAGGATGCTATTCCGCCAATCAATGTAGCTACCGGAACGGTTGTGGCGTCGCCCTTCAGCGATTTACAGCAGCAGTGGCAGGAAGCGCTAAGCAGACCCGTGGCGAAGAAAAATGGGTTGGATGAGGCTACGAAAGAACTTATACACCGGGCGATTGCCGCCAATCAGCGCCAGATAGACGCTACCCTTCAGCACGTGCAGGAAATGGGTTCCCTCATTGCGCGGGCAAAAATTGCTGCCCATTCCAGCCCCTTACAGGCCCAGCTGCTTGCGCATTATAGAATTGTTCAGGAACATTACGTTGCTTACTTGGCTCAGCTTCAACTGTTTCAGGAAAGGAAATTTAGCTTACTCAAGTCGTAAGGTTACATGGATTTGGGTAATCAATATCTTTCTTAAGGCAGGTTAGCCAGTTCGTCAGCCAGAAATTTTTGGAACCGTTCCTGCAGGCTGCTGTAATACGTAAGGTATTTCTGGCCCTCAGCCGTGATGATTGTTCCCCCCCCTTTTTCACCACCCGTCTGGGTTGTTACGAGTGGCACCTTAGCTTGTGTGTTCATGGAATGCACCAGTTCCCAAGCCCGTTTATAAGACATATTCATGGCTTTGGCGGCCTGATTTATGGAGCCGGTGCGCTGGATATGGCCCAACAATTCCAGTCGGCCAATGCCCATGAATCGTTCAGCGGTATCGTTGGATAGGGTTTCAAGCCAGATGCGGCCGTTTATTCGCAGATTCATGCCAAAAACGAAAATTTGTTCTGGCAGCTAAAGTACGACCGATCCGCTAATTCGCTACCCGCTTCACGTTCATCTTCCTGAACGCACCCTTCAACTGAACCAACGCCGGGTTTTTTAAACTAATCGAATCTTTGGCCTGCTGACTAATGTCCCGGGCCACACTGTCGGACATGAACCAGCCGAGCGGATATTTTTCGTTATAGGCCAGGCGGAGCGTCAGGTAGCTGGTTTTTGGGCTGGTGAAACGGTCCATGAAGGAATTGAACATATTATCGCGGGTGACGGAGCCGTTGTCCCAGGCATTTAGAAACGCCAATAAGGGTATTTGTACTTCCTGCAAAATGGAACGCTTGTGAGGCAGCCGGCCAATGGTGTTGCTGTTCTGGATGAAAAGAATGTAGGGAATGACGGTGACTCGTTCGGTTGTGTCCAGACGACGGATGGAAGGAACCAGATTATTCAGCAACTGGATGCAGGTTTCGACGCCCGAATTATCGAAGTAGCCCCCATCAACCACGTGGCCGCCGTACCGTTGCCTGCGGCCGTTGCCCACAAGCGTATCTTTTTGAATAAGCCCACCATTGGTCACGATTGGGAAACGACTGCACAGCGATGCGGCCGTTTTGAGTGGAACATCTGAACCAAGAACATCCAGGGTCGACACTACATTCTTAAAGTAACGCGGATCAAGTTGCAGGTTGGAGGTGATGGCTTTTTGCCCCGACTCGGCGAGGGTTCCGTTGAGCAGAAGCGACGGCAGGTTGTAATTATAGCCCGCCCGCGTCTGGTACAATTGGGTAAGGGCAGAATCGAGGGTTGATAGCGCAAGATTCGTTCGGTAAGAACCCGCCCAGGAGTCTTCAAGCCATTTGGCCCGTTCCAGGGCGGGCATCGGAACGGGTACCAGCCGCTGAATGGATTCCGGAAACAGCAGGGCGGCTGATACGGCCGATAAATAATCATCCCGAATTACTTTCCGAAACTGCTCGAATCGATTTGTGCGGTCCAGTTCGGCCACATCCCGAAGAAAGGCCGTGTAGAAGACCGTGCCAACGCCCCCACCCGATACACCACTCAGCGCATACACATGACGACTAAAGCCCGGGATAATGGAATCGAGCCGAATGAGCGTTTCGGCCGTCCAGTTCAGAGCACGAATGCCACCCCCTTCGGCGGCTACCAGCACCAGCGGAATTGTATCGCCATCTTCCTGTCGGCGGGCATCTACCCACTGGGCAAAATGAGTCTCGACCGTCGGACGTTGCCAAATCGGTCTTACTGATCCGCCTGTGGCTTGTCGAACACTTGTGTTGTCATTAAACGCACTGATGATGATCAGATACCCCACCGATAGCAACACAAGTGGGCGATACCGGTAGTCGTTGAAGTAGACCAGAACACTTCCCCAGAACGTGTACATCGTGATGCCGAAAATGATGACGGCTGTAGGGCGCAGTCCGCGTGCTATGCCCCACTCGACGGGAAGGCTGAACAGCGTAATCAGAAACACCGTTAGCAACACGCCCGTCTGCATAACCAGTCGCCCCAGCGGGTGCCGCCATAATTCCCGAATGTCCTGCGAAAAATCGGTGTAGCGATCCGAGAATCGCCAGTGTGCAGGCAGCGCAAAAACCGGAACCGATTGCTCCACAAACTGGAACAGGGCCAGCATCAGGCCACTCAGGAGAAGGAGCAGATAAGGTTGCAGGTGGTCTGGCTTCCAGAAAGCGTACGTCAGAATCAGGGCCGGAATCATGCCACCGAGTTTGGGTAGCCAGCGGAGTAAACGGTCACATTCTTCGTTGATCCGAAGCCCAACGGGCGAAATATGCAGGATCATACGCGTGCTGCCATAAACCAGCCAGCTCCAGACAAACGTGCTGAGCAGGATGTATTGGAAAAGGCCGTTGAATACACCACCATCCATAACGGCATTGATCATGTCGGCGGCCTGATCGGGAACGGTCAGAATATAGAGCGACAGGAGCAGCGTAATGATCACCACAAACGCGTTTCGCTGCGTCTGATAAAACGCGATGGTATAGTTTCTGATTCGTTGAGAAAAGGACTGACTACGGACGGGCTGCACAGAAATAGGATTGATGCATCAATTAATTGAATATACACGTTTAGGCGTTACCGGCGAATAAAGCAACCGTTAAATTTTAGCGAAAAACCCACTCTATACCATTCAACATGTCGGTTCCGGTTGTACCTTTCGGCTGATAGTTTCATCGCCAGGTGCACCCCGGCAACCTACTTCGGACTTCGCGTCCCGGACCCCGCGTCCCGAACTTCTACTTTATGTGCGCCTTTGGCGATCTGTCCCGGCTATCACACTGATTATGGGCACAAGTACACCATTCAATGTCGAAATCCTCTCCCGGATTCAGTTCGCTTTCACGATTGCCTTCCATTACATCTATCCGCCCTTAAGTATTGGTCTGGGCGTGTGCCTGGTCGTGATGGAAGGGTTGTATCTAAAAACAAAAGATAAGGTTTATGAGGAGTTGACCCGGTTTTGGGTCAAAATTTTTGCGTTAATTTTTGGTATTGGCGTTGCTACGGGCATCGTCATGGAGTTTGAGTTTGGCACCAACTGGGCAACTTACTCACGCTATGTGGGCGATATTTTCGGCTCGGCGCTGGCGGCCGAAGGTATTTTTGCATTTGCGCTGGAGTCGGCTTTCCTGGGTATTCTGCTGTTTGGCTGGAACAAGGTTAGCCCGCGAGTCCATTTTATGGCAACCGTACTGGTGGCCCTGGGTTCTATCTTTTCGGCGCTCTGGATTGTGGTCGCCAATTCCTGGCAGCAAACGCCGTCCGGTTACCGGATCGAAGGGACAGGTTTGCAGGCACGCGCCATCGTGACCGATTTCTGGGCGATGGTTTTCAATCCCTCGTCGCTGGAGCGCTACTCGCATGTGCTGATCGGCGCGTTACTGGCCGGTTCGTTTCTGGTGCTGAGTGTCAGCGCCTGGTATATTCTGAAAAAACAATACCTGGTTCATGCCAAAGCGGCCTTTCGGATTGCTCTCTGGATAGCGGCTGTATCGGCGTTGGCGCAGTTGTTTACGGGCCATAAATCGGCTGAAGTGGTCACGAAATACCAACCAGCAAAACTGGCGGCTATGGAGGGCCATTTCGAAAAAATAGCGCCTGCGGATATGTATCTGATGGGTTGGGTTAATGCGAAGGAACAGAAAACGACGGGACTCAAAATTCCCGGTGGTTTGTCGTTTCTGGTGTATCAGGACTTCAAAGCCCCGATTCCCGGCCTGAACAGCATAAAGCCCGAGAACCGCCCAACGGCGGTTAATTTCGTGTTTCAAACGTACCACCTGATGGTCTCCATCGGCATGTCGCTGATCGCCCTGACGCTTTTCAGCTTATACCTGCTTTATCGAAAAAAGCTATTCGAAACCCGCTGGCTGATGGTCGTTTTCGTGTTCTCGGTGCTGCTTCCACAAATTGCTAACCAGGTCGGCTGGTACACGGCGGAGGTAGGGCGTCAACCCTGGGTAGTGTATGGACTGCTACGAACTTCCGACGCTCTGTCGCAGGCTGTTAAGGCCGAACACGTGCTGGCTTCGCTGATTCTGTTCACGTTTATATATGTGATGCTGTTTGCTCTGTTTCTGTACCTGTTGAACAAGAAAATTCAGCACGGACCAGACGTGAAAGATGACCGTGCCGAACCGTCATCGCGCATGAATCCAGTACTAAACTAAAGAGTGAAAGAGTGAATGAGCGTAAGGCCGTACACTCATTCACTCTTTCGCTCATTCACCCTTTCACTCTTTACACATGGACACCGTTCTTGGTATTGATCTTCCTACCTGGTGGTTTTTGCTAATTGGCGCGCTGATCACCGGCTACGGCATTCTGGATGGCTTCGACCTGGGGGCCGGGGCTATACACTTGTTTTTTCGCAAAGAAGACAGTCGGCGGATTGCGCTCAACGCTATTGGGCCGGTTTGGGATGGCAATGAGGTTTGGCTCGTTATTGGCGCGGGGTCGTTGTTTGCGGCTTTTCCACTCGTTTACGGCACCATTCTCTCGGTATTCTACCTGCCATTTATTCTGTTCCTAGCCGCCATTATTTTCCGGGCTATTTCAATTGAGTTTCGAAGCAAAGAAACAATGACCTGGTGGCGTCAGCTATGGGATGTTTCGTTCTGTATATCCAGCATTGTCATTTCTCTGCTGCTGGGTCTGATATTGGGCAATCTGATTCAGGGCATTCCAATAAACGCAAAACATGAGTTCGTGGGTCGACTACGCGATTTTTTCAATCCCTATGCGCTGCTGATTGCCGTTACGGTGCTGTCGCTCTTTATGATGCACGGGGCCATGTACCTGATCATGAAAACGGAAGACCGGATTTTCGCCCGCCTGACCATCATTGCCAATAACACCAGCAAGTTTTTCATTTTGTGTTTCATCGCCACCTCGCTGACAACGCTTATTTACGTGCCGCACATGACGGCCATTTTTAAGCAGTATCCAGAACTGTTTATCCTGCCCATTACCGCCGTTTTGATCGTGCTGAACATCCGGCGAAGCATTGAGAAGCGGCAGTATGGGCGAGGGTTCATTTCATCGTCCATTACGACCGCACTCTTGCTGATTCTGTTTGCAATGGGGCTGTATCCCAACCTTGTTTTGTCCAGCATTGATCCCAAAGGCCACATCAGCATTTACGAAGCTGCCTCATCGGATGGTTCATTGCGAACAATGCTGCTTTTTGCCGCTGTCGGCATGCCTTTGGTTGCCACATACACTCTGTTTATATTCTGGACCTTTCGGGGGAAGGTGAAGCTGGAAGAACACAGTTACTGAGTTGTATTTGCCTACGCCGTTTATCAGCTACCTACGTTCGTTCACCGCGCCTTAATGCGTTCACCAGATTATGCGCCCGACGAGTAGGTTCGGGAATTCGGTAGCCACCGTTACAGGCCAGCGTGAGCGAAATAGCAGTTTCGAGGTCAATCAGATGACCCGGCGATACGTAGACCGGGTTAACTTTATTCTTTGTTCGCAGAGCTGCCCCAATCACCTCCCGATAGTGTGTCATGGGCGACCAGTTGCCGCGCTCGGGTGCCGGTTCATCGTATTTGCCGACCAGCACCGATTTGCCGCAACCAAACGTGGGTCGGTTCAGAAACAGGCCTGCGTGGGAGGCAATGCCAATCCGACGCGGGTGGGCAGTACCATGGCCATCGAACATGACAACATCAGGCTCAATTGTCAATTTTTGCCAGGCTTGCAGCAACGACGGAATCTCACGGAACGAGAGCAGGCCCGGAATGTACGGAAATGGTGCCGTGCTTACGACCCCGGCTTCTTCAATCGTTTCGAGCGTGTCCAGCCGAAGAACAACGATTCCGGCATATACTGTCTCCTCAAACTTGTTGAACGAAATGTCGCAGCCCGCAATGGTTTTGGGTGGCTCGGCCAGCGGCTGAATACGAATCTGCGAACGTAACTGCTGTTGTAACGCGACGGCTTCGGTAGGGGAGACGTTCCAGTCGTGGAGAGGTTGGTAATTGGCCATTGTGTGATCAATATTGATCACTACCTAACGAATGAAACCAGTTGAGGGTTTAGCCAAGGTATGTGGACTAAACGATTGCCGCTATAGGCTAACCAACTTTAATCGACGATTTTTACCCGAATGCGATGCGGAGCCACCTGATTACCACCGAAGTAAAGGCCCGTGTTGTAGGCAAACGACTTGTTGTGGGTGAAGGGTACGGTTTTTCCGCCCAAAACCTGGTATACTTTCCGTTCGTAGTCGATCTTGATGGTTAATTTGGTGGGTGTGTTCAGCGATGCTTCTGCCACCTTGAAGTCAGTTCGTACGCCTTCTACATAGATGTAAGCTCCCAGATCGATGCGGCCCCGTTGCGGATTCCAGCGCCAGCCTACCCGTGCGCCATCAACCTGATGCGGAGGAACGCCGGTTGTAATGTCCTGATCTTTAGAGCCTACAAAGCCCAGGCCTATCACTTTGTTCCAGTCGTCGGCATCGACCGCGCCAACGTCGTAGATACAGGAGCTATCGAAGGTAACCGTTGCCGATACTTCTTTGGGGCTAATAACAATCCCTACTTTACGTTTTGGATTGGGCTCATGCTCACCCGCTTCAATCACGACCCAGTCGGGGTCGGACAGTAAAAAGTCGGGGACACAAGCGCTCATTGACAGGCCGAGTCCCAGAAACAGAAGTGTCTTTGCCGAAAACAGAAAAATGCGTACCGATGAGGTTATACGTAGCATGGTGATAGGGCCGGAACACGAATGGTTGTGCAAATAACGTCATAAACCCCTTGATTGGTGTCCCGTTGGCTCAAGTTGGCCATTTTGAGCTTACTTAGTCAAGCAGGACATTGACTTTCGGATCCTACACGAGCAAAATCTACGGCGCTGACGGACAGCAGGATGTCCTGGTAAAAATGGCTGCCGTATATACTTATTTTAAAGTACTATGTGCAACTTTTAAGTAAGTTTGGACTTCCTTACCGTATTGCTCTTCATCCCATTTATTTTTATGGAATCGGCATTTCCTTCCTCATTTCAAACCAGCCGCGAGCGGTCAGGTGCTCGTTCGGGTAGTTGGCGGCTGGGCATACCCACCTACATTTATGCGGTTGTTTTCTCGTCGTTTTGTGTGGTTATGGGTCTCCTCTGGGATATCATGTGGCACATGAGTATCGGGCGAGATGGCTTACTGGCTCCTCCCCACGTTGTCATCTACGTTGGCGCTGTCGTATCGGGTCTGTTTTCGGCCTACCAGATTCTCAACCTGACGTTGACCAAAAAGCATCCGGGGCGGGCCAGTGCAGTACCGTTCTGGGGCGTTTTCTACGGGCCGTTGGGGGCCATGTTCAGCGTCTGGGGGGCATTGGCCATGCTGACATCGGCTCCCTTCGACGACTGGTGGCATAACACCTATGGCCTCGACGTTCAGATTTTGACGCCCCCGCATACGATTCTGGCCATTGGCATCATGACGGTTCAATTCGGGGCTATGGTGGGCGTTCTGGCTCTCCAAAACCAGTATCGTATGCAAGCGACTATGCCTAATGGCAATAGTGTACAGCAATTGTCTCGCTTAAAATGGCTTTTTGCGCTGGCGGCCGGATTGCTTCTGATTATGCTCTATACGCTGATGTCGGAATCCTTAGATATGGCCAAGTCGCACCAATCCGGGTATTATGCGACGGCCGCTATCATTTTGCCATTTTATTTACTGGCCGTTGGTCGGGCATCCATGCTGCGCTGGCCAATCACCATCATTACCGGCATTTATATACTGGGTATGCTGGTACCAAGCTGGATACTTCAGAATTTCCCTGCCACACCCCGGCTTGGCCCTGTTCTGAACCCGATCACGCACTATCAGCCATTTGTGTTTCCGTTGTTGCTCGGTATACCGGGAGTCGTTCTCGACTGGCTGATGCACCGCTTCGACTCGGCCAGAGAGGGTAAAAAGAAACTGAACGACTGGCTACTGTCCGGTTTATATGGGATTGCCTTTATGGTTGTTTTGTTCGCTGTTCAATGGCCGTTTGGTGAATTTTTGCTTACCTCGCCCTACGCCCAGAATGGCTTTTTTCTGTCATACTCCTGGACCTACAACAGCCCACCTGACTGGCAATACCGGTTTGCCTTCTCACCCTGGAATACGCAGTCGGCTGCTGATTTCTGGATTGGCTTTGGGAAAGCCCTGATTTATGCTACCCTTTCAGCCCGCATTGGCCTGCTTTGGGGTGGCTGGATGAAACGAATTGCCCGATAAGGCATCGGCGGATTGATAAATCGACTTCGAGCACATTGGCCGGGAACCGGTCATCGATGGAACGACCGTTGCAAAGCGCGTCGTCATTGGCTGTGCTTAGTGGTTTTCTAAGTAAATCAAGGCGTAAATTTCGTTATATTTAGAGCTTAATTTTGTAACTCGTTCCTCTATGCAATCTGCAATTCCTTCGTCAATCCAGGCCGATCGTGAGCAGTCAACCACGCGATCGGTCAGCTGGCGCTTAGGTATACCGACCTATATTTATGCGGTCGTCTTTTCGTCACTTTGCGTCGTTTGGGGACTAATCTGGGACATCATGTGGCACATCAGTATCGGGCGAGATGGACTGTTAGCTCCTCCGCACGCGCTGATCTATATAGGGGCTATACTATCAGGTTTGTTTTCGGCCTACCAGATTCTCAATCTGACGTTGACCAAAAAGCATCCGGGGCGGGCCAGTGCAGTACCGTTCTGGGGCGTTTTCTACGGTTCGCTGGGGGCCATGTTCAGCGTCTGGGGGGCATTGGCCATGCTGACATCGGCTCCCTTCGACGACTGGTGGCATAACACCTATGGCCTCGACGTTCAGATTTTGACGCCCCCGCATACGATTCTGGCCATTGGCATCATGACGGTTCAATTCGGGGCTATGGTGGGCGTTCTGGCTCTCCAGAATCAATACCGTACTCCCGTTGGTACGCAAAGCCTTGACCAGAATCAACGGGCCACCCGCCTGAAATGGTTGTTTGCCATTTCAGCAGCCCTTGTGTTAACGATGCTGTTTGTAATGGCATCGGCGACAATGAGTTCAGGGCGATCACACCATTCGAGTTATTACATCACAGCCGCTATTGTTTTTCCGTTCTTTCTGTTGGCCGTGGGGCGGGCCTCGTTGTTACGCTGGCCTATTACCATCATTGCCGGGCTTTATTTCCTGGCGCAGGGATTGCCAAGTTGGATTATTCAAAATTTCCCCGCCACACCCCGACTAGGTCCCGTATTGAATCCAATTACGCACTATCAGCCGTTTCATTTTCCAATGCTGCTCATCGTTCCGGCTGTAGCCTTGGATTGGCTAATGCATCGGTTTGATACGACGACTGCTAAACGTCGGAAAGTATCTGACTGGGTACTCGCCGGGTTATATGCAACGGCATTTCTGGTTGCTCTGCTAATTATTCAGTGGCCATTTGGTGAGTTTTTACACACATCACCGTACGCCCGCAATGGATTTTTCCTGGGCTACACGTCCCCGTATAACAGCGATCCTAACCGGGCGTACCGTTTTATAATGGCCCCCTGGTATCTACAGACGGCCGCTGATTTTGGGATTGGTTTTGCTAAAGCATTGCTGTATGCTACCCTTTCGGCCCGTATCGGCCTGCTTTGGGGCAACTGGATGAAACGAATCGTACGATAGAAATGGAAGATAGTCGATCCAAGCACATGATTTATAATAGAAACTATAATTGGCCCAAGGAATTTCTATTCCTCTATGCATTTCTTCTGGCGCTCACATATTCGCCAGTGGTATCTGCCCATGTGGGTAGTTCAGGCGTAATTGTGCAGAAACAGGCCGGAAAGTATCAACTCCTGATTAGTATAAAACCACCTGACGTGGTCCCCGGAACGGCCAGCGTTACGGTATTTGTTGAGAATGGACGTGTGAGCAGTATTGGTGCCCGCCCAATTTATTTCCGTTCTGGCGACAAGGGTGCACCAACGCATGACATCCTGACGCCCACCGGCCAGAATCGATACGAGGGTGATTTGTGGCTGATGGATTCGGGTTCATCGAGTATTGAGTTAAGCATAGACGGTCCTGATGGGAAACAGCAGGTCGTTGTGCCCGTTATGGCTGTTGCCACCGCCCTGCGTGAGATGCCTGAAGGAACCGGCTTTGGATTAGCCGCTATGGGGTTATTGCTCGTCGTCATGTTGATTACCATTATCGGGGCTAGTAATGCCGACGGTATTGTAGCTCCCGGTCAGGCTCCCCCGGCTAAAATCGGCCGTCGGCGGTTGGCAGGTATGAGTGTAGGGCTGGTTGTTATCGTGCTGATTCTGGCTGGCTGGCGGTCGTGGTGGAATAGCACCGCCGAAGACTATCGGAATGTTCAGTTATATCGCCCAACGCCTATTCGTTCTTCAATACAAGTCGCGGATGCCCAACGGCAGCTCACGATTCAATTCGATACAACCGGATTTGGTAAGGATCGGCAAAAACGCCGGCCGCTGAGTTACCTCTTACCCGATCATGGAAAACTAATGCACGCGTTTCTGGTGCGTATGCCAGGTCCATCCAGCGCCGGACTAGATGCCTTCGCCCATTTGCATCCGAACCGGCGTGATACCCTGACGTATGAAGCTACGTTGCCTGCATTGCCGGGGGGCAGATACCTGCTTTATGCCGACGTGGTTTATCGAAGTGGTTTTGCCGAAACCCTTACAGATACCGTTGACGTACCTGCTCTGAAGACCGCTGGTTCACTTCCCGGTGCGAAAGTGGCTAGTGCGGCCAAACCTTCAGACATCGACGATAGCTGGCTGGTAGCCGAACCGATGGGTGTAAAAGCGGGTGCCGAGAATGTTCCTCATCTGGATAATGACATGGTGGTTTGTGGCAAGCCCGGAGCCAGTGTCAAGCTTGCGGATGGTTCTACCATGTTGTGGATGGATAAACAGTCGCAGGTTCTGGAGGTCGGTAAGCTGTACACGCTGAAATTTGCGGTGGCCGATGCCCAGGGAAAAGCCGCTCCGTTAGAGCCTTACCTGGGGATGGGTGGCCATGCTGTTATTTTACGCTCCGACGGTACGGTTTACATTCACCTTCACCCCGTTGGCACCTACTCGATGGCGGCTGAAGGCTCGCTGGTTGGCCGCATTGCTGACACCGCCCGAACATTTCACTATCCGAACGCTGTTCAGTTTCGCGATAGCATCGACACCTATATTGCCAAGCTCAAAACAATGCCGGAAGTGGAAAAAAACAAGTTGTTGGCGGCTGCCATACCAGGCATGAGCCATCAGATGAAAACGAACAACATGGTTGAGTTTCCCTACGCCTTTCCTCGTGCCGGACATTATCGGATTTGGGTGCAGGTTAAACGCAATGGGCAAGTATTAACGGGTGTGTTCGATACGCAAGTCAATGAACCCTTATTGTAGAATAGGCCTTAACTCGTTCTAAATCAGCTTTTGAGGCAAAATTCTAGATTTTTGTTGAAATTTTTTTGCCGCCAGCTCTTGACAAGCGCTGAAAATAAGCTACCTTTGCATCCACAATTCGCCGATAGGCAGGCGAACTTGAAACGCGAAAGTAGCTCAGCTGGTAGAGCGCGACCTTGCCAAGGTCGAGGTCGCGGGTTCGAACCCCGTCTTTCGCTCCACAAAAAGGCACCGACCCCGGTGCTTTTTTTGTAAATGCTGCTCCGCTTTTGCAGAGCATGGAATGCCGGGATGGTGGAATTGGTAGACACGCCGGACTTAAAGATTTGAGTGCGCGAATGGAAACGTTCGCAGTAGAACCGCTTAAATTCGGGGAAACCTTATCAAGTGTAACTTGATTGGCAATCCCGAGCCAAGCCCGTTAGAGAAATCTGACGTGGAAGGTGTAGAGACTTAACAGGCGGCACCTACTTCCTTGCCATTGGCAGGATATGGTGAAGAGAAAGTCCAGACCACAAATCATTGCAATTGGCAATGAGCAGCGAAAGCTGTAGTTGGTACGAAAATCCTGTGGGCCTCAAGCCCGTGCGGGTTCGACTCCCGCTCCTGGTACCAAGAGAACCTCTGATTGTCTGAAATGCAGATGATTAGAGGTTTTTCTTTTTAGGTGCATACCAATTTGTGTACTGAAATCATTGAAAGGCCGTAAGAATTTGGCTAATACTCTCCTTCGTTTTTGCATACAATCAATGTAAACAGCCAAGTGTGCCTACTCCAGCCAATACAACATCTACTCGTGATGATACTAGGACGATGGGAAATCCTGATGGAGCCAAAGCATCGGAATCCAGCCTAACGCTTACCTGATTTCCGGCTCGATATACTCGCTTTCCTGCAAGCATTTCACAGATATTGCCAATTTGTATAGCTGACATTTGGGCATTGCCTGGAAAGGATTGGCTGCGCGCTACGTTGGTAACTTCATGCCTAATCAGACTTTACCCGCTGCCTGATATCAAGCTCGACATACTGACTACACCAATAAGAGTCAGGGGATCACCTTTCCAATATGCCAGTTTGATCGTTATAAAATAAAAATGCCCAGCTCGCTGAACTGGGCAATACCGATGATACAGGTTTAATGTAAGAATGACCACAGGTGACAGAAAAGGGAAGAAAAGTAAAAAGATTTCTTTTTGCCTATATCTAAAACACCTCCTACGCGCATAAATAAATAATCCTAAGGCTTCAGTTGATATTGTACTTATTCGAATAAAATATATTTATAAAGAATGGTATGGCTATGAAAATATACCAGCAAGTAAATATCACTGAGTAAAAGTAACTAGTTGTTTACGTTTGTGCGAATTTTAATCCCAAATTATGATGCGCGAATTTCTCCATTCACTACTACTTATTAGCTTGACATCATCAATCAGTATGGCCCAGTGTAACCAAGTGGTTAGAGAAGTTAATAAGCAAGTAGATAGAATTATTGTTAAAAGCATAAGTGTTGGCAATGGTTGGACCGAACCAGTTCAGTATGAACAGGTGACAGATAACGGAACAACTCAATTTTATATACATATATACGCCCTGGAAGGCTCCTTGGTGGATCGAAAAGGAGCATACGTCATCTTCAAAGATGGTACCGTATTGGCGTGGCCTCAAGCTAAGGTCATGGCTAGCCCTAAAGGGGTAGTTGATGTGAATCAATGCCTGCTTAGGCTGACCGAAAGTGAGATCGAACAGTTTCAGGAAAAGCAGATTATTAGCATTAGGTTATCGACTCAGGAGCGGTCGCTTACGTTGGCTCAGTCGCAACGGGCACAGAATATTATCAACTGTGTGCTTTATGCTCAATACAGCGACATTAAGTCAGATAAGCTGGTAAACCACTTATAGACATACCTGGGAGTGATTTGCTCTTGATAACGCTTAGCGACCTCAGGCAAATTGCGTTATTGTCTATTTTACACGCCAAAGGAAGCTATGCGCCGATTCATCAATACTTTTATTATTTATTACTTTGCAGCCGGTTATTGGCTGCTTCAGCTTTTCTGCCCCAGCTTTGATGACACGTGAATAAATGGCTACTGGCTGAGAAAGTGTGTGCCACAAAGCCCCTTTCGATCTTTCATTGCATCACTTATGCTGGCCAGTGAAGCTTTCTATGGGCTTACGTCTACTGATGATGTGGCTACGGCTCTTGAGGATTTTAAAGCCAAAGCCTAGGCATTGATTAATTCGGCTTACGATCCGGCGTCTTATCTTGCCTCCTGGAATTTAATAAACCTGTATTCTTAGAGCAATTTAACGGAGTTCTTACCGGGTGATGTCTCTTCGTTAGATAACCTGAAAAAGCAACTCAAGCCAAGTATCGGATTGATGCTCTAACCACTTGCCAGAAAATCCGCAAAAAACAAGAGAGGTAGCTTTCATTGCTACCTCCCCAATCTGTTACTAAGGCGTTTCAGCCTTGACTACCCTTGAAAGGTAATCCCGGTATTCATAATGGCTACATAAATATCTATTGAGCCTGCTAGCTGCTATAATCAATAAGTTATGTTAGAAAAGGGATGGCTTATCAGCCACCTTCACGGCCAATTATTGATTTTTGACCGTCTTTTTCAGCATCTTGGCCTCATGCTTGCTTTGCTTCGCACTATCCGCCTTCATATAATCGCCTTCTGTCTTAGCTTCTTTTTTAGCTACTTTGGCATCGTGTTTGAGTTCTTTGGCTTCCATTTTAGCCACCTTTTTGGGTGCATCCTGTGCGTGAACAACACCCGATAAAAGACACATTGCCGTTGCTGCAATCATTATATTTTTCATATGCTGAATGGGGTTATAATTTTAACTTAGAAGAAGAACCACGTTTAATCAAAATGGTTTACTTAACCTGCTATAAGCGAAAAGGCCTGGCCGGTTTGGTAAGGGATTTATGAGTTAAGTAAATAGCTGATTTATTTAACTCTACTCCAGCGCTTATTCCACTGACGAAACCATGGGCCTTTCTCGTCAAACTTCCAGAACCCCGGCTCTCTTGTTTTGGCCTGTGGCAATATGGCTGTCCAGCATTCACCTTTGGGTAGATCAATCAACTCATGGATGCAGTCGGCAGCTACCGTATGAGTTGAACCAGGAGCGCGAAATACGTCATAAGACTCTCCGGTTGGTGTGTAGATCCGTTCGGTGTAGCCACCATACAGGATAATGCTCTGGAACGCAAAGGGGTGATCATGGGC
Organism: Spirosoma radiotolerans; assembly: GCF_000974425.1. Taxonomy (NCBI): domain Bacteria; kingdom Pseudomonadati; phylum Bacteroidota; class Cytophagia; order Cytophagales; family Cytophagaceae; genus Spirosoma; species Spirosoma radiotolerans. The sequence continues at coordinate 321,769 of NZ_CP010429.1, forward strand.
ATTCTCTCCGGCAACTGATTTGAAGTGGTGAATCACCAGGTCAAAGGGCAATCCTTTAATGTGGTACTTGGTAAACACACGATTCATTTTTTCCTTCTTGATTTTGATCATAGTCAATTCGTGGGTAGGGTCGCTTTTATAATATACACCATTTGTTTGAAATAGATTGATTTTCGACTCTTCAGGGATCAACTTACATATGTGTAACATGAGAAGAAGACAATGGAAAGAGAGCCAATCAGATCATTCTACGAAAAAGTTAAAGCATTAGATAAGAAAGGCACCAGTGCGAGCGGACCGGGTTATGAGGCTAGATCAACAGGGCAACGCTCCATAGGCGGAAACCTTACTCCTATGAGTAGAAAAAGCAGCGGGCTTTTTGGCGGCAAACGAAGTAAAATAAAAACGCTAATTGAAAATTATAACAAAACTAACAATCAGCAAAATAAAAAAGTACTCTTGCTGGAAATCAGGAAATTACAAGTAGAATGGCTCAAAACGGCCCATAAAAAGGTAAATAATGCAAAAGGAGATAAGGAAACAAACAAATACAGCAACAAACTAAGTGAAATCATTAGTCTGGAAAATGAAATTTATTCGGAGGCAATATGGCTTGACAATGGTGGACGAATAATTATTGATGATGACAAAAAGGAACAGAAAAGATTTTCCGAACCAAAAAGTATATCGATTGATCCTGAAGAATACAAATCAGCTTTAAAACACTTTTTGTCAGATCGAGAATACAAGGATACAGGTCAGTACTGGGTAAAAAATAATAACTCGTTTGATCCGCATGTGGGTTGGAAGGCCCATATAGGTGCTACACTGGAGTCAGCATTTACAGTTTTAGAGAAAGTATTGCCTATATTAGACAGACATAAATTCAACCACAAGGTAGATACAGAGCCAGGTGTTTTTGGTGAAACTAATAAGTTTATAACGATTTATCCATCCGAAAATGAAGAGGATTGGGGACCTCTAATTGATGACCTTGAGAAGGCAGTTGGCCATGGAATAGTTTCAATACCGGGTGAATGGGGCGTAGGTTCACTTGGGCACATTGGTATGCGCCATGGACAGTTAACGGCCTTGACCACTAAGATTCTTGAAACCAATGGCATTAAGTTTACTAAAGTGAGAGTGAACGAAAAGGGGAATGTCATCTATCAGCTTAGCAATCCTTCTCAATACGACGGCCGAGTTGGAGACGGTATTATGATAACTAAAAATGACAAACCTGGCTCCGCTATGTTTGTGACTGACACGAAACATGATAAATTTTGCCCAGCTATGTTACATGAAGGCAAGATTTATCCAGATCCAAGAATGGAAGCTAATCCTTTCGGGTTTGCTCTACCCAGAGGAGTGAAATCATTTCTTGATTAATATGACAAAAGATACATGGGGGCTATGAATATGAGCTACATTGGCTGAGGAGTGAAGCACGACCTAATTTCTTCTAGAACAGTTTGTGACGTTGGTAAGCGGCCAACAGTGCTATATGAAATAGCATGAGTCATCCCGAATTTTTTAATCGGCTCTAATGATGGGTTGAGCTAACTAAATGGCTGGTGATGCTCGGCATAGTCTTTGACTATGTCGGTGCGTTCTCCGGTCTCTGACCGGCGTGATGAAAACCGGTCAGAGGCCGGAGAACACCCGGCCCTAGTCAAAGACTATGGCCAACACGTACCCGATGACTACTTTTGCCAGGCACCACCGGCACCAGACCACTTAGCTGAAAAATTCGGGATGACTCATGTTATTTCATAAAGTATATTTGTACTGTTTCAGCATAAACTTCCCTAAGAAAAAATAGCTTCTTTGTTATACTTATTTCTATAATCGGTGGGCGTCATGCCCGTCGTTTTTTTGAAAATAATCCGGAAGGCTTTTATATCAGAATAGCCAACGTCATCCATGACTTCATTTATATTTTTTCGGCTGGTTTCTAAATTCTTTTTGGCGACTTCAACTTTTACCCGTTGAATGTATTCACTAACGGTATTAGAGGTCGCTTTTTTGAACCGACGTTCTAGGCTACGCCGACCTATGGCAAACCTATCGGCCAGTTGATCAACGGATATTTTATCCTGGAAATTAGTTTCAATAAATTCCTGCGCTTTTTTTATAGGCTCATCTTCATGATTTTTCTGACCTTGAAAAATAATAAAAGGGGATTGGCTATTTCTGTCGATATCAATCATAAATGCTTTCGCCGTTAAAATAGCCATAGCCCGCCCCACATATTTTTCGATTAAGTATACCAGTAGGTTTAAATACGAATAAGCGCCCCCACTGGTGTAAATACCGCCATCTTCGGTCATTATTTTATCATCGACAAGATGGACATCCGGAAACATGCTTCGAAATTCGTTGGCCAGCTTCCAGTGAGTGGCACATTGTTTGCCTTTCAATAGACCCGTAGAAGCCAGAAAGAAGGCGCCTATACAAAAGCTGGCAATTTCAGCGCCCTGTTTGTATTGCTGTAAAATCCAGGGAATAAAGGCTTTATTTAGTTCGATTGCTTTTACGGGATCACCGTGCAATGCCGGAATAATAATTAAATCTGTCTTCTTTATATCGTTTATTAAAAAATCTGGATTCACCGTAAATAAGCCATTTCGTTGTGAGGTTTCTTTTGAAAGGCCAACGAATTGAATGGTAAATACAGGAGGCTTTCCCATACTGATCAGAAAGCTATTTACTTCAGAAAATATCTGGTGAGAGCCCTCAATATTTGTTAAACTACTGTGCCCTTTAGGGATGAGGATGGAGATGTGTTTCATAGATTAAAAATAACCAAAATCAGGACTATAATCAACTTATAATATAGCTATTTTTGACTTAAATTAGCATAGTTCGCCAGCCGATTTATTCGCGTCAAAAAGTTTGAAAAACAGTTTGCTTACGATAAGACTGGTGACTTATTTGCTAGTTCATTCAGACTGTTTAGCACTTGTTAAACAAGGCATTTTAAGAATACATAAGCATAAGTCCCTGAATCTGTATGCATACTGACTGCCATACCCTTTGCTTAATTGACACGTTAATTTTTGCTCCTATTTTACGCCATTACAACAGGTTTACTTCAGTAATTTCCCGTTTACTGATTTTGTCAAATTCTCACTTGTACATTTTATTTTGATTCGTATATTTGACACCTTTGATAAATGTAGGCGGAGGTTAATGCGCTCATTATGAGCGCATTTTGGTCGTCTTTCTACACGTATCAACCATATTATCCACGCAGTTTCTTTTCTGAAATTGTTCACCTATTCCCGGCGTTCTACTCAACCCCCAGCGGGCTGGCCTGAACGATATTGTTATCATGAAAGTATCGCCTTTGCAGCCGTTTCAAATCGTGTATTCATTACTGGATCACGAGTTTCTGGGTTATCTGATTGAGGCTTTTGTGGTGCAGCGCAACAGTAAGGGCGAACTGACCTTACAAAATCAGACATTATCTACCCAAAACGTCAGCGAGTTTGCCAAAGGACTGGACGATCGGGATTTCGATTTAGTAAAACTGATTGATAGTATTCAGCAGGATTTTATCGTTAAAAAGTTCAATACCAAGAAGTTACCGGCCGTTGATTTCTTCCTGAAAATATACGACCCACAAAAGGGCGATAAACTAATCCAGGAAACCATTGGCGGGCACCTGGAAACAGTTAAGGCTAAAATTATGGCGTTGCTGCCAGGTAAGCCTTTCTATATTATGGGAAATGACGGTAATCCTGCCTGGGAGCCAATCGTCTGGATGCCCGAACCGGCACGTGTGCATTTTCACTTTGTCCGTAATGCCGAGTCGACGCACTATTTTCCGATTATTCGCTATCCGATTACTCCTCGCGAAGGTGGTGCGAAAGATGGCCAGACCAGCGAAACCGAACGGGTTGAATTCCAGTTTAAGGATGCCCTGATGATTTGCGATGAACCCGCCTATCTGATGGTGGGCAACCGGCTTTATCATTTCAGTAAAAACGTGGATGGCAAAAAGCTACGGCCGTTCTTCACGAAAAATCATATCGTTATTCCCCGAAACATTGAACAGCAATACTACGAGCGCTTCGTCACGCCCCTGATTGCTTCGTATGACGTATATGCCAAGGGTTTTGAAATTCGTACCGAAGCCATCGAACCGGTGCCCGTTCTGACAGTTTCGGAGATGGTGCAGTCGAGCCGCTCCGTAGCCGTTCCTGTATTTCAGGGTGGCCCGGAGGCAGGCGATAGTGAGGAGAGCACAAACCAGCGTATGGTGTTCGATCTCTCGTTCCAATATGGCGACTTTATGTTTCGGTTCGAGAGTTCCGGCGCGTCGGCCAATGTAAGTCTGGAAAAGAAAAACGACGAGTACATTTTTCATAAAATACGTCGGGATCAGCGTCTGGAACGGAACAAGCTTACCTTTCTACAGGACGCTGGACTGGATTTACGCCATGGCCGGCTCGCTGTGTCGAAGGCCGAAGCCTTCACATGGCTCTCGAACAACAATAGCCAACTGCAGGAAGCCGGGTTTTTACTTCGGCAGGATGCGCAGGACACCAAGCGCTACTTTCTCGGTTATTCGAGCATTAAGGTGTCTATTGAAGAAGGGCGCGACTGGTTCGATATTTATGCCAACGTTCGTTTCGGTGAGTTTGAGATTCCATTTTTGACGTTACGAACGCTTATCCTTAATAAAAAACACGAGTTCACGCTGCCCAACGGTGAGATCGCTGTTATTCCCGATGCCTGGTTTACCAAGTATTCCGAACTGTTTGGTTTTCTGGAACATGCCGATGGGATTGATGATGATGGCCGACTGGTGTTGCAGAAATACCATTTGGCGCTGGTGCAGGAACTGGAACGGGATAATCTGGCCACAACCATCATCAGCCGAAAGCTCGAACGCTTACGCAACTTCGAAGAAATCGAGCGGTTTCCGCTACCCAAAGGCTTCAACGGGAGCCTGCGACCCTATCAACAGGCGGGCTATGACTGGATGAATTTCCTGCGCCAATACCGGTTCGGCGGTTGCCTGGCCGATGACATGGGTTTGGGTAAAACGGTTATGACCCTGGCCATGCTCCAGGGTCAAAAAGAAGCGGGCGCTACCGAACCGGACGCAGCCCGACCGAGCTTACTGGTTATGCCCACGTCGTTGTTATACAACTGGGAACTGGAAGCCAGAAAATTCACGCCCAATCTACGGGTGATGGTTTACACCGGTACATACCGTGAAAAAAACACCGCTCAATTCGATGAGTATGATTTGATTTTGACCTCGTATGGTATCGTCCGGATCGACATTGATTTGTTGAGTGATTACCGGTTCAACTATGTTATACTGGATGAGTCGCAGGCGATCAAAAATCCGTCGTCGCACATTACAAAGGCGGTGATGCAACTCAATACAAGCCATCGGCTGATTCTGACTGGAACACCACTCGAAAACAGCACGATGGATCTTTGGTCGCAGATGTCATTCATTAATCCAGGTTTGCTGGGAAGTCAGTCCTTTTTTCGGAATGAGTTTCAGATTCCGATCGAGAAAAAGCACGATGAAGCAAAAACCGGAAAATTATACGCGCTCATTAAGCCGTTTATGCTCCGACGAAACAAGGCGCAAGTCGCGACGGATCTGCCAGCTAAAGTAGAGAGTGTCCTATATTGCGATATGACCCCCGACCAGTCGGCTCAGTATGAAGAGGCCAAATCGTATTATCGAAACCTGATTCTGGAGCGGATCGAAGAAGAAGGCATTGCCAAATCGCAGATGATCGTCCTGCAGGGGTTGACCAAACTGCGGCAAATTGCCAATCACCCGCGCATGGTCGATGCGGATTATGAAGGCGATTCGGGTAAACTGGATGATATGCTGATGCGGCTGGAGACGGCCATGACCGAGAATCATAAAGTGCTGATTTTTAGCCAGTTCATTAAGCACCTGAATGTCGTTCAACAGTATTTGAAAGAGAAAAACATCCGATACGCCTATTTGGATGGATCTACAGTTGACCGCAGGAGCCAGGTGGAGCTATTTCAGACCGACGATTCGGTAAAGCTGTTTTTGATTTCACTGAAAGCGGGTGGTTTGGGCCACAATCTGACCGCTGCCGATTATGTATTTATTCTGGACCCCTGGTGGAATCCGGCCATTGAAGCGCAGGCTGTAGACAGGGCGCACCGCATCGGGCAATTGAAAACGGTATTCACGTATAAATTCATTGCTAAAAACACGGTCGAAGAGAAAATCCTATCGCTACAACGAGCCAAACAGCAGCTGGCCGGGAGCCTGGTCACGACAGAAGAAAACTTCATGAAGTCGTTGACGAAGGAAGATATTATGGTGCTTCTGGAGTAAAGCATTGACCGGAAAGCATAATTTTTGGGAGGATTTTGGCGGATGATAGTTATTCACCCGGTAACCTGTCATTCTCACTAAAAAACTCGACGTATGAACGCTAAAAGTGCATTGGGTATTATGCTGACACTTGTCGGTTTAATCGGTCTTATTTACGGTGGTATCGACTTCACCAAGGGGGGTGTGTCTCAAGCCTCTTTTGTGTATGTCATTTTAGGTGGCATCTTTTTCTTTGCCGGTGTTGGCCTCATTCGCAGCACAAGAGCGTGAACTAGCAAATCAAACGTGGTAAGAAGCTGACATATAAAGTTTCTATGCGTCAGCTTCTTACCACGTTTGATTTAATTAGGTGCTACGTCAAATAAACGCCCATACGACTTTCATCGCTGAGCACCACATCGACGTGTTCGGTGAGGGTTGTACTTAGCTCATACCCCTTATAATCGGCAGAAACAGGATAGCGCGGGTGATTACGATCCACCAGAACAGCAACCTGCAACTTGCGAACGGGCACAGCCAGGAAAGGCTGTAAGCTGAAAGCCAGCGTACGGCCAGTATATAAAACATCGTCGATTACAATAACGACTGTATCGGTATAAGCAGTGGCGGGCTGGTCAGCCTGCACAAGCGGTTGGGCCAACTGTGTCTTATCGAGATTAAGTTTAAGCAGGTTGACTGAAAAAGGAGCGATGGTCTGCAATTCTTTTGCCAATGCTTGTGCCAGTACATAACCCTCCCCCGAAATACCGGCTAGTAGCAGAGCCGGTTCTTCAAAGTTATTTTCATAAATCTGGAAAGCTATCCGCCTGATTTTCTGACGGATCTGCTCGGCATTCAGGATAAGCGTCGGCTGGACGGTATTCATCGGTAAATCAACAAAATTATTGGCGCTGTAAAGATGGAGAAAAAGCCATTAGCCAATGAACGATTGGCAATGTATTTAGTTGGCACAATTTTCGCCTTTAGTGGTGGAAAGCTAGTGAAGCTTTAGCCATCTATGAACATGCTTGTTAGTTTTGTTTTCAGCCTTTTGGTCTGCCTGCATTCCGGCAAGGCCCCATCAGAAACTGATATTACTCAAATGGTGGGTACATCGTTACGGAATGGCGATGCCGTTCGGTTATCAGCGCGTTTTGCCAAAACGATCGAGTTGGTTATTGACACCGAAAACGTTGACTTTCAGGCGTTGCAAGCTACCCACGCTGAATTGATCTTACGCTCTTTTTTTCGCAAGTACCCGCCCCACGGTTTCCAATTCGTTTATCGGGGAGCGTCGGATAAACTTCGTTACACCACAGGTACCTATGAGACCGGCGGGCAGGTATTCTCGGTCTATGTCCTCATGCGTCAGACGCCCGATCACCAATACGCGATCAATGCCCTGCACTTCAGGAAAGAGTAGAGAGAGATGTATGAGGCAGGATATAGGGTGTATCTGACCGCGAAAGCAATACATCATACACCCTATATCCTGCCTCATACATCTCTTATCCTATATCTTTCTCTTATCTTTGCACTTTCATGTAGAGGTACTATGATTGTTAAGACTAAAAAATACGCGTTAGACCAAAAAACGTATATTAATATCGCCTTACGGCAGTGGGTAAAAGAGAACTGGAAGTGGGCCTTTGTGCCCCTGGCTCTTATTGTGCTGAATGTGGTTCTGAACTTGACAAACGTGTATCCAAATTATTGGATTTATATTGTCATTGTGTTGCTCACCATTCTATATGTGCTTTTCTGGGCCGTTCAGATTACCGGTATTGCGCAGATGGAACAAAGCAAAGCCTTGTTTCAGAAATACGTTTATGAAATTGATAGCCGTCAGATTTTAATGCGCATCAATGCCAAAGAAGGCGGCATTTTGAAGTGGAGCCAGATTGATAGCGTGATCAAGGACAAAGATGCCTACATCCTGTTTCTGGATAATGCCGAAGCGATGTCGAATGTAAAGGCCAACTGGATTGCCAGAACCGTTACAAAAGGCCTCTCGAAAGCGCAGTTTCTGTACCTGCCATTTAACATTTTCACCAGCGATAACGACCTGCGCTTTACCGACGCTTTACTGAAACGCAAAGGCTTGTTGCCAGGCAGCGTTCCCGCCGAAACAGTGAAATAAACTCAGTACAAACAGAACGGTTCGCCGTTGCGTTGGTCCGCCACTGCAACGGCGAACCGTTCTGTTTGTAGCCATCATTAACAAACTGATACCATGAAAATCCGGCGCTTTCTGACAGGAGTGACCTTGTTGCTGATTACGTTTTCGGCCAGTAGTCAATCATTGAAAACGGTTTCGCTCGATGACATCTGGGGACGTAACCAGGGCGTCTTCAACCAACGTACCGTAGAAGCGGTGAACTGGATGAAAACCGGCGGTTTTTATACTACCCTCGATGGCGGCAAGATTATTAAGTTTACCATCACCACTGGTGCGCCGGTAGAAACGCTTTTCGATGCCCGGCAGGCAACCGTGTCGGGAAGCGGGAAAAAAGTTACGGTAGACGGCTATCAACTTTCGGCAGACGAGCGGAAAATGCTCATTACAACGCAGGAAGAACCTATTTATCGCCGATCGAGCAAGGCCGAGTTTTATGTGTATGACCTCCGTACGCGTCAATTAGTGCCCCTGAGTAAGGGCGGAAAACAACAATATGCGACTTTCTCGCCCGATGGCAGGCGCGTTGCATTCATGCGCGATAACAACCTGTTTGTCGTTGACCTGGGCACCCGGAAGGAAACCAAATTAACGATGGACGGTAAACAGAATGCCATCATCAACGGCGGAGCGGACTGGGTGTACGAAGAAGAATTTAGCATGGCGCGTGCCTTCGAATGGTCGCCAGACAGCAAGCACCTGGCCTGGATACGGTTCGATGAAAGCCGTGTGCCCGAATACGACATGCAGATCTGGGGTGGTTTGTATCCGGTAGAATATCGGTTCAAATACCCCAAAGCGGGTGAAGCCAATTCAGTTGTAACGGTCTGGATAGCGGATGTGCTGACGGGCAAAAAAGTACAGGCGCAAACAGGCACAGAGACGGATACCTACCTGCCCCGGATTCAATGGACAGAAAACGCAAACCTGCTCTCCGTTCGGCGGATGAACCGCCTGCAGAATAAGCTCGATTTACTGCATGTCAATGCTACTACCGGGCAGGCCACAACGGTATTAACCGAAACCAGCCCTACGTATGTCGACCTGGAATTTACCGATGACCTGACGTATTTGAACGATGGTAAATCGTTTCTCTGGAGTAGTGAACGCAGTGGCTACAAGCATCTGTATCGCTACGACATGGGTGGTAAACTGATGCAACCCATCACATCGGGTGATTTTGAGGTGGCTACCGTATCGGGTGTCGATGAGAAGACGGGCACCGTTTTTTTTACCTCTACGGAAGCTTCACCGCTCGACCGGCATTTGTACCGTATTGGGCTGGATGGCCGGAACAAACAAAAACTGACCAGTGAAGCTGGCACCTATACCGCCAACTTTAGCCCTGATCTCGCATTTTATCTGTTGTATCATACGGCTGCCAACGCCCCTGTAAGGGTTACGTTACGGGATACCCAATCACTTAACGACCAACGCGTACTGGAGTCAAACGAAACCCTAAAAACGCGGTTGACGACCTATGCGTTGTCCCCAAAACAGTTTTTCCAGACCAAAGCCGCCGATGGTACGCCCATAAATGGCTGGATGATTCGGCCTGTAGAGTTCGATAGCACAGGGACAAAAAAGCACCCTGTTCTGATGTTTGTTTATGGTGGGCCGGGCTCGCAGACGGTTAAGAATGAGTGGGACAGCCGCGATTTTTTCTGGTATCAGACACTGGCGCAAAAAGGCTATATCATTGTATCGGTCGACGGGCGCGGGACCGGGGCGCGGGGGGCCGCCTTTCGTACGGCTACCTACGCGCAACTTGGCAAACTCGAAACCGAAGATCAAATAGCCGCAGCGCGCTATCTGAAAACATTACCTTTCGTCGATCCGGCTCGCGTTGGTATCTGGGGCTGGAGTTACGGCGGCTATATGAGCGCGCTCTGCATGACGCTGGGCGCGGATGTATTCAAGGCGGGCATTTCGGTGGCACCCGTTACGAACTGGCGCTTCTATGACACGATTTATACAGAACGATACCTCAAACGTCCACAGGAAAACGCATCGGGTTACGACGATAACTCCCCGGTCACGCACGCGGCTAAACTAAGCGGGCCGTACCTGCTCATTCACGGCACCGGCGATGACAATGTCCATTTTCAAAACTCTATTGCCTTCGAAGATGCGCTCATTGCGGCTGGCAAGCAGTTCCAGTCGTTTTATTACCCGAACCGCAATCACGGTATTTATGGTGGCAACACGCGGCTTCACCTCTACCAAATGCTGACCAATTTCATCGAGAAGAATCTTTAACTGGTATCTGTCCATGCAGTCAGCGGGGCCGCCCGCTCAGTTCGCAAAACCTCGTGTCATGAATCTATTTCTATGGTTCGTGTCCTCACGAATCAGCCAGAGTTTCCTGCCGGATAGATGGTTCGTGAGGACACGAACCATGGAGTGATCAATGAAGCAAGAGTTTGGTCACTGCGTTACGAAAAAGGTTGCAACGCTGGGCGAAGAATCAGATGTAGAAAAGGCATTCATCTGAACGCAGGCGCAGATTAAGGGGAGGGATTCGTAATCCACTTATTCGGATCGACAACCGGTGACGGGTAATCGATACCCAGTACCACGCCGTACTGTTCCTGCTCCGCGGCCGTTAGGTTCGAAACAAGATGCACCAGCTCAGCGGGTACCCGAGCCAATTCCGGAAGCCAGTGTTTCACATAATTGCCTTGCTCGTCGTACCGCATGGCCTGGCTGTAGATGTTGAAATAGCGTGGTTGCCCGTTGCTGAACTGGCGTGGGTCATTGCCCACACCGGCTACATAGTTCCAGTTACCCCAGTTGCTACATGGGTCGTAGTCGATGAGTTTGCTTTCAAAATAAGCCGCTCCCCAGGTCCAGTCAAGGCCGAGGTCGCTGACCAGGAAACTGGCAACGTTTTGTCGGCCGCGGTTGCTCATAAATCCGGTGGCGTTCATCTCGCGCATATTGGCGTCGATAAACGGGATGCCGGTATTACCTTCTGCCCACCGCTGGAATAGCGCTTCATCCTGAATGAATTTTCGATTCAGGTCATGTTTGATCCCGCTGCTCTTAAAGATTCGGGTACCGAACCGCAGGGCGACGAACCGGAAAAAATCGCGCCACAGTAACTCGAAAATCAGCCAGTACGTCGACTCATTCTTAACCCGCTCGTTTTCGTAACGCGTTATTTCTTCATAAATGAACCGGGGCGACAGGCATCCGTTGGCCAGCCAGGCCGAAAACTTACTCGAATAGTCATCGCCGAGAAGCCCGTTGCGGGTTTCTTTGTAGGTAGTAATCCGATCCGTTTGCCACAGGTAGCGGTTAAGCCGGTCAAGCGCTACGTGTTCGCCCCCTTGAAAGGCTATCGCCCGTCGTGAATCTGGGTGTTCAATCTGTTGCCTGGCTTCGCTATCGAAACCAAGTGTTGTCAACGTAGGCATATCGCTGGGCCACACATTGGGCACGAGTGATACAGCTTCCGGCGTTTGAAACGTTGGCCGAATCCTGACGCTTTTCTCGATCTGATGCCGATACTGCGTGAACACGTCGGGTAGCCGCGAGATCGTAAACGGTAAATCCCGGACATGGTAAAGTGTGCTCATCCAGAAGAACTTAATGTCGATATTGAGCGGTTTAAGTTTGTTGCTCAATTTCGACTCCATGTCAGTTTCTTCCTGTGTAATCTCTTTGCTCGTATAAATGGCTGATGCGCTGATTTCGCTGGCAAGTTCGGCCAGCACCTCGGCTGGGTTTCCAATTCGTACGATCAGATCGGCTCCTTTGTTTCGAAGCGACTGGCGAAGATCGGCAACGCTTTCAAGCAGAAAATTAGCCCGAAAAACCGCTGTTTTCGGAAAGCCCAGCCGAGGGTGTGGCGTAAACCAGCGTGGGTCGAACACAAAGACGGGCAGTACCTGATCGGCGTCGTCAAGCGCGCGAGCAAATCCCTCATTATCGTGCAGACGAAGGTCGTTACGGAACCAGTATAAAATGCGATTCATTGGTAGCAGAGAACGATTATCTACTACTAAGGAATGAGCGGGCGTTCTTGGTTCATTAAGTGGATAAAAAGAACGTGCCCTGGTGCTGATTAATCAGCACCAGGGCACGAAATGGGTAAAACTGTTTGGATGGATGTAGCTTATTTGGTGGTAATAGAAACCCTCTTGTTGGGCGTATCTACATCCATCCGGGCAATTTTGTCTGGTGAAATAGCCTTGAATTCTTTTTCGGTAACGGGCTTTCCATCAACCAAAAATACATCTATACCCTTAAAAGCTGACTCATTTGTAACCGGCGTTGCCTCATCCGCCTGAAAGTTGATCGGCAGATTATACTTCACATTGACAAGCTGACCATTTTGCTTGGCGGGTGTCCATTTAGGCATATTTTGTACGACCCGCACCGCTTCATCATCAGCACCGTAGCCAATCCCTTTTAGAAGTTGTACATCGGTAATTTCACCCATTTTCGTGACAATAAAACTAACAAACACCCGTCCATGAACATTCGCCTTCTGCGCAGCTTCGGGGTATTTCAGATTCTTCTCCATATAAGTTGTTAATCCCTTCATGCCTCCCGGAAATTCGGGCTGGTTTTCGACAACGGTAAAGATTTCACCTTCTACCTTCACCGTTTTTTGAGCCGAAGCGTCGGCTGTTGTGAGGGCGGTCTGATCCTGCTCCGATTGGGTACACATGGTCAGTAAAGCGGCCAGTGGGAGTACGAGGGCATAACTGAGTAGAGCCCGGCGGTTTGTTTGCGGTTTTTGTAGCATAACGATGCGTTGTTTAAGGGTTGATTTAGAGACAAAAGGGGTTGTTAAGGCCGCGGATGGAATATCAAGAGCGTAGGCTACCAACTGGCGCGGATAGTCGGGTTGGGGTGTTTGCAGAACCGACCGGTCGGCCAGAAATTCGTGAACTTCCTGCAGGGCACCTTTGTACAGCCCAAGAAGGGGGTTCAACCAGAACATGGCCCGCACCAGTTCGATAAAGAGAATGTCGGCAGTGTGGCGCTGGCGAATGTGGGCTTTCTCGTGGCGCATCAATACCTCCGGTTGGGTGAGGGCATCGGAATGATTCAGCACTAAATACCGTCCGAAGGAAAAAGATGGCGTTTGACTTTTCGAGTCATCAGGCAGTAGAACGAGCGTATACTCCGACCGTTTCTCTACAGTTCCCCGCTTAATCAGGGCAAACACCGCTCGCAAATGTACACCAAGCCGTACGAGCATCACGATGACGCCAAAGCCGTAAAGCAGCCAGATCCAGTGCGCTGTGGTGAGGCCATCATTCTGGGATGGATGCGGGTTACCTACCACAAATGTCGGTAGTGTAATGGCGCCAACAGGCAACGAATTCGCTGTACCACCCGGCAACTCGACTAGTGGAAGCAGAAGCGACAGAACCACTGATACTAGTAAATAGACGCGGTTCAGGCCAAAAAAGGTATTTCGGCGAAGAAGCAGGCCGTAGCAACCGTAGAAAAGGGCCAAATATAGGCTGGCCGTCAGGAGATAGGGAAGAGCGTTCATAGCGTGTTCGTTCCTTTAAGATGAATAATGACGATGCCTTTTGCCGCTTTTTCGCCGTAGAGAAGTTTATACTTGGCAATCGATTTGGTGTCTTTGAGCAGTTCAATCGACTCAATGGTGTTCGAATCAACATCGCCAATCCGATCAACCTGTTTCGTGCCATTGACCAGAATTAAATCGGCCTTGCCACCGGGCGTATTTTCCCTTGGCACCGTAACGGTATAATGGCCCGGTGCCGAATACCGCGTTTCGCTGGCTTGCTTTGCTGGATGAACGGACTTGGTATGAAGCTTTGCTGATTGCTTTTTAAGGGTGTCTGACTGAATAATTGAGCCTTTTCTAGCCCGGATGAATACGGGCGAGCGGCCAGCGAGGTTCTGTGTATGCTGGCTGAAAAAGTTACCCATCAGCCCTGCCCACATCAGGGCTGTCGATGTGAGATAAAGTGCGTAGTTCAGGAAGCCGATCATTTCTTTTTTGTGGTTATGAGTACGACTCCATTTTTGCCTTTCTCGCCGTAGCTAGCGGCTGATTCACCCTTTAAAACAGTGGCATTGTCAATGTCTTTTGGGGTGAGGTAACCAATGCCATTTTTGGCCTCAACACCATCAACGATATACAGTGGATCACCTATACTGAATCCATTACTCCGAATAGTGACACTCGAACTAGATTTTCTAATGGAATCCGGTAGGTATCTCCAACGAGTTCTACTGTTGGCTAACATCTCGTTATATAAGGCAATACCGTCATGTTTGTTGTTGTCCAGAATATTGACGGCTGGCTGCTCCGAACTAGTTTTTGAGCCAGACATGACCTGCCCAGTTCGTTTATCCTCGGTTTTCTTTTCCAGTGAAAACTGAATAGGTAAAACGTGCTGTGTGGCAACTGCCTGCCCGTTTTGTCTAGCTGGTAGCCAGTACGGCATGTGTTTCACGATACGGAGGGCCTCGGCGTCACAACCACCACCGATGCCCCTTTTCACGCTGGCTGAGCCGATAGCACCTGTTGGCAATACAACGAACGATACCAGCACACTGCCCTCAATTCCATTGGTCCGAGCCTTTTCCGGATAGCGCAGTGCGTGAGCTACATATTGCATCAATCCTGGAATACCCGTTGGAAAAACAGCCCGTTCTTCGACCGCCCTATACACCTCACCATTGATGGTATCAACTGATGGCGGTGTACGTATCGGCATAGCAGGATTAGGTTTGACGGCTCTATACGCTGCCGTAGCGCCCATAGTGGGTAGTTCGTTTGGGTCGGTCAAGGCTAATGATGCGCTAATCGCTGTTCGCCCATCAACCGGTATGGTCATCGTTTGAAATCCAACAAAACTGACGCTTAATGTCGCATTCTTGGGAACATTTATAAGAGTGAAGAAGCCTTTTGCATTTGTTTGTGTCCCTTTTCTTGTGCCGCTAATTAAGACAATAGACCCTGCCAACGGCTTTCCACTTATGGCGCTTTTTATTCGCCCTGTAATGGTTATTGTATCCTCAGTTGCCTGACGGATGAGAGTTTTAATCTCTTTCCGGGCGGTAGTCATGGCCAGTAAACTCAGCATCAGAGGGAGCACCAGCATATATTTTCCTAGTGCCCAGCGTGGCGTAGCTGTCTGATAAAGCATCTGAATACGCTGTTTGAGTAAAGGCGGGTTAAAAAAGCCGTTGGTAAGCGCGTCGGGTTGTAGGCCAAACGTGTAGTCAAGCAGAAAGCGGGCGTATTCGGTTGGCTGACTGGCTTCTTTATCTGCCAGAAATTCGTGTACCTGCCGTAGCATTTTGTCGATGAACCACAAGGCCGGGCACGCCCAGAACAACGCCCGAAGCAGGGCCAGGCCAAGCACATCGGCACTGTGGTACTGGCGAATATGCACCAGCTCATGCCGGATGATGAGGGTATTGTGTTTATCGGCTGGGTTAAGAACCAGATACCGGAAAAACGAAAAAGTAGGTGCGTCAGAGGCACTGGCCTGTCCGGATAGGTTTACCACCAGTATGTGATTGGCCTGAACCTGCCGCTCGGATCGTTCAATGAGCCAGTATAAACGGCCCACCCGGACAGCCAGGCGCAGCACGAACACCAGGGCAATAAGGCCATACGCAAGCATGGCTATTAGCTGCCAGTCGAGCGCTGTATTCACCTGACTAATTTGGGTGGGTGCCATAGCCACAGTGGTCACGGGTAAGTTGATGACGCCCACGGGTACCGGCCAGTCAGCGGGCAAGGTCTCAACCGTTTGCGCAGGTAAACTGGCCAATGGTAAAACCAGCGACAGAACCGCCGACATCAGCAGATACACCCGGTTCAACGTAAAAAACGTGTGCCGACGCAGGAAGAACCAGTAGCAGCTCGCAAACAGCAGCCCGTACAGGTTCGCTTTAAGTAGATAGTCGAGCGCGTTCATTGGTCCTTCTGTTTGTTTAAGAGTTTGATAATTTCATCAGCTTCGTTCAGGCTGATCGTCTTGTCCTGCACGAAAAATGACACCAGCTTCTTGAGCGAATTATCGAAGTAATTGGCCATCAACTGCTCCGTTTGGAAACGCCGGTACTCTTCTTCCGAAATAAGCGGGTAATACTCATGCGTTTTTCCATAAGCTGTATAGCCCACTAATTCCTTCTTCTCCAGAATGCGGATAATCGTCGAAACCGTGTTATAGGCGGGTTTGGGCTCAGGCAGTTCAGCTAAAACATCTTTGACAAAGCCTTTCTTGAGCTGCCAAAGCACGCGCATAATCTCCTCTTCGGCTTTGGTAAGTTCACGTATCGGCATGATTTTTATGAATAGTAGTGATTACGATTGAAAGATATGACTAATGATTTAGTTTTACAACTAATATATTAGTTAAAAGTTTGATAAAATTAAAATACCCCTTTCCAGCGCTGGAAAGGGGTATTTTAATTGCTGCCCGGTTCAGGCCTTGGAGGGAAAGCGACTGGCTATTTGAACAATGGCGCGTGGATTTTTCGAAGCGTTTCGACCGGAATCTTGATCACTTCCCGATCATAGGTGAGTAGCCCGTTTACTTCACCTTCTACATCCGTCGTCTGCGTATATACGGCCGCCGAAAGTGCCTGTTTCTGATAATACTCAATGATCTTGGCGTACTTTTTCTGATAGGCTTTTAATACATCATCGGCCGATTGATAGGTCTGGTAGCCCCAGTTGCGCATCTCAGGATTCCAGAGGTGCCCCTGAACTGGCCAGCCGATACCACCGAATTCCCCAATAACGACCACGCGGTCGGCTTTGGGCGCTGGTGCGTGTGGTTCTTCCTGATAGGTATGGATGTCATAGAAATCGCCGGCACCCAAGTCGTTCCAGCCGCTGCTGGCATTCACCGTCCGACTTGGGTCAAGGGCTTTTACCCAATCAGCCAGTCGTTTGTTGTCGTACTGGCCCCAGCCTTCGTTATGCACGACCCAGGTCACAATACTGGGGTGGTTGTGTAGCCGGTTCATCATTCGGCGCAATTCAAGTTCAAACTGCTCTTTCCCTTTTGACCGGCGAATGGGTTCGGACTGATCGCCCGGCGCTTCGTTCTGACCTTCCAGAAAACCCGATGGCATGTCCTGCCAAACCAGAATACCGAGTTTGTCGCAGAGGTAATAATAGCGGTCGGGTTCAACTTTAATGTGCTTGCGAAGCATGTTGAAACCGGATTTTTTGAGGAAGTCGATTTCGAACGCCATGGCTTCATCTGATGGTGGTGTCAGCAAGCTACCAGGCCACCAGCCCTGATCGAGAGGGCCGTTTTGAAACACAAATTTGTTGTTCAGCAACAGCACTGGCTGGTTGGCTACCGACGTAGCAACACTCGGGCCTTTGCCCATTGCTATTTTACGCATGGCAAAGTAGCTGGTGACAACATCGAGCGGATTGCCCGTCACCGTGGCGCTGGAAAATGCTTTGTTCAGGGCCGCATCCTGGCGTGGGCGCTGGTTACGGGGCATTTCGCCAAACGGATCGGTAACAGTCACCAGTTCTGCTTTTAAATTGTACAGAAACGGGCTGTCGGGCGACCATAATTTGGGATTTTTCAGGGATAGGTAAGCCGTTCTTCCCGCCCGAACCAGCGTGGTGGCCACTGTCTGACTACCATCCATAGCCGTCAATCGAATGGCTGTTGTGTAATTATTAGCTGGTTTGTCGAGCAATACATCGACCCGAATACGTCCTGAGTCGACTTCGGGTGTTAGCTGAATTTCTTCGATGTAGGCTTGCTTTGGCACGGGCTCCATCCAGACCGTTTGCCAGATACCGGATACGGGAGTATACCAGATGCTGTTTGGATTCAGTAACTGTTTACCGCGCGGTTGCTCGCCGGTAGACGTAGGGTCTGTTACGCCTAAAACCAATTGGTTCTGCCCATCTTTCAGGTAATCCGTAACATCGAAACTAAAGGCGTCGGACCCGCCCGTGTGCGACCCCACAAGCCCCCCGTTGACCCATAGCATACATTCGTAGTCTACAGCACCGAAGTGGAGCAAGACGCGTTGCCCGGCCCAATCGGTAGGGAGGTTAACGGTTCGGCGATACCACAGGCGTTGATCGGCCGTGAGCCCTTTGTTGACTTTTGAGACGGTCGATTCAACCGCGAAGGGAACCAGAATTTTCCCTGAAAAGTCTGTTGGGACCGGAGCTGTTTTTGCCGTGATCGCATAATCCCACATGCCATTGAGATTTTGCCATTGCTTACGAACCAGTTGCGGGCGCGGGTATTCACGCCAGGCATTTTCGGGCGTGAGCTGTTTTTCCCACCGGCTCATGATGGGCGCTGCACGGGGTAAATTCTGAGTGGGTGTTGGCGTTTGTGAATGGGTGAGGCCTTCTGCCAACAGAAGGAGAAGTAAAGTCAATAAAAGCCGGAGAGTTTTCATGCTTTAAAAGGAATAGGCTTGGTTGTTTCGGTTTACCACCCCAAGCCCCTCCTTGAAAGAAGGGAGTTGGGGGTGGTTTAATTAATTACTTACTCAGCTTCCCTTCCAGCATTTTGATATAATACCCGCCCACAACAGATCTCGCCTGGAAACCCACCTGCTTGGCATTTGTCGTTTCGTGCCAGTCGGAGAGGGGGACTCGCGTTGGCGTTTCATTAACATACTTCCAAACCGGTTTTACAAACGCTTCGAAGTCGCGGTCTGATTTGGCTAACGTGGCCGTCCAGATGATCCAGTCCGACTTGGTGTAGGTTTTACGGCTGTCCAATGGAAGCCCGTACGGTTTCTGTTTTGTCAGGTAATAGTCGACTTCAACCGCTGTCACTTCCTTCGGAAACACGTCGAGTCCTAGCAGTTTATCCCAGACTAGGTTGTATTTTTGGCTCCAGGTATCGCCCTGATTCTCGAAGGTCAGGTCATAGTGTTCTTTCTGGCCAGGTGTTTTGTCGAGGGCGAGTTGTTGCCATTTCACGGCCATGTCCCGCGCCGTTTTCAGATAGCTCTGTGCCGTTGTTTTATCCCCTAACTGGGCGGCCATCTGACCATAAGCCGCAATGCCTAGAATCGCCTTCACCGACAGGTTGGCGTTGCGGGCGATATGACCCGCGAAGTCGTCGGTGCATAATTGATTTGTCGGATCGAAGCCATCTTTTTTAAGATATTCGACCCAGGTTGTCAGGGTTTTCCAGTGTTGTTTGGCATAGTCAACATTACCTTCGGCTCCGCTAATGGCACCGGCCAGTAGCAGCATGTTGCCAGATTCTTCAACGGGCATGTCTTCGCCGTAGGTTTGCCCATTGGCCTGTGGATACGTCCCTACATCGTGTGCTGGGAAAGGTTTTTTCCACCGACCGCTTTCCGAATACTGGAAAATCGGCTCCATCATGCCCTTCAACAGGGTTGGGTTATACAGCAGAAACAGCGGAGCCGACGGGTACGTGATATCTACCGTACCGATCGAGCCATTGGAAAAGTTCTCTTTCGACAGGAAAAGCGTTTCGCCTTTCGGGCCCGCTACAATTTTGTGTGCGGCAATGGCCTGCCGGTACGCCAGCACGCACAAATCGGCGTATTCTTTACCGCCTGCTTTTTTGGCATCGGCGCGTAATCTGGTGTCGAATTTGTCGCACTTCTCTTTCAGGCGGCTGTAGTCTTTTTCGGCTGTTTGCAGTAGGGCGGGCATCGTTGTTTTTTCGTCCCGTCGCCACCAGGGACGAAGATTCTGCTTAAAATACTGAACGGAATACAAGTCGTCGTAGGCCAGCATTAGGTGCTTTTCGGCCGGTTTCGACACGCTACCGAAGTCAAGTACGGTCGCGAGGGCTACGTCAGCGGCTGCGCGGGGCTTGTTTCCAGGTACCGACGCCTTATTGTCGGTGGGGAGTTGGCCCGTCATCAGAAAGGCCTGTTTCAGACCCGGTGCCATGCCATTTCCCGTCTGGTTACCGCTTTCCTGCGGAACGGCTAAGTAAGCGTAACCCCAGTCGATGCGGACATTATCGCCTTTTTTTGACAGAATGGGCTGAGCCTCGGTGCCCACGGTTTGGTAGATCAGGCCGGGAGCCTGCCCGGCTTTCAGCACGACTTCCTGTCCGATGGTGTTGGTTGCCATTGTGCCGGATTCGCTCAAAAACACCTGCACCGAATGCGACTTGCGATCCTGCGACCGAACCTCGAAGGTAACATAGGTAATTGGACGGGCAACCACCTCCAGCTCGTCCAGCAGCAGGGGCGACATGAACGTGACGGCCAGATTCACTGGTCCGGCCGAAAAGGTGTAATTCGTTTGCGTAGCCGATACCGTTACGCCCGTTTGGGTGGCGGTCGTCACACCCGTTGTCTTGACTGGGTTGAAAATACCCACATCAATGAACGACCCGCCCCGTGGACTCACACAGTGAACGGCCAGCACGTTTTTGCCTTTGCGGATGGCCTTCTGGCCAGCGGCCGATAGCGGCAGATAAATGTATTCGTTGATGTAGTCGGGTTTGTCCAGAATCTTCGTGCCGTTGAGGTAAACGACCACATCATCGTCGTGATTGATGGACATGACCAGCTTGGCCGGGTCGGCATTGCCGTCGTAATTGAACTCCCGCCGGTAGTAGATATCGGTCGATGCGTTCGATGGCCCACTGTTGGTCCACTTGGTCTTAGCCTCTGGTGTATCACCAAAAGGCCCCGTTCCTGATGTCCAGCCAGTGGCGGCATAATCCGTTTTCTCCCAGCCCGCAGTAGGTTTCTTGAACGTGTATTTGGCTGGATATGCCTGGGTTTCGCCCGTTGGGGCAATCGCTTCATACGTTGTTGGTACAGCGCCCAGAAACTGATACGCCTGGCCATCTACCCGAACAATGCCCTCCAGCGATTGCGATTTTCCGGTCCAGTGGCGGGTAGGCGAATCGGTTAGTTTATCGGTGGTGCTCCAGACGCTGAAGTAGGGGTCGTGTGTAATGAGTGGATAGGCGGGTGGGCGGAGATCCTGAGCAGACAGTGGTCCGGAAAAGAGAAAAGTTAATAAGCTGATCGAAACGAAAAGAGCCGTGTTTTTTTGCTTTGAAACCATTGGTTGGCAGACGTAGTGAAACAATATTCGAAATATAAACCATATCTGGACTAACCTTTACTTATTGGCAACAAGAATTTGACGGCGGTAAATTGGTCAAGCCATAGGATGACATATTACTTAATTCATCAGATTCCTTAGCCAAGCGAAGGGTAGATGCACCGCTTATATGCCTTATTTCGTCCGAGTCCTAAACACTTAATCTAGCGCATTTTTTGAATGAAAAAGGTAATCGTAATGACCGCTGTGTTGTTGCTGACCGGGTTGGCGTCGGTGTCAGTTGCGCAGCAGATTTCTAAGGAAGAACTCATCTTCCTCACACCCGACTGGAAAGGGGAGCGTTTCCCCGATGGACGCCCGAAAGTGCCTGATGCGATCATCAAACGCATGAAACTCGTAACACACGAAGAAGCCTGGGCCGTTATGAAAGGCGAAAACTACCGCTATCAGTATGCCGGTGACTGGCAAACGATCAACCCCGATAGTGTACTCGTAGGCCGCGCCCTCACCGCAACGTTTATGCCTGGCCGGCCGGATGTGCATCGGGTAACCGACGAAAAAGGACATACCAAAGATGGCCGGGTAAAATCGCAGAACGCCTGGCCAATTGACATGCTCGTAAAAGGCGATGTGTATGTGGTAGATCAGTATGGTATGCACGAAGATGGGCCGACCATTGGCGATAACCTGGGCAACTCGATTTTTGCCAAAACGGGGAATGGCATTGTCTACGAAGGGGCTCTTCGGGATGTAGCCGGACTAAAAGAGATTGGCGGTTTTACATCGTATTTCAGAAGTTATCACCCGTCGCACCACAATCCGGAGGGTAACTTGAATACTACGCTGGTGGGCATCAACCGCCCGACGCGTATCGGAAAGGTGATGGTGATGCCCGGAGACATCGTACTGGGCCGTGATGGTGGTGTGGCGTTCATTCCGCCCCATCTGGCGGAGAAAGTGGTGAAAACGTCGGAGATTATACGCTTGCGGGATATGTTCGGGCATTTGCGGTTGCGGGAGCAGAAGTACACACCGGGTCAGATTGATTCACGCTGGTCGGATGCGATCGAGAAGGATTTTTCGCAGTGGCTCAATGCCCACGTCAGCGAACTGCCCGTACCAAAAGAACAAATTCAGGAATACCTCAAAACCCGTACCTGGTAGCTTTATGTACCAATCAGCTTCCAGTTGTTTGGTACTAACCTCACATCACAAGCAAACGCCTATTCCTTTCCTAAATCATGAAAACATCCCGTCGTTCTTTCTTAACCAAAGGAGCCATTGCCAGTGCCTTAGCTGCCAGTACACTAACAACGTTTGGCGAAGGACTGGAAACCGCCGTTCATAACGCGCCCTTATCGTCGGCCCCATCCGACCTGAAAATTACTGATATCAAATGCGGATACACACGGGGTGGACATAGCCTGTTCGTTAAAATCCACACCAATCAGGGCATTTGGGGTTGTGGCGAAGCCGTCGATGCCTCCGTGGGAACCTACCATCTGGTAAAACTGATGGGCGAGCGTATAAAGGGGAAAAGTCCGCTTAATGTCAATCGCTTGTTTGAAGATGTCCGGAAGTCGGGTTTCTTCGAAGGGGCACAATCCGGAATATATATTTCTGTATTGTCGGCCATTGAAACCGCGCTCTGGGACTTAACCGGTAAAGCTCTTGGTATGCCCGTGTATCAGCTGCTGGGTGGTAAATTCCGGGATAAAATTCGTGTTTACTGCGATACCGGCGCTTATCGGGAAACGGATACCAGCGCCGATGCGTTCGGGAAAAGCGCCAAACGAGCCGTTGATATGGGCTTTACGGCGGTGAAATATGACATCGACGAACGGAACGACCCCAACAAATACGATGCTTACAACTGGACGGCCAGCCCCGGCGAACTCGAGCGGATGTACAACCAGATTGCGGGTGTCCGCAAAGCCGTTGGTCCAAAAATCGACATCTGCGTTGATATGCACGGGAAGTATGACGTAACAACCGGCCGCCGGGTTGCCAAGATGATGGAACCCCTGAACCTGCTGTTTTTGGAAGAGCCCATCCCGGCCGAAAATCCCGAAGCGTACAGGCAAATCCGGGAAGCGTCGAACACGCCGATCTGCGCCGGTGAGAACCATTACCTGGCGCACGGCTTCCGTAAGCTTCTCGAAATAGGTGCCGTCGACATTATTATGCCTGACTTGCAGAAAGCGGGCGGTCTGGGCGAAGCGCAGCGGATTGCTAACCTGGCCAACCTGTACTACGTGCCGTTTGCTCCGCACATGGTGGCCTCGTATCTGGGCGCGATGGCATCGAGCCACGTATGCGCATCCGTGCCGAACTTCCTGATTCTGGAGTGGCAGATTTACTTCCACGAAGAGCCAATGTTCAAGGAGATCGTCACCTTCGACGGGCCGATGGTAGAGAAAGGATTCATTCCGTTATCCAACAAGCCGGGTATCGGTGTCGAAATCAACGAAGAGGGTATGCGGAAATATGCACCGAAAGACGTGCCGTTCTTTGTATAGTAAATTTTTCAGACAGGATTGACCGGTTGATTCTGAATCAGACTGGATTGTTCTAAACAGACGGTTTCTTAGACACGCTGCTGACACCATATCCTGTTAATTCTGTCTGAAAAAAATGACCTGGTATTTGCCAGGCTAATGTGGACAAGTAAGCCCATTTCTGCCTAAATGTGTGGATAACTTTTTTATCTGTGGATAAAGCCGGCGGATTACACAACATCCTGGCATGTTAGTAGACAAAACTGACCCCCAAATAGGGCAAATGCATCCCTCCATTTGTGGCATACAGTATTTAACCGGGCTAATCGTGTTTTAGCGTAGTCTGACAGACACTCATCCTAATCGACCTGTTCACTTGA
Source organism: Spirosoma radiotolerans (assembly GCF_000974425.1). Taxonomy (NCBI): domain Bacteria; kingdom Pseudomonadati; phylum Bacteroidota; class Cytophagia; order Cytophagales; family Cytophagaceae; genus Spirosoma; species Spirosoma radiotolerans. The sequence continues at coordinate 346,181 of NZ_CP010429.1, forward strand.
CAACAAAACCCACTCCCGTTGCTGCCGATATCCTGCGGCCTACCGGTGGTACGTTGCCCACCTCCAGCAATTATCGCTGGATAATTGTTGCGCTTCTCTTTTTTGCAACAACGATCAACTACCTCGACCGACAGGTTATGAGTTTGCTGAAGCCCGTTCTGGAAAAAGAATTTAACTGGAGTGAAACGGATTATGGTGACCTTGTCACCGTTTTTACGTTTTTCTACGGAGCGACAACGTTGCTGGCTGGCTACATCATCGACCGGGTTGGCACCAAACTGGGCTATATCGGGGCTATTCTGGTCTGGAGTTTGGCCGCCATGGGCCACGCGCTGGCGGGTGGTACGGCCGGATTCATGGTGGCCCGAGCCATGCTGGGCATTGGCGAGGCCGGTAACTTCCCCGCTTCGATCAAGACTGTGGCCGAGTGGTTTCCGCAGAAAGAGCGGGCGCTGGCGGTGGGTATTTTCAATTCCGGTGCCAATATCGGCGCTGTGGTTGCCCCGGCTATTGTGCCGCCCCTGGCCCTGATGCTAGGCTGGCAGATGACATTTATTCTTACAGGTGCGTTGGGTTTCCTCTGGATTGTGGCCTGGTGGTTTTACTATGAAGTACCCGCTCGGCACAAGCGTGTAAGTGCTGCTGAATTAACCTATATCACATCCGATCCCGTTGACGCAACCATTGCCGGTGATGCTGCCGCCACAGATCTGCTGGCCGATAAAACAACCCGTTATCCGATTTTCGCCAACAAGGCCATCTGGGGATTCATGAGTGGCAAGCTCCTGACCGACCCTATTTGGTGGTTTTTCCTATTTTGGTTGCCTTCGTACCTGGCCAATATCTACCACCTTGATCTCAAAAAGCTGGGTCTTCCATTGATCGTTATTTATCTGGCTGCGACCATTGGCAGCGTTGGGGGTGGATGGCTGTCGTCGATGCTGATTCGCAAAGGCTGGCATCCAACACGGGCGCGGCAGTGGGCCATGGCCTTGTTTGCCATTTTTGTCATGCCCGTTATGTTGATCAGCCAAATGAGCAGTATGTGGCCGGTCATTGCCATTTTATCCCTGGCTGTAGCCGCTCACCAGGCCTGGTCCGCTAATATTTTTACGGTTGCCGCCGATCAGTTTCCGAAGCAGGTCATCAGCCGGGTCGTTGGTTTAGGCACCATGGCCGGAACACTGGGAGGGGCTGTTTTTCCACTCATTGTAGGGCGCATCCTGGATCATTACAAAGCGCTGGGAAGTCTTTCACAAGGGTACTACATTATATTCTACATTGCGGGTCTGGCGTATCTGGCGGCCTGGACGATGTTGTATATTTTCGTTTTTAGCCGGGTGAAAGCTCGTGCCTGATGGTCTTGATGGCGCGAACGTCTTCGTTTGTGCCAGTTATGAACCAGCCTCTGGCCGTTAGGAAATCGTAGCTAGTCGGCCAGAGGCCGATGAATAGTCAGCACGAACGAAAACGTTCGCGCCATCAGACCTCCTTTCTGCCAGCACGCTGCCAATCCTCTGCCTGAAAATGAAAAATCGTCCATCAGTCAATCAACGCTGCCAACGGGTGTTTTGTGTAGGTATAATGGGTTTGCTGTCAATGGCCAATCTAATTGCCCAATCCCCCGACTTTCAGAAAATGACGCCGGAGGAACGGACGGCCTATATGAATAAAATGCGGGCGGCCAGCCAGGAAGACTGGCAGAAAATGATGGATAAGCTCCATCTGACGTTGCCGACCCTGCCATCTCCTGCCGAAGATCCTAAACGGCCACCGCATCTCAACCCAAAAGAGGGCTCTACCAACTGGTTCGATGAAGCAGGCCAGACACACGTCCGGTCGGGGTGGGGGAATTGGACGAATTACGACGAAGTTATAGCCAGCAACTATAAACTTCCTGACCCGCTGTTATTGAAAAACGGCAAGCCCGTCACGAATGCGGCTACCTGGTGGAAACAGCGCCGACCCGAAATTCTGGCTGATTACCAGACGGAGATTTACGGCAAAACGCCTGCCAACACGCCCGGCGTAACCTTTGGCCCCACCGGAACCGATAGCACAGTTCTGGCTGGTAAGGCGATCCGAAAAATGCTGCTTGGCCGCATTGACAACGCCCGATATCCGGCGGCAACTCCGAGTATTCCCATTACCTACTACCGACCGGTTAATGCCAAAGGGAAAATTCCGATGATGGTCATTGTGTGGGGCTCGTTTCCGCAGCCGTTGCCTAGTATCGAAAAACTGATTGATGCCGGCTGGGCCGTTGCCCTCGTCAATACGGGTGCCATTCAGATGGATAGTGGCGCCGGTTTACACGAAGGCATTATCGGGCTAATGAATGGAGGAAAAGACCGGAAGCCTGACGACTGGGGCGTGTTGGCGGCCTGGAGCTGGGGACTTAGCCGGGTGCTCGATCACTTTGAGAAAGACAGCGGCATCAACGCCAAACAGATTGGTATTCAGGGACATTCGCGTTGGGGTAAAACGGCCCTGCTGGCCGGAGCGCTCGACCCACGCTGGGCCATCGTTTTCGCCAGTTGCTCGGGGTCGATGGGCGCTTCGTTGGAGAAGCGCAGCTTCGGCGAAACCATTGATAACGTAGCAGGTTCGGGTGAATACCATTGGATGGCTGGAAATTTCCTGAAGTATGGCGGCAACTGGGCTGCGATGCCCGTTGATGCCCACGACTTAATGGCGCTCATTGCGCCCCGACCGCTGTTTATTACCGGTGGCACGAAAGATAGTTGGGCCGACCCCAAAGGGGAGTTTCTGGCCTGCGTTGGGGCAAGCCCGGTTTATACGTTACTTGGTAAAAAGGGCGTTGGAACAAACGAGATGCCTGCCCCCGATGTGGCCCTCATTGACGGCGACCTGGCTTTCCGCAATCACGAAGGCGGCCATGTCGACATACTCGACTGGCCTGTTTTTCTGGAATTTGCGAAGCGGGAGTTTAAGTTGAAATAATTTCTGTGGTGTCGGGCCGGGTGGCCGGTGCCATCTCAAATCCGACACCACAGAAGAGAACCCGACACCACAACTAACCAAAACAAGCAATAGAGTAGGAATGGGAATGTTACAAACCATGCGGTGGTTCGGGCCCAATGACCCGGTTTCATTGATGGATATTCGGCAGGCGGGCTGCGCGGGCGTCGTTACGGCCTTGCACCAGATTTCGGTGGGTGAATTATGGACGGTTGAGGCTATAACCGAACGAAAACAACTCATCGAAGCGGCTAATCACCAGTATTCGCCCTTGCAGTGGGCAGTGGTCGAGAGTCTGCCAGTTCATGAAGACATCAAGAAGGGGAGGCCAACGCGCACAGACTATATCGAGACGTATAAACAGTCGATTCGAAACTTGGCGGCTTGTGGTATCAAAACCGTTTGCTACAACTTCATGCCGGTGCTGGACTGGTCGCGCACGAACCTTAGTTACGAAATGCCCGACGGCTCGCGGGCACTCCGGTTTGTTTGGGAAGATTTCGCCGTCTTCGATCTGTACATACTCAAACGACCCGGCGCCATGATCGACTACGAACCCGAAATTGTCGAATCGGCTCGTCAGAAGTTTGATCAAATGACACCCGGACAGATTACTGATTTGTCGAATGTTGTTTTGCTCGGCTTACCCGGTTCCGAAGAAGCCTTTACCCTCGATACGTTTCAGGGTTTGTTGAACGAGTACGCGTCCATTGGCGATGCCGAACTTCGCCAGAATCTCTATTACTTTATTCAACAGGTAGCTCCGGTAGCGCAGGAAGTGGGCGTGAATCTGTGCATTCACCCCGACGATCCGCCATATCCGTTGCTGGGGCTGCCCCGCGTTGTCAGTACCGAAGCCGACCTGGCCCGACTGCTGGACGCCTGCGACGTAATCGCCAACGGCATTACGTTCTGTACAGGCTCTCTGGGCATTCGCTCCGATAATGATTTGCCGGGTATGATACAGCGATTTGGCGAACGGATTCATTTCATCCATCTGCGTACAACCAAACGAGAGTCAGCTGAAACGGCGACCCGGCCCGGCAATTTCCATGAAGCGGATCATCTGGCGGGCGATGTCGATATGTATGCCGTCGTGAAAGCCATTGTGCTGGAACAGAAACGGCGGGCGCAACAGGGTGTTGGCGAAACGGCCATTCCCATGCGCCCCGATCACGGTCACCAGATGCTCGACGATTTGCACAAGAAAACCTATCCCGGCTATTCGGCCATTGGCCGACTCCGTGGATTGGCCGAGATTCGGGGATTAGAAATAGGCATTGAGCGGAGTTTGTAAAAAGAGCTATTTGGGATTGTATTTGTCTGGCTGGCTTAGCATCCGCATCCCCGATTTGTGCCTTCACAGAACGTCTGGGGTTAGTCTTCATCAAAGCGTTCTGTGAGGACACAGACCGAGGATGCCAGGGCGACATTCTGGTCACTTAACGCGACGCAATGTACCTGCGTCTGAAAATCAACCTGAAAATGAAACGGATATTACTTTTTCTTCTATTGATTAGTCAGTTGGCCGTGGCGGACGATGGTTACCGGCTGTGGCTGAAATATGATCTGATTAAAGACATGCCCAAACGGGAAGCGTATGCCCGTTCGGCGCAGTTTATTGCGGTGACGGGTACCAGCCCAATGCTGAAATCAGCGGCCGATGAACTTCAAATGGGCTTGCAGGGCTTGCTCGGCAAATCGGTGCCCATTATTGCCAATGCCACAAGCCGAACGGGGGGAATTGTTTTATCGGTGGCAAATGGACCTGCTGCCGGATCACAGATACTTATGGCGGACGGCTATCGATTGACCAGCCGGAGAGCGGGTAATCTGACGATTTCTGGCAAGACCAACGCGGGTGTGTTATACGGCGTTTTTGCTTTGCTGCGACAGGTGCAAACGGGTCAGTCCATCGATAATCTTGCCGTAACCAGCAATCCCAAAATACAATACCGGTTGCTTAACCACTGGGACAATACCAACGGCACCATCGAACGTGGGTATGCGGGGGAGTCGCTCTGGAAATGGTACGAACTCCCCGAAACGGTTGATCCCCGTTACCGCGATTATGCCCGCGCCAATGCATCGCTGGGCATCAACGGAACGGTGGTCAATAACGTCAATGCCAGCGCCCGTTTTCTGACCGATGAATACATTCAGAAAGTAGCCGCGCTGGCCAACGTTTTCCGGGCGTACGGAATCCGGATTTACCTGTCGGTTTATTTTCCGGCTCCTAAAACGCTTGGTAGCCTAACGCCCAACGGACTTAAAACGGCCGATCCGCTCGATCCGGCCGTGAGGAAATGGTGGGCCGAAAAAACCAAAGATATTTACAAAGCCATCCCCGATTTTGGCGGGTTTCTGGTTAAAGCGAATTCCGAGGGAGAGCCGGGACCGCAGGATTACGGCCGTACCCACGCCGACGGAGCCAACATGTTGGCTGAAGCCCTCAAACCGTACGACGGCATTGTACTCTGGCGAGCTTTTGTCTATAAATCTGATCCTAAGTCTGACCGTTTCAAAGCGGCCTACGAAGAGTTTACGCCCCTGGATGGAACGTTCGACAAGAAGGTGATTATTCAGGTGAAAAATGGACCGATTGATTTTCAGCCCCGTGAGCCTTACTCGCCCCTGTTTGGCAACATGCCCAAAACGCCCCTGGCCATGGAGTTTCAAATCACGCAGGAGTATCTCGGTTTCGCGACGCATTGGGTATATGAAGCGCCCTTGTTTAAAGAATGTCTGGACACGGATACCCACGTAAAAGATAAAGGAACGGGCTCGACCGTGGCGAACGTAATTGATGGCAGCTTACACCAGTACGCCATGACGGCCATTGCGGGGGTAGCGAACACGGGCTCCGATCGAAACTGGACCGGAAACCCGATGGCGCAGGCCAACTGGTACGCCTACGGCCGGCTGGCGTGGGATCATACGTTAACGTCGGAAGGCATCGCTCGTGAGTGGGTCAACATGACGCTTACGTCGGAGCCGAAGGCCGTAAAGACAATTACAGACTTGATGCTCCGGTCGCGGAATATTTACGTCAGCTACAATACCCCACTTGGACTGTCGCGTCCGTGGGCGGGTGTTCACTTTGCACCCGAACCTTGGCAGGAAAAAAGCCCCCGTCCTGACTGGACCGCCATTTATTACCATCGCGCCGACTCGATCGGATTGGGCTTTGACCGGACGGCAACGGGGAGTAATGCCCTGGCACAGTATCGGCCGGAAGTACAAAAAATATGGCAGAACCCGGACACTTGTCCGCTGCCCTACCTGCTCTGGTTTCATCATGTACCCTGGACAAAGAAGCTGGCTACCGGGCGAACGCTTTGGGATGAACTTTGTACTCACTTTTACACCGGCGCTGATTCAGTTGGCTGGATGCAGCAGCAATGGGCACAGGTTAAACCGGCTATTGACCCGCAAATTTTTGCAGACGTAACGGGTCGTCTGGCTACCCAGCACAACGAAGCCATCTGGTGGCGGGACTCCTGGGTTTTGTATTTACAGACGTACTCGAAACAACCGATTCCCGCGCCGTTTCAGAAACCCGACCGGACGCTGGAGGATGTAAAACGATTATCTGAAATTTATAAACTACGCTAGTAAAAGACAAGACATGGAGGAAGAACATCAATCGATACCTGGTCAATCCATTTTTTCGCTCGCCGGTAAACTGGCTCTTATTACGGGTGGAGGCAGCGGTATCGGCTTCGATATTGCCCGCTGTATGGTGCAGGCTGGGGCCACTGTTGTCATAACGGGCCGGAGAGAACAACCCCTTCAGGAAGCCACTGACACGCTGGGTAATCGGGCGCATTATATGGTCAATGACGTAACCGAGCGGGCACTACTCGACGGCCTGGTTGAGCAGATTGAGACCACGTATGGACCCATTGATATTTTGGTCAACAATGCCGGGATCAATATGAAAAAACCGGCACTGGAGGTTACGGATGAGGATTTTGACCGCATCGTACACACAAATCTAAACTCGGTATTTAGTTTGACACGGGCCTGCGCCCGACGCATGATGGCTCGTCAGCAGGGATCGATCATCATGATTTCTTCGATGGCCGCTTATTACGGTATCGATCGGGTGGCCGCCTATGCCGCGTCGAAATCAGGCGTTGAAGGCATGGTCAAGGTGTTGGCATCGGAATTTTCGGGTAATGGCGTTCGGGTTAATGCCATTGCACCGGGCTTCATCGAGACGGCCATGAGTAAAACCGCTATGGGGGGCGACCCCGACCGGTTTGCCCGCGCCATGCGCCGGACGCCCATGGGGAAATTTGGTCAACCCGACGACATTGGCTGGGCGGCCGTATTCATGGCTTCCGATGCAGCCAAATACATTACCGGCGTCTCGTTGCCCGTTGATGGCGGCAATTCAATTGGTTTTTAGCTGTACATTTCCCGTGGCCCGTGTCCTCACGGGCCACGGGAAAACCGTATTATGAAGTTGTGAAATTTCAGCCCCGCGTTTTATATATAGGCTGGCTTGTCCGTACTTTGAGCGTTTCCACCAGATATATGACCCGCACATCGATACTTCTATGTCTCCTTGGCTGTTGCCTGCTTCTAGCGCCCTATAGCTGGGCGCAGAGTAAACCGAAAAAAGCCTTATTTGTCATCGTTGATGGTATTCCAGCCGATGTAATTGAAAAGCAGCCAACACCTAATCTGGATGCTATTGCCAGCGTAGGTGGCTACGCACGAGCGTATGTGGGTGGCAAAAAAAACACCTATTCGCAAACGCCGACCATTTCGGCGGTAGGTTACAACAGCCTGCTCACCGGCACCTGGGTGAACAAACACAACGTATGGGGCAACAGCATAAAAGCGCCCAATTACCAGTACTGGACGATCTTTCGCTTTTTTGAAAGCCAGTATCCGCAAAAACGAACGGCTGTCTTTTCAACCTGGCTCGACAACCGAACCAAGCTCGTTGGTGAGGACCTGCCACAAACGGGCCACCTGCGCATTGACTATTCGTTTGATGGGCTGGAACGGGATACCCTGCTTTATCGCCACGACAGGGAGTCGGAGTACATTCACCGGATTGACGAGAAAGTAGTTGACGAAGCCACTCAATACATTCATGAGGAGAGCCCGGATCTGGCGTGGGTCTATCTGCAATACACAGATGATATGGGGCATGAATACGGCGATAGCGAACCGTTCTACAAGGCCGTCAAGATTATGGATGATCAGATTGGGCGGCTGTGGAAAGCTATCCAGTATCGGCAGAAAACAGCTGGCGAAGACTGGCAGTTCTTCATCACCACCGACCACGGCCGAAGTGCCGATACGGGTAAAAACCATGGCGGGCAGTCGGACCGGGAGCGTGCTACCTGGATAGTAACCAACGCAAAAGACCTGAACAGCCAATTCAAAGAGAACACCCCCGGCATTGTTGATATTATGCCAACAATGGCCCGCCACCTGCAACTGTCGATCCCAAAAGAGCAATCGTTTGAACTGGACGGCGTTCCGCTAACGGGCAAATTGTCCATTACGGAGCCATCAGTCAAGAAAGAAGCGCGTAAAATTACCCTGAACTGGAAAGCCGTTGAGCCAGTGGGAACCGTTAAAGTCTGGGTATCCCCAACGAATCACTTCGAAGAAGGCAAGCGAGATGATTACCTGCTTATGGCCGAGGTGGCCGTCAACGCCCAGACGGCCACTATTGATGTATCGGCGTTGCCAACGGGCTTCTACAAAATTGTGCTGGAAGGCCGGTATAATACCCTGTCAAGGTGGGTTGTTGAGTGAGTAAAAGGGTAAGATTACCTGCGTTTTTTATCATCCCGATGTAGGAGGGATGATGAAAAACGCTTTCACACAACTTTACGGGTTCTCACTTCACCCGCGTCCAGGTCTTGGATTTGCCCAGGAAACTAAGCCCCATGATGTAGCCCCGTAAGTCAATCGAATTCGCGTCTTTGAGGAACACTTCACAGTTGTAGGTTTTGCCATCTTCCGGGTTATAAATCTCGCCATCCCCCCAGGTGTTGTTGCCCTTATAAACTAGGTTTGTTACCAATTCCAACTGCATAAGCGGCCGGTTACGCAGCTTTTCGTCCGGGTTTTCTTTGTCCACTTTAGGCTTGTTTGTGCCCGGATAAGTTGGCTCAAGCATCCAGACCAGCTTACCAAAATATTTGTTCCCCTGTTTATAAATCTGAACCTGGTTTCTCTTTTTTGAACTAAGCCATTTACCGACGATCGCATCGGGGTCGTCGGCCCTGGCTGCGAAAGACGATAAGGAAAAGCAGGCGAGTAGGAGTAGTGTAGTTAAGCGAAAAGCGTTCATACGTGCGTGTTTTGGTATATAAACGGAATCGCCGGGGTGTTTGTCTATTAATTGCCCTAAATGCGATTCGTTCTATAATAAACAGGATATATCTAATAACACATTTTTGGAAAGATGCGTCGATTGCCTGCTTATCCGTTAGAGTTGATTCAGGGAGTTTTGTAAAGTCTCGCTTGAAAAATTATGTGTTAATTGAACACGTAGTTGGTTATCTAACTCATTTCCTTAAACGAAACCCAGTATAGGCCCGCAAAAATTACACTAAAAAATACACCGAACGAGGTGTTTAACGCCCCAAATCCAGCCAGGATAACCGGTAAAATCAGGCCAACGGCTACCCCCGCTACATAAATCCAGAAGCCGATCTTGCGTAACCGAAACATCAGGAAAGCGCCAATGAGTGTGAGCAGTGAATAGATGAATTGCGCCACCGCCAGCGATTCGATTTTTTCGGGGTTGCCCGGCAGGGGAACATCGTCGGAGGAGCGATCTTCGAAATACTTCTTCGACTGTTTTTCCTGCTTCGGGTCCGTGCTTTTCTGTTCGACGTAAACCGTTTCGGAAACGGCGTCTGCTTGTACAAACGAGACGATGGCATCCAGCAGGCCCCAGGCACAACTAAGAAACGTAAGGATGCAGAGGAGAGTTAAGAATTGAGAACGCATAGAAAACGCAGACTGCTGTCTGCCATGAAATTTAAGCGGGTAGGATGTCCGCGTTACCTGGAAACCTTATTTTCGCTGCTGAGTTTCTTTTACTAAGACTTTTATACCAACGAAATCCAAATCAGATGACTCTGCAAGAACTAACCGAGCAAATTCGGGCCAAAGTTACGCATGCCGACAGTATTAATGCTACGATCAAGCTGGTGACCGACCAGGGACCTATCTACATCGATGCCTCTCAATCGCCCGCTGTTGTGTCTAATGAGGATAAACCTGCCGATTGCGATTTGCAGGTAAGCATCGATAACCTCATTAAAATGGGTACCGGCGACCTGAATCCAATGATGGCCGTTATGACGGGTAAGCTCAAAATCAAAGGTGATATGGGTATTGCCATGAAAATGGGCCAGATAATGGGGTAACGGTAGCCGAGTGAATGGGCTGATCAGACGATTTCCTGAACCCCTGGTTTGCCCCTTCACTCGGTTGTTATTGTGCCTGTGATAGACGGGAAGGAAGAGCCCAGATTTTCGTTCAACAGCGGCCGGTTCCTAATTACTTGCTTATTAGTTATGCTCGTTATACATTAGTGGTGACCTCTGCTACTGATGATACGTTTGCGCCTACTCGTCCTGTCGTTTTTGCTTTGTTGCCAGATAGGGCTACGGGTATCAGCACAACCGGTAGGTAGTCAACCCATTGTGGTGCTACCCGCCAATGGAGATCAACCGGCACTTCGGGGAGCGCTGGCGTACCTACGGGATTCATCCCACACACGAACAATCACCGACGTAATTCAACTGGCGAATACGTCCGATTTTCTGCCCATCACATCGCCCGTACCTAACTTTGGTGTCATTACAGGCACCAAAACCGCCACCCCGCTATGGCTCCGGGTTCGGTTGCAGAACCCGGTCAATACGCCACAAAAATGGCTTGTCGAAATTGACTTCTGGTGCTTCGACGAGCTTCAGCTTTATCTTGTTGATGCCCAGAATAACGTCTTGTCAACGTCACCAACCATTGGCTGGAAAACGCGGGCTACCCAGCGAATCCGAAACAATCGTCATTTCTGGTTTCCATTCACGGTTCCGGGCGGGCAGGTCGTAACGGCTTATTTACGAGTCGTCAAACACCGGGGTGCGCAGGTACTTCCTGTCGAACTGATTCGGGAGGCCGATTATGAAACGGTTGTTCAGGAGAGCTATTTGTTTTGGGGCGGGGTGCTGTTTGCGCTCACCTTTGTGGCCATAATGAGCCTCATCTTCTTCCTGACCACCTTCGATCAAATCTATTCGAGATACATTTTCTGCCTGCTAGGGCTGGTGGGCTTTTTTGTCATCAATGACGGTTTTCTGAATCAATTTGGTTTCGATGCGCAGTTCTGGATGCCGCGCCAGAACGTTTATTTCCTGTTTCCGCTCATTCTGTTCTATTCGCAACTAACGTTTGTCCGGCGGTTTTTAAATCTGCGGCACACCCCGTCGCACCGCTGGCATACGGTTGGTACGGTTGTGCTCTGGAGCGGTGTTTTGTGTCTGGTTGCCCTGACGGCCGAATGGTTCACCCCCCTATCACCCACGATGGAGCTGATTCTGGTTCGGCTGTTTACGGCCCTTTACTGGCTCCCTCTGCCGGTTATTGTGGCTTACATCAGCATCAGCATCATACGCCGGTATCATGTGCAGGAAGCCTGGCTTTATCTGGTGGGCATTGTTCCCTTTTACACCCTTAACCTAGGGTTGGTTTTTGCTAATTTCGGTTTGTTACCTACCTACCAGCCTGTGTCTTGTTTTGCCTATTATGCACCAGCCGCTTTGTTTGAAGTGCTGGTACTGATGGTCGGTCTGGCATACCGCTATAAACTCGACCGCGACCAAACCGAACGGCTTATCAAAGAGCGTACTGTGCAGCAGCAGCGCACCTACGAAGCCGAAGTGCAGACGTTAGGGCTGAAAAATAGCCTCCTGGTCGAGAAGGAACGCATCGCCCGCGATTTGCACGACAATGTAGGCGCGCACCTGGCTTTCGTAGTGACGAACCTGACCCATATCAGCGACCAGGCCGAAAAGACACCCATTACCGACGGACAGCGATTGTCGGTTCAACTGAGAACCATCGTTACACACACCCGCGAAGCGGTGAAACTGCTTCGCGAAACGATCTGGGCCATTCATCAGGAAAGCTTTACGGTCGAAGAGTTTGCCGAGCGGCTCAATCAGTACATCAATCGCTACGTGCACGAAACCGACGGCCTTCATGTCGATGTGCAGGTGTCGGGCTCGCAGGCCTACAAGCTGAGCTCATCGCAAGTATTGAACCTGTTCCGAATTGTGCAGGAAGCCCTCAATAATGTTATTAAGCATGCCAGGGCCACTGAGGCCATCGTGAAATTGTTCGTTGAAGCCGATGGGCATATCAACCTGCGGATACACGACAATGGACAGGGGTTTAGCTGGACGAATGGTGCCGTAGCCAGCCATCACTACGGTCTGCGCAACATGGAAACCCGCGCGCAGGAGTTAGGCGGCACCTTCCGGGTATTCATTGAAGAGGGAACAACCGTCGAAGTGGCCGTGTAAATATAACTGCTGCAAAGCCCGCTAAACGGAGTTCATGGTTCATATCCTTGATGCTGTGGTTCGTGTCTTCACGGACCACTCATGCGTTAGCCATTCCATCCGGTCAGGTGGTTTGTGAGGACACGGACCACGGATAGATGGAATCAGCCTTTAACAGACAGTTATGGTATAAGAGAGGCTCTATAAAGCCTGTCAAATCCCATTTCTCCCAACACATAGCGGCTACAGCGAGTTGTTTGAGTAACCACTTACTCAACCATCCAGCATACCTTATGAATCAGGCACTATTAAGCCACCGAATGCTTGGCGTTACCTTCACCCAGGATGGCGCAACGGCTCGAGTTTGGGCTCCTTTTGCCAACAGTGTTGCACTTCGTCTCGGTGATCGTCAATTAACGCTTCCGCTCCTGAAAGAGGGTGCCTACTGGCAGCTCACTACCGCCCAGCTACAGCCCGGTGATACCTACACCATTGTGCTGAACAACTCTCTCGAACGGCCCGACCCGGCGTCGATGGCACAGCCTCAGGGCGTACACGGCCCCTCGCAGGCGGTGGATACAGGCGCGTTCGCCTGGACAGATGCCGGCTGGCACAACCTGCCGCTGGAAGATTATTTGCTCTATGAACTTCATACGGGCACATTTTCACCCGAGGGCACCTTTGCCGGGATTGAAAACCGGCTGGATTACCTCGTCGAACTGGGCATCAATGCCATTGAGATTATGCCTGTCGCGCAGTTCCCCGGCAACCGAAACTGGGGGTACGATGGCGTATTGCCTTTTGCCGTTCAGCATGCCTACGGCGGGGCTATGGGTCTACAGAAACTGGTAGATGCCTGCCACAGCCGGGGGCTTGCCGTCGTGCTCGATGTCGTTTATAACCACATTGGGCCGGAAGGTAATTATCTGGGTGACTTCGGGCCGTATTTCACGGCCAAACACCAAACACCCTGGGGAAATGGCCTCAACTTCGATGACGATTACAGCGATAGCATCCGCCGGTTTTTCATTGAAAACGCGTTGATGTGGTTTCGGGATTTTCACGTTGATGCTTTACGTCTGGATGCCGTCCATGCGATTTGTGATGAGAGCGAAACGCATATTCTTCGCGAGATCAAACAATATGTCGATGCGCTGATGGCGAAAACCGGGCGGCAACATTACCTGATCATCGAGTCGGACCAAAACGAAACCCGGTTCATTGATCCGCTGGCGACCAATGGATACGGCATGGATGCGCAGTGGAACGACGAATTTCATCATGCGCTGCGTGTCACGGCGGGTGGAGAGCGCAACGGCTATTACGCCGATTATAATGGGCTGCAGGACCTGGCAAAATCGTACCGGGATGCCTATGTATACGACGGAACCTACATGCCCCGTCGTGCCCGGATCGTGGGAAAATCGACGGCGGGCCATGCTGGTCGGCAGTTTGTGGTTTTCTCGCAGAACCACGACCAGATCGGTAACCGGATGCTGGGCGAACGACCCAGTCAACTGGTTAGTTTTGAGATGCAGAAACTGATGGCCGGAGCCGTTATGAGCAGCCCTTATCTGCCCATGCTGTTTATGGGCGAGGAGTGGGGCGAGCTAAATCCGTTTCTCTATTTTGTGAGCCATTCCGAACCAACGCTGGTGGAAGCCGTTCGGCAGGGTCGAAAAAAAGAATTCGCTGATTTTCAAACGGATTTCGAGGCTCCCGATCCGCAGGATGAACGGACGTTTGACCGTTCGAAACTACAGTGGCAGCGACTCACACAGGAACCACACCGGACGCTTTTTCGGTACTACCAAACGCTGTTACGGTTGCGTAAAACATCGTCCCTTCGCCATCCGGACCGGGAGTCGGTAGCCGTAGTTGTTGACGACATTAAACAGACGCTCACCTTGTTCCGGCAACACAAAAAAGAGGTGAAGCCCGGTGCATTCGCTCTGGAGGAGATCGTGGTTTGTTTAATGAATTTCTCCCGCGAAGCCCAATCGTTTACGCTGCCCGCCAGTGAAAGCCAATGGCATAAGTTACTGGATTCGGCCGAGCCGGCCTGGCGCGGTCCCCTGGCCGCACCCTTGCTGCTGGACGGTCAGGCGTCGGTTGTTGTTCAGCCCGAAGCTATCCTGATTTACACCAGTGCACGTCAATAAGCGAAGCAGGAGCCATGCCTATTTGGAAAACATATTTCCAAAATAAAGTAGTGTAGGCCGGAAAACGCCTTTCAACTCCTGAGATGGAGCGTCAATTTTAGGCCTGTAAAGATGGGTGCTAAAACGTCAGGTATACCCTGTTAGACAAATCGACGTTCCTTCAATAGACTTGTTAACAGCTGTTTAGGATGAGAAAAGGCAAGGCATTTTTACGAGTAAACAAAAAAGCGATCTGGTTGTGCGCCTTAGCTCCCATGCTGGGGTTGCTTGGATACCAGAACGAAAAGGACCCCATTGACCGGCGCATCAAGCGGATGGCTCCTGAAAAAGCGGCTGCACTAGCGAAGGCTATCGAAGCAACGGTAACCCCCGAATTGGCCGAAGGACTTACTCTCCGTTTGTGGGGTGTGGATTCGCTGGTTGCCGATCCAATCGCTATCGACACCGACGAAAACGGGCGGATCTATTACACCCGAACAAACCGGCAGAAAAACACCGAGTTCGACATTCGCGGTCACCAGGATTGGGAAATCGAATCGAACCGACTGCAAAGTATTGAAGACAAACGGGCGTTCCTCCACCGAGTGCTATCCCCGGAAAATAGTAAGAAAAACGAATGGCTGAAAGACCTCAATGGCGATGGCTCTCACGACTGGCGCGACATGACCGTTGAGAAAGAAAACGTGTACCGGATTGAAGACACCAACGGCGACGGCGTAGCCGATCAATCGCAACTGGTCGTGGACGATTTTCACGACGAAGTGACCGACGTAGCCGGGGGCGTGATGATTAATGGCGACGATTTATATGTAGCCGTTGCGCCCGATCTGTGGCGCATGAAAGACAAAGACGGCGACGGTATCGCCGAAACAAAAACCTCCATTTCGCACGGATACGGGGTGCATGTTGGTTTCGGTGGGCACGGCATGTCAGGAATCGAAATGGGGCCGGATGGCAAAATCTACTGGCAGATCGGCGACATTGGCTTCAACGGGAAGGGACCGGATGGCAAGAAGTGGGAACATCCGAACAGTGGCGTCGTTGTGCGGTCGAACCCCGACGGCAGTGACTTTGAGGTTTTTGCTCATGGCGTCCGGAATGTCCACGAGTTTGTTTTCGACGAATACGGCAACCTGATCAGCGAGGATAACGACGGCGACCATCCGGGCGAGAAAGAGCGGCTGGTGTACATCGTCAACGGGTCGGATACGGGCTGGCGCAGTAACTGGCAGTACGGTAAATACCGCGATCCGAACAACAACACGTATAAAGTCTGGATGGATGAGCAGATGTATAAACCGCGCTTCGAAGGGCAGGCGGCCTACATCACTCCGACCATTACCAACTATGTGAGTGGGCCGGCCGGTATGCGTTACAACCCCGGCACAGCTTTGAGTCCAGCGTACAAAAACATGTTTTTCGTGGCCGAATTCGTCGGAAATCCGGCCAAATCGGGTATTCACGCATTCAAACTGAAGCCGAAAGGAGCCTCATTCGAGTTGGGTGAGCAGAAAAAGGTGTTAGGTGGCGTGCTAGCGACGGGTATTGATTTTGGTCCCGACGGTGCCTTGTACGTGGCTGACTGGATCAATGGCTGGGATGCCAAAGATTATGGCCGCATCTGGAAAATGGACGACAAAGCCGGGGCTGGCTCCGCTGATCGGCAGCGTACCAAAGCGTTACTGGCCGAGAAATTTGGGGCTCGTTCGGAAACGGATCTGGGCGACTTGTTGAAGAATCCGGATATGCGGGTTCGGCAGAAAGCCCAGTTCGAACTAGTTAAACGAGGGGCAAAAGGAGCTGATGTATTGACCGCGTCCATCAAACAAACCGATAACCAACTGGCCCGTGTACATGGTATCTGGGGGATTAGTCAATTGGCTCGTCAGAACAAGCAGTATGCACAGACCTTAGTACCCTTGTTGCAGGATAAAGACCCTGAAATTCGCGCACAGGCGGCCAAATGGCTGGGCGATGTCCGCTACAAAGAAGCGGGTGATGCCCTGATTCCGGTCCTGAAAGATGCCAACAGCCGTGCACGCTTCTTTGCTGCTGAAGCCCTCGGACGGATCGCCTACGAACCCGCCATTCAGCCTATCATTCAACTGCTGGAAGCCAACAATGACGAAGATGCCTACATCCGCCATGCAGGTAGTCTGGCACTGGCGCGTATTGGCAAACCGGCTCCGGTCGTGGCGCTGTCGAGCAGCCCGTCAAAAGCCGTTCGGATTGCCGCTGTCGTTGCCCTGCGTCGGATGAACGACCCTGGTATTGCTACTTTCCTGGCCGATAAAGATGAATTCGTTGTCACTGAAGCTGCTCGGGGCATCAACGATGATTTGTCCATTCCAGCGGCCCTGCCCGCGCTCGGCAAGGTGATGCAGAGCACGAGTTTCACGAATGAGCCGCTGATCCGTCGCGCCATCAACGCCAATCTGCGAGTTGGTACGCCCGAAGCGATGCAAATCCTGATCGACTACGCACAGAAAGAAGGGGCTCCGTTAGCGATGCGCGCCGAAGCCATGGAAGCGCTTAGTACCTGGGCCAAGCCATCGGTTCTGGACCGTGTAGATGGGCGTTATCGGGCCGTTATCGAACGCGATCCGGCCCTGGTCAAAAGCAAAACGGCTGATCTGTACACCAAGCTATTGACGCACCAGGAGTTAGCGCTCCGGTTAAGTGCCATCAAGGCGATCACGAAATTGAACTTAACGGGCGCGTCGGAGCCATTATTCAACCGGTTAACGGGCGATAAAGAAGCCGTTGTGCGGGTAGCTGCCTTGCGGGCACTGGCTTCGCTGAACGATAAGCAACTGAGCAAAGCCATTGAAACGGCGCTGGCCGATAATGAGAAAAGCGTTCGGGTGGCCGGTCTGGATTTAGTGGCCAAATCGAGCATGCCAAAAGACCGCATGGTAACGCTGCTGTCGGAGGTGATCAATAACCGCACAACCGAAGAAAAACAGGCTGCTCTGTTGACGCTCGGAAAACTGCCGGTTGCCAATTCGCAAAAGGTGTTCGATCCCTTGCTGGCCAAACTGTCGGCGGGTACGCTTTCGCCCGAGCTTCAACTGGAGTTGGAGGAAGCGATTGAGAGTAGCCATTCGCCCCAGTTAACGGCCCGGTACAAAGCCATTACAGCCAAACTGTCGCCCGATGCGCTGGCGGCTTCCTACAAGGGTAGTTTGCTGGGTGGAGAGCCCGATTTAGGCCGCCGAATTTTCTTCCGTCACCAAACGGCACAGTGTATTCGGTGCCATTCGTATGATGATCTGGGTGGTAATGCCGGTCCCCGTCTGAATGGCGTTGCCAGTCGGCTCACTCGTGAGCAGTTACTGGAAGCGCTCATCAACCCAAGTGCCCGCCTGGCCCCCGGATTCGGAACGGTCAATTTGACGCTTAAGAATGGCAAGACCGTAAGCGGTATCCTGCAGGGCGAAACCAACACCGAGGTGATGGTGAAAGTAGGTGACCAGCCCGATGTTGCCATTCGGAAAGATCAGATTGCCAAACGCGCGAACTCTCCATCGAGCATGCCCGAAATGAAATACCTGCTCACCAAGCGTGAAATCCGGGATGTGGTTAGCTTTCTATCAACCCTGAAAGAAACGAATTAGACGCGGAGATTTTCATACAGAGGCCCGGCGTCGTGAACGAATGGTTTACGACGCCGGGCTTTTTTATAAAGTTTGCGTTGTTGGACTTTGCCCTGCTTGGCTGACCTTGCTGACGTCTGTGTGGTCTGTGCATGTCCGTGGTCCGTGCGGTTGGCGTTCCGATCTCCACGGGCCACTTGACCGGATGGTGTGGCTGACGCCTGAGTGGTTCGTGTCTCACGGACCATGGCCATAACCTGCTAAGGTTAAGCAGAAAAGAAATCCTTTTTTTTACGTGGATTTGGCCTTAGCTTGGTCGCCGTTATCAGTTTCGATACAGTGTCAACCAGTTTGTTTGCTCGCATGAAAATCAACGTTGCGTCAGTGGGTTATGGGTTTTTTACGCTAATCAGCTTGTTTTTGCTGGGTGGATGCCATCACTTTGGTCCTTCTGGCACTAAACCGAGCCCGCTTTCATCGGTATATAAAACACCCACCGACAATGGTCCCCTGGGCGATACATCGCCGTTTCTGATGCCCTATAACCGCATCATCGACGGGGCAGGCCAATCCGTTAGTTTTGGTGATGCCAGTGTTGAAAACCATAGCCTGGACGCCGTGCTGTTGCCCGATCAGAAGACGCTCGTGGTTGAAGATCGGTTTGGAATCGCTTTTTTCGATGTAAACCAGCGGAAACTCATTTCGCGCTGGGACTATAACAAAGGCTCTGATCTTAAAGGGAGCATGAGTTCTTTTTCGGGCATAAAGGCCATCGTTCATCACGATTCAACCTATATTTTCTGGGGTGCCGGTGGCAGGGGAAAGCCCAATTCGCACGTGATGCAAGTTGTTTGGGACGGTTCGCGGGCTCGCCTGGTTCGGGCGATTCCCTTCATGCCCATTGCACCCGCCACCATTGCTCTGCCCAACGAAGTCGTATTGAAGGAAGAAGCCGGTGAACTTATGTTATACACCGTGCTGAATGGCAACAACCAACTGGTTAAACTCCGGGTGAAAGACCAGCAGGTAGTCTGGACGGCACCCACAGGCGTAGCCCCTTTTGGTCTGACCATTCTGGATACGAAAGCCTACGTGACGAACTGGGCCGGACCGGTTCCCGATGTAACCAATGGGTTCGAAACGGCCGGTGTTCCCTGGGGAAGCGCCTACGTTGATCCCAAAACGGGGGCTATGGCCCGTGGTACCGTTTCGGTAATTGACATAACACAGGGTAAAGTGGAGCGAGAACTGTCGGTCGGACTGCACCCGAACGCCATCATTGGCAGCCCTGACCAGAAGTTTCTGTACGTAGCCAATGGCAACAGCGATCACGTGTCCATTATCGACGTCGCGAATCAGCAAGTCGTTGATTCTGTTTTTGTCGGCTTGTATAACCGGGGAAATGGCTATATCGGAAGTACGCCTAATGGTTTGGCAATCAGCCCCGACGGAACTACACTCTATGTGGCGAACGGACTGGATAACGCCCTCTGTGTGGTCGGGCTAGGCAGCAAAGCATCCAGTGCAGGTAAAGGCAACAATACGATCAGAGGTTACATTCCTACCCAGGCTTATCCGGCGGGAATTGTGCTGCATAATAACGAGTTATACGTAACCAATCTGGAAGCTATCGGCGCACGGATTGCCAATCCGGTCGATCAGGGTGGGCAGGGAAAAAATCCCGCAGGAGGAACCCTGAAAGCGTATAATTCGCACAAGCAACTTGCGTCAATTTCCTTTATTCCGGTTCCTAACCAACAACAACTGGAAGCGTATACCGAGAAGGTCAAAAAGCTCAGCCTTCAATTTCGTCTGGCCTTGACGGAGCAGGCTCCCCGCCCCAATGTGGCTCCCAAACCAGTACCCGAGCGCATTGGCGAGCCATCGGTATTCAAGCACGTACTATACATCATCAAAGAGAACCGGACATACGATCAGGTGCTGGGTGATCTGCCGCAGGGCGATGGTATGCCCGAGCTATGCATATTTGGCGATAGCATTACGCCCAACCAGCACCAGCTTACAAAAGACTATCTGCTGATGGACAATTACTATGTTTCTGGGAAGTCATCGGCCGAGGGGCACCACTGGGCAAGTGCGGCCATGGTGACCGATTACACAGAAAAAAGCGTGCGGGCCTGGTTTCGGAGCTACCCGCACGTGTTGTATGACGCGATGGTGTACGACAAAAAAGGATTGATTTGGAACAACGCCCTCGATCATGGCAAAACCGTGCGCATGTACGGCGAAGCCTGTTCCTGTGCTTACGACAAAAAAGAGTACAACTGGAGCAAGCTGTTTCAGATACGCCAGACGAGCAAACCGTTCTCATTCACCAACACAACAACCATTTCGCGGGTGAGGCCCATACTGGCTATGAATTTTCCGGGTTGCGATGACGAGACGATCAGCGATCAGATGCGCGCCGATGCGTTCATAAAAGAGCTCAACGAAACAGCCGCTAACCCCAACGCCGACTTGCCAAATCTGATGGTTATGTCGTTACCCAATGACCATACATCGGGGATGAGCCCCGGCTTCCCGATTCCAAGGGCCATGGTAGCCGACAACGATCTGGCCGTGGGCCGAATTGTGGACGCCATCACACACAGCCGGTTTGCTGCGTCAACCGTTATTTTTATTACGGAAGATGACTCACAGGCGGGTTGGGACCATGTGTCGGCTTATCGCACCACGGGATATATTGTCAGCCCATACTCGCGTTTACAGAAAACCGTTCATACCAACTACAACCAAACATCGGTCGTCCGAACGATGGAGCAGATTCTGGGCCTGCCACCCATGAACGTTATTGACGCCACGGCCCTGCCTATGTTCGACTGTTTTAGCGACAAGCCTGATTTGTCATTTGCCTATAAGGCGCTGCCAAACCGGGTTTCCTTAACTGACATGAATCCAGCGCCAACCGGGCTGAAAGGAGCATCACTTAAGTTCACCAATCAGTCGATCCGGTATGGGTTTCATCAGATTGACCGGGGCCATGACGACCTGCTGAATCGGATTCTGTGGTTTACGGCCAAAGGTAAAAAACGATACCCCGCCTGGTTGGCTGGCTCTGAGGAAGATGAGGACGACGATGACTAACCCATCGCCGTCTGGCATAACTGCTTAACCTTTGTTCGTGACCGTTTAAGCCTCATTTTTACGGCACTTTCCTTTAAATTTAGCTGAAGTCCAATCTGGCTCAGCGGTAGACCATCCTGATATTTGAGTCTTAATACAGTAGCTTCCTGTGGGGAGATGCGGTTCATGACCTGGGCAAGTTGGTGTAAGGTATAATCAACCTTCTCGGCCTCTTCAGTACTCGTACAATAGTACTCTACATCATCGTTTAAATAGGTTGTTGCCAGTCGCTTAGATCGCTTGATTTGATCGATGCAATAATTGTAGGCAAGGCTGTACAACCAGGTCGAAAAGCTGGATCGTCCCTGAAATTGGTCTAAACGAGCGAAAACGCGGAGAAAAATATCATGTGTAAAATCCTGTGCCTGCACTGCATCTCTTGTTATTGAAAAACACTGGTTGTATACTTTAGCTACATACCGGTTATATAGGTTCTCAAGGCAACCGGTGAAATTTGCGTTCAGATGCTGCCGGATCATTTCTTCATCACTCAGAGTGAGGTTCATAGACAGGAATAGTTACGGTTTTTGAAGGGTGGATTGCTAACTTCGATTACTGCAAACTTGTCCTTAAAACATAACACACCGGACCACTTTTCGATGAACTGCATATTTTGCCGGTTTTTTGGTAGGAATGCCCGGTTTTTGGTCATTTTTAGTTAAATCTATACATAATAATGTATCAAATTGTTACTATATTGCGCTATAAAATCACTTATTGTCAAGTTTCACCGTACGGATTTTTACTTAAATGAAAGGGATTGTCTTTACTGAGTTATTAGAAATGATCGAAGAGAAGTTCGGTTATGAATTAGTTGACCATTTACTTCAGGACAGCAGTCTTCAATCGGGGGGTATCTATACCGCCATCGGTACCTATGACCACGCTGAAATGGTGACATTGGTTACGAACCTGAGTAAACAAACCAAAGTGCCTGTACCGGAATTGCTCCGCGCTTACGGGCAGTATATGTTTACGGCCTTTACCCGAAGTTACCGACCCTTTGTGGACCGGGCCGATTCTGCTTTTAGTCTACTTAGTTCCGTTCAGCAATATATCCATGTAGAAGTTCGAAAGCTGTATCCTGATGCCGAACTTCCCCATTTTACCATTGACCAACCCGCCGAGAACCACCTTCGTATGCACTACACATCGGAGCGTAAACTGGCCGATTTTGCCCATGGGCTGATTGAAGGTTGCCTGGCAACCTTTGGTGAGACAGCAACAATCACTAAAACCATTCTTGTAGAAGACGGAAGTCAGGTTCTATTTGACATTGTGAAGGAGTAAGGGTATGGAGGACATCGATCTACTTAAACGGCGGCTAGTCCGCGAAAAAACAGCTCGATTACAGGCAGAAGCTATCCTGGAAAAGAAGGCACTGGCGCTTTACAACGCCAACGAACAGTTGTTGCACTTAAATGAAAATTTGGAGCAGCAGATTCGCAACAAGCTAGCCGAACTTCGGGAGAGCGAACAGCGCTATCGCCAGCTCATTGAATCCGTTCAGGATATTATTTATAAAATTTCGCCCGCCGGTTATTTTACCTTTGTGAGTCCTGTAGTTGAAAAACTGCTGGGCTATACCGAAGCGGAGTTTCTGGGAAGTCACTTTACTGACTTCGTGCTGGTTGGCTATCGGATGAAGCTGATCGAGTTTTACCGGACAATGATGCTGGAGCGGCAGGACAGCACCTACAACGAGTTCCCGGTTGTGGCCAAAGATGGGCGCGTCGTCTGGATCGGGCAAACGGTCAGACTTATTGAGCAGGACGGCCAGACACTGGAACTAGTGGCCGTGGCACGCGACGTGTCGGATCGTAAGCTGGCCGAAATTGAACTGGAAACTACCCAGACGCGGCTTTCAACCCTCATTACCAACCTACAGTCGGGCGTAATGGTTGAAGATGAAAACGGGCGCGTCATTCTGGCCAACCAACTGTTCTGCGACCTGTTCGAGATTCCGCTTACGGCCAATGACTTGATTGGCTACAATTGCTCTCTGGCAAGGCAGGAGGTAAAACCGCTGTTTGTGCATCCTGATGCGTTCGTTGACCGAATGAACGAGCTGCTGGAAAACCGGCAGGCCCGTGTTGGCGAAGAAATCAGCATGGCCAACGGCCGTATTCTGGAACTGGATTACATTCCTATTTTCCTGGATGACAACCAGTACATGGGTCATCTCTGGAAGTACACCGATGTAACGGAGAAATACCAGGCTCGGGAACTGATCCGCCGGAGCGAAGAGAAGTACCGGGGCATCATGAACAACATGGAGCTGGGGCTTTTCGAGGTAGATAACAACCAGATCATTGTTCGGTCTTACGAGCGCTGCTGTAAAATGCTGGGCTATACGGAGGAGGAAATGATCGGTAAAAATGCGACTGATCTGTTGGTGCCTGCCGAGTTTGTCTCCGTTGTTGACCGGCAACAGGAAGAACGGAAAAAAGGGAATGCGGGCTCTTATGAATTGCAGTTGATTAAAAAAGACGGAAATCGCATTTGGGTACTGGTGAGTGGCGTTCCGATTCAGGATGAGAACGGGACGATTGTGGGTTCGATGGGCATCCATTATGACATGACGGAACGCAAACAGCTTGAGCACGAACTGGCTCGGGCTAAACGTTTTGCTGAAGAAGCCCAACAGGCTGAAAAGCAATTTTTTGCGAACATGAGCCATGAAATCCGCACGCCACTCAACGCCATTATCGGCATGTCGCACCTGCTCTTCGATACCCAGCCTACCCAGCAGCAGCGCGAATACATCGACATTCTGAAGACATCGGCCGATTTCCTGCATAGCCTCATTTCAGACTTGCTCGATATGACAAAAATTGAAGCCGGTCGGATTGAGATTCACGCCCGGCCGTTCGATTTGGCCGGGTTGCTTCGGAGTACGCAAAAAGTGTTTCAGATGAAACTTCAGAATCGACCGATTTCGGTGGATGTGGTGCTGGATGACCGCATTACCGATGAGTTTATTGGCGATGATGTAATGCTGAACCAGATCCTGATGAATCTGGTCGGAAATGCGGAGAAGTTTACCGAGCAGGGCAAAATTCAGATCATTGCCCGGATCGCTAAAGAAGAACAGCATAGACAGTGGGTTGAGTTTACGGTAACCGACACGGGCGTTGGCATTCCTGCCGAAAAGCAGGATATGGTCTTTCAGAAATTCAAGCAGGTAAACCCAAATGGCTTCAAGCACAAAGGCACTGGTCTTGGCCTCGCTATTACGAAAGAACTAGTTGAGATTCAGGGAGGTACTATTTCGGTGACGAGTCAGGTTGATGTTGGTAGTTCGTTTACATTCACGGTGCCTTATGTTAAGTCACTGGTGCCTGCCGATCAAAAGAACATCGATAAGCAGTTGACGCAGGTTGAAGAACTACAAACCTGTAACGTGCTGATTGTGGAAGATAACCTGATGAACCAAACGTACATTGGTAGTCTGCTCAACAAGTGGAACATACCGTACACCATGGCGTCAGACGGAAAGCAGGCTGTCGAGCAAGCCAAAAGTCAACGATTCGACATTATTCTGATGGATATTCAAATGCCCATCATGAATGGATACGAAGCAACGGTGGCGATTCGGAGCACCCAGAACCCGAACCAGCACACGGCCATTATTGCGCTCACGGCCTCGGCTATGCTCGATCACAAAAGCGTAGCCATGGAGGCTGGCATGAACGACTTTCTGACCAAGCCATTCGAGCCGAACCAGCTGTTGTCTGTCCTACAGCGCTTCGCACCCGTCGAACAAATCAGAAGTGAGGGGTGTATCTTATTCGATGAGGCCCTCGATCGTCAGCGTTTATCGGAATTGTATGGTGGCGATGCCGCCTATGCATCAGAAATGTTCGCTATGTTCCTGACGGATATTGTGCCTGATATACGCAAGTTACCGGGTATTTGTGAGACAAAAGATTGGCCCAATCTGGCCAGTGCTGCTCATAAGTTAAAGCCGACGCTGGCCATGGTTGGCCTATCGGATCTTGAAGAGAAAATGCGTCGGCTGGAGAACAGCGCTCGGCAGGATAAAGATTTGGACTTGATCGAGGAGTATTGCCACGATTTTATGATTGAGATGGATAAGGTGCTGCCCATTTTGCAAACTGAATTACAAAAGCTTTCGCAGGTATGAGTCTGAATTGTATAATTGTTGAAGATGAACTCATGTCTCGCAAATCGTTGCAACGCCTTTGTGAGCAACATAGTGCTTTAGAGGTGCTGGCCGTGTTCGATAATGCGGTGAGTGCGCTCGATTTCCTAGCTGAACAGGAAGTGGATCTGATTTGGCTGGATGTAGAAATGCCGGGGCTGTCGGGCTTTGAATTGCTGGAACAGCTCCCGTCTATTCCCTACGTGATCTTGACGACCAGTAAGATCGAGTATGCGTTTGAGGCTTTTCAGTATAACGTGACCGATTACCTGAAAAAGCCGATCACCTTCCCTCGTTTCAACATAGCTGTTGAAAAAGTACTGGAGTTGCATGCGCGCGCTAAAACGAACCCATCAGACGAGCGAAAGGAGATCTATATTAAAACCGACGGGCGCTACATCCGCTTGCCTTTCGATAATATATCCTACATCGAGAATACGGGTGATTACGTCAAAATCTTCACCAATACGCAAACACACATTGTGTACACTACCATGAAGTATCTGGAAGAAAAACTGGGTCTTCGGTTCCTGCGCGTCCACCGATCCTACATTGTCCATCTGGACAAGATTGTTGATATTGAAGATAATACGTTGGTAATCAGCAATAAGGTTATCCCCATTAGCCGGGCTAATAAACCTGAATTAATGAACCGGCTAAATCTGCTGTGATAACGTACATAGCTGCCCGCAGCGGTAGTTATGTACTACCCGCAGACGTCTGGTTCGGCAAGGATCTTCCCTGATCCGGGAAAACGCTAACATAACGATTATACTTATGCCCGCTGACTGCTCGGTAGGCCTTCTAAGTGTTTATTCCTCTCCTTAGTTAAAAAAATAATAGCGTCATAAAAATATAATAGTAATATTATAGTTATCGAACGGACTAATTGGTAAAGTAGCTAATATAGAGCTAAATTTAATCTAGCTAGCCAACCTATTTGCCTTTTATCGCTGCGTTCTACCTTACGAAATAATCATCCTGTGTCTATCTCTACCAATACCCCCGATAAAGAACCGCAACATGGCGCCTTGAGCGTGGTTCGTATCACAGAAGTCGTGGCCCTGGACTATCCTGAAAACGGGTATGAGTACCGAGGATTAATTCAGGCGCACGATGATTCGGGTACAATTTTGCGGGAGCAAATCTTGCAAACAAGACGCAAACCAGAATGGTTAGTCAATGGTCGGCACAAGGGGTCTGGCGAACTTTATATAATTTTGCAGTTCCGTCAGGAGGGTAGCCAGCGCTGGCATGGAATTGATCAACTTACCTTACCGCTGCACACACAACCCGACGGACAAAGCAGTACTGATGTTTATTTACCATTAAGGGGTTGGCAGGAGGCTCCTCACATGCAGGTTCGTATTCGGATGACCCGAGAGCTGGCAGAAGAACCTATAGCACCCCCCTTCATGCATTCGGCTACCGATATCGCAAACGCAACCCTAGCAGGCTGTCCCTTTTTCGCCCCCACAACGACTCCCGTTCATGCGGCCAGAAAGGCAGCCGAATTCACCATACCAGAAGACGTTACGGATCTGCCGCAACTAACGGCGCCCGAGCAAGTACTGGTCAAAGACATCTGGAACAAGCTTCTGGCTTACCAGGACATGCTCGTTGAGCTGTTTTTCGAGCGGCTTCTGTACGAAGAACCTGAATTGGCTGACCTCTTCGGCGATGCCGTTGATTTGGTTCCCGCCTATTTTGCTACGCTGTTCGATGTGAGCGTTCGGCGGCTGATGCCCCATAGCGAACGAATTCTTCGCGAAAGTTACCGCGGTATTTATCCTGAACCGGCCGAAGGGCTCAAATCGGTTGACGATTATGTGGCGTTGCTGGCCGACCTGGGCATGCGTCCCGAACACTGGCTCACGGCTCGCCGGGTATGGACCTGGATGCTACAGCACGTGCCCCATCTGGAAGAATACGACCGCGAAAATTTGGCTAAAGGGCCGGGTTCAGCCATGTACCGGTTTTTCACGATCGTTATTTTAACGCCTGCGCTGGCAGCCACCAAACACTATGAGGAGGCTCTGACACCCGATATGATTCGGGCGATGCGGCAGGGAGGAGATCGACTGGCGGCCGATGCGCGCGTTATAGGGACTGATTTCTACCATATCCTGTTTCAGACGCACCCCGAAATCATCCCGTTTTTTGGCCGTACCGACGTAGACAGCCTGACCGAGCACCTGATGCAGGCGATTGCGTTTCTGGTTCGGTCGCTGGATAGTGGCCTGAACATTGTTCAGGAATTACGTGACTTGAGTCAGGTGCATACTAATTTTTCGGTACCGCCCGAAGCCTACCCAAAACTGGTTGGGCCCATGATGACGGTGTTGAAAAAATACATTCCTGACTTCACTGCCGAACAGGAACACGCCTGGGGTATTTTGCTGAACCGGGTGACCAACGTCTTGCGGCAACCCATGATCAATCAGCAGCGGATACTGGCTAAGGCAAAGGAATACATTGATCTGATTGGTGATGAACTAGCCTGGGATGCCATTGACAGCGAACGTCGGTGGGAAGAAATCAAGCGCGAAATTCAGGCAACCGGAAGCTATACGCATACGTACGAAGAGTTGGCTTATGGCGCCCAGCTTGCCTGGCGTAACTCGGCCAAATGCATTGGCCGGATTTCGTGGCGCAACATGATTGTGCGGGATTTACGCCACATTACCGACCCCGACGAGATGTTTCGGGAATGCACCGAACACCTAAGAATGGCCACCAATGGCGGCAATGTGCAGATTGTGATGAACGTGTTTCGGCCCAAAAAACCAATGGAACGCTGGGGGCCGCGCATCTGGAACAGCCAGTACATTCGCTTTGCGGCTTATGAACAGGAAGACGGATCAATATTAGGCGATAAGGCAAATCTAAAGTTTACCCAAACCCTTATTCGGCAGGGATGGACGCCCCCAGCCACCAAAACGGCTTATGACACGTTGCCGCTCGTGATTGATGTACCTGGTCAATCACCCAGGATGTATCAGTTCAGCGACGACGATATCCTGAAAGTATCCATCGAACATCCGACTTATCCGGCCATGAGTGCGCTTGACCTTAAATGGTGCGCCATTCCCGCTATCGCCAACTTTCGCATGGATATTGGGGGAATTCAGTATGGCTGTGTTCCATTCAACGGCTGGTTCATGGAAACTGAAATCGCCCGTAACCTCTGGGAAGACGGGCGTTATGAAAAGGCCGAAGCCATTGCCCGTGCCATAGGACTGGATACGTCCAGTGAACAAACCCTCTGGCGCGACCGGGCGTTTCTGGAACTGAATGCGGCTGTCCTGCACTCGTTTTCCAAAGCTAAGGTGACTCTGGTTGATCATCAGACGGCCGCCCGGCAGTTTTTAACGCACGACCTGCGCGAAAAACGGGCTGGTCGCGAATGCCCCGCTCAGTGGTCGTGGGTGGTTCCTTCGGCGGGAGGGAGCGTCACACCGGTCTGGCACCACGAAATGCGTGACTTTTTCCTCAGTCCGAGCTATCATTATACGGCCGACCGGTGGGTAGTGATTAACGATGAGTTGATGACCGCAGACGAAGAGGGCGAAACGGAACTGTCGGGCACGAGCCGAATGCAAGTTCAGGCGCTTCGCCCAGACCGGACTACGGCGCCCGAACATCGGCCCCAGCGTATTCTTATTTTATATGGTTCGGAGACGGGTACGGCCGAGAGCTACGCCCGGAAAACGGCGCGTCGGCTGAGTCGCTACCATCCGCGCGTTATGGCGCTTGATGAATACACCATTTCACACCTGAGTCAGGAAGATTTACTACTCGTTGTCACGTCGACATTTAGAGAAGGGGATTTGCCGGGCAATGCCCAGAAGTTTCACGCCCGGATTACTGCGCAGCCGACCGGAGCGTTCAAGCAACTGAACTTCTCCGTCATGGCTCTGGGAAGCACTGTATACACGCATTTCTGTGCCGCCGGTGTCACACTCGATCGTGAGTTGGCGCGTGTGGGGGGCAACCGCGTTATTGCCATGCATCGGGGCGATGAGATCAAAGGGCAGGCGGATACCTTTCGGAAATGGCTCGATCTGGTGGCCCGTTTATTGGGCGAAGACCCAACCAGCGTCGACCTTTCGACCACCGCCGACACACGGCTACAGGTTTCTTTTTTAGAACCCCAGGAGGTGCCGGTTAAGGCTGAAGCTGACGCAGTTCGAAACCAGAGATTACCGGGTTGTGTCGTTCCGGTTCTCGAGAATCGGGAGTTGCTGAAAAAAGTGATTATTGGCAGCCGCTCCACACGATTTATTTCGCTTGACATCAGTAATACCGATCAGACCTATGAAACCGGCGATCACGTAGCGATCTATCCGCAGAACCCGCCTGAGTTAGTACACCGACTGGTCAATCGACTGGGCGTTGATACCGATGCCTGGTTTACCACCTCGCTCATCAATAGCCGAGGGATAAGGGTTCCTGGTGAGCATGCTTATCCAGATCCTGTGCAGGTAGGGCAGGTGTTAACCGAAGACATTGATCTGGCCATCCGTGAACCCTATGACGAGCTGTTTAGTGCGATCCTGAAAACGGCTCAATCGACCACGGATAAAAACCGGCTGGAATCCTGGCTGGAGATACTGAGTCGAAATCAGGAAGAAAATGAGGAGTATATGGCGTTGAAGAAGTACATCGCCGATACATTTCTAACGGTAGCCGATCTGCTGGATGTATTTCCATCAGCCCAATTGTCGTTTGCGCAGCTCATTGAACTGTTGCCTAAACAGAAACCCCGCCTGTACTCCATTTCATCCTGCTCATTGGTTCACCCAAAGCAGGTTCACCTCATTGTGGGCGTTGTTCAATTGACGACCGACTCGGGTAAGGTGATTCCGGGGCTTTGTTCCAATTACCTGGCAGGCCTGATACCGAACGGGGATGCGCAGGTAAGAATGTGTGTGCGATCGTCAACATTCCGACCACCGGTTGATCCTCATGCGCCCATGCTAATGGTAGGGGCCGGAACGGGCCTGTCGCCCTTACTGGGCTTTCTGCAACACCGCGAAGTTCAGCTTCGGGCCCTGCATGAAACAAGTTATCAGTATGTCAATGGCCATGAGTTCATCACACCCGTGTCGGCGCCTGTCGGGCACGCCCGGCTGTTCTTCGGCTGTCGAAATTTAAACGATTACCTCTACCAACAGGAATTGGAGACCTGGCACGAAGCGGGTGTATTGACACATCTGGATGTGGCTTTTTCCCGGCTCGACGAGGAAAAAATATACGTGCAGGATCTGATCGGTCAGCGCAGTAAAGACCTGTGGGATGTACTTTCGCAGCCTAATTGCCATTACTACGTTTGTGGTGATGCGCAAATGGCCGACGATGTATTCGAGGTGCTTATGAATATTGCCAAAACAACCGGCGGCCTGTCGCATGCCGAAGCGGTCAACTTCTTCCGGCAAATGCAAGCCGAAAACCGATTCGTCATGGATGTCTGGGGTGTATTGCTCAACTTTCAGCGGGCCCTCACAGACCTTCAGGAGGCCAAGTATACGCAGGGCGAACGCTGGCTGGAGCGTGTTTCTGTTTAGGCTGGTTTTATCGGGCCAGAAATCGTTGTTTTCTGTGTCTAAGCGAAAGTCCTGTGGGGTATTGGCTTCGACGCAGACATCCGGCTTCTGTTCATCATTGACCTCGCTAGAGACGAGCGTGAATGAACAGAAGCCGGATGTCTTTCGGGATTCGAGCGCTGTTTTATTCTGGTTCTGGCGAAGTTCCGTACTTCTCTTTTCGGATTTTCAGCCATTCTTTAACGGTTCCGCCTTTGGTAAAATGGTCATCTTCGTCCTGAATCTCCTGGTCCCATTCATAATCGGCGGCAAAGCGCCCCTGGGCAGAAACAGTCAACTGAATGCTATTGGCGGGTGGATTTCCTTCGCTCGCCCGATTCGTAAATAGCTCGGGAAGCACGTCGATTAGCTCATCGGGAAATTCAGTCGATAGTACCTGGGCTTCTCCCGACGCGTCGAGGTACGTACCATCGCACTCAGCCTCATTGGTCGACACCAGGTATCGGATGTTGAGTTCGGCAATGGTCCAGGGTTCCGTAATGATCTCGTGGACTGCCCTCGTGAGTAGTTCGTAAATAGCTTCGGTTTTCATGGGTTTATTAGCGGGTTACCGAGTCAATGCCCGATTTTCAGTACATGTCCTGGCAATCCATACACAGGTAACACCGCTTTTGGCTAAAATATTCTTTTTTGCGGATTGATGTTAAGCTGTGGTAAACAGGTATCAATCAATTCGCTTTGGGCCTATCGAAATACTGTCGCATAAACAGCATTTGATAGGTTACGGCGTTGGTCCAGTAGGTCCAGTTATGGCCACCGGGTCGCGTTATATAGTCGTGGGCAATGTTTCGTTCCAGGAGCTTGTCGTGCAGGTTGTTATTGACCCGAAAGAAAAAGTCTTCCGTTCCGCAATCAATAATCAGCGCCAATGCGCCCGGCGTCAGCAGGTAGAGCAGATTGATGACGGTATTTTGCTCCCACCGCTCCGGAAACTGCGCGTAGGGCCCCAGGCGTTTGGCCATATCCCAATTGTTTGGAAAGGGGCGAATATCGACTCCGCCACTCATGCTGCCAGCCGCGCCAAATACCGCCTGATGCCTGAATGCCAGGTACAACGCACCGTGTCCACCCATACTAAGGCCGGTAATGGCGCGTCCTGAGCGGTTTTTGATGGTTTTGTAATGTCCATCGACCCAGTTTACCAACTCATCGGCCACATAGGTTTCATAGCGGAACGAGGGGTCGGCCGGGCTATCGAAATACCAGCTACCGACATTCCCGTCCGGGCAAACGATGATCACTTTATGAAGGTCGGCGGCATTACTGATGGTGGGTACTTTTTTGGCCCAATCGCTGTAATTACCGCCATAGCCGTGGAGTAAATACACAACCGGCAGCTCCTGCCCGATGGAATACGAATCTGGCGTAACAATAACCGCTTTAATCGTTTTCTTCATCGACGAACTGTAGGTGTCTACCGTATCGACTTTGGCCGCCTGGGCCGCAAAGTATATGAAGACCAAAAAGGCGGTAAGGAAAAAAGAACGCAGAAAAGTCATGGGGGTATGCTTTCGAAATACTCCCGAAATAAGGCGATTTATCCGTATTGTTACCCGCTTGACCGATTATTTTTTGGAATAGAGCGGGGGCTGGGCCAGGTAGCAGACGTACTATTTCTCAACTACATCATAATCGGTGACCAGGCCGTCGGCCGTTAGGTAGACCAGCAAGTAACGCGTACCATGTTCACCAGCAAATGTGTAGTGTGCGATTTGACTTACTTTACCCTCGTGGCGTTCGATGCTACGTCCGTCAACATTTTCTATATTGACAAACGTAAGGTTTTTGAGGTCGGAGAGCACATTGGCCCCACTCGCGAAATCTTTCCGTACCCCTGCCGTTACAGTGGGAGCTGTCTCAACGGCTTTACCCCCCTGGGCCATGGCTTTTAAGGCTATTTCAATTTTATGGGTACGAGCCGAATCTGGGTCCGGAACGGGCTTTAAGGTCTGGAATAGAGGACCTATCCGGGGTATTTTGCGTTCGTCTTTCCCTCGTTTCCAGACCAATTTCGTTACGTTCCCCTTCGCGTCGGGCTGGAAAGTTAAAAAGGCATCCCGATCCATTGATGCAAAATGGGTCGTTGTTTCAGGAACGAATTCTTCATCGGGAAGGCCATCGGCCAGCGTAACCAGCCGATCCGGCGTGGCCATAAAGGTAATGATCTGGTTATTGGCCAGTTCGTACCGTCCTTCATAGGCTATAAGCTGTGCCGCCGGGACGGGGACTGCTATACGCTTGATGGCGGTTGCTTCGGAGAAGTCAGTCCAATGATACGTTTTAGCCACCTCATTTATAATTCGGTCGACCATGTGCGAGTTATCGTTGGCATTAATCATGATCACGACGCCTTGTCCCGTTTCAATACCAGCTGTCATGGCCGCATCGAACCCTTCATCCCGACCGGTATGGCCAAAACGCATGGTATGTCCCTTGCCTTGCAGGAAAACCCCCAATCCATCGTTATCCTTTTGATCCGTAAGCATCTGCTGCGTCATTGCCTGAGACAAGGCGCCCCCCGCCTTACCGGCAAACGCTTGCTGAATACCAATGGCAAAACGCGCCAGATCAGAAGGAGTTGTCCACAGACCAGCCGCAGCCATTTCGGGATAAATATGCCAACGCCCGTTCACGACACCTCGATCCCCATAGTAGCCTGTTGCCGTTGCTTTTGCTTTGTCGGTAGGGAGCGGTTGTTGGTAAGTGCTTTGCTTCATGCCCAGCGGACCCAGGACCGTTTGCTGCATATAGTCCGGAAACGATTTGCCTGTTACATCCAGCATAAGTTGCTGCATAACGGTATATCCCCCTCCCGAATACCGCCAACGGGTTCCCGGAACAAAATCGACACGAACCGCAGCGGTATTGGCCGGGGTGGTCCCGTCTAAAATCTGCACGACCGTCGGAATCGGTTTGCCAACCTCATAGCCTGGAAAACCATGAACCGTTAGCCCAGTCGTGTGGCTAAGCAACCCGCGGATCGTAACCTTCTTCTCTTTAGTAAACTCATTCTCGGGCACTTTCCAGGTGCGTAGTTTCGCATTAACGTCTTCATCGAGCGATAACTTACCCGCTTCTACCAGCTTCAGCGCGCCAACCGCTGCAACTGATTTACTGATCGAACCGGCCTGAAATAAAGTGGCGGGAGTAACGGGAATCTTGCCGCTTTTGTCGATAAAACCGTACCCTTGTGCTTTAACAATTTTGCCGTCCTGAATGATGGCGATGGATAAGCCAGGTACTTGTCGTTTTCGCAGTTGTTGCCGGATAAAATCATCCAGATCATCGGCATGAGCTGCTGAAACGATGAGGGGCAGACAAGCTACCAGCAGAGAGAGTTGACGCATGGAGACGATTGCAGTTAAGATGAATGGTATGCTTAAAGAGGCAGAAACAAGCGGATACGTTGCAGGCGTATGCCGCCAACGACTTAGACTGGCACAAAAATGGAAACTTAGCTATACTTCTGATTTTGAGGTGCTTTGCTGAATAACTGCACCAATATGCAGCATACGACTGGTTTTTAACAACAATTAGTGCCAACTTGGCTTATATAAAGGGAGGGGTTGCTTTTCTGATTGCACAAGTTTATCAATATGAGCTATTTACCTCCTGCCAATAAACTGCCAGACCTAGTCTAAGGGCAAAAATCCTGTTTCCGAATGCTAGTAGTAACCCGTGTGTGCCGAATTTTTCTGGGATTATTAATCATCGCGCTGGTAGGCGCCGTGCCCGATCCTCCAGGCGACCAGATCCTGGGTCGCTGGTTGTTTCCTTCCCAGGGCTCCAGCGTTAATATTTACCGGCAGGGAAATCGTTATTTTGTCAGGGTAGCGGAGGTAGATCAGGCAGGCGAGAAAAATTATGGTTTGGTGAAAGACAGCGTGTTGATTCGTGATCTGGGCTACAATGGAGCGGACTGGACCGGTGGGCGATTGACTCACCCCAAAACAGGCATGTCGTTGAGTGTAGAGGTGCATATGGAGGAGCCACGTGCCCTAACCGTAACGATATACAAAGGAATCAAGCTGCTTCGTAAAACCTTTGTGATGACCCGCCAATAAACGGACTGTTGTCCTGGAAAGATTGCCTGCTTTGTACGGGTGAATCGGTCAAAGGCTAGTTTGTAACGACTGTGACGTTTGTGCCAATCATTCATTTTGTGAACTAAGACAAGTAACGCTGCACCTTAGTCAAAGAAGAGTTAGCGAGCCGTGACAGCGCTCACCACCTGCCCGTCCGCTTCCCAGGCACAGATGGCAAACCCATTAACCAATGCAACGCTCGGCATCTGTCCGGTGCCGAGCCGAATGGGCTCCCTATTATCAAGTTTCAGCCAAACCAGATTCCCTTCATTCCAGGCCAGGGCACGTCCTACTGAGTCGGTTGCTGTAGTAACGTTCCGGCCAGTCCCGATAGCTTGTTCCGGTTCACCTGGTCGACAGGTATACAATGTATTTTCTCGTCGCCAGACGGTAAAGGGTTGCCCCGTCGGTGAAAGACTGACGGCTCCGCCGTCCATTGGACAGGCGTTCAGTTTCCAGGTGCCTGAGCCAAGTTTTTGTACCGAACCGAAACTAGTTCCGCCATTGGTGGAGTGGGCCAGGTATAGGTCACGTGAGCCGTTGAGCCAGTTGCGAAACTGAATGTAGACATCGCTTTGGTTGGCGGCAATCGACACCTTACAGCATTCACAAACTGAGCCGCTGGGCGAGCGGTAAACAACCTGATTCGCTGACCAGGTGCGCCCCCCATCTGGGGAGGTAGCCATCACAATTTTGTTGGCTTTGTCCTGGCGCAGATCGAGCCAGACGGCGTGAAACGTACCATCCGATGCGCCCGTTACCGCCTGGAAGCCTTCTTTGGCCACCTCGGCTATATCGTTTATCCGTACGGCAGCTGACCATCGGCCACGTTGCCGATCAAGCGAATAAGCAAACAGATCGCCCATCTGATTAACGGCCGTAATAACGACATACCTTTCTGTAACGGCTAGTTGTGGGCCGCGTTTAGCTCCGGCCACCAGGTGCGGTAGTTTAGCCACCGCCATGGGTGGATTAAACTGATCGGGTGTTTGGCTGGCCACCGCATAATAAATGGTTGAATCCAGCCCATATACGATATGGACTTGCCCTTTGGTATCGGCTACCAAAACTGGCAGATGACCAGCGCCAACCCGCTGACTTGACCGAAAGGGTTGATTTACAAAACGAACAGAGCTAAACAACAAAAGCAGGTGAAGTAGAACGGTCATCGGGGTTGAGTTTAATAGGCTATTCTTGCTAACAAACATAAGCACGACGAGTCACATTGCTTAAGTGTACAGCCTGGCGTCGCGGTGCGCTCTACTCTGGATAAATCTTTACAGTCTCGTAACGACTTTCCGTTAGCGCAAAAAACACATCAATACATTACCAATGCGTATTCTTACGCTACTATGACTGGAACGTAACCTATTATTTAATGAGCAGTAGCCTGTCACTAAACGGTTCATTGGGTCAAGTTCTGTAACTCACATGAGCAACCAAACGTAGTCAGTTAAATAAGGGAGTAATCAGCGTATAGTGTTGAAAATAAACTGTGCTGCAAATCCCTTCTCTTGATATTGCCTGTCCGATTTGCGAAAGTCGTTCTGGCCAACGTGAATAAAACAGGCTCTACAAAGCCCGAAGAGAAGCTTAGTTTCTGTTGTGGCGAACAAATTCATATCCACGTTACCAAAACGACGGTTACTGTAAGCGTTAAAGGCTCTTGTATGTGAAAACCGTCTTTAAGAAACGAATCGTAATGAACCGCTTGCTAGCTAGCAGCGATTTATGGTAGTCCCGACGGGACTAACACCTTTTTTATTATCCTTATTGTACCTTCCCTTAAATACATTGTAAATCAGTTATCTATAGGAATACTTAAAGTGAATTAAGCAAACTAAAACAAAAGTAGAAAAGAAAATACCGTCAACAAATCTGTCAACAAACATTATATTTGTCATACCTCAAATCAATAAAGAAACAGTATAGGTATGGCAACAACTTCGTTTGTCTTGCGTGACCCCGACGCGGACGAGGAAACGAAAGTTCATCTAATTGTTCGTTTCCACAATCAAAGGCTGGTATATCCAACCGAAAAGAAAATCCATCCGCTTTACTGGAATCCCAATAACCAGCGAGTGCGAGAAACTAAACAATTTCCCAAATACAGAGAATTTAACAACCGGTTTGACGAGATCGAACAAGCTGGTAAAGATGCTGTTGATACTTTAGTTGAAAGTGGAATTAAACGGCCAACTGTTGATCAGGTACGGGAAAAGCTTCTGTCTATTCTGTTTCCCAAAGAAAAAAACGAGTCTATTTCATTGCTTAGATTTTTTGATAAGCATATCGAAACTAACCGGAGCATACAAAAGCTTAATACGTTGAAGGTGAAACAGACAACTCTTAACCACCTCAGTAACTATGCAAAAGCTCGTAAGAAGCGTGTTGATTTTGATACTATAGATTTAGACTTTTACCATGACTTTACAAGCTATTTAAGTACTGACTGCGGGCTTTTCAATAACTCAGTTGGTAAGTATATCAAGACGCTAAAGTCTGTGATGAATGATGCTGCTGAAAAGGACTTACATCAAAATTTTGCTTTTAAGAAAAAATCGTTTCGAACATTAGCCGATGACACGGACAGTATCTATTTAACTGAAGAAGAGATCAACCGACTTTATGAACTAGACCTAACTAAGAATCCACGTTTGGAACGAGTACGGGATATGTTTGTGATAGGTTGTTGGGTTGGCTTACGATACTCTGATTTAGCAGAACTACGTTCTGAACACTTTATAAAAGAAGAAGAAAATAATTACATCAAGATTCGTACTCAAAAGGTTTACGATGATGTGTATATACCTCTTCACCCCGTAGTTGAATCAATCATTGAAAAATATAGAGGACAATTACCTAGGGTACTTAGCAACCAAAAAGCAAACGAATATTTGAAAGAGATTGCTAAGGTCGCAGAATTAAATAGCCCGGTTGTTATTAACCGAAAACGAGGCAACGAACGTATTTCTGAGGTCTCAGAGAAGTGGGAGCTAGTTAGTACTCACACACAACGGCGCAGTTTTGCTACCAACCTTTATTTACAAGGAGTCCCCACAATTACAATCAGGGCGATTACTGGCCATAAAACAGAAAAGGCGTTCCTCAGCTATATCAAAGTAGATTCTAAGCAACACGCCAAACTGCTTAAGAAGCATTGGAATAACCAACTAATTTCTAAAACTTCCTAATCCCTGCTTGATCATGGAGAATGAATTGCCCCAAGCCTATTTGGATGATGCCCAATACCTTGCTAATGACTTTGGTCAAGGCCAATTGAGTAAAAGTGATTATAACAAACTTGACGATACTATTTCAGAGTTAACTGATACACAAGCAATAAAATTTTTAGAGCTTGTTAGAGATGGGGTTGTACAAACCTTAGAAGACCATAAAAAACGCTGCCAGAACCCTACTAACTGTCATCAGTTAAAAGAAGGTGACAAAACTATAAATTCACTTAAAAAGCGTATAAATGAGCGTAAAAAATACTTGCCTTTTATATCAGTTCCTCAGGCTGAAACGCCAAATCACCCCCCAGATCATACAACAGCCCGGCAAGTACTAGCAATGAAGTTTCTTCTGGAGTACGCCAAAATTAACGTTACAAATGATAAAGCGGCTGAGAGATTCTTGCATTTTCTGACAGGTAAGAGTAAGGAGAATCTATACAAACTTTGGCGAAATCCGTACAACAAGGATCTCTTTACCGCTGAGGTTGATGATTTACGATTTATAAGAAAATTTTTTGAAGAGTTAGGAGCGACAGAAGTAGTAAAAGCTATTAATAATGAGATAGATAAACCTTAATAGGAGGTTAGTTGGGTAACTCAGTTGGGTTACCCAACTGAGTTTTTGGCGTAAATATTTGCTCAATGAAATCACGAAAAATCGTTGAGCAAATGGAAAATCTTGTTTTCACCCAACTATCAATTCCCGAAGTTCGGCAACTGTTTCGGCAAGAACTAGAGCAATTCTTCAAAGCCCTCCCGTGTGCCCCGCCGAAATCAGCAATTAACGCTGAGAACTTATCTACCCGTCAGAAAACGGCCAAAAAATTAAATATTAGTTTGCCAACGTTGGATGATTACACCCGACGCGGAATTATTCGCGGCTATCGGGTAGGCCGTCGTGTGCTATACCGTCCTGAAGATGTAGAAGCCGCTTTAACTGAGATCAACACTGTGAAGTACCAACGGGCATAGACTCGACCGTACCTAAAACAAAACCGGGCTCGTCCCCACAAACCCGGTCTCTGAAAGAACCTCAAATAGAGCAAGGCTATGACAAACGATGCTTCGCAGCACAAAGATACGACCTTAAAAGGTACCCCCGATGTTGGCCCTGTGTTCGATTTTAATACATGGATAGCTAGCCAGCCCGAAACGGTTATTCCTATTAACGATTTACAACAGGAAACCGAGCCCCGACCGCCCGAAGGTTCAGACTTTACACCCAAAGGTAGTTTCCAACCGGAAACGGAAACGCCAGAAACCGAATACTTTACCCAAGCTATTTTTAACAATTTACCCGATACACTAAAAAATGGTTGTTCAATCCTTACTGACCGTATCGAGAAGGAAGTTTTCTTGGTGGGTGCACTGGGCGTTATTAGTGGTTTGTTGCCCAACGTCCGAGGTTTCTATGATACCCGGTATTACAGTACTAATCTGTACTGTTACGTCTTAGCCCGGTATGGTTCCGGCAAAGGAGCTTTAAGCCTTTCGTATTTATTAGGGGCTGTTGTACACCGACGAAAAAAAGAACAATATCAACAAGCCTTGACGGTGTACAAAGCAGACCTTGCTCGGTATAAGAAAGAGCTGAAAACGTTTCAAGCCGATAAAAAAGGTCTAATTGAAGAGCCAGCCGAACCCGCAGAACCGCCGTTGACAGTCCTATTTATTCCAGCTAATAACAGCCGGACTGGAGCTTTTGAATTACTCAATAATAATGAAGGCCGGGGAATCATCTTTGAGACTGAGGGCGATACATTAGCGGATTCTGTAAAGCAGGATTATGGCAATTACAGTGATGGTTTACGGAAAGCGTTTCACCACGAATCAATAACCTATTACCGACGAACTGGCAAAGAATACTGCGAGATTGAAAATCCAGAAATGTCGGTAGTCCTCAGCAGTACATTTGACCAACTGCTAAATCTGATGCCAACCGCTGAAAACGGTTTATTCAGTAGGTTCCTGTTCTACAACCTGACACCTAACCCGAATTTTAAAAACGTATTCGATTCGGGTAAGAGCTCTTACCCGGCTCATTTTGGGAGGATAGGCGAACAACTTGCCGAAATATACGACCACTTGGTAAGCCTTGCGGAGCCGCTGACCATTCGGTTAACGCCCGATCAGGAAGGACGGTTTATTCGGCTGTTTCAACACTGGAAAGATGAAATACGCGAATTTGTCAGCGAGGATTTAGATGGTTCTGTCAATCGGTTGGGTTTGATTGCTTTTCGTATTGCTATGATGTTTACGACGCTCAGAGCCTTTGATACAGGTGCAATTACCGACATGTTGACCTGCTCAGATTTAGATTTCGATAACGCCCTGAAAATTGTAGAAATGCTGAAACGCCATGTTTTGCGACTTTACAACCAGATACCTAAGCCAAAGAAAAGTCAGGATACTAACAAGTTTTTAACAAAATCTGAGCAGTTAGAAAAAGCCCGAAAATTGTACAGCCAGGGCAAAAACTACGCTGAGATAGCGGCTGATGTATTAGGTGATGCAAAGAGGAAAGGGACTATTTGGAAATGGCTAAACGCATGAGGTTAGGTTTCCCCGTTTCTGGTTTCCAAATGGAAACGGGGGCTTTCTACGCAAAAACATGAACCAATACCGTTATACACTGCAACCCTACAAAGGTATGAGTACCCGTTACACTTGCCCTGCTTGCGAAAAGCCAAAGCAACTCAGCCGGTATTTGGATAAGGAAACGGGTGAACTATTACCGGACCATGTTGGCCGCTGTAATCGGGAAGCTGACTGCGGCTATCACTACACGCCCCGCCAATACTTTGAGGATAACAAAATATGGATGAACGACGAAATAGCCTCGAAAACCCGAACGGCTTACCAATCGCCTAAATCCGCTCGTCCGGTCCCGCAACCGTCGTATATTCCGTTCAACCTGTTCCGGCAAAGTCTGAATCAGTACGACCGGAACGAATTTGCCAACGGCTTACAGGGATTGTTCAATAATGAGATTACAAACGATCTGATTAGCCGGTTCTATATAGGTACTTCTAAACACTGGCCAGGGGCAACTGTGTTTTGGCAGATCGATAAGAGCGGCCAAATTCGAACGGGTAAGATTATGCTGTATAATCCGCTGACGTTAAAAAGGGTTAAACAGCCTTTCAGTCATATTCATTGGGTGCATAGTGTTCTGACTAAACAGGGCCGGTTCGCTGAGTTTGAGTTAAGTCAATGTTTGTTTGGGTTGCACCAATTGAAGAACCAACCCGATAGCCGCCCGGTGGCCATTGTTGAAAGCGAAAAGACAGCCATTCTTGCAACGGTCTATTTACCCAAATACATCTGGTTGGCTTGCGGTAGTCTGAGCAATCTATCAACGGAAAAGTTACTACCCGTAGCCGGACGATCTGTTACACTATTTCCTGATCTGAACGGCTTTGAGAAGTGGAGTCAAAAGGCTGAGGAGTTTAGGCCCGTTATTGGTCGTCGGCTTACTGTTTCGGACGTATTAGAAAAACGGGCTAATGATGCCGACCGAGAGAAAGGGTATGATTTAGCGGATTACCTAATTCGTAACCGTGACCCGTTAGCAGGTTGGGCGTTGACTGATTCCGGTTATCCATTATTTTGGGACTATAACCCGTTAGCTGTTCCAGCTCAGTCGCTTAGCACTTCGGCTGTATGTAATAACAGTGACCAAAATATTACACCCTTGCCGTTAACGCTCCTTGAACAGACATTGCAACGAATGAATCAGCGAAACCCGGTTTTACAGGATTTGATAAATCAGTTTGATTTAGTGAATCCAAAAACCGGCCAACCTTTCCGGTTATCGAATCAATAACAGGCTATTAACAGGCTATACGGCTCAAGCAATGCGAGACGATATTTATTTAGAGGGTATAGAAACCCGTTTTCAAAAGGGGCAAAGCGGAAACCTCAAAGGACGGCCCAAAGGAAGCCGGGGAAAGGCAAAACGCATACGGCAAGTTTTGGGCGTATCTACTAAAGCTGACAACCAGTTAAAAAAGGAAACAGTAACATTAAGCATTGAAGAACTTATCACCATTACCATAGTTGCTAAAGCCCTGAAAGGTAATACAGCTGCTTATAGAGCTATTATGGATAATGCGTACGGCAAACTTTAAAGCTATTCATTGTATGACAGCATAGATTCAAGCACCAATCGTCCGATCATAAAGTTTTCTTAAAATATAATTATTTTGATATCTTGACCTCAAAACTCCTTTAAACTATGCTCCCTTCCTTAGGCGCTGCTGGTACCATGTACCTTAAAGATTACATTGATTTGCTTCTAAAGGCACTCACATTCCTTGTTACGGCTGGATTAGCATTCAAAGCCATTCATGAATACATTCGTGCACAGCGGTGGAAGCGATTCGAATTTCTTGGGCAGCAGATTAAAGATTTTAGTACGGATATACAAGTCCGAAAAGTGACGACAATGCTTGATTGGGACAAAGGTCAAATTGAGTTATTTCCAGGAAGAAGTGAAGATAAATTTTTTACAGTGGACGAGGCGATGGTTACTGCGTCTCTGTATCCTCTTGGGAGTGGAATTAATGGTGAAGGCTTTTCAGATGAAGAGGCGAAAGTACGAGAATTATTTGATGCTTTTTTTGATAAATTAACTATGTTTGGCATCTACATAAAATCTGGTTTGGTAGCTAAACAGGATTTAAAGCCATACATTTATTATTGGCTCGAAATGCTTGCGGATCCCTCCAAACGAGGACAGGAGTTTGTTAACAACGTGTATGGTTTTCTAGAAACGTATGGGTACAATATCGTTCTAGAACTGTTAGATGAATATGGCTTTACACGTCCTAATCAGATTATACCTAAGCCAAAGGTATAAACATTACGATTGACCTCACTAATCAAGAAGGAACCTATGAACGTGAAACGTTTGCTATGGAGACACAAGAAAGCCTGTTTGCTACTTGTGTACTAGTGCTGTTACGTTGCTCTTTAAAGCCGCTGGCGGTAATATACAGGCAATCCGAGAAGTGTTAGACAAAAATAGGGCAGGGCGAGGCAAACTATTTGTCTGATCTAAATTACTACCCCCAATAAGTTTCTTTTCCGCTTCCTTCACGCCATATGTCCCCCAATTCTAATTGGTAATACGTATATGTTTGTTCTCCCTTCTTACCTTTGACTACGTAAGGACCATGATTACTCCACTGCAATAACCCCTGTTCAATAGCTTTTGGCCCAACTAAACATCTATTACCCCTACCACCTAACGTTATTCGACTTGCATAATTTATGGCATCACCTATTAACAAA
The DNA here is from genome assembly GCF_000974425.1 of Spirosoma radiotolerans. Taxonomy (NCBI): domain Bacteria; kingdom Pseudomonadati; phylum Bacteroidota; class Cytophagia; order Cytophagales; family Cytophagaceae; genus Spirosoma; species Spirosoma radiotolerans. The sequence goes on from NZ_CP010429.1 coordinate 390,003, forward strand.
ACTTGCTCTCCTAAAAACTCGGAGTAAATGGTAGAAGTGTCAATTAGGCCGTATTCTATTCCTATTTTTAAACTTGGGCCTTTGTACTGATAGTCGGCTTTCCAATCTCTATCAGAAAGATATTCACACAATCTATCTAAATCCTTCGCAATACTTACGCAGGACAGAAACACACTTTCCGCTGTTGGTAAAATAGCTAAGAAAGCGTCACCCATGAACCCCACTACTTCACCTTCATATTTTTCAACAGCATCAATACCCCCAGATAAAATATCACGAATGTATTGGGCTATTGAATTTCCCTCTGATTTAGAAACTATCTTTGTGAAGCTGTTAATATCAACTATCATTGCAAAGGCTTCAATTTGGCCATTTTTTGGTATGTTAACTGCCATGAGATTAGTAAGTGAAATTAGTGTAAGCTACTTACTCATAGCCATTAATAGTCTACCCTTAATACTCCTCAGTTTTGCGTCGTTTGGATTAAACTCTTCCATAACATCAAGTATGTTCCCGACGTTGGATTGAGTTAAATAATTAAATCCTTGTTTCCCAAACTCCTTATCGTTGGGAATAAATTTTTTGCTCTTTGGGTAAGTATCAATATTAATGAAAGTATCAAGTACGTGAATGTCTTTCGGTAATGACATCACATTGTATAGGAAAGGGTATAAAATTCTATCAAGCAGTACGTTCTTTGTTCCCTTGTCAAATAGGGGAAAAGCATATAGCCCAACAATATAAGTGTTCCCGTTATGCCAGTCTTTAGATTTGATAAATACTACCAATAGATTTTTGGACTTTTTTTTATCAAGGGTCTTCGTGTATAATTGTGGTAACAATCCTGAATAGTAACCTTTTTCATCGGATGGGAAAAGGTCTTGTCCAAAGTTTAGCGACGTAAATGTTATGCCGTTTTCTTTGACGAATCCAAAATCTACATGTGGCAAATCCTCATCCGACTGAGCTTGCCATTTTTTAGAGTTCCAATCGACAGATGTGAGAATTCCGTAATTAACTACTTTGTCCATAATTCGACACTGTTTAAGGTTGAATTACCTTTATTATTAGAGAGAAACGGAATAGGGCTATAGTCCAAAATATCGTACAATATTATCCAAGCATGCAAAGTCTGGCTTTTCTAACTCTGCTTCGGGTTGTACATTATCTTTAGCTATTCCAGGATGTACAGCTTTATTTCTTAATTTTTGTAATTCCATGAAGTGATTTAACGGGAAGCCCTCAGTTTCTTCAGATTTCATTATTTGTATAAATTCAAGTAAGTTTCCAAAGGTTTTTCTTTGTAATAAACTTTCGGGCACTTCCTTTTCTAAGAGATACATATAAACAATTGATTCACCAACTGCACCAGCCATTATTGCTGCTGACATATAATTACCTCTCTTAAAATTTTCTGTAAACTCTTGGTAATACAAGCTTATCAGATGACGTAACGGATTGTTATTAATAGAAATTCTTACTTCATCAACTGATTCATTTACTACGTTCAGTAATTGACTTTTAGGGATGGGGATAATTAACTTATTGAAAGCACTGATGGGTATATATGAAAACACAGCTCCAAGAGCAAATAAAGAAAGGTACTCTTGAACATAAGTTTGACTGATATACCAAACTAAATAACTAGCTGTTATTCTGCTATCTTTAAGTGTAATGATTTGAATACCTCCCTTATTTTCTTTATTTTCTTTCGCGATATATAAATTTATCAAACCATTTGGAGATGATTGATAACAAAGTGCTCCACGCTCAATAACACGTGGTTTTGATAACTCAGCTACTTCATGAAAAGACCGTGTTTTTTGTCCTTTATATTTACTACCTAAGGCTGATAAATATTTTTTTTCTTTTTCATCAACAGATACATTGAACTCTGCTGATAAATTAAACTCTTCATCTAATTTAGATAGATTACGTACAGTTATGTTTTTGTACTTCATATTTGTTTATCTAACCAGATTTGGGCTTCATTTTCTGAAGTTTCAATAGCTAATTCAATAGCTCTTTGGGCTATGCCGAGTAACTGTTTACTCTGTTTGCTTTGTTCTTGAGCGGATTCAATAGTTTCCCTCACCTTCTTCTGCGTTTCATCGGGAGCTTGCCAAATCATAAACTGTTTAATGTCATCCGGGTAAAGTTCAATCTGACCTGATGACCCCTTGTAATATTTTTCAACTTGTAACTTGCCGACAATACTATTAAGCTGTAAAGCCAGAAATACAGGGTCTATCGTTTTTGATCGCAGAATAGTTACATGATTGTCTGGTAACGCATTATTATCTGATAGATAAGCAGCTGCTCGGCCAATGGTGCCAACACCTGTTCCATTCATAAGAACGTCTCCTTTACGAATTATTAAATCGGGGCGCGTTTCTGCCAATGAAGCAATCCGGTTGTCTGTGAATTGAATCTTATTTTCCCGAACGTGTTTGGAGTTGAGGACAATTGTTCCTCGTTCTTCCACATATATTGGCTGAGTACCCCGCTGACAAAAGGTTAATACGCTACCTAAAGTAACGTCCTTTTTTGTGGCTCGTAGTTTGTCTTCTAATTCTCTAAACTTAGGTTGGTAAAATTCAGAATCTAATCGCTCACTAGTACCAAAAGAGTCAGCAAATGATTTTACCTCTACAGTCTCCGTGACAGGGTGCCAATCTTTTATTCCCAATTCAGCTAGCAACATTGTTTCAGCCTTTTGATAAAAGGTATTGCTACGATCTTGAACCTGGTACGCTTGTTTGACAAGCATTTCGATTTTGTTCTGGAACAATGTAGATATATTAGGAACGTAGAAATTCCTAATAGAGGGATAATCTAAGGCGGGTCTTGTTACGCCAACTACATTTTTATCTGACTGTAACTTTCCGTGTTTTGAGTTAAGAAAGGTTGAGAGAAAATAGGGATTTAAACCTTTTTTGAGTTTAATTCTAACTGAGTGTTGATTGATATTACAACCAACTAAACTCTGTTCAACAACTGCGGATTTGCCATAAGACACTCCGGTGATTGTCAGAAGGACATCGTTTAACTTCAACCGGCTACGACTCAGTGAATTATCATCTTTGTATGAGATATACACTACATCATTAAGGTTAAAGTAATTAGGCATAATGTTCTGAACTCTAAGAAACATAACACCACTATTCAAGTAGGCAGCTCCTAATGGTGTAGCACCGCCTGTAACTTCTGTACTTAAAGCTCCGAGTTGTGAGAAGCCAAGTGAATAATTTTTGATCGTCTTTTGATTCAGTAGATACTCCTTCATAACAAACTCGCTGTCTATCCTGAAAGAATAATTCTCTTCTGCAATCTCTGTTAAACTAACTTCAGACACTTCCAGCCCCTCCAATAGCCGTTTATATTCCGGCTCATTGAAGGGGCTTAGTGAAAAAAACTGAGTTGCTCTTTTTTTGCAAACTCAGTAAAGGCTTCAGTTATGCCTTTAGGAGTGCTAATACCTTCATATTGCGTTGGCGTTGAAAAGAGGTCGTGGTAAACAATCGGGTGGCCGAAGCGGTCTTTGAGTGCCCTTTCAGTTTCATTCGTTGTCAGGTCGGGTATTGTCGGTGTCTTACCCTCAGTTATTTCGTCCTGTATGGCTTGTAAAGCCTCTGAAGAGAAGTCTGCCCAATACAGTTTTTCGCCTGAGTTGTCTTTGCCTTCTTTCTGCTGCGTAGCAAAAAATATGTTGTAGTTATCCTGTTTTGGGCAAAGTTCGGGGTGCCACTTCTGTACGAAAAGTAATGATGTCTTAGTGCCAGTATGTGGTTTAAAACTGTTTCCATGCAACCCAACCACGCCCAAAATACGGCACCGACTGGCAATGAACTGTCGTATAGCTTTGTCGGAAGAATTGTTAAACCGGCCCTGGGGTAATACTACGCACATACGACCCCCATCCTTAAGCATATCTAAGTTTCGCTCTATAAATAGAACGTCACGCGAAATCTTTTCATGCCAGCCCTTTTCACGGGTCAATTTCTTACCTGTAGTCTTGTCTTCTTTCTCTTCGTACTTGCGACTTATGTCGAAGAGGTGAATAACTCGTTGATCTTTTATATCTCCAGCAAACGGAGGATTGGCTAGCAGGACATCAAAGTTGAAGTTCCGATATTCATTCTTCTTAGTAGCCAACTTGGCTAGATTGTCGAAGCCCTTACCGAATTGCTTTTGCCAGATTTTGTTTTCCACAAAGTCCGCTTCCCAACGTGGATAGTCTAAGCTGTTAAGGTGTAAAACGTTGGTTTCACCATCTCCCGCAATCAGATTAAGCGTCTTACCAACACGAACAGCCTTGTAATCGAAGTCAATAGCAAAGACTTTTTCTTTGACATATTTAGTTTGTTCAGGTGTCTTTTGGTCAATAGTAAAATGATTCGCACCGTTGGGGTTCATCTGTTCCCACACGTGGAAGATCGTATGAACAGGAAAGCCACACGAACCTGCTGCTGTATCAATTATGTATTCATCTTGTTTGGGATTAAGCATTTTCACGCCCATATCGATAACATAACGGGGCGTAAAGTATTGGCCCTTGTCACCTTTCGAATCTTTGTTAACTAAGTACTCAAAGGCCTCATCAACAACTTCTAAGTTTGAGTTAAAGAGCTTATATGTTTCTAAATACGAAACGCATGTCTGTAAATGGGAAGGGGTTAGCTCAATCTTAGCACTTTCAGGAAATATGCCTTTCCAATTTTCTTTTGCTTCATCAAACAGATCGTCAATCGCTTTCTTGGTATCTGACTCGGCCCCACGACTCCGAAAATCAAGGTTGCGGAAATTATTTGTTACCTCTTCCGGTATATCGCTAATCTCCTTATTCTTATTAAACGACAGCCAGTAATTAATAGCTTTCTTGTCTTCTATTGATTTCTGCTCGTCGTATAGTTTGGTGAAAATTAGCTTAAAAGCCTCCTCAAATACATCAACACCGGCGTTGGCAAGTACCTCATCCTCAAATTCTTCAATGATGCGTTTAAGCGTCTTGGTTTTGGTTTGATCTTGCGTAATTAGGTGCCAGATTGTGAAACGAGAATCCCGAATGTCATCTATACTTTGATTAACAGAAGGTATATCCCGTATACTGTCGAACAAATTAGGATCTTTCCGAAAGTAAAAATCAACTGCCCCACCGTTTGTCCACACACCCAGGGGAGCTCCTGTACCGTTGCAGTAGGTTTTAAGTTGGTCTTTGCCATCTTTCGCTGTTGGCTTCTTAAGCTCAACGATGATATACACTGCTTCTGGACGGTCTTTCTGAGTGATTACAATATCAGCCCGTTTAGAAGTATCGGTACCGAACCGTACCATATCTTCAACTCTGATACGGTCTTTTGGATACCTGTAATGAGTCAGCAAGCGATGAAGAAAGATTTGGCGTACCACTTCTTCGGGTGTCACCTTTAAATTGATACCTCGTTTGAGACACTCAATCACATAAGCATCGTTGCCTTTCTTATCCTTATGGGCTAGAATTCGGTCCTCTATAAATTGTATTTCTTCCTCTTTAAACGTTGATAACGAGAATTTTGACCCTTTCAAAATGGCTTGTATATTGGGGTACTGCATAACAAGTGAGATATTTAGGCGTAAAGGTTTGTTTACGGCGACTTGCAAATTGGTCGTAAAATATGGGAAATTCAAACGACGCCGATACCGCTAGACATTTTTATTTTCTGTCCATTAGTATCATTTTTCTAGAAAATAGTTTACAGAGTATGTTTGGTTAAATCATATCTTCTCTAAGAATTTAGGTTTGTCACATTATATAATATAAAAGCTAACTTGAACATGACCTTGTTTACAAATAGTGACGACCAACTTACTGTATTAGAGGAGAGACCTTTTAAGCTGGAAAGAGATATTCAGACTTTATTTGAAGCGAACTTGTTGACACTTATGTCATTAGAGCTTGTGAAATCTGAGTTTACAATAAAAAGTAGACGAATTGATACACTTGCATTTGATGCTTCCTCAATGGCTTTTGTAATAATTGAATATAAGCGTGATAGAAATGTAAGTGTTGTTGATCAAGGATTTACTTATTTGAGTTTGATGCTGGAGAACAGGGCTGATTTTATTGTAGAATATAGTGAGAATCTGAAGAAGCCACTTAAACGTAACGACGTTGATTGGTCACAATCACGAGTAGTTTTTGTCTCACCAAGTTTTACTGAAAACCAGATTCAAGCAACTAATTTTAAAGATATTGCAATTGAATTGTGGGAGATTAAACGATTCCAAAACGGCATTTTCGTTGTGAATCAGATCAAAAAGACTCCATCCGCAGAAAGCGTAAAAACTCTATCACAAAAGAATAATATTCTCAAGAAGATAACTGATGAAATTAAGGTATATACGGAACAAGATCATATAAATAAAGCTTCATATATTATTTCCGAACTATACGAAAAGTATAAGAACTCAATATTAAACCTTAGTGACAGTGTAGAAGTGAATCCTCAAAAATGGTATGTAGCGTTCAAAAAGGTAAATAATTTTGCATATATCGAAATTTTAAAGAAATCTATAAGAATTACAATAAATCTTAAAGCTGGCCAACTTGATGACCCCAAAGGAATTGCTAAAGACGTGTCAAACATTGGCCACAGAGGATATGGGGATTATTTAGTACAAGTTGACGAAGATAGCCAGATTGAATATATAATGAGTCTGGTAAAACAAGCAATATAAATCGACAAATTATTAATTATAATTTAAATTAAAATACGATGTTAGATAATGGTTTTAGCCCTTTAGACAAAACTTTGGTTAGCCCTTTTGCCGCCGACGTCCTAGTTGATTTTTTACATAAGTATGACAGTTTAGAAAATAAATACGATCTTTTAGAATCAGAGCATATTTTCATGATTGACTCTGTGATTATTGACCTATTAAGGTATTATAAAGGAATTAAACCAGACAGTATAAATTACGATGAAATAATTTATAATTTGAAAGAGCCTAATCGTTACGATTTTTTAATTAGATCTCTTAATGATGATAATACTAAGTTGAATTTTATTTTGAGGGAGGCAATCTTAAACTATAATCGTTCCTAATCAACTATCGCTTCATTCTATCTTCATATGAGCCGCTCATCAACATATAAAGACAACTATAACGACTTATTGAAATTTAGCTTAGCCGATCTTAAAAGACACGGTTACATGGTAGGTTGGTTCTCTGCTGCCCTTACATGGACCAGAAACGGCAACAAGCGAGCAACTATTAATATTGTAGTCAATCTCAACCTTCTACAACAAGGTAACTATGTTCAGCTAGATTATACAGTTGACAGTCGGCCGATAAGTTACCGAATTAAGCTTATACAAATACCAAGTAACTTAGGTAAAGGGTTTGTATGGTACTTTATCTGTCCGTTGACTGGTGAGCGTTGCCGAACTCTTTATAAAGCTGGTGATTACTTTTCATCCCGTAAAGCACAAAGGGGAACGTTGTATGAAAGTCAAACCTATTCCAAACATTATAGATGGATAGATAAAACGTTCGGGCCTGATTTTAAGCTCGATGCTGCTTACGATGAATTATTCAAACCCTATGTAAAGAAGCATTATCGAAATAAGCCGACACCCAAAGCTAAAAAAGTATTGAGGTGGACTGAAATAGCTGACAAATCGAAAAAAACAAAGCTTAAAAGCTTAGAGGAGTACTTGGTGAGATAAAACTATTTTTCTTTTTATCAAGCGCTTTTCTTTCCATATCTACGAAATGCTTGAACGAATTGGTACAGAAAGTAACCAATGACTATCCGGCTTAGTACGTCTAGTACTCTAGCTTTACGAGGGATAATGTATTCTGCTGATAATTTTGTGTGATTTTCAAAAATGTATAATTGCTCTGGTATATAATCAGCCTTGTGAAGAGGATTCATGAATTCTAGTAAGTATGATTCTATTTCATGAAAATTGTTTAAAGTGTGATCCGTTGCAGGTAATGATAACTTGTATCCTAAAGAGTTACAGTACAAAGAAAAAAGAAAAACGGAGACAATTAGTGAAGAGATAAGACCCTTTATCCAACTTTGGCCATAGTTTGATGATACTTTACTTAATAGTAGATTAAGCTTTTCCCAGCCATTCTCAGAATAGCTAAGGGACTTAAAATAACTATCCATTTCTTTTGCATAATAATTACCAGATTCTACAAAATCTCCACGATTCTCATATATTTTCTTTATTTGGCTGTAGCCTAACCTTTGTTGTTTATAAAATTCTTCACTTTTGTTTACAGGGACGCTTATTAAATCGGGCATATTAGTTCCTGCTAAGAACACTTCAGTTATCTTAGAATAAGCAAATTCAAAGTTAAATTCATTTAGGTTGCAGCCTATAAAATCTATCTTACCTAAATTCGAGTATTCAATAGAAATTTTGGCTTTAATATTATTGTTATTTGTTAACGTTAAGATAGGCCTAATTAAATCTTCATGTTCTTTCCTTCTATACTTTTCAGGAAAGCGAAGCATCTTAAGGGTAGTATTTTTAAAATTACTTTTATTGATGTCTTTGAAGCTTATATATCCATGGTTACTAAAATTATCAAAAATAATTTGATTGATTTTAAAATCTGAAAAATAAAGTTTTGAATCTTTATGTACAGTTATATTTTTGAAGTACATGTAGTTTATGATTGGGTTATTAACTACTGTTATGTTTATAGGGTTTTCATTAATAAAATGTAATTCATTTATAAAAAAAGGGTTTGAATGATCTTTTCTACTAGTACCTATTCGAAACTTTTCTGCAATAATTTTACCACTTATTTCAAACTTGTCTTTGAAGTATCCATCTGAAATAAGAATTAAAGATTTTGCTTCACAGTCTTCTAAAGTAAAAATATAATTGAAAACAGCCTCACCGCCAATCTGTAATTGATCAAATTTACCACTAATACTAACCCAGCCTTTATAGTATCCTCCTGAGAATCTTAACACTGAAAAAGAAGCATTATAAATAGATATATAACTGTTATGCGTACTACCTAGATTAACAGACGATTTAAATTCTCCTCCGCAAATATAAAATGAGTTTTCAAACACTCCTTTGTCAAGGTACATCACACCATTAAATGTTCCTCCCCATATATATATTATTTCATTTGTATTAAATGTATCAGTTAGATGGATATCCTCATTTATGATGACGTCATCTATAACTACGCTTTTGTATGGCTGATCTTCTACATGTTTGAAAAAGTGTTCATAAGTTGGATTATTTCTTAAAGTGCCATCTATTATATTGATGAATTCTACTGCACTAAGAACTTTGTCAATTGCATTATACATAACAGAAATGATATGAATCCGTCAACAAAACCGTCACCAAATAATAAAATAAATGGGTTAACTTGCAGAACGTCAACAAGTTAACCCAATATAAATGTAGTCCCGACGGGAATCGAACCCATATCAAGCGTTTAGGAAACGCTTATTCTATCCGTTGAACTACGGGACCAAAAAAGGAGCGGTCATAGTGACCGCTCGCTTGTTTATGCAAAATTGCTGAAAATCCCTCAACCAGCCAAACCATCGCCAAAGTCATCTGCTGATTCGCTGAGCGGAACGCCTACCCAGTTTGGGTAAATAAAGTAATGTTTCTCTTTCACCAGCGTATAGAGCAACTCCCGTAACTCGCCTACATTCTCGCCCGTTTCAGCTGAGATAAAGGCTACATAGTCTGCTTTCTGAGACAGATACGTTTTCTTCAGGTACTCCAGCGCGGTTTTCCGGCGCACGGCCACTGGAATCATCACTTCTTCGGCTCCGTTGAACACCTCGTCTTCTTCCGGCAATTCGGCTTTCTCCATCCAGGAATCTTTCGGAGAGAACCGATCCATTTTGTTGAAAACCAGTACCATCGGTTTATCAGCCGCTTTGATGTCGGCCAGTGTCGCGTTTACGACTTCAATCTGCTCCTCAAAGTTTGGATGGGATACATCCACGACATGAACCAGAATGTCAGCTTCGCGCACCTCGTCGAGCGTCGATTTAAACGATTCGATCAGCATCGTGGGCAGTTTACGAATGAACCCCACGGTGTCGGTCAGCAAAAATGGAATATTGCCCAGAGTCACCTTGCGCACCGTCGAATCGACCGTTGCAAACAGCTTGTTTTCGGCGAATACGTCGGTTTTTGCCAGAGTACGCATCAATGTAGATTTTCCGACGTTGGTGTATCCTACCAAAGCTACCCGCACCAGGCGGTCACGCTCTTTACGGCGGGTCACGCTTTGCTTGTCAATCTTTTCAAGTTTCTCCTTCAAAAAGGCAATCCGGTCTTTCACGATCCGGCGGTCGGTTTCCAGCTCTTTTTCCCCCGGCCCACGCATCCCCACACCACCCTTCTGGCTGGTTAAGTGGCTCCACATCCGGGTCAGGCGGGGGTACATATACTGGTATTGCGCCAACTCAACCTGTACGCGGGACTGAGCAGTTTGCGCCCGCATCGAGAAAATATTCAGGATGAGCAGGCTACGATCCAGGACTTTGATTTCTTTGAAACTATCTTCCAGATTTCGCACCTGAGAGGGCGTCAGGTCATCATCGAAAATGATGCAGTCGACAGGATTATCCAGAATGAATGTCTGAATTTCTTCCAGCTTGCCTTTACCAACAAACGTGCGGTTGTCTGGGTGCTCAAGTTTTTGCGTAAACGACTTAATCGTTTTAACGCCCGACGTTTCGGCCAGAAAGGCCAATTCATCCAGGTAATCTTTCGTCTGCTCGGCCGTCTGTTTTTGGGTAATCAGAGCGACCAGAACAGCGGTTTCGAGTGGTTTATGTGTGTCGAACATGGATATGCTTAAAGGTGATTAGGCGGTTTATTACTTGCGGAAAATGAACTGAATCATGCGCAGAAAAAGCGATAAGCCTACAAATTATAACGGGCCATATTGGGTAAAAGTTTCGGCCATGACCCCCGCCGAAACAAGCCGGTATCATCAGACCTGAACCGTTTTCCAGCGTCCCCGACGGAAGACCAGAACCGCAATACCGGCCAGCAATGTTTCACTGATGGCCACCGACCAGAACACGCCAGGAGGTCCCCAGTTAAACACATGAGCCAGGGTATACGCCAACGGAATTTCAACCAGCCAGAAACACACAATGTTGATCATTGTTGGGGTACGGGTGTCTCCGGCACCGTTGAGCGACTGGCTTAGCACCATACCATAGGCCATAAACAGATACCCCAGACAGAATATCCGAAGGCATTCGACGGCAATGGCAACCACGTGAACGTTGTTGTCGAACAGACCAACAATAGGCGTGGCACCCAGAAAAAAAGCAATGCCTACGGCCGCTAAAAAGAGCATGTTGCAGAAAGCCGCCCGCCACGCGGATGTTTCGGCACGTTCGGGCTGTCCGGCCCCCAGGTTCTGCCCAACCAGTGTGGCGGCTGCGTTGGCAAGTCCCCACGAAGGCAAAATCGTGAACACAATGATGCGGATGGCAATGGTATAACCGGCTACCACATCGCTGCCAAACGTTGACAGAATGCGTGTCAGGAATATCCAACTGGCTGAACCAACCAGGAATTGACTGGTTCCACCGATGGCCAGACTGAGCAAGTTTCGGATAAGACCGGCGTCTGGCACGACGTCGGAACGAAGAACCTGGATAGCTCCTTTAGCTCGGGTCAGGGCATACAACTGGTATAAAACTCCGATCGTTCGGCCAATGGTGGTGGCCACGGCTGATCCCATGACGCCTAGTTCGGGAATAGGGCCCAGTCCGAAAATAAACACCGGGCAGAGCACAATGTTGACGCCGTTAGCCAGCCACAGCGACCGCATCGCTACGGACGCATCGCCCGACCCACGCAGACAACCACTCAAGGTATACAGCAGCATTATTGCCGGTGAACTGGCGAAAATCATCCGGGTGAAATTTACGCCATTTCCGATCAGCCGTTGGTCGGCCCCCATCAGATGCAGGATGTTTTCGGCAAACACAAAACCGGCAACACCCATCAACAGGCTCATCGCAATAGAGACGAGAATTACCTGCCCGGCTACCGTACCCGCGCCCCGGTGGTTGTCTTCCCCAACCCGTCGGGACACCAGGGCTGTTGCGGCCGTGCTGAGGCCAATGGCGATGGAATAGACAATGGTCAGGACCGACTCCGTCAGGCCCACGGTGGCAATGGCTTCTGTTCCGATTTTGGCAACGAAAAACACGTCGACTACGGCAAACAGCGATTCCATTACCATCTCCAGAATCATGGGAACTGACAACAGGAAGATAGCCCGGTTAATACTACCGGATGTGAAATTGGTTTCTGATCCACGCAATGCGGCCAGAAATAACCGAATAAATTTGGTCATTGGGACAATGGATTATGTCGAGTCGATGTGGTGACCGACAGTGCAGGAAGAATGGACGAACAGAAATGGCCAGCCCAGGCGGGCGGCAGAAATCAGAAGAAGAAAAACCGATAGTGCGGTTTTAAGCGAGGAAAATCATGGGCGTTGTCGGAGCCGCCAGCGCGGTCGCAGTTAAGGCTACAAACCTACGCTTTTCTTTTTGAATAAACCAAATACGCTTGAGCGAACGGTCGTTATCGGCGGATTCACCCCGATAAAATGGACGACGCTATATGTATGGATAGCAGGATTTTGGCGATACTGGGTTAAAATCCGGATTTTCCTAATTTCTGCATAATGCCCCTGAGGATTAGGGGTAAGGCCTCTAAACCAGCATCAACGACAACGTTCGTCAGTGCTGGTTTGCGTATAGAACTATCCAAATAACAAACTTGTATTTTCCTGACTTTGTCGGCTTTGGTTCATAAACCGGCACGTTTTCACTCTTAATAGGTCAGGGTAGGGTTGGCACTTACTACTTTGTAGGTTACTGTTTTTTAAATACATTTGCCAACAGTGAAACATATGGGCAGCTTTATGTATAGTGTCATATAATTATGTAGCCTAATAAATGATTATATAAACTAATATTATGTTTTACATGAAGCACCTATAATCAGTATCTATTAATTCATTGGATTCGATTGGTAACAAATCAATGTCTGCTATAGAAAAGGAATTAGAAGCAACAGTAGCATTTAGCGTGATAGGCGTGTAGAGTTTCAGAGCATTTAATACGCATATCGGGCTGTCTTCCGAAAAAAAGTTTAGTGCATTAAAAGCAAGTGGCAGTCTGCATTTTGGCGTTTTATTCGCATAGAACACCTTTCTCTAGTTATGAGATATAGTTCATAATCTTTAGTAATTCTTTACTAAGGTTGATTTTTTCACTTGATCAGAGTAGCTTCAAAGTAAATAGGCTAGTAAATCTTGTTGCTCAACGTAGTAAATAGTATACTTCCTTCTTTTTAACTAAACAGGTCATGATCAACCACACCTATCTAATTGTTGACGATTCACCGGCAGACGTAGAGTTACTTAAACATCAGCTTAGTCTGATCCCAATTTTAAAACAAGTCTTTGTATGTGGGGCTGTGAATGAGGCCCTGGCACACCTGATGACGCAACCTTGCCATTTACTGTTCCTGGATCTAAATCTCCCTGGCCAGCTGGGCATCGATTGGTTGCGAACCTCACCACACCGCCCACCAGTGATCGTGACCACTAGCTCGTCCGATTACGCGCTGGATTGCTATGACCTCGAAATTGTTGATTATTTGGTTAAACCCTATACGACTGATCGGCTGATGCGTGCCATTAGCCGCACGTTTGATGACAAGATCTCTAAACCACGGGTTGATTCTCAGAACATATTTCTACACGTCAACAGGCGACTTCGAAAATTCAATTTTCACGACATCATGTACTTCGAAGCCTTCGCGGCTTATACTAAGATTCATACCGTGTCGGAAGTAGTGGTTACCAGTGAATCAATCTCCATGCTGGAAGATCGGTTGCCCTCCAGCCAATTTATCCGTATCCAGAAATCATACATCATCAACCTGGATAAATTGACCACCATCGAGCACCGCGCTGTCTGGCTGAACGAAACAAAATTGCCCGTTGGCCAGCGTTTTCGGGAAACGATCGGGGAGTTGTTCCGTAGTAAATCCAGCAAAATAGACAATATTGACTGGGCTAGTCATGATGCCTAGGCAATGGGTTGTTCGGGTAAGCACGTTGCTTATCTTAGCCAGCTCGCTGACAAGCCTCAAAGGGCAGCCAATCGACGCGCTCACCGGTCGGTTGATTGCCTGTGCTGATTCGGCCCACAAGCTGATGAGCACAAACCACAACAGCGAAGCATTTACGCTGCTCAATACTGCGCTACAAGGGCCTCTACGACACCAATCTAAACTGGGAACCAGTCATTTACTCTATGAAATGGCGCGCCTGGAACGCAAACGGGGCCACCTTGATCAGTCTCTTCTACTACTGAAGCAGGCCGATACGCTGGCTATTCAGACGCACCGGATTAGGCTGTTGGGCCGGATTAATTATGCACTAAGTGTTGTTTATACCGATCTGGGCGATTACGCTACGGCTATAAATTACTGTTATCGTACGTTGCAATACAACGATAAGGAAAACGATCGAATACCGGCTACCTACGGGCTGCTTCGTGAAATTCATCAGCATATGGGCAATGACATACTCTCGTTGAATTACGCAGAGCAAGCTCTTCGATTGATGAGTCGCTCGACAAACCCAGAGGATCGTATTATCTATTTCATAACGATGGCTGAACGAAAGGCCCGGGAGAAAAAATACCCTGAAGCGCTTGCTTATATGAACAAGGCGGCCACCTTTACCCCCCTAAAGTTTGGTCCGAGTGTAGTGACTCATCAAGAAACTATATACGTCAACATAGCCCTCTTCTACTTAAAAATGGGTAACTGGCAATTGGCCAGTGTTGCCATCAACAAAGCCGCTCAGTGGGAAAAAGTTGATAAATCCTTTATTTCAAAGGCGTACATATACCTTCGAATGGCCGACATTCAGGTGGCCCAGCGGCATTATCATCACGCTATGTTACTGGCAAGCCGGGCCGTTCGTGCGGCACGCCTGAGCCATCGCCCGGATGTAGTGCTGATGACGCTCGATAGCCTGCAGCATCTTCAATTTCTCGATGGCCAGCATCAGGCGGCCTGGTTAACGGCTCAGCGGGTTCGGCAACTGAGCGATAGCCTGGCATCGGTAGCGAAAACCAAAGCTGTTGCCGATCTGGATACCCGCTATAAGGTAGCCGCTAAAGAAGCGACTATTCAGGAACTCCGTAACGAAGCGACCATTCAAAAGCTCCTTGGCGACGTACGACAGCGTGCCTTAAAGGACGCGAACCAGCAACAGACCCGACTTTTGTGGATAGCCTTCTCCCTGACCTTTGGAATGGTTGGCGTCGGGTTCATGCTCTGGCGATCCCAACAGTTGCAGCAGGAAACCGAAGAGCAACGGCAACTGCTGGAAAGCCAGGCCACAGAATTACAAGAGCTTAGCTATTATAAAGACAAACTATTCGGCATGGTGAGCCATGATTTGCGCGTGCCCGTCATTGCTCTGAAGCGGATTGTTGCCGGCAAACAGACCTATCCGACGGTCGATGAATGGCATACGTTCCGGGCTACACTGACAACCCATATCGAACAATTCTATACCTTGGTCAATAACGTATTATACTGGTCGCTGGGCCAGCGGGGACAGGTCAGGCTTAAAGTTAATTTGTTCTTTCTGGATGAACTCATTGCCGATAGTATTGAGACACTGTCGGCTGAAATCAGCCAAAAGCGCCTTGTTTTAGTGAATCATGTAGCGCACGAGCCGCTCGTAGTTGATGAAAATACAACGGGTCTGGTTCTTCGAAATTTGCTGCATAATGCCATTAAGTTTACCCCCGTTGGTGGAACGATCACCCTGCGTTCGCTGCGAAACGACGATAAGCTTGTGCTAATGATCCGTGACACCGGGCCAGGCCTCACTGCCACACGCCATCAGCGAAATAACAAGCTATCCAGCACAGGTCTGGGACTGGCTGTATCCGAAGAACTGATGACTCTTTCCGGAGGAGAGCTGCGTATTGATGAGGTGGAGCCTCATGGTACGGAAGTAGTCTTAAGCTGGCCACTGGCTGCGTAAGCCTTGCTGGATGATAGAAACTGACCGAGGCTCCCACCACTTAAACGGAACCTTGGGAACAAAGACCATGCCAAGTGGCACGAGTGACGAATTGAAAAAAATCCATTTGAGATAGATAATGACTTTTCGTAGTCATAAAACACCATGTTATTAGTAATTAACACTGTTATATACTTATTAAAAGTAATTTTTTACTAGTTTGGCCGCACAATTGCTATTTAGGTATATAACCGTAACTTACTTAACCTGAATAAAATCAAACTATATGTCGTGACTGTATACGTTAAGAATAGCCATCAGGCTTTCAACTATCGAGTTCATGGCTTGTCTGGATCTTAGATACCTGGGCCTATTCACGAATGCCGTGCCCATAGAACAGTACCTTGTTCGGTAAACATAAGTGGGCGCTTCCAATGTAAGGGGTAGCTAGTGAACCGGTGATTTGTCTGAGCCAGGCCAGTCTCTGGCTGTATAACCTACACAGGTCAGACTAGGGCGGCTACACTTATAGACGCCACTGGTAAAGTAAATGCTTTAAGGCTGGCCTGTGGTCACGGAACGATACCGGGCTTTGGCTTACTCATAGTGTTTCCACAGGTTAACTAAATCTTATGGAACAAATTCTACTGCACCTACAATCTTACTTTCATTTTCGAGGGGCTGTTTTACGATCCTTATCGTTTCAGCACTTGTCGAAATCTGAGTTTACCCGGATTACGGGTCTAAACGGCAATTCCAAATACCGCCGTCGAACAAACCCGGACTTATGGAAACCCGCCGAGATTTATCGGCTGGCTCGTGAACTAGGCCTTTGGGATGGAAGTACGAAACGACTCGATCGCCTGGCCGCTCTACTGAACGAATTATCGGACCCCGACAAGAAGGTCATCTTTAAAGCCTGTACACTTACCGAAGCCAAATTACAGGTGCGGCTTCTGAATTCAGATTCCTGGCAGCCACAGGAACTGGAAAAACTAAATGCCTGGTGCCGCCAGCATCTTGCGTCCGGCTTTAAAGGAGTACACCTGGAGATCGTGAAAGCCAATGCCGCACCAAGTATGCAGGAGCCATCCCTCCGTCAACCATGAATGGCTGATTATCAGCTCATAATCGGGCTTTCGAGTACACCATATGATTTGCTTGACACACGTTTATCTTTTTTTGCCAAACCTCTGTAAATCCGTAAACTGTCCTTTTCCGAACATGGTTAAATTATTTCAGGCTCTTATTGTAGATCCTAATTCCGATGATGTAAATGCGCTGGTTAACGATCTGAAAGCGACGAAAATGTTTCATCGTCCCTATACCTGCGATAATCTTGAAGCCGCTTATCAATTGCTGACCACACAGGAAATTGATTTGCTCTTCATGGAAGCCGAAATTAAAGGGAAATCTACGCTTGATTTTATTTCGTGGATGCCTGACCATCCGCCCATTATTGTGATTTCAGCTCATACTGACTATGCGGTTCAATGTTTCGATTTGAAAGTGGCCGACTTCATTAAAAAGCCCTACACGGTTCCTCGTTTATACAGAGCCATGAACAAGGCCTTACTCGCCTTGAAATCGCCAGATGCGGCAAAACCTTCGTATACGGTTCAGCCGGAACGGGGAAATATTTACCTGAAAATGGGTCGAAAAACGGTACGCGTTTATTTAGAAGATATTCAATTTTTTCAACCCTATGGTATTTATGTAAAAGTATTTACCAAACAAGGCATTTTGGTAGCAAATGAGAAAATATCGAAAATAGAAAGCCAGCTTCAGAATAGTCAGTTTATCCGGATTCACAAATCATCCATCGTTAACGTTCAACAGATTACACGAATAGAAACAAAGACTATTCATGTTGATAAAAAGCAACTTCCCATTGGCGTAACGTACCATGACCGTGTACATGCTACACTGAAAAAACTAGGCGTCGAGAAATAATAAAAACAGTTAATTTCTAGTTACAAAAAAGGCTGATGGCGCATTACCGTCAGCCTTTTTTTTATGGTCTGTTCGAGTGATTTTGCGCTACGTTTTAGGTAATACTAAACTTAAGTATCCGCTATTTATTTAGGTGATGTCAGGCATAAGCACTATTGATGGGGTGTTGGTTGTAAGTAACCGACATCCCGGTAATTTGTAGACTGTGAAGTGCCATAGGCACGATATATTTGTAGTACATATACCCTGCTCACCCGACCACGTGCCGTAGGTACAAAACCATTTGTTCGATTGCGTACCTAAGCACGAATGGCTTATTCATTAGACTATTTTTCTACAAACATTCCGTACCTACGGCACTGAATCGATTCATGATCAATAGAAAAGCCCATGCTTCGCGTTACGTTGATTTATAGGTGGTATTTGGTATAAATATCTGATAACCAATAGTATTTATGGCGGGCGGCACAGAGCCATAGCCACCGTTCAGCCCCTTTTCTTTTACCGTCTACTGCAGTCCAGGCGGAATGACGAGCCGGGCAATTGAGCCTGCACGGCGCTCATTCCTGTAAACCGAATAAAAAAGATAGCCACTTCTTTTGACAGTATGGCTAGATACTTGCTAGACCGATTTGCTTAGCAAAAAAAGACCTGCAATAATGGCGCAACAGTTTATTTTACCTACAAAAATAGCGCTCATTCGTATTGGCGAATTGAACTATTCAAGACATTAATTGGCAGCTTTTGTGATTTAATTCCGCTTTTTGAATTCAATTTTAATCGCCTATTTCACGCCTATTTGTCTAAAAATTATCTGTATCGGCTTATCTAAGCATTTGTATCTAGAAAATACTGCATTCATATCAAGTTTTCTCCTTTTCGTTGCTTAAACTACACTGAGCGTAAAGTGTGCGCTCTAATTTGCTTATTAATCTAGTAATTATTGCCTATTCGATGTCGGCAATGACCGAGTTCAATTAGTTAAAAATGCTTTTTTCAAACTGCCGGGTTACTTATGTTATGGACGTCCGTCTTTAATAGATGTAATTCCGGCGGGATGATTTTTTGGCTATTCTTTACATCGGACTGATGCAAAAAAGGCTATCAAATTTTAATGACTAAATGCCACAAATCATCTGTAACTACATCACGTTGACCGTATCTGTATGAAATTAAAACTTTACTTCCTCATATTTCTGGTCCTGGGCGCTGTGTCGGGTGCGTTTGCCCAGAAAGGTAGGTTTTCAGTCCGTTTTGCGGTAAAATCGCTCGACTGCGTAACCGGAAAGGTGGTCATCCGAGTGGATGTTAAATCCAGTTCGACAGATAGTACATTTCTGATGGGTGATGCCAATTACCGATTCGATTATGACTCTCAGGTAATTAAAAACCCGGCTATTGTCAGCCAGGAAAATTACGCCAGTGTAGCCCCCGCCAGCGATACCCGATACAACCCACAAAACCTGAACGGGAGTACCGCCGGACCCACGCTGGGTACCGTTTCACTCAATACCACCTATGGCGGGTCCGGAACCGGAGCGAAACTCGTGCCCACCACCTGGACCACCGTTTCCTGCATTCAGTTCGATATTGTCAACACAAGCCTGGTTACCTCCAATTGCTTTGGCCTGCGCTGGCATACCGATACCACCTTCCCCGTGACGGGCATGAATGAATACATTGCCGACGCAACGAATTCGGCTGGCTACCGACTGGTCAACGTTACCTCCAGCAAATACTTTGGCAACATCCAGGTCTGTATTCCCGACTATTGCGCCGTTAAAGCAAACGACGATGTCAATTCTACCACCGTTGGGGTGCCCGTGTCGGGCAATGTAGTCACCAACGATGTAGGCGCACCACTGGTGGTCACCACGGCTCCCGTCATTGGCCCCAAAAATGGCAGCGTTGTGCTCAACGCCGATGGCACCTATACCTATACGCCCAACCCAGGGTATGTGGGAAAAGACAGCATACGGTATCAGGTTTGCAAACAACAGAATCCAACCCTGTGCGATCAGGCCTGGCTGCGAATCACCATAACTCAGCCCCCCGTTACCACCATCAACCTGTCGTTGAAGAAAACCGTGAGTAACACCACACCAGCCATCAATGATGTCATTTCCTATTCCGTTGTCGTAACCAACAGCAGCACGAATAACGCAACCGGGGTGGCCGTGAAAGATACGCTGCCTGCCGGGGTAGTCTATCAGTCAGCTACCGGCGACGGTAGTTATAACGCCACCACCGGCCTCTGGACCATTGGCGCCATTGCTGCCAACGGGAAAGCGACCTTAGTGGTAACCGTGCGGGTGAGTGCCGAAGGAACCTGGTTCAATAAAGCCCAGGTGAGCAAAGCCGATCAGACCGATCTGAACTCGACGCCCGACAACAACAACCCCGCCGAAGACGACCAGAGCATTGCCTGCTTTGCGGTCCCGGTTAGCTTCTGCGAAGGAGACGTATATCAGCTATCGTTACCGGCTGGATACGGGGGCATTCAGTGGTTTAAAAACGGTGTCGCCATTCCGGGGGCAACGGCATCGACCTACAACGTGACCGCCCTGGGCAGTTACAGCTTCACCTCCACAACAAACGCGTGCCCCACTCAGGGCTGCTGCCCCGTGCTGTTTGTGGCGGGTAACTGCTGCAAACCGAATACCTGTATCCCGTTCGTGATTACACAAACCAAGCGAGGAAGCCGGGTAATCCGCTAAACGGATAGGCGTATCAGGGAAAAGCAGAAATCCGCTACCATCCTGCACCTGTCATCGAGTGTGAAAGATGAAACCAAGTAAAATCAAGACACAACCAATGAAAACCATGATCAAGTATAGCCTTCTATTGCTGGTAGTTATCGCCAGCACACTAGCGACCCAGGCCCAAGTGAAAATCGGGTCCAATCCAACGGTTATTGAACCGCAATCGAACCTGGAAGTCGAAGCATCCACTCCAAACCGGCAGGTGAAAGTCGATAAAACGACTGGACAATTGACCATTAAAGACGGGACGGAAGGGGTCGGAAAAATATTGACTTCTGATGCTGTTGGGGGAGCAAGCTGGCAAAAAATTAGCTCGAATACTATTGATCAATTGCCAAAAATGAGGATAACAGGTGGAAACACACCAGTATTTACTTCTAATTTCCAATCCCAAGAGGTACAATATACTACCATTGATTACTCAGAAGGAGGGATGTCAAAAGTCGGAAATGGTTTACGAGTACCGACTACTGGATATTACCAACTAAATACCATAACGGGCTTTCAAAACGGTGCAGGATGTACAGACGCAAATGCTCTCATTGCAACTTCCCTGACTTTATATGTTAATGGTACTGCATTAAATCCCCTTGTTTTCGCAGGGAATAATCTCCTGCCAAGACGTGGTGGTGGTTGGACCAACGCAATTAATGAACTTTTACATTTGAATGCAAATGACGTTGTTACCATTAAAGCCACGTATTCGATCAATTACGAACCTGTCGGCTGTGCTACTAACATCTATACAGGTTCAATGTCTTTGTACTATGTGCCTTAATGTGAAAGTAATGACTACAGCTGGGCCTGCTGTTTTGGTATAGGTTCGAAATTACAAATGCTTGCGCAATCATTCAAGTATCTGCTGATGGTCTAACCCATCAGCGATTCAACGCCCCTACGCTGGTAAACGGGGCAACACGTTCTTTTGAATATCCAGCTAAAAACAGTCATTACGTAGTAGAAAATAAAGTTGTTAACTCGTAGATCAGGGGATGGGAAATTTTACCAGCAAACACAAATGGGGCGCTTTCATGGCCATTGTGTTGACCGTCATAAGCCAGCTCGTCCAGGCGCAATCCGGCAGCACGGGCAGCACCTTCGTCCATACCGGCGGTGAAATGGGCATTTTCGGGCAGCACAATTTCATGAACGGCAGCGGAACCATCAGCGCCGGGATTATCGGCTCCGAGCGGCAACCGGCCATCGGTGTCTACAGCTTCGTCAACCCCAACGGCAGTTGGGTCGGAGCTACCGATCAGGCGTTTGTCGACGGCTATGTGCGTACCTATAACTCCGGTGCGTTTACCTTCCCCATCGGCGATAATAACAAATACCGCCCGGCGGCCGTGTCAGCTTCTTCGGCGGCAGCGCCCACCACGGCGGCCTACTACGGCGTCGATCCGGGCCTGGCTACCACCAGCGATCTGAAAGGGGGCACCTACGGCATTCTGCCCGGTGGAGGCCCGGCTTTCCCCACCACTTCGAAGGCAGCCAACGTGGGCGTAGTCGATAACGTCGAATACTGGGACATCGACGGCACCACCCCGGCTAAAATCACCCTCACCTGGGATACCAACACGCCCATTAATGCCATGACGGGCGGTAATCTGAATCAATTGACCATTGTAGGCTGGGACGGTACCCAGTGGGTCAATATTCCCTCGACCTACGACGCGATCCCCCTGAGCTTATCCACCAGCGCGAGTGCCTTTACCGGATCGCCCAGTTCCCTAACGGCGGGCTCGATTACTACCAGCGCGGCCATTGTGCCGGGTTCCTACACGGTCTATACGCTGGCAGGAGCCCAGCCCTGTAACCTGACCGTCACGGCATCGGCCAGCAACACGTCGGTTTGTCCGGGCGGAACGGCTACCCTTGGCGTTGCGGTGTCGGGTAATACGGGTTCCGTTACGTACAGTTGGACTGGTCCGAACGGGTTTACCAGTAGCCTGCAAAATCCATCCGTCACAAACATTCAGGCAAGCGGAGACGGTAACACGGCCATTTACTCCGTTCTGGTAACGGACGCCAACAGTTGTACGGCCGTTCAGACGGTAGCCGTTGCAGTGCAACGTCCCGCCGTGACCATCAGCAGCAACAGTCCGCAATGCGCGGGAAATACCTTATCGTTCTCGGCCACCAGCGGGATGAGTTCGTACAGTTGGACGGGACCAAACGGTTTTGCCAGCAGCCAGCAAAACCCCAGCCTTCCCAACGCTACTACGGCGGCTTCAGGGAGTTATACGCTGGCGGTGACGAATTCAACGGGTTGTACAGCCAGCTTCGTCACCAGTGCCACCATTGCGACGCAACCCAGCCTGACCATAGCCGCCGGGCCGAGCCTGACGATCTGTTCAGGACAAAGCACGACACTGGCGGTAAGTGGGAACAACGGTTCGACGATTACCTGGACCAATAGTTTAGGTCAAACCGGTACAGGGACCAGCATTCCGTTCGGACCGATTCAGAATTTAAGTACCCAGCCGCAGTCGATCACGTACGTTGTGGCCGCTACGGCAGGTTCGTGTACGGACACCAAAACTGTCGAAGTCGTCATCAACCCGGCCCCGGTGTTGCAGGTGGTGCCTTCCACAGCGGTTTATTGTGCCATTGAACAGATCAGTCTGAGCGCCACAGCGACGCCCAACTCCGCTACCATCAGCTGGAGCCGAACACCCACAACGCCAGGGCCTTCGACGGGAAGCGGAACAGGCACGGTGGCCGTGCAGCAAACCTTACCGGCGGGCAACTACGTCTATAGTTTTACGGCAACGGGCGTAAACGGATGTACGAGCGCGGTGCAGAACGTGCCGGTTACGGTGCAGCAGTAAAGGAGACTGCCAAAATTCTGATAACTAAAAAGATTAAAATGCTTGCCAAAGCAATCAATTGCCGCTCGCTTTAGCAGCGGACGCAACTAGTAAGGAGTCAATGAGAACGAAACTGACCATTGCCATGAGTACAATGTATACTATTCAGGCAGACCGCACCGTCGCCCGCCCCGCTGGAGGTCCAAGAACGAACGCACCGGTCCAACCAATTGCCGTCCGGAGTGGTAGTCTATCCGGAAGGCTCCATGAACCGGTGCGTTGGGGCGGCTGGCAATGGCTTTTCGCGTTGGTGGGCTTACTGGGCGGATGGCTAGTACCGCAAGCTGGTCAGGCACAGACCTTCTGTGCCCCCGATGCCACGGCTTATTATTCGTTTGAAAATACCTTTAACGATCAGTCGGCCTACAATGATATCTCGTTTCCAGCTACAACGGAGGATATCACCAGCACGTTTTCCCTGCCAACCTTTTCAACCACGGCTAAGGTGGGGGTGAGGTCAGCCAGTTTCAACGGGGCGCAATACCTGCGGTATGACAATGCCTCGGGCTATATGCACAACGGCGGAAACAGTACGTCCATCATGTTCTGGTTCAAGGCGAATGCGCCGACCTCCGGTATCCAAACCCTGTTTGAGCAAGGCGACCTTACCAATGGCCTCGCGGTTCGCTTAAACGCCGGAACGTTACAGGCCAGGCTTCGGACCCTCAGCGGTACAACCGTCGATTTAGCGGGGCCTGCCATTACCGATAACAACTGGCACCACGTAGCCCTGATCTACCAGATAAATACCACCTCAACCGTCAGGCTTTATCTGGATGGTTCGCAGGTCAGTAGTGGAACCCTGACCCTGCAGCTGGGAACGGTTGTGACACCGGGTGGCATCGGAGCTTCCTTAATTGGTGATGTCTGGGCGGCCTCAACGGTTAACGGCAATTATTTCAATGGATTAATTGATGATTTTGTTTACAGCCTGGGTCCGGATGTTAACAACGTTCCGGGTATCGGACCTTCCGCCTTTACCCAAACCGACATTACCAATTACCTCAACTGCGTGAACGGGTTTGCCACGAATTCGTTCACCTGCGACGGATCGGTGTTCATTGCCCAACAGCCCACTGGCACGACCAACACAGCGCTTAAAAAGTTTGTGTACGCCAACAACTCCTTCACGACGATCGACGGAACGGGCAGTATGTTGTACAATGCGGCTGGGTATAACCGCGTCGACAACAAGATCTATGCGATTTCCATGAATAATGGATCCTTAATCCGGGTCGGTGCCAACGGCGTTATTGAAGACCTGGGCTATGTCACCGGACTACCCGTTTTGGGCTATAATACGGCGGATATTAGTCCCGCCGGAATCATGTACATCGCGAATTCGAGTGACGGGATTGCGTACGCGGTCAATCTGAATACAATCCCGTATACCGCGACAGCCGTGACGATGAGTTCGGCGGTATACGTGGGTGACTGGTCGCTAAACCCGGGCGACAACCTGCTTTACAGCGTCGACCAGTCCGGCCGGATTGAAAAGATCAATCCGACCACCGGTGCGGTTTCGATTGTGTCGCCAACCAATGGTTTCCTACCCGCGGGTGTCTACGGTGCCATCTGGTTCGATCAGTTCAATAACATGTACGCCTATGAAAATTTCACGGGTGCGATTCAACGGTACAATACGGTAACGAATAGCTGGTCGACCGTGGTGAGCAGTGGTGCGGCAATTAGTCAGAACGACGCAGCCGCCTGCCCGCAAACCTATGCGGAACCGCAGATTGCCAAAGTAATTCAAAGCCAGTCCGGTAACAGGGTTACCTTCGATATCACACTCTCCAACAACGGCCCCTCCCCGGCAGCTGATTTGATTGCGCGGGACGTCCTGCCAACCGGTCTGGTTTTCCAAAGTGCTCAGGTCCTCGACGCCAATAGTGCAAGCCTGGCCTCCACGGCCTACACACTTTCAACACCCGCCGTGGGTGCAAACGGTACGGTGCAATTGACCGTCAAAAACCTGAACGTAGGAACAGATAACCGGGTTATTCTCCGTCTGACCGCCCAGGCCACAACGGGTACTTGCTCTCTTACTGTGACGAACCGGGCGGAGATTACCAGCGCGTTCGGACAAACCACCAACAACGGCGCAACGGATTGCAATACCGCGGATAACACCACCAACATCCCGGGCGATGTCGCCAGCAACAACGAAGCCTGCGTGCCGGTCAGCTTTAGTCTGACGCCTGCCGCCCCAACGGCAACGCCCTCCAGCACGTCTCTCTGTAGTGGAGGGGTGTTTACCCTGAATTACACCAATGTACCCTCCGGGCAAACCGTAAGTTGGGTCCGAATGCCCGACAGCCTGACCGGAACCGGCAGTCTGTCACAAGCGCTGAGTGCAACAGGCACCTCGCCCATTAGCTACACCTATACAGCAGTTCATTCCAATATCTACGGCTGTCCCAGTCAGCCGACTGTCACCGTTGTGACGGTCAACCCGGTGCCGATCCTGACCCCTTCGGTTTGTTCCCAAACGATCTGTTCGGGCCAGACCGGGGCCATCACCTTCAACTCTAGTGTGCCGGCCACCATCAACTGGCTGCGGGTGGAAGACAACACCACGGGTACGGGCAACATCAGCCAGTTATTCAACACGGCCGGCACCTACACCTATAAAATCTGGGGTGTCTCGTCGTCGGCTTCCTGTCCCTCGTCGACCACCATCACCTGTACCATTGTTGTCAACAACTGCTGTACACTGGTGGCCAGTGCATCGGCCAGCAACACGGTGGTTTGCGTGGGGCAGACCATCAGCCTGGCCTCGACCGTTACGGGCAATGCCGGGGCGGTGACCTACGCCTGGAGCGGTCCCAACGGTTTCACCAGCAACCTGGCCAACCCCACCATTCCCTCGGCAACCTCAGCCATGAGCGGTATCTATACCCTCACCGTCAGCGATCCCACCGCCAGTACGGCCTGTATCAAAACCGCTACAGTAACGATCACGGTCGGCTCTTTGGTCGCCAGTGCCAGTAGCAACAGCCCCCTCTGTACCGCCGGTACATTGGCCTTATCGGGCAGTGGCTCGGGCGGCAATGGCTCCTACAGCTACGCCTGGAGTGGCCCCAACGGGTTTACCAGCACCTTGCCTAACCCGACGCTGGCCCTCTCAACATCGGCTCAAAGTGGCACCTATACCTTGACCGTAACCGATACGCAAGGCTGTTCGGGTACAGCCACCACGGCAGTCACCGTGGCCACGCAGCCTAGTCTGAGCATTAGCGGCTCGCCCAGCCTGACAATCTGTTCGGGGCAAAGCACCACCCTCTCGGTGACGGGCGATGGAGGGGCGCCCATTACCTGGACCAACAGCCTGGGGCAAAGCGGCACGGGCGCCACCATCAATTTTGCCGGACTGATCAACGTGAGTGGCAGTCCACAAACCGTTACCTACGTCATTTTAGCGAATGCGGGTACCTGTAGCGACAGCAAAACCGTTACCGTGACCATCAACCCGGTTCCGACGATCAAAGTCACGCCATTGCAGGCCGTAGTTTGTGCCACGGAGCAAACAACCGTCACCGCCACGGCCAGTTCGCCCACGGCGACGATCAACTGGAGCCGCAGCCCGGCCACGCCCACGCCGGCCAGCGGTACGGGCACCGGCAGCGTGACGATAACCGAAACCTTACCAGCAGGGGCATATACGTACTCGTTCACGGCCACGCAGGGCGGCTGCACCAGTTCCCCCGCGACCTCGCAGGTAACCGTCAACAATTAACCGTCGCTGACGGATTCGGCAGCTCATTTACAACAGGATCTCTATCAACTTTTATAACTCGAATACAGACAATGAAAACAACGATCAACATCCTACTGGCACTTTTTGTCTTTGTTGCCGGTTCGCTGGTGGCTCGGGCGCAGGTGAAAATCGGGGACAACCCCACTACCATTCACGCCGGTTCCGTGCTCGAACTGGAAAGTACTAACCAGGGCCTTCGGATGCCGAAAATTGCTTTGACCAATACAACCACCTGGGCACCCATGCTGGGTTCAGGAACAGTTCCGGCAGCGCCCGGTATGCACGTGTACAACACTAACCCGAACATTACCTCAACCAATACCTCTTACCCAACACTAGCGGCTAAAATTGGGGAATATTATTGGGATGGAACGGGCTGGGTAGCCATTGGGGGGACTCAAAGCACCGACGCAGTCCTCCGGGTCGAATTTGCGGGGTCTCAGTCAGTTACAACAGGAGGGATTGTAAATTTCATCTCAAAAAAATTCGATAAAGGAACAAACTTTGACTTAACCACCGACAAGTTTACCGCGCCATCCGCTGGTTATTATCTCATAAACTTTAACGTTAACTGCGGGACTCCTGAAATATTAGGCTACGCAACAGGGCGGTTTGCTTTTCTGGTTGTCAATGGAACAGGCGATCGAATTTTATTCAATGACAATGTCATTGCAGGTTCTGGCTTTGCCCGCACTACTCCCGCTTTGTTAAATCTTAATGCCGGAGATACTGTCTGGATAACCGTTGGTGATGCCGGCGGTGGAAGTACTGGTGGTTGGCGGTTTGGTTCGGCCATTCTGGAAATCACCAAACTATCCAATTAGGCCGTGCCTTCGGGCTTTGTCGGTACGATCATCCTGTTTCGGGCAATGCGTAAAAACTGCCCGAGCCTCAGCCTTCCACCTGGTACGAAGGCAACCCGTTCTTTTCAGTTCCAGGCAGATTCAGTCATTCAGTAGAAGATAATACAGATTTTAACTCATAATTCGATGATGGGGATTTTTACCAAAAAACACAGGTTCGGGATCGTTCTGACATTTGTGTTGACCGTCATAGCCCAGTGGGTACACGCTCAGTCCGGCAGTTTTGGCAGCACCTTTGCGCACACAAAAGCCGAAACGGCTATTTATAAGCAGCACAACTTCGTGACCGGCAGCGGCACCATCAACGCCGGGATCATCGGGTCGGAGCGGCAACCCATTATCGGGATGTACAGCTTTGTTAACCCCAACGGCACCTGGATCAACGCTAGCAGCACGGCGTTTGTGGATGGCTACGTGCGTACCTACCAATCCGGTGCGTTTACCTTCCCCATCGGCGATAACAATAAATACCGCCCGGCTGCGGTTTCGGCCTCGTCGAGTTCGGCGCCCACCACGGCGGCCTATTTCGGCGTCGATCCAAGTCTGGCCACCACCAGCAACCTGATGGGCGGCAACTACGGCGTGTTGCCCGCAGGCGGCCCGTTTTCCACTGCCTCCAAAGCAACGGGCGTCGGCGTGGTTGATAACGTCGAATACTGGGACATCGACGGCAACACCCCGGCTAAAATTACGCTGACCTGGGATGCCAACACGCCCATCAGTGCCATGGTCGGTGCCAACCTGAACAACCTGACCATTGTCGGTTGGGATGGTACCCAATGGGTCGCCATTCCCTCGACGGTGGATGCTAGCTCTTTGGCGCAGAATACCAGTGCTAGTACCTTCAATGGCCTGAGTGCATCGGTGACGGCGGGTTCGATTACCACCAACGCGACCGTCGTACCCGGTTCTTATACGGTTTACACCCTGGCAGGCGCGTGCCCGACTATTACCATCACGCCCAGCGTTACCAGCCTGTCGATCTGCTCCGGCGTGGAGGCTGCGATCAGTTACACCACCAGCCCAACGGGCCAGCAGGTGCTCTGGAATCGGATGCCGGGCAACCTGAGCGGTATTGGTAACATCAGCGATTACCCAACGGCTTCCGGCACTACACCGGTGAGCTATACCTACACAGCTTCAACGGCACCAATAGTTGGTTGTCCCACCAATACAACCGTCACGACTGTGACGGTCAACCCGGTGCCGATCCTGACCCCTTCGGTTTGTTCCCAAACGATCTGTTCGGGCCAGACCGGGGCCATCACCTTCAACTCTAGTGTGCCGGCCACCATCAACTGGCTGCGGGTGGAAGACAACACCACGGGTACGGGCAACATCAGCCAGTTATTCAACACGGCCGGCACCTACACCTATAAAATCTGGGGTGTCTCGTCGTCGGCTTCCTGTCCCTCGTCGACCACCATCACCTGTACCATTGTTGTCAACAACTGCTGTACACTGGTGGCCAGTGCATCGGCCAGCAACACGGTGGTTTGCGTGGGGCAGACCATCAGCCTGGCCTCGACCGTTACGGGCAATGCCGGGGCGGTGACCTACGCCTGGAGCGGTCCCAACGGTTTCACCAGCAACCTGGCCAACCCCACCATTCCCTCGGCAACCTCAGCCATGAGCGGTATCTATACCCTCACCGTCAGCGATCCCACCGCCAGTGCGGCCTGTATCAAAACCGCTACAGTAACGATCACGGTCGGCTCTTTGGTCGCCAGTGCCAGTAGCAACAGCCCCCTCTGTACCGCCGGTACATTGGCCTTATCGGGCAGTGGCTCGGGCGGCAATAGCTCCTATAGCTACGCCTGGAGTGGCCCCAACGGGTTTACCAGCACCTTGCCTAACCCGACGCTGGCCCTCTCAACATCGGCTCAAAGTGGCACCTATACCTTGACCGTAACCGATACGCAAGGCTGTTCGGGTACGGCCACCACGGCAGTCACCGTGGCCACGCAGCCCAGTCTGAGCATTAGCGGCTCGCCCAGCCTGACAATCTGTTCGGGGCAAAGCACCACCCTCTCGGTGACGGGCGATGGAGGGGCGCCCATTACCTGGACCAACAGCCTGGGGCAAAGCGGCACGGGCGCCACCATCAACGTTGCCGGGCTGGGTAACACCACCGGCCAACCACAGACGATAACGTACACGATCCGGGCACAGAGCGGCAATTGTTCCGACACCAAAACGGTCACACTGACCATCAACCCCGCCCCGGTACTGAAAGTAACACCCGTACAGGCTATTGTTTGTTTGGCGGAACAAACCACCGTGTCGGCAACGACTATGCCGACCACTGTAACCAT
This sequence comes from Spirosoma radiotolerans, assembly GCF_000974425.1. Classification (NCBI taxonomy): domain Bacteria; kingdom Pseudomonadati; phylum Bacteroidota; class Cytophagia; order Cytophagales; family Cytophagaceae; genus Spirosoma; species Spirosoma radiotolerans. The sequence continues at coordinate 420,609 of NZ_CP010429.1, forward strand.
CAACTGGAGTCGAACGCCCGCTACCCCTACGCCGGCCAGCGGGAGCGGAACCGGGAGCGTGACAGTGAACGAAACCTTACCAGCGGGCACCTACACGTATACCTTCACCGCCACACAGGGCGGCTGTACAAGCGCACCGGTAACCTCGCTGGTAACCGTAAGCAACTAACCGTCGCCGACGGACTCGGCACCCAAACGTAACTGAAGACACAATTTCATTTTATAACTCGAATGCAGACAATGAAAACAACGATCAACTTCATACTGGCGGTAGTAGCTTTCATTGCCAGTTCGCTCATAGCGCAGGCACAGGTGAAAATCGGAACCAATACAACCGTTATTGCTCCCGGTTCGGCGCTGGAGGTGGAATCCGCCGATAAGGGCATCCGTATGCCGCAGGTTTCCCTGACCAATACCACCACCTGGGCTCCGGTTCTGGGGACAGGGACGGTAGCAACTTCGCCGGGAATGCACGTCTACAATACCAATCCTTCCATTACGTCAACCAATGAAAAATACCCGACCCTGGATCAAAAGATTGGGGAGTATTACTGGGATGGTACCGGTTGGGTAGCCATAGGTCAAACCCAAAGTGCTGATGCGGCCTTGCGAGTTTCTATGTCAACCAGCACGTTAGTAAATTCTGGTATCGTTTACAAAGTGAACTATACAACCACTGAATTTGATAAAAACTCCAATTTCAATCTTTCAACGGACGAGTTTACAACTCCTTCATCAGGATTCTATTTGGTTTCATTTTACATTGAATCTACGGCTAACGTAGCCAGCGGGACAGGCCGGGCTGCTTTTATTTACGTAAATGGCGCTCTGTACCGTAAACTAATCAATGATTTTGTGCCAGCCAACACCGGATTTTCCAGAACCATTCCTGTTGTTGTCAAATTGTCTGCTGGTGACAAAGTCACGATGCAAGTGCAAAGCAATCCTTCCTTTGCCGACTGGACTTATTCAGTTTCATCGCTGGAAATAGTCAAACTTTCAAATTAGAAAATTTGGTTGAGCACATCACTTTTCATTGATCCTGTTCAATAAGCGCGCCTATGCATTTTGCTTAATTAAATAGGGCAATGAAACCCGGCCTTCCAACTGCTACGAAGGCAAGCCGTTCTCGTTCCAAATCCTAGCAGAAGTAATCATTTGGTAGTTAAAATAATAGTTCTAATTCGTAATAACATGATGGGAAAGTATACAAAAAAGCACGGCTGGACCATCGTTCTGACGGTTGTGTTTACCATCAGTAGCCTTCTGGTTCGCGCCCAGTCCAGCGGCAGTTTTGGCAACACATTTGTCCACACCAACGAAGAGATGGGCATTTTTGTGCAGCATAACTTCCTGAACGGTGGGTCGGGTATACTGCCGGGGATTGTGGGCACCGAACGCAACAACCCCAAAGGTTTCGTGAGCTTTAACACGGGCTCAAGCTGGGTGTCGGCTTCGTCGGCGGCTTATACAGACGGCTACGTCATGACGCGGCAAACCGGCGCGTTTACCTTCCCCATCGGCGACAACAATAAATACCGCCCGGCGGCCGTGTCGGCCTCCTCAGCAGCAGCGCCCGCTTCGGCGGCCTATTTCGCCATCGACGGCACGCTCGCTGTGACGAGCAGCCTGAAAGGCGGCAATGAACCCGTGCTGCCCACCGGCGGCCCGTTCCCGACCGCTACCAAAGCTACCAATGTCGGTATCGTGGATAACGTCGAATACTGGGACATTGACGGTACCACTCCAGCCAAAATCACGCTGACCTGGGATGCCAATACGCCCATCAGCACGATGGTGGGAAGCAACCTAAACAACCTCACCATCGTGGGCTGGGACGGTACCAAGTGGGTCGCCATTCCCTCGACGGTCGATGCGAGCTCCCTGAATTTATCCACCAGCGCGAGTGTCTTCAATGGTTCATCCAGTTCTCTGACGGTGGGTTCGATTACCACCAATGCGACCCTTGTTCCGAGTTCATTCACCGTCTATACGCTGGCGGGGGCCTGTCTTACCACCAGCATCACACCTGACCTCACCAGCCTGAGCATCTGCTCGGGCGATCAGGCTGCTATTACCTATACAACCATTCCTGCCGGGGCGCAGGTCGTCTGGAGCCGCAACCCTGGAACAGGATCGAACCTCGGCAACGTCATTGATTTTCCGACGGCCACGGGTACCACGCCGGTGAGCTATACTTACACGGCCTCCATTACGCCGTATGTGGGTTGCCCAACTGCGACAACTACCACCGTTGTGACGGTCAACCCGGTGCCGATCCTGACCCCTTCGGTTTGTTCCCAAACGATCTGTTCGGGCCAGACCGGGGCCATCACCTTCAACTCCAGTGTGCCGGCCACCATCAACTGGCTGAGGGTGGAAGACAACACCACGGGTACGGGCAACATCAGCCAGTTATTCAACACGGCCGGCACGTATACCTACAAGATCTGGGGTGTCTCGTCGTCGGCTTCCTGTCCCTCGTCGACCACCATCACCTGTACCATTGTTGTCAACAACTGCTGCGACCTGGTAGCTTCCGCATCACCCGTTTCGGCCACCAATTGCAGCCCGGTCAACAGCGGCTCTATGCTGATTACGTATACGGGCACCGGTAGTTACCAATATAGCCTAAATGGCGCAGCCGCTCAGCCCTTGGGCACCAGCCCCTTTACCGTCAGTGGTCTGGCCCCTGGCAGTTACACCCTGGTGGTGCAGCAGATAGGGGATCCGACCTGTTTGCAGACCATCGTGGCCACCATCGGTGGCCCACCTGCGCTGTCGGCCTCGGCCCTGAGCAATAGCCCTCAGTGTACCAGTGGTACCTTGTCGCTGTCGGCCCTGCCAGGAAGCAGTGGTACATACACCTACGCCTGGACGGGCCCCAATGGTTTTGTGAGCAGCCTGCAATACCCCACCTTACCCCTGTCGACGACGGCCCAAAGTGGCATTTATCAGGTGGTGGTGACCAATGCGGGGAGTGGATGTTCGGCCACGGCAACGACGAGTGTGGTGGTAACGGTTCAACCCAGCCTGACGGTGAGTGGGGGCACAAGCCAGACGATCTGTTCGGGCCAGAGCACCACCCTATCGGTGGGTGGCGCAGGCGGAGCCAATGTTAGCTGGATCAACAGCGTGGGCCAGAGCGGGACGGGCAGTAACATCGTCTTTCCAGGTATCGGCAACCTAAATGGCAGTCCGCAAACGATCACCTATGTCATTACGGCCAGCGCAGGGGCTTGTTCCGACTCGAAAACCGTCACGTTAACGATCAATCCCGCACCCGTTTTGAAGGTCGTGCCTCAGCAGTTAGTTGTCTGTGCGCTGGAACAAAGCAGCGTCACGGCGATGGCCTTACCGGCCACGGCGACCATCAACTGGAGCCGCAGCCCGGCCACCCCTGGCCCGGCGAGCGGGACGGGAACGGGCAGCGTCACGGTCAGGGAAACCTTACCGGCGGGCAGCTACACCTATACCTTCACGGCTAGCCAGGGAGGCTGTGCCGGTACGCCGGTGACCACACAGCTAACGGTGAATAACTAATGGATAATCAGACAACCAGGAGACAGATGACCTTTTATAAATCGCTTACAAACATGAAGACAACTCTCAACCATACACTTGCCATCGTTGCCTTTTTCGTCAGCACATTGGTGGCTCAGGCCCAGGTCAAAATCGGTAACGTCCCCACCAGCATTAACGGGGGTTCTCTCCTGGAACTGGAGAGCACCAATAAAGGCTTGTTGATGCCGCGTATCAGCTTGACTAACACGACGACCTGGGGGTTGGCGGGAACACCTGCTGCGGGCATGCACGTGTACAACACCAATACAGCTATCACCTCGACCAATACTAGTTATCCCACGCTGGCGGCTAAAATCGGGGAGTATTATTGGGATGGCACTGGCTGGGTAGCCTTGGCTCCGGTAGGTGTTCAGGATGCACCGGTTTTGTTTTCTGTTTCGAATGTAGGAAACCAAGTAGCTGCTGCTACAACCACGCCGAAGGCGGATTACGGAATCAAACACTATGATAAAAACAACGTATTTGACCTGTCATCAGACTCATTTACTGTACCAGCAAATGGAACAGGTGTTTACCAGTTCAGTACAGTATTTGGTACCATTCAAGCTACCTATGCCCAGGGACTTTATGTGGGGTTATACATCAATGGAACGTTGGTCCGGACGATAGCCATCGCTAACTGTCAGGCGAATGCCGCCGGTATCGCCGGAGGAGGGACCATTATTCATCCACTTACCGCCGGAGATGTAGTCGATATAAGATTTTTACCATCGCTTCAAGCGGGACAGACCCTGACATTCTTTATTAGCAATTTGAGTGTCGCTTTTCTTTCAAAATAGAAGAGAAACGAACAATAAACTATGGTATTCGGGGAATCAATCCAGAAACCCTAAATCCCGGCCTTCCAACTGCTACGAAGGCATCCTGTTCTGTTGCCGATCCAGTCAAAAGCAGCCATTCAGTAGTAAATAATAAAAGTTTTAACTCGTAATCAAGATGATGGGGAATTCGATAAAAAAGCACAGATGGAGCGTCTTGGCCACGTTTGTGTTCACCGTCATAAGCCAACTGGTGCAGGCCCAATCCGGCAGCTTTGGAAGTACTTTTGCCCATACTACAGCTGAAATGGCTATTTATGAGCAGCATGACTTTGTGACCGGCAGCGGTACCATCAATGCTGGTATCATTGGCTCGGAGCGCCAGCCCGCCATCGGGATGTACAGCTTCGTCAACCCTAACAGCAGTTGGATCAACGCCAGCAACACCGCTTTTGTGGATGGCTACGTGCGCACCTACAACGCTGGACCCTTCACTTTCCCCATCGGCGATAACAATAAGTACCGCCCGGCGGCTGTGTCAGCCTCCTCGGCGGCTGCCCCCACCACGGCGGCCTATTACGGTGTGGATCCGGGGCTGGCCACCACCAGCAACCTGATGGGGGGCACCTACGGCATTCTGCCCGGCGGTGGCCCGGCATTTCCCACCACGGCCAAAGCGGCCAATGTGGGCACGGTCGATAATATCGAGTACTGGGACATCGATGGCACCACTCCGGCTAAAATTACCCTGACTTGGGATGCCAATACGCCCATCAGCGCAATGGTCGGTGCTAACCTGAATAACCTGACCATTGTCGGTTGGGATGGTACCCAATGGGTCGCCATTCCCTCGACGGTGGATGCTAGCTCTTTGGCGCAGAATACCAGTGCTAGTACCTTCAATGGCCTGAGTGCATCGGTGACGGCAGGTTCGATTACCACCACGGCGGCCATTGTACCGGGTTCTTTCACGGTCTACACCCTGGCGGGGGCCTGCCCTCCAACGACGATTGTGCCCAACCTGACGAGTCTGACGATCTGTTCGGGCACGCAGGTAGCCATCAATTACACAACCAATCCGGCAGGTGGTCAAACCCTGTGGACCCGCATGCCCGGCAACGTCAGCAGCTTTGGTGATGTTACGGATTTTCCCACAGCAACGGGTAGTAACCCAGTGAGTTATACGTATTCGGCGGTGGTCACCTCGTTTAGCTGTCCCAGCCAGACGGCGGTCACTACGGTGCTGGTCAATCCGGTTCCAATCGTGACGCCTTCGGTCTGTTCCCAAACGATCTGTTCGGGTCAGACCGGGGCCATTACGTTTGCGACCGACATTCCGGCCACCATCAACTGGCTGCGAGTGGAAGACAACGCCACGGGTACGGGCAACATCAGCCAGTTATTCAACACGGCCGGCACCTACACCTATAAAATCTGGGGTGTCTCGTCGTCGGCTTCCTGTCCCTCGTCGACCACCATCACCTGTACCATTGTTGTCAACCAGAGCCTGATCGCCACGGCTACCGTGGCTGCGGGCAGCGGCTGCATCGGGCAACCGTTTAACCTGTCGGCCACCTCAACGGGCGGTCAGGCACCGTTTACCTACGCCTGGACCGGTCCGAACAGCTACGTTGGTTCCGGGGTTAATCCGCAGGTGACAAATTCCGCTTCAACGGCCATCAACGGCAATTACATCGTCACGGTCACTGATGCCCAGGGCTGTTCGGGAACGGCCACGGTAGCGGTTTCGGCCAGCAACTGCTGTAGCCTGACGGCTACGGCGGGCAACACGCTGGTTGCCTGCGCGGGAGGCACCCTCAACCTGAGTGTCACGGCGGGCAACAGCACCACCGCCCCGGTAACTACCCCATTGACGTATAAATGGAGTGGCCCCAACGGTTTTGCCGCCACCACCGCCAACCCGACGCTGACGGCCACGGCCGCTGCGGCAGGTGTGTACAGCGTGACGGTCACCGACGGCCAGAGTTGTACGGCCACAGCTTCCGTGACGGTCAGCGTTAGTCCGCAACCGAGCGCGGGCAACGACGTGATCGTGTCGATCTGTAACAACGAAACCGTTGATCTGGCGACCTATTTCCCGGCCGGGGGTTCTTTCTCGGCTGTTACGGGGTCACTTTCGGGAAGTATATTCAATGGCATTACCTCGGGCGTCGGCTCTTACACCGTATTGTACGGTGTAGGCGGCAACGGCTGTCCCGTCGATCAGGCGGCTGCCGTGGTCGTGGTCCGGGATTGTACGCCACCGTCCTGTAATTACCCCATCAGTACAGCTGTCGTGGATGCCAGTTGTGGAAACAGTGATGGTACGGCCATCGTCTCCCTAGGTGGCTTGCCCACGGGCGCCACCACCGGCTTCGCCTGGAGTAATGGGAAAACCGGGCCAACGGTTGCCGGGTTAGCCGCAGGCGTCTACAGCATTACCGCTACCGTTTCGACCGGTAACAGTGTCTGTAGTGTTGTCGACAGCATTCAGGTCAACGATATCGGTGGGCCTGTGGCTGAAATCAGCCTGATCACCTCGGCCGATTGCCGGGGAGCCAACGGAGCGGTTGCCATCGATATAACCACTGGTACCGGTCCCTTTCAGATTTCCTGGAGTGGGGCGGGCAGTGGCAGCACATCCGGCGCCAATCTAGGTACAACCACTGTGCAGCTGGCACCAGGCTCGTACATCTTCAAAGTGACCGGCACGTCTGGTAATACGGCTTGTGCGTCCTACCTGCCCATTACGATTCCTCAGGATGATACCGATCAGATTAGTGTAACGGGAACGCCAACCAATGCCACTGCCTGTGGCTCGCCGACGGGTAGCATCCTCATCACGGCGACACCAGCCGTTGGCGTAACAGGACCCTTCTCCTTCTCGCTGAATGGCGTACAAATTGGAACCTCATCGCTGCCAACCTTTACAGTTTCGGGACTGACCGCTGGCGTATATACAGTAAGCGTTAGCTCGGCGGGTGGGTGTAAAACGCCGGCCGTTCCCGTCACTATCCTGGAAACGGGGGCTCCCACGGTTGCAGGCTGGACAGCGGTCAACCCGGCTTGTCCAAGTGACAAAGGGCAATTGGTATTTGCCGGGGGACAACCTACGGCAACCTACCTGATTCGGGAAGTAACGACGGGCTCGATCGTTGGGCCAACAGCGGGCATTAGTGGCGCTTCGTCAACCTCTCTGACGCTACCCGCTGGTACCTACAGCATTCAGCAAACATCGACAGCATCAACCTGTACGTCGTTTACAACGGCAACCATTTCGGTTCCTCAGGGTCTCAAATTTAATGTACAATATACAAAAGTGGCCTGTGCGCCAGGCGGTTCGGCAAACAATGACGGCACGATCTCGATCGTGCAACAGACAGGTGGCACGGCTCCTTATTCGACCACGGTTCTGAATAGCCAGAATCAGGTGATTGCGGCTACCTCACCCGATACTTACACCAACCTGAAACCGGGCACCTATCAGATTAACGTAGTTGACTCAAAAGGTTGTTCAGGTGTTCAAAATGTATTTGTAACGGTTCCGGATTGTAACCTGAAATGCCCAATCATCCCGATGAACACCTTTGTCGTCGATGCAAACTGTAGCACCGCCGATGGACGTGCCGTGGCGCAGTTGGGTAATTTTGCCGACAGTGATGTCGACTACCTCTGGAGTAACGGCTTCTCCGGTCCGACGACCAACGGCCTGGCTGCGGGTGTTTATTCGGTCACGGCTACCGTTCTGACAGGAACATTTGTCGGTTGTCCATACATTGAAACCGTCAACGTCAACCAGATCGGTGGTCCGGTGGTAGCACAGGGGGTAATCAACCCGTCGAGTTGTGCGGCCAATACCGGCACCGCTTCGTTCAGCGTCGCCAGCGGCACTGGCCCATTCGCCGTAACCTGGACGGGTCCGGTGAGTGGCAACCGAAGTGTAAATGGTACAGCTCCCTTCCAGTTTACCCAGTCGGGTCTGGCTCCGGGAAGCTATGTATTCACCTTCACGGCCAGCGGATCGACGTGTAAAACGGTACTCGATGTAACGATTCCGGTTTCATCAAGCAGCAACATTTCACTAGCTGCTGTTCCGACCCCAACGTCGAGTTGTGGCTCACAGGATGGATCGATCAGCCTGACCGCGTCGGGTAGTGGTCCAGCTTATACGTATACACTGAATGGTGCATCGTACACGACCGTATCGGCCAGCACCCTTCAGATTCCTAACTTGCCTGCCGGTGTATATACGCTTGGCGTCATCAGTGGGGCCAACAGCTGCTCAACCACGACGACGGCCATCATACAGCAAACCGGCGCTCCTGCAGTAACCGGCTGGACATCCCAAAGCATGGCTTGTGCTGACGGCACGGGTTCACTGACGTATGCGGGCGGCACAGGTACTGGTACCTACACCATCTCCCTGGGCGGGACGGTAGTTGCTACTGTACCGCAAAATTCAACAGGACCTCTGGTAACGAACCTACCGCAGGGAGTCTATACGGTTGAATTACAGAATGATACCTGTTCTTCATTCCAGAACTTTACCATTACCGGGCCTACGGGTATCGACTTTAACGTACAGTACATTGCCGAAACCTGCGGACCCGGTGGCGTTGGCAATGGCGATGGTACCCTGAACGTGATTCAAATCAACGGGGGGACGCCTACTTATACGGTATCCATCATCAATAACCAGGGGCAGACCATCGCCGGGGCCAGTCATTCGAATCTGGCTGCGGGTAACTATGCCGTGTCTGTCACGGACGCAAACGGCTGTCCGGGCAATCAGACCGCCCTCGTAACGGTGCCGCCTTGTCAACTCAAATGTCCGACTTTGCCAATCAATACAGCCGTGGTCGACAACCAGTGTGGTCAGTCTGTTGGTCAGGCCACCGCGTCACTCCTTAATGTACCGGCTGGGGCAACAACGACTTACCTCTGGAGCAACGGTCAGAATGGACCAACAGCGACTGGATTAACGGCGGGTGTTTACTCGGTAACCGCAACGCTATTTGCCAATAACACCATCTACGCAGGTTGTACATACGTCGATACCGTAAATGTCAACGACATTGGTGGACCGATCGCCAGCATTTCGGCCACAGGGGCTGCCAGTTGTACAGCTTCGAACGGTTCGGTCGCGCTTAATATTCAGGGAGGCACCGGGCCGTATAACATCACCTGGAGTGGGCAAACAACGGGGTCTCAAACAGCCTCGAGTGCAGGCCTTGTTACTATTTCAGGGTTGAAAGCAGGAAGTTATGCCTTCACCGTGGCAGGCTCTGCGAACACGTGTAAATCTGTCATTGACGTAGTGATTCCGACCCGCACGCCAAATGGATTTACGCTGAGTGTCATACCAACGATGGTAAGCAGTTGTGGTGCTTCAGATGGCAAATTGGCCATTACAGTTTCGGGTGGAACGGGACCATTCATTTACAGTGTCAATGGGTTCGTTAAGGGTGTCAGTAGTTCACGGACATTTTCCGTACAGGGACTACCCGCCGGAGTCAACACCGTTACTGTAATGGATGTCAATGGGTGTGATGTCACAAAAGACAATATTCTGATAAATCCAACAGGCCAGCCAGCCATCGCCAACTGGACTGCATCGGATGCCCTGTGCCCGCAGAATAATGGGTCTATACAGTTCAATGGGTCTGGAAATGCAACGGATGAATACGTTGTAACGATTTCTGGAACGGCCACTGAAATTGGGAGGACGCCGGGAAATGCATCGGCCTCTTACTCGGTTCCAGGCGGAACATACCTAATAACCAGAACAAATTCGACCTCCTGTGTATCGGTAACAACCGTTGTTGTGAACCAGCCAAGGGGGCTTGATTTCAATATTCAGTATAACGAACCCGTATGTCTCTCTCCAGCATCGGGAAGCCTGACGGTTATTCAGCCTTCAGGCGGAACGGGCGCCTACTCGTACACCATAACGGGGGCAACGGGTATAGTCTCAACGTCGGCTACCGCGACTGGTCTGCTAAGCGGCAGTTATACAGTTACTATGGGCGATAGCCGAGGCTGTACGTTCAGCGATGTGGTTATCCTGTCAACCGGATCTAACTTATCCGCAACGGCCGGTGCCACGCCTGGAATCGCCTGTATCGGTAGTCCAATTAGTCTGAGTGTTACAGGTGTGGGCGGCTCAGGTCAGCTAACCTATAACTGGTTTGGGCCCAACGGCTTCTCCGGAACGGGTCAGTTGTTGACGGCTACCGCATCAATAAGTGGCAGCTACACCGTAGTCGTAACCGATGCTTCGGGTTGTAGTGCTACTGCCTTAACCGCTCCAGTGACAACCTCATTATGTACAACATGTCAGAACCCAGTGCTAACGCTAACGGGTCCGGTGTGTGATCCGGTGACGGGCTTGAGCACGGTGAGCTACGCGGTGAGTGCGGGGGCCAGTGTGAGCAGCACTTCCGGGAATGTCAATTCTACTTTACAGATCATAACGGGCATTGCCGCCAACACGCCGGTGGTGGTAACAGCCAGCGTAGCGGGGGGCTGCAGCACCAGCCGGACGGTAGTGACCGGAGCGGTGTGCACCACCTGTGCCACAGCTATCAACCTCTCGACGGGCAACGCAGTGTGCACCGGTACGGGCAGCTATGTAGCCAGTGTGACGGCTACCGCAGGAGCCAGCCTGAGTGTGCTGGGCGGTACGATCAGCGGGAACACGGTGACCGGTACGGTAGGCAGCAGTGTAACGGTGGTGGCCTCCATTGCCGGATGTGCCTCGCAGACCCAGGTGATCGGTAGTCCAGCTTCGTGCACGGGTACGCCCTGTAACCCGGGTGGTCCTCTGGTGAGTGCGGTGGCGGGCTGTGACAACAACGGCAGCACCTACAGTGTGGTCTTCACCGCCCCCACGGGGGTGAGCGTGACGGCCAGTGCCGGTACGGTGATTGGCAATACGGTGACGGGCCTGAGCCTAGGCAGCTCGGTGACCTTGACGGCGGTCAACAGCTGTTCGGTGAGCCAGGTGACGTCCATCAGCAGTCCCGTCTGTGCGCCGGTCTGTCAATCACCGGTGCTAACGCTAACGGGTCCGGTATGTGATCCGGTGACGGGCTTGAGCACGGTGAGCTACGCGGTGAGTGCAGGAGCCAGTGTAACGGCGAACGTAGGAGTAGTCAACGCTCTTCTCAATACGATCAGTAATATTCCCGCCAACACGCCGGTGGTGGTAACGGCCAGCGTAGCGGGGGGCTGCAGCACCAGCCGGACGGTAGTGACCGGAGCGGTGTGCACCACCTGTGCCACAGCCATCAACCTCTCGACGGGCAACGCAGTGTGCACCGGTACGGGCAGCTACGTGGCCAGTGTGACGGCTACCGCAGGAGCCAGCCTGAGTGTGCTGGGCGGTACGATCAGCGGGAACACGGTGACCGGTACGGTGGGCAGCAGTGTGACGGTGGTGGCCTCCATTGCCGGATGTGCCTCGCAGACTCAGGTGATCGGTAGTCCAGCTTCGTGCACGGGTACGCCCTGTAACCCGGGTGGTCCTCTGGTGAGTGCGGTGGCGGGCTGTGACAACAACGGCAGCACCTACAGTGTGGTCTTCACCGCCCCCACGGGGGTGAGCGTGACGGCCAGTGCCGGTACGGTGATTGGCAATACGGTGACGGGCCTGAGCCTGGGCAGCTCAGTGACACTGACGGCAGTCAACAGCTGCTCGGTGAGCCAGGTGACGTCCATCAGCAGTCCCGTCTGTGCGCCGGTCTGTCAGTCACCGGTCTTGACGGTGACGGGTCCGGTATGTGATCCGGTGACGGGCTTGAGCACGGTGAGCTATGCGGTGAGTGCAGGAGCCAGTGTGAGCAGCACCTCCGGGAATGTCAATTCTACTTTACAGATCATAACGGGCATTGCCGCCAACACGCCGGTGGTGGTAACGGCCAGCGTAGCGGGGGGCTGCAGCACCAGCCGGACGGTGGTGACCGGAGCGGTGTGCACCACCTGTGCCACAGCCATCAACCTCTCGACGGGCAACGCTATCTGTCTGAATGGCACCAGCTACGTAGCCAGTGTGACGGCTACCGCAGGAGCCAGCCTGAGTGTGCTGGGCGGTACGATCAGCGGGAACACGGTGACCGGTACGGTGGGCAGCAGTGTGACGGTGGTGGCCTCCATTGCCGGATGTGCCTCGCAGACTCAGGTGATCGGTAGTCCAGCTTCGTGCACGGGTACGCCCTGTAACCCGGGTGGTCCTCTGGTGAGTGCGGTGGCGGGCTGTGACAACAACGGCAGCACCTACAGTGTGGTCTTCACCGCCCCCACGGGGGTGAGCGTGACGGCCAGTGCGGGCACCCTCGTAGGCAATACGATAACGGGCCTGAGCCTAGGCAGCTCGGTGACCTTGACGGCAGTCAACAGCTGTTCGGTGAGCCAGGTGACGTCCATCAGCAGTCCCGTCTGTGCGCCGGTCTGTCAATCGCCAGTGCTAACGCTAACGGGTCCGGTGTGTGATCCGGTGACGGGTCTGAGCACGGTGAGCTATGCGGTGAGTGCAGGAGCCAGTGTGAGCAGCACTTCCGGGAATGTCAATTCTACTTTACAGATCATAACGGGCATTGCCGCCAACACGCCGGTGGTGGTAACGGCCAGCGTAGCGGGGGGCTGCAGCACCAGCCGGACGGTGGTGACCGGAGCGGTGTGCACCACCTGTGCCACAGCCATCAACCTCTCGACGGGCAACGCTATCTGTCTGAATGGCACCAGCTACGTAGCCAGTGTGACGGCTACCGCAGGAGCCAGCCTGAGTGTGCTGGGCGGTACGATCAGCGGGAACACGGTGACCGGTACGGTGGGCAGCAGTGTGACGGTGGTGGCCTCCATTGCCGGATGTGCCTCGCAGACTCAGGTGATCGGTAGTCCAGCTTCGTGCACGGGTACGCCCTGTAACCCGGGTGGTCCTCTGGTGAGTGCGGTGGCGGGCTGTGACAACAACGGCAGCACCTACAGTGTGGTCTTCACCGCCCCCACGGGGGTGAGCGTGACGGCCAGTGCCGGTACGGTGATTGGCAATACGGTGACGGGCCTGAGCCTGGGCAGCTCAGTGACACTGACGGCAGTCAACAGCTGCTCGGTGAGCCAGGTGACGTCCATCAGCAGTCCCGTCTGTGCGCCGGTCTGTCAGTCACCGGTCTTGACGGTGACGGGTCCGGTATGTGATCCGGTGACGGGCTTGAGCACGGTGAGCTATGCGGTGAGTGCAGGAGCCAGTGTGAGCAGCACCTCCGGGAATGTCAATTCTACTTTACAGATCATAACAGGCATTGCCGCCAACACGCCGGTGGTGGTAACGGCCAGCGTAGCGGGGGGCTGCAGCACCAGCCGGACGGTGGTGACCGGAGCGGTGTGCACCACCTGTGCCACAGCCATCAACCTCTCGACGGGCAACGCTATCTGTCTGAATGGCACCAGCTACGTAGCCAGTGTGACGGCTACCGCAGGAGCCAGCCTGAGTGTGCTGGGCGGTACGATCAGCGGGAACACGGTGACCGGTACGGTGGGCAGCAGTGTGACGGTGGTGGCCTCCATTGCCGGATGTGCCTCCCAGACTCAGATCATCACCAGCCCGGCTTCGTGCACGGGTACGCCCTGTAACCCGGGTGGTCCTCTGGTGAGTGCGGTGGCGGGCTGTGACAACAACGGCAGCACCTACAGTGTGGTCTTCACCGCCCCCACGGGGGTGAGCGTGACGGCCAGTGCGGGCACCCTCGTAGGCAATACGATAACGGGCCTGAGCCTGGGCAGCTTGGTGACCTTGACGGCGGTCAACAGCTGTTCGCTCACCCAGGTGACGTCCATCAGCAGTCCCGTCTGTGCGCCGGTCTGTCAGTCACCGGTGCTAACGCTAACGGGTCCGGTGTGTGATCCGGTGACGGGTCTGAGCACGGTGAGCTATGCGGTGAGTGCAGGAGCCAGTGTGAGCAGCACTTCCGGGAATGTCAATTCTACTTTACAGATCATAACGGGCATTGCCGCCAACACGCCGGTGGTGGTAACAGCCAGCGTAGCGGGGGGCTGCAGCACCAGCCGGACGGTAGTGACCGGAGCGGTGTGCACCACCTGTGCCACAGCCATCAACCTCTCGACGGGCAACGCCATCTGTCTGAATGGCACCAGCTATGTAGCCAGTGTGACGGCTACCGCGGGAGCTACTATAACGGCCTTTGGAGGCACAGTGATTCCCTTCTTAGGTATAGTGACGGGTACGGTGGGTACGAATGTGACGGTGGTAGCCTCCATCGCCGGATGTGCCTCGCAGACCCAAGTGATTGGTAGCCCAACCTTGTGTAATCAGCCATGCCCAACGAGTTCGCTAATGAGTGTCAGTGGCCCACTTTGTGACGGTAACGGTTTAACATACTCGGTACACGTTACCGCGCCAGGCGGGGTGACGGTGACAACGAGCAGTGGCACGGTTATCAATGGTGTGGTGAGTGGTATTAGTATAGATACTCCTCTATCCCTGACAGCAATAAATAATAATTGCTCGCTGATGCAGGTGGTGACTGTGAATCCGCCAATCTGTCCGGTGGTGTGTCCCACGCCGATCGGGCTGAACCTGGTGGTGACGGCGGCCCAGTGTGGCTCGGCCACGGGTCAGATCACGGCTACGCCTACCAACGGCTCGGGGTCGTATACCTACAAGTGGAACACGGGCCAGAGCGGTCAGACCCTGAGTGGTCTGGTGGCCGGGGTGTACTCGGTGACGGTGAGTGACGCCAACGGCTGCACGGGAGTGAGCGGGTCGATCGACCTGCCGGGCTCGCAGGCGCCGGTGGTGAGCCTGGTGCGTGTGTCGCCAGCGGCCTGTGGTCAGGCGACGGGGTCCATCAGTGTGAGTGCCAGCGGAGGCCAGTTGCCCTATCAGTATCAGTGGAGTAACGGAGCCAGCACCAGCAGCGTGAGCGGGCTGAGTGCAGGGCAGTATACGGTAACGGTGAGTGACGGCAGTGGCTGTGCCAGCACCCTGAGTGTGGGTGTGGTGGGCAGCAGCAGCCTGAGTCTGGTGACGGCTAGTAGCCCGGCGGCCTGTGGGCAGGCCAGCGGCACGGCCAGCGTGAGCGTGAGCGGGGGCAGCGGCTCCTACACCTACCAGTGGAGTAACGGAGCCAGCACGGCCAGCCTGAGTGGTCTGGTGGCGGGTGCCTACTCGGTGACGGTGAGTGACGGAGCGGGCTGCCGCAGCACGGCCACGGTGAACGTCAACTCGGTGAGCGGTCCCCAGCTGACGCTGACTCCTGTGGATGCGGCTTGTCATGGCTCGGCCAGCGGCAGCGTGAGCGTAGGGGTGACGGGGGGCAGCGGCTCCTACACCTACCGGTGGAGCAACGGCTCGACGAGTGCCAGCCTGAGTGGGCTGGTGGCGGGCACCTACTCGGTGAGCGTCACGGATGGGTCGGGTTGTGTGGCCAGTGGTCAGGTGACGGTGGGTGAACCGGCGATCATCCTGGCGGTCTACAACCCCGTACGGGGGGTGTGCCCCTCGGTGGTGGGAGACATTGTGCCGGTAAGCATCAGCGGGGGCAGTGCTCCCTACACCTACCGGTGGAACACGGGGGCGACGAGTGCGGGTCTGACAGGGGTCAGTTCGGGCACCTACACGGTAACCATCACCGATGCCCGGGGCTGCGTAGCCACTGGCTCGGCGGTGCTGGTGGCCCCCACCTGTCCGGTGGTGTGTCCCACGCCGATCGGGCTGAACCTGGTGGTGACGGCGGCCCAGTGTGGCTCGGCCACGGGTCAGATCACGGCCAGTGTCACCAGCGGAGTAGCCCCTTACAGTTACGTGTGGAGCAACGGCCAGAGCGGCCGAAGCCTGAGCGGGCTGGCTTCGGGTATCTACTCGGTGACGGTGACCGATGGTAACGGCTGCACGGGTGTGGTGAGTAATGTCACCCTGCCAGGCAGTCAGGCACCGACCGTGTCGCTGGTGAGTGTCAGCCCGGCGGCCTGTGGGCAAGCCAGTGGCGGTGCCAGTGTGAGTGCCAGTGGAGGCAGTGGTGCCTACACTTACCAGTGGAGCAACGGGGCCAGCACCAGCAGTGTGAGTGGTCTATCGGCGGGCAGTTATACGGTGAGTGTCTTTGACGGCAGTGGGTGTCAGGGTCTGCTGACGGTGGTAGTGCCGGGCAGCTCGAGCCTGAGCCTGACGGCTTCGGCTACCCCGGCGGCCTGTGGCAATGCCAGTGGCAGTGCCAGTGTGAGTGCCAGTGGTGGCACCACACCATATCAATACAAGTGGAGCAGTGGGGCCCTAACGGCCAGCGTGAGCGGTCTGGCTTCGGGAGCTTACTCGGTGACGGTGAGCGATGCGGGTGGCTGCTCGGCGACAATGACGGTGAACGTCAACTCGGTGAGCGGTCCTAGTCTGAGTGTCAACGCGACACCGGCAGCCTGCAACGCCACGGCCAGTGGCAGTGCCACGGCGGTAGCTAGCGGAGGCAGTGGTGTCTACACCTACCAGTGGAGCAGTGGTCAGAGTACCAGTGTGGTGAGCGGTCTATCAGCGGGTACCTACACGGTGAGTGTGACCGATGGCAACGGCTGCAAAGCCAGCCAGCAGGTGGTCATCAGCCAGCCCGCTGCGATCCTGGCCATCTACAGTCCGGCACGCATCGTGTGTCCCTCGACGGTGGGCAGCATCACCCAGGTGAGCATCAGCGGGGGCACGGCTCCCTACAGCTACAGCTGGAGCAACGGGGCAACCAGTGCAGGTCTGAATAACGTGGGTGCGGGTAGTTACACGGTGACCATCACCGATGCCCGGGGCTGCGTGGCCACCGGTACGGCGACTCTCACCCCCGCCAATTGTCCGCCCGTGTGCCCACCCCTGGGCATCAACCTGGTGGTGACGGCGGCTGAGTGCGGCTCGGCCACGGGTCAGATCACGGCTAGTCTCACCAGTGGCACCGCTCCTTACACTTACGTGTGGAGCAATGGCCAGAATGGTCCGACCATCACCGGTCTCTCCTCAGGGGTGTATTCGGTGACGGTGACCGATGGTAACGGCTGCACAGGCGTGAGTGGGTCGATCAACCTGCCGGGGTCTCAGGCACCGGCCGTGTCGCTGGTGAGTGTCAGCCCGGCGGCCTGTGGGCAAGCCACGGGCGGTGCCAGTGTGAGTGCCAGTGGAGGCCTGGCTCCTTACTCCTACAGTTGGAGCAACGGGGCCAGCACCAGCAGCGTGAGCGGTCTATCGGTGGGCACCTACACGGTGCGAGTGCTTGACGGCAGTGGGTGTCAGGGTCTGCTGACGGTGGTAGTGCCGGGCAGCTCGAGTCTGAGCCTGACGGCATCGGCCACGCCAGCGGCCTGTGGCAGTGCCAGCGGCAGTGCGGGTGTGGTGGTCAGCGGGGGTACCCGTCCGTATCAGTATAAATGGAGTAACGGGGCCATCACGGCCAGCGTGTCTGGCTTGGTCTCGGGGGCTTACTCGGTGAGCGTGACCGACGCGGGCGGCTGCTCGGCAACGGCGACGGTGAACGTCAACAGCGTGAGCGGTCCGAGCCTGAGTGTGAACTCGGCGGGGGCCTCCTGCAACGCCACGGCCAGTGGCAGTGCAACGGCGGTGGTCAGCGGGGGCCTTGCTCCTTACAGCTACAGCTGGAGCAACGGGGCCAGCACCAGCAGCGTGAGCGGTCTATCAGCGGGCACCTACACGGTTCGTGTGACCGATGGCAACGGTTGCCAGGCCAGCCAGCAGGTGGTCATCAGCCAGCCCGCTGCGATCCTGGCCATCTACAGTCCGGCACGCATCGTGTGTCCCTCGACGGTGGGCAGCATCACCCAGGTGAGCATCAGCGGAGGCACGGCTCCCTACAGCTACAGCTGGAGCAACGGGGCAACCAGTGCAGGTCTGAATAACGTGGGTGCGGGTAGTTACACGGTGACCATCACCGATGCGCGGGGCTGCGTGGCCACCGGTACGGCTGCCATCCAGCCCGTCACCTGTGCCTCCTGCCTGAACGCCTTCGTCTATCTGCAGGGAGCCCTGGTCGATGCCGATGGCATCTGGCCAGTTAACCCCCCAACCGGGGCCAATAACGAACCACTGATGCGGGATGACCTGCGGGCGAAGAACCTGATTCCCCTGACCGATCCCTACCGGACGGCGCCTTACCTGGCCACCTTCTATCCGGGTGGTGCCGGCTCGATTGGGGCTCTGGATCCTTTCGCCGAGACAATTATCAACCCGGCGGTGGCTTTAGCGGCCCGTGGGGACAGTTCGGTGGTAGACTGGGTTCTCTTGGAGTTCCGGGATCCGGCCAGCCCTTCGGTGGTCAAGTACACCCGCTCAGGTCTGGTGCTTCGCAACGGAGCGATCGTGGACATGGATGGTCGTTCGTGTCTGGACATCAGCCATGTGGCGGGGGGCAGTTACCAGGTAGCGGTGCGTCATCGCAATCACCTGGGGGTGATGACCCAATCGAGTGTGAGCTTGAACACGGGTTCGGTGAATGTGGCAGTGGACTTCCGCAAGTTGACACCCACCGAGATCTGGCATGATACGACGAATCCAACGGTGGTGAGCCTGTATGGGGACAAAGAACGTCGGGATCTGTCATGGGCGGCTGGTTACTATGCCTTGTGGGGTGGGAATGCCAATCGGGATGACAAGACGATCTACCAGGGGCAGCTCAACGATCCTCAGGAAGTCTTCAACCAGATCACAACCGCTCCTGGAAATATTTTCAACACACCTTCTTACATCCTGCCTGGGTACTACAGTGGGGATGTAAACATGGATGGAAAGACGATCTTCCAGGGCCAGGAGAATGACACCCATATCATATACAACATCATGATTCAACACCCAAGCAATGTCCTCAATAATCCTTCCTTCATCATTAGGCAACAATTGCCATAGGGATAGGCAGGACTTATATGGAATCATGAGAATGTATAGATGAACACAACAAGTAGAAATTAAATCCGATTACCATGAAAGCTGTAGAGAAAGTAATGTGGTTTAGACCCTGGATTCTGCTGCTCCTGCTGCTGGGTGGAGCCGCCAGACCATCTGTCCAGGCCCAGAATGTACCGGGCTGTGATCCCCTGGGCCGCACCCCCCTGGTTGATTTTCAATTGACCTACGATGTGGTGGCTAATCAGTACACGGCCTGGTACGTCCCTACAGACAACACCCTGCATCGGGCCGTCACCGGCCAGTTTACCATCATCACGCCCAACGGGTTTACAACCCCAGGGAGTAATGGTCGGGATGCCAACTTCCAGATCACCGACATCAATGGGAACTGGTCTGACTTTGTCATCGATAATGAACTGATCACTAGTGCTGGGCAAGTGGCTCTACCGGCGTTAAGCGGGGTGGCGGTTCACCAAGTGGGCATGGCTCCAGCGGGGATCGATATCGATCCCGATGGGGCGGGTCCTCAAACTATAGCAACACCCGTTACGGCGGGTGTTGCTGTGCCCTTGTTTTCCTTTCCGGGCACGGGTTGTGCCTCGGTGGTCCGCATCCTGGTCAATGGTGAACCCATCCAGAATGCAATAATGACTTTTGGTAGTAATGTCAATAATGAAATAACGCTACAGATACCGCGAGCCGCGGGCATCCCGGCTCTGGAACGCTACTGTAAGAATGCGACCCTCAACACGGTAGCCCTGGTGTTACCCGACATTCAGGACGATACCCAAACCCTATGCGCGACAAGCTCTACTTATTCCAATAACTATTTTACCCAGGTGCTACGCAACTGGAACCCTGCCAACCTGCCCGCAGGCAGCAGTGTGGTGGCTACGGCTAACCAGCAGTGGGGCAGCTTCACGGTGAGCCCAGTTTCCTTGCAGGGCAATGTAAGTTTGAACCCTGGCACGGGGGCTTATACGCTGACCTATCCCACGGTGGGAGGGGTGATCCAGCCCGGTTCGTTAACGATCTGTAACACGCTGGGGGATAAATGTAACACGGCCAGTGATGGGGCGTGTGTGGTTATCTCCTGGGTTAGTTCAGGGTCAGTGTCGATTGCGGCTACTGGCCCGAACTGTGTCTCGAACGGTCCGGCCAGTGTCACCTTGACGTCAACGTCGGGATTCAGCAGTTACAGTTGGTTGGGTAGTGGTCTGACGGTCAGCAGTGGCAATCCGGTGACGGCGACGCTGAGTTCGGCAGGCGTTTATTCTTACACCGTCATCGCTGCAAATGCAACCGGGTGTAGTACAACGGCAACAACGTCATTTACACTGGCTAATAAACCAGTTATTGCAAGTGTTACATCAACTAATCCAACTTCCTGTCCAGGAACGGATGGGGTATTGACATTAAGCGGACTAGTGGCTGGACAGACTTACGCTATTAATTATTCAAAGAATGGGGCATCTCCCATCAGCCAAAATCTGACTGCAACGGGTTCTGGTCAGATCAGCCTGAGTGGCTTGACCACCGGTGTTTATTCCATTTCTGCTTCTGCCGGTGGGTGTACCAGTGATCCTGTTTCCGCAACCTTAATCGATCCTACCCCGCCTGTTGCTCCAACGGTTACGGTCAATCCTTTAGGGTCTATCTGTTTGGGTAGCAGTGTTATATTAACGGCTACGGGGGCTGTTGGTGCCAGTTTCAACTGGACGGGCTCAACTTTGTCCCAGTCGACCGGTAGCTCGGTTACGGCAACTCCAGCTACGGCCGGAAGCTTTGTTTATACGGTAAGTCAAACGGTTGCAGGTTGTAATTCATTACCCGCCAGTGTGACCGTTACGGTTAACCCGAAGCCAGGCATAACACTGTCTGCGCTGTCGACAACTGTTTGTGTGGGGGGAAGTATAGGCCTGACAGCCTCACCGTCTGGTGGGTTGCCGGGCTATACCTTTGCCTGGAGTGGTCCTAATTTTTCAACGACATCAACCGTCAGTACTATAAGCATTCCAAATGCTAGTATTTCCAATAGTGGTATTTATTCGGTAATAGTTACCGATGCAAACCAGTGTTCAACAACGGCAACAACGCCCGTTGCGATCAATGTGATTAACTGCTGTTCGCTCTCGGCAACGGTGGCTACCAGTCAATCCACTATCTGTGTGGGCAGCACAGTGACGTTATCAGTGAATGTCTCAGGTAATACAGGGCCACTAACTTTTCAGTGGAGCCCAGCCATCGTGGCTCCAGTTGTGGGTAGCCCGGGTGGAACAGTCAGTCCTACAGCGACGACGACCTATACCGTAGTCGTTACTGATACAGGTGTTCCCAATTGTTCGCGAACAGCAACCGTAACGGTCACCGTCAACCAGCCACCCGTGGTACAGGCCGCTCTTTCTTCAGGAACCGTTTGTCTGGGAAGTTCAGTCAATTTGACCGCGACTATAAATACTAACAGTGTCGGACCTTATAGTTTTAGCTGGAAAGGTCCAAATGGATATACATCTTCCCAGCAAAATCCGATCATAGCCTCGGCTCAAGCTATCCAATCGGGTAGTTACACGGTGGTTGTAACGGATGCCAATGGCTGTAGTATAACAGCAACAACGCCGTTAGCCTTGTCTGTGATCAATTGTCCAGTACCTTGTCCGGCCCCGATTGGCTTCAACCTGGTGGTGACGGCGGCCCAGTGCGGCTCGGCAACGGGTCAGATCACGGCCACGCCCGCCAGCGGCCTGGCTCCTTACAGCTATGTGTGGAGCAACGGCCAGAGCGGACAGACCATCAGTGGTCTGCTAGGGGGAGTGTACTCGGTGACCATCACCGATGCCAACGGCTGCACGGGCGTGAGTGGCTCGATCAACCTGCCGGGCTCTCAGGCACCAATGGTCCGACTGGTGAGTGTCGCTCCGGCGGCCTGTGGGCAGTCGACGGGCGCCATTAGTGTGAGTGCCAGCGGTGGCTTGCCGCCCTATGCCTACCAGTGGAGCAACGGTCTGTCGGGTAGCTCGGTGAGCGGTCTGTCGGCCGGGGTGTACACGGTAAGCGTGAGCGACGGCAGTGGCTGTGCCAGCACCCTAACGGTGAGTGTGCCGGGCAGCAGCAACCTAACCCTGGTGGCCAGTAGCCTTCCAGCGGCCTGTGGTCAGGCTGCTGGCAGTGTGAGTGTGAGTGTGAGTGGGGGCACAAGTCCTTATCAGTATAAATGGAGTAACGGCGCCATCACGGCCAGTGTGAGTGGGCTGGTCTCGGGCGCTTACTCGGTGACGGTGAGTGACGGGGGCGGCTGTAGCAGTGTGGCCTTGGTGAATGTCAACTCGGTGAGTGGTCCGGTGCTGACGTTGAGTTCAGTGGATGCGGCCTGTAATGCATCGGCCAGTGGCAGTGCGAGTGTGAGTGTGAGTGGGGGCAGTGGGCCGTATAGTTACTTCTGGAGCAATGGCCGGAGCGGCCAGACCATCAGTGGTCTGGTGGCCGGCGTGTACTCGGTGACGGTGGTGGATGGCAATGGCTGTCGGGCCAGTGGTCAGGTCACGGTCGGTCAGCCCGCTATGATCCTGGCCATCTACAGTCCGGCACGCATCGTGTGTCCCTCGACGGTGGGCAGCATCACCCAGGTGAGCATCAGCGGGGGCACGGCTCCCTACAGCTACAGCTGGAGCAACGGGGCAACCAGTGCAGGTCTGAATAACGTGGGTGCGGGTAGTTACACGGTGACCATCACCGATGCCCGGGGCTGCGTGGCCACCGGTACGGCGACTCTCACCCCCGCCAATTGTCCGCCCGTGTGCCCACCCCTGGGCATCAACCTGGTGGTGACGGCGGCTGAGTGCGGCTCGGCCACGGGTCAGATCACGGCTAGTCTCACCAGTGGCACCGCTCCTTACACTTACGTGTGGAGCAATGGCCAGAATGGTCCGACCATCACCGGTCTCTCCTCAGGGGTGTATTCGGTGACGGTGACCGATGGTAACGGCTGCACAGGCGTGAGTGGGTCGATCAACCTGCCGGGGTCTCAGGCACCGGCCGTGTCGCTGGTGAGTGTCAGCCCGGCGGCCTGTGGGCAAGCCACGGGCGGTGCCAGTGTGAGTGCCAGTGGAGGCCTGGCTCCTTACTCCTACAGTTGGAGCAACGGGGCCAGCACCAGCAGCGTGAGCGGTCTATCGGTGGGCACCTACACGGTGCGAGTGCTTGACGGCAGTGGGTGTCAGGGTCTGCTGACGGTGGTAGTGCCGGGCAGCTCGAGTCTGAGCCTGACGGCATCGGCCACGCCAGCGGCCTGTGGCAGTGCCAGCGGCAGTGCGGGTGTGGTGGTCAGCGGGGGTACCCGTCCGTATCAGTATAAATGGAGTAACGGGGCCATCACGGCCAGCGTGTCTGGCTTGGTCTCGGGGGCTTACTCGGTGAGCGTGACCGACGCGGGCGGCTGCTCGGCAACGGCGACGGTGAACGTCAACAGCGTGAGCGGTCCGAGCCTGAGTGTGAACTCGGCGGGGGCCTCCTGCAACGCCACGGCCAGTGGCAGTGCGACGGCGGTGGTCAGCGGGGGCCTTGCTCCTTACAGCTACAGCTGGAGCAACGGGGCCAGCACCAGCAGCGTGAGCGGTCTGACGGCGGGCACCTACACGGTTCGTGTGACCGATGGCAACGGTTGCCAGGCCAGCCAGCAGGTGGTCATCAGCCAGCCCGCTGCGATCCTGGCCATCTACAGTCCGGCACGCATCGTGTGTCCCTCGACGGTGGGCAGCATCACCCAGGTGAGCATCAGCGGGGGCACGGCTCCCTACAGCTACAGCTGGAGCAACGGGGCAACGACGCCGGGTCTGACGGGAGTCAGTTCGGGCACCTACACGGTGACCATCACCGATGCGCGGGGCTGCGTGGCCACCGGCTCGGCGGTGCTGGTGGCCCCCACCTGTCCGGTGGTGTGTGAGAAGCCAGTGTTAACGGTATCGACCCCGATCTGTAACAGTCTGGGCACGGGCTACACGGTGAGCTTCACCAGTAGCAGTACCAATGTGACAGTGAATACAGGTACCATCAGCGGCAACACCATAACAGTGAACGGCCTGACGGATCTGGTAGTAACAGCCAACAATGGATTGGATTGTTTTAGCCGCCTGACGGTGCTGGCACCAACTTCGTGTCCAACACCAGGCAGCTGTACGTTAGTGCCGACGCTGACAGTGGGCCAGCCGGCATGTTTGGGCACGGGTCAGTATACGGTGAGCGTGAATGGAACCAATGGAACCATCAGTACGTCAGCCGGTACGCTGTCAGGCAACACGGTGACGGCTAACATCGGCACCAACTTGGTGATCACCATCACAGGAGCCAATGGTTGTGGCAGTTACTCCGTAGGGGTCGTCTCGCCAGCTTCGTGTACCACGTCTTGTACCAATCCGCTGGTTTCCGTATCAGGACCGGTGTGTGGCAGCAATGGAGTCTATGCAGTGAATGTGACACCCGCTAGTGGGGTAAGTCTGGTAGTCAGTGGAGGCACGCTTTTAGGCAATGTCATCACAGCGACCACCGGTACTCCGGTGAGTATCACCGCCCGGAATGGTAGTTGCGCCGATCAGGTGGTGGTGATTCGGCCGCCGGTTTGCCCACCCGCCTGTACGCAGCAAGAACTGATCGTCTTTAGCACGCCGGTTTGTCAGACCGCTACGCAGACTTATAGTGTGAACTACGTAGCTACGCCGGGTACGGTCATTGCGACCAACGCAGGAAATACGGCTGTCGTTGGTATCATTACAGGTATTCCAGTTGGCATTGTTCTGAGTGTAACCGCTACGAATGGCACGACCAACGCCTGTCCGCAGGTGAAAACGGTCAATCCGCCAGCGGGTTGTTCAACGGTAGTCTGTCCGGCACCAATGCTCACCTTCTGTAGCCCGCTCTGTAATCCAACAACGGGTGGCTTTACGTTCACCTTCATTACCAACGGTACGAGCGTGACAGCCAGCAATGGGGCAACGGTGGACATGAAGACCGGGACGGTTACGGTACCAGCCGGTGTAACAGCGGTTACCGTAACAGCAATTAATTCGCAGAACGGCTGTTACCAGACAACCAGCTTCACGGTAGGCGCACCAACGGGTTGCACTGTCTGTAAATTGCCCTCGCTGTTTGTCTGTCAGCCTGTCTGCAATGGCGATGGCACCTACAGTGTTGGCTACCTTGTCTCCCCTGGAGCGAGTGTAACAGCTATTGGCGGTGTGATCTCGGCAGGAAATCGGATTACAGCTCCGGTAGGAACCAAAGTGACTGTAATAGCATCGAACGGGCCAGGGTGTTCAATCGATGTGGTTGTCAATTCGCCAGCGTCCTGCTCGGTCTGTGTGCAGCCAGGCTTCGGAATCTCGGGTATTATATGCCGGAACAATGGGGCTAGCTACGATGTGCAGTATATCACCAACAGCACCTCGGGTACGGTAACGGCTTCGAAGGGTAAGATTGTCGGAAATGCGGTAGTGGATGTTCCTTCAGGACAGCCGGTCATACTGACGCTAACCAACAACAGTTGTCCGCCGGTATCTATTACGATCGCGGCCCCAACGAGTTGTACGCCAAGCTGTGTAACGCTTGAGTTGAAGGTGTTGCTCGAAGGTCCGTACAACACGACGACACATCTGATGAACACCACGCTCAACAGTCGCGGGCTGCTTCCTGGCCAAACGCCAATCGGTATGTTCGCGGTGCCGACGCCGGCGGGTCAGCCTTACAACACGGCGCCGTGGAACTACACGGGTACGGAGAGCATAACGAACTATCCAGCCGACGTTGTCGATTGGGTACTGGTATCGCTGCGGACAGATTCGCTGACAACGAACACCGCCTTCCGGGTTGCCGGTCTGTTGCACAGTGATGGTCGGATCAGTTTTGTCAATCCGTGCTTCAGCATTCCGAATGGTACGTACTTCCCAGTTATTGAACACCGCAATCACATGGGTGTGATGTCGCCAACTCGTGTACCTGTTGTGAACAACAAATTGATATTTGACTTCACAACCCAGAATTCGTACATGGTTACTAATCCACCGTCTTTCGGTGAGATTCAGATCGATAATCGGTGGATGATGTACGGTGGCGATGGCAAGAAAGACACCTATACGGATGACTTCGATATCAACTTCTTCGACTCCAAATTGTGGAAAGATGAGAGCGGTATCTTCGATCAATACCGGCTGGGCGACTTCAATATGGATGCCGATGTGAACTTCAGTGATAGTGTACTCTGGAACAAAAACAACGGTCGCTATTCTAAAGTACCGCACTAAGGCGGAATAGGCCGGGTGGGCGTAACGTTTATGCCCGCCCGGTCAATTCACTCATTTATTCAGATCTTATGAAATCGACCCAAAAGACAATAGCTATGATCCGGTTTTGCATGACACTTCTCTCCGTATGTTGCCTGGCTGCACCACAGGCAATGGCTCAAAACGGGATATTTGACGTTCGTTTAAAGTTAAATAAGGTCGACTGTAGCACCCAGAAGCTATTGGTCGATGTCGAAATAAAAGCGCAAAGCGAAAACAGTTCGTTTCTGATGGGAAATGCTAATTTTCGCTTTGGGTACGACGCCCAACAACTCCAGCATCCAGTACTTATTGAACAGTATAATTTTAGCAGTGCCAGCAAAACAGCTGACCTGAACTATAATCCACAAACCCTGAATGGCTCCTCCGAACGAATGACACGGGGAATCGTTTCCCTGAATGTTCTTTATAGCGGCTCAGGAGGAGGTGCTGCTCAGGTAAGCACCGCCTGGACACCCATTGCCAAGGTTCAGTTTGACCTGGTCAACCCAAAATCAACGTCTGGCACCACGATTACCTGGAATGACAGCCAGACATTTCCGGTAACCGGCCTGAGTGAGGTGATCCTGAAAGCAACCGGCGATCAGGTGAACTCACAGGTAGCAAAAGCCAGTGGCGTATTTCAGAACCTTGACGTCAAACCATTGGCTGAGGTTTGCAGTAGCCTTAGTTCGCCCGAAACGGGTGAATTTATGATTCCGGAAGGGTTCTCTCCGGATGGAGATGGTATCAACGATCGATTTGTACTCTATAATCTGGGCTCCCTGAAAGCCAGCCTTACGGTCTATAACCTGAGTGGTGCTATTATCTATAGCCAGGATAACTACCAGAACGACTGGGATGGAAAAACGGATCGTGGTGTAGCGCCAGCGGGTACGTATTTCTACAGCATTCGCCTGAGCGACGGGCGCTCATTCGAGCGATCCATGACGATCAGCCATTGATGATTAACAACTGTACTCAGCTTAAACTAGATGATTGTATTGCGCGATCCGAGGTAGCCAAGGACTGGAGCCTAACAGCCCTGACGAACCTCAGCAACGGCGCTACCATCCGCATAAGTAGACTATGAGGACACAACCCACGACTACAGTTTAATCAGCTAATGCAGGCAATTCTTAGTGACAATGATAAACTCGTGTTCAATGAAAAGATGGCTATGTCTGTTCCTGCTGATGGCTGGGATTTGCGACCTCGGCTGGGCACAGCAGGATAAAGTATTCTCTCAGTACATGTTCAACATGATGACTCTGAATCCAGCCTACGCTGGTAGTCGGGATGTTGTGAGCATGACGGCCCTGTATCGGAACCAATGGACTGGCGTGCAGGGCGCTCCGCAAACGGCTACGTTTACCATGGATATGCCCCTCAACAAAGAACGGATTGGTATTGGCCTTCAGTTATACAGCGACCGGGTTGGGGTTTTTGAAGAATCGGGGGGATTTGTTTCTTATGCCTTCCGGATTAACGTAGGTAAGCGAAGCAAACTGGCCCTGGGGTTGCAGGGAGGAGCGTCGAGCTACCGTGGCAATCTGGCTGATGTACAAACCACACCGGGGAATACGGGTCAGCTCGACCCGAACTTCTCGTACAATGTCTCCAAGATACTACCCAATTTTGGTACGGGCATTTACCTTAGCAGCGACCGGGCTTATGTTAGCCTGTCGGTACCCAGATTGATCAAAAATAAGCTCAACGAATACAATGTAAACGAACTGCGATCTGTCCAGGTACGACAGGCCTATTTAGGTGCCGGGTTTGTGATGAGCCTGAGTCCTGTCGTCAAGATGAAGCCATCGACGTTGCTGCGCTATGCCGAAGGGTCGAACCTTGGGTTCGATGCCAATATCAACTTCTGGTTTGCCGACCGGATTGCCCTCGGTGCCTCCGTTCGGAAGAACCAGTTTTCAACCTGGTCTTCGGCCACGACCGATGCGGTGATTGGTTTACTGGAAATTCAACTGACCAATCAGTTGCGCTTTGGCTATGCCTATGACCGAACCCTGAACAATTTCCGAAATGTAGCGCCCAGCTCGCACGAGATCATGCTTCGGTATGAATTTGGCATGGGCAAAAACTATATTCTAACCCCACGCTATCTGTAATGGATAACGCATGAAAAGCCTATACAGTAAGTTTTCCTGTTGGCTATACTGGCGGTGAACTATTGAAAATAACCTATCCTGCACCTGTCCGTATGGTGTGGGATATTAGCATTAGAAACGATTTACAATGGCTGGTCAGCGTTAGTTTATAGATGTATTTTATGGGAAGAGGCACCGGTAAGTGGATACTGTTACGAATAGTAATGATTTTTGTGATCCTGCATCAGGCAACCGTAAGCCTGGCGCAACGGCGCTTCAAGGTTAATTTTATGCCTTATTCATCCGTTTCGGCTGGCGCTGGTACATCAACGTATTTCGGTGACTTGGCGGGGTATAGCTTACCGATCAAAACACTAACCACACTGCCGCGTTGGAATGTAGGCGTTGGGTATACACGCCAGATGACGCCCCATTTTGCTATTGGCACAACCTTTACTTGGGTGCGTATCGTGGGCGATGATTATACATATAGCAAAAATGACCCGACCCGGTTCGAAGCGCAGTATGTTCGTAATCTTCATTTCCGCAACGATATAAAAGAAGTAGCGGTTAAGGGTATCTACAATTTCGTTGAAGACGGACGCAATCCAAACTTTCGGGCAGCGTTTACGCCGTATCTGTTCGCGGGATTAGCTTTTGTGGTCCATAATCCTGAAGCCCGAACACCTACCACGACAAACGGTAACAATGGTAACTTTGAGGCTCGGGAATGGGTAAAGCTCCAGTTGCTTCATACAGAAGGACAGGGAAATGCTGGCTACGATAAACCGTATTCACTCGTTACATTGGCCATTCCGGTTGGTCTTGGAATGCGCTATCGCCTGAACCAGAAACTTAATGTAGGCTTTGAGGTGGGCTTCCGTCTTACACTCACCAATTACCTCGATGATGTAGCCGGAACATATCCGAAACAGGATGTATTAACAGGTTTATCGCCCATCATGTCCGACCGTCGGTTCGAATATGATGCTGCCCGGGCCAACACCAACCGCTACACGGCTGCACAACAAATTCTTCAGAATAACCCGGCCCTGTTTACAACCGAAAACCGGGGAAGTAATGGATTACATAAAGATGGCTATTTGCTGACCAACCTGTCAGTTCACTATATTATTCCGGCCCAGATTAAGTGTCCACCCTTTTTACGGCGTTGACAAGGGTACAGACCTTTTACTAATGGCCATAACCTCACTTATTCTGTGTTGATCAGCCCTTCGTCAGGTTTATTTAGTATAGTGCTTGTCTATAGAGAGTTATTCATGTGTCCGTATGAGTTCAGCCTGCCTGTTTCTTAATCGGTTTAATGTAGTTGACCTATGTACGCATTTTTTATTCTCTGTACGGATGATAACGGCAAATATTACAATAGCCAGTTTCGGTCAACAACGATCGAAGCTGGGTTTGATGGCTTAACAGAGCTAACCCGCGAAGGGTGGAAATTACGGTACATTCGTTGTCTGGATCAGGATGATTGCTTTGGGAACTGGATTGATTTACCTGTGGAAGCTTTTGATGAGCGACCTATGGTGGCTATCCTGCAAGAGTTACAAAACGAATGGACGTATCTATTATCTCCTTCTGCTTAACTAGCTACCTGGTTACGTCCAGCAGTTGAAGACGAGTATCTAAACAGGTCTGCTTACCTAATTTTTCCTACATGTATGGAAACTAAGCACCCAATGACCCGTTTTACGCCTAATCGGCTCCCTGCCGATGGCATGCCTCAAGCCGATAACCAACTAGCTGAAGCGGCTTCTCTACCCAATAATTACTTGTTGCTTGATGGCGAGTGGCGATTTACGCTCGATCCCTATGATCGGGGATTACATGATTTGTGGTGTATAAATCACCCGTCGGATGGTACTGTGCAGTGGCCCGGTTCTATAGAAGCCCACATCAGGCATGTCAGAGGAAATATGTCTCCAGGTAAAAAGGAACGGCCTGTAAAAGTAGTCATCTGGTATGAACGTGACTTTAACCTGCCTACTCGCAACGGAGCGACGGATCACTCTATTTTTCAGCTTACATTTGGCGCCTGCGGCTACCCAACCCGTGTCTGGTTGAATGGGCATCTCCTTCGTACGCTGGAAGATGAAGATCCCCATTGTGGGAGCTATGCCTCGTTCTCCTACGAGCTACCCGACCAGTATCTACGACCACTTAACCGGCTTACCGTGCGTATTGCTGACGTTACGGATGCCGACATCCGCTGTGGCGAACAGGAGTCGCACGTCTATAAACAGGGAGTCAAGTGGTATCAAACTTATACGGGAGTTGTGCAAAGTGTCTGGCTTGAGACGGTCGACCGCAACCGGTTACGATCCCGCCTGGGCGTTGTTAGCGTAGTCGAAGATCGGTTGGTTCGCTTTAGCGTCACGACGCGGATTCATGACCCAGGCCATTACCTGTTGCGTCTTCAGGTTTTTGACGTAGAATCTGACCAGCAGTTGGCCAACTCCGATTTTCCATTACGGTTAGAGGCTGGTCAAAAGCAGCAGCGGGTGGTCGTTGATGTTGATCATGCCAGATTGTGGTCGCCCCAATCGCCGACCCGTTATCGACTCGTGGCGCAACTTATTGACCATACAGGATATGCGACTCAGGTAGAAACACTATTTGGCCTGCGAAAGATAGAAGCGCGTGGCCGCTATGTGTACCTCAACAATGAGCCTGTTTACCTGGATGGCATTGTGTACCGACCAGGCGGGGCTACCCTGGACGAAATGCAACGGCATATGCGGGCAATAAAAGAACTGGGCTGTAATCTAGTCCGGGTGCATATGGCCGGACTTGACCCGCGCCTTTATAACCTGGCCGATGAATTGGGCTTATTACTCTGGGTCGAAGTGCCCGCTCCGCTTGTCTCGACTGAGCTAAGTCGGCAACACCATAAAGCTGAACTTCTGCGCATGCTATCTCTGATTGGGAGCCATCCCTCGGTGGTGATCTGGAGCCTGTATAACGAAGATCAGGGGGCTCAGGATATTGCTGCTAACGCACAAACCCGCCAATACATTATGGATCTGTACCACTTCATGCAACTGGCCCATCCCCAGTTTCTGGTGGTCGATAATGATGGGTGGCACCATATTTCTTATGAGGGACGCCTGAAGTCTGATTTATTGACGGCACACGTGCATACGTCGGACCCAGATCAATGGCGGACCATACTGAACCGGCTGGAAACGGGTGAGTTTGTGCAGGTGGCCAACCATCCGCTGGTGGTGGGCGATCCGTTCTTCTACCGGCGGCAGGTCCCTCTGATTGTTAGCGAGTGGGGTGGGTTTGTTTACAATAACTGGCCGACTCATTCGGCCAGCTACGCAGACCAGATTCGGTGGTTCAAGCAGGTGCTACGGCAGCATACATTCGCGGGAGACATTTACCGGCCGGCAATAGATAGCAACGGGCTGATTGATCCGCAAACGGGTGCCCTGACCGTACCGGCCGGACTGTTAGAGTCGAGCGGTAGTCAGCCAATTACTTCGAAAATAAATGGCGGGGAAGTAAGTGATTTGCGGAGGTAAAGTGGGACTTCCCTTTTGGAAGCGTTATCGGCAAGGGATAATGTGTTGACGAACAGACAATACGAGAAGGCCATTGCCCAACGTAATGGCTACGCAGACAGTCGGGTTTTGCTTTTGTATGTTACCTGAAATTATACAACGTTTTAGGCTTAGCTAATCATGCACCTCTTTTTAACAACCATTGATGAGTATAACCAACTGCGTGAATACGCTTGTCCACTCCAACAGCTTGACGTGGCCTTTAAAATTCTGAACGACATTGTTATGCAGGGACAGACCCTCCTTAGTTCCTGCATTGTTGAGGATAATTATACTACCTCTCTACCCGTAAAGGCTTTTGACGGGGCCTGCTTCATGGCTGCCATGAAGGAGCTTGAACAGGAGTGGAATAATATTCTGAGTAAACCCGTTCGACTGGCTTCGACTGTACACCATGAGCTTCGTCGAATGGCTCAACGACGAATTGAGCAGTCTGCTTCCCGGATTGCTATCACTGAGCAAACGCATAATCATTTAAAAACTATTCGTCAGCGAGCTAAGGATCTGGTTGCCCGACGACCAGCTTCTGCCAACTTGTTAGGGTATTACGATTCATTAGTAAATCGGTATGAAGTTAAATTGGCGAAAGCGCGTTTTATCCATCAATTAGCTTTAGATCGCTTTGAGCAGGTATGGTAGTATGGGCGATTACTGAGTCCAGATTCGGTATTTATTACCGATAAATTGATTTTTTATAAATACTTTGTTTTCTAAATATTAATAATGGTAACTTTACGTAGATAGTATACGGATTTATGGTTTACTTGTTGCCTCACCAATGTTAAGATAGATCTCACCATTCCTATCCATCGGACCGTTGGCTTGGCTGAATCCTTATTTTGGCCTGGTATAGTGAGGATTGTGAAACTGTGATCAGATACACTATAGGTTAGATTGTATTCCCCGTCTGGTTCATAACTGGTCGGGGATTTTTTTATTGGCTCATAGAAGCCAGTTCTCTAGCTGCAAAATGGACTAACACCAGCTGGGCAAACGCTACTTTATCAGACCTTCGATACTGCCTGGGGTCTGGTGTGCCGGAGGGCGCTTTAAATTCCTGACTAACCTGCTGACAGGCTGCCCAGAGCCTGGGATTCATTTTTATTTTATACTGCTGGATTGGTGTTGCTTCCGCAAACCAAAAGTTAATCACATTTCGTTCGGAGACCTTTAAAACGGTACTCATATAGGGTGAATTATTTAGAAAAGGTAAATAAGGGTATGAATCAGTGTACATGGGTAAGAGGAGCTTAAACTTATCGCCAGTGCTTTATTTAAGATGGATAAACGAGCCGTTTTCGCCAGTAATCGATTGCCCTAAGACTTGTTGCCACTCAACTTCTAATTGGTGAATGGAGGACGATATGATTTCACCATCAAAAGCGTCCAGGGGCAGGTCGGTATGATGCCCATTATCGACAAGGCGGGCGTAAATGATTGTCCTTCCGGTTGAGGAAAGGTGGCTTAATACATCCAGGGCAAATTCGAGGGTAGTAAACCACCAGGAAAATTCCTTTGTCTGTCCCAGACTATCTACTGTTGTAAAGTAAAGTATCATAAGTGTTTTTGACTGAGTATGCACAAAATTATATACTGCATTTTCTATGCCAACTTTATTTACTTATTGGTAACTACTAGTTTTTAAAAATTAAATATCGTTAATAGTATTCATATGAATGAGCCGTTTTTTGTTGTTCCAGCCGACTATATGAACTGAGTAGGGTATAATTTAGTATACTATAACAATAAATTATACCATTTAGGTATATATTTATATACTTACAGTTTATAGAGTTTAAGAATGTATGTGTTTAATTGTTAGCGTATATACGAGGAAATACAGACGTATAGGCTTATCCGATTAATAAATAATCGTCTTTAGTTAACTTGTTATTAATAGTTTAGCTAACGGAATTACAACGTATTTCCATAGGCATCGTGAAAAGCTACCGTATTTTTTAATAAAATGGATATAAGAGCCAAAAGGGAAAAACAGTATTTGGAAGAGCGTAAGCTGCAACTAGAGTATAATATGGCTACTAGTCGTCAGTTTTTGAATTTCTTCGAATCAAGACTTCCATCAGGATATAGCGAACAAGATCAAACTACGTTTAAAACAGAGCTACAAACTCAGTTTGCCCAGTCAGCGTATAGCCACAAGCAACTGATCGCTATGCTTGAAACATACCATCAGGAAGTCATGAAGTCATTGGCTGAATACGATGCGAAAAGGGCTGGAAAGCCCGGCTCTAAATAAGCTCGAGACTGCTCGCTGAGCCGTGTCAAGCCAGTCGGTGAATAAAGGAGAAAAGAAAAACTTCTTAGCTTCCACTGTCATAACAGACACCGCTAGCGACTTTGAACAGTCCGGTTTCCATGGTTTATGCCAGTGGTGACACCTAATTTTTGTTATATTTTTCGCCCCGCACTAGTCCTATCAGCGAGAATAGTAACGTTGCTGAACAGCAAAAGATAAAAAGCAACCCATTGGGTGTGTAATAAATCCAGTCTCCTATCGGTATGTCATTAATTGGCAGCCGATCCTGCTCTTCTTGTTGTAAAAAGCCTTTTTTCAGACAGTTGATTTCTGAGCCTGCGGACTCGTTTCTGGTACGAAAAACCACAGGACAGCCAGAGCGACTAGAGCCAGGGCAGCCAGCGTCAGAAAGGCAACATTGTAGCTGGTGCGCTGAAGAAGGCCACCAGCAAAGGCATTGCTAAGCGAAGAGCCCAGTCCGACAGCCGTGGCAATGGCGCCCTGCGTAGTATTAAACAGGCCACTACCCCTGGTTAAATCAGACACGATCAGGATGGAGAGCACCCCAAATACACCCGCGCCGACGCCATCCAGAATCTGAATAGCGACCAGTAATAGGGGATCATTGGTTAGTGTGTAGAGCAAACCACGAACGGGTAACACAGCAAATCCAATGAGCAGCAATCGCTTACGCCCTTTGGGAGCCAGCTTTCCCGTGAGGTGGCTGACGGGAATCATAACCAGTTGGGCAACGATAATACAGGCCGACATGTAGGCTGATGAAGCCCCGGCGTTGATGCCTTTGGCCAGGCGTTGTCCCAGCAAGGGCAGCATGGCCGCATTGGCGAAATGAAAAAGCACACATGCCAGCGCAAAAAATAAAATGGAGCGGTTGACCAGCACCGCCTGAATACCGGTTGGCTTCTCTCCTGAATTGACTTGCCCGTCTTCCGGGCCCTTGCCGCGTGCCAGTTCATGGTCGATATCAGTTTCATGGATGCGCCAGACGGCGATGCTACTGAGCAGCGACATAACGGCCAGCAATACAAATATTCCTTCTGTTCGGAGGTAGTAGCCAATCAAACCAGCCATAACCGCAGCAAATACGTTACCCGCATGATTGAATGTCTCGTTTCGGCCTATCCGTCCGTCAAGGGCGTTGGGGCCAACCAGCCCGAGCGTCAGCGCGGCAATAGCCGGAGTAAACCAGGCGGCAGCTACGCCCATTATGGCCTGACCGCCTAAAATGACTCCGTAGTGAGGCCAGGTGATAGTGAGCAGGGCTGCCATAGCAATCAATAGCGATGCCACAACGGAATAAATGCGTTTTCGACGCGTACGGTCGACCAGGGCGCCAGCGGGCGTCTGGGCCACTACGGTCGCAATGCCCATCACCGACATGGTGATGCCGATTGTTTGGGCGTCCCAGTGCAGCGTAGTAAGCAGATAAATAGCCAGATACGGACCCAGTCCATCACGAACATCGGCCAGGAAGAAATTAGCTGCATCCAGGGCGCGTAAGCTGTCTGTACTGGCTTTATGTTTCGGGGTTCTAGCGGGAGCGTCGATCATTTTTGCGTGAATGAGTAGACGGCTGAACACATAAACGAACCATTATGGAGGAATTTCGGTAGTCGAAATCTGACTAAACTTGAGAACCAACGGGTATTGTAAAATGGCTTCATAACGACGAGTTGTTAACGAGTAAAACAAATAGAATCTTCCTTCCTGTCAGGTTAGCAGGTGGTACAACCAGACAGTACCAAGTGTAAAGAGAAGTGCGGTCATCATCACCGGAATGCCGAGTTTGAGAAATGCCCAGGCGCTTACCTGCTGGCCTTCCCGACGCAGAGCGACCAGCCAGAGTATGGTAGCCAGTGAACCAGTCACAGATAGATTAGGGCCCAGGTCAATCCCAATCAATACGGCACTTTTGAGCACCTCGGGCACCTGACTGGCCTGTATCACCGTACCCGTGATAAGTCCGGCTGGCAGGTTATTAACCAGGTTGCAGGTCAGAGCAACTCCGACTCCACTTGCCCAGGTAGTCATCGTTACCGAACGGGTCGTGCTTTCGTGCAGCAGGTTCGTTAGCTCCTGGATCAGGCCGGTTTTAACAAGGGCTTCTACTAGCACGAACAAGCCCGCAACCAGCGGAAGCACGGACCACGAAACGCCTTTTATCACGGTCCACGGACTCAATTTCGCCCGGATCAGGACCAGAACCGTTGTGAGAATACCCGTAATAGCGGTTGGCAGACCAAGTGGCCTGTCCAGTGCTGAGGAAACCAGCAGGACGACAGCCGTGACGGCAATACCGAGGATGGCCAGACGACCACCAGCCGAAAGCGCCGGTATAGTGATGTCAGTCTCAACGGATTCCGTTAATGCCTCTCGCTGGGTAAAGCGAAGTACCCCGTACGTAACGGCAATTGACACCAGCGAAGGCAAGGTATATTGGGCTAACCAGGCCAGCAGGGGCGGCATATGGCTCCCATAAATAACCAGGTTGGCTGGGTTGGAAATCGGCAGTACAAACGAAGCCGCATTGGCAATAAAGGCGCAGATAAACAGGTAAGGCAGCGGATTTTTGACCTTAGCGGCTTTCACGGCAGCCGCCACAGCCGGGGTAAGTACCACTGCCGTAGCATCATTGGATAAAAGCGTAGTGACAATAACGCCTACCAGATAAATCAGTAGGAAAAGGTGGCTGGCTGATCCTTCGGCGCGTTTGGTAGCATGAGCCGCCAGCCAGTCGAACAGGCCTTCCTCCCGGGCGGTTTCGGCCAGTAGCATCATGCCCGTCAGAAAGAGGTATACGTCTAGCCCCTTAGCGATGCCTGAAATACCTTCTGAAATAGATAGTAACTGGAAGATCAGCAGTAACACGGCTCCAGATACGGCCCAAACGGCCTCTGGAATATTGAATGGTCGGATGATGACACCCGCGATGGATAGGAGGGTAATAATCCAGATGAAAATGTGACTCATGTAAGCTTGTTTACTCGTTGTTAAGAAGATGGTTTGCCATTTCGGTTGGGTACTCGTTGCGCACAATACCCAGCGTAATGCCGACGACCGCTGGCTCGATAACAGAACCGGCGAAAGCCGTGACTACCTGCGATATGATGCCCGCCTGTATATAGACCATAAAAAATCAGGACCTGAAGGGGCCAGACAATGTGGTATTTAGTGGTATTTATCTGAGTTGCCAGCGATGTGTTTCTTCATAAGAAAGAATTCGATGGTATACCCTTGATACTTCACCTGTCACGGGCAAGGGCAATCACAAAGCAAGATGGACTTCCTTAAGTTTCTATGAGTTTTATATTAATTTATCTTCAGGTGTAGAGGAAAAGTTTGCCGATCATCATTAGAGCAAGCGTACAACTTAGCATTGTAAAAACCGTGCCATAACAAGTCCTCTGTCGATAATAGATTGACTATTAGTGATTTAATAATAATTGGTTAGCAATAATAAGCTAATTGTTGTGGGTATTTTTACTCAAAAATGGGAATGCTTTGTGTTAGAAAAGGCATTAATTGTTGATCCTCGTTATGGTATGCATAATAAATGATTATAAATAGTTGTGTCGCTCATAAGACCCCTCTCGAACACACCCAATTGCACAACGTTTGAAAAAATATGCTTGAGGCTTATCCTTTTACAAACAGCAAATCTGTATACGAGGTGTATAGGCCCAATGCACCAGGAAGGGTAAAATACAGTCAGTATTTATCAAATTCGATCTAGTTTGTATAATTATATCTTTGTAAAATTGTATTCTTATTTTTTCGCCTACTTTAAGGTATAACAAGGCCATTAAGGCGCATTCTAGTTGAAATGATAAGTAGAGGGCGGGATGTGATCCACTGCCCTTTTTTAAATGAATCAATAGTGTCAAAAAGACACTATTGGATAATACAGATTAGGCCTAACCATTTGCTGAAAGTTATAAATTGTCATTATGAGCAGTAGGGAAAAAGTACTTCGAAAGAACGGAACTTACCGCATGGTATGGTAGATGAGTTTATTATAAATGCTTCCCCTGATGGCTGTTGTAGCGTCCGTTCTCATAGTTTAAAAGACAGCGACAAGGTCGCTATATGTGCCCTTCTCTTATAATATGTTCAATGCATTCTAAATGAAAACCATTTTCTGCTTTTTTTACCTGATACTCACCTCCGTTTGTTTTTCGCAAACAAAGTCACCGCTTAAACTTTGGTATAATGCCCCATCGGGTCAGACCTGGGAGAATGCCCTGCCCATCGGGAATGGCCGTTTAGGCGCGATGGTGTATGGCAACGTACCTAAAGAAACCCTACAACTCAACGAACATACGGTTTGGTCGGGAGGGCCGAACCGGAATGATAACCCTGATGCTCTGGCGGCTTTACCCGAAGTACGGCGGTTAATTTTCGAGGGTAAACAGAAAGAAGCAGAGCAACTGGCCAACAAAGCCATAATCAGCAAAAAGTCGCAGGGGCAGATGTTCCAGCCGGTTGGCAACCTGAACCTCACCTTCGATGGGCATGAAAAGTACAGCAACTATTACCGGGAGTTGGATATTGAGCGTGCCGTTGCCAAAACGTCATACACGGTCGATGGGGTCACCTACACCCGCGAAATTCTGGCTTCGTTTCCTGATCAGGTATTGGTGATGCAGTTGACGGCCAGCCAGCCGGGCCGATTATCGTTTTCGGCTTCCTATTCTACGCAACACACGAATCCAGTTATTAAAACCAACTCAACCAATGAATTGACCATTGCCTGCACAACGTCGGATCACGAAGGCGTAAAAAGTCTGGTTCGGTTTAAAGGAATTACCCGGATAAAAACGCAGGGTGGCCGCGTGTCGGCCAGCGACACCGCGCTTACGGTTAAAGGCGCAAATTCGGCTACGATATACCTATCGATTGCCACCAATTTTGTCAACTATCATGATGTCAGTGCCGACGAAAACGCGCGGGCGGCAGCATACCTGAACAAGGCCTATCCAAAAGCATACGCAGCCATGCTGCCTCCGCATATTACGGCCTACCAGAAGTATTTCAACCGGGTTAATTTCGACCTAGGCTCTACAGATGCCGCCAGGCTACCCACCAACGAGCGACTGCAAAATTTCCGCTCGGTCAGTGATCCGCAACTGGTTACACTTTATTACCAGTACGGACGGTATCTATTGATTTCGGCTTCCCAGCCGGGGGGGCAACCTGCCAACCTGCAAGGTGTCTGGAACAATAAAATGCGACCACCATGGGACAGTAAATACACGATCAATATCAACGCCCAGATGAACTACTGGCCAGCCGAGAAAACAAACTTGGCCGAGCTGCACGAGCCGTTTCTGCACATGGTCCGTGATATGTCAGAAACCGGTCAGGAAACGGCACGGGTCATGTACGGGGCAAGAGGCTGGATGGCCCACCACAATACCGACATCTGGCGGGCTACCGGAGCCGTCGATGGCGCGTTGTGGGGCATGTGGGTAGCTGGTGGCGGCTGGACCAGTCAGCACCTTTGGGAGCACTATCTGTACAGTGGCGACAAACAATTCCTGGCGTCGGTGTATCCCATTCTGAAAGGGTCAGCCCTTTTTTACGTCGATTACCTGATCGAACATCCTAAATACCACTGGCTGGTTGTCTCGCCGGGAACGTCGCCCGAAAATGCGCCCAGCGCCCACGGCGGCTCGTCGCTGGATGCCGGAACGACTATGGACAATCAGATTGCGTTCGACGTTTTCAGCACCGCTATCCGGGCCGCAGAAACGCTCGGAAAAGACGCTTCGTTTGTCGATACACTTAGGCAGAAGCGCAGCAAACTGCCCCCTATGCATATTGGGCAACATGGTCAGTTGCAGGAGTGGCTGGAAGACATCGACGACCCCAACGATAAACACCGGCACGTTTCGCATCTCTACGGTCTGTTTCCCTCAAACCAGCTTTCGCCCTACCGTACGCCCGAGCTGTACAGCGCGGCAAAAACCTCTCTCATTCATCGGGGTGATGTATCGACTGGATGGAGCATGGGCTGGAAAGTCAACTGGTGGGCGCGCCTACAGGACGGAAATCACGCATATACGCTCATTCAAAATCAATTGACACCTCTCGGTGTCAACAAAGAGGGGGGAGGTACGTATAACAACCTGTTCGATGCTCACCCACCGTTCCAGATCGACGGCAACTTCGGCTGTACATCCGGCATCACCGAAATGCTCATGCAAAGTGCAGATGGGGCCGTTCATTTATTGCCTGCCCTGCCCGACGTCTGGCCAACTGGCAGCATTAGCGGCCTGCGGGCCATCGGCGGATTCGAGGTGGTACGTATGGATTGGAAAGACGGGAAGCTGTCGAAGGTTGTCATTAAATCGAATCTTGGCGGAAACCTGCGGCTGCGGACACCAAATGCACTCAGCATCGGTAAGGAAACCGCGCTCAAGATGGCATCTGGTCCGAATCCGAATCCATTCTACCGGATTGAGCCGACAGCAACCCCTATTGTGTCGGCGAAGGCAACAACGGCCGCCCCAACCGTAAAGGAAACACGGCTTTACGACCTGCCCACCCAACCCGGCAAATTATATACGCTGGTGGCTCAATAGCGTTTTTTGTCATTCTGACGAATGGATGACAAAAGGATGATAAAAAATGAAATAAGGTAAAGTGATTAACACATACTCCGATGAGAAATCGCCTTTTCACGGCTCTTTTTGCCATACTTAGTCTGGTTTTAACTCATAAACTTCCAGCGCAAACCACATTAGTCAATCCGATTCTGACGGGCTTTTATCCCGACCCGAGCATCGTTCGTGTAGGAACCGATTACTATCTCGTGAACTCTACATTCTCGTATTTTCCTGGTATTCCGGTTCTGCACAGCAAAGACCTCAAAAACTGGAAGCAGATCGGTAATGTCATTGACCGCCCCTCACAGATGGACTTCATGGGCGAGCGCCTGACGCGTGGCTTGTTTGCGCCCGCCATTCAATATTATAAGGGTACGTATTACGTTACCTGCACTGACATCGACCACGACGGTAATTTTATTGTAACAGCCAAAAATCCCGCCGGCCCTTGGAGCAATCCGGTTAAACTACCTCAGGTACACGGCATTGATCCCTCCCTGTATTTCGACGATGCGACGGATAAAGCCTATATCATTTACAACAGCGATGCGCCCGACCGCAAGCCGTTGTACTCAGGCCATCGCACGATTCGTATCTACGAGCTTGATTACACGAACCTGAAGGTGGTTGGCGAGGAAAAGCAACTGGTCAACGGGGGCGTCGACCTGTCCAAAAAGCCCGTTTGGATTGAGGCTCCGCATATCATGAAAGTGAAGGACTGGTACTACCTCTATGCCGCCGAGGGGGGAACGTCGGTCAACCATACCGAAGTAGTTTTTCGGTCGAAATCAGTTTGGGGACCTTTTGTGCCGTATGAGAATAACCCCATTTTAACCCAGCGCGGACTACCCGCCGACCGGAAAGAGCCCATCACGTCGGCCGGTCACGCGCAGTTTGTGGAGGGGCCCGACGGAAAATGGTACGCGGTATTTCTGGCCGTACGGCCCTACGAAGGCGATTACTATAATACGGGCCGCGAGACCTTTATTGCGCCGGTTGAGTGGAAAAACGACTGGCCCATTGTGGACCCCGCCAACAAGGTGATTCAGTACACATACCCGGCCGCCTGGAAGGAGGTGAAGCAGAAAGATGCCTTGCCGCAATCGGGTAATTTCGCTTATACCCTCCGCTTCGACAAGGCACTCGACCCGGCCCTTCTGTTCATGCGGACTATGGACAAAAGCGCGTTCTCATTATCGAAAAAAGACGGGCTGACGATGAAACTAAAACCTGAAACCGTTATGGAGATGGGCAACCCGGCGTTTATCGGCAAACGCCAGCAGCATCTAAACAGCATGGCAGAAACCGAACTGAGTTTCTCCCCCAAATCGGACAAGGAAAAGGCCGGACTGCTGATTCTCCAGGATGAATACCATTTCTATTTTCTGAGCAAATCAACGGCGCAGGGCAAAGACGTGCTACAGCTTTTCAAAAGCGACCCGAAAACAAAGGCAATGGAGGTACTGGCAGAGGTTCCGCTGACGGCGAAGACCGGGAAAGTAGGCTTACGGATTGCGTCTCAGGGAGGCACGTACAGTTTCTCGTTTTCTGAAGATGCCAAAAACTGGAAACTCCTGAAGGACAACGTGGACGCCAGATTCCTGAGTACGAAAGAAGCGGGTGGTTTCATTGGCTGTCTGTATGGTATGTACGCCACGTCGTCGGGCGAACCAACGACCAATTCGGCCTCTTTCCAGTATCTGAGCTATAAGGGTGACGACCCAATGTATAAGAAGTAGATACATTAGCAGTTAGCTACTATATAACCGGCTTTGTCATCCCGAGGAACGAGGAATCTTAACGTATGTTGATTTGTGTGTTCGGAAGCCTTAAGATCCCTCGTTCCTCGGGATGACAAAAAACAACGTTACCTATGAAAACGACCGTCTTTCCTATCGCTTTTTTCTTGCTGCTAAGCCTTTCTACGCTGGCTCAGATGCAGCCGTTTGCCTTACAGGACGTGCGGCTAACAGGCGGACCGTTTAAAAATGCGCAGGATGTTGACAGGCGCTACATTCTGGCCCTGAACCCGGATAAACTTCTGGCTCCCTACCTGATCGATGCGGGCCTACCGGAAAAAGCCCCGCGCTATGGTAACTGGGAAAGCTCGGGCCTGGATGGGCACATCGGTGGACATTACCTGTCGGCGCTGGCCATGATGTATGCGTCGACCGGGGATGCTGAATTGAAAAAACGGCTCGATTACATGGTCGATCAACTGGCGCGTTGTCAGGCTAAAAATGGCAACGGGTACGTGGGTGGTATTCCGCAGGGAAAGGTGTTCTGGGAGCGCATTCACAAAGGTGATATTGATGGGAGCAGCTTTGGCCTGAACAACACCTGGGTGCCGCTTTACAACATTCACAAGCTGTTTGCAGGCCTGCGCGATGCGTATGAATACGCGGGTAATCAGCAGGCCAAACAGGTGCTGGTTGGTTTGGGCGACTGGTTTGTGGAACTGATTCGTCCCCTGTCCGATGAGCAGATTCAACAGGTACTACGCACCGAGCACGGTGGCATCAACGAGACCTTTGCCGACCTGTACATCCTGACCAACGATAAAAAGTACCTCGAAACGGCACAGCGGATTTCGCACCGGGCTATCCTGGAACCACTCCTCGAAAAACAGGATAAACTAACCGGATTGCATGCCAACACGCAGATTCCGAAGGTTATTGGGTTCGAAAAAATCGCTACCCTGACGGGTAAGACCGACTGGTCGGAGGCTGCGATGTTCTTCTGGCAAAACGTATCACAAACCCGTAGTGTAGCGTTTGGCGGCAACAGCGTCCGGGAACATTTTAATCCCATAACGGACTTTAGCCAACTGTTAAAATCGAATCAGGGGCCCGAAACCTGCAACTCGTTTAACATGCTCCGGTTGAGCAAAGCCCTCTTTCTGGATAAAAATGATGTAAGCTATCTCGACTTCTACGAGCGAACGCTTTACAACCACATCCTATCGAGCCAGCATCCCGAGAAAGGCGGGTTCGTCTATTTTACGCCCATTCGGCCCAACCATTACCGGGTGTATTCACAACCCGAAACCAGCATGTGGTGCTGCGTGGGATCGGGACTGGAAAATCACACCAAATACGGTGAGCTGATCTACAGCCATTCAGTGAATGACTTGTTTGTCAACTTGTTTGTTCCATCGACGGTGGACTGGGCGGCCAAAAAGATTCGGCTTGTCCAGCGTACCGAATTCCCTTACCAAAATCAATCTGAACTGCTTGTCGAGACAACAAAGCCACAGAAATTTTCTCTACACATTCGGTACCCAAAATGGGCCGAAAATCTGGTGATACTGGTCAATGGAAAAGAACAAGCCATTAACGGCAAACCGTCGAGTTACGTAGCCATCAATCGGAAATGGAAATCGGGCGATACCGTTACGGTGCGTTTTACAACCGCTACCCATCTGGAGCAGCTGCCCGATGGTTCCAACTGGTCGGCGTTTGTGCATGGCCCTATTGTGTTGGCCGCCAAAACGTCGACGGCAGACTTGAAGGGGCTTTTTG
Organism: Spirosoma radiotolerans; assembly: GCF_000974425.1. NCBI lineage: Bacteria > Pseudomonadati > Bacteroidota > Cytophagia > Cytophagales > Cytophagaceae > Spirosoma > Spirosoma radiotolerans. Next base: position 465,260 of record NZ_CP010429.1, read on the forward strand.
CTGACGATAGCCGGATGGGGCACGAAACAAAGGGCAAACTGTACCCGCTCACCAATGCCTACGCGCTCGTGGGCGACCCGGCAACTTACCTGTCGAAACTCAAACCCGTCGACAAGCTACGTTTTCGACTGGACACGCTGACGCTACAACCGTTTTACGAGGTGCACGATGCCCGTTACCAGATGTATTTTCCAACATTTACTGAAGCCGCCTTCGCTGAGCAGCAAGCCCGGCTGAAACAGCAGGAAGCAGAGGCTCTGGCCCTGGAAGCGAACACCGTCGACAAAGTAAATTGTGGTGAACAACAGCCCGAAGTCGATCACCAGTACAAAGGTGACAAAAGCGATTCAGGCTATGACGACGAGCGTTTCTGGCGACGTACTCGGGCATATATCACGTACCAGTTACAGAACAAAGGGCTGGTGGGTAAATACATTGAAATAAGTACTTTAGATGATGTAAAGCCAGAGGACATAAGCTTTGTGGTTAACGCGAAGCCTGCCCAACTTCTACTAAATCAGAAGAAGAGGATTCAACTGAAAGCAGATGATAATGAGGTGGTAACGTTGACAATTGCTGCTAAGAATGGGGTGAGCACCCCCCGAATCAACCAAATCCGAATTTTAACAAACAACTAAATAACCCGTTTTTTACATGAACAAAAAGATAATGACTGCCTATAAATGTGTCAGAGTAACACTATTGATGTTTGGGTGTGTGTTGAGCTCGTATGCTCAATCTAATTTCAGTAGCAAAGTAATCGGCATCGGTGTTGTGGTGGCCGACCTCGACCGATCGGTGGACTTCTATGTAAATGGTATCGGGATGGTCAAAACAGGCAGTTTCACCATCAATGAAGATTTTGGCAAACGATCCGGCCTGACCAATGGCGTAGCAACCAATGTAACGATGCTGAAGCTGGAAAACAGCCCCGAAGCCACCGACTGGAAGCTGATGAGTTTCAGTAAAAAAGCGTCGCACCCAAAGCCCAAATACATTCAGGACGATACGGGGATGCAATACATCACTATCCAGGTGAAGGCCCTGCAACCCATCATTGACCGGTTGACTAAAATGAAGGTGTCCTTTCTGGGCAGTACGCCCACACCCCTGAACGATAAAGCGCACTTTGTTTTTGTACAGGACCCCGACGGCAACTTCATTGAACTCATCGGTCCACTGCAATAAGTGAACGTGCAAATGAGTGAAAGAGCGAATTCCATGAAAAATAGTTTATTTCGGTATAGTCTGCTAGTTATGTGCCTGCTATTCAGGTATATATCCACTCATGCACAAACCGCCCGGAATCCGGTTATTTTCGCCGATGTACCCGATATGGCTATAATTCGGGTGGGCAACACCTACTACATGAGCAGTACCACCATGCACATGAGTCCGGGACTGCCCATTATGAAGTCGACCGATCTGATTAATTGGCAATTGGTCAGCTATGCATACGATACGCTGGCGAATGTAGACGCCCTAAACCTGGCCAACGGCCAAAGTACCTACGGTCGAGGGTCTTGGGCTAGCAGTCTGCGCTACCATAACGGCCTGTATTACGTAACCACCTTTGCCCAGACCACCGGCAAAACGTATATCTACACCACCAAAAACATCGAAAAAGGCCCATGGAAAGAAGTGTCCTTTACCCCTTCGTACCACGACCACAGCCTGTTTTTTGACGACGACGGCCGAACGTACCTGATTTATGGGGCAGGCAAACTCCGGATTGTTGAGTTGACCGCTGATGCGTCGGGTGTGAAGCCCGGCACCACCGAACAAGTTTTGATCGAAAACGCCAGCGCACCATCAGGAATCGGTGGGGGCTTGCCCGCCGAGGGGTCGCAATTGTTTAAGGTGAAGGGCAAGTACTATTTGTTCAACATCACCTGGCCACGTGGTGGTATGCGGACGGTGGTCATTCACCGCGCTGATAAGCTTACCGGGCCCTGGGAAGGACGAATTGGTTTTCAGGACTTGGGCGTGGCACAGGGCGGGCTGATCGATACGCCCGACGGGAAATGGTATTCGTACCTCTTCCGCGATTTTGGCGGGGTGGGGCGCATTCCGTATCTGGTGCCGGTGAACTGGGAAGACGGCTGGCCCGTGCTGGGCGTAAACGGCAAAGCGCCCGAAACGCTCGACCTGCCCGCCAGCAGAGGTCTGATTCCGGGCATTGTTGCCTCCGATGAATTTACCCGCAAAAAAGGGGAGCCTGCGTTGCCGCTGGTCTGGCAGTGGAACCACAACCCCGACAACAGCCGCTGGTCAGTAACGGAGCGGAAAGGCTACCTGCGGCTGAAAACCGGGCGGACCGACACCTCGTTTGTGATGGCCCGAAACACCCTCACGCAGCGCACCATCGGCCCCGAAAGTACGGGCTCCACCTTGCTCGATGCATCGAATTTGAAACCCGGCGATTTTGCCGGTTTGAGCCTGTTGCAGAAAAAGTACGGGTTGGTGGGTGTGAAGGTCGAAAACGGAAGCCGGGTCATTGTTATGGTCAGCGCCGGGTCGGGAAAGCCGGTGGAGGTACAGCGGGTTCCACTGAGCCAAAAAATGGTCTACCTGAAAGCCGAATGCGATTTTAACGACCGCAAAGACACTGCTCATTTTTTCTACAGCCTTGACGGAAAGTCCTGGGTTGCAATTGGTGAGCCACTGAAAATGCCTTACACTATCCCGCATTTTATGGGTTACCGCTTCGGATTATTCAACTACGCCACCCAGCAAACGGGCGGTTTTGCCGACTTCGATTATTTCCGAATTGCCGACACGATTTCGGATTCAGCTAAAAAGTAAGTGCCCTAAACCCGTTCGTTACCCTAGACTTTATCCTTCATGAAAACGTATTTTTCTGCCGGTGCGCTTCTCCTGGGCTTCCTGTTGTTGGGCCTGAGCGCTTCGGCACAGGACAAAAACTTTTACATTTTTCTCTGTTTTGGCCAATCCAATATGGAGGGTAACGCTAAGATTGAACCCCAGGACACGGTCAATGTAAACCCTCGGTTTCAGGTGATGGAGGCCGTCAACTGCCCCGATCTGGGTCGAACCAAAGGGAATTGGTACACCGCCGTTCCACCTTTGTGCCGCTGTAAAACCGGCCTTACCCCCGCCGATTATTTTGGCCGCGAACTAGTCGCAAATCTTCCCGAAAAAGTCCGGGTGGGTGTCATCAACGTGGCCATTGGCGGCTGTAAAATCGAGTTGTTCGACAAGGATCATTACGAATCGTATGTCACGACGGTGCCGGGCTGGATGAAAAATTTCATTAGTCAATACGACGGCAACCCATACGCCCGACTGGTCGAGATGGCGAAACTGGCGCAAAAAGATGGCGTCATTAAGGGAATTCTACTGCATCAGGGCGAGTCGAATACCAACGATACGCTATGGACGAAAAAGGTGAAAGTCGTGTATGATAATCTGATGCATGACCTGGATTTAAAACCCAGGAAAGTACCGTTGCTGGCGGGTGAAACGGTCAATGCGGATCAGGACGGCATTTGTGCCAGCATGAACAAAATCATTGCCACGCTCCCGCAAACGATCAAAAATGCGCATGTAATCTCATCCGCAGGGTGCACTGACGCAGCCGATAACCTGCACTTCGATGCCGCCGGATACCGAGAGTTAGGCAAACGATATGCTACGCAAATGCTCACGTTGCTGGGCTATAAACCGATAACGACGAATTAAGTGTGATATAAACCAGGGCGGCATTTTGTCTGGCTACTCCGTCGTATCAGACAGCATCTTGCTGTCTGGCCGTCAGGTTACGGTTGTCTAATGAACTGGTTTAAGTTTACAAACGCTGGTTGCTTTTTTGCCAGACAGCAAGACGAATTTTTAGAATATAATACGGCTTAAACCCCAATAAAATGAACCGCTTTAGTTTACGAACACGGACCGGCAGAATGCGATTTGCCAACCGTAAATCGATAGCCGTAGTCGCGTTGGCTGGCGGCCTATTAGCTTCTTCTTTGGTGGCAAACGGGCAGGAAGTCATCCCGTTATATGCCGGTTCTGTGCCGAATGCAAAAGTCTCGGACATACAGGAGTCGGGGGCAGAAACGGGCGTGCTGAAAGGAATTACCAAACCCACACTGGCGTATTTTAAGCCCGCACCAGACAAAGCATCCGGGACCGCTGTCATTGTCATTCCGGGCGGGGGCTATGGAGTCGTGGTGTATCAGGGCGAGGGCATCAACATCGCGAAAGCGCTGGCCGAAAAAGGTGTGGCGGCTTTTATATTGAAATATCGGCTGCCCAGTGAGGCCATCATGGCTGACAAAAAAATCGGGCCGTTGCAGGATGCCCAGCAGGCCATAAAGCTGGTGCGTGAGAATGCCGCTAAATGGGGCATCGATGCCAGTAAAGTAGGCATCATGGGCTTTTCCGCAGGTGGGCACCTGGCTTCGACGGCAGCTACGCATTTCGAGAAAGCATATGTTGAAAACGCCAGCAACACCAGTCTGCGCCCTGATTTTCAAGTGCTGATTTACCCGGTCATCAGTATGCGCGATAGCCTCACGCATGGCGGTTCGCACGATAATCTGCTGGGCAAAAATCCGTCGCGCCAGGACGTTGATCTTTTCTCCAACGAGCTACAGGTACGTGCCAACACGCCCCCAACGTACCTGACCCACGCGGCCGATGACAAATTGGTGGATGTAGACAACAGCATTGCCTACTTCGAACAGCTCCGACGCCAGAAAGTGCCGGTTGAAATGCACATCTACCCCAAAGGTGACCACGGCTTCATCTTCCGGCACCCCGGCTGGATGGACCCATTATTTGCCTGGATGAAAGTAAATAACTGGGTGAAGAACTAGTCATCTTGACTCATCTCTTTCTCCATTCATCAGTAACGCCTAAATCATCCTTACCTATGCTTAAATCCTTTTTTTCTCAACCCTTACTTTGGCTATTGTCGGCTCTGTCCGGTCTGGCTTTGGCGCAACCGCCCCGTGGTCCGCTGGTGATGTCTCCGCAGGTGAACGCTGACAAGACCGTTACATTCCGGTATCAGGCTCCGCAAGCCAAGGCAGTGGAACTGAGTGCGCAGTTTGAAAAAGCGCCTGTTGCCATGACCAAAGATGCGCAGGGCATCTGGAGCGTGACGGTTGGACCCGTCAAACCCGACATTTACCCGTACAGCTTTCGGGTAGATGGCGTAACGGTCATGGACCCGGCTAATGTTGCCTTCTTCCCGAACGAGCGGTTCAAAGCCAGCCTCGTCGACATACCCGGCGATACACCCCTGATTCACGCTATGCGCGATGTGCCCCACGGCTCGATCAACTACGAATACTACCCATCGATGGAGGGGACAACCGGTTCGCTGGTTGTGTATACGCCACCGGGTTACGACCAGAATCCGTCGAAGAAATACCCCGTTTACTACCTTATCAGCGGCACGACGGATACCGAAGAGACTTTTTTTAAGGTCGGTAAAACCAACCTGATTCTGGATAATCTCATTGCCGAAGGCAAGGCTAAACCAATGATTATTGTGATGCCTTACGGCAACATTGCCGCGCGGGTAGCCGAGCAAAAAGGGGGATCGAAACCCGCCGACCCAACCGTACGCGATGGAGCTGATGCCGTAAAACGGGCCAATGATTTCGCGACTGATCTGGTGAAAAACGTCATTCCGTATACTGAGAAAAGCTACCGGACCATTCCCAACCGCGAGAACCGGGCCATTGGCGGCTTTTCGCGCGGGGGTGGGCAAACGCTCCGCACGGCATTCAGCAATATGGACAAATTTGCCTGGGTGTGCGCCTATAGTTCGTACCTGTCGCCGGAAGAAATGGATCGCAGCTATCCAGCCCTCGTCAGCAATGCGGCTCAGACAAACAAACAACTCAAACTGCTATGGGTGAGTGTGGGAAGCGATGATTTTCTTTATAAGGGCACGGTGGAGTTTATGGATTACCTCAAGGCGAAGAACGTAAACTACAAAAGCCTGATTACCGACGGAGGCCATACCTGGATGAATGTAAAAACCTACGTAGCCGCCACCACGCCATTGTTATTCCAACAATAAACCTTTACGCCCATGAAACGCACACTTTATAGTCTACTGGCCGTTCTATTTTCGGGTGTTACGGTTTTTGCCCAGCAACGCCCACCAGCCATCAGTTCGCCCGATGTTCATCCCGACCACAGCATTACGTTCCGGTACTTCTCCCGAAATGCGAAAAAGGTGATGGTTTCGGGGGAGTTTCTGTCGGCTCCGGTCGCCATGACCAAAGACACCTCGGGCGTTTGGAGCGTGACCGTGCCGCCCGTTAAGCCCGACATTTATCCCTATAGTTTTATGGTTGACAGTGTGTCGCTGGCCGATCCAAGTAACACGTACATTTTCGCCAACGAACGCTTCAAACGCAGCATCGTCGACGTACCCGGTGATCAGCCGCTGGTGCATTCGCTGCAGAACGTGCCCCACGGCAAAATCAGTTACCGCTATTACAAATCGGGCACCCTGGGTACCACGCGGCAGTTGCTCGTTTACACCCCGCCGGGTTTCAACCCTAATGGCAAAACAAAATACCCGGTGCTGTACCTGATTCACGGCGGCTCCGATACGGAAGAGACCTGGACAAAAGTGGGGCGGGCGAACTTAATTGCTGACAACCTGATGGCGCAGGGAAAAGCCAAACCCATGCTGATTGTAATGCCTTATGGGAACGTTCGCCCGGCGCCCATGCCCGATTTTACCAAAGACATGATCAACGACATCGTTCCGTTTATCGAAGCCAATTATCCGGTGATTACCGAAAGCAAAGGGCGGGCCGTAGCCGGGTTCTCGGTGGGTGGCGGGCAAACGCTGAACATCGGCCTGACCAACCCCTCTACGTTTGCCTATGTGTGTTCGTATGCGCCTTATACCGCCACAGAAGAGTTTCAGAAAAACTTTTCGAACTGGTCGCCGGACGCCAGCAAGCTCAACAGCCAACTGAAATTATTCACCATCAGCGTGGGCACTGAAGACTTTCTGTACGAGCCGGTGAAAAAGAATATTGCGATGTTTAACGAGAAGAAAATTAAGGTCGAACCACTCATCGTGCCGGGTGGGCACACCTGGATGAACTGTAAACTGTATCTGGCGAATACGTTGCCGCAGCTTTTTAAATAGCTACTTGTGAATCCTGTCGTATTTATCCCACCTCAACCCCCTGAAAATAAGGGGAGGGGATGGGGTAAAAATGCCGCAAAACAATTGCTTGAGTACCTGAATAATCAACCTTTTAAACCCTAAATCAACATAAAAATGATCCGCAACACCGTAGCGACTTTGGTCGCCATCGCATTAACAAGTGTCGGCTCGCTGGCACAGACAATTGCAGAGGATTTCAAGCCTTCCTCGCTGAACCAGCCGGGACAGGAATACCCGCAGGTAAACTCGCAGGGCTACGCCCGATTCCGTATCAATGCACCCAAAGCGGATAGCGTTCGGGTAAGTCTGGGATTAGGTGGCCGGGGTGGCACTATCCTTACTAAAGGAGCTGATGGCTTCTGGACCGGCACCACGGCGGGGCCACTGGACGAAGGATTCCATTATTACAATGTAACGGTTGACGGCGGTAAGTTTAACGACCCCGGTGCCCAGAATTACTACGGTTCCGTCCGGTGGGAAAGCGGCATCGAAATTCCGGCCCATGACCAGGATTTCTACGCCCTCAAGGATGTTCCCCATGGCATGGTGCAGCAGATTCTGTTTCCCTCGAAAAGCACCAATACATCACGTCGGGCCTTTGTGTACACGCCACCGGGCTATGAGAAAGATAAGTCGAAAAAATACCCGGTGCTCTACCTACAGCATGGCTGGGGCGAAGACGAAACGGCCTGGAGCAACCAGGGGCACGCCAATCTGATTATGGACAACATGATCGCTGACGGCAAAATCAAGCCGTTCATCATCGTCATGACCTACGGCATGACCAATGAAGTGAAATTTGGCAAGATAAGAGAGTTCAAAATTGATCCGTTTCAGGCCGTTCTCACCGACGAACTGATTCCGTATGTGGATGCTAATTTTCGTACCCTCGCCAACCGGGACAATCGGGCGATGGCAGGGCTCTCGATGGGCGGCATGGAAACTAAAATGATTACGCTCAATAAGCCGGAAACGTTTGGGTACTACGGCCTGCTGAGCGGTGGTGTCTACGCACCGGAAGACCTTAACGGCAAGGCCAAACCGAAGCTTGTGTTCATCAGCTGCGGCAGCAAGGAACGGCCCGACGGCGTCAAAAAATCGGCCACTGACCTGAAAGCCGCTGGCTACAATGCCGTTTCGTATGTGTCTGAAAACACGGCCCACGAATTTCAGACCTGGCGTCGCAGCCTGCACGAACTGGCTCCCCTGCTGTTCAAAAATTAACCGGTAGCGTCAAGCTGATTGTCAAAAAATAACCCAACCAAACGGCACGAACCAGCTGTTTGCCAACTCTGTAAAGATGAAACGATTCGTTGCATTAGTGGCTGTCATGGGCTTTTTCTACGGTAGTAGTTACGCTCAGAAAATCGAGAAGGAAGCCCCGAAAGGCTTCGATCAGGTACGGGCGGGCATCGCTACGGGTAAATTAGATTCGATCAGTTACGCGTCGAAAACCGTAGGTACGTCCCGCAAAGCGCTGGTCTACACCCCGCCGGGCTTTAACAAGAAGACCAAATACCCGGTGTTGTATCTGTTGCACGGCATCGGGGGCGATGAAAAAGAATGGCTTAAAGGAGGGAATCCGCAGGTTATTCTGGATAATCTATACGCCGAAAAAAAGCTGGAGCCGATGATCGTGGTGATGCCCAACGGCCGCGCCATGAAAGACGACCGGGCCGTAGGTAATGTCTTCGACAAGGACAAAGTCGAAGCCTTTGCTACCTTCGAGAAAGACCTGCTCAATGACCTCATCCCCTTTATCGAAAAGAAGTACCCGACCTTGACCGACCGCGAACACCGGGCCATTGCCGGGCTGTCGATGGGCGGGGGGCAGTCGTTGAATTTTGGCTTGGGAAATCTGAACAAATTTGCCTGGGTAGGCGGCTTCTCATCGGCCCCCAATACCAAACGACCCGAAGAACTGATGCCCGACCCCGAAGCCGCCAAAAAGCAGCTGAAGCTGCTCTGGATTTCATGCGGGGATGCCGATGGCCTGATTTCGTTCAGCAAACGCACCCACGACTACCTGTATGAGCATGGCGTACCGCACATCTACTATGTTGAGCCGGGTGGGCACGATTTTAAAGTCTGGAAAAACGGCCTGTATATGTTCTCGCAGTTCCTGTTCAAGCCGGTCGATGTGGCCTCGTTGACCAAATACAGCGTGCTGGGAACACCAGCGGCCACGAATATCCGGAATGCCAAATATCCGCAGATTTTGCCCGACAACCGAGTTGTGTTTCGCGTAAAAGCCCCCGACGCCCAGAAGGTGCAGGTTGATTTGGGCAAGAAATACGACATGGTGAAAGATACGAGCGGCTTCTGGACGGCAACGACGGATTCCATCAGTCGCGGTTTTCACTATTACTCGGTCCTGATCGACGGTGTCGCCGTTGTCGACCCGGCTAGTGAAACGTTCTACGGCATGGGTCGCATGGCCAGTGGTATCGAGATACCGGACAAAGACGGTGGTTTTTACGCCATGAAAGACGTACCCCACGGCGACATCCGCACCAAGCGCTACCTCTCGAAAGCAACCAATAGCTGGCGTGAAATGTACATCTACACCCCACCGGGCTACGATAAATCGACTAACAAATATCCGGTGCTGTATCTGCTGCACGGCGGTGGCGAAGATCAGCGCGGCTGGGCCACACAGGGCAAAACAGACCTCATTCTGGACAACCTAATTGCCGAAGGCAAGGCCAAACCGATGGTGATTGCTATGCTGGATGGCAACGTTGGCATGTCGGGTGGTCTGGCGGGTTTCAATGAAAATGTGCTCAAGGCATTTGAAAATGAATTGAAACAAGGCGCTATTCCCTTCGTGGAAAGTAATTTCCGGGTTGAAACCGACGCAAAAAACCGGGCACTCGCGGGCTTGTCGATGGGTGGGTTGCAGACGCTATATGCAGGCATTAAGAACACCAATATGTTCTCTAATTTGGGCGTGTTCAGCTCGGGCTGGTTTGCCAACAACACGAAGTTGTCGGACCCGCAGTATGCGTTTATGAAGGAAAATGCCACTGACATCAACAGCAACCTGAAAAACCTGTGGATTTCGATGGGTGGCAAAGAAGACATTGCCTATCAGAACTGCCAGGTCATGATGAAAAAGTTTGACGAGATGGGTATCAAGTACAGTTACAGCGAATATGCGGGCGGGCACAGCTGGCCCGTCTGGCGGCACGATCTGATGCAGTTCTCGCAAGTGCTGTTCAAGTAACAAGGCAGTATAGTATTTATTAACCACAGAGCCACGGAGAACACAGAGCCTACTTCGCCGTAAACTGCTGCTGTAAGCAAAAAATTAAGTCTCTGTGTTCTCCGTGGCTCTGTGGTTAATAAATAACGTGAATAATGGATGACAAAAACTTTATCGTAATTAGCTGTTTATAAGTCGCTTAAACTGTTGTTCATCCATGAATCACATTAAATACTGCTCTATTTTTCTTCATCACTCAACTCAATATCAAATACTGTATGCTTCTGAAAAAATACGTTTTTGCCACCGGTGCGGCCGCACTCGTGCTAGCTAATTTATCGCTGCTGCCAAATACCACGTTGGCGCAGCAGATTCCGTCGCTGAAGGATACTTTCAAAAAGGACTTCGGAATTGGTACGGCGCTGAACAACGCCCAGATCGACGAGCGGGATCCGCAAATGACGGCCTTCATTGTGCGTCAGTTCAATATGGCCACGCCCGAGAATATTATGAAATCGGCCCTGATCCACCCCAAGTGGGACTCCTACGATTTCGAGATGGGCGACAAACTGGTGGCGTTTGGGAAAAAGCACAACATCAGGATCAACGGGCACACGCTGATCTGGCATAGTCAGTTACCGCCGTTTATTCGGGACATCCATAATGCTGATTCCATGCGAACGTTCTTTACCAATCACATCAAAACAGTGGCTGGTCGCTACGACGGCAAGGTTTACTCTTGGGATGTCGTCAACGAAGCACTCAATGAGGACGGCACCATGCGAAAATCGGTCTTTCTGCAATACCTGGGTGATGATTTCGTCACGGAAGCATTCCGGCTGGCCCAGCAGGCAGCCCCCAAAACGGAACTGTATTACAACGATTACAACAATGAACAGCCTGCCAAACGCGCTGGCTGTATAGCACTGATCAAAAAAGTGAAGGCTGCCGGGGTACGTATCGACGGCGTCGGCATTCAGGGCCACTGGCATGTGGGTAGAGTGCCATTCAAAGACATTGAAGAGAGCATTCTTCAGTATGCGGCTCTGGGCGTCAAGGTGATGTTTACCGAGTTGGATATTGAAGTACTTCCCCGCAACGTTCAGGGGGCCGATGTAGGGCAGCGCATGACGGCAAATGAACAGTCGAATCCCTACACAGCGGGCTTGCCCGACAGCGTACAGCAGCAACTGGCCGCTGATTACGAAGCGTTGTTTAAACTCTTCCTCAAGCATAAAGACAAAGTCACCCGCGTAACCTTCTGGGGTGTCAATGATGCGCAGAGCTGGCTGAACAACTGGCCCATTCGGGGCCGGACCAACTACCCATTGCTGTTCGACCGGAATAACCAGCCGAAGCCTGCTTTCGAGAAAGTCATTGCGCTAAAGAAATAATTGCCTGCAAGACATGCGCAAGCAGGACTCGGGTTTACTACCGTTGGAACTGGCGGTTAGTTGACCACAAGGTTCGTGTCGGTCATGCTACGAAAGGTCAGCCAGAAATCTGCATTTCCAGCAGTGCATAACTAAGACTTTTGCCATGCGTGTCCATTGTGAGCGAGGTTGTAACGCCACCAGTCAGTGCTTGTTGGCAGACAAACTGAAGCGCGGGCAGGTTGGGCAATTCGTACCGGATAATGTTACCTGCCACAATGTCGGCCAGATGCTGTTTGACGGCTTCCGCTGTGACCTGGGCGCAGAGTAACGGGTAATCGTCGGCTTTGTATGGAATGAGCGAGAGCGTCAGCGTATTGCCTTTGTCGCCCGCCCGGCTATGCGCGATGTCATAAAGTTTGATGGTCATGATTGAAATAGCGTTACCTGTGGCGTTAGTCGATGGCGGTCCAGGAGCGTCGAGACGATACCCACCAGTTCATGAACGTACTTACGGGCTCCGCCCCCGCCGGCCGGGCCATTGGTGTAAAGAGCTTCGACTTCTTCGCCAACCAAAGCCGCCTGTTGCGCCGTTTTTGCTTTTGCGGCCACCCGAAGCCGAATCTCATAGGGGTCCGGATAATGTCCAAAGGCCGTTCGATGGACCGATGTGCTGCCAATGTAATCGATTCGTAAATCCGTGAACCGGTCTTTTAATCGTTCCTGGAGAATAACTCCGGCCAGTTTCGCCCGGCCAAGGGCGTTTGAACCGGCATAGGAAATTTCGCCTTCGCCGATAAAACCGGCTTCGTAGCCTACGCTGACTTTCAAGGTGTTGGGTCGGGATTGCCCACAACCCCCCGAAGCGCGGACCTGATTAGGACCCGTTTCAGCCAACCGAACCGACGTGAAATCGGCGACTACGTCGGGGGTCATGTAGCGGCTGGGATCCATTACTTCGTAAAGAAGCTGCTCTTTGGCAGTCATCAGACTTAAGGCCCCCCCGGTACCGGCTACTTTACTGAAAACGGCGGTGCCGTCGGACGAAACATCGGCAAAAGGATGTCCCAAGTGCGCCATGTCGGGCACGTCTTTGCGGCCCGGATCCGCGAAGTAGCCACCGGTGAGCTGACCGGCGCATTCCAATAAGTGCCCAATCACGGTACCCTGTCCTAATTGATCGTAATCATCCACCGACCAGCTAAACTCATGAACCAGCGGGGCTAAAAACAACGAGGGATCGGCCACGCGGCCCGTAATGATAATATCGGCATTCGTAGCCAGCGCCGGTAAAATAGCATCGATACCCAGGTAGGCATTGGCCGAAACGAGCGTACCTGAATCGGCCAAGGGCTGGCTCGTTTCCAGTGCCGTTTCACGGCCCGAAAGCAGACTGAACACGTCGTCGCCGGTGACAGCGGCTACCGTTACCGAGAGCGATAAGCGTTGAGCGATGTCGACAATTTTTTGGGCAGCCGCCAGCGGATTAGCCGCGCCCATGTTGGTGATCAGGCGTACTTTCTTTTCCAGCAAATGGGGCAACAAACTTTCGATTCGGCGTTCCAGCAGCGGGTCGTAGCCCAGCGTGGCATCCTGCCGTTTCCGTTTCTGGGCCAGCGCAATGGTGCGTTCGGCCAGGCATTCCAGCACCAGATAGTCTAATTCACCATGCTGCACCAGAACAAGCGCTGGTTCGAGCCGATCGCCGGAGAAGCCGGCCCCGCACCCGATTCGGACGGTTGGTTTCATAAATGAATGGAACCGGTTAACAGGGCTACCAGCGTCATGACGAGGGTTGTGCCGAAGGCCCATTTAAGAATAAATTTCTGATGATCGCCCAAATCCACGTCGGCCAGACCAACCAGCAGGAAGGTCGAGGCCGTGAGCGGACTAACCGGAAACCCGACCGTCATCTGTCCCAGCAATGCGGCCCGACCAATTTCCAGCGGGTCGATACCGAATTGCGTGGCTGTCTGGCTCAGGATAGGAACCACCCCGAAATAATAGGCGTCGGGCGTGAAGAGCAGACTGGCGGGCATACTGGTGATGGCTGTCAGGGTGGGTAGCCAGGCCGCGTGTTGCTGGGGAATCAGCGAAACGACGGACGTGGCCATCGCGTCGATCATCTTGGAACCGGTCAGGATACCCGAAAAGACGCCTGCCGCAAAGATCATACTCGACACCATGAAAATGTTGTTGCCGTGGCTTCGGAGAACTTTCTGCTGATCGGGCAAGCGGGGGTAATTGATCAACAGCGCAACAATGGCGGCTGAAATAAACAGGGCCGGTGCCGGTACCCACCCTTTCATCAACGTGGTGATGAGGGCAACGGTCAGCGCGGCATTGACCCAGAACAGGCGGGGTCGGCGAAACTGCCGCTGCTCATCGGTCAGGCTTTCCTGATGCACATAATCCAGGTCAATAATACCCAGACGTTTCCGTTCTTTTAATCCGAACCAGTAGGCCGCAAAAAGCACCCAGCCTATTCCGGCCACAATCGCCGGAATATTGGGGTTGAACAACTGCGTGGCATCGGTTTTTAAGGTTGAAATAGCCCGCGCCGAGGTACCGGACCAGGGCACCAGGTGCATAGGTCCCACACTTAATGCGACGATGCCGGTCAAAATCAACCGATTGATTCCAAGCTGTTTGTAGATTGGCAAGAAGGCCGACATAACAATCATGAAGGTCGCTGTACCATCGCCGTCTAGGTGGACGATCATCGTCAACACGGCTGTTCCCAGAATGACTTTCAGCGGGTCGCCTTTCACGAAGCGGATGATGGCCGCAATGATGGGGTCGAACAGGCCGACATCGAGCATGGTCCCGAAATACAGCACGGCAAACATGAGCAGAATACCCGTCGGGGCTACCTGCTTGATACCCGCCAAAATCATTTCGCCCAATTCCTTCGGGCCCAATCCCGCCAGAAAGCCCATAATAACTGGCACCAACACCAGCGCCGTAATGACGGATAATCGTTTGGTGATAATCAGCACCAGGAAAACGGCAATGGTGGTAAAGCCAAGTAACGAAAGCATGGGGTGAGTTTAGGTGGATAAGGTTATTTTTTATTTGGATAAACTGGTTTTTTAGGGTAGGAAGCTGTTTGAACCTTTATTCGAATAGCCTTTTGTCATCCCGACAAAGCAGGGATCTTCTGGTGAGGCTGAAAACTCCTGCTACCGAAGACCCTCCTTTGTCGGGATGGCAAAAAGCCTGCTAAGCCTCTTTTACATCGTTTTTCCCGTAGCGATCTGCAACAGGTCTTTATCGGGATGGTTTTTTACCTGATTTGTATTGTCGAGAATCATGGTAGCCCCATTTTCGGGCGTATAGGCAGGCCAGGTTGGTAAGCCTTTATGGTTCGGATTGCCCGTTCTGGCAAACGCAATCCAGGCCCGGCTCATTTTGTCGGCTAGTGTATGGGCCGCTTTGCCACCGCCCGTCATTTCTTCGCAAAGGTCAATGTTGTCGAACACAAAGGGGAGTTCCATACAGTGCATGGATTTGTAGATACCATCCATCACCGGCGACTGCCAGGTAAACAGATACATATACACTGGGGCAGCTCCCGGAATGGCTTTCGCATTGGCCTGCTGAACTGTAAGCGGCCGGAAGTTGACGTCAATGTCCGTATAATCAGAGGGTTTGACCGTTTCGGGGTACGCCTTCTTCACGGCGGCCATGTACGCGTCTGCTTTATCGCCATATTTTTTCTGCAGGTTAGCCTTGGCACCTTCCATGTTCAGGTCACGGGTACTTGGATTGAAAGGGGTAAACTCATTTTTGGTCGATCCTACAAGCAATGGAATCGATTTTGCTAAGGCTATCGCGGCTGGTTCATTGGGTTGATTGGGCAGAAAGTTTCCGTCGTGAACAGGTCCCCAGCCTAGTCCGGCGGCTGATTTTCCGTCGGCTTTCAATTGGTCGGCTACTTTACGAATCGCTTTTTTGCTGGCTGCATTCAGCCGCTCGTACGGTATTTTTTGCAGTGAATCGATCTGATTCGCCTGCAGGTTTAGTTCACTGAGTAGTGCTGCACCTACTTTCCGGGCCAGCTCGCTTTCGGTGAAGCTGGTGATGTAACTGCCGCTTTGAACAATAGCTTTTTGAAACAGACCTTTCGCGGAAGGGGCATTCATCAGGCTGGTTACTTTGCCACCCCCGCCCGACTGGCCGAAGATGGTTACGTTGCCGGGATCACCGCCAAACTGAGCGATATTCTGATGCACCCACTGCAAGGCAGCCACTAAATCCATCAGGCCCGCATTGGCAGAATTTTTATACTTGTCTCCGTAAGCTGACAAATCCAGATAACCCAGCACGTTTAAGCGGTGATTTACCGTAACAACAACCACGTCTCCTTTTTTGGTCAGGTTTTCGCCATCGTATGACGGTAGCTCAACCGAAGAACCGGCCGTAAATCCGCCCCCGTGTAGCCAGACCATGACAGGGCGTCCAGCAGTGCCTTTTTTACTAGTATTTATATCGGGCGTCCAGACGTTTAGGCTTAGACAGTTTTCGTTGGTGTATCCCCAATTGTGATGAAAGGGAAATTCAATCTCATCGTAGGTGGTCGTGGTTACGTCCATTGGGCAAACGGGTCCGTACGTCATCGACGAGCGAACGCCCGTCCACGAATCAGGTTTAGTGGGCGCCATGAAGCGTTCTGCCTTGGCGTAGGGAATTCCTTTGAACGTAAACGTGCCGTTGTGGACATACCCCCGGACCGAACCGGATTCGGTGGGTACAGTAGCGATGCCTTTACCGGCCACAATGGGGTCGGTCGATTCGGTTTTAGCCTGTCCAGCAACCAGCAGTGGGAACATGATCACCAGCAGGGACGAAAGGGTTGTTTTGATTTTCATGAATAGTATTGGTTGACTAGTATTTTGAAAATTGGGAATGGGTGATGTAGTCGTGATAATGGATTGACGACTTAATTTCCGTTCAGCACTTTGCTGAAAAACAGTACTTGGTAGGGGAGGGCGTTTTGCCAGAATTCCCAACTGTGACCGCCGGGTCGTTCGCTGTAATCGTGGGGTGTCTGATTGAAAACCAGCCGACGATGCAACTCCCGGTTGGGCTCGATCAGAAAATCATCCACACCACAGTCGATGACCAGCTTCAACCCGTTCGTCTTCATTTTGTCGGCCATACCCACCACTGAATAAGCGGCCCATCCGTCGGGCGACTGGCTGAACGGTCCCAGAATCTTTTCAAATTCTGCCCTGATATTTTTGGCCGCATCGGGTGGAAGTTTCCAGGTGTTCATATCCAGATTCA
Source organism: Spirosoma radiotolerans (assembly GCF_000974425.1). NCBI lineage: Bacteria > Pseudomonadati > Bacteroidota > Cytophagia > Cytophagales > Cytophagaceae > Spirosoma > Spirosoma radiotolerans. The sequence goes on from NZ_CP010429.1 coordinate 482,295, forward strand.
GTGCTCCGCTCATGCTACCCGCTGCACAGTATAGGTCGGGGTGGCGTGTGGCTAGGTACAACCCGCCATAGCCACCCATCGATAGGCCCGTGATCACCCGGCCTTTTGGAGTGCGGATGGTACGGTACGTATTGTCAATTTTAGCGATAACTTCTTTGGTCAGGTAGGTTTCAAACTGGCTGTCCCTGACAACGGGGCTATCCAGATAATAACTGAATACTTCGCCTTCCGGCATGACAATGATGAGGTTGTACTGGTCGGCGAGTCGGTGAATCAGGGTTTTATCAGGTGTTTTGAGAATCCAGTCGTTAAAGTGGCCGTAGCCGCCGTGGAGCAGATAGAGCACCGGATACGTCGTTTTACTTTTTCCGGCAGTTGAATAAGACTCGGGCAAAACGACCACTGCCCGCAGGTTCTTTTTCATCACGACGCTGGGCACATCCAGTGAATCGACTTTGGCCGCATAAAGTGGAAAGGTTAGCAGAAAACTCATGAAAAAGAGTAACTGCCGAATTGAGTGCGTAGGCTGTTTTACTGCATGCATACTTGGCTGGTAAATTTTTGACGTTGATACCGGTTCAATACCGTTGTGGATGGGAGATTCTGATTGAGCTTTATTTGTTATTCTTTTGTACAAAAAGAAGAGTTGGTCAAATATAAGTGCGCGCTCAGTCTTATCATGCTGTTTTGAGTAGGGATGTGCTGTTATCAGGTTTATTAAATGAAGCTGTATCTTTAGGAAATTTCAGTAAGACTACGGAATTTTCATAAACGCCTAGAAACGAGTGTATTAAATGAAAATAAAGACGGGTAAGGAGGAAATCGGGTACTTACTTGAGAAAGTCATAGACACGCATGAACGCACGACGGGTCAACGGATTATCCGAAATACAAATCCAAAAAACTACGAGGACATAGCCAGGCTACTTAGTTCGATCAGCAACGAATTACCCAACACAGCCCAGCAGTTGGACCACGATCTGTACCCACCTGACCCTAATCCGAAACAGGTCGACTACCCGCACCGAAAATATGACATAACGGGCGTTCAGGTAAAAGATGCTTATCATCAACTCGTGGCTAATCCACGGTCGTTTCTGGTCGATGCCTGCTACATTTATCTATATGGCGTAGGTCGAAAAGGATTTAGCCAAAATCCGCGGGATACCCATCTTATCGAGGGAGTCGATGCATCTGTAGCGTTGCAGTTGGATGAGCAGGAAGCCCTTCGGCAGCAGTTGGCCACTTACCAGCAAGAGCAATTGGCCACGACAAAGCAATTAAAGGAAGATTTTAGGAAGAAGAAACGACTGTTGCTGGTCGGTTTGCTCCTTTGTCTGTCCTTACTCGGCCTTATCAGCGCTCGCTGGGTGGCCGACCGAAACGAATGGGCTACCGTTCGTAAAGACCTGAATATTCTGCCTTACCAACCTACGCAGGCCGAGATTGACAGCCTGTCGGGGATTTGGCTGTACTATACAGGGGCGCCCCAGGCACGGGCCAACGACCCCAACCGGTTTCATCAGGTGGCCAATAATCTCGTGGAGATTAGCTATAAAAATGGGTATTTCATTTTTAACCGACACGGGGCCAACATCGACCATATCGGTTACATGCAGTTCGAAGCACCGGCGCTGGTATCTATTTATTCGCGGGTGAAGAACAACAGTGGTAACGTAGAATCGCCCATTCATGCCCTGTTACGCCTAGATAAAGGAAAGAGCTACCTTACCAGCATTGCCACCACCTGGAGTTTCGATATGGGTGACGGCAATGATATGATCGGCATCCGGAATGTGTTTATTAAGCAAGGCAAAGGTGGGTCACTGGAAGAAATTACCAATACGCCGGAAAATGCGAACTGCCATTGTAAGATTATGAAATGGGTTCAGTCGAACAATCAGATAAAAACATTTCAGTTGAAATACCGCTTACTGGATACCCTGGCCAACGAATCCTTAAAAGCGCTGATAGACGAGAAAAGTATTCTCTTGCGAGAGCCCCGTGAGGGCGTTATTCTTACTCCCGCCCTGCAGAAGGATAAGTTTTAGGCGATAGGCATATGCCAACAGAATTCATTATCTGTTTGACATAAACATGAGCAAGTGCTACGACTTTACCTAGTATGTTCCAGGTTGTTAGATTCTAAAACGAGTAAGGCTATAAACTGATATTTCTGGTTTATGGCGACTAACTATTAGGTAACGATTTGAACGGAACCCTGGTCATTGTTCCATGCAGTCAGGGTCATAATCTATTAAAGGAAAACTCACTATTTTAAGAGTCAAGGTTACTGTAGCCTTGACTTTTTAATTAGCTTTCATAAGTTTTATTAAACGTTTTCACCCCTTTTTTTCGTTATATGATTAAAAAACATCTTTAAATAGTACTACCATGATTACCGAGTCACACAATCTCATCCCCACCCTTACTCGAGGAGACATCCAACACTATGTTGCGACGCATGAGTTTAACGAGATTGGCGAGCAGCAGTGGTTTCGGCTCATCCCCCACGGCGTGGAGCTGTTTCGTACCCCCGAGTACGGTTTTCTATCGGGTACCGAGTTAACAATAGGCGATATATTGTGGATAGCGTCCGGGCTTAGTACCGGTTACCAGGCGAGGCCCTATGAGGCTGACCCTATCCTAAGTTCAAACTTTACCGCCATGCAGCAGTAAATGATAGATAATCAGTTGATTCTATAACTAAACAGGCCCGGCTAAATCACCGGGCCTGTTTAGTTATTCTCTAACTCTTCTCATTATTGAGATCGTGTTTTTGGTTGATCGCTGCCAAGTCACTATTTAAAAATGTAAACCTCTATCCATCCAGGCCCATAACCTGCTCGCCAGGCATAGCCTCGGTGAGGATAACGTCAGGCTTGTAAGCCCGCAGTCGACATAGAACTGGATAACCGCTTGGTTGACCAGCCACGTAGCTCCTTTAAATCGAGGATGGCTGAGCCGACGGTGTTTGAGCAGCATAGCCCTGCGTAGCGAGCATAGCTCCCATTTGGCCATAAGCGGCCGGATCTGCTGGCGCCCAAGTAGCCAACCCATCCACATACCGATTGAACATACTGAAAGCGGCTGAAATCAACACCGTATCATGGATATCTTGATCGGTCGCACCCTGTTGGCGAGCTGTGGTAATTTGCTCAGGGCTGACACACTGACCACCCTGCCGCACACTATCTGCAATGACAAGCAGCGCTTTGAGTTTAGCCGATATAGGAGCGGTTGTGGGATCCTCCCAGGTTTGGGCAACGGTCTGCTTCTCTGGCCCCAGCACATAGTCGGCAACAGCGCCGTGGCAGGTTGAACAAAATAGGCACTCATTACGCTTGGATACGTAGGAAGCAATCAACTCCCGCTCCCCTTGGGTCAATGAGTCACTGGCGTTAGTGCGTAAGAGCACTTCGGCTAAATCGTTCAGCGGTTTGGCGGTCTGGGGGCTAAAAGCCATGGGTCCTGTAATACCGGGTAGTCCTTCGGCTAATTGAATATGGGGCATTGGATCAACGAGTTAAGTCAAAGATCCAGGCAAGATAATACTGCTTTTTGGGAGAGGCAATGCTGTATCAGTTAAGAATCAATGAATCTTGCGGGGCCGTGGTTTATTTTTGCCCCTAGTGGTAAGATGTAGAATTTTAGAGTCGTTGACTAATTTGACCCTGAACGGTTTCAAGGTCAGAAGTCATTAACCCAATCAGTCAATTGGCTTTGAAAAGACGTTCACTTATCGAGCCTTTAACGAAATGTCTAGTACACGAATGCTTATTATTTATCTTTTTTGTCAACTGTGACCGGCATTAACCGACTCCTGATAAACCAGCCGTACGGTCCATGAATAAAACCGGCACGTATGCCAGGAAAAACAGACTTCCCCGGTAAAGGGCTGCTAGTAGGGTGCCTGAAAGTATTGGTTGCATCTGAATAGGGGCACAAAACGCTTTTTTCAATTACAGTAACCAGGCTTAGTATTCAGACGGTTAAGTTTATCCAAAACAAAAATTGCTCCCTTCCTGTTTAATTCACCCTGTAAGCGGTCAATAGGGCAGAGGACCGCCCATTTCCTGACGGATTCACCTTCGACCGGCTAGTAATACGTATTTCCCCAAACTTACACCTGCTAATTTAAAGCGCATCATTATGCAGTCGGGGCTGGTTTAGCACACGCAACTGATGAAACCTGGTACCAATGAGAAGGTTAATTTTGCCGCACTCTCAAAAACTGGTAATATTGTCAACCGGTACGAAGCCGTCAGGCTGGCAATGGCAGAACAGGCAACAGCAGCAAAAAATAGCGGATGTCAGTTTGTTGGTGACAGACCATGACGGACACCTGAATTTCGTAATGAAAATATTCCTGTTTGTTCTATTTAGTGCCATCAGCCTGTGTACGGCCTTCGCCCAGTCAACGGCAGACACAGCAGCTACCCGAAAAAATAGTCTGAAAATTAACCCACTGAGTCTTGTTTTAGGCGATGTATCGGTGTTTTATGAACGGATGCTGACCAAACGGGCATCGCTGGTGGGTGGTGTGGGCTTCGGTTCAGAAACATATGAATACCACAACGCCAACAACCCCTTGCCGAGTTTATTTCACTATAAGCGGGCTACGTTGGAATATCGGCACTACTTCCGTCGGCGTCCTCTGTCTCCCACTGGCTTTTACGCAGGAGTATATGGTCGCTATTCCGGGCTCACGCTCGACGACTATCAGTTCGACAATCAGGGTACTATTATTCGAGACCCGAGCGGTACGTTAGTCAGGACCACACGGCAGCTTTACGTCTGGATGCCTGGTGCTATGGCTGGCATACAGACAAGTACACCGCGTGTCGTGGTCGATTTGTTTTTGGGACTTCACTATCAACTACCGAGCAGCAGTCCCCCTCTGAAGTCAGTCCTGCCGGAAGTCATGAGCCGTAAAGGTTTTACTCCCCGCTTTGGCCTGACCATAGGCTATCGGTTTTGATGATGAGATCGTGTAAGATCTGCCACTCAGCCAACGTGTAAGGTTATTTACTCACTAGTCTGGTAATCGGCTTACTGGGTTAAATCAAACGATAAAAGAGAACATTGCATGCGATTAAAAAAGGTCCGCCGTTGCGGTCACGATTTAAAAAGTCGCATCTCAAACAGACGCCCATATTATTATATAATAGCATTCAGGACAGACCAAATGCAAGGTTTTCTTGGGTAGCCAGGCAGAACCGCTTTACTTCGCTTGGAGAACTAACTTGTCAAGCTTAGCCAACAACCTTCCATGCATACCTGCCTCCTGATCACGCTGGTTCTCCTGCTTCATGTAACGGGTACGAGCAGCGCCCAGCCAACGCCTTCAGATCCGGACCAGCACCAATTTGCTCGACTCACCTACGTTACAAAGGGCGATACACTCCGCTACCGCCTGTCGTATCCGATCGACTACGACGCTCGTAAAAAATATCCGCTCCTGCTGTATCTGCACGGCAACGGGGAGCGGGGCAATGACAACCAGAGGCCGCTGTTGCGGCTACCAGCTGCGCTAACGCATACTACCGGTCGTCAACGTTATTCCTGTTTTATTCTCGTGCCCCAATGTCCCAAGAACCAGGTATGGGTCGACTTCCCCGACTTTCCCAAGAGTCTACACACTTCGGCTGAGCCAACCCGGCCTGCTCAACTAACCTTATCGCTGATGGATGAGCTGATGCATCAACTAGCCATTGATACCGATCGCGTGTATATCACTGGTTATTCGAGTGGGGGAGAAGGAGCTTTTGATCTGCTAACGCGCCGACCGAGTTTATTTACGGCGGCCATTCCCGTTTGCTCGGTTTCCGATACGTCTCGGGCCCGATCGATTTACCGCATACCGATGTGGCTGTTTCACGGCTCGGCCGACAGCGTCAACCGAGCGGAGTATTCCCGGCTGATGGTAGGGGCCTTACGTCGGCAGGGGGGAAGTCCTATTTATACGGAATACCCTGAAGCTGGCCACAACATTGTCCAGCAGGCCTACGCAGAAGTCGGCCTATTTGAGTGGCTGTTTCGCCAGCAAAAACGCTGAACGGATGATTTGGCCTACTTCTTAAACGGGTTGAGTGGGGTATAGTAAAGTAGCTACTAAGGTGATCGGGAATCAAGGTAGAAAAGAGCGATTTTTAAGATCTCACCCTTAAGACCACTATTTAATAGCTGTCCAATCTTATCCGTCGCATAGGAAACAGAGTAAACTGGTTTAAAAGCTCAAAGCGTCACAAAAGTAGAGTAGCCCATGGACCTAAAACGTAGAAAATCACCATGGCTGCCAAACAAACTGGATATAGTGCTGTATTAGTAGGCAGGCCCCGTGCGTAAATGATACTGACGATAACTGGTTATTCGACCGCCCTATTTTCAACATGGTATTTCGTTGAAGAGCTTCGATTATTACTCGATGCGGGCGATGGCATTGCCCCTACGCTCTTACAGAAATCTCGTAAGATTGACCATATTTTCCTCTCGCACGCTGACCGCGATCACGTAACAGGACTGTTGCGCTTGAATGAACTAAACGCCCGCGACGGCTTTCCCACCGTTTATTATCCAGCCGATGCAGGATCTATTGCAGCACTAGAGACCTTTTCAAAACAATTTGATGGGCGAGTAAAAAAAACGGTATGGCATCCAATAGGTGATCAGCAACACGTTCAGCTTCGTAAAAACTTATTTGTGCAATCGGCCCGCAACAATCACGTTGTCAAAGCCCAACCGCATGAAATAAAAAGCCTGGGCTATCAGATTTACGAGACAAAAACTAAGCTTAAATCAGATTTCGTCAATCTATCAGGAGAAGCGTTGCGGCAGTTAGCGGAGAAGTTTGGGCGGCAAACTCTCACGGATGAAGTCAGGACAAACTTACTAGCTTATTCCGGCGACACACCCGCCGAAAATTTTGATCAGTGGAACAACACGCAGACCTTAATTCACGAAGCGACATTCCTTACCCGTGCCGAATTTGCTACATTAGAAACCAACCGGAATCAACACAGTACGCTGGAAGATGTTCTGGCGGCTGTTGCTGATCTTAACATCAAGACGCTGATTCTAGGCCATTTCTCGTCACGGTATTCTGCGGAAGAAATAGACCAAGCCATTCGTCGTTTCTGCACCGCCTTTCACGTAACGATTCCGGTTCATCGCCTTCTACCGGGGCAAACGCATTGGGATATTTTGCGAAGCGATCCGATTAACTAAACGGACTCGTTAACTATGCCTAAGACGGTTGTTTGTACGTAGGAAAGCGCTACCCGTAGATTTTTGCGGATTGAAGACGCTTTTTTCAGAAATTTACAGAGTATGAAAAGAATTCTGTTTCATTCTGCTTTCTGGTTAGTCTATTTATTTCAGGACGTTCTGCTGGTATTTCTTTTAAATACTACTCGTACTCAGCAATCGACTTCGATCAATCTGTTTTTGTCGTTTACTAACTGTTTAGTATTGCTGTTACCCAAGATGTTTTTTACTTACTTTATGTTGTATGTAACACTAGATAAATTAGTAGATAAGGAGTTTCAGACTAAAGGTATCCTATATACTATTCTGGCGTTGATCATTGCCATATTATGTTACCGGGGATTGGTTAGTTATGTAGTGAATCCAATCGTGTACGGCTTGGTTAGCCCCACTTCTGCTTTTTTTTATCCTCTGGCATTTCCAGTTGCACTTATGGATATTGGATTTGTTTCAGGCGCTGCGATTGCATTGAAGCAAATCAGGCAACAACTAAAACGAGCTCAGATAGAGCAACAGTTAATACGAGAAAAATTAGAGGTAGAATTAAAATATCTTCGCAATCAAACCAATCCCCATTTTTTATTCAATACCTTGAATAACATTTATGCGTTAGCAAGAAAAAAGTCAGATGATACGGCTGATGCCGTTATGAAGTTGTCAAAAATTTTACGGTTTATGCTTTTTGAAACGGCAAAACCACTAATAACGATTGGAGATGAAATTCAGATGCTGGAAGATTACATTGATCTCGAAAAAATTCGCTATGATGGACGCTTAACTATTCGATTTTCAAAAGATTTAAGAGGTGGTCCATCGTCAATTTCACCATTACTACTATTACCTTTTATTGAAAATGCGTTCAAACACGGTGCCAGCGAAAGCCAGTTTGCCTCGTTTATCCATGTAGATATAAAACTCCAGGAAGATATCCTTACATTCAGTGTCAGCAATTCCAAAGAAGATAAATGCCGGGAAGGGGCTAACATTGGGTTGCGGAATGTTGAGAGGCAGTTAGAACTGCTCTATACCGAATACGATATGCGCGTAGTGAATGAACCATCCGTTTACAGCGTATTACTGACAATTAATCTCAAGAGTTATGCAAAAAATAGCCTGTCTCATCATTGAGGATGAACCTTTAGCTGCCGAAATTTTAGAAGAATACATTAGCCAAATGCCTTCTTTACACTTGGCTAATATCTGCTCCGACGCGATTCAGGCTATAGATATATTAAAAAATACTCCTGTTGATATTATTTTTCTCGACATTCATTTACCCAAGTTGAAAGGATTAGATTTTATCAGAGCGATTGACTTCCCTCCCAAAATAATCATCACTTCGGCTTATCAGGAATATGCGCTACAAGGTTACGAATTGAATGTAGTAGACTATTTACTTAAACCAATTGAATTTAAGCGATTTGTTGTTGCTGCAAACAAGGCTTGTCAACAAATAAGTGACTCAAGAGTAAAGAATAATAAGTTATTAACCGCTGAAAGAGATTATCTTTTTTTTAATGTGGGTAAGAAAAAAGAAAAAATAGTTATTGAAGAGATTCTTTATATTGAAAGCTTAAGGGAATATATCAAAATTGTAACCAAAGATAGGTCAATACTGACGAAGCTTTCATTAAATCTGATAGAAGAATACCTTCTAAACAGAAATATGCTCCGAATTCACCGTTCCTTTATAGTTGCCATGGATAAAATCGATGCCTTTTCGGCGACGGACGTTGAAATTAAAGGTAAGCTTATTCCAATTGGCAGAAGTTATAAAGACCTGGTCTATTCTCATCTGGAAAGTTTTAATTAAAAGCAGGATTAGGGTTGAGCTTACAAACCTAGCTTGATACGTTTCAATTCATATTGACAGTGTCAACGATAAAGTAATTTAACTGCATCGGTGGACCTTATTTACTTTCCTTAGCTATGGCTAATTCCAACTCCAGGCGTCTATATAAGAGGATTGCCAGTACTTGTTTATAAGACCGCATCAAACTTACAAAAGGTATAATTTTGACTTATTATCACCAGTAAATACTTAAAAACACCGTTGTTTAACTATTGGCTGTCTGTCCGTTTCAAACAGTCGTTTATTGAATTCAGTTAATTAATTCTGATTTATTACTGATTTTTATTGCTCATCTAAATATGAAAATCAGTGATGGAAAAGTCTCTTCATAAAAGTCAACAATATTATATTGATTCAACCCAATTAGTAAAATTCGTAAATTGTTTAAGCCAGGTAACATTGCTTCTAATTATCGCTTCGATGCTTAGTTGTACAGCCGTATCAACTCATACATTACAAAGAGTCAGCAATAATCGGAATACTGAATTAGCTCATTTCCAAGTATCTGCGTATTTAATGGCTAATGGTACTAAGCTCAGAGTGAGTGTAGATAAGCAAATGGGCGGCAAGGTGACTATCCAATTTGTAAATTCAGTAGGTGATGCGCACTATCAACTAACCCTTTTGCCCCAAGACACAGTGGTGCGGTTTAATTTAAATCTAACCGAGTTGGATGATGGTGATTATGTGCTCAAAGTTTCCAATGGGCTTGAGATGGAGTCACGGCAAGTTAAAATAGCTACCTCTAAACCAACGATTCCGGTTCGTCAGATAACTATATTATAAGCTAGCAAAATGAAATTTCCAGAAAAGTATGTGTTCATGCTCACAACTGCAAAATATGAAATTAAAACTAAAGAGTACGTGGATGTACTGAATCATAAAACTCCTGGGTCACTGTAAAATGACTTTTTTAAACCATAAACAACAATAAAAATTACAACCAAATGAGAAAGATAATTTCATTGATGCACATCTCCCTTGACGGTTTTGTTGCAGGACCGAACGGCGAAATGAACTGGATTAACGTTAATGAGGAAATTTTTGATCATATCGACAAGCGGATACAGAAAAGCAATACTGCATTATACGGCCGAGTAACTTATCAAATGATGGAAAACTATTGGCCTACCGCAGGCGAAAATCCCACCGCGTCCAAGCATGACATTGACCATTCAAGGTGGTATAAAAACGTTCATAAAGTTGTTTTATCAAAAACAATGAAAGACGCGGGTTTGACGAATACAACAATTATTAGTGATAATCTGGTAGACAACATAAATGAAATAAAGCAACAGGCTGGTCATGAAATACTGCTTTTCGGTAGCCCATCAGCGACCCATTCACTTATGCAACAGCAATTAATTGACGGCTACTGTTTATTGATTAATCCGATTATTCTTGGACAAGGCGTGCCACTTTTTGCAGGTGTTGGGGACAAAACAAAACTGCACCTATTGACTAGTCGGCAATTTGCCTGCGGGGTAACTGAACTGAATTATTCAGTGGATAGAGAATAACAATGAACCGCTAATTAAAGGCCAAGGCTACTATCGTTTCATCAAGCCCAACCTTGCTTTATAACCACCATCATTCAATCACCATTGTTCCATTTAAACGACTCTACTAATGCCAAATCAGCCTATTAATTCAGCTGGGTAAGGGAATAAACGGTTGTCTGTTTGTCTATACCTGTCGTCCGTTGATTTTCGTATCTCTGCTTTACTATTTTATTGAACTTTATGCAAAAGGAATAAAACTAGTTTGAGTATGAGCGACATTCGGTCCGTTGGGCGGTTGTTTTACAGCCTTGGCATCATTGCTTACGGAATACAACAGATTATCATAAAAGATTTTCGGCCGCAGATATTGCCTGGTTTTCCTGCCTGGGTACATGAGTGGAGTGTCTTCGCTATTCTTTCAGGAATCTTCATGATTGGGGCCGGCTTTCTCACCACGGGCTTGTTAAAAGTCAGGGCTGTGATCAGGAAAAAGATATTTCTGTATTTAGGCTTTTATTTTCTTGTCCTTCTCCTGGTTAGTCACCTTCCTTACTTACTTTTCGTATATCCACATAAGCTTAGTCATTTGGGTTCGTGGGGCGATGCACTCAAAGGACTAGCGTTTTCGGGGGGAGCATTTATCATGGCTGGTTCCTGGACAAATGAAGATTTTTCCTTTACTTCTTCCAATGATGTTAATGCTCCATTGGAGAAACTTATCCCGCTTGGCCGACTATTTTATTGTACCACAATCATCTTATTCGGATGTAATCATTTTGTCTACGACATCTCAGCGATGGTGCCTAAATGGTTTGGCCCCCTAACATTTTGGAGCTATTTCGGTGGGGCCGCCCTTATCGGAGCCGGAGCTGCCATTTTATTGCAGATTTGGCTTAAACCAGTTTCCTTACTGCTGGCAACCATGCTGTTTTTATGGTTTATAATGTTGCATATACCCAATGCTATCGCCAATCCATATGCCGGTAGAGGTAACGCAGTCGTCAGTGCGTTTGATGCATTATTATTTTGTGGGACCGCATTGGTACTCTCCCAATCCAAAAAACAGAAGAGCCACCTAATGTCAGAAAAGGCTATGGTTTGAAAAATTTAAAATGGGAAAATACTGGGATTCAAATGTTTGCACCTGCTGCAAACCGGAACAGTCCATACAGAGATGTGATAAGTAGGATCAATGGTCTGTAGGCTGCAATTATGGCTGATTAGTCTCTATACCGGGCAGGTGTTGCATCATATTCTATTAGTGTGACCCAGTATGAATGAATCTGAATAAACCCACGAGTATGACTAAAGAATTTGCGACTGCTTTTGCTCAGCGCTGGGTGGAATCTTGGAATGCGCATGACCTGGAGAAAACCCTATCATTCTACTCCGAAGATTTCATCATCGAAACACCAATGGCGCTGCTTCTTTACCCACAAAGTGGTGGAACGGTTGTCGGTAAAAGTGAGGTCAGCAAGTATTGGGCTATCGGTTTGAAAAAAAATCCTCATCTGCGATTTGAACTGTTAGATGTCCTGGTTGGCGTAAATAGCTTAGGTATTCATCTGTTTAATGCCTCTTCCAACAAGAAATCTATTGAATTAATGTGTTTCAATAGCGACATGAAAGTGCATAAATCAATTGCCATTTATGCAGAATAATTAGCCTATACAAAAGGCTCAAATTTCTATGGTTATAATTTATGGTTTACCATCACATGAAACATTCAACTAGTACACAAGCAAAATGAAATATAATTTATGCCGACAGATAATTTAATGAAAGTAGATATTTATATTAATTATGCTGGTCATTGCGAAGAAGCATTCCGGTTTTACGAGCAGCATCTTGGGGGTAAGATAACCATGATGACTGCTCATGAACAATTAACTTCCAATTTTCCAACGGATTGGAAGAATCCCATTCTTCATGCCCGAATTGAGATAGGCGGTATAACACTTATGGGCGCCGATATTCCAAATGCCGAACCCATGCGCAGTGCCTATCTAACCATAAGAGTTGATACGCCTGAAAAAGCAGAACAGACCTTTAATCTGCTTTCTATCGATGGTCAGGTTTTTATGCAAATGGAACAGACTTTTTTCGCAACTCGCTTTGGCATGCTTCGTGATAAATTCGGGACCTCCTGGATGATACTTAATGAGACAGGCAAGCACTAAGTTGAAGCGAATTTATAGTATCGATTTTGTTCGGGGAATCGTCATGATCATTATGGCGCTGGATCATGTACGTGACCTAATGCATGTGGATTCGATTGCTCAAAGTCCAACCGATTTAGCGACAACCACTCCGCTGTTGTTTTTTACCCGCTGGATTACCTATCTGTGTGCACCCATTTTTGTTTTTTTAGCCGGTACATCTGCTTTTATCGTCGTTGAGAAGCGAAACAATATAAGAAAAAGCAGGCAGTTCTTGGTTAAGCGGGGTATCTGGCTTATTCTCTTAGAATTTACCCTCGTTAATTTTGGCTTATTTTTCGATTCAGGGTTTCATACCATCCTTTTTGAGGTAATCGCAACGATTGGGATTAGCTTTATTGTGCTTTCGCTCCTGCTCAGGCTATCGCCCGAAACAATTGGGGCCATTGGTCTTAGTATCCTTTTGTTACACGACCTGTTTCCTCTATTAGCTTTTGAAAAAGACTCTTCTATAAAAGCGATCCTGTCGCCACTCTTCACCCTGACAGTCACTCCCATTGGGACAAGCCGGGTTTTTGTGATGGCCTACCCACCCATTCCGTGGCTTGGAATTCTACTTGTGGGGTTTGCCGGAGGTAAATTTTTTACTTTACCTGAAGAAAGACGTAATCACCTTTTTCTGACTATTGGAGCTGTTTGTGTGATGCTTTTTATCGGGCTGCGGTGGCTCAACGCTTATGGTGATCCTGCGCCCTGGTCGGCTCAGCCAACAGGCATCTACACGTTCCTGTCGTTTATAAACATCACCAAATACCCGCCCTCACTCTTGTTTTGTCTGATTACCTTAGGCAGTATGTTTCTCCTATTGGGGGGCTTAGCCCAGAAGCGCAATCAATTGACCGATATCATCAGTACATATGGGCGGGTTCCTCTGTTTTATTTCGTCATTCATTTCTACCTCATTCACACGCTACTACTGGCAATATTATTTATGCAGGGCTTTCATTGGTCTGATTTGAATTTTGCGGTTGGATCGTTCGGTCGGCTGAAAGAAGTTAAGAGTGGTATTTCGCTTGGAGCCGTTTATTTAGTATGGCTGGGTATTCTGGCCCTTTTGTATAAACCCTGCAAATGGTTTGGTCACTATAAAGCCGTTCATAAATTCTGGTGGCTGAGTTACTTGTAATCTTTAATTCCTCCGGTTTATACCATGAACGTTACATTTCCCTTACCCCCGGCTCACCTTACTGAGTTTGTCCAGCGAATACTGGTTATAGAAAATGTTCGGGTAGTAACCCCTTTTAAACTGCCCCTTTATGCAAACGGCACACCAACTTTAGTTTTTCAGACCGCCAAGGGGCAAATTAAAGGATATTCAACTCATTTAACTTTATTTGGCCAAACAGTACGTCCTGAAACATTGAGTTTGCAGAACGATTTTACGCTGATTGCCTATTTTTTTAAGCCCTTCGTATTAGGGCCATTGTTTGGTGTTGCTGCCCAAGAACTAACCGATCATCCAATAGCGCTAGACTTATTGGAATCATCAAAAGTAGCTACCTTAATGGAACAGTTACTGCACGCTCCGTCAACGCGGGCAATGTTAATATTGATTGACCATTACATTTATAGTTTAGTGGTTCAGGCAAAGATGGATTTGCGTTTAATAGAATTTGCCACAGCTTCTATCCTGAAAAACACTAATCCGGCTGTATTGCAAACGGTACAGAATAAACTCGGTCTGACTGAAAGAACCTTTCAGCGAATGTTTGAGAACCATATCGGTATCTCGCCAAATCAATACCGTCGAATTTGTCAATTCAACTCCGCCTTTCAACAATTACAACAAAGAAAGTTTGACAATTTAGCCGACATCGCCTTTAAGCACGAGTATGCTGATCAAAGTCACTTTATACGTTCATTTAAAGAGTTCACAGGTATCAGACCAACCGATTATCTAAATTTTGGCAGGCCCTGAATGACAATACGTTGTCGGTTTCATTCTATTTTAGGATATGCCCCCTTTCTAGCTTTGTGTCGTAATGAGTTATTCAGGATTAACTACAATCGACTAACATGACAAATTCCATTTATCCCTGCTTATGGTTTGACGGACAAGCGCAGGCAGCAGCACAGTTCTATTGTTCAATTTTCAAGAACTCAAAAATCACCACTGACAATTCAGTCGCCGTATCTTTTGAATTAAACGGTCAGAAATTTATGGGGCTTAATGGGGGGCCGGAATTCAAATTTAATGAAGCGGTTTCGTTTGTAATTGATTGTGAAACCCAGCAGGAAATTGACTACTACTGGGAACAATTAATCTCGGACGGGGGTAAAGAAGGCCGTTGTGGCTGGTTAAAGGATAAGTTTGGTGTTTCATGGCAGGTAATTCCTACCATATTGGCTAAACTATTGAGTAACCCGGATAGAGCACAAGGCGTCGTACAGGCGTATATGAAAATGAATAAGTTTGACATTCACGCATTGGAGAATGCCTAACTGAAAGCGATGTATAAGTGACTCGCTGTACCGATAGAGGCTTCTTTAACTTAAATGGCTATATCTATTCATTTCGGTGTGGCGGAAATTTTGTTCAAGCAACACAATATCATTTTTCAAATCATAGAATAACGTAAAAACGCGAGGAATTCACTTCGCGTTTTTACGTTAATAAGTATGTTCAACTCAAATGCGTGTTTAGTTTAATCCTTTCCTTCACCCATAATAGCTTCTAGATAACGGATATAGCGTATGCCTCTAGGTTTGTGCCATGATATTATTGGGAGAAGGCTATGCTTACCTGCCTTGTAGATCTGCCAAGATTGCTGGATAGCGTTCTCCCTGAAGGCTGATGTTGTCTAAAGCCTGGTTGATGGTGGCCAGATCATCATCGCTTAAGGTAATGTCTGCACCACCTATATTTTCGGCTAAGCGAGTCATTTTTGTGGTTCCCGGAATGGGTACAATCCAGGGCTTCTGAGCCAGCAGCCAGGCTAAGGCGATCTGCGCGGGTGTGGTCGCGGTTTCCCGCCGGAGCATTCCGGTTGCGTTATGTTCTCCGGCAATCTTGACCACAAGGTCAACAATGATTTGATTTGCTTCACGGTTTTCCTTGCTAAAACGAGGCATGACATTGCGCCAATCGGTCTTGTCAAATTCAGTGGCCGCAGTCATCTTACCCGTTAAAAACCCTTTGCCTAATGGGCTAAACGGAACGAAGCCAATGCCCAATTCCTCCAGCAAGGGAATAATTTCCTTTTCCGGTTCGCGCCAAAACATGGAGTATTCGCTTTGCAAAGCGGCCACGGGTTGTACCGCGTGCGCTCGGCGTATACTTTGCACGCCGGCTTCACTCATACCAAAGTGTTTTACTTTGCCTTCGGCAATCAATTCGTTTACCGTTCCGGCAACGTCTTCAATAGGCACATTAGGGTCCACGCGGTGTTGATAAAACAAGTCGATATAATCGGTTTGCAGATACCGGAGTGAGTTTTCCGCCACCTGCCGGATGCGTTCCGGGCGACTATTCAACCCGTCTGTATTCCGGCCGTTGTTAAAGCCAAACTTGGTAGCGATGATTACTTTATCCCGTACATCATGCAATGCTTTTCCTACCAGCTGTTCATTAGCGCCTTGCCCATACACTTCTGCGGTATCAAAGAACGTAATGCCCGATTCAAACGCTTTTTGAATGAGTGCAATGGCATCGGTTTCGTTAGTTGCCGGACCGTACCCATGGCTTAATCCCATGCAGCCGAAGCCAAGTTCGGACACGGCTAATCCTGAGGTTCCTAATTGTCGTGTTTTCATGTTGTCTGTTTTATGTAGCAAAAGTGAGGGGGAAGCGAGAACCGTTTTGTATACAGATTACGGGGTTTCCTACCACTATTACTGATTGGGCGGGCTGGTATCAGAAGAGATTGCCGGAACGGGTAAGTTTGTAGTGATAAACCAATAAGGTATGGAGGAGATTATCAAAATTGGCAGCATTGCCCAGTACAATACCATGCGGGGCGTACCGACCAAACATCCGCTGGTTACGGTGATTGACCTCTCGAAAGCGCAACCGATGCCCTCGGGGTCATTCAACTTTGGGTTGTATGCGGTGGGTCTGAAAGAACTGAACCATGGCCCATTGCGCTATGGAAGAAAGCACTATGACTACCAGGAAGGAAGTCTGATATTCATATCGCCTGGACAGGTGGTAGGTGTGCAACCCGGCGTTGACCTATTGGCCCCCAAAGGCTGGGCCTTGCTCTTTCATCCCGACCTGATAGCTGGCACTCCGTTGGGCAAACACATGCAGGCATATTCGTTCTTTTCATATGCTGTTCATGAAGCGCTTCATCTGTCGGAAAAAGAGAAGCGTATCGTGATTGACTGCTTCTCAAAAATCGAGTATGAACTCGATCAAAACATAGACAAGCACAGCAAAGGACTGATTGCGGCCAACATCGAGTTGCTGCTCAATTACTGCATCCGTTTTTACGACCGCCAGTTCATTACCCGCGACCATGCCAACCAAGGAATCCTGGAACGGTTTGAGTCCTTATTGACAGGCTATTTTTCCTCCGATAAACCGCAGAACGAAGGCCTGCCTTCGGTTGCTTATTGTGCCGAAGCCCTGCATTTATCCCCCAACTATTTTGGTGACCTGGTGAAGAAAGAAACCGGCCGATCGGCCCAGGAATACATTCAATTCAAAGTGATCGATATGGCCAAAGAGCGCGTGTTTGACCGGAATAAATCGGTGAGCGAAATTGCCTATGAATTAGGGTTTAAATACCCACAGCATTTTACCCGTTTGTTTAAACAAAAAACAGGTGTTACGCCGAATGATTACCGGATAATAAACTAACAATTCAATAGCAACGTACGCCCTGTTAGGTAAGACGTCATGTGAACTTTTATCCGTCTCAAGCGGGAGGGTTTTATACGAATAGATTATCGAATAGCCGTTTCGATCAATACGTTTCAATTTATTAATCAACTAGTAGATTGAAGCGTATTGAGTCCAGATGATCCATTTGGTTGGCTTGCTCAGCAAAACACGAAAAAGTATACCCGAAGCTCGGCTATACTTTCCAAACTACCAACCTATAATTAAACCTACCTAAACAGGACGATTCAACGTCTCTAATCACTTCTTAAACTTTTTACTGGGTTGACTAAAGCCGCTTTTAGGGCCTGATAACTCACCGTCAGCAAGGTGATGAGTAAGGCCAGCACGAACACGATGACAAAGACATCCGCCTGGATACTGATTTTATAGGTATAGCTTTCCAACCATTCCTGCATTACGTACCAGGCTAGGGGCGAAGCCACGATGCAGGCAATAAGCACGAGGCTCACAAAGTCTTTTGAGAGGAGTCCCCACACACTGACCACACTAGCACCTAATACCTTCCGGACGCCGATTTCCTTAACCCGCTGTTCGGCCATAAACGAAGCCAGCCCAAACAGGCCCAGGCAAGAAATAAAAATGGCCAGCATACAGACCAGGGCCGACAGGTTGCCAATCAACTCTTCATAGCTGAATTTTTTGGCGTACTCCGTATCCGCAAATTTGTAATCGAATGGATAGGCAGGGTTGTATTTATCAAAAATGGGTCGAATTTTTTGGATAGCAACCGAAGGAGATAAGGCTGGATTAAGTCGTAAATCAATGAAATTAACCCAGTTTTCGGCAAAAATTACCGTCATTGGGGCGACATCACGATACGGGGACCATTCCAGGACGATATTAGGAATTACTCCGACGACAGTCCAGTTCCGGTTCGCCCATTTTATGATTTCACCAACCGGATGTTTTAATCCCATGCGCTTAACAGCCGCTTCATTTAGAATAACTCCGGTGGAATCGGTGGCAAAATCTCTCGAAAAATCGCGTCCTTCTTTGAGTCGAATTCCCATCGTTTTGGCGTAGTCATAACTCGTGGCAATGGTCGTAAAAATGACGGATTCATCTGCCGGACCTGCTCCTTTCCATTTCCAGCCACTATTGCTGCTCCACCATTGTGTGGGTGGGGCATTTGTCTTACAAATAGACATCACTGCTCCCGTTGCCAGTAATTCGCCCTTAAGCGCGTCAAAATGTTCGAGCAAATCTGTCGAGGAATTGACCGAAATGAGCCCTTGTTTGGTAAAACCAAGGGGTCGGTTTTTGCCATGCTGAATCTGTTGATAAATGATGATGGTACCAATCATCAGCACTACGGAAAACGTAAACTGAACAACTACCAGTATTTTTCGAGGCAACGTAGCATTTTTTCCAACATGGATTCCGCCTTTTAAAATTCGGACGGGGTTGAACGACGACAAATAAAACGCCGGATAGCTGCCTGCCAATAAACCTGTGAATGCAGTAAACAGAAGGATAACGCCCCAGTAAACGGGATTGCCGAATTCAATGGACATCGCCTTCTCGGTCAGCCTATTGAAATACGGCAGTGAGGCCATGACAATAACCAGCGCCAGTACCAATGCTAGACCAGCAATCAACGTTGATTCACTTAAAAACTGCCCGATGAGTTGCTCACGACCCGAGCCGACAGCTTTACGAACGCCCACTTCTTTCGCCCGTTTTTCAGATCGAGCCGTGGAGAGATTCATGAAATTGATGCAGGCTATTACCAGAATAAATAGTCCGAAAATGCCAAATAAGCGAACGTACTTAATAAAACCACCCGTGTTTTGCCCTTCGGTGAACTCCGAATAGAGCCGCCATTTTGACATGGGATGCAGGAATAATTCGGGCTTGACGAGGTTTCTAATATTGGCATCATCGGCCTGATGGTTTAACACTACGTCTTTTATTTTGGCGTTGGTTTGTGCTGGGTCGACGCCGTCTTTAAGCTGGACATAAAGGCCAAAATCGTTATTCCGCCAATCTATTTTTGCTTTTTTTACCCAGTCATACATATTCTCCATCAGGTGCCAGGGAAGCAAATACTCAAATTGAAGCGTAGCATTCTTTGGTTGTTTGGCAACCACAGCTGTCACTTTTAAATCGGCCTTATCTTCCAATCTGATGATCTTACCAATCGGGTCCTGATTGCCGAAAATAGCTTGGGCGGTTTCGTCCGTCAGCACGATCGAGTAGGGCTCCTTAAATGGGTTTTTATCGCCATTCAGGATGTTTAGGGAGAACATATCAATAGCATCTTCACCGATGAAAATGCCATTTTTGATGAATTTCTGATCGCCAACCATCAACGAACGATTACCATCCGACCGCTGATACGTTGCTACAGCCTTAAAATCGGGGAACTTAGATCGTAGTTCTTCGCCCGTTGGAAACGGTAATGCACTTTGTGTACCCCGTTTGCCGTCGAAGGTTTGGTTCAGTCTAACTTCATAAAGAGTTTCGTAGTTTTTATGGTGCTTGTTGGCGGATACTTCGTCCTGTATCCAGATGCCAATCAGCATCGCAACGGCCATACCCACAGCCAGTCCAGCAATGTTGATCGCTGAATATCCTTTGTGTTTGGCTAGGTTGCGAAAAGCGAGTTTTAAATAATTTCGGATCATGGCCGGGTGGAAAATTGAGATTGTAGAGAAGTCATTGAATTTACTATAACGGGGTTTGAAACTGGCCTCGGGTTTGCGTCGCCATAGCCGGGGATGCAACATGAACAGCATTTCCAGCACATACAGTAGTTGGGCTGTTCTAACCCCGTACCGGTGGACTCGTTTTTGAAACAATTCATACAGATCGCCTAGCACTTCGTCCCGGATATAAGGAGCCGTAATTCGAATGAGTAGCTGCTCAGCCCAGCGGGGCGGCTGGACCACCGACCGCTCCGAATGATTATCCAGATGGATTCTATTTTTCCGATTCATGTTAGGTGATCAAAAGCAGTTTTTGGAATACCGTCCCACAATTCATTTCGGATGCGTCGTGCTTGCTGTAAGGCATGATCACCAGCCAGGGTTATCGTAAATAGCCGTTTGCTTCGTCCCCCCCGTTCGGCAATAGGCTCACTAAACCGGGAATGAAGCAATTTTTTTTCTTCTAAGCGTTGCAAAGTCCGATGCACCATGCCTAAGCTTATAGGCCGCTCCAAACGGCTGCTTAATTCTTCCAAAACAGCCACCCCGTAGGCGTCATCGTAGAGTAGGGCGACCGTCAGCAGAATGATCTCTTCGAACTCACCCAGTTGAGTCCCTTTCATGGGTCGTAGATGTATAGGTAAGGTAAAAACTATGTTTTCCTTTTGCATAGCAAATAAAAGGCCAATAGCCCCAATCGGCTTCAGATCCTTAAAAAGCTTGTTTTAGGCTTTGCTCATCGCTTTTATCGTCCGATTTCGGACTGTATTTTGTCCAAATTTGGACGGTTCATAGAATAGAGCTGCGTATAGGGCCCATCTCATCTGGTAAGGCTCGAACCCATCACAGGAAGGTAGTTAGCATTTTCTTCGCTAAATTCTTGTTGTTTCACTGTCTCTATAATCGCCCGTTTTGTGGCACAGATCGATATACGTATGTCGTTCTAGGAAAGACAATTTCAGTGTACTCAATTTGTTTGCCAGATTAGGCTAAACGCTACCCATGGATAGCCAGCGGGTAGTGGGCGCGGTTGAGCTACTGCCTTACTGGCAAGAGAATACCTATAACCGGAGTCAGCATCTTCTGGCCGACTGGCTAGCTAAGCCGGATGTGTTAGCCTTAGGTGTGCCCTCCTCAGTGATGCCAGATGGCATCAACTACTTATTGCATCCGGCCCATAGTGGCTATGGCTTTATAGAAGTAATTGACGAGAAGCCTCTATCGATGGATCCCCGCCTATGGTCGAAGTAGCCAAGGAAACGGCAATTCCCTTCGTCTTAACTGGGAGCGTATTTTGAGAATATATAAAGTGTGGTAGGTACGTAGTCTTAATAAGGCTGACTTGTACAGCAGTGTTCGCGCCATAGGCTTGTTGTCAAGTGAGCTTTCCCCTAATCATACCTGTCAAGTTCATCCCTATTCAGGGCACTAGCCGACTTCGTCCCAACATGAGACATCCTTTCGACCAAGTCGGTTCGACCAAGTCTGTACACAAATCAGATTCAGTGAGGCAACGAACAAATCAGACGGGTTCAATCCATTTCCAATCCATTCTCAACTTCCTTTTTGAAGCTTGATTTTACTTTTATCCTGTGATGTTGTCCCCAATCAGCCATTTCCCACAGGATAGGCCGTAAGGTCTGACCATAAGCGGTAATTGCATACTCCACCGTCACCGGTTTGGTAGGCTGCACCGTGCGACTGATCAACCCGTTGATCTCCAACTCCTGTAGCTCCTTAGACAGCATTTTGGAACCAATCCCTTCTACTTCCCGCATTAAGTCCATGAACCGTTTGTTACCGAAACTTAAGCAGCCAATGATGGTGATTTTCCATTTGCCGCTCAAAATATCCATCGTATCGTGGATAGCCTTCAGCTGACTGGGACATTGCAAGGGCTTTTGATCAATAAATACTTTCTTTTCCATCCGTCTTTACGCAACCTGGTTTCTGGCAGGAAACTACTTTCTAAAGGGAAACCCATATCTGGCGTAAAGCTCGTTGATTTAGCTTTGCAAAAAAAATACAGATCATGAAAATAGATTTAACTCAGAAGGTTGCCATCGTTACTGGCGGCTCAAAGGGTATCGGCGCTGCCATAGCCAAGGAACTTGCCGCCTGTGGCGCCATTGTAGTTATCACCTATCACTCAGCGGCAAGCGATGCAGACCGCGTGATCAACACAATCCGGGAAGCAGGCGGGCAGGCCATTGCCCTTCAAGCTGACATAGCCCGCCATACCGATATCATTAATTTGTTTAAACAGGTGAAGGAGCAGTTTGGCCAGCTGGATGTGCTGGTGAATAACGCTGGCATCGCCCGATTTGGCCCCATCGAAGCGGTTACAGAGGATGATTTCCTGGAACAATATCGGGTCAATGTGTTGGGTCCCATGCTGGCGATCCAGGAGTCGTTGACGTATTTTCCTCAAACAGGTGGCAGCATTGTCAATGTCAGTTCAGTAGGCGGACAGAACCCAGGGCCCTACACCAGTATTTACACGTCATCGAAAGCGGCTCTGAACGCCTTAACCGTTTCTTTATCAAGAGAACTGGTGACCCGCTACATCCGGGTCAATACGGTGGCACCGGGCCCAACCGATACCGAAGGCTCAAAGGCGCTGGGACTAGCAGGCACAGCTATCGAACAGGGCATGATTGCCGCTATACCCATGGGTAGATTCGGCAAACCGGATGAGATAGCCCCCGCAGTGGCTTTCCTGGCATCGGATCAGGCGGGCTGGATCACTGGTGAAACCTTAGCTGTTTCGGGCGGAATGCGCTAAATGAATCCATTGATCAGCGACGGGTACCCAAAATAAACTTCGCCGAGGGTAGGTTAGTCTATCTCTAAGCTGATCTAGTTACACAGACGGATACACGCTCAGGCGTCATCCGTACTTTTTGAGCTCTATTCTAGCCTGTTTCACTCAGCTTCCTATCTTAAAGCCAGCCGTATAAACCGCTTTTTGTCTCGAGTAGGAGGATTATCCGAGACTAAATAAAAGAATCCGTGTTGCACTTTCCCTAAGCAAGTTGTACACTAGCTTTATATTATTCAATTTTTCTAGAGAAAGGCCCCTATCGAGAGATTGTCAGTTCTTAAACTAGTTTTAAATCGGCTAATTGGCTTTGGTGAATACAGTTGTAACTGCCCCTAACGTATAACTAGGTGGAATAAAGGTGTAAAGTGCACTTCCTGAAGAAACTGTAATCTGATTTTCAGCCGTACCAGGATGTACTGGCGGCTCTAAGCTAATATAGTACCCTTGGGGTTTCGTTAACACATAGGCTTTGGCGTAAGTAGTATCCTTAGCGGGCGAATAAAAACCATTAGCGGGAGCTTGTACGCGTACACGAACGGTATCTGCTGAAACACGTTCAATTTGAAGCGTAATCGTTTTCCCATTGATGGGATAGAGCTTCGATTCACCAAAAGACTCTGTACTTTTTGCCGTAAAAGTCCCTGAAACCGCTTGACCAGCGTCTAAATTAGGCTCATCGTGTTTGCAGCTATTAAGCAAAATAATGCTTAGGTAAACTAATAATGAATAGTTTTTCATGGGATTGAGTTTAATGGATTATAGTAGCCCTTTCTAGGAAGTTGTATAAGTGCCTTTATGTTAATCTAGGTCAGATAATCTTAGGAAATTCGTCTTCAACATTGGCTAATACCTCACAGTCACAGTAACCACCGTATTGAGCCAGCCAAGCCTTTGTTTGATCAACTGGCAGATGCCTTTCTAGCAAAAAAGCCTCAGTTAGCGTTAGCGAATCATCACAATCTTCCTCTTGTAACGAAGAATCCAAGTGGACAAATAAATCTTTCAGCTCTGCTTTAGAAATAGGCATCTGTGCACTCTTAGCTTCTTGCTCCTTGTCCTTAAACTCCTGCAAAAGCTGCTTTCTCTTCTGCTTATCTTCTTTTGAAGCCATTTTCTTGTTGTGTAATCTCGATTATGTTAAGTAAGCTACCCGGTAAAAAATTATACAAACTTTGCGATTGAGCCTCCTGTCGAGATGAGTTATACGTGGTCGTATACATGTAGAAAACTAGCAGAGAACTTGGGTGTTGGGTATAGCTAGTTGTATCCAGTGACGGAAGAGTATAGTCACCTACCAGACCGGGTAACAACGCCGTTGAATCTAACCGAATGGTGATATCATCAGCCCCTTGGTGTTGTTTTTTCGGAGACAGTTGAATTCGAAGATCGTTATGGAACCGAGTCGTACTGACTGTTAGACTGTCAAGTGGATACGAAGCAACTAGAGTCTGGTTAGCCAGTGCGTCATTGAAGCTACGGCTGAAAGTAACTGTTGATGGAATCGCAGGCTGATCTGGCTGGGAATCTTGGTGACAGGCGGTCATCAGCAACCCACTTCCTGAGAGCCAAACGATCAAAGCAATAAGGTAAGTGAGTGGTCGCATATACGATGAGTTTATGAGTTCTTACAAGCCTCATATATGGAACTATATCAATATAGCTAAAAAAAGAAATATATGTAATTAAATAATTATTAAATATAAATATAGCGGATCAGCTCAAGTTGAAATTGACATTCATTTCTGTTGTATAAGTGGCAATATGAAAACCTAACCAGCATTTTACTCTTGGTCGTCGACTAACATTAGCGGCTATGCCAGCGGCAATTATAGCCGCTAATGATGGCTGCTGAAACGGGTGACCTAGTAGAAGAGTGATAGTATGTTCAATGCCATAGATGAGTACAACGACAACGATTGTCGTCAGAATAATGTCTTTGAAAGTGGTGTTCATTACGTTGAATACTCCGCTTTATGGTAGCCAAAGTACGAAACGTCGGGCTAACTACTTACAAATTAACCGTTTCGCGAAACACCCCCTTTTCGGACAGGAAAACTCCCATCGTCTCACTTGAGAACCTTTCCTGAGATTTATAGTGCATGGTGGGTTTTCTTGTAATGGGGCTTAAAACGGTGTTGCTGCTTCAACGCAAAATTAACAAGCAGAATCAGCACCGGCACTTCGATCAAGGGGCCAATCACCGCAGCAAAAGCAGCCCCGGAGTTGATACCGAATACAGCGATGGCCACCGCAATCCCCAGCTCGAAATTGTTACCTGCGGCAGTGAAGGCCAACGACGTTGATTTGCTGTAATCAGCGCCCACCCGTTTGGAAAGGTAGAAGGCAGAAAAGAACATAATGACAAAATAAATCGACAATGGAACGGCGATGCGCAGCACATCGAGCGGAATAGAAACGATGAGCTGACCTTTCAGACTAAACATGACCACAATTGTAAAGAGCAGGGCGATGAGCGTTATCGGGCTGATAGCAGGTAAAAACGTCTGCTCGTACCATTTCCGACTAAACATTCTGGTGAAGATCATCCGCGAAAAAAGGCCCGCCAAAAACGGAATGCCCAAATAGACGAAAACGCTTCTGGCTACTTCGCCGATGGTGATATTTACTTCATAGCCATGCAACCCGAACAGGGGCGGCAATACAGTGATGAATAGCCAGGCATAGACGGAGTAAAACAGCACTTGAAAGATGCTGTTGAAAGCCACCAGGCCAGCCGCATAGAGCCGATCCCCGCCTGCCAGATCGTTCCAGACGATCACCATTGCGATGCAGCGGGCAATACCGATCATTATCAGGCCCGTCATATAATCGGGCTTATCGGGTAGAAAAATCACCGCCAGGCCGAACATCAACAGCGGGCCAACAATCCAGTTTTGCAGCAGCGAAAGCCCCAGTATTTTCGTGTTGGCAAACACCTTCGGCAGTTCTTCATACTTCACCTTCGCCAAAGGCGGGTACATCATCAGGATCAGCCCAATGGCCAACGGCACATTAGTGGTGCCAGAATTGAACCCATTAATTAAGGTCTGCGACTGGGGGAAAAAGTAACCGATGCTCACACCGATCAGCATAGCCAGGAAGATCCACAGCGTCAGAAAGCGGTCGAGAAGGGATAAACGGGGGGAATTCATAAGCCGGTAATTTAAAGCGTGCGTTTCATGACAATGGCCGATGAGGGGCAAAGGCCGCTGAACTGCTGAGTTTGCTGAATGGCTTGGGGCACGGCTTCCCGACTCACGGGTGCGAAACCGTAGCGCGTAAAATACCCATCGGCGGTATTGGTAATCAGGTAAAGTTCCGCAAGATGCGACGCATCGGCAGTGGCCAGCAACCGGTCAATGAGTTGGGCTGCGATGCCTTTGCCCTGGTGGGCGGGATCGACAGCCACCGAACGCAGTAGGCCCACCGATCCGAAGGATTCCAGGCCCGCGACACCCACGGGGGTTTCTTCGTATTTCGCAATCACGAAATGGGGCAGGCCCGCCGGTAGATCCTCGGTAAGCAAATCGCCTTGTTCAAGTAAAGCCACAATGGTTTCTTTCTCGTCCGGCTTAGCTGTTT
This sequence comes from Spirosoma radiotolerans, assembly GCF_000974425.1. Taxonomy (NCBI): domain Bacteria; kingdom Pseudomonadati; phylum Bacteroidota; class Cytophagia; order Cytophagales; family Cytophagaceae; genus Spirosoma; species Spirosoma radiotolerans. The sequence continues at coordinate 509,034 of NZ_CP010429.1, forward strand.
CAATGTGAATAGCCATACTTAATGGGGGATGGTTTCGCCTAAACGATTTTCGACAAATTCTTGGCTGTACGCTTTGATCTGATCACGCACCTGACGGAACGAGGTGAGTGCATTGATACCTGGCTGATGACCCGGATCGGGGAAGCTATGATGAATTTTCTCGGCACTCGATGGAAAAATCGGGCACTGCTCACGGGCATTGTCACACACAGTAATGACGTAATCAAACGGCTTGTCGGTGTATTCGTCCACATGGTTCGAGGTGTGATGCGAAATATCAATGCCATCTTCGGCCATCACCTGAATCGCCAATGGATTGACCCCGTGGGGAGCAACACCGGCACTAAAGACTTCGGCCCGATCACCGGCAAAGGTTTGCAGATAGCCTTCGGCCATCTGCGAGCGGGCAGAATTGCCCGTGCAAAGAACTAGGATACGTTTCATATCGAAGGGGATTGGATGAATATTAGTTGCAGCAATCAGGTCCCGGCTTGGATTGGTCGCAGCAAGCGGTGGCGGCTGGTTTGGCATCGGCGATGCGCACGGGTTTGCGAGCAAAGACAGTTACACTATAGATGCCTTTGTCTTGCTGGCGATACTCAGCGATTTCTTCGGCAGACAGGTAATTTTGCAGCACCGAATCGGGCAGATTGATTTCGCGGTCTTTCTGAACCTGAATGTTGGTGAAACCGCTTTGGTTAACGAGCTGCAAATAATCATCCTTCTGAATGGCACCCGATACGCAACCTACATACATTTCGGCGTCCTGCTGCAAGCCTGCGGGCAGCTCGCCTTTCAGCACAATGTCAGAAATGCTGAAATGTCCACCTGGCTTTAAAATACGGAAGGTTTCGGCGAATGCTTTTTGCTTGTCGGGCACCAGGTTCATCACGCAATTGCTCACCACCACATCGGCTAAATTTTCCGGCAAGGGCATCTCCTCAATGTCGCCATAGACGAATTCAACATTGGTAAACCCTAACGCTTTCGCGTTCTTGCGGGCACGATCGATCATGCGAGGAGTCATATCTAGACCGATCACGCGACCTGTTTCGCCGGTTTCTGCACGAGCGACAAAGCAATCATTGCCCGCACCCGAACCCAGATCCACCACGGTATCGCCGGGTTTAATCTGAGCGAATTGAGTCGGCAAGCCGCAACCCAAACCTAGATCGGCATCGGCTACATAACCATTCAGCTCTTGGTAGTCCTGAGCCATCATGATCGGCACGTTGGACTCAATTTCAGGCCCACAGCATGAAGTTGGGCCACAACAGCCAATCGCATCCGGTTGTTCGGCAATCGCGCCGTATTTCTGGCGCACGGTTTCTTTGATTTGCTCGGCAGTTTCCATGTATTTACCTATTGGTTAAATGTAATATTACGATTGATTAGGATAAAAAAATAGCTGCGAACTTAACAGCAAGTCGCAGCACTTACGATTGTATCGAACAGCGAGCCAAAAGTTTGCCGTGCTTCTTCCCATACGGTTTCGTTGATGCAGTAGCAAACGCGGGGCGGGTTGATTTCGCCCTGGATGATGCCGATGCGTTTCAGTTCCTTCAAATGTTGGGAAACTGTTGCCTGGGCCAAGGGTAGTTCATCGACCAGGTCACCACAAACGCATGCCTTTTTCTGAGCCAGCAATTGCAGGATAGCTACCCGTGCCGGGTGTGCGAAAGCTTTTGCCAGATCCGCAATGCGATTCTGTTCTTCGGTGAATATTTCGGTTTTCGTCACTCCCATGATGCAAAGGTAACACAACAATTATTAATCGCAATATTACGATGTATATTTTTAAGAACAGACTTTTCGTCTCAATATTCGCCCCATTTTTGGAGCAGATCTATGAACGATCCTTCGTCTTAAAGGGGAGTTTTTTTTAGAGACGGTGTTTTTAATATCTGTTCATGCTAATCAATAGCCTAGGATCTAACCATCTCTGCTGAAGTGCCGGACTTGATACGTTCGTTTCAAGAACAGGAACTGCCCACTGATTGGCGAGCCACGGGGAGTGGCCCCCTGTTCTCTCAAAGCTTTCTAGTGAATTGGCTGCAAAGGCCGGACCGCTTAGCCGTCCAGGTGCCCAGTTCAGTGGTACCGGTCATGGCAAACTACTTAATCAACCCCCGCCATGAGCTGTTTTCGAGTTGTCAAGTCGGATGTATTCGGAATCAATGCCCGGTTGTATGATCCTTCGCGACGGGGATGCTAGCTGGCTGAAGGCCAATCAATTAAGTATGCATTATTATAAACGCTACGTTATCTCAAATAGGCGCTTTTTGTAGGAATAAAGAAGGCGCGCTTATTGACAAAAACAAGTCGAGATTACCCCATTACTGGAAGGAACGTCTGAAAGCCAAAGGCGACAGATTTGTTTTCGTTTTAAAGAACTTACTAAACGATTGAGAGTGCTCGAATCCTAATGCGTAGGAGACTTCACTAATGGACAAATCGGTGGTCGAAAGCTTTTCTTTAGCCAACTCGATCAACTTCTCGTGGATATAGTGTTGGGTACTTTGCCCGATCAGTACGTTTAGTAGACTGCTCAAATATTTCGGCGACACGTTCAAGTGGTCGGCCACGTACTGAACCGTCGGCAACCCATTTGCCACCAAATTATCCGTAATAAAGTAGTTATGCAATAGAGTATCTAGTTGGGATAAAAGTTGATGATTCGCTCTTTCCCTGGTGATAAACTGCCGATGGTAAAACCGCGTCGAGTAACTAAGTAGACTCTCAATCTGTGAGATGATAATCTGTTTGCTGAACGCATCAATACTTGCCTGATACTCCTGGTGAATGTTTTGAATAATCCGATTGATCGTGGCTTCTTCTTTCTCGGAAAGCCATAAGGCTTCATTCACCGAATAATCAAAAAACGCATGGTGTTTAATCGTTTTGGCGAGCGGTGTGTTCCAAAAGAAATCAGGGTGAATGAGTAAAATCCACCCTGAACGATCAACTGTTGACATACGGTTGGGTTGAAGACGGAATACTTGATTGGGGCCCGCGAAAAACAGAACGCCATCCTCAAAATCGTAGGCTTGTTGTCCGTATCGAAATCGAGCGTTCATGCCTCGTTTTATGGAAATTTGGTAGAATTCAAAAATCAAATTCACGTCGCCAATAGCCGTTGGTCGTTTAATCGACGCGTAATCGACCACGCTGATGAGCGGGTGCTCGGGTTGGGGTAAACCTCTCAAACGGTGAAAGTCGCTAATGGTTTTTATGCGTTGGATCGGCCGTTGTTCCATAGTAAAGTCAAGACTTGATGTTTATTGCGCTTGATCCCGTTGGTCAAAACCAACAGTCGGTAGACGTGCGCCTACTGACTTTATCCTGCCACCATTCCAGGCACGGACAACATAGATTTTTCTTGATTCAATAAAAAGCGGTTCGACAGCCGATCCGCATTTCAAACTGTGGCTACACGGCCTGGTCATTAAGTTGCTTTTCCGGTTAACTGTTCCCAATTGGCGAACGCAAACTTTTCTCTGTCTTCCTGACTTAATTGTGTTGCTTCTAAAAAGCTACGGGCTTCTCGGCCTGGCCGGTACTGATAGGGATAGTCGGTCGAAAAAAGAATGCGGTCGGTTCCGACAATGTCAATAGACCGCTGCAGGTAAGATTGGCTGAACATGCCACTGGCCGTTACGTACACGTTTTGACGAATGTACTCAATAAAGGGTTTGTCAAGCTTGGTGACTCGACTGAGGGAGGCTAATCGTTCCGCGTAGAACAAAATGACTTCACCCCAATGGCCAAGAATAAGTTGAAGGTTTGGAAAGCGGTCAAACACCTTGGCTAGTACTAAGCGGACAAATTGAACGCCCGCTTCGTAGTGCCACCCAAGCCCAAACGTTGAAAAGGCCAAATCGGTCAGTTCGTCAAAGCCTGAATAGAGCGCATCCCGGACGGATTTCTGGGGAATTTGGGGGTGAATAAATAAGGGAACCCCGAGGGCTTCCGCGCATTCAAAGAGTTCCCAGTAATCAAGATGGTCCAGGTTTTTCTCTCCAGTCCGGCCGCATACCATCGCCCCTTTTAAGCCAAGCTGGGTCACCGAACGGGTTAATTCATTGGCGGTTTGGTTGGGCACCGCCATGGGTAAGGCGGCCAACCCTTGAAATCGTTCGGGGGTCTTTCTGACCAGTTGGGCCATGTAATCGTTAGTTAGTCTGGCTAAGGCTAGGCTATCAGGGCCTAGATTGTGCAAACTTGGACTGGTGAGCGAAAGCACCTGCACATCAACGCCGGTTTCGTTCATCAATTGAAGACGGGTATCGCCGATCTCCTCCAGGCGGCTTTCGATCTGGCCGACGTGTAATTTTTGGGTTGGGTCGTTGGGGTCGGCATAGTTGCTCCAGGCCTCTTTGACGGCTTTAGTCAGAAAATGTTCTTCGATGGCGATTAGCTTCATCTTACTGTTTTTTAGTTGACACAAAATTCATCTTCAGTCCAACAACAACTGTAGCCAAACATCAGCTTGTTGTAGTCTAAAAGGAAACGTATGATCCTGGGCGATCCTACTAGACATCTAGTAACCTATTCAATGGCAATTCTGATAATAACTATTTCAAAAAAAGGCTCCTTATGAGTCGAAGACTAGCTGCCTGTCTGTAAAATGAGCGATTCAAGTGAGGGCAGGCTGACGTGAATCCATTACTCCATAAACGGCCATCCACCTGCTGCTCCCTAGAACTTTAGCCGTAACCAACGGTCCTTTACAACTGGTGAGCATGAAACGGAAAGACCGGCTGAAGCTGGTTCATCCCGATGACCGACTTCGTGGACAATGTATTGAGGTGGTCCAATTCAGCGGACCACCTACATCGTATGTTTATCCGATTGACTGGGGAAGTTGAAGCAAGTAGTTTTGAATCAAACTTAAACGCGGGTTCAACCCTTGGCGCTTATGAAGTATTTACCGCTCATTCTTGGTCTACTCTGTAGTATAGGAGCCCTCTATCAGTTTTATCGGGGGAGCTGGTTATTCCTCAATGGGCAATCGGTTGAGGGCCGGGTTGTTGGTAATGAAAGGAGTTTGGGTAAATCGAGTGTCTATTATCCCATCGTGGAGTTTCAGACACTGGGCGGTCAGACTTATAGATGCAAAGGGCAATCTGGAACATCCCCAGCTGAATACGAAGTAAATGATACCGTAACGGTTCATTTCGACCCTGCTAAACCGACCAACACCTTTATTGGCAATTTCTTCAGCTTGATCCAGGGAGCCCTTTTTTCCATGGGACTGGGCGTTCTATTCAGTTGGTTTGGCCTGAAGGTGCTAGGCTGGGGAAAGCCACAGGCCTCTATTCGTAGAAATTAACGTAAACCACCTTCACGAAGAAAGCGTATACTAACGGTTAGTTATTCGTATCAAATAATGCTCCTCAGTAAGACGAGGGGACATGCACGTCCTGTATCGGGCCAATAAATAGATGGTAACTCAGAAAACGTTGGGCAGAAAATACGCTGATCCTATTCTCCTAAAACAAAGCCCGTTCGTCCTCGAAGTAATCGCATTGCTGCCAACAATCTCGAAGTACGCTGATTCTACTATCTGTTCATTGGTCCTGCTCCCGAGCACCCGCCACTGCGGCTTAATCAACAAGTAAACGCCTTTAGCTAATTCTTGAAAAAAGTAGTTAGAGTAATTAAGGTAACTTGGTTCTGAACGAGCCATTTTGAAATTGAACCGTTTCTGCAGCATCGGATGTAGGCTGCCACCGATCGTCTCTTACCAAAGTAACTTCAAAGCTCCCCTCAATTTCACCACCCTGGGAGTCATATTTAGTAATTGTAATGGTGCCAGCCTTGGTTAATTGGGGCTGGTATTGATCTCGAAGGACGTCTCCTCCAATTAAGGTCATGAAGCTCACGCCTACTTGAGTGGGATTCGCTGAGCAAGGCTGATGGGCTGAAAGCGTGTACACGCCAACCGCTAGCGGTATTCTGGTGAAGCTAAGTAATTGATCCCCGCAATAACCGGCACAATTAGCCGGCGCTAATAAACGAGCTCTGGGGTAAGGTAATGTGTTTTGAATACTCAGATTGATAGTATTCATGCTACAAGAGTCACTCGGGGTTTTCCAGGCAGTCGAAAAACCACTCCAGGCTTGTCCATTCAGGGTAGCCTTTGTATCCTCAGCAACTTGAGGGTCTGGCGTAGGTTTTGAGCAGCCTACTAGCCCAACTACTGCAATCAAAAGCCACTTAAGCGTCTTCATAGCACTGTTTTTTTAAGCTAGACCAAGATTGAGTGAAAAGGGTTGGAATAGCCTGTAGTGTGTATGTTTATAGGGCGAAATGGCAGTTTAGCTATTCATATAACATCGCCTATATAAATCCTCCTTCCTGAGACGAAGCAACGTTTATGTATCTACTTCATACCACATAACGCCTGGCCAATCGGAGAGCCATTGTTGCCTGGATTCATAAATTATCACCTGTGACTCGTGCCGGATATCTTTCATGGCAAATGCCCTTATTCGAATCGTGGCGGCTAGAAATCTTTTTCCAACCCGTTCTCTAATGCTTTGAAATACATGTCTTCCCTGAACGAATACAGAAAGGGGGCCTTGTGAGCAGCACCGGTATAGTGTTTCTCTTTTTTCTCTAATATGCCATAGGACAAAAGCTTACGATTGAAATTACTGCGGTCCAGCTTTCGGCCAAGAATGGTTTCATAAATCGTTTGTAGACTCTTCAGAGGAAATTCTTTGGGTAATAACGTATAGCCAATAGGCTGGTAATTCAGTTGTAAGCGCAGGACCTGCAAGGCTTTGGCAATGATGTGTTCATGGTCAAATAGCATCAGGGGAAGTTTACGGACATCTTGCCAGCAGCAGGTTAGTGAGGTCTCATCGGGTTGGGGAATTACCTGCTCATAATTAACCAGTGCATAGTAGCCAATCGTGATAAAGCGTTGCATAAACCAGCTCTCCGCCGTTAGTTCAATGCCCAGCGTTCGCAGTACTTCCCCTAAATGTTCCTTACGGTTCCGTTTTGCACTGCCAAAAACATGAAATTGTTGCAGGAATACATTGGTCAAGCTCGTGCGGGCAGTCAGAATTCTTGCCGCAGCGGCATCCAAATCTTCCTCTTTGCCGATAAACCCACCTGGTAGCATCCATCGCTGATTGCTTTTAGCCTGGAGTAATAACACCGTCAACTCATTTTGGTGGAAACCAAAAATGACATTATCAATGGAGACCGCCGGTAAAAAGTGGCCGGAGCCATTCTGCAGATCATTGCCTGGTGAGAACTGATTGATCATAAATGATTACTTTTCTTGGCAATCGTTCAATTTATTTGTACATTGGGTCAAAATGACTCAATAAGCGATAAATTGTTCTCTTAACTTGGATAAGCAAAGGTAAAGTAAGCCAGATGAAAAGGCGACAGGCTATTGATGTGAACCGATGACTTCGTTGAACGGCCCACATAACGTTAATGATTGTCGATGGTTTATCGCGTTTATCTGCCTTATGGCTGAAGTTAGTATCGCCCTGCCAGGGAATAGCTTCGCCCGTATTCCTGCTCATTTTAGTAAATGTGTTCCCTATCCAAGTAAGTTAGAAAGATCATTATTCTCTGACAAACCTTTATTTAAGCAGTTGTATCTCATCACCCTTACTTTATGATTCGACCGTTTATTATCCGCACCTTGCTTGGCTTAATAGCACTGGTAGGTTTATTGCTAGCGCTGCCCAGTTATGTCGTTACGTACGAAGAACGTTTTCCCCCAGCGAAGCCCGCTCGACCTAACATCATATTCATTATTTCTGATGACCACACGGCTCAGGCCATCAGTGCGTATGGAAGCAAACTGGCTAAAACGCCAAACATCGACCGCATTGCTAAAGAAGGGGCCATTCTTTACAACAACGTGGTGGCCAATTCCATCTGCGGGCCAAGCCGGGCGACCTTACTAACCGGCCAGTTCTCGCACCGGAACGGCTACAAATTAAATGAGAAGGTCTTCGATATAAACCAGCCAGTATTTACCGAAGAGTTGCAGAAGAACGGTTACCAGACTGCCTGGATTGGTAAAATGCACTTGGGAAGCCTGCCCCACGGGTTCGATTACCTGAATATTCTTCCCGGACACGGTAGTTATTACAACTCTGATTTTGTCGACTCCAACAACAAGACAACCCGCCACATGGGCTATGTGACCGATGTGGTGACGGGCTTGTCGACGGAGTGGCTCGAAAAGCGGGATGCGACGAAGCCCTTTTTTCTGGTTGTTGGCCACAAAGCAACACACCGCGAGTGGATGCCGGCACTGGAGGACCTAGGTGCCTATGATAACGTTACGTTTCCCATCCCCCCTACCTTTTACGATACCTATACCGGCCGTCTGGCGGCCCAGAAGCAGGATATGAGTATTGAAAAAACCATGACCCTGCAAGCCGATCTGAAAGTGCATGTTGAGTATGAGGTCGATGAAGCCAAGGTCTCCCAGGAGAAGGGCCGGTTGAAAAAGATGCTGTACGGCAATGCAGAGCCTACCCCCGAGCAGGATAAACAGCTCGACATGTACGTTCGGGAGGGCTCCTATAAACGGCTTACCCCCGAGCAGAAGAAAGCCTTTTCGGCCTACTATGCCAAAATCAGTAAAGAATTCGACCAGAAGAAGCTGACGGGCAGGGCCCTGACGGAATGGAAGTACCAACGGTATCTGAAAGATTACCTATCGACGGCCAATTCGCTGGATCGCAACATCGGCAAGCTGCTGGACTATCTGGATAAAAGCGGGTTGGCCAAAAACACGGTCGTGGTGTATACCTCCGATCAGGGCTTTTACCTGGGCGAACATGGCTGGTTCGACAAACGGTGGATCTACGAGGAGTCGCTGAAAACGCCGTTTGTGATTCGGTATCCGGGCGTGATCAAAGCTGGCAGCCAAGTCAAGCAGGTTGTCTCGAATGTGGACTGGGCACCCACGCTATTGAATCTGGCCAGTACGCCCATTCCTGCTTATATTCAGGGTGAGTCGTTTTTACCTGTATTGACCGGCTCCAAGAAAGCGTGGCGGGATAGGGCTTATTACCATTATTATGAATATCCAGAGCCACATCACGTATCGCCCCACTTTGGCTTACGCACGAAACAATACACGTTGGCGCGCTTTTATGGTCCGGACAACTTTTGGGAATTGTATGATATTCAGAAAGACCCGCATAATCTGCACAATTTGTATGGTCAGAAGGGATATGAAACTATTACTGCTGGCTTGAAGCAACAACTGAAGGCTGAAATCGTCAAGTACCAGGATGGGGATGCGCTTAAGTTAATGGAAAGTGCGCCACAGTAGCGAAGATGGCCAGTTGGGGTTACAATGTCGCCCCATTGGCCTTACTCGCTTCAGCCCGAAAAAGCTACAGAATGGTTGATTCAACAGTAGTTAACGACATATACACACCAGGCCGGTCGTCTACAAACCGTAACTAATCCTACGAAATCACTGTACGGATTACTCCTTTGTCTGTTGACGGCTGGACAAATGTCGACCCAACCAACTGGCCTTATACGACTGATTGTGTTGAAAAGCTAGTAGAAACGAATGTCACACACTTATGGAAGCTACCAGGAATTCTGCGAGAAGGTGATCCAGTCAGTGTTTGGAAGCTTAACGGCATCGCAAAAAGTAAAATAACGGTTGCTCCATAAACCGGGCGTTTTTTGAGATAGTACACTGGCTGAATTCAAAGCAGGTAATTGAATCACAAACGCGGTATCTGCTTCTTCCTGGCTTTCCACCGTCAGGCTCCTCTTCTGACCATTGGTGACAATATCATAGCTCAAGCCTAATAACGCTATTGCGCATGGGGGTGGGTTATGTTTACTGCGCCCAACAATACTTAGTTGCTTGCCAGGTAAGTTCGCCCACACGGGCGGCCCCGCGTTTGGAAAAAGGATCTCAATTACCGCTTAAAAAAATAATAATACGCTTATTATTAAATGAATAATCATTTAGTTTTGTGTTTTTATTTGATATGCGTACAAGAGATGTCAGTAAGGAGCAGCTGGTGAAACAAAAGGCCATCGAAATCATAGTTAAGCATGGCCTGGAAGGTTTTACAATCAATAAGTTAGCAAAGGCGTGTGGGATATCCGTAGGGACGCCCTATGTGTATTACAAGGATAAGGACGACCTTATTTTAAAGATCGTTCTTGAAGAGGGTACATTAATGGAAGCAGCCATGAATCAGGACTTTGATCCAGACGCTACGCTGGAAGACGGTTTACGGGTTCAATGGCGAAACCGGTTCGCCTATATGATGAAGAACCCCCTGCTGGGAAAGTTCTTTGACCAGATCAGCAGTTCAACCTATCATCATCAATTTCTTGACATGTTCACTTCCGGGTCGGATGGCTTTCTTCAACCATTCAAAAGCAATATGGAGCGTTTTATCAGCAATGCGGTAAAGCGGGGCGAAATAGATGACATGACCATTGACGTTTACTGGGCCATCGCTTTCGGCCCTTTGTACACGCTTATGCGGTTCCACCACCAGGGTCGCAGTATAACAGGCCTACCGTTCAAGGTTACAGAAGAATTGATCTGGTCGGCTTTTGATCGGGTAATAAAAGCGCTAAAAAACTAAGGTTTCACTACACAACATATACCTTATGACAAGATCCTTTTTAATGATCGGACAATCAAATATGGCCGGAAGAGGATACCTGAAGGATGTAAAACGGATCTACGACGAACAGATCAGGATGTTGGTCAACGGACGCTGGCAGACGATGACTGAACCCATTAATTACGACAGGCCTACCGCGGGTGTAGGGCTTGCCGCATCGTTTGCAGGTGCCTGGCGATTAAAAAATGAGCCTGAGCAGATCGGTCTCATTCCCTGCGCTGACGGGGGCACCAGTCTGGATGACTGGGGTGTCGGCGGAGCACTTTTCGACAATGCGGTAGTCCAGGCCAAACTTGCCCAGCGAACAAGCGAACTTGACGGGATCTTGTGGCATCAGGGAGAGAATGATAGTGTGGCCGGGCGTTCCGATGCTTATTACGACAAGCTATGCATTATCGTGGATGCGCTTCGGCTGGAGTTAAACACGCCAGAAATTCCTTTTATCGCAGGTGGGCTCGGCGACTTTTTGAGTAGCGGCAGGTATGGCAACTATTTTACGGAATATAACGAGGTCAATCGGGCGCTGCAAACGTATGCACAGACCAAGCCGAACGCTTATTTTGTAACCTCGAACGGACTTACTGCAAATGCCGACGGACTTCATTTTGATGCCCTGTCACAACGCAAATTCGGGATCCGTTATTTTGACGCTTTTCATGGTAGAAAAAGTGTTTTATCTCCGCTTCCCGACGAATTAGATTTGATCGTCACTATACAAGATAGGGCCTTAACAAAAAATGAGAAAAGTACGTTATTGGAAATCAGTTTTGCACGCGGTGAACTAGCACTTCATGAACTTGAAGAACAATTAGCAAAGCTTGAACAATGAAGCGAAGGTGGCCAGAATAGGTAGGATCACCGCAGGCGTATGCGACTAATCCAAGGCATCCATTACTCCCAACGTGTCCAACTTACAATAAGCGGTATTCTGACACTTATTGTCAGTTGGACACGTTGAGGTCTACTTGCGTTTGTCGAGCTGCACTCACCCTTTGAGCGACAGGGACAAAGAGTTAAGCGAAGGAAAATCAGGTAGTATTAGGAAATGAAGCAACCTGGACCGCTAGCGGGGCCTCTACTTATCACGCTAAGTGAATTACAATTTTGCCGAATAAGTTACGCGAGGCTGCGGCCTGGTAAGCTTCTTTAGCGTTTTCAATACGATACACGTTGTCAATAGGCGGCTTGATATTGTTGGTTTCAATAAATTTAACCAAATCTTTGTGTGCAGCCAGACTGCCAACGGCGGTTCCGCGAATGGATGCCCCTTTCATCATCAAGGAAATATAATTAAGTGGCTTTCCTTCTAAATCAAACAGGCCCATGGTGGCTATTTCTCCGCCATAGCCTACAGCTGCGACGGATTGGTCAATGGCCGAGCCGCCCACGGCATTAATTACCCGATCAACTCCTCCTGTTTGATTGAATACAACCTCTCCCCAGTTATCAACCTCAACGTAGTTGACAACATTGGCGGCTCCTAACGCTTTCATTTTTTGCAGTTTTTCATCATGGCTTGATGTGCCCACTACTTCTGCACCGACCGCTCTGGCAAGAAGCAAAGCAAACAAGGATACACCGCCAGTGCCCAATACCAGTACTTTATCGCCCTTTTTAATTGGCTTGACATAGGGCCTGTCGCCATGTAAGGCAGTCCAGGCCGTCAGACCGGCGCATGGCAGTGTCGAGGCTTCTATAAACGACAAGTTCGATGGTGCAGCAGTCACTCTCTTTGCACTTAGGATCGCATATTCGGCCAAAACACCATCCATTCCTTCAGCCCCTAAGCCAAACGTAAGCCCGGGGATTGGGGGGCCATCAATCCATTCCTCCGCGGCATAGACTGTTGTAACTTTATCGCCCACTCGCCATTGAGTTACCCCTTCCCCTAAAGCATCAATTTCTCCTGAACCATCAGATAACGGAATGATATTGGTAGTTACCGGCCCGTACATTCCAGCGAGTACAATCTGATCCCGGTAATTGATTGAAGCCGCCTTTATTCTGACCCGCACTTGTCCGATTTTTGGTTGCGGAATCGGCACGGTTTCCATAATAAGATCGTCCAAACTGGTAGCTCCGGCTTTCAACACCCATCTTCTCATCATCGTGATTTGCGGTTCAGACACCGCATTGGAATTGGTATTCATCATACTCAGATTTTTGTTTTTCAAAATTATCTACCTTTACTTTCCATTTTACAGCACTTTTCGTTTGGAAAGCGCTATCCAGTTGGAAAGCAAACAAGACATGTCTCTATGAGTACCAATGATCAGCGTTTAGCCAGTAGTAAAAATGTGTACCAATCCGAATGTGCGGAGTATATAATTCCGGTTAGAGATGCCCTGGATGTGTTATATGGACGATGGAAATTACCAATTATCATCTCGCTCACCTTTGGCAGCAGGCGCTTCAAACAAATCATCGAAGAAATTCCAGGTCTTACCGATAAAAGCTTATCGAAAGAACTTAAAGAGCTGGAGTCCAATCAATTAATTACAAGAAAGGTTTATGATAGCTTTCCACCCAGGGTCGAATATTCGATCACTGAGCATGGGAGATCCCTTTCCAAGGTGATTAATGAATTACGGGATTGGGGCAACCAGCACCGAAAAAAGATTATCGGTAACTAACCCGTCTCACCAACTAGATAAGGATGGCTGATTCGTAAGGTGGGCTACAACTGGGGCAATGCTGACATTCTGAGAAAGGATGTTATCGATTAGCCATTCATGTTAAACCTAACCTGGTCAGCTTCTTACCTACAAGCTCGTCAAACAGTGCTTCACCTTGGAGATACCTATACCATCGGGAAAATCCAAGTTTTTTTGAAAAGCATACAGGCATAAACTGTGTTAGCCACGACTTAATCTGACAGATTGATTATTCAATATGACTTTATAATTGTCAGTTGTAAGGGCTCAGTAAATCCTCCATTAGTGATTCATATGCATGAAGACTTCTTCGTCTCAAATGAGATCCCTCGTTGAGATGGAGCGCCCAGCGGCACTTACTACGTAAGCGTATCTAAAAATTACCCTGGTCATTTTCGGCTACAATAAAGCAAAATCAGCCTACAGGTATCCGCTCCCTTACCATGAAATTTGCGGTATAAAAAGCCAGAAACATGAACATTATCATAACCGGGTCGCTAGGTAACATCAGCAAACCATTAGCCACTCAACTCATCGCCAACGGGCACCGGATAACCATTATCAGCAGCAAGCCCGACAAGCAGCAAGCCATTGAAAAACTGGGAGCCAAAGCGGCTATAGGTCGATTAGAAGATGCCTCTTTTCTGACAAGTACCTTCACGGGGGCCGATGCGGTGTATTGCATGATCCCATTTGATCTTTCTGCGACCGACCAGAAGGCGTATTTTCAAAAAATAGCCACCAATTATGTGCAGGCGATAAACGAAACGGGTGTACGAAAAGTGGTGTTGTTAACGGGCTGGGCGGCTGGTCTCACAGGCTCGTTTGAAGCCACTCAGTTGGCAGACCAATTGAGCCATCTCGCCTTTACCGAACTGCGTCCCAGTGTGTTTTACAGCAACTTTTACGGCTATATTCCGATGATAAAACAGCAGGGAGCTATCGTGGGGAACTACGGCGGTAATGACCGAATTGCGGTGGTTGCCCCAGAAGACATTGCGGCTGCGGCAGCCGAAGAACTAACGGATTCATCAAACGGGAACAGGGTACGCTACGTAGCCAGTGAAGAACTTACCTGTAACGAAGTGGCCGGTATATTGGGCGAAGCGATTGGAAGGCCTGACCTACAATGGGTTATTATTTCGGATGAAGCGTTACGAAATGGCTTACTACAGATGGGCATGCCTGCGCAATTAGCGGATGAACTGGTAAAAATGCAGGCAGCCATGCACAGTGGTGTGGTGTACGAAAACTACCTTCGTCATCGGCCGGTTCTGGGTAAAACAAAGCTGAGAGGGTTTGCCAAGGACTTTGCCAAAGCGTATTATCAACAATAACAGACTACTCGCACTATGAGCCAGCCAATCCGCCTAAAAAGCATCCAGGAATTTCACCAGCGCAGAGGCTTGCCCCAGTCGGCGCATCCGCTGATTAGTGTCGTCAATATCAAGGACATAACCATTGCACCAGATCGCTTGAGCGTTAACGACTTCTACTGTATTTCCATTAAACGCATTCCAAACGCCCGATACCGCTATGGACAGCAAGTCTATGACTTCACGGGAGGTGTTTTGTTCTTTACCGCGCCAGGTCAGGTGATTGGCTTTGAAATGGCTAAGTTACCTACTGATCCGACTGGCTGGTTGCTGCTCATTCATCCTGATTTTTTGTGGGGAACACCGTTAGCAAGAACCATAAAGAAGTATGAATTTTTTAACTACAGTGCTGATGAAGCGTTATTTCTCTCAGAAAAAGAGGAGAAGACCATTGACGGAATTATTTCCCAGATAAGCCAGGAGTATCAGGCTGCTATTGACCCTTATAGCCAAGGGATTATCCTGGCACAAATCGAGCTATTGCTCAACTACGCAGAGCGCTTCTACAATCGCCAGTTCATTACACGCAAAATCAGCAACCATCAACTCCTTAACCGGCTGGATGATCTGCTTAATGACTACTTTAACAGGGAGGAGATTACCTACAACGGTTTGCCCACAGTGCAGACAGTATGCAATCAGTTAAACATATCGGTCAGCTATCTGAGCCGGGTATTGAAATTACTCACCGGCCAAAGTACACAGCAGCACATTCATGGAAAGCTGATTGAGCGGGCGAAAGAAAAATTGACAACCACCGACCTGTCGGTGAGCGAGATTGCCTTTGCCTTAGGTTTCGAGCACCCGCAATCGTTCAACAAGCTTTTTAAAGCAAAAACCAACACCACTCCGCTTGCCTTCAGAACCTCATTTAATTAAACGCCCAGTGGTGTAGCCTGTTCGTCTAGTGCTGGGGCGCTAAACGTCTTATGTAAGATGCAGATTTGACGTCTCAATATTGGGGTAAGAATACCGTAAAGGTAGCTCCCCGCCCCGGTGCGCTCTCGGCCGTGATGGCACCGCCATGATTCTCTACTACCCGTTGACAAATGGCCAGCCCAACGCCGGTACCCACATATTCACTTTGACTGTGCAGCCGCTGAAAGACCTGAAAGATTCGGTCCAGATACTTGATGTCAAACCCCACACCATTATCGCTGACATTGATCTGATGATAAAAGGAAGCGGATTTACTCGGATTTACTCCCTGAGGAAGTTCATTTTGTGGTCGTTGTGAATACGTTATCCGTATAAAAGGCGTCTGGCTCGCCGGGGTGAACTTGAGCGCGTTAGATACCAGATTCTGAAACAACTGGCCTAACTGCAAGGCGTCTCCGTTGACGAGTGGTAACTCCTCGAGCTGAACCTGAGCTTCGCGTTCGGTGATCACCAGCGATAAGGTGTCCAATACTTCGGCGACCACCACGCTTAATGAGATAGACCCAAATACTTGCTGACGGGTAGCAATGCGCGAGTAACTCAACAGATCCCTGATTAATACGGACATGCGCGCGCCGGCTGACTGGATGCGCTGCAAGTAATCTTTTGCCCTTGTATTCAGTTGCGGATCGAGCTGGTCTGCCAGCAACGTGCTGAACGATTGTATTTTGCGCAGTGGCTCCTGCAAATCATGGCTGGCTACATAGGCAAACTGCTGCAGATTTTCGTTCGAGCGGGTCAGATCCTGATTGACCAGCGCCAATTCGCCCGTGCGCTCGGCTACCCGCTGCTCTAATTGCTCGGCCAAAAGCCGGTAACGTTGTTCGCTTTGCTGCAGCTCAATCTCAGCCTGGGTCCGCTCTACGGCGTTGACCAGCCGTTCGCTGACCTCCTCCACCAGCGCCAGTTCAGCAACCGGCCATTGGTGCGCCTGCCGATGAATGATAAACAAGATGAGCACCGACCCATTGTTGAGGACCAGCGGTTTGGTAATTACGGCGCCAATCTGGCTTCGTTGGTACCGCTCTTTCTGTTCCACCGTGAGGGTAGGGTCATGAACAACATCAGAGAAGATCCTCGTTTGCTCCCGGTCTATCTCATTGAGTATTAGCGCGCAATTAGCCTCTATGGGTTGTTTTTCTCCTAGCTCTGGTGTAGGCCATAACACCACACGAGGCTGGTCATCTACCGAGTAAACCACTGCCGTCTGGTCGGCGCCGATAGAGACGCCCAACTGCCTGGCGACATGTTCGTAAATATCATCCAGACTAGTCAGGTTTCGTAGCTGGTCAGCTAGTTGCAGAATAATTGTTTTCTGCTCGTTGCTGCGTTGAATGAGTTGCTGAGCCAATACTCGCTCCGTTACATCGGTCGCCATGACCAGAATTGCATAAACTTCGCCCTGTTCAGTGGATAAAGGTTTAGCTGTGAAATCGATGTAGTACGTTGATGATACCCCATTCATTAACCAGTCGGCCCGTGCGCCCTGAGCCGAATACATCTGGCCATCTTCCAGGATATCGCTTAATCTGGACAATAAAGGCTGGCCCTGCAGTCCAGGCAGCACACTCAGCAAGGGCTGACCAATCAGTTGTTTGGGGGTGCCCAGAAAAGCCAGCATGGATTCATTGGCCACCTGAATTACGAGGCTTTGCCCCACCAACAGGCAGGTGGCTATCGGTGCTTCTTCTACCAGCGCCCGAAAGCGAAGCTCACTGCGTTGCAACTCCTGAAGTGCGGTGACCTGACGGGTAACATCGGTAGCGGTATGAATGATGCCAAAGACGGTTCCTTCAGGCGAATACACCGGGTTATAGGAAAAGTTGAACCAGGACTCATTCCACTGCTTGTCAATTACCACTTTGGGATTATCGAACGCATGAGGAGCTGCTTCTTCCCGATCGTAGACCTGTTGTAGTTGTTCCAGCAAGGGATGAGGAATTAAATCCGGCAGGACCCCATACAGGGATTGACCTGTCACAGAGGCATCTTTTCCCCAGATCTGCAGCATGGGCGCGTTGACGGTGTCGATCACCAGATCCCGGCCCACAAACAGGACTGTTGGTGTAGGCGAATTCAGCACAATACTACGGATGCGGGCTTTGCTCGCTTCCAGCTGTTGTTGCACCTGCACCTGTACGGTAATATCGCGGGCTACTCCCGACAACCGGTAAGCGGCCCCCAGCACATCGACGTAGGCCCGGCCCTGACAGTGGAGCCAGCGAGACGCCCCTGTCGGCTCTTTTCTGATCCGAAACTGAACGTCGTAATATCCGGTTGAGGAGGGGTCGAAAGCGGTTTTAAGCGCCTGATCGACGAGATGCTGGTCGTCTGGATAAATAAGCGCCAGTAAATAGGAGTAAGCCACCACTTCTTTTCCCGGCGAGCCAAACAACTCCTGGCTACGTTCGTCCAACCAGACCTCCTGTTGGCTAATATCCAGATGCCATGTGCCAACCTGGGCTGCCTGCATGGCATACCGCAACCGCTCCTGCTCGGCCTGGAGGTTAAGCAGAAAAGGAAAGGAATCTGGCTGATTCAGTTTAAATGGGCCTGGCATAAAACGCAGAAACTAGCACGTTGAGGAATAACAAAATCCAGGGCTCAGGTTTACGACTGGTGATTCAGCTCAAAGAACCGTTGTAGCATGCGTAAAATGACTGGCTGATCGGCAGCAAAAGAGCCTTCGGGTTGAGGGTGGTCGGAGATGATGCTGCTCACCTCGTCGTACTGTTGTGTAGTTAGCGTCTCGTACCCCATGTACCAGTGACTGAACAAACGGTGGCTGATTGGCCGGCTGATGACCGTCCGTACCTGGGTGTGGCGAGGATCCTGCTGAATACTGTTATACAACTTTGTAACGGCCGTTTGCTGGCCTTCCAGCACCTGTACGATTTGCCCGTTAATATAAAGCAGCACCCCCGTGATGTTCAGTCGTGCGTTCCTCTCTCGACTGAAAGTGACAATTTCTTGTATGTTGTCTTCGGTAGTCGTTTCGATGGCGGTACTAAAATAAGTAATACAGTAATCCATCCGTAGTAGACAACCGGTTTAGTCGATTTGTTCACTAAACAGAAACATTCTGGTCATTCAAAGTCCCTGTTTTTAATTATAGCGGTTGCTTTCGTAGAACACTTTACCTCGTTTTCGCAGACAGGATGAGTTTGGGTACTATTTGCAGGTGATTGTAGCAGCACAATCGATAACCGCAAAAAGCCGTACCCAGATAAAGCGTATGCGGCTTTTCAACGGATTGATTTTCTTCGTTCACTCATGGGCTGTAAAACGTGCTGCGGGTAAAAGAACCTAAGGGGCTTAGCGCGGTATGGTCATGGGTTTTCGTACGTATTCGCTACCTTTCTCATCAAAGGCGCTGATGGCCTGTTCGGCATTCGGGCGGAGAGATGAGGAATCTGAACCGAAAATAGGCCCACCGGCTCGCGGAACTTAGCAGTAGAAAAGTTGCCTTTGTGAGTTATTTAGTCATCAACCGTTTGATTACTCAATCACCTCGTTCATGAAAAAAGACAATCGGGCCTCAAGACGACGATTTCTACAACAGATTGGGGCGACTAGCCTGGTCGCTGCGTCCTCCCCTTTATCATCCCTAGCGGCCCAGGCTAAAGCAGAGGAACGCATTTTACACTACGAAAAACCCATCTCGTCCACGGATAAGATCCGATTGGGGGTGATCGGCTACGGAGTCCAGGGCCATTTTGACTTGCGCACCGCTCTGAAAGTACCGGGGGTCGAACTGGCCGGTATCTGCGACTTGTATACGGGGCGCCTTGAAAACGCCAAAGAACAATTCGGGCCTGAGCTATACACGACCCGCAACTACAAAGAGCTCCTGGACCGTCCGGACATCGACGCGGTCATTATTGCTTCCCACGATGTGTGGCACGCCCGCATGACCCAGGATGCCCTGGCCAAAGGCAAGCATGTGTACTGCGAGAAGCCAATGGTTTACAAAATCAGCGAAGGCTATCCGGTCATGGCAGCGGCCAAAAAAGCGGGCAAAGTATTGCAGGTCGGCAGTCAACGGGTCAGCAGCATTGGGTATGCCAAAGCGAAAGAATTACTGGCGGCCGGTGAAATTGGCAAACTCAACATGGTCAATGCCGTTTATGACCGACAAAGCTCGATTGGGGCCTGGGAATACACCATTCCGGCCGATGCCGATGCGTCGACGACCGACTGGGATCGTTTTATCGAAGTGACGGCCAAAATGCCCTTCGATGCAAAGAAATTTTTCTGGTGGAGGGCCTTCAAGGAAGTAGGGACGGGCGTAGCGGGCGACTTATTTATTCACCTGCTGAGCGGCACCCACCTGATCACGGGCTCCAAAGGTCCCCAAAGCATTTATAGCACGGGGCAGTTCAGCTACTGGAAGGATGGGCGCAACCTGCCCGATGTGATGTCGGGGGTTATGCAATATCCCGACAGCCCCGAACACGCTGCGTTTCAGCTGACCTTGCAGGTGAACTTTATCAGCGGCACGGGCGGCCAGGAAGTCATCCGGCTAGTTGGGTCAGAGGGTATCATCGACGTGATGGGCAATAACCTGAGCATTAAACACAGCATTTTGCCCCAGGCCCCCGGCTTTGGCGGCTATGATTCGGTGTTTACCTTCTCCAAGAGTATGCAGGACCAGATGCAGCAGGCGTATGATGCCAAATGGACGGCCGATCAGCGGAAACGCCCCGTTAAAATGGATGTTACGTTTAAAGCGCCTGAAGGTTATAGCGACCATTTAGATCACTTCACCAACTTTTTTGATGCGATCCGGTTGAACAAGCCGGTGGTAGAGGATGCTCAGTTTGGCTTTCGGGCGGCTGCTCCGGCACTAGCTTGTAACGAAAGTTATTTCAGCAAACAGATCGTCAGGTGGGATCCGGCTAACATGAAGCTGACGTAAGATTGGTGCTTCTACTCAGCGGGTAGGGGTGGTGATTGATGGACTAAGGCCAATGAACGAAGTTACTTAATCTCCGTTCATTGGCCTTAGTCCATCAATCGCTTTACAGAGGAAGTGAGTACTTGTCCTCATTAAGTTGGCCGTCTTTCCTTAGTTTTCGGGGAAAAACCTCATCGACGGCCCTCCCTGCCTTCTCTCGGCTCACCGAGAAGGTTATAAATGGGCGCTAAGTTGTCTTTATAACCTTCCTGACTACTAAACTACTCCAGTGAAAAACAGAATTAGTTTTTTTATACTATTCGCCTTGCTTTGGCATTATTCGCAGGCCCAACATCCGCGCGTGTTTGTGCTAACCGACATTGAAAACGAACCAGACGATGCCATGTCCTTTGTTCGATTTCTAACCTATGCCAATCAATTTGACACCGAAGGCATCGTCGCTACCACCTCCTGTTGGCAGCGAACTAAAACCGCCGAGTGGCGTTTGCACGAGATCGTTCAGGCTTACGGAAAAGTCCGGGATAATCTGGAAATCCATGAGAAAGGCTTTCCGACCGAGGCTTACATGCATTCGGTGATCAAAAAAGGATTACCCGTTTTTGGCAAAGAGGGATTAGGCGATGGAAAAGACTCCGAAGGGTCGGATTGGCTCTTGAAGAGCATGCTCAAAAATGAGAGCCGGCCGCTTTTCATCCAGGCCTGGGGTGGCACCAACGTCCTGGCGCAGGCCCTTTGGAAACTCCAGCGAACGCAGCCAGAGAACACGGTTTCGAAGGTGATCGCCAACCTTAGAGTTTATACCATTTCTGATCAGGATGATACGGGTCCGTGGATTCGGAAAACCTTTCCCACCCTCTTTTACATTGTGAGTCCAGGCTTTGAAGAAAATGGGGGTGGACAATATCACTACGCTACCTGGACAGGTATTTCAGGCGACCGGATACATGGGCGTTTCCTGGGCGCTGACTCAACGCTGGTTGACAATAAAACCCTAGAGGAGCACGTGCGCCGGAATCATGGTCCGCTAGGCGAAAAATACCCTCAAGTGGCGGTTCTGATGGAAGGCGATACCCCTTCCTTTTTAGGACTAATCAACAACGGGTTAAATGATGCCGAACACCCTAATTATGGGAGTTGGGGAGGACGGTATGAGTTGGCTATTCCGCCCT
This sequence comes from Spirosoma radiotolerans, assembly GCF_000974425.1. Lineage (NCBI taxonomy): Bacteria > Pseudomonadati > Bacteroidota > Cytophagia > Cytophagales > Cytophagaceae > Spirosoma > Spirosoma radiotolerans. The sequence continues at coordinate 530,751 of NZ_CP010429.1, forward strand.
ACAAAAAGTATATGTACGAACCCGAAACCCGCCCGATCTGGACCGATACAGCAGATGAAGTATACAGTGAAATAACCCAAAGCTATCACACTAGCAATCAGGCAACGATCTGGCGGTGGCGAAACGCCTTCCAACAGGATTTCTTTGCCCGAATGGATTGGTGCGTCGCGAAAGCCTATGCAAAAGCAAATCACCCGCCTACCGTGCTGCTCAATCACCCAAATCAGCTTACGGTCAAATCTGGGACTGAAGTCGTTCTATCGGGTACTGGCACTGACCCCGACAACAATACATTGGCGTATAACTGGCTGTTCTATAAAGAGGTAGGCTCACTTAATGCGAGTCAACTCCTCTTGAAAAATCCCAAGAGTAGCGCCGTAACGTTTAGAGCGCCAACGGTGTCGGAAGTAAAAACAATGCATTTTATTTTAGAAGTTACCGACAATGGTACACCAAGTTTAACCCGCTACCAGCGGGTTATCGTGAATGTAATTCCTAAATAAATCAAGTATCCTGCTGTAGTTTGTCCATTATTGTAAAAAAAGACTAGCCATAGTAGGATACATCTTGTTCTTATCTACCCGACGTTTTTCTGAGCGGTTCTGAGTAATAGAGAGGTATCTTTTCTTTTAATAACTGTCAACGCTGATCCGTAGCATACAGTAAATCAACAAGGCACGATGATGGCATCCTCAATTCCGCACCTTACCATCAATGCCTTCCGCCAGGCCTTTGTCCAGCAGCCAGTTGCTACAGCCGACCCCGACACATTCAGCCAGATCGGCCGACTCGAAGATATGGCTCCCCAGCTTCGGGTGCCCACGCTGATGCACCGAACGGCTTACAACTACTTAGTACTGCCTACCCAAGGGCAAAGCCAGCATCTCTACAACACCGAACAGATTCAAACCAGTCCGGATACCCTGCTTCTGGTGCGGGTAGATACAATCACGGCTGTTCAGTCGATTAGCTCCAACATAGCCGGTTATTTTATCGGGTTCACTAATCCCGTAATCGACCCGTTGCTTACGCCTTACCAGCGGCAACAGTGGTACAGTATGCCCCCTCTTTTACCGCTTACGTCATCTGAACAGGTGTGGCTGCAAAGCCTGTGTGAACTGCTAATGGCGGAGCGGATGCTGACGACGAGCAAGTTGAGCGAGTCGGCCCTACATTTGCTAACGGCAATGATTGTCAAGTTGTTACCGAAAGCCACTGACTTCACAACTGGTCTCTCCCGCGACCAACTGCTGACAACCCGTTTCAAACAACTGGTCGGTCAGCACTGCTGTCGGTACCATTACATGCAGTATTACGCCAACGAGTTAGCCGTATCGGAGAATTACCTGTTTCGTTGTGTGAAGCGGGTAACGGGTAAAGCACCCAAGACGGTGCTGCTCGAAACGCTCGTACTTCATGCGATGGTTCAGCTACAGAACACCACCCTCGACATCAATGCCATTGCCAATGGCCTGGGTATCGAGGACACGTCATACTTTGGGCGCCTGTTTAAGAAGCACACGACACTGACACCAACCGGGTACCGGCAGTTGATTCAGCACGATTTGTCCGGTTCTTAACCGCATTGATCCTACCCTCAGCCTGGTCATCCTGGTGACCTTTGTGCCTATCATCAATCGGGCTGGCGGGCTCATTTCCTGAGGACGACTTTATGGCTAAACACGGACGCCAGTTAGCAACCAACCTGACGAAGGCCGGGATACGCCATGACATCAAAATTTGCCCAGGGGCGGGGTCATTCGTTTATGAACGAGAGCCGCTCGTTGTTCAGGGCCGAACCAGCGGCCGATGCTTGGCAACAGACACTGACGTTTTTTGACGCCCATCTCTGTCGCTCATCGCCCTCAATGAGCTATGTACAACCCTGTTAAACACGGATCGATCATGAATATTGCCATTTTTGGCGCGAACGGCGGCACGGGAAGCGAACTTGTCAAACAAGCCCTCGAACGAGGACACCAGGTAACGGCCATCGTCCGTAAACCAGAATCGTATAGGCTGACCCACGAGCGGCTGCGCGTGACGGCGGGTGACGCTATGAAGCCAGACACGTTTACCCAGGCACTCAAACAGCAGAATGCCGTTATCTCGGCGCTGGGAGTCAGTAGCTTTCGGGAGTCACTCAAACCCATGACGTTTCATCGCGAAACGGCGCACAACATCATCGAGCAAATGAAACGACAAGGCGTTAGCCGCCTGGTTTGCCTGACCAGTGTGGGCGTACTGGATAAACCGATTGGCCCGTTGTTTTACCTCTGGCTGATTAAACCGCTACTTAAGCACAAATACGAAGACATGCGGCAACTGGAAAAGACGGTTCGACACAGTGGGCTGGACTGGACAATTGTGCGTCCTTTTCGGCTTACCGACGGCCCCCGAACGGGACAGTACCGCGTAGCCGCCAATGGTGTGCTAGACGATGCTGGTTCGATTGCCCGAAGCGACATCGCGGATTTTATCCTCAACCAACTCGATATACCCCAATACGTTCACAAGACGCCAGCCATCGGATACTGAATAAGCCGATTTTTGTCAACTGAGCACCAGCTTATAGCCTCTCTGTTCAGCATTCCAACCCAGCCAGCAGGCGTGGTAACCAGCATTTGTAGCAGCCCCCTTAGCCTGGTCAACTCGTTTTGTGTCCACAGCGAGAGCCGTATGACGGGCATCGACAGATTAACAGCTGGTAAGATCAAAGAGAATTGATGTCAGGCTCAAATCTAACTTTTGGCTGGCCGAATTTTATATGTCTCTGAAGATAATCAAGACGATTTCAACTTGCTGAACCTCAAGTATATTCCAGTTTAGAAGAGCCTGACGGCAAGGATGAATGGGATGAAACGAAAACCCAGGAAATAACCAAAGACAACTTCGAACTATCTGGGCGAAGAACGAGGCTAACATAAGAGTAGTGGCTGTTGCAAAAGCCCAAAAACGGATTAACAAAACGAGTTTGTGAGCTATTTTCTGACCCTTACAGAAGCAAAACGGCTAAGGAATAGGGGACTTCCAGACTTTTGCAACAGCCACAGTAGTTATACAACGAGTGCCAAATAAATACAAAGCCTGACTGCAAAAAAGCCAGCATAAGCCGAGCGGTGGAGGTACCTGAATAAGTACACTGTCCGTAATGATACTGGCAATTAGAGCGATCAGTATACCCTTCCGCTTTGGCAAGGCGATGCTTTAGATGCTCTTCACTTTTTCGCTGTTTCCTTCGGCCACACGTACTGGAAGGTGTTGTTGATCGGGGCGCCGAAGTAATTGACCTTCAGGTAGTCCAGTCGTTTCTTGTGAATTTCCAGCCGCTGCTTGAAATCGTCGATGTTTCGGCTAGCCTGCGGGGTCCAGCCTGTTTCGGCCAGGGCAATCAGGCGTGGGTAGGCCATGTACTCGACCGAGTGCGTTGTCGGCAGGTATTCTGACCAGACGTTGCCTTGTACACCCAGAATGTGTTTTGATTGGTCGGCGGTCAGGCTGTCGGATACGGATGGATTGAAGCTATATACTTTTTCAAGGGGTAGTAAGCCACCAATGGTTACAGGTTGCGTTTTGGGGTCGGCCTGGTAATAGTCGAGGTAACAATAGGTGGTGGGACTCATCACGACATCATGATTTTGACGGGCCGCTGCAATGCCGCCACTGATGCCCCGCCAGCTCATCACCGTGGCGTTGGGCGACAGGCCGCCCTCCAGAATCTCGTCCCAGCCAATGATCCGGCGGCCTTTCGACGTAACAAATTTGTCGATGCGCTGAATAAAATAGCTCTGTAATTCGTGCTCGTCTTTGAGTCCCTTTTCTTTCATCAGCGCCTGACAGAAACGGCTCTGTTTCCACTGCGTTTTCGGGCATTCGTCGCCACCAATGTGAATGTATTGACTCGGAAATAAACCCATTACTTCGGTCAGGACATTTTCCAGAAAGGTGAAGGTCTCTTCGCGCGGAAACAGCACATCGTCATGAACGCCCCAGTTATAAGATACATCCAGAATCTTATCCGGATTGCTTCCCAGTTCGGGATAAGCGGCCAGCACGGCTACCGAGTGGCCGGGCATTTCGATCTCGGGTATGACGGTGATATAGCGTTCCTGCGCATACTTGACCACATCCCGCACCTCATCCTGAGTATAGAAACCACCATAGGGCTTGTCGTCATACGCGTGATCCCGGTAGTGACCCGCCATTGTCTTTTTACGAATCGAGCTAACTTCGGTTAGTTTAGGGTATTTCTTGATTTCAATCCGCCAGCCCTGATCTTCGGTCAGGTGCCAGTGAAAAGTGTTCATTTTGTGCAAGGCCAGCAGGTCGATGTACTTCTTGATAAATGCCACCGGATAAAAGTATCGGCCAACATCGAGCATCGATCCGCGATAACCATAACGGGGCTGATCGGTAATGGTACAGGCGGGCACCGTCCAGGCTACACCACTCACTTTCGTCGGACTGAAGATCGCGGCAGGCATCAGTTGCATAAGCGATTGCACACCATAAAAAAAGCCCTGTGGCTGTTCGGCAGCAATGATGATCTGTTTAGGCGAAACAACCAGTGTATAGCCCTCGGCCCCTAGTTGCTTTCCTTTAGCATCTACGAAGGAAATGCCTTTCGATGCGTTTCCTGTCGTAATCAGCGGGCTGAATCCAGTGGCCTTCGCTAGCTGGTCGGCCAGCACCTGCGCAATTCGGCGTACTTCGGGATTCGCTGATTGGACGCTAATGGCTGGTGTAGTGGGTAGTGTATAGCTGCCCTTACCCGCTTCCAACTGGGTAGGCTTGGGCAAAATGGCGTACGTAGCCGTTTGCGCTACGATGGCCTGAACCGAAACCAGCAGGGCGACTGCACAGAGAAGAACGTTTTTCATGAATGGAACTGGTTTAGTAGACCGGCAGAGGTAAAAGTAGTCAGGGGCACACTATTTACTTCAAATAAGGCCCTAGCACGGTCGCCCAACGCTCGTAGCCTGCGGGGAGCATATGTAGGCTATCGGGCTTGAACAAAGCGGGCACCGGTTGCTTGTTTGGCCCAAGCATAACGGGCCGGATGTCCACAAACTGCGTGTTTTTCTGTTTGCCCAAATACTGTTTGATGAGTTGATTAGCCACGTCATTTTCCGGGAAATATTGCCGACGCGAGGGGCTGGGCTTGATCGAAATAAAGGTGAACGTCGCCTTCGGTAATTTTTGCCGAACGTGCTCGAATAAAGCCACAAACCGATCGAAGGTCTGTTTACCGGTTTGTTTGCCTGTAGCAATGTCGTTCTCGCCCGCATACACCACAACCTGCTTTGGGTGATAAGGAACAATAATCCGGTCGGCGTAGAGCAGCACCTGACTCAGTTCGGAACCGCCGAAACCACGTTGCAGTATCTTTTTGTGTGGGAAATAAGTGGACAGGTTTTCCCACAACCGAATGGATGAGCTTCCTGTAAAAACAATCGCGTTCTGAGGTGGGGGCGAGGTAAGATCAGCTTGCTCAAAAGCCCGAATTTCGGCCTCGAATGGACGGTCTTGAGCAGTTAAGCAAAAGGGTAACAGGATGAAAAGAAGCACGCGAAGTGACTGGGGAAGTTTGTTCATTTGGCTAAGAAATCCAGAATCTAAATGTATCAATGAGCAACCAAGTTTGATTAACTTTCTCAAGCATAACTAATTCTCCTCGTCCACACTTACCACCGCAATAAAAACTAGCAAAAAACAAGGCCCTCGTTTTGTTTTGGTCAAATGAAATTCTTGACAGCCCAAAAAGATAGTGAGTTGATAAACTATCACCTTGTCGTTCTGATGGAGTCTTTGCCTGTTGCGATCGCATTATAATAGGACAACGAACGGTAAATTTATGAGCGAACAGGCGCTCTTGTTTAAGGGAGCTTGCTTGCTTGATCGTCTCGAAAAGCGATGCCCAAGCCGGGTCCTGAGCTCTCTTGCAACTTACCGTATTCTTTAAGTAATGGCAACGATCGCCCAATTTAGCAACCCACGACCAGGGAGTTGTCGGATGTATGTTGTTTGGATTAAATGTGGTTGAGTCATTTATAATAATGGCTCCCGCTGACGGGACGTTTTTGTAAAACGGAAAATCAGTTAAGTAAGCAGAATAAATTCTGTAATCTTCGTCGATCAGGTCAGTTGACGAATCTACAGATTTGCATGAAGTAAAGCATGCAAACAAACAGACTAAAAGGAGCGTATAAGGGCGAGTCATCTCTCGATAAGATTATGTTTTAATCAAGAGATTCACGCAAGACAACATTCCACAAAGAAATCTTTATAAGAAAGGCACAACCGACTCCAAACTCATGCCCCGCGATCCTTTTACCAGGATGTGTGTATCCGTCATCGGATTGTCCATCAGCCAGTTATGTAGTGAAAATTTGTCGGGAAAATAATACGCTTTGGGAAGGTAACCCAGCGCATAGTGCATGTCTTTTCCCGCCAGAATGACCAGGTCGAACTTGCTTTCGGCGATGAGTTTCCCGAGGGCCGTGTGTTCCGCTTCACTTTCCGGACCGAGTTCGTACATATCGCCCAGAATCACCACTTTCCGTTTGGCGGGTGTAGCAGCAAATTGCTGAATAGCCGCTGCCATCGAACTTGGATTGGCATTATAGGCGTCCAGCAATACGGTATTCGTGCCCTTTGTAATGTGTTGTGAACGATTATTGGTTGGATTGTAATCTGCCACGGCGCGGTTGACATCGTCGGACGAGACGCCGAAATACGCACCAATAGCCAGAGCCGCCAGCATATTCTCGAAGTTATAGCGACCCGGTAGGTGAGTCGTGACGTCGTGCCCCGAGCTATCCCGGTAAACGACCACGGGCGATTCACTGAGTAGGGTAATCGGTTCCTGATCCGATTCGGCAGCCGGATAGAAGATGACTTCGGCGAAGCTTGTTTCGGAACGGATCGCTTTTAATCGTTCCCGGTACATGGCTGTCAGGGTCTTGTCGCGCGAGTTGATAAAGACCGTTTTTGCGTTTTGAGCGAGGTAATCGTAAAGTTCTCCCTTGCCTTTTCTGACCCCCTCTATACCACCGAACCCTTCCAGATGCGCTTTGCCAACATTTGTAATCAGCCCGTGGGTGGGCTGGGCGATGGAGCAGAGTAACTCAATTTCTTTCTGGTGATTGGCACCCATTTCAACGATTGCCAGTTCATGCTGTTCGTTAAGCGCCAGGAGCGTGAGGGGCACGCCAATGTGGTTGTTGAGGTTGCCGACGGTAGCATACAACTGATAATTCTTCGACAAAACGGCCGCTATCAGTTCTTTTGTCGTGGTCTTGCCATTCGAACCCGTCAGCGCAATGACCGGAAAGGTAAACGTTTGGCGGTGATGGCGGGCTAAACCCTGAAGGGCCGTTAACCCATCCGCTACCAGCAGACAGCCCGCAACCCGGCTGGCCACCTCAGGATCGTCGACAACGGCATAACGGGCACCCGCTGCTAGGGCCTGTTCGGCAAATTTATTGCCATCGAAAGTATCCCCTTTGAGGGCGACAAACAGACAATCGGGCGTTATTCGGCGGGTATCAGTCGACACGCCCGCGCATTCCTGAAATTTATGATAGAGTTGTTCGATGGTGACCATCATATTCGGGTCGGTTTCAACGTTTTCTAAACGCAACGGATGTGAAGAAGCTGAAAGATTTACTTCTCTTACGGCTCACTTTCTGATTAAGCGATACCCAAAATTAGATGAAAAAGCTGTTTACGCTTTGTTTTTTAGTAATTCCCCTCGTTACGTTCGCGCAGTCGGCCGGAAAAATCTCCTTTCGCTATGAGCAAAGCCCAACGGTGAGTATAAATGGGCGGGCCTTGCTCAATCCGTGGGTAGGTGGCCTCAACACCACCCAGTACTCAACCATCCGGCTGAACAACGATTCGCGCGACGATCTGGCGGTGTTTGACCGGACAACCAATAAAGTCAGCACTTTTATTGCCATTGATAACCCAATTGGCAGTGGCATTGCCTGGCAGTATGCGCCTGAGTACGAAAAGGCATTTCCGCCCGTCATGTATAGCTGGATGTTGCTGGTCGATTATGACCTCGACGGTCGCAAAGACATATTTACCAACAGTGAAAAGGGGGTAGTCGTCTACCACAATGAATCGCAGGGCGGAGCCGTATCGTTCAAAGTTGCGGTCGATCCGCTCAAAACCATTGGCTTCAGCGGTTTCCAGACGCTTTATGTTACCTCCGTCGATTTGCCGGCCATCACCGATTACGACGATGATGGAGATATTGATATTATTACGTTCGATGCCGACGGCAACATCATTGCTTACCAGCAAAACATGAGCGTGGAGAAAACAGGCACAAAAGGGGGGCTCGACTTCATGCGAACGGGCGACCAGTGCTGGGGTCATTTTCATAAAGAATTCTGCAACGATTTTACGTTTGGTATTCAATGTGCCGATGGCTCGGGGCGGGTTGCTGCCAATCCAAGTGATGCCAAGCCTAATGCTGCCAAACCCAGTGGTGGCAAGCCAGCCGGGGCCAGGCCTATGCATACGGGCAACACGCTGACGGTAGTCGATACCGATGGAGATGGTAATAAAGACCTGCTGTTCGGCTTTGTGAGTTGCGAAAATATTGCCCGGCTGCACAATGCCGGCCCGAACAGTGCCAAAGCGAATTTTGTAAGCTACGATAGTTTGTTCCCCGCGACAAATCCGATTCTGTTCCCTGCCTTCCCGGCGACGTATTATGAAGACGTCGACGGCGATGGGCAGAAAGATTTACTGGCTTCGCCCAATGTCAACTTCAACGATGGGTATGCCTTTGATTTTCGGGCATCGGGCTGGTTTTATAAAAATACGGGGACAACCCAAAAGCCAGCGTTTCAGCTTATTCAGAAAGATTTTCTGCAAAGTGATATGCTCGATTTGGGCGAACGAGCCGCTCCCGCGCTGGCCGATCTGGATGGCGATGGCGATATGGATATGCTGGTGGGCTATGGCGGGGTAGGGCTGGGCTCCAGTTACCGCGCGGGTATCTGGCAGTTCGAAAACAAAGGCACTACGCAAAACCCGGCCTTCGCACTCGTGACCACTGACTACCTGGGTATAGGCCAATCGCTGGCGTTGACAAACATCGTGCCCTCCTTCGTCGATGTCGATAATAACGGAAGCATGGACCTGGTGATTACCGGTGCTTCGGCAACAAACACAGAAATTCGTGTGCTGGTCAATTCGGCAGCTAAAGGGGCTGCGGCTCAATATAATCTGGCTGGGGCTATCCGCTGGCCTAAACCTGATCTGATGGGCTCACTTGATCTGTTAACCGTAACGGATGTCGATAAAGATGGCAAACCTGATGTGCTGATTGGTCGCTATAACTTCGGTACGATTCTGTATTACCGGAACACCGGAACGGCTACCAATCCGGTATTCCAGTTGCAGAACCAGACCTTTGGCGGATTCACTACCGACGATTTCGTGTACGCAAAAGCGCGTTCGCTGGTTGTTGCCGATCTTAACGGCGATCAGAAAAATGAACTGATTGCTGCCGCCGACAATGGCACGGTTCGGGTGTATCAGTTTCCTGACCGCGCTGACCAGTCGTTTACCCTGATTGATTCGCTGGCGTCGCTGGGGTTACCCGGTAAGGGGCTGATTGCCGCCGTTGCCGACCTCGATGGGGATCAGCTTCCCGATCTGATGCTGGGCAGCACAGCCGGTGGAGTACGCTACCTCAAAAATACCTCACAGAAAGTAGTCGTAACGGGCGTCATTGAGGACGAGCCGACCAGCCCCTGGGTGTTCCCAAATCCAACAGACCGTTACCTGACGGTGCGTCCGCACTACGATGGGCGCATTGAATTGGTATCGTTATCGGGCCAATCCATGTTGCCCATACAAGCCGTCAAGACCGATGTTGAGACGATCCTTGATCTGGGTAATCTGGCCGATGGTACCTATCTATTGCGGCTTATGACGGACAATCGCCCAATACTGGTTCAGAAAGTAGTTGTCTGGAAATAACACTGGACTTTCTGAAAACTCTTTTTAGTCCCGGTGGTTAGAGAGGAACATCTGGTGGCCGGAAATGGGTATGTATCTAGCCCCGTCAGTGACCACCAGTTACTGAACCACTATGGAAAATACGAGTAGCTCCGGTCAGCAACAGGTTGACCAAAGTACGGGCGGGCCATTGGAAGGCATGTCGCCCCAAAATACCAATATGCCCGAAAATGATGCGGAGCAGGATGCGGTCGTGTATGCCGGCCTGGGCGTCAACAACGAACCTGACATCATGAATCAGGGAGACGACGAAGCTACGGATACGCTGCTGTATACAGATACGGCTACGGCACGTCATGCTACCGATGAACTCTCCAACGATGCAGAACTCGACGAGTTTGTGGATGATGCCAGCGACGATTTGTCGGACGATGAACTGGATGCTGAAATCACTGAGCTCGCCGAGGAAGAAGATGAAGGCAATGAGCGTTATTAATCAATACGTACCAACAAAAAAGTCCCCCTCAACCGAGTGGGACTTTTTTGTTGCCGAAAACGGCAGCTGGGTTGGCGCCGGGTAGGTGTTTATTGCTTCTATCGGCGGAATGACAAAAAGCACTTTGAAAACAAAGTTCGAACCGCGTCAAATATAATTGAGAAATGAACCGTAGAGAATGCGTTGATTTGCCTTTATATGTTATTCGTACATATTGACGTTCTATAGTCGCTCATTGCTTGTTCCCCGCTTTATGAAAAACATACCTCTGTACCTGATTGCTCTATTCTCTTTGTGGACGACGATCGGTAATGCTCAATCGAAAAACAAGTGGGAGTATCTGTTCGATGGCAAATCGACAGACAAGTTAAGAGGGTACAAAATGACTTCATTCCCAACGGATGCCTGGAAGGTTGAAGACGGTGCTCTGGTGGCTCAAACGGGCGTACCCAACATTGATCTGGTGACGAAGGATAGTTACAAAAACTTTGAACTCGCGCTGGACTGGAAAGTGTCCGTCGCTGGAAACAGCGGGGTATTTTACTACATGAACGAAGAGGCTGATCAACAGTCGGGGAATGGCAATAGCCCTAACTGGCTGGATAATTTTGAGATGCAGCTGCTGGACGATATCAACTTCAATGACAAAGCACCCATCCGGTCGGCGGGCTCGCTCTACGACCTGATCGTGCCTGTCAACAAACACCTCAAGCCGGTTGGCGAGTACAATGAATCCCGGCTGATCGTGAACAATAAGCATGTAGAACACTGGTTAAATGGCCGCAAAGTCGTTGAGTATGAGATAGGGTCACCCGATCTGACTGAGCGGATCAATAAGAGTAAATTCAGGAACAATCCCAAGTTTGCTAAATCGACCGATGGCTTGCTGATGCTTCAGCATCATGGCCAAAAAGTGTGGCTGAAAAACATTAAAGTCAGACGATTATAAGCGTACACTATTCCTAAACCTTACCTTATGAACCGGAAATTTTTGGTATCACTTTGCTGGGGCGGTCTGCTGGTTCTCCTTAGCCAATCCGTCTGGGCCCAATCGAAAGCCGTTGGGGTGTTCGATGGGCAGGGTGATATTGGCAGCGTTTTACATGCCGGCACAAGTACGTTTAATTCGGCCCACCAGTCGTATGCATTAACTGGCTCCGGGACGAATATCTGGGGCACAGCCGATGAATTTCAGTTTCTGTGGAAGCGCATAAAAGGTGACTTTATCGTCTACACACGAGGCAATCTGGTTGGCAAAGGTGTTGATCCGCACCGCAAGATTGGCTGGATGGCCCGCGCCAGTCTGGATGCCAATTCGCCCCAGGTGAGCGCTACGGTGCACGGCGACGGCCTTACGTCGCTCCAGTACCGTCGAACCGTTGGGGCCACCACAGAAGAAAATCGCTCGGCGGTTTCCGGGGCCGACATCATCCAGCTCGAACGCCGGGGCAATACCTTTACGCTGTGGGCAGCCAAATTTGGCGAGCCGTTTCAGGTGCGGGAAGTGACCGATATAAACCTGGGCGACGAAGTGTATGTCGGCTTGTTTGTCTGCGCCCATAACAAAGACGTTGTGGAGAAGGCGGATTTTCAGGATGTTCGAATCACCATACCGGCGAAGGTGGGGGCTCCATCCGGCAAAATGGATTTAGGGAGTCGTCTGGAGCTGATGGATGTGGCTACGGGCAAACGGGATGTGATTTTTACCGCGCCGAATTCCATTCAGGCACCCAACTGGACGCGCAATGGCAAAACGCTGATTTACAATAGCGAAGGCCTGATGTATAGTTTTGACCTGGCGCGCCGTCGGCCTGCTGTGCTGAATACGGGTACGATCAAAGAAAATAACAACGACCATGTGCTGGCTTTCGATGGGAAAATGATTGGGCTAAGCAGCACTGTTCGCGAACTTGGCGGATCAATTATTTATACGGTACCGGTTTCGGGCGGAACACCCAAGCAGATTACGCCCAAAGGTCCATCGTATCTGCATGGCTGGTCGCCGGATGGGAAGGATCTGGTGTTTTGCGGGTCGCGCAACAACGAATTCGACGTCTACAAAATACCAGCCGGGGGCGGTTCTGAAATCAGACTGACGGACGCCAAGGGGCTCGACGATGGCCCGGAATACACGCCCGACGGCAAGTATATTTATTTCAACTCCAACCGCACCGGCACTATGCAAATCTGGCGCATGAAGCCCGATGGCAGTAATCAGGAAGCGGTAACCAAAGGCGAGTTTCACGACTGGTTCGCGCATATTTCGCCGGACGGTAAATGGATGGTCTTTCTGTCTTTCCTGAAAGAGGAAGTAGAGGCTGGCGCTCACCCGCCTTACAAGCACGTGTATTTGCGACTCATGCCTGTTGCCGGAGGGCAACCCAAAGTTATTGCCTATGTGTATGGTGGACAGGGCTCTATCAATACGCCCTCCTGGTCGCCCGATAGCAAACGGATCGCCTTTGTGAGCAATACCGATGTACAGGCCATTAGCCCGGCTGATGTGGCCGGGAAATAAGACCCAGCAGACAGGCCGTTGCTCGTCTGCATTTCGTGACTGCTCCTGCATCCTGTAGGAGTGGCTATTTTAACCAGAACAAGTTTATGCAGACAAGACGTACGTTTTTAAAAACATCAGGCTGTTTAGCCGCCGGTGCCCTGCTCGCGCCCAATCTGGCAAAAGCCGCGAAGGTGAAGGATATTGGTATCCAGCTGTACACCGTTCGGAAGGAGATGCTGGAAGATGCCACGGGTACATTAAAAAAGTTGGCTAAAATCGGCTACAAACAGTTGGAGTCGGCCCGCAGTGACAAGGGAAATTTTTATGGCCTGCAACCCAAAGAAATCAAAAAGATTGCCGGTGATCTGGGAATGACCGTTCGCAGCGGGCATGTGCACATCGACAAGGACTGGCAACGCTCCATCGACATGGCTGCCGAAGCGGGGCAAACCTATCTCGTATGCTCATCACTGCCATCGGAAGGCCAGACCGTAGCCAATTACCAGCGTTGTGCCGATGCTTTTTCGAAAGCGGCTGAGGCCTGCAAGAAAGCCAATCTGGTGTTTGGTTACCACAACCACGAGTACGAGTTCGACAAGGTTGACGGGAAGGTGTTGTACGATATTTTACTGGATCGCACCGACCCCACTCTCGTCAAAATGGAAATGGATTTAGGCTGGGTTATCGTAACCGGCAATGATCCGCTGGCTTATTTTAAGAAATATCCGGGCCGTTTTCCGTTATGGCACCTCAAGGATATGGATAAAGCGAAAAAGGAAAGTACGGAATTTGGGAAAGGGCAGATCAACGTGAAGCAGATGTTGCAGAACATGGACAAGTCGGGGGTGAAATACTTTTTTGTCGAGCAGGAAGAGTACCCGAAAACGGCATTGGAAAGCGCCAAATATGACTACGACTACCTGGCCCGGCTCGACTACTAACGGACGATTGCTACCTAAATTGCCTATTTAATCGAACCGACCATGGTAAACGCTACCGCTCTCTTTTACCGATTCGTTGTCGTTGCGCTGATAGGTGGGTTGCCTATTACGGTTTGTGCGCAGGGAAGTCCGGCCGAAATACCCCTCTGGCCGAAAGGCGCTCCTGGTTTCGAAGACCGGCGCACTGAACCTGAACAGGCTAAAGATTACTGGGTGCGGCACATCAATAACCCATCCATAACCGTCTATCTGCCGCCCAAAGAGAAAGCCACGGGCGCTGCCGTTGTTATTTGTCCCGGTGGCGGGCATCGTGAACTCGTATTTAATGCCGAAGGGCGCCAGCCAGCCGAATACCTTAACAGCATCGGAGTAGCTGCTTTTGTCCTCAAATATCGGCTGGCCCGGGAAGAAAATTCGCCCTATTCGCTCGACAAACACCCGCGTGAGGATGCGTATAGAGCCATGCGGCTTGTGCGCAGCAAAGCGAAAGAGTTTGGTATTGACCCTAATCGGCTGGGGATGCTCGGTTTTTCGGCGGGTGGCGAAGTGGTAGAAATGGTCGCGTATGCACCCGGTAAAGGCCTCGCCGACGCACCCGACCCCATTGACCGGCTCGACGGGAAGCCCGCTTTTCAGATGCTGATTTACCCTGGCCCACTGGGCGTTCCAGAAACCGTTCCCGCCGACGCACCACCCGCCTTTATGCTAGCCGCCAATGACGATATGTGCTGTTCTGGACCTGTTGTTACCTTGCTTCAGAAGTATCGGGCGGCCAAGGTGCCGGTGGAAGCCCATATCTATACACAGGGAAAACACGGCTTCAATATGGGCGACCGATCTACGTTAAAGTCGATCAACACCTGGCCACAGCGAATGGCCGATTGGCTGGTCGACAACAATTTTTTAAAACCAGCCACCAGTAGCCCAGCCGCTAGCACCAGTAAATGAATGTAGCACGTTCGCTCAAAGCTGTGCCTTACCAGTAGCTATAAAATAATTAGGAGCCTTCTTGGAACGAATGATTAACTAATTTAACTTGATAAACTCATTTTAAATCGGGTAGCGATGAACTGGTGGATCGTGCTTCAGGTAGGTCGTTGGGTGACCAGCATAACTGGCCTGTCAGAAGCCTATTTGCTATCGGATGAAGCCTTTTTTGCGCAGCCTATCAGTCAGCAGGTGATGGTTCTGGAGAAACCTGATAGCGCCTTGTTGGATGTTGCTCTGTTTCAGGCGACCAACGAGGCTCGCCGTGTGGCAGGCTTATCCATACTCCAGTTCGATTGGGCTCTGTATCAGGCCGCCCGAAGCCACGCCGAATCAATGATTCAGCATGATTATACGAGTCATGAAAACCTCTACCAGCTATCCGATCTGACGCTGCTGAATCGAGTTAAAAAACAGACAAACCGATTTGGCCGCTTAGCCGAGAACATCGGCAGATACCAGACCATCGATACGCCCGAGTGGTTTAGTGCACGTTTCAATGCCCGGCGTCAGCAATACGAATACCTGAGTTCGGAGAGTAAGCAATTGTACGGGCCGTATACCTACGCGAGTTATGCCCGTTATGCGGTGGTACAGTGGCTCAATTCGCCCCACCACCGGGATAACCTGCTGAATCCGCTATACACCCACGTTGGATGTGCTACGCGTTTATCGACCCATCCATTCAAACAGCGTCGCCCGCCGTTCGGTCAGGTGGTCCAAAATTTTGGCACACCCTTTACGACCACTCAGGTTGGTCGATAGCAAGCTGCTGTATCCAGCATAGCCTCTTCTACTAATTGTTTTATTACCCGTTTTGGCCTCACGGCGTCAGGTTTGCCTGCACTAGTGTAGGTTGTTGAGGCACCTATTCTCAAAAGTGTCAGCGATTGACTCATTTGTGACAGCCCCTGGCCGCTAACCTGCCGACCTTTGACCTATCCAAAACGGAAAATAAATCATAAAAACACATACATCATGAAAGCCCTCATCAATCCCCTCGTCATTGCTTTTGCCTTAACCCTGGCTACTTTTTCGGCTTCATTGGCCAACACCAATCCCGGCGGACGCCCAGCCACGGTGGCTAGTTACAAAACGGGTATGTACACCACCGCAGAAGGTAAACTTCAGATTGCCGTGGATAAAGAAGCGACGGGTGCGGTCGACATTCAGCTAGTAAATGCAGACGGCAAAGTACTGTTCGCTCAACGGGTGGCCAAGAAAGAAACGATAGCCCGCCTTCGGCTGACATTGAGTGATCTGCCCGACGGAGCTTATCAGGTTCGGGTTAGTAATGGAGTTGATACGACGACCCACTCGGTGACGTTATCGACCAACCAGCCCAGTGCACCCAGTCGTCTGGTGGCCATCAATTAAGTTCAGTTTTTCCTACCCTTACCTACATTAGAGAAAGGCAGCCATTCGGAAGAGTGGCTGCCTTTTTTGCTGAACAAGAATCGAGTGCAGACGGACTTATAGTCGCTGAATTTCCCGCCCAAAAAGGCTCGTTCTTCCAGCGAAACACCACCGTGTGCTTTAGCTACTCGAAACAGGTTGTGAACGAACCATTTCTTTAGTGGCTGACCTTATAAAAACGCGTCAGTTATTTTTTGGCTGCGATAAACTAACATTAAAGCAGGTTCCATCTCCGGGGGATGAGCGAATCGTTAGTGATCCGTTCAGGGTGTCGACAAGGTGTTTGACCAGGGGTAAGCCAAACCCATAGCCCGACTCCCCGGCCGTGCCCTGACTGGATTGGCCCTGGCCGTTTAAAATGTGGTTGACTTTTTCTTCGGTCATACCCACGCCCGTATCCTGAACCGTAAGGAGGAGCATATTGTGTGAGCCTTCCATGGTCAGCTTGGTGTTGACTTCAACACGGCCTTCCTGCGGAGTGAACTTGATGGCATTTGAAATTAAATTGCCCACTATCTGAAGCACTTTATTGCGCGAAAAGGGCATTAATTCGGTGGAGGAATCTGTGGTAACAGAGAGATGAACCCCTTTTACCAGTGCCTGAGGTGCATATAGCTTTTCTAAATTGTCCTTCAATTTCAACTGATGGAAAACCTCTTCGGCTGTCTCGTTTTTGTTTTTCCATTTATCGTCCTGGACGAGTATTTCATCCGCCAGTTCGAGCAGCGACTTACTGCTCATTTGAATCAGCTCGATAAATTCCAGTATCTCTTTCAGTTTGATACTATCGCCACTGCTGGTGACCAGTTGAGCCATGGTGATGATGCCACCCAAAGGCCCCCGAATGTCATGTGCTACCCGTTTACGTGATTCATTCAGTTCAGACGCGTGCCGTTTCAGGTAGTGAATCTCCCGGATGGTATTCAGTCGGCTAACGATCTCCGCGGCTATAATCCGTAAGAGTTCAATTTTCTCGGGGTCAAGCTCTTTGGGCGTAGTATCGAGTACGCAAAGCGCGCCAAGTGAATTGCCTTTACTCGACTTGAGGGGTATGCCAAAATAATACCGTAGCTTGGGGTCTTCGGCGACATACCACTGTTTGGCAAATCGTTCATCACTTTGCAAATCCTTAACCTCAAAGCTATTTTCCTCCAGGATGGTGTATTGACAAACTGATTCTTCACGGGGCATAAACTGTAAATCCAGCCCGTGATTAGTAATTGTCCACTGCGTGTAGGAGTCAATCAGATTGATTAAGGAAATATCCGTTCCCGTAACTTTGGCCGCCAGGGTAGTCAGATCTTTAAACTTGTCCTGTAAGGATGTGTAATCCAGGTCAAAGTCGGCCAGGTCAACAAGACGTTGAAATTCGTTCTCGGCAATTGGATAGCCAGGTTTCATATAATTCGAAAAAGTACAAATTCGTTTTTGTGTTTTGTTACGTGTGCAAACGCATCGTTCAGCCTCACTAATTACCTAGACGGCAATTTACTGTTTATTGATTTATGGTAATTTAATATTTTCATATATTTGATATGTGGTAAATAGAGCTTCTTTCTGTGTTGAATAATCGCCTTCTGGATACATAGTAATCGGCTCTGGTGGTCACGAGGTACTTGAATCCCAATTCGCTGGCACCTTCCTCCAGAACCAGCCGTAAATGAAACGTATCTGCACAGTCAGCCGACTTGAGATATCTGAACGGGTAGTTAACTACTTTATCGTTTAGGCTCAGAGCCAGAAAGGCTCATGTTGTGGATGCGGTCACCAGAACGATTCGGTGGATGCACATGTCCGGCTGTTTCCGGCTTAACTACAGTTAAAATCTCCTCATTTTACCGTATTTCCATCTGTTTTTACCGCTGTCTCCAGTCCTTTACCCCGTAGGTTTGTCCCAGCAATCGTCAACAAAGCATGAACAGGCGGTTGATTTTTGATTGATTGAAACGATCGGTAGTTACAAGGGCAATCAACCAGTGAATAGTAGGGTAATGACTGTGAAAACGGGAACTACGCACCTATAATTTTTTCATTTACGTCCAATAGTTAATCTTAAAAACATGAGCAAGATCACAGTAAGTGACGGGACCGAGATTTATTATAAAGATTGGGGAACAGGCCAACCTCTTGTGTTTCATCACGGCTGGCCATTATCAAGTGATGATTGGGACGCACAATCGATGTTTTTCGTAAGTCGGGGATTTCGAGTCATCGCCCATGATCGTAGAGGACATGGTCGTTCGTCTCAAACTTCCGAGGGCCATAATATGGACACGTATGTAGCTGATGTGGCGGAGCTTATGGCGTTTCTTGATATAAAAGATGCGATTCATATTGGCCACTCGACGGGGGGGGGCGAAGTGATCCGTTATGTGGCCAGACATGGCCAGGGCCGGGTTGCCAAAGCCGTACTGATTAGTGCCGTTACGCCACTAATGGTACAAACCGAAGCGAATCCCGACGGAATTCCTTTGTCGGTATTCGATGAAATACGGGAAGGTACGGCTACCCACCGCCCCCAATATTTTCAGGATTTCACGTTGCCTTTTTATGGCTACAATCGGGAAGGGGCCACAATTTCGCAAGGCATTCGGGATAATTGGTGGCGACAGGGCATGATGGGTAGTATAAAAGCCCATCACGATGGTATCAAGGCATTTTCAGAAACTGATTTTACAGAAGATCTTAAAAGCGTTGATGTACCTGTTCTGGTGCTGCACGGGGAGGATGACCAGATCGTTCCATTCCCTATTTCCGGCGCAAAGGCGGTAAAATTGTTAAAACATGGGAAACTGATCTCGTATCCGGGCTTTCCTCATGGAATGCCCACCACCGAAGCGGCCACCATTAACGCAGACCTACTGGCTTTTATCAATTCGTAATGCACCGATGGCTTACTGCCAGTCAACAACCCAAAAAGCTGTCATTCGTTCTATTGACAGCTTTTTGGGTTGGTTAATGTCTGAAGAGGATTTATTAGCAAATCATTTACTGATATTTTACCGTTTCAGCTGTTGTTTAAACTATCTTCGATGCTTGCGCCGTTTCCTGTAAAGAACCCATGCACAGCTTCTGAGCTGTACGAGAATAGAGCGAGCTGGTTGATATTTACCTGTAAATGATCCGTGTCAGGCTTCTATTTTCTTGGTTATTGCTTAGCACTACGTTCGTACTTCAGCAACTTATCAGCCCAGGGAATAAAATACTGAAAATTGGGCGCGTCGGTATGGCCACCATTATGTTGCCGCCAAGCCAGTTCGCCGTCCATCAGCCCTGTCAGTACAGGCGGCATTTTTTCGGTTGTATAGTCGTTACTCGCCCCTAAGCCTCTTGTTCCCAGTAATTTAAATGTGGGCCCAGCGGCCACGGCGGCCTTGTAGCTACCCATTTGGTCGAGCCATTTGGCATCACCTTTTTCGGGTATGCCATAGCTGACGAAGGTAGGGCGTGGGGCACACAGGGCCAGTAATTCATGCGAGTCGACCGGGAGATCGCAACCTGTCTTGCGGCCAAATGATGATTCCTCTGTCGCGTATTTTAGATAATTACCAGCCATCCAGTGATAACCTCCGCTGTTGGCCAGACTTTCAACAGCCTCCCCAAATACCCGGCGCTGCAAGGTAGTGCCCCCCTTTCCCGATGAACCGATCAAGGCCAAACCAAAACGCTGGTCGAAGGCCATAGCGACCAGGGCCGCTTTCCCATACCGGGAAACCCCTTCAATACCAACCTGTTTGGCGTTCACCTGGGGTTCGGTTTCCAAATAATCCAGCGCACGCGATGCGCCCCAGGCCCAGGCTCTCAGCGCACCCCAGTCGTCGGGTTTGCGAGGCTGGCCTTTGTTGACCAGACCAATAATTCCCCTGGTCAGACCAGCACCGTTATCAGCCTGAATGCTACCTGTTTCAATTGTGCAGTAACCCCAGCCAGCCGCCAGCAATTGTTCAGTTGGCGGTGAATCACCAGTTGGCGCGGGAGCAAAGAAATTAGGGCCAGGCAGCCTGGTTATGGGTGCATAAGCCGGGTATCGGTCAAAAATTGCCTTCATCTCCGGATTTTGCTTAATCATCATCTCCTTGAACGTAGCATTGAGTTTTTCCATATCGGCGAGCGAAGGCTGGGCGGGTGCTGGCAACGTTGGGGGCAGGAAACCAAACATCATCAAGACCGGAACCGGGCCTTTCACGTTCTGCGGCAGAACCAGCACCATGTTGATGTTTACACTTATCAAGGGGTATTCGCTGTTATCAACCCGGCCGATCAGCTGTTTGGCCACTACCGGAACGCGACCGACCAATTCAGTATCGGTAATTTTCGTTATCCAGGTTACTTTTGGTACGCTTTTCGGTACTCGGCCATACATTTCCCGTTCAAAATCCTCGATCAGTTCAGGACGGCGGACTTTCCACCACTGCTCTGGTGTAGTTACTTTTTTGCCATTTTTCGTGGTAAGAACATCCGGCAGTTGTGGACAGGGGTCGGCCTGGGCTTCGTCGTAATTAGCATGATTAGGCTCTGATTCGTTGGGACTTGGACCGGGTCTCAATTTTTTGATGCCGAGCTGCTGCATCATATTGGCCTGATCCTGAGTGGCCGTCCATGTTTTAAGCGCAGGATACTTACTACTATCAATGATAGCCTGTTGAGCCATGCTCGTGAATGAAAGGCACATCGACAGCACGAACGCCAGGTATTTTTGCATGGAAGTCAGGGATAAAGAAAGGATTAATTGTCGGTTCGGAAAGGGGAGGCTGGTAGCCCCTCTTTGTTGTACAGATTCGGATTGACTGGATTATCGGCCCAGGCATAACGCACGTATCGGGGATTGGGCACTTCGTCACTCCACACGATCACTTTACCATCGGCTATTCTGGCCTTGGCCCAGACGAATTTTTTATCAGACCCTGCAAGGGCAAATTCACTTAACTCGTCACCGTCTTTAGTTATCAATCCGCTGCCGGTATTGGTGAAGCTGACCACGACCTTATTGCCATCAACCGTAGCCGATTGATACAATGGACCTGAATAAACGAGGCTTTCCTTATATGCGGTTTTCATCGCTGCCAGGGCCAGCCGTTCACCTACATCTTTCTTATTATCGGGGTGGATATCATTCCATTCACCCAGGTCGATCGCGACGACCATAGCCGTGTTCGGAGCGGTCAGTGAGTTGAGCTGTGCTTCCCGCAGCACGGCCCAACTGCTTTCGGTGGGTTGATAACTGTAGTCCATAAAGCCAGGAAGCTGTACGAACAGAAAGGGTAAATTCCCCTGATTCCAATGGTGTCGCCAATCATTAATTAATGCAGTTTGTAAGGCTTCATATTCCTCAGGTTTACCGGCATTGCTTTCGCCCTGATACCAGCAAAAACCATTGATGGCATAGTTGGTTGCCGGGGCTACCATGGCATTGTACAGTGCAGTTGGCTGATTCTGCGCATTGATGCCACCGCCAGGCCGACGTTCTATTGGCCTGTAAGCGGTACCTACTTTATACTGCCAGGTTCCTTTCAGGTCGACCGTGTCGGCACCTGCGAAAATGCAGTACGGCTTATCGGGTACGAAACCGCCTTTACCGGCGTTGTTGGTGACCCGGACCACGAATACGTTCTTGCCTGCTTTCAAAACATCGGCTGGCACCGGATACCGACGCTGGGGATACATGTAGGTAGTTCTTCCGACTAACTTACCGTTAATGTACAGTTCATCCGCATCAACGATTCGTCCGAGAAAAACTTTAGCGGGCTTTCCCGCCATCGCAGCGGGAATGTCGATTTCTTTTCGGTACCACACCACCCCATTCAGATCTTTTACTCCCTGATCTTCCCAGTAACCGGGAATGTTAATTGGACGCCAGCCTTTGGGGATGTACGAAGCTTCGTACCACTTTGGGCTTCCCTCCAGTCCTAAATCAACAGGCGGGGCTGGCCGATTGGCAGTTACGGACGGCCTTTGGGTCAGGCTATTGATGTAGGTCGTGTCTTTGTTCTTATCGATGGTCGTTTTTAAGGTCGAAAAGCGGGTCAGGCCTTCTTCGCTCGTCCAGGCTTCGATGGGTGTTCCACCCACGCTGGCGTTAATAATCCCAATGGGGACTTTGTATTTTGTGTACAGTTTTTTGGCAAAGAAATAAGCTACGGCGGAGAACGGTCGTACGTCTTCGCCTACGGCTGCTTTCCACTGACCGCTCGGCAGATCGCTTTGGGGAGCTTGCAGGTTCGTTAAGGTAGGGATCCAGAACTGCCGGATTTGTGGATAATTGGCCTGTTTGATTTCGTGGGCGTACGTTACGTCATGAATATTCAATTGATGGGCCATGTTGCTTTGCCCGCTACAAAACCACACGTCACCAATCAGAATATC
Organism: Spirosoma radiotolerans; assembly: GCF_000974425.1. Lineage (NCBI taxonomy): Bacteria > Pseudomonadati > Bacteroidota > Cytophagia > Cytophagales > Cytophagaceae > Spirosoma > Spirosoma radiotolerans. The sequence goes on from NZ_CP010429.1 coordinate 553,435, forward strand.
CTTTAGTTCGAGCCGTGATTTTCCCGCAATTTCCATCGTAAACGGCCCGCCTGCTGTCATAGGTGGCAGCTTTAGTTGCCATTGTCCACGGGCGTCGGTTACCGTTTTGTAAGTCTTATCCTTAAACCGCACCGTGATTCGCTCGCCTGGCGTTGCCCATCCCCAAATCGTAAGCGTGACATCCCGTTGCAGCACCATACCATCGCTGATTAATTTGGGCAAACGAAGCTGGGCCTGTACAACACGACTACTTGTTAAGAGTAGACTGATGAGGCACAGTTTAAGGACAGAAATAACGCTGATTTTCATGGAGTTAAAGGTCAATGAAATTTAGATTGATTTTGTCATGCTGACGAAGGGAGCATCTTAGTGTATCCCTGCTTATGCGTTAGGATATATTAAGATGCTTCGTTCGTCAGCATGACAAAGAAAGCCGATGCGAATTCGATAAAATTTACTTGTGTATTAATTGCTGGAAATTCGCCCAGAGGTTTCTTGGGGGCCAAGATAACTTTGCTCGGTGCTACCAAAGTCGAGTACCAGCTTCTGCAAAACAACGCCGGAATTTACCATCCAGAATTTTACGGTATGCTTTCCTGATTTGATGATTTTATGGGTTGTGGATTTGATAATAATATTCTCCGATACCCATTTATTCCAGATGCCTTTGTCGCTGGTTTTATCTTCTTTGTTGAGGCTGATGATTTGCGGAGTTTCATCATCTACCGACATGGCATATTGCAGCCCATTTTCATCTCTGAACAGATTCAACGTGGGTGAGAAATAGGCGTTGATCGTGAACTCACCCTCACTAGCCGTGACGATATCGTACTGTAAATGGGGCGAATTGCCGCCTGGCTTCTGCGCGTCGGCCGTCACGGGGAAAGGAGTAATGGCCGATCCGGTTCTGCCATGATCCGGTAAAACTTTCCAGGTGATGCCGCCGGTATTCACGGCTTTAGAGAAATGATCGGCGTCAATAGAAATTCCTCGTTTGGCCTGCTGAACGGGAATAGCCTCATGCGCTACCGTCGAATCGGTGGGCAGGTAATGGACGGCGGGCATTTTTTGCCGCTCCGGCTGTTGCCAGTACGTATAGCCGATGTGCGTCTGGTCCATCAGGTGATTCCACTTGCCGCTATTCAGTTGATGGTATTGCCGGGTGATCAACGAATCGTTGACGTATAGCTCGTTTACTTTGTCGGCATATAGATTCGTTTCTTTCCACTTGTGCTGGTAGGCATCTTTGTTCAGGGCTACGTAGTAATACATCGAATACAGATTAGCACAGGCTTTTATCGGATGCAGAACCAGTTGAAAATAAGCGTCCTTATCCTCCGTGGGTAATACGTTGTTGATGGCCTCTGCTTTTTTGAGAAGGTCCGTATACTCGGTAACTACTGTTTTCCATTCGCCCGTATGGAGGCTGTAAGTATTGGCGTCGAGCAATTCGGGCTTTCGTCGGGAATTGTATTTGCCGTATTTGGCCAGCAATGTGGCAATGTCTTTGGCATACGGTTTCGCGAATTGGGCAGCTGCCCAGTTTTCGGTGTAGCTGCCGAGGTCATCAGCGTCGATCTTTTCGGGATTCCAGGCATAGTCCAGAAAAAAGGAAATTGGAAATTCCATCGGTTTGATGTCGCCTACGTTGACAATCCAGATGGTTCGTACCTTGTACGCCCAGGCTAAGTGCATTTGCTCCCAGATGCGGGGCAATGGGTTGGTATTTATCCATTTATAATTGCGTGGGCCACCAACGTAATCAAAGTGATAATAGATTCCATATCCTCCTTTTCGCGGCTTTTCAGTCAGCCGGGGAAGTTTGCGGAGGTTGCCCCAGTTATCGTCGGAAAGCAACAGGGTCACGTCGTCCGGTACCCGCATTCCTTTGTCGTAGTAGTCCTGTACCTCTTTGTACAACGCCCATAATTGTGGAGTTTCGGTTGCCGGTTTGCCCGTTACGTCGCTGATGATGGTTCGCTGGTCGGTCACGATTTGTTCCAGCAGTGCCGTGGCTGTTTCTCTCGACATCGGCGCATCGCCATCCCCGCGCATGCCTACACTCACAATTTTTTCATTGGTGGCTCTTTTGATGCCGTCCCGCCAGAATTGTTGCAGCTTTTCTTTGTTGGTTTCATAATTCCATTGGCCACCACTCACTCGTCGCCATTCGTCGTGTGCTCGCATCAGAGGTTCGTGGTGCGACGTGCCAATGACAATACCATATTTATCCGCTACCTTGATGTTTAGCGAGTCGTCCGCATAAAAGGCATTGCCCCACATAGCGGGCCAGGCGTAATTGCCTTTCAGGCGGAGAATCAGTTCGAAAAACTTCGCATAGAATTTGTGGTTGAAGCCACCAAACTTCTCTTTGCTCCAACCGGAAAGCGCCGGGGCTTCGTCATTAATAAATAAGCCACGATATTTTACTTTCGGCGCATCGGTCAGGGTGATGTTCTCGTTAATGTAAATTTCTTTTCGCTTGACCACGGGTACGTCGGCCCACCAATACCAGGGGGAAACGCCAGCTTGTTTCGATACTTCAAATACACCATAAGCTGCCCCCCGCCGATCATTACCGGCAACGATAAGCGCATGGGCTATACCCGGAGCCGGGTTACGGATGGTTTGTGTGAACGAGGCTTCCCATTTTCCACTGATTGTGCTCGCGTTTATTTTCTTTCGAGAAACCAGTTGCTTGATAAAGGCCGATTGCTGTAGGGTGCCGATCACAATGACGTTTCTACGGACCTGATTGATCTCCGCAACAATGGGTATCTTTTTCCCGGTTACCTGTTCAATGTCCTGCTGGAGGAGCGTTGCGACTGTTTTTACGAGTTCAGATTCATGATCATCTACATAGATCACCGCCGTAGTAACCGCAAACGACGAGTGGTTGGTAACGATACCCTGAGCCCGACCCGGCACGGAGAAAGTGAATATAAATAAGGCAACAATCAGATTTACTCTCATCTTTCCGTTGAATTTGTATCGTTGTATTCGTGGATCAGCTTGTACCCATGGGTACAAGCATGAATCCTCGGCCTGTGAGGACACAGGCCGAGGATACTGCGGGTACGGCTGTTACCTAGAAGTTCACAACACCGTTAAACGCTTTCTTAGGCTGGCCGTTCTGATCGAACAGCAACGGATAATCCTTGCGGTCAGGAACGGGAAAATTGTCGAGCCAGGAGTAGCGGTCGGAGAGGTTCCAGAACGTGACCCCCGTGACCTGGTTGCGGTGTTTGCGAAATACCTCGAAGAGCATTTTGTACTGGGCCGCCTGTCGGTCATTCATCTCGGGTGTAAATTCACTTTTATCGGTTGCCTTCTTCGCCCGCCGTTCGTGTTCTTTGGGATACACCGATAGATCGAGCTCGGTGATTTGGACTTTCAGGCCCAGGCTGGCAAATTTGTTAATCGACTCATCCATTTCCTGAGCAGTGGGTTCGTAGATCGACCAGTGCCCCTGCAAGCCTATGCCGTTGATGGGAACACCCTTATCGGTTAGTTTCTTCAGCATCTGATAGATACGGTCCCGCTTCGATGCGTTTTCAGTGTTGTAGTCGTTATAAAACAGTTGCGCGGAGGGATCAGCTTCGTGCGCATACTGGAACGCCTTTTCGATGTAGTCTTCGCCAATGATTTCGTAAAATTTCGATTTGCGGTAAATACTCTTCCCGGTATCTGGAACCGCTTCGTTCACGACATCCCAGGCGTAAATCTTCCCTTTATACCGGCTCATGACATCGGTAATGTGCCGTTTCAAGCGAGCCAACAGTACGTCCCGGCTCACAGTTTTGCCTGTCGAATCGGTAAAAAACCAGCGGGGCGTTTGGTTATGCCAGCAAAGCGTATGACCCCGTAATTTTATCTTGTTCTGCTGGGCAAAATCGGCGATAGCGTCAGCATCTTTCCAGTAGTAGCGGTTCTCTTCAGGGTGAATCGGCCCCATTTTCATGGCATTTTCGGGTGTCATGCTGCTGAACTGGGCTTTAATCAATTCAGCATCCGGGCCGGGCTGCACCATGCGCGGATTGACGGCTACGCCAATTGGGAAATAGTTTTTATAGGCTTCTTTTAAGGTCGGCTGAGCCAGCGGATTGACGGGCCGCAAGGTTGCCCCCAGGACAGTAAAGCTGCCTATGAGAACAGCGAATCCGGTTAATTTTTTCATAAGTAATCAGCGTAGGTGGCTCAGATTTAAGTAAAACGGTCTTGCTCTTCTGAAAACAAGTAGGAGATGACAGTTTTGCGATGCTTCGTTACGAAGCGTCTTAGTATATCCTAACACATAAGTAGGGGTACACTAAGATGCTTCGTTACGAAGCATGACAAAAATTGCCTTAATAACCAGTGTTCTGCGGAAATTTAGGTCCATCAACCACCCGATCGATCTGCGTTTGGGGAATGGGTCTCAGCATATTAAAATCCTGCACATAGGGAGCGGCCTCCTGATTCCAGGCTTTCACGCGCCGAACCAGCGAACGGGTACGTACCAGGTCATTCCAGCGCTGCCATTCACCGAAAAATTCGCGGCTCCGCTCATCCAGGATGAAATCTACGGTTACGTCAGCCGGCGTAATGGTCATGGCAGTTACTGCTGCGGCATTCTGAGCCGCCGTGTTGGTTTTTCGATAAGCTGCCCGTTGCCGAACGACGTTGATTAAAGCGGCTGCCTTTGTTGCATCGCCCGCTTTAAAGTAGGCTTCGGCTCCGGTCATGTACACATCCGAGAAGCGGTATAAAACGACGGGCCGGGTCGATGGGTCGTTGAAGTTAGCGCCCCGGCTGGGGTCCATGAATTTTTTCAGCGCCGGGAATATGCCATTATTCCACAGGCTGGGTGGTACCACAATTCCTTTGAAGGGCCGGGTGCCGATAAATTGGGGGGCACCGGCTACTTCAAAATCGGGTAACCAGACAGCGGTGTCAGCACCCACAACCGTCGTATAACTAATACCCCGCTGGTTGTTAGCGGCATTAGCCGGATTTGTTACGGACGTATTGGCGATATAAACCGTATAGAACGAATTAGCATAGCGCGAGTCTACATCCCGTTTGACGAAAGCCTGGTCCAGGAAATAACTCTTCCCGGCATTATCGCCACTTTTCAGTTTGTCGCTGTTGGGCCGCATCCGCACGTAGGGGCGTCCATACTGCGAATCGCGGATCATGCCCGATGTGCCGCTGTTGATTAGCACGCCTGACGCATTCTTGATGGAGTTGACACCACTGTTGTTTGGATAATTCCAGTTGGTCAGCCAGGGGGTCAGGTTTTGAGCGGCTCCTCCACCCGCAGCGCCCCCCACCGTGTAGTAACCATATTTGGGGTCGAGCACGTGATCGCTGACGAACATTGTTTCTTTACCGTAGTCGTTGGCCGGTACAAAGGCATCGCCGTAATCCTGCCATAAATCGAGGCCATAGGTTGCTTTATTGGCGATAATAGCGTCGCAAATAGCAGCCGCCTGTGTAAAATCAGCCGCCGTATTGTTCAGCCAGCCACGGGTCAGATACACTTTGGCCAACAGCAACTGGGCTACAGACTTAGTGGCCGCCTTACCCAGAAACGGAGCCGTTGGCTGATTGGGCAAATCGGCAGCGGCTTCGGTCAGATCTTTAATGATCTGTTCATACACCTGAGCCGCCGGTTGGCGTGAATCGGCCTGAGACGGAACCGTAATGAAGGTCGTATGCAACGGAACATCGCCGAAGGTCTGCACCAGATAAAAGTACCAGAAGCCGCGTAAAAACTTGGCCTGTGCCAGATATTGTTTACGGGTCGCATCCGGTAAATCAACCGTTTGACCGTATTGCAGCACGCCATTTATGGTGTTGATATCCTGAAAAGCTACGCCCCAGGCTGCCCCGAAATTACTCCCGTTAAGCCCATTGTAGGTGTAGGCGGGCCCGCCCCCTGAGCTGGCTCCCTGCACAAACTCGTCGGTGCCTGCCTGCATCTCTACGGTGAACCCTTCGGTACCCCAATCCGACCGGATGTCGTTATACACACCGGCAATGCCTCCCAATACACCAGCCGGACTATTGAAATAACTAGGAACAACCTGTGATTGTGGATGCTCTTCCAGTAATTTTTCGCAGCCAGTGCCAGATAAAGCGATCAGCCCGAGAATGAACCCAACCTTTATTTTTTTCATGATCGTGATGACAATTAGAATTTAAGATTTACGCCAAGGGTGAATTGCCGCACGGGCGGATTATTCATGTTGACAACAATCGCACGGGCTGGCGTGCCTGCACTACCGGCTCCCGTAGTTACCGTTGCTCCGTTGTCTCCAGCATTACCGGCGTAGCCATTCCCCTCCGGGTCAATAGCCAGGTGGTCGTGAACCAAGGGCGAATACAGAATAAGCGGATTCGTTGCGTTGAGATAAATCCGGGCTGAACTAAACCCGATTTTTTTGACCAGCTGACTGGCGAACGTATACCCCAGGTTGATACTTCTAATCTTAACAAATGAGCCGTCGTAGTACCCGAGCGTTGAGGCAAAATAGGCGACCGAGTTACCCGCATCTGGTGCAGGGAAGGCATTCGTTGGGTTGGTTTCGGTCCAGTAATCGGTTTTCACCTGATTTACCCGACCCTGATTGAAGAAGGGGAAACCGCCAGCACCACCCGAGTTGCCGGTGAGATATGGCACCACCACCTTCATACCCATGCGGGCAAACGTAACAATCGACAGGTCGAACCCTTTATAACTGAACCGGTTGGTTATGCCACCTTCCCACTTGGGCTGGAAATTACCCAGAATCTGGCGGTCATTTGGGTCGATTTTTCCATCGCCATTAATGTCTTCTATCCGGATTTGACCTGGATACTGAACCGGCGACGTTTGTTTGGCCAGCGTACCATTTTCTTTATCGGCCGTCTGCCAGATGCCAATTTTTTTGTAGTCGTAAATAACACTTAGGGGTTGTCCTACAAACCAGCCCGCCCCGATGTTGGATTGCTCGTCGGGTGTGGTGAGCTGGGTAATTTTTTCCCGGTTGAAAAAGAAAACCACGTCTGCACTCCAGTTAAACCCTTTTGGATTCCGAATAATATCGCCGGTTATTGAAATCTCCATGCCCTGTCCTTCTGTTTTTCCCAAGTTTTTCAAGGTAGACCCAGCCCCGTTACTGGCTGGCAGCGGTACAGACAGCAGGATGTCTTTCGTTTTTTGATGGTAATAGTCGATGCTACCCGTTAACCGGTTGCTGAACAAGCCAAAATCAATACCAAGATCTAACTGTGCCGTCGATTGCCATCCCAGATTGGTAGCGGGCAAACTGGTAACTGTGTAGGCCAGTTGCTGGCCAGCAGTGCCCAGCCCGAAATTATAATAGCCTGCGGTTAAAGCGCCTAAGGTGGAATATGGGCTCACGTTTCGGTTACCCGATATACCAAAACCACCTCTCAGTTTCAGGTTAGTAATGGCCTGGATGTTCTTAATGAACCCTTCCTCAGCGATGTTCCATCCCAGACCAATGGCGGGGTAATTAAAATATTGATTCCCTGGCGACAGCGTAGACGATCCATCGCGCCGTACTGTGAGCGTAAGCAGGTACTTATCGGCATAGCTATAGTTTACCCGACCCATGTAGGAAATCAGCCCTTGCTCGGTAAAGGATTGCAACGTCGGGTCGGCAACGGGTGTGCCACTGGCCAGCCCGAAATTGGAACTGGCAATGTAATCAGCAGGAACGCCGGTTATGCTAAAATTACTACCCATCGAATGGTCTTTCACGACTTCAAACAAGCCCGTAAAGCCGATCCTGTGCTTCTGGGCAATGGTTTTGTCGTAGTACAGCAAATGTTGTAAGTCGTAATTCCAGGTTTCCGTATTATTGATACTGGCGTTGGATGACGACTGCACCGTAGCTGTGTTTACGTAGGTCAGCGGACCACCGTAGTTATTACCCGCCCCCTGGCTATAGTTTAATCCGGCATTGAATCGATACCGCAAACCGTCGATGATATTTACCTCGGCGTAGATACTATTAAAGGTTCGGAGATTTCTGGACTGGGCCAGTATAGAGCTACTTTTGGTGATCAGCGTCAGGGGGGTAATCGTGGCGGCATCGATAGAGCCAATAGCAGGGGTCAGATTCAAGCTTCCATCCGTATTATAAGGCGAAGCCAGCGGGGTCAACCGTACCAAACCCGACGGAACACCACCACCGCCGGGCGAATTCGTGTAGGTCAGCGTATTCAGGGTATTCAGACCAACTTTTATCCGGCTGCTTATTCGCTGATCGATGGTTGCCCGGATGTTGAAGCGGCTAAAGTTTTGGTTGGGGATAATCCCCTGTTCCCGGAAATAGCCAATATTCATGCCATACGTCGTCGTCTCAGTACCACCCTGCACACCCAACTGGTGGTTGGTCGTGTACCCTTTCCGGTATATCAGATCCTGCCAATCCGTCGAAACGCCAGCGGCCAGCGCGTCTTTCTCCGCCTGGGTCAAGGGGTAAGCCGTCGTGCCGGGGGCCGCCCGGTTGTACGTGGTAGCATCTGCTTTAAACTGCGCATACTCCTGGCCGTTCATAACGTTGTATTTGCCCATGATGGACGTAACACTCTGATAGCCATCGTAGCTAATGACAGGTTTGCCGGTTTTTCCACGCTTTGTGGTAACCAGAAGTACCCCACCCGCTCCCCGCGAACCGTAGATGGCCGTAGCCGATGCGTCTTTCAGAATTTCGATATTGGCGATGTCGTCGGGGTTTAGGTCGTTGAGGCCATTGTAGGGTATTCCATCCACCACCACCAGCGGGCCATCCAGGGCATCGGCCACGCCGGGCGTGGTCGTGTTGGTGAGCGTCCGGTTTCCCCGAATTCTAATTTGCCCCTGCGAACCCGGCGTAGAACCATTGCTGGTAATAGTAACCCCGGCGGCCCGGCCTTTTAACTGATTCACTATGTTCGGTGCAGGTACCTCTTTCAGGGTAGCTTCATTGACCGAAGCTACTGCCCCCGTCACATCGCGTTTGCGTTGCGTACCGTACCCGACAACGACCACTTCGCTCAGGGTCTTGTCATCCGTAGCCAGCGTAATATTGATGACAGACCGAGCGCCTACCGTCACCTCTTGCGTAGTAAAGCCGATGGAGGAAAAGACAAGTACTGCCCCCGCTTCGTCGGGAATGGTAAGTTTGTAGTTACCGTTCACGTCCGTAGTTGTCCCGCGCTGAGTAGATTTTAGTTGAATATTGACCCCCGGTAAACCCTCCCCATTTTCAGCCGTAACCCGGCCCGTTAGTTGTTTATCTACGCTGGTTTTCGTATTGATTTGGCTGAAAGCCTTCGCTGGGCCGTCAAAGGCAAAGCCTGCGTAGGATAGAACAAGGGCAAGCACGATTTGAATGCCTGACAGTTTCATTAGCCTGACCCAAAGGTTGCGGTTCAGTACAATAGAGTGCATAAGGTTGCTGAATTTATTAGTTTCATCGATTAGCAATAACACTGAGAAAACGTCCCCCGATCAGAGGGAACGGCGCCCGAAGTAGCACAGTGGTTTATGGCGGGGCCATTAATCCTGGGTCAGGGCTACAGGTGCTGGTTGATTTGCTTGACTTCACATGTACTGACACATCTCCTTCTTTGATCTTTTTCATCTTTACTGGAGCTGTAGTATCGGAATGCGAAGCGAACGTTGAAGAGGTAAGCTATCCGCTTAACAGGTTGACGAAGAAGAGTGTATACATGCTTGAGAAGTAGTTTAGGGGACTAGTTGACTGACAAATAAGGATTGCACTGACTAAATCAGTTGTAAAGTTCTATTTATTAAATGTATAAAGCAATCGGTTGCATAACAATTTAATCATAGTAAAGTATAATTTAATTTATGCATTAATTCAGTATTATTGTGGAGGATATTTATTATTTTAAGCCATTTTTAAGATTGATTTGTCGTTAAATGTTGATCGATATATGTATGAGCAGGAAGGATTTTGGCATTGAGGTAAATAAAATCAATCGATTGCATTAACTCTTAGTAGTTTAAAACGTATTTTTCCCGTTCACAAGGAGCCACCATTCCACCATGCAGAAGGATATTACCATTTATGATATAGCCAAACAGTTGCAACTCTCCCCGGCAACGGTGAGCCGGGCTTTAAATGACCACCCGGCCATTAATCATAACACGAAAGCTATTATTACCAGTAAGGCCCTGGAGCTGGGGTATCGCTCCAATATGTTTGCCAGTAACCTGCGTCGGCAACGGACGAATACGATTGGTGTGATTGTACCCCGACTCGATAGCGCCTTTATGTCAACGGTATTATCGGGCATGGAGAAAGTAGCTAATGAAGGCAACTACAACCTGATTATCAGCCAGTCGCTTGAGTCGATAAGAAAGGAAGTAGCGAATGCAAAAACCATGTTCGATAGCCGGGTAGATGGGTTGCTGGTTTCGTTGGCATCCGACACCGAGAACCTCGATCACTTCAGTACTTTTTTCAAAAAAGGGATTCCCCTGATTCTATTTGATCGGGTAATGACTCAGAATTACTGCACCAGCATTGTCATTGACAACCTGAAAGCTGGCTACGATGCTACCAATCATCTGATAGAGCAGGGCTGTAGGCGGATTATGCATGTGTCGGGTAGCCTCAAGCGGAATGTGTATGCCGACCGGCTCAAGGGCTACAGACTGGCTTTGCTTGACCATGGCTTGCCGGGAGGAAGGGAACTCGAACGGGCCAATAATTTAACCCGTCAGGATGGTCTTGACATCGCTGAATACATCAAGAGCATGCCTAATCCACCCGATGGTCTTTTCATCGCCAGTGACTTTTGCGCCGTCACCTGCATGGGTGCCTTAAAGCAAAGTGGCTTCTCTATTCCGAATGATCTTGCAGTTGTGGGATTCAACGATGATCCCGTTTCACTAGTCATCGACCCAGGCCTGACAACCATTCACTATCCCGGCCAGGAGATGGGCGAAATAGCAGCGCAAAGCTTAATTAATCACCTGACCGGCTTATTACGATTGAGTACAACTAATACGATTCTATTGAATTACGAATTGATTGTCAGAGGTTCGTCGCAACGATACAGCTAATCCGCCCTCTTTAAGGAGACGGTTATCATCGGTACGACCCTAGTGCATTTTATAGCCAGAACAACGGTGACCGCTTTATGTACGACTAAATGGTTGTCAACAAAGTGATCTGTAACCTACTGACTATACTAGGCAATGAGACTGTTGTCTCCTGTCAAATCATCATTCATTTTTAGGTACGGTAGTGGTCAACGGTTTCCCCAGAAGGATAGCAGACTCTGTACGTTCGCTTCGGCGACCAGGCCATTTCCCGAAACGATGAATACATTGCCTTCTTCCGGCGCGGGCCATTGACTGGCGACTGTCACAACAGCTTCAGCCACATCTTCTTTCGTTTGGGCCAACGTCATCCGAGCGACAAAATCGTCTTCAGAAACACCCAGATAAGCCGCATATTTGGGTACAACGGCGTCGCCGGTACTGGTATCTTTCATCAGGCGCCAGGGTACCAGCGTCAGGAAGCGCAGCCCAAGTGCCAGGCGATTCGATGCGTCCTGTGCGTAATTGGCCAGAAACAGTTGCATTCGCTTGGCACCTGCATAACCGCCAGAAATAGGAGAGCCGCCAATGGCCGCTCCACTGGAAAGGAACAGGATCGTCGTACCCGCCTTAACGGGCATCGTGAGGGCATAGTGTGTAAGCAGATACGATGCTTTTACATCGGTATGCCAATTGGTGCTAAAGGTCTCCCAGTCTAAGGCATAGACGGGTTTGGTTGGCGGAGGGGCACCCGCTGCCAGAACGACCACATCGGGCGCGTCGTTAAAGACAGTCTCGATGGTGGCCGCATCTGTTATATCGGCCTGTAGGGTACGTACGGTCGGTAATGCACTGACCAGGTCAGACAGCGATTTGGGGTCTCTACCTACCACCAGCACATCGGCCGTTTCCTGAAGTAGGGCCTTAACGATGGCTAGACCCGTGCCACGGCTCCCGCCAATGACCACTACTTTTTTTCCTGCTAGGTTTTTCATAGACAATAAGGTGGTAAGCTCATCCCATGAAAGGTGAATGAGGTAGTACTGCTGAAATACATACGAGGAGGCTGTTAGGATTGGCGCTATAAACCGGGCGTTCCTTTTCCTTCTGTTAGTAGCTTGAATAAACTTCCTTTGACGTAATAGTCCCAACCTTTGCTGCAGCCGTTATAACATTGATTGCTGGGAACCAGCCCGAAGTGGGTAAACTGAAGCTGGGTTTTATGGCCAAGAACAGACAGTTCAAAACTGATTCTGGTGTTCGTCCACTCGTGTTCGTGTTCGACAAACGTGAGCCTGCTGTCCGTGACAAGCCACACCATTTTTTGATCGGGAACAAGCTCCACTACTTTTTGGGTGGACACATGAATATCGTCAAAATGCACGGTAAATTCATCGGTTAGCTTTTGGGAACTGCCCGTCAAATCATCTGTCCACCAAGCGCTAACGTTCCTGATGTGTTCGAAGACCTGATGCGGTGCTGCATCCACGGTCAGTTTAGCTGAGTAATCTGGTTCGTTCATTTTGTTTAGCAGTAAAGTGGCTTGGGAGTCGCAAACCGATTTTCTAATAAAAGAACTGCTCCATACTAATCAGGCCATCTTTTACTTCATACAGCATGGCCTGATTGGTTTGGACTCGATACAGAAGGCACTCAAGAAGTTATTGTCTTATTCGTTCCCCTGATTTATTGGTCAGTTCGGCACAATTGCCGGTAGCGGAATCGACAACCGTTCGCACAGTTCCGGTGATCAAAATGACTTGTTTTTCCATTACGTTTTTCTATTTCACTTGTCAGGTACGTATCGAATGGACAATACAAACGTACAGTCTTAATCTCGTAGTAGTAGGGTGTAAAATAGACATTCTGCCGGGTTGATTTAGCCAACTATGCACTGTAGTTTTGGCTAAAAAACGGGCCATGAAACATGTGACTATCGTTGTGCCGAAAGGCAACGCTAACCTGAGCAGTATAACCGGTTCGTATGAGATTTTGACCAGTGCCAATGCGTACTGGCAAAAACAGGGTCATAAATCCATGATCGACATTACGTTAGCCGGCGTTGTGTCTGAACTGAAACTGGATGCCGGGTTTATTACAGTGCATCCTACACCCATCCATGATCTGGAAAAAACGGATTTGCTGATTATTCCTTCCGCTCCGTATGCGGCTCAATTGATCCGGGAAAACGTTGAACTCATTAGCTGGATTCGAGAACAGTATGTCAAAGGGGCTGAAATAGCGAGTATGTGTACCGGTGCTTTTCTTTTGGCCGCTACGGGCTTGTTAGATGGAAAAACATGTTCAACGCATTGGAGTGCGGAAGCCAGTTTTAAGCAGATGTTTCCTAAGATTAATCTACAGCCTGATAAGCTAATTACCGCTGAAAATGGAATCTATACCAATGGGGGCGCTTACTCATTTTTGAACCTGGTCCTCTTTTTGGTAGAGAAATATTTTGATCGGCAGACGGCTATCTACTGTTCAAAAATTTTTCAAATTGACATGGATCGGACATCGCAATCTCCTTTTTTTATCTTTCAAATTCAGAAGAACCACGGCGATGATTTAGTGTGTAAAGCGCAAACGTATATTGAGCAGCACTTGACTGGAAAAATTTCGTTTGAAGAACTGGCCGCTGAACTAGCCATTAGCCGACGCAATTTTGACCGACGGTTTACCAAAGCGACCGGTAATACGCCCGTGGAGTATTTGCAGCGGGTGAAAGTAGAAGTGGCGAAAAATGCATTGGAGAAGGGCCGAAAAAGTATTTTCGAGGTGATGAACGACGTGGGTTATTCAGATGATAAAGCGTTCAGGGAAGTGTTTAAAAAAATAACCGGCGTATCGCCACTTGATTACAAAGCCAGGTACGCGAAGGAAATCAGGTAGGTATCGAAGGCGGCACTTGAGTCAATAAATTATAGGCCCTGCCGAATGAGTTTGCAGGACGTTTGCTTACGTCATTCGGCAGGGGCAACTAGTTGCTTACTGATCGAACTTCTTAACCGCTTCCGGCGTGACGGGGGTGAAGAAGTTTACCAGATTGCCGTCAGGATCACGAAATAAGAGTGAGCGGTTGCCCCATGGCATCGTTGTTGGCTCCTGTACAAGGCTGCCGCTGATCAGGTCAGCCAATTTGCGATATTCGGCATCCACATCGTCGACCCGAAACTCCACAATAACCGAGCGATTATCAGCCGCATTTGCTACCTGTTCCCCGCCAAATAGTTGTAACGTGCGTGTACTGCCAATGGCCAACGTGGCCGAAGGCGTATGCAACTCCGCAAAATCAGCTGTATACTGCGTTAAGGTCACCCCTGTTACCTGCTCATAAAACTGAACAAGAGGTTTGATATCTGCTGTAATAATTCGAACTGAGGCAAACTTCATAAGGCTTGTGTATTTGATTGAATGCTACAAAATAAAGCATGCCCACTGACAGCCCTATGTCAGTAGTACTTGTATCGTACACAACCCGGTTTTACAAAATCTTGATTCAGTTGGTCGAATGGTTGGGGGAATTAGCTGCGTTGAGTAGAGTACATTTGTGAGTGGTCAATGGGTACTTATCAATCAATTTTTCTTCGCCGATAAACGCAATTAAGCCACTAACCTCTTTTGAATGAGACAACCCTTGAAGTAACCCAGGCCGAAAGGCCTTATTCGGCCGGGGGCTAAGCGGCCCTGCGGATCAGTAGGATGGCCATAGACTTGATTATGGCGAGTCACTTTCTTGGCGTTAACCTACGGTTCCGCTTTTTCGGGGAAGTAGCATTTGTTCCGGATCTAATCGTTTTATGACGTTCATGTACAGGGAATGGCTACCCTAAAACTGGGGCCTAAAAACCTCGACTATACACAAATGACATCCCTCAACTCTTATCCGTGAACGGCTGGATTGGGAGAAAAAGAGCGAGTTAGTACCCGCAGCAATCAGGCGGTGGCCTTAGGTCTGGGCTGGAATCCACAGCCGAAAGTAGGTGCCTTGCCGGTTGGTCAGCGTCATCTCACCCCCTAACTGGCCGGTCAATTCCCGGATCAGCCGTTGCCCGAATGATTGGCTCTGGCCAGTAGGTCCCGGACTGGATAGGCCCGGACCATCCAGTCCGGGCCTATCCAGTCCGGGACCATTATCCTGTACTTCGACTAACAGGCCACCTTCTGGTGCGGGCTGGAGTCTGACCAGCAGCGATGGTCGGAGCAGAGTACGAGCGGTCCGGCCTGACGTGGCGCGGCCTGGATTGGCGCGGCCTTTCATAACCGTGCCGCTGGTTGCCAGATTCGGCCGCTCTGGGTTACCAGCTACCATGTCGGTATAGGCATACTTGAAGGCGTTGGTCAGCACTTCGTTGAGCAGCAGGCCCAGTGGCACGGCTACCTCCACATCCAGCAGTAAATCGGCCACTTCGATCTGGCAGTCGAACGTTTCGGGGTCAAAGCCGTAGCCTAACAGTAACCCTTCGGTCAGTTCCGTCACGTAGGTTTTGATGGCCACTTCAGCCAGGTTTTCGGTTTGGTAAAACTGCTGGTGAATCAGGGAGATGGCTTCTACCCGCCGTTGTCCGTCCTGCACCGCCCGCATGGCCCGTGGGTCGTCCAGCCGCCTGGATTGCATCCGCAGCAGGCTGGAGACGATGGCCAGGTTATTCTTCACCCGGTGGTGTAGCTCCCGCATCAGTACCGCCAGCCGCTCGGCCTGTTCGTTGATCTGCTCATTATTTCGGGAGATGGTCTGGTTGGTGCTTTGCAGCCGGGCGTTTACTCGTCGTATCTGGCGGTACTGCCAAAGAGCCAGCCCTAGCAGGGCCAGTAGGGCCACCAACCCGCCCGCCTGCCAGCTGATCTGATTCAGTTGCCGTCGGTTATCCTGGTCGAGTCGGTCAATGCGGGCTTGTTTTTGAGCCACCTGAAAGCGCGACTCCACTTCGGCCACCTGGCGGCTTTTATCGGCGTTCTGCACTTGACCCGCATACTGGTTGCGAAGCCGCTCGTAAGCCAGAGCCTGCTGGTACTCACCCCGGGCCTCGGCAATCCGGGTCATCACCTCATACACCTCTATCTTGTGCTCATTTTGTCGTTCGGGATCGCGCTCGATACGGCTCAGGGCCAGTTTAGCGTACCGCTGGGCTTCATCTGGCTGGCCCAGGTGGAGCAGTGGTTCGGGCAGGTGCATGTATTCATACATCTCCCGCCGTTTGTCGCCCTGCCGACGGGCATAGTCCAGACACCGATGAAAGGTCTGCTCAGCCTCCCGGTAGCGGCCCGCCTTTCCTAATTCGACGCCTATGCCATCCAGAAAGGAGTAGAAGTTAAGCCACTGCCGGGTGGCCCGAAACACTGTTAAACATTTTCGGTAATAAAGCAGCGCCGAATCCTGGCTTCCCTGCCTGCTCGCCTTATCGCCTTCCGCTCCATAGATCCAAGATAACATACTCGTTCTCTTGTATACGCTCGCCAACTGGTTTGCCTGCTGTAGATAGTCCTGGCTTTTAGGTGTGTTCTGTAACGTATAGTACTCATTACTAATGCTATAGCAAGCATCCTGCTGTTGGTCATATTCATGAGTTTTTCGGAAGATAGCCAAGGCCTGCAGGAAGTAGTCAATCGCCTTGGTATTGTTGCCCGCTGTTGATTCTAAACCACCTAAATGTAAACACAATCGACCTTCCCAGGATAACACGTGAGCCTGTCGGGCAGTTGCTAAAGCTTCCTGTAGCAGTGTCCGGGCCTGGTCGAACTGGGATTGCTCCAACAACTGACGACAGTAATCAATTGTCGGCTCAAGGCGCTGCATACTCCCCAAAGCGGCCATACGTCGGCGAAACCGGGCCATGTCGTTCCCGGTTTTGGTAGGCTGAGCTGGGCAGTAACTTCCCATCAGCAGCAGCAAAAGCAACAGTCCAGCACGAATACTCATCAGCGAATGGCAAAGTGGCGCAAAAAATCAGGCTTATACAGCCGCCCCAGGGGCAAATTCAGCCCCGGCAGGCACACCTCCCGATCATTGAAGATGGTTACCCGACCCAGATTTACTGCGTAGGACCGGTGAATGCGCACCAGACGGGGAAAGTTGAGCCGCGTCAGCACGTGGCCCAGCGTCAGCCGCAGGGCGTACCGGTGCGTAGCCGTCACCAAAATGGTGTAGGTACTATCGGCTTCCAGGTAGTCGATGGCATCGAGCTGGATCTTGACAAACTGGGACTTGTGTTTGATGAACACCGCGTCGTCGATTTGCAGAATCGGCTCCGATCCCGAAGGTCCCTCAGCGGGTGGGGTAGCGGGCGGGTCAGCCAGCTCTGACGAGGGCTGGGGCGGAACCGGTTGAGCGAAATTACGCAGAGCCAATTCGACAGATGCCCGCAGACCCGGCACCGTCACGGGTTTGATCAGATAAGCTGCGGGTCGGGTAGTCATCGCCCGTTCCAGGGTTGCTTTGTCAGTCAGCGCCGTCAGAAAAATGACGGGAACGGGTCGATGGGCCAGCAGGCGCTCCACCGTTTGGATACCATCCCAATCCCCTTTAATGCTGATGTCGCAAAGGACCAGGTCAAGCCGGTTCTGCTCATGCAGCCGCAGGGCTCGGGGGCCATTGTTGGCCGTGCCTACTACCGTGTAGCCTTCCTCCTCCAGCAGATCAGTAAGATCCATGGCCAGCACCGCTTCGTCCTCGACAATCAAAATGTTAATGGCATCAGACATACGCTAATGGCAGTTTATGTAGTGAATGAGCACCGTATCCTGAATAGTGGTGAGAACATCGGTGTGGAACTGGCCGGTTACATGGCCTAATTTATCCCGCTGCCAGGTAACCGACTCGTCCGCGCGTTTAATCAGTTGAGAGGGCGTTTCCGGGGCGGCATATCGATATGTTTCCGTATGACTGGCCAGGTAGGGACTGAGCGGAAACCCCTCGCCCCAGTCTAGCCACGGATAGCGGTTGAGATCGTAGGGAACACCCTGCATTAACCCGTACAGATGGCCGTTTGCAGACACAAAGTCCGTCTGCTTCACCCGGTAATAAAGCTTACCCCGGTCGTCTTCCACATCGAGTTGCACATACCGCCCCTGTTCGTCGAGTTGGTAGCGCGTGGTGTAGCCCAGCAGGCCACTATCGTTGAGCGGCACTCCCCGCAGACCGACAATAATTCCCTGTTCATTGGTGCTGACCAGGTAGCGATAGATGGATTTCCCTTCCTGAAAAAAGTCGATGGACGCCAGCCGCCCATTGCGGTAGTGATATCGACTCGAATCTTCCTGGTCGCGCACCCGCTCCAGTAAGCCTTCTTTCGTATAGGTCAGGGACTGGTTGAAGGGATATACTCCGTAGCTGCTGGTCTGCTCAAAGGCGGTGCACTGAGTCAGTCGCTGGTTGGCATCGAACCGATAGTCATACCGATTGGCGTTATTGTCCTGCCACATAACCTGTTGGCATTGTAGGCTGGTGGTTGGCGCGTCCTGAACCGCTTGCCGATTAGGCGTTCCCAACGTTTGAGGCTGTCGGTCGGTAGTGGTACAGGCAAACATGGTTATCAGAAAGAGGAGAGGTAAATGGCCAAACACGCGTTTATTCACTGTACTTACCGGGAATAGGAGTTTCAATTCTACTCAAAGTAAGTCATTTTTCAGACCGAAATACGTCTGAGTAGTGCTTAACCCGGTTTGGACATCGATTCAATCCTTAAAAGATAATGAGTTGTTGAAAGCTATTCCGCCGAATGGTAGTAAACGACCGATATGTGTTCGTAAACGACTAAATTAAAGCAGTGAATGGAACAATGCCTATGCCATAGCGCATCGTTCCATTCACTGCTGGCATTGACTTGCCGTTGAATAAAATAAACGATGCGCTACAAGTTACAAAAGGAGTATAACTGAACTAAGGTAATGGTGCATAAATGCGCCTATCTGGTTCATACGATCTTATCACGGCTTTCCTTTAGGATCGGCACCGTATTGATTGTTCGCATTGGTGCCTTCTGTGCAGGCCAGAATCAAATTGTAAATCGGAATAAGCGCGTACCAGCCACTCTTCCCTACATCGTGCATCCGGCGGATGGCCACGGCCACTGATGGGACAAGAATGACCAGGTTTAACAGCATGACCAGCCAGCCAATCAGCGTTGATCCGTTGAAGAGAAACACGTTCGTATAGGTTACTGCCTGGGAGACGGCAAAATTAATCAAGACGAAAGACCAGTACTCGCTACGTCGGGCGCGGCCAGTAAAGTCGTTGTACTTCTTTACTACAGCAACATAATTGCTCAGAATCGAAATAGTTGTGGCAGAATTGAGAGAGGTGTTCATACGCGTGTTTGTTCGTAATTGTTTTTGTTGGTTTTTGATTCGGTTGGTAATCAGGATATTGAATGTTTATCCCCGGATGAGATGTCCGTCGCGATTACATGGCAAAAGTGACCCTCTGATGGCCTCATTATCAACTATTTCGCTCTGAATGGTACCCGTTTGGTTGTTGAATCGTAGGCAATGACCAATGAGTCGCTTTGGCGCTCATCAACCATATATTGCGCATGTTGAAATGGAAACGCGCTAGATTACACACCACCACGGTTAGCTGATGGAAAGCCGCCACAATTTGCTCTGCAACTTGTTTGCCTGTGTACAGCCGATTCAATCAATACATCGCTTGAGACAAGCTACGTATGATACAGCACAGCCCTCCGTAAATCGATACTGAAAAACCGAAGAATGACTTGTGTAGCCAGATAGCTACATGTATATTTGTAGCCAAATAGCTACGCAATGAATTTAAGACGAGATGTATTCCAGGCTATCGCAGACCCGACCCGAAGGGCTATTCTGCTGTTGGTGGCTTCCCAATCCATGACCGCCGGAGCCATAGCCGCCAATTTTGACTCTGCCAGGCCGACCGTGTCAAAGCACCTGCACATACTCACCGAGTGCGAATTGCTCGAACAGGAGCAACAGGGCAGGGAAATCTATTATCACTTAAATGCGCAGAACATGAAGGAGATAGCCGATTTTATTGAACCCTTCCGCACGATGTGGGATGACCGATTTAACAAACTAGAAGCGATCATGAAACAACACCAACCCAAGGAGTAGACTACTATGGAGCTAAAAACAAGGGTTCATGCCGAAGCTGGCAAACAGGAATTGGTCATTACCCGGGAATTCGATCTGCCCGTGGAGCTGCTCTTTAAAGCCTATGTAGAGCCTGACATTGTGGAGCAGTGGATGGGCACCAAAGTGCTGAAGCTTGACAATAAAAAGCATGGTAGCTGGCACTTTGAAACCACCGATCCCAAAGGAAACAAACACGATTTCCATGGGGTCATTCACGAATTTGTCCCGAACCAGAAAATCACCCGGACATTTGAAATGGAGAACTCCCTCGCTTCGGCCGTCCGGTTTCCTGCTCAACTTGAATTTCTGGAATTTGAAAAACTTACGGACAAAACCAGCAAACTCCGTATGCACATCGTGTATCGGTCGGTCGCGCTCAGAGACCAGATGCTACAGTTACCCTTCGCACAAGGGTTAACCATGGCCCACAACCGATTACAGGATTTTTTTAACAACTAAACCGAACCAGCCCCAGCTAGAAAAATCGTTGGCATTAATTAATAACGAGCATAAAATGGAACTCTCGATCGAACAACAGGAAGCGCTACTTGGCTTATTAAAAGCCCGGTTTGAGAAAAACAGGAATCGCCATAAAGGTATTACATGGGCCAACGTTCGGGCAAAGCTGGAAGCGAATGAGAAAAAGTTGTGGTCACTCGATCATATGGAACGTTCGGGTGGCGAACCGGCTCTTGTTGGTCAGGATAAAAAGACGGGCGAATACATTTTTTATGATTGTGCCGCTGAAAGTCCGAAAGGGCGCCGAAGTATTTGTTACGATCATGAAGCGCTGGAGTCAAGAAAGGCTCATAAACCAGAAAACAGCGCTGTTGAAATGGCGGCCGATATGGGTATCGACCTGCTGACGGAAGAACAATATCAGGAGTTGCAGACATTTGGGAGCTTTGATACAAAAACATCAAGTTGGCTGAAAACGCCGGATGAAGTCAGAAAACTTGGTGGGGCTATCTTTGCTGATTTCCGCTTCGGTCGTGTCTTTGTGTATCACAACGGTGCAGAATCGTACTATGGTGGCCGGGGGTTCCGTGGCGTACTACGGGTTTAACTGTTGTTCAGGACTATTTACAACCGAGTTCAAAAATGGCCCGCCAAACTATCCCGTCTGATCACAGAATTGGCTGGATAGTTTGGCGGGCGTTAACTTATAACAGGATTAGATCAAACAGACCAATTGCCAGCATTTAAGGCCATTAAGTGGAAGTTAATTTACCCGTATACACTCGATATCATAGTCGGATCATAGCTCTGTTTGCATTAAGCTGGCTAAAAATGAATTATCGTGCAGGGAAGGCAATAAACTATAGCCTGCCATCCTAACCCGTTGCTACCGGTTGATGGTTTGTTGCACGATCGACAACGATCTTACCCGGCCCCGCTTTTCCTCTATCTCTTTCAGATCTCCGCAGTCAAGTCCACATTTGCTCCCTCGAAATTCACTTCCTGTTTAATTGCTCTGGACGACTGTCCATGCCATATCAATAATACAGTAGAGCCTGTTCTACGGACTACTGTCGATCCTGTTTATTCTGTAAGCAACTGTAAAAAGCAAAAGCCTGAAGACGTACAGTTTATCTGGTTGAATAAAGTATAACGAACCGTAATAAAGTAAAACCGGGTGTTATTGAGAAACGATGTCGTATAGGGGACATTTGTCATACAAAGGCCGCCAAAAGACAGATGTGCCAGTTCATTTTATACGTAACACGCTCCGTCATATTCGTCTTTCAGTCAGGCGTTTGTAAATCTTTTTTCGCAACTCAACATACTACACCGCTAGTTCAACCGTCGCGCTGACCAACTCACACGTACTTACATAAATCGTTACTATGGCGTTTACCAGAAGTATCGATGGGGTGAACTTGACGAACACCCTGTCAGGGCTGCTATTGTCTTTGAAAAATGAAAATGACAAGGGCATTGTATTTATTTCGGGGGCTGAGAACGAGGCAACAATGGCTTATAGCGAATTGCTTACACAGGCCCTGTCAATGCTTCATTATTTACAGCTTAGTGGTGTAAAGCCGAAGGATGAAATCATCTTTCAGGTGGATGATAACAAAGCGTTTTTGATCTCATTTTGGGCCTGTTTGCTGGGGGGCTTTACGGCTATACCGCTACCACCCGGGCAGCACGCGGAAAGTGAAGCCAAGCTGGCAAGGGTCTGTTCTATTCTCACCCATCCGTTCATTCTCACGTCTCAATCGCTCCGTCATAAAGTAGATAAAGTACTGATTGAGCATGGCCTTTGTGTTCATGTATTGGTCTATCAGGATACCAGAAACCAGGAAGTAGCAGGTGAACTGTATGAAGCACAGGAGGATGATACTGCGTTTATACAGTTTTCATCTGGTTCCACCGGATCTCCTAAGGGGGTGGTACTCAGTCATAAGAATCTCCTGACAAATATTGCCGCTATTGTGGAAGGGGCTGCCCTTAAGCCAACCGACAGGGCGCTTAGCTGGATGCCGCTGACGCACGATATGGGGTTAATTGGCTTCCATCTGGTTCCGCTGGCAATTCAAATACAGGCATTTCTGATGCCGACGGATTTATTCGTCAGGTACCCAGTACTCTGGATGCGTAAAGCTTCCGAACATCGTAGTACTGTTACGTCTTCGCCGAATTATGGATATCAGCATTTTTTAAATCAGTTTAATGCCGCAACTCAGTACGATTTCGATCTGTCGTCGCTGCGATTAATATTCAATGGGGCAGAGCCAATCAGGGCTGATGTATGCCGAAATTTTACCAAAGCGCTGACTCCCTATGGCTTATCCGGGCATGTCATGTTTGCGGTGTATGGTTTGGCGGAGGCTTCGTTAGCGGTCACGTTCCCCACACCTGAAAAGCCGCTTTCCACTCTTTTTGTCTCTCAGAAGTGCCTGGGTCCCAGTGACAGAATTAGGCTGACAGAACCTGGCCATACCGATAGTTGCGAACTAATAAACTGCGGCAAACCAGTCCCTTATTGTGAGCTTGCTATTCGAAACAGCCAGGGAGAGAACCTTGAAGACGGCCAGGTAGGGTATATACACATCAAAGGCGATAACGTAACCCGGGGCTATTATCGTAATCCTGAAACTTCACAAAAAGTAATCGGTCAGGACAACTGGTTAAACACAGACGATTTAGGCTTCATTTACAAGGGGGATTTATATGTAACTGGCCGGATGAAAGAGCTAATCGTCGTCGCTGGTCAAAACATTTATCCGCATGATATCGAGCGCATCGCTCAGCAGATTGAAGGTATCGACGCCGGTAAAGTAGTTGCCTGCGGGATTCCGGATGCGGTCACCGGAACGGATAGCCTGGCCTTGTTCGTGCTATTCAAAAAGAACGGTAACGAGTTCTATTCACTGGCCAAAAAGCTCAAAAGACATATCGCTTCACAAACCGGGATTGAGGTGAAGTATGTCGTGCCCATCAAAAAAGTTCCGAAAACTACAAGCGGTAAAATCAAACGGGTGGCACTGGCCGATGAATTTATGGCAGGAACGTTCGATAGTGAACTAAAAAACCTGGCATTGCTGGATGAGCAGGCCCGATCACCTATGCCCTCCACGGCTGGCAAACCGCTGGCTACGGAGGCTATTTCGGCAAAGCGTATCGCCCAATGGCTCACCGAGTGGCTTGCCAAACGATTGGAGGTTGGTATTCAGGAAATAAACGTATATCAGTCGTTTGCCGAGCAGGGCGTCACCTCGCTGATTGCCGTTGAAATGGCCCAAAGCCTTGAAGCTGAGCATGGACTTGTGGTTGATCGCACAAGTGCGTGGAACTACCCGACTATTGATCAGCTCTCGAAACACCTGACTAGCCAGAGTCATTCCGAACTGACCGGCAGCAGCTTAGCTGAAGGGTATGTGCACGAGCCCCTGGCTATTGTAGGAATGGCTTGCCGTTTTCCGGGCGCCGACACTATAGACGACTTCTGGACCTTACTGGAGGGTGGCCGAAACACCGCTTCGGAAGCCGACGTAACGCGATGGAATGCGGTAGCCGTGGAAAGGCTGACCCAGCCACATAAAAATAAAACGATCACCCGGGGCAACTACCTTGACGGAATTGATCGGTTTGATGCCAGCTTCTTCGGCATTTCCCCTAAAGAAGCCTGCGCTATGGACCCCCAGCAGCGGATTCTGTTAGAAACCACCTGGCAGGCGCTGGAAGATGCCGGTGTGCCCGAAAACGAATTGTCCGGTCGTGATTTCGGGGTGTTTATCGGCGTTAGCCATTCGGATTATGCCGGTTTTACCATGAATGACCTGGCCGCATTGAACGCGTATTCGGGTACTGGAAATGCCCTGAGTATTGTGGCCAACCGGGTTTCGTACGTATTCAATTTAACCGGTCCGAGCATAGCGATTGATACGGCTTGTTCATCATCTCTGGTAGCCCTGCACCAGGCCGGCCAGCATTTACGACTAAATGAATGCAGCATGGCCATCGTTGGCGGGGTGAACCTGATCATAAGCCCGGCGCTCAATGTTGTCTTCTCGCAGGCGAACATGCTGTCCACAGATGGTATTTGCAAAACATTCGATAACGGGGCCGATGGCTACAGCCGGGGCGAAGGGTGTGGCGTTGTTATTCTTAAACGACTTTCGGATGCCGTTAAGGATGGGGATAGAATTCAGGCGGTTATACGAGGATCGGCGGTCAATCAGGATGGTAAAAGTAACGGGCTAACTGCCCCAAATGGGCTGTCGCAACGGCGTGTAATCCAGAAAGCGTTACAAGTTGCTAAGGTAGAGGCATCCGAAATTTCCTATGTAGAAACGCATGGCACCGGTACTCCGCTTGGCGATCCGGTAGAGTATCAGGCACTGAAAGAAGCGCTCAGCGAAGGGCGATCTGCCCATAAACCGTGCTGGATAGGATCCGTGAAAACAAACATCGGTCATCTGGAGTCGGCAGCAGGCATGGCTGGGGTGATCAAAACCGTACTGGCGCTTACGAAGAAACAGATTCCGAAGCATCTCAATTTTGAGATGGCCAATACCTACCTGAATTATGACGTAGCGTCGTTCTTACGAGTAGCCGACAAACCCATTCCCTGGCTTACGGAAGGTGAAACCCGCAAAGCGGGTGTAAGCTCCTTTGGCTTTGGGGGCACCAACGCGCATATAATTCTGGAAGAGGCCGATTCTTATACGCCCGCAAACCCTGCGAGTGAGCCTCTGCGTAACTATCCATTTTTACTGTCCGCTAAGACCGATACGGCCCTGCGGGCAAAGGTGCTGCAATACGGTGAGTTTCTTCGGACGACTTCTTTATCGTTCAGCGATGTCTGTCATACGCTGGCCTGCAACCGAACTCATTTTTCATACCGGGCCAGTTTCATCGCATCAGGAAAAGAAGAAGCCATCGAACAGCTTCGCCATCTGAACATAACACCCGTTTCTCCTGACGCTCCGATTGCTTTTTTCTTCTCCGACTGCCCCACGTTCGCTAAACTGAACCTAACCGACATATACGAAGAGCTACCCTCTTTTCGCAGCGTGGTGGGTCGCTGTAGTCAAACGCTTGGCGTACCCGTTGCGGCTATACTGACGGGCGAAGGAAATTCAAGTAGTGAGCACGTGTGGCAATCGGCTTTTTCAAAAGCGTATGCACTAATGACTTACCTGTGTGATTTGGGTATAAGCCCGAATTCGGTGAGTGGGATTGGCCTGGGTGAAATCCTGGCCGCCTGTACCGCCCAGGTCATCTCGGTAAAAGAAGGCTACTACCTGGCCACGGCCATGGGCCAGCTCGCCGATGGGAATAAACAAGCGTTGGCTACTGCCTTAGAGACGATTACGTTAAACCAGCCTCAGCTGACTATGAAAGCAGCCGGAACAGCGGATGCCCTCAACGCCGATGGTTTAACCAAAGCTTACTGGGCAGAGCGTCTGCTTAACGCTGCATCTGTGGTCGCTGTAGAAGACCATGCGCAACCGAATGAAATCAATATTGACATAGCCCGAATAAAAACTAGCGCGACTACCAATTCGGCGGCAGTTGATGAGACGAGTCATGTAGTGAATGAGCCTGACCGGAATCTGGTCGTTGCGTTACTGACCCGTTTGTATCAGAAAGGAGCCACTATAAACTGGCCTGCCTTGTTTGAAAATGTCGGGGGAAGAAACGTGCGTTTGCCCGGCTATCCATTCGAGCGCAAGCCCTATTGGGTAGACCTAAAAAAGCGCATCGAGTGGCTTCATTCAGACCTGCCCGTTGCGGATGATGGGCAGGTTGGTATCAAGGATTCGCTGGATGAGCATGTCTATCTACCACAGTGGGTCAGCGAACCTCTGCAATCGCCGGCCAACCCCTCTAAACGAACGTGGCTCATTTTTGCGGATAAAAAGGGAGTAGGAACGGAGTTAGCCAGAAAATTTGAACAGAATGGCCACAAAACCATAAAGGTGTTCAACGGTAACTGCACCTTTAAAATTGATGAGTCTACGTATCAGCTCGATGGTCAGAACCCCGACGCATTACAGGTTCTTCTGCAGGACGGCGTAATCCACCAGCAACCGAACGGCTTTATTTATCTCTGGGCTGCCGATGCCGATACGAATGCCCGCCATTCTGAAACGGCTTTTCCGGCTTATGCCCAATTCCTGAACATAATACGGGTAGTAGGCCACCTGCCTTGTACCGACCATACTCCTTTTTGGGTGGTTACCCAGCCTGTTTCTTCGGTTGATGACAGCGTTTCTGAGTCGCCTTACTGGGGTTTTGCTAAATCGGCCTGGCTGGAATATCCGCAACTAAAGGGTGGCATCATTACCATGGATAGTCAGCATGGCCCGGCGGTTGTTGACAGGATCGTTAGCGAGTTGGTAAGCCAGCAAAGTGAAGATAGTGTCTGGTTTGACGATGAAAACCGACGGGTGTATCGGCTGAAAAAAGCGTCACCCCTTTCGGAGTCACCCTTGACATTAGATCGTACCGGTCTGTATGTCATTACCGGAGGACTTGGTTTTCTGGGTATCAAGTTCCTGCAATGGATGGTTGCCCACGGAGCACAGCATATCGTGCTGACCACCCGCAAAAACATACCACCCGAGGCAACGTGGGCAACCCTGCCCGAGGATTTCCAGGGGCTTGCTGCCCTGAAGCAGGTAAAAGCATTCAGACAGGGAGGGATCGACGTAAAAGTAGTAACGCTGGACATCGCCAGCCACGATCAGCTACGTGAGTTCATCGCATCCGTTAAGCTGGATGGATTGCTCCTGAAAGGCGTAGTACACACAGCCGGGGACAGCGAATATCGGTCTATTGAAACCATTGATCCACAGGCTATAAGCCGAATTCTGCAACCCAAGATTGTTGGTGGCTGGAATTTGCATCAGGTAACAAAAGATGCAGATCTGCACTTTTTTATCTGCCTTTCCTCCATTACGGCCATTTGGGGTGGGAAAAACCAGGCTTTATACGCTGCGGCCAATCAGTTTCTGGATGGGTTGTCCATACATCGAAAAGCATTGGGATTGCCGGGCTTAACCGTTAATCTTGGGCCAATTGCCGGTGGGGGCATGGCTGGCGACAGTACCACCATGTTCGAGAAGGTTGGCATTCAGGCTATGGATGCTGAGGCCATATTCCCCGTGATAAGTAAGCTCATTGCGTCGGCGGAGTCACAGGCTGTACTAGCCAGAATTGACTGGGATAAATTCGACGCTGTTTACCGAATGCACGCGGTGAGTCCAGTCCTCATGATGGCAAAAGTGCCTGAGCCTAAGCACAGAGACGAAGGCGGACAAATGGCCTCGGAGTCGTTAAAAAAACTGGAAGCCCTGTATCCAGCCGACAGACATACGTACCTGCTGGAACTTCTGAATGACAAAGTAGCCGACGTATTAGGCTACCGAACCGGGCAGCGTGTACCTCTGGATATTGGGTTGTTTGACCTGGGCCTGGATTCAATCATGGCGCTAAGCCTGAAAGAAAGTCTCGAAAAAGAATTCCAGGTCAAGTTAAAGCAGACGGTCGCGTTCAACTATCCCACGATCCATCGGATGGCGAATTACCTGATGAGCGAACCGCTGGCGGCTTACTTCGACCAAGAGCCCGCCGTTGTGGAAGCTGTGCAGACGGATCATTATCGGGTTGATCACCAACGTCGGCAAACCGATGACCTGGAGACGCTTACTGAAACGGAACTGGAGTTAATTCTCAACGAACAAATCAACAGATTTTTATGAGCGCAACGAATCCCGAGCTTGTTCGCAAGGCGATTTTAGCTATCCGGAGCATGGAAGCTAAGCTTCAGGCAGCCGAAGAGAAAGCCAATGAGCCGATTGCTATCATTGGCATGGGGTGCCGCTTTCCGGGCGGTGCCAACGATCCCGAAACATTTTGGAACCTGATCAAAGAGGGCTTTGACGGGATCTCCGAAGTACCGGCAGACCGATGGAATCTGGCCGAGTATTTTGACGCTGACCCAGCCAGTGGCGGAAAGATATATTCAAAATACGGCGGGTTTCTGGCAGATGTAGACAAGTTCGACGCTCGCTTTTTCAATATTTCGGCCCGGGAAGCCGAAAGCCTTGACCCTCAGCAACGGTTACTTTTAGAGGTGAGCTGGAAAGCCCTGGAAAACGCGGCCATTGCGCCGGAAGCACTTAATGGAAGTGATACGGGGGTTTTTATTGGTATGACTACCAACGATTACTCACACCAGATCATTGAGACAGGCCAGTCGAAGCAGGTAGATGCCTATTTCAATACCGGCAATGCCCTCAATGTTGCCGCTGGCCGCATCTCCTATTCCTTTGGTTTCAACGGGCCCAGCATGGTGATTGATACGGCTTGTTCTTCGTCGCTGGTCGCTATTCACCAGGCTTGCCTGAGTTTACGTAATGGCGATTGCACGCAGGCGCTGGCGGGTGGCGTCAGCCTCCTGCTATCGCCGGTAACCAGTGTAGGTATGTCGCGGATGAACATGCTTTCGCCGGATGGCCGATGTAAAACGTTTGACGATCGGGCCAACGGAATCGTACGCGGAGAGGGCTGTGCGGTAATTGTCCTGAAGAAACTGTCGGATGCAATAAACGATAAAGATTGCATCTGGGGAGTGATAAAAGGTTCGGCCGTTAATCAGGATGGCGCCAGCGGAGGCTTAACAGTACCCAACGGTAAAGCACAGGAGCAGTTAATTGAAAGAGCGCTTTCCTCGGCCCGTATCAATCCGGCGGATGTGCGTTTAGTGGAAACACACGGCACCGGTACCCCGCTTGGCGACCCCATTGAAGTACATGCGTTGAGCACTGTTTATGGAAAGGGCCGCGATGCCAGCCAACCCTTGCTGCTGGGCGCCCTGAAAACTAATACGGGGCATCTGGAGGCCTGCGCGGGCGTAGCAGGTGTCATTAAAACAGTGCTGTCGATGAAACATCGGTTGATTCCGGCTCCTATCCATTTCAATACACCTAATTCAAGAATAGCCTGGGATAGTTTATCGGTGATGGTGCCCCGCGCCAATCAGGTCTGGGATACACCCCTCGATAAAAAACGGATTGCAGGGGTTAGCAGTTTTGGTTTCAGCGGTACAAATGCGCACCTGATTATTGAGGAACCTTCTGTACAGGAACCTGCCGAACAGCGCATCAATTCGGGAATAAACCTGTTAACGATTTCAGCCAAAAACCCTGAGACGCTGGATAAACTGGTACAGCAGTATGCAACGCTGGTCAGTAATACGGCCGATGATGCCATCAGTAACCTGTGTTATACGGCTAATACCGCTCGAAATCATTTTGAAAGCCGTTTGGCAATCACGGCTGCAAACCGGCAGGAACTTAGCGAGGCACTTGGTAATAAAGCGCTGCTTGAGCAACGTACGGCTCGGGTAGTAAAGGGGACACCGCAAAAAATAGCTTTTTTATGCACGGGTCAGGGCTCGCAATATGCCCAGATGGGAAAGGAGCTGTACGAAACACAACCCGTTTTCAGGAAAACACTTGAGCACTGCGCTGCGCTTTTTGCAAAGCTACAGGGCGAATCGCTGATTGATCTGTTGTACAAACCAGAACTTCAGGAAAAGATCAACCAGACCCAATATACCCAGCCTGCATTGTTTTCGGTAGAATACGCACTGGCTGAATTATGGAAAAGCTGGGGAATTAAGCCATCTGTACTGATTGGGCATAGTGTAGGGGAATATACGGCCGCTTGTCTTGCGGGCGTGTTCAGTCTGGAAGAGGGCATGCGTCTGATTACGGAACGCGGACGCCTAATGCAGAGCCTGCCCGCTGGCGGTGGCATGGCTGCCCTGTTTACTGCCGTAGAGGAAGTCCGTGCGGTCATAGCGCCCTATGGCGATAAAATAGCGATAGCGGCCATAAATGGACCTGAGCTAACCGTAATATCGGGGTATGAAGACGTAGTGGAGCAGATTGCCAAAACGTTTTCAACCAAGGGCGTGCGTACCAGCCGGCTGGTCGTGTCTCATGCGTTTCACTCACCGTTGTTGTTGCCCATACTGGATCAGTTCAGAGCCGTTGCCAGTACGATAACGTATAACCGGCCCCAGATTAAGATCATCTCCAACCTTACAGGCAACGTTGCCGATTCAGACATCTCAACGGCAGCGTACTGGTGCAGACACCTACTGGAGCCGGTGAACTTTTATGGAGGCATACAGACCCTCCTGCAGGATCAGACGAAGATTCATCTTGAGATCGGCCCTACGCCAAACCTGACGGCCATGGTTCGCAACTACGTAACGGGCGAGGATAAGCTATGGCTGTACGGTCTGCATCCAAAGAAACCGGACTGGACGTGTGTACTGGATAGCGTAAGGCAGCTTTATCTGAACGGGATCGACCTGAACTGGCAGGCGCTCTACGAACCTTTTCAACTGCGCAAAGTCCCGCTGCCCGCCTATCCTTTTCAACCGGAAAGACATTGGTTTAACAAACCCAGTACGCAAAACGAAGGCAATTCGATCCTTACCCAAAGTTTTTCAGACAGACGCGATGATCAAATCTCCAAACCTATGCAGGGAACATCTACTCACTCACATTCAGAACTTTCCACAATGGCTGAATCAAAAGCTGGAAGTCTGGAGACTCTTAAAACAATTTTAGGTGAGATTCTTCATGAAAAACCGGAATCGCTCGATATCCACATGCCATTTCTGGATATGGGCGCCGACTCCATTGTGCTGGTTGAAGCCCTCAAAAAGATTGAGACTACGTTTAATGTCCAGCTGAAGATAAGCCAATTGTTTCAGGAATTATCTACGCTGGACAGCTTAAGTGACTACGTAGCTGCCCGCCAGCCTGCTAAACAACCCGCCAATTCGGTTAGCCAACCGACCAGCCCAGCTTTATCAGCCGACTATACAGCGGTGAGTCACACGACGTCTCCGGCAACTGACCAGCTCAATGGGCATCGCGTTTCAGAAGGGCCGGTAGAGCACAGCGTGCAAGGGGTATTGATGAAGCAACTCGATGTTTTGCAGCAAACCATGGCGGCTCAATTACAGATGCTCAACCAGGTTCCGGCGCAAGCCCCGCAGAACAGTCCAGCGCCCGTAGTAAGGGAGCACACGGTTGTGCAACAAGCTCAGCCTGAGCGGACAAAAGGTAACTCCAGTCAAATCAGTGCTGCTGAATCAACGAGTAAATTCAATGCGATCCGTTTGCAGGAAGACCGGGAGTTAACACCTGCTCAGCAGCGCTACCTCGACGAACTGATTGTACGATACAACGCAAAAACGTCTGAATCGAAAACGTACGCCCAACAATACCGCCCCGTTCTTGCCGATTGGATCAACTCGCTGGGTTTCCGATTGTCGATCAAAGAAATGATCTATCAGATCGTCTCCGTGCGTTCGGCGGGTTCCCGATTCTGGGATTTGAACGGAAACGAATACATTGATCTGGCGATCGGGTTTGGCGTCAATTTCTTTGGAAATAGCCCTGAATTCGTTAAGAAGGCCGTATCCCGCCAGTTGGAAGAAGGCTTCGAACTGGCCGTCCAGTCGGACCTTGCCGGCGAAGTTGCTACGCTCATCAGTGAGTTGACGGGGTTTGAACGCATTGCCTTTTCCAATACGGGTACCGATGCGGTCATGAACGCCCTTCGTATTGCCCGTACGGTCACGCAGAAGCAAAAGGTAGTCATTTTTAAAGGGTTCTATCACGGAACGTTCGATGGCTATCTGGCAGAAGCGGTGCAGGATGGCGGATTGATATACAGCAAACCAGCCGCGCCGGGCACTACGCCTGGTATGATTGAGGATGTGATCCCGTTAAATTACGGCAGTGAGGAGTCGTTGAAGTATATAATCGATCATGCAGGCGAACTGGCGGCCGTGCTGGTTGAGCCCGTGCAAAGCCGCAGGCCTGGCCATTTCCCGAGGGAGTTTTTGCTGAAGGTTCGCGAGATTACTGAGCAGTATGGCATTACGTTTATTTTAGACGAAATCATAACTGGCTTCAGAAGTCATACGGGTGGTGTACAGGCCATGCTGGGCATTAAAGCCGACATCACGACGTACGGTAAAATTGTTGGCGGTGGCATGCCCATCGGGATTATTGCCGCCCGGTCAAAATACTTAAATGCCGTGGATGGCGGCTGGTGGCAGTTTGGGGATGCCTCCTATCCCGAAACGCAGATGACGCTGTTCGGAGGAACATTCTGCAAACATCCTCTGGCGCTGGCTGCGGCAAAGGCCGTGCTCCTAAAGCTCAAAACCGAAGGCCAGGCGCTCCACGATCAGGTGAACAACCGGACCAACCGGCTGGCTCAGGAGATAAACGAGTTTTTTGAGCGCATGAACATAGCGATCCGCGTGGTACATTTCGGCTCATTGTTCAGGTTTGAACCATTCGGTAAATACAACCCGCTATTGCAGCCTATCGAGTTAGATATCTTCTTCTTCTCGCTGATAGCCAAGGGCGTGTATACCTGGGAGAGACGAATCAACTTTCTGTCGGTAGCTCACACGGAAAACGACGTTACGGTTATTGTTGCCAAAGTCAAAGAAGTGATCAACGACATGATTGCTGGGGGTTTCTTCCCCGAGGCAACGAAACGGCCGCAAGGCTACCCAATCAATGGGGTGGTGAAGGTCAATGGCCATGCGGTGGCGCAGCAGGAAGGGCATTTGCAGACGCAGAAAACGAACGGCTCAGCGTCGTCGGAAGCAGTGTTGGCCGATGCACGCATTTTGCCGGTAACGGCTGCTCAAAAGCATTTGTGGGTACTTGCTCATTTGAGCAGAGAGGGAGGGGCTGCGTATAACGTTCCGATTACCATTCGGTTAAAAGGTCGGCTTGATCAGCAACATCTTTTGCAGGCGCTACAATGTATTGTTAAACGGCACGATTCCTTGCGGACTACGTTTAGTGCGGATGGGACCCAGCAGATTATCCACAATACAGTTCCCGTTGACATCCATGTTAGCCGAATCACGCAGGCCGATAACGCCGAAACAGCCATAGAGAATTGGCAAAAAACGAGCAATAGCCCTTTCTTCGATTTTGTAGAGGGTCCGCTCTTTCGGGCTGCGCTCCTGGAAATAAGTGATGACGAACATCTGTTTACGTTCGTTGCTCATCATAGCGTATACGATGGCTGGTCGGCGGGGGTGCTGTCTGCTGAGCTTGGCGATTTTTACTCTAAACTGGTAAACAACGAGGCTCTGGAAGTCGTCCCTGTTGCCCAGTTCAGCAACTGGCTGACATCCCTTCCCGCTGTTTCAGATGACACACCAACCCGTTATTGGTTAGACGTATATGCTAAGCCGTTAGCAGCTTTGGAACTGCCTCTGGATAAGTCGCGTCCGGCGATGAAGACCTACTGTGGCGACAGTAGCCAGGCGACGTTGCAGCCTAAGCTGACCGATATGATAAAAAGAGTCGCGAAGCGACATGGCCTAACTCCGTTCATGATGCTGTTTGGTGGATACGCCTTGCTTTTGCACAAGCTTACCGGTCAGAGCGATTTAGTAATTGGTATACCGGTAGCCGGTAGGAATCTGGAAGAGGAAGCGACGTCGATTGGTTACTATGCCCAGGTTCTGCCGATACGCTTACAGATTGATAAGTCACAAACGATCGAAGCCTTCTTACGTTACGTACGGAACATATTGTTGCAGGCTTTTGACAATAGCGCCTTCACGCTGACTGATCTATTGAATAGCTTACAGCGGCAGGGGGATGCCGCCAGCACGCCGATCGTGAGCACGCTTTTCAATGTAAACCCCGGCAACCTGGTGTTGCCTGAACTAGAAGGGCTGGAAACCAGTGTTATCGATAAGAAAATTGGGTACACGCCTTACGAACTGCTTT
This sequence comes from Spirosoma radiotolerans, assembly GCF_000974425.1. Lineage (NCBI taxonomy): Bacteria > Pseudomonadati > Bacteroidota > Cytophagia > Cytophagales > Cytophagaceae > Spirosoma > Spirosoma radiotolerans. Next base: position 587,908 of record NZ_CP010429.1, read on the forward strand.
GGGACATAACCGAGAGTGACGGTGCCTATAGGCTCGATTGTGATTATAATGCTGATCTTTTCGTCGACAGGTCAGTAAAGCGGTTCTGCACGTATTACGAACAAATCCTGGTGAACTTATGTGCGGAGGCTACTTTGCCAATCCGCCAGCTGGACTACCTGCCTTCGGCGGAGAAAGACCTGCTGTTGAACGGATACAACGATACCGTGCGTCATTACGAAAAAGGCCTTGTTATTCAGGAATTTATTGAAAAGCAGGTGCAACGAACTCCCCACGCGGTGGCCGTAATGGATGGAGAGAAAACCTTATCGTATGAAGACGTAAACCAGAAGGCCAACCAATTGGCCTGGTACCTCAGAACACAGCACGGAGTAGGGCCCGGTAGCTTTGGTGGCATTCTGTTAAATCGCTCCTCCGACTTGCTGATTGCTATGTTGGCGGTGCTGAAATCAGGGGCGGCTTACGTTCCGATTGATCCAAGGTACCCGACTGAACGTATCGACTTCATCTGTAAAGACAGTAATGCCGCTGTTATCATTACCGACAGCAGGCTGGCCTCGCTTATTTCTGCTGATTGCCCATCGGCTATCATGTCGATGGATGAGCAAGTGAATGCCCTTAATCAATGTTCAACTGAAAATCCGGCGATTATCAATCAACCCGCCGATGTCGCTTATCTCATCTATACCTCCGGTTCGACCGGCAAGCCCAAAGGGGTGATGATCCGTCATCTTAATACAGCTGCGTTCTTTCACTGGGCCCAGGAGGAATTTAAAACGTCTGATTATGAGGTAGTATACGCTACGTCTTCTGTATGCTTTGACCTGTCCGTTTTCGAGTTGTTATTCACCTTAACGACCGGTAAACGTGTCCGGATACTGTCATCGGCGCTGGATATAAAAAAGTATGTCGGCCAGGATCATAAGGTGTTACTGAATACCGTTCCGTCGGTGATTGAAAACTTACAGAAAGAAAAGGTAGACCTTACCACGGTTACGGTAATCAATCTGGCGGGTGAGCCTCTGCCCGAACGCATCGTTAAAAGCCTGGACTGCCAGCGGATCGAAGTTCGAAATTTGTATGGCCCTTCGGAAGATACAACCTACAGTACCTACTACCGACTTGTGGGCGACGAAACCATCATCCCCATCGGGAAACCAATCGCCAATTCAAAGGCTTACATTGTTGATGAAGACCTCAATCTGCTGCCGCACAACGTTATCGGTGAGATTTGCCTTTCAGGCGATGGCGTTGCGGCAGGCTATCTGAATAACCCAGGCTTAACCGAACTCAAGTTTATCGACAACCCCTTCGAACCAGGCACGATTCTGTACCGTACGGGTGATTTGGGGCGGTGGATGAGCGATGGAACAATCGAGTTCAGGGGACGGAATGATTACCAGGTGAAGCTCAGAGGCTTCAGAATAGAACTGGGCGAAATTGAAAAAACGCTTGAAAAGTATACCGGGATTGTGAAAGCAATCGTGGTCGTGTCAACCGTAGGGCAGACGGAGTTTCTGACAGCTTATTACACGGCCGAACATACGCTTGAAACTGGCGACTTAAAACGGTTTCTGGAGAACTCATTACCGGGCTATATGGTCCCTTCTTTTATGGTCCAGCTAAAAGAATGGCCTTTGAGTGGGAATGGAAAGATCGACCGTAAGGCATTGCCAGCGCCGTTGGCTACGGCCGGAAAGGCAAGGGAAATGGTATCGGCAGGCTCTGAGACAGAGCAGACCTTGCTCGAATTGTGGGAAGAAGTTCTGGCGATAAACGCCATTAGTGTTACGGATAATTTTTTCGAAATAGGTGGCCATTCGCTGAAAGCCAGCCAGTTGATCTTTAAAATACAGACTGTTTTAAACACGAAAATCGAGTTCAAAACGCTCTTTGAGCAACCGACCATACGCAGTCTTGCCCGCTATCTGAACGAGGCTGACAAACACGAGCGGGTCGAGTCGTTGCCAAAGGCGCCCGAACTACCATCGTACCCCTTATCGGCCCCGCAGAAACGACTGTGGATGTTTTCGCAAATCCATGCTGACCATAGCGTATATAACATGCCGGGGGCCTTCAAGGTGGTAGGTAAACTGGAAAAGGAAGCGCTGAAAAAAGCCTTCACGGAGTTGATTGACAGGCATGAAAGTCTGCGCACCACGTTCCATTTTTTGCAGGGCGAACCCCGCCAAACTGTGCAGCCTATTGAGGCTTTGGCCATAGATTTTACCACCGAAGACGTATCGCAACTAGCCAAGCCGCTGCTGCGGGCCCAGCAACTGATGCAGGCAGATGTGACCACTTCATTCGATATTACAGCCGGGCCGCTCATCCGAATGAAGGTCTACCGGCTTGCAACTGCCGAACACCTGGTGTACGTCAATATGCACCACATCATAGCCGATGGCTGGTCTGTAAACGTGATTCTGTCGGATATTCTGACGTTGTACATGGCCCAACTGAAAGGACAGGAAGCGACCCTGCCCAAACTGGCGATCCAGTACAAAGATTTTGCGTATTGGCATTATCAGCGCTTTCATGAACTGGCCAGCGCCAGCAAAATTTACTGGACACAAAAGTTAAGTGGCGATCTGCCCGTGCTTGAACTGCCGTCCGATTTCTCCCGTCAGGGAACAAGAACGTACGAGGGTAAAACGATTTACCTGCAACTGGATAAACAGGTAACAGAGCAATTGGCCGCCTATAGCCAGAACCAGCATGCTACGTTGTTTATGACCCTGCTGACGGCCGTAAATGCGCTGCTGCATCAGTATACGGGTCAGGAAGACATTATTGTGGGGACTGCGCTGGCCGGTCGCGAGCACCCGGATTTGCAGGCGCAGGTCGGTTTCTACGTGAATACGTTGCCCATACGCACCACGTTCTCCGCTAGTCAGTCAATTGACGAGGTGCTGGCCCAGGTAAAGCAGAATGTAATCGAAGCGATTGAGTATCAGCTTTACAGCTCCGAAGATATTGTTGAATGGCTACCGCAGGAGCAAGAGCGTACAAACACAGCCCTGTTTAACGTCATGGTGAGCTATAACGAATCATGGGTCGGAACGCAAAAGAGTGCCTTGACTTTGGATACGTCGGCCGGTGGGGCATCAAACGCCACGGAAGTTGAGCTGCATCCACTGCCGTCGTCAACGAGCAAGTACGATTTCTCGTTCGAGTTTACCAAGAACAGCAACGGCCTGCTGATCGGAGTTGAGTACAGTAGCGATCTGTATTCGGAAGCCCGCATGCAACGGATGATGCAGCACTACGCCAACATATTGACGACCATCTTAACGGCATCAAACCAGGCTATCCGTGAAATCGACATAGTAACGGAGCCGGAAAAACACCAGATTATCCATCAGTTCAACGATACGCAGACTAGTTATCCCGCTCAGGAAACGATTTCCCGGCTGTTTGAACAGCAGGTCAGGCAAACGCCCGGTGCACTGGCTGTAGTGTTCAACAACTGCCGTTTCACCTACGAAAGCCTGAATCAGAAAGCGAATCAGCTGGCGAATCATCTGGCTACTTTTTATCAGATACGGGCTGGCGATCGGGTAGGGGTGATCACAGGCAGAAGCTCCGATACGATTGTGGCTTTTCTGTCTATTCTGAAATGCGGGGCGGTGTATGTACCGCTGGATGAGACTCTTCCGCAAAGCAGATTGCAATTCATCATTGGCGATACATCCTTGAAAGTCGTGCTGTTTAATGAATGGACGGCTGATCGGGCCAGTATATGGCTGGACATCCCGGCCGTTAACTTCTCCTCACTCGAGCCGGAACTGGTTGCCTATGTCGACTCAGATCCTGCCTTTACTGGTAAGCCCGAGGATGTGGCCTACGTCATGTATACATCGGGGTCAACCGGGCAGCCCAAGGGCGTGATGGTTACCCAGCGCAGTGTGGTTCGGCTGGTTAAAAACACTACTTATATCAGCTTCCGGAAGGAGGAGAGACTGCTGCTGACCGGCGCTATATCGTTTGATGCCACCACGTTCGAACTATGGGGTATGCTGCTGAACGGAGGCTGCGTGTACGTATCCAGCCTCGATGAGCTGATGGATATAAGCGTTCTGAAGCGAAACCTGTTGCAGCATAAGATCAGTACTGTGTGGTTTACCGCGTCCTGGTTCAATCAACTGGTGGATCTGGATCTGGCGCTATTTTCGGGGCTTAAAAATTTGCTTATCGGCGGAGACAAACTGTCGCCACGGCACGTAAACTTGCTTAAAACGGCTTATCCGGAGTTACGTATCATCAATGGATATGGCCCTACCGAAAACACTACGTTCTCCATTTGCCATACAATAAACGAATACTACACAACGGATATACCCCTGGGCAGGCCGATTGCCAACAGCCGGGCATACATCATCAACAAACATCAGAAGCTATGCCCCATTGGTGTACAGGGAGAAATCTACCTGGCGGGTGATGGTCTGGCGCTGGGGTATTTGAATCAGCCTGAGCTTACGGCCAGCAAGTTTGTATCCATCGCTGCGTTACCCGGCGAAACAGTATACCGCACGGGCGATTTAGGGCGCTGGCTCGACAACGGCGAAGTGGCGTTCATGGGGCGCAATGATTCTCAGATGAAGATAAAAGGCTTCCGCGTCGAGGCTGGTGAAATCGAAGCTGTTTTACTGCAGCATCCTGGATTAGAAAAGGTCATTGTTACCGCCCTGACCCGCGAGGATGGCAGCAAAGAACTCGTGGCCTATTATACCGCAACAGTTCCTGTCGAAGAGAAAGCGCTGGCGATGTATCTGAAAAGCCGAATGCCCGATTACATGGTTCCGGCTTATTGGGTACAGATCAGCGACGTGCCGCTAACCGCCAATGGCAAGGCCGATCTGCGGGCACTACCCGCGCCGACAAAAACACGTGTCGACACCTGTAGTTCGCAGGAAAACGAGCAAACTCCTACGGAAAGAGCGCTGGTTTCTCTGTGGAAAGACGTGCTGGAAAGAGAGGGCTTTCAACTAACCGATAACTTTTTCGACGTAGGCGGACATAGCCTGAAAGCGATGCGGCTGTTGGCGAAAATCAACAGTAATCTGGCCCCTCTGTTCGATTTGAAAGCGCTCTATACCTATCCTGTTCTTTCGGATATGGCAAAGCAACTAGAAAACCTTGCGGGTCAATCGACACATCAGGTGATTGTACCACTCCCGCAACAGGACTCTTATGCGTTATCGTACCCGCAGGAAAGTATGTGGACTGCCATCCAGTTTGATACCCAGCCAGCCGCCTATAATATTGCCGGTGCCTACCTAATTAAAGGGGATATCAACCACGCGGCTTACAGCGTGGCGCTGGATAAAATTATCAGACGACATGAAAGCCTGAGGACCAATATTGTCCTGGTCGATGATGAGCCCCGCCTGAAAATCCAGGCCGCGACTGAAAGCAAAGTAGTCCTGACGGATCTGCGGGGTAGAGAAGCGCCTTATCTGGAAGCAATACGGGCCATCAATGAACTGGCAAACCAGTGTTTTAATCTGGAAAAAGACCCGCTCATTGTTAGTTATTTGTTCAGAATAGCGGATCATGAATACGTCATTCTGATGAATATTCATCACATCATAGCGGATGGCTGGTCGATGGATATCATCATTTCAGAGCTGCTGCTGGCCTATCAGGCTCTGATTACCGAGCAGACCTATGCCTTCAAACCTTTGCTTGTTCAGCATAAAGATTATGCAGCATGGCAACGCACACACTTAACCGGCGAACCCTTACAGCAACTGGTCGTGTACTGGAAAAACAGGTTGGGGACGACTAATCCGGTGCTGGCCCTGCCGGCCGATTTCAACGTACTATCGTCGGGCACGTCATCCAGCATTTTTGAGTTCATGATCGGTAAAGAACTCAACGACCAACTGGAAGCGCTTGCTAAAAAACAGAATACAACCCTGTATGCGACCTTATTAACGGCTTATGCCGTGCTGTTGCATGGGATTACGAAACAGCCGGACATGATCGTGGGCACATCAGTAGCCAGCAGGCCAAGTCTGGATCTGCAAAGTATGGTCGGCTATCTGGTCAATGTAGTGCCGGTTAAGTGCAGCGTTGACACACAACAGACGTTTGCCCAACAGTTGAACCAGACCAGCCGCGATTTTACCGCTGATCTGTTTCATGCGGAGTTGCCGTTTGACAGGTTACTGAGAGAAATTCAGGTGGGACGTATAGCCGGGAAAACGCCCTTATTTCAGACGCGCTTTATTTACAGTGATTTTGAGAGCAGTGTCGCCCGCCTGAATAATCAGCTCAGCGGTGGTGATACCCCGCTACAGGTTTCAAACATCAGTTTGCCGAGCCTGGGGGCTAAGTATGAAATCGATATGCGCCTGACTCGCGAAGGCACTATGTTGGCCGGACAGATTGAGTACCGGAGCGATCTGTTCAAACCCGCTACGATAAAGACTCTCTGTAGCCAGTATCTGTCTTTATTACAGGCTATTACCGCGAACGACAACCTGCCTGTTCATGAGTTGCTGGCCCCAATTGTTAACCGGGATGCGAAGCAAAAGCAGGCCGCTGCGCTAACTAAGCTCAAAAGCATTCCCTCCATCGGGATGCTCTAAGAGGACGCATCAGAAACCAGACAAACCTATTATTCAACTATCTATTTGTTTCAGCGCATGAATACATTAGTAGGTTATCGCATATCGCCCCAGCAACGGCATTTATTATCCGTATACAATGCTACGTCAACGCTTAATGCGCAACTTGTCCTCAAAGGCTCTGCCGATATAGATACGGCACGTCTGCACCAGGCCATCACCGATGTTCTTAACGGCGAGCTACTGTTCAAAACGACGTATCACCGGGTCGAAGAGCCATCATCGGCCCTGCAAATGCCTGATGACCAGATACAAATCGAATTGTCTGCCCATGAAGGCACGTTTGCCGATGATACTCAGCTAAACAAGTGGCTTGCTGCCGAACGGCACCGGGATTTCAATTTACTAACCGGACCCATGGTGAGGGTGACCGTTGTTACGCAGCCAGATAAAACGGGGTTAGTCATCATTGGTATGCCGTCCATCATAGCTGATTTGCATACGCTGGCTATACTTGGCAACCGGATAACGGAGCAGTATGACACAGGGTCTGCGTCAGATGCAGGCGAAAAATTGAGTTATCTGCAATTTGCCGAGTGGCAAAACCAGCTTCTGGAGGATGAGGACAATGCCGATAGTGTAAATTACTGGCGTACCAAACCCGTCAGCGGCTTCCGCAATACCTTGCTCTTCGACAAGGATGCCGGAAACCGGAAAGATTATGCTCCGGCGAGCGTAATGCTGAATCTGAACAAGACATCCATAGGTCAGATAACAGCCGACAAGTCAGACTATACACCCGAGGTGATCCTGTACGCGGCCTGGAATCTGCTGCTCTGGAGGCTGCTAAAGCAGATGCCTTTTGTTTCGGGCTACGTTCATGCCTTTCGGGAATATGAAGAACTGCAGTCACTTTGCGGCTTCTGCGCTAAAACGCTGCCCACCCAATGGACATGGGATGCGCAGTGGCAGATCCGTGATTTACTGAAGGCGACCCAACAGGAGATCGAAGACGTAAGCGCCCATAAAGACGTATTTCTGCACGAGCCTTTTTTTAGTCGCCATTCTGATGCTGGTTCTGACTATACAATTCCCTACAGCTTTGAATACGTAAATCTGGAGGCAAACGACGTAGCGTCTACTTCGCCAGTCAACGTATTGAGCCGCCAGTGTTTCTGGGAAAAAGCCAGGCTTAAACTGGTATGCCAGCAGAAAACGGATGGGCTCGTCATGGAGTTGCAATACAATGCCAGCAGCTTCTCGCCCGAAGATATTGTCTTTCTGACGGATGCACTGCCCGTCGTACTGACGCAGGTAGTACAAAGCCCCGAGAGTGCCATTACCAACGTGAGCCTGTTGAGCCCGACTTATCAAGACAGGTTAATCCATGTCTTTAACCGTAGAGACCATAGTTGCAGCCAGTTGAAAACCGTTAGTGAATTGTTTGCGCGGTGCGTGGAACAATATCCTGACCAGGGGGCTGTTGTTGCAGGCAACGTACGGTTAACCTATCAGCAGCTTGACCAGCGTGCTACGGCTATTGCCCAACATTTAAATCGGGCTCACGCCATTAAAAAAGGCGATTTAGTGGGCGTGATGTGTGGCAAAACCGAAATGCTGCCAGTTGCCTTGCTGGGCGTTATTAAATCAGGAGCCGGCTTTGTTCCGATCGACCCCTCCAACCCGGCCGATCGGGTGAATTTCATCCTGCAGGATAGTGGCGTAAAGCTTTTACTGATCGATGAAACGTATGCTGCCACGACAAGCACCGTACCTGTTGTAGGCATAAGTCAGATTTCGTCAACGCCCGGAGAAAATGTGGGCCTGGAGGAAAGATCGCCGGAGAGTGTGCTTTACGTAATTTATACGTCGGGAACGACGGGTAAACCCAAAGGCACGATCATACAGGACCGGGCACTGCTCAATTACGTAAGCTGGTTCAGGAGGTCCTTCGGGATCGATGATCTGGATAGTTCCCTGCTGCTGGGCTCGTATGCGTTCGATCTGGGCTATACCAGCCTGTGGGGTACGTTGCTCAACGGTGCTGAACTGCACCTGGTGGATGATGAACTGGTGAAAAATCCAGAGCGGGTTATTGACTATATAACCGAAAACAAGCTAAGCTTCGTCAAAGCGACGCCGTCTTTATTTCATACGCTGGTGGCGTCGGATTCCGTGCAGAATCTGGCTCATGCCAACTTACGGCTCGTTTTGTTGGGCGGTGAACCCATCAATGTCAGGGATTTAACCGTAGTGGCCACGCTCAAACCATCCATTACGCTGGTCAATCATTACGGGCCTACCGAATCGACCATCGGGACGATTGCGCACCGCATTGATCTGGCTAATCTGGACGCATACGCCCAACTGCCTGTCATCGGATCACCGGTGACCAACAACCGGATATACGTCATGAATGAAGCCCGACAACTGGTTCCTCCCGGTGTAGAAGGCGAACTGATGGTAGCGGGTATGGGGCTGGCTCAGGGATACTTGAATCGGGATGCGCTCACGCAAGAGAAGTTCATCGCTGACCCGTTTTATCCGGGACAATTCATGTATAAGACGGGGGATGTGGGCACGTGGTTGCCCAACGGAACAATTCTGTTCAAAGGCCGGAAAGATGACCAGGTGAAAATCCGGGGTTATCGGGTTGAAATGGACGAAGTTCAGAAAGTAATGCTGGAGTTAACCGGTATAAAAGAGGCCGTAGTGATACCACGTCCGTCGGATGAGTATGGTCTGGAACTGGCCGCTTATTTCCTGGCCACCAGTCAACAGGACCCCGCAGACTTGCGGGAAGCGATGCTGCAGGTTTTGCCCGATTACATGGTGCCTTCGTATTATGTGCAGCTTGACAAGTTGCCGCTTACCCCCAACGGGAAAGTAGATAAAAAAGCGTTGCCTGATCCAAACCTATCGAAGGTCGGCCATGCGCACGCAGCACCCCGTACGCCCCTCGAAAAGAAGCTGGCCGGCATCTGGAGTGTCGTGCTTGAGAAAAACGACATCGGCCTGCAGGATGACTTTTTTACACTGGGCGGACACAGCCTGAAAGCCATTAAACTGGTGACTCAGTTGTCGAAAGGGCTGGGGGTTAAGATTGCTCTTCAGGACGTATTCGTTCATTCGACCATTGAAAAGCTTGCCCAGCATCTCCAACAAAAAGGCGTTTCGGTATTCGAGCCGATACCCGTTCTTGAGAAGAAACCCTGTTACGAGCTTTCGCATGCCCAGCATCGTTTGTGGATACTCCACCAGATGGAAGCGAATCAGACGGCTTACAACGTGCCTGCTGTCTTTCAATTGACGGGAAATCTGGATATAGACGCGTTTAACCAGGCTTATGAAACCGTAACAAACCGCCACGAAAGTTTAAGAACATCTTTTTGTACGGTCGATGGCGAACCGAAGCAGTACATCCATCAACCCGATGAGGTCGCGTTGCGGGTCAACTTTATTGATCTGAGAAACGAGAAAGATCAGGAGCAGCAGGCAGACGCGTACGTCAGGCAGGAGGTGGCCACGGTTTTTGACCTGGAAAAAGCTCCGCTGGTTCGGGCTCATTTACTGCAACTGGAAGACCACAGGTTTCTTTTCCTGTTTACTATTCACCACATCATATCCGATGAGTGGTCGCTTGGAATCCTGATCAACGAACTATTGACTTGCTATGAAGCGTATCAGAAAGGGATAACTGTTCCGCTTCAGCCGCTTGCCATCCAGTACAAAGATTTTGCGGCCTGGCAAAATCAAAAATTGACCAGTGCAGATGTAGACCCGGCCCGGACGTACTGGCTAGATACGTTCGGCGATGAAATTCCAGTGCTGAATTTTCCGGCTGATTACCCACGTCCGGCCGTTCAGACCTTCACGGGCGACCGAATCAGTATCGAACTGAAAAAGGACGTTTCAGATCAGTTGAGTCGCTTTAACCGGCAGCACTCGGTGACTATGTACATGACCCTGCTGGCTTCCGTAACTAGTTTACTCCATCACTATACCGATCAGGAGGATATGGTTATCGGAACGCCGATGGCAGGGCGCGATCATCCGGAACTTGACGGTCAGATTGGTTTTTTTGTAAATACGTTACCGCTTCGTACCACATTCAACCGGACCGACACGTTTACGGCGCTGGTGCAGGCTACCCGGCAGCGTGTGCTTCAGGCGCAGGCGCATCAGATCTATCCGTTTGACCGCCTTGTCGATGACTTGAACTTGGATCGGGATTTGAGCCGATCCGCGCTTTTCGATGTGATGGTTTCTTTATCGAACCCGGAAAGCGCTTCGAATAACCTACTGCGCCTGAAGGACCTGAATATCGCTGAATATACCTATTCGCATACCATCAGCAAATTTGATCTCTCGTTCGATTTCCAGGAAACAGCGAGTGGCCTGCGGGTTGGTGTAGAATACAATACGGATCTGTTCAAGGCTTGTCGTATCGAAAAACTGCTTGATCATTATGCCCGGTTATTGACGGTAATGCTCGACAATCCGGATCAGGCATTGAAACAATATTCCATGCTAAGCGAAGACGAAGTGAACCAACTTCTGAATGAGTTTAATCCGACTGACTTAAATGACGTATATGCCGGATCGGTAGTTCAGCTTTTTGAGGATCAGGTGCAAAAAACGCCATCAGCTACGGCAGTCGTTTTCGAGAACAAATGTCTGACGTATCAGGAATTGAATGAGCAGGCGAATCAGTTGGCGGCTTACCTGCAATGTAAAAACGCTGGTACTACTGACCGCCGAATCGGTTTAATGATGGGCCGATCGATGGATATGGTTATCGGCGTGCTGGCTGTTCTAAAATCAGGGGCGGCCTACGTACCGATTGATGCCGACTACCCCGCCGAGCGTATTGAATTTCTGATAAACGACAGTGAAATTGAGCTCCTGCTAACCGATGGTGCAGGCAGTCCGATTCCTAATCCGGGGTCTGTTGAAGTGGTGAATCTATCCGCAATCGCTCCTCAACTTAAAGCCTGTCCGTTACATAATGTCACCCGCAATATTGCTCCGGAAAGTCTGGCCTATGTCATTTATACCTCCGGATCGACAGGTGCACCGAAAGGGGTTGCGGTGACGCACCAGAACCTGACGAGCGTAGCGATGGCTTGGCGTTCGAGCTACAGGCTGGACACATTTACGCCCCGATTGCTTCAGTTGGCCAGCCTGTCGTTCGATGTGTTTATGGGCGATTTATGCCGGAGTTTACTTAACGGAGGAGCCCTCATCATTTGTCCGGCGGAGGTGCGGTTGCAACCAGATCGTTTGTATGACCTCATCGCTCAGGAACGTATCAATATCCTGGAAACCACACCGGCTATCGTTCTGCCCTTAATGGACTATGTATATGATAGCCAGTGCGATGTTTCGTTTATGAAGCTGCTGATTCTGGGTTCCGATACGTGTCTGGCTACTGATTTTGCAAGACTGGTAGAACGATTTGGCGGGCATACACGCATCCTGAACAGCTACGGAACCACCGAAACCACCATCGACTCTTCCTATTACGAAGAGGACCTGGATCGCATACCGCAAAGCGGGGCTACGCCGGTTGGTAAACCGCTGCCTAACACCCAATATTTCATCCTCAATGGAAGCCGGAAGCTGGTTCCGGTTGGTGTAAACGGCGAGTTGTATATTGGTGGGGCGGGCGTGGCGAAAGGATACATGAATCGGGAAGAACTGACCGCGGAGCGCTTTATTCAGATTCCGGCGTTAGCCAGCGGAGTTGTCTATAAAACCGGCGACAAAGCATGCTGGTTGCCTGATGGCAATGTGGACTTTTTGGGCCGTACGGATAGCCAGATAAAAATAAGAGGCTATCGAATTGAGCCCAGCGAAGTTGAAAGTACGCTTTTACGGCTGGACATGATAAAATCAGCGGCCGTGGTCGTGCATACGGATCGTACTAAAGAGAACCGGATGGTCGCGTACTGTGTGCTACACGACGGGTTCAGTATTGCCGAGGTAAAAGACGCCCTCTCCGGCAAATTGCCTGCCTATATGGTCCCCTCAGCTTTTAACGCGCTGGATCGTTTACCCCTGACGCCCAATGGTAAGATTAACTATAAAGCGTTAGCCTCGATCGCTGTCGAAGAAACGGGACAGGCTGCGGAATATGTAGCGCCAGCAAACGGTATCGAACAAACGTTAGTCGCTATCTGGCAGGATATTCTGAACCAATCATCCGTTGGGGCCAATGCCAATTTCTTTGACCTGGGAGGCCATTCACTGAAAGCTACGCAGGTAATAAGCCAGATTCACAAGCGATTGAACATTGCCGTGCCGCTGCGTCTTATTTTCACCCATCCTGTTCTTTCAGATCTTGCCCGTGAAATTTCACGCTCTGGCAAAACGGCTTTTGACGCAATCCGAAACGTCGCCCCAGCGGACCATTATGCGCTTTCTTATGCGCAAAAGCGGCTGTGGTTACAGCACCAGATTGGCGAAGGACAGGCAGCTTATACGATTAAAGATGCCTATCTGTTCGACGGCGACCTGAACCGCGAGGCCATGAGCGTCGCTTTTGAGCAGTTAATCAATCGCCATGAGAGTTTGCGGACAGTCTTTAGCATTCAGGCTGGTGAACCCCGGCAGTTTATCCGGAATGCCACAGAGATCGGTTTTACCGTAGTGTACAACGATCTGCGTGCAGATGCTGCTCGCTGGGACCGGGTAAAAGAGCTGGCTGAAAACTGTGTAAAGACGCCATTTGAGCTTGATTCGGGGCCGTTGCTCCGGGCGTTGCTGTTCCGGCTTGACGAAACGAAGTACGTTTTTGTCCTGACCATGCATCACATTATTTCGGACGGCTGGTCGTCTGGCGTGTTGATACGGGAAATCCTGGCGCTCTACAATGCCTGTCTAAATCAGCAGTCCAGTGCCTTGGCACCGCTAAAGCTGCAGTATAAAGATTTTGCCGCCTGGCATAACACCGTTCTGGATGGCGAGAAGCTACAGCAGCTTCGGGCTTTCTGGAAACAGCAGTTGTCGGGCGATTTAACGCCAGTAAACCTGCTTACCGACCGGCCACGACCGCTCCAGAAATCATACAGGGGCAGCACCGGCAGCCTACTGGTGGCCCGTTCATTGGCCGACAAACTGCATCAGGTATCCCAACAGCAGGGCGCAAGCTTGTACATGGTGTTGCTGGCTACCGTAAAGGTCCTCCTGTACAAGTACACGGGTCAGGAAGATCTGTGCATCGGTACGCCTGTTTCTGGAAGGGTACACGCGGATCTGGATTCACAGATAGGCTTCTACGTAAACAGTGTTCCGGTCAGAACGTATCCGAAAGCTGGCCAAACGTTCCTGAATTACCTCAATGAGGTAAAAGAAACGGTACTATCGGCCTATCAGCATCAGCTTTATCCATTTGAAAGCATGATCGACGATTTAAACCTGGATTATGACCGGAGCCGATCGCCCATTACCGATGTCTGGATGCATTTGTTTACGAATGATTTAACCCAGGAATCTGCTGCCATCGAAGGCATGACAATCAGCGAGTTTACCCTGGAGCATGCATTTTGCAAACACGACCTCACTTTTAACTTCATGCATGCCGACGGGCAAATCAGCCTGATTATCAACTACAGTACTGATTTGTTTAACGCGGCAACCATCGATAAGATGCTGGCTGACTTTGTGACGCTTGCTGAAGGAGTTACCTGCGATCTGACTGTCGCATTGGCGGATATCCTGCTGGATGAAGAACTCAGCGAAGATCGTGCATTTCTTGAGTCCATGTTCAATCAATAGAACCCTACGCGGTGCTTATCGCTCAGGAGAGCACTGCTGTAACTTATCAGCGCAGCCTTATGCAATCTAAAAAAAAGCTTGGAATCATTGGAGGAATGGGCGCCAGGGCCGGGGCCAACTTTTTTCAAAAGCTCATCGATTATTCACCTGCCGCCAAAGACCAGGACTTCATCGAAGTCATTATGCACAGCAATTCCATGATTCCCGACCGGACCCGGGCTATTGCTTACGATGAATGTTCGCCTTTGAATGAGCTGATCCGGTCGGTTAAGATGCTCAACGCGTGTGAGGTGGATCTGATTGTGCTAACCTGCAACACGGCTTATTTCTATTATAGAGATTTTATCTATCATTCAGATGCGCCGATCCTTAACCCTGCCCACCTGCTGCGTCAGTTTGTTGAAGAAAACGACTTCAGGAGCATTGGCCTTTTAGGAACCACCGGCACGATGAACTCCAGAATCTTCTGCAATGAACTGGAAGCCATTAATCGCCGGGTAGTGCGACTCAGCAAGTGGGAGCAGGAAAACATTTTCATGAGATCGGTTTACATGGAAAATGGGCTGAAATCCTCGGTTATTTCTGAGGAAGCTATCGACCTGATGTACCAGGCTGCCAACCTGCTCATCAGCCGAGGGGCTGATCTTATTGTGGGCGGCTGTTCAGAAGTGTCCATTGCCCTGCAGCCTGACTTACTGCCGCTGCCCTATATTGATACGATGGATCTGATGGCTAAAACCTCAGTCCGGGTGTGTTACGGACATCAATCAACTACTCACAAACCCTTACTTTATCATGGTTTACAAACTAATTGACGAACAGGCAATCCAGATGCCTGATAAAGTAGCTATTGAAGCCCAGGATGGCACGGCTACGTATCGGGCTATCTATGAAAAAAGTAATCAGATTGCCCATCTGCTGCTGCAATCAGCTACTGAACATCAGGCTATTATCGGTGTGGTTTTGTCGCCTGGAATAGACCTGGTTCAATCGCTGATCGGCATCTTTAAAGCGGGTGCGATCTACCTTCCGATCGATAAGGAGTTTGCCTCAAAACGACTGGCCGACATGTTTCAGCAGTCGCCTTGCCATACCATCATTACATCTGCTGACTATAAAGAGGAAGTCGACATAATGCTACGCCTGTACAGTCCGCAAACCAGACAGGTGATCGTTATGGAAGAGGAGGGACCGGTATGTTTTAAGGTGATTAACCATCAGTGGGAAAAGGTGAGTATGAACCCGGTCAGTACGGCCAGTCCAGATGTGGATGTGCAACCCGATGATGCGAACTACCTATTCTATACGTCGGGATCTACAGGAACACCAAAACCTATTTTAGGCTGCCACAAAAGTCTAACCCACTTCATCAACTGGGAAATGGGTGAATTTAAGCTGGACAGTAGCTGCAGGGTAAGCCAACTGGCTCAGTTTACGTTTGATGCCTCACTGCGGGATATTTTCGTGCCGCTTTGTGCGGGTGGAACGCTGTGTATTCCTTCCGCCGAAATAAAGTTGAATTATGCCCGGCTGATTGACTGGATTGGTCGTTCTGAAATCACGCTGATGCATTCGGTTCCTTCCTTGTTCCGAATGATTGTTAAAGAACTGTCGCAGGGGTCGATCAGCCCCCGTTTCGAAAAGCTACGCTACTACCTGCTGGCCGGAGAGCCTCTGTTCGCAACGGACATCCTGAACTGGCGCCATGTTGCCAACACGACCACCGAGCTGGTCAATCTTTATGGGCCGTCCGAAACAACAATGGTCAAAACGTTTCACCGGGTTGGCCATCGGCCCATTTCGCCAACCGAAAGCATACCGGCCGGTTTGCCCATTGCCAATACCTTCATTGCGATTATCAATAGTAGCAACAAGCTGTGTAAAGTTGGCGAAAAAGGGGAGATCTTCATCCGCACGCCTTACATGACCAAAGGGTATTACGGAAATGAAGCCTTAACCAAACAGGTATTTGTACAAAACCCACTGGTATCGGATTTTGAAGACATCGTTTATAAAACCGGCGATCTGGGCCGCTATCTGCCCGACCGTAGTGTTGAACTGCTTGGCCGCATTGATGATCAGGTTAAAATAAACGGGATACGGGTAGAGCCTGAAGAAATTCGCAAGACCGTACTTGTCCTGCCGGGTATTACTGAGGCATACGTAACTGCAGTCAAAAATACAGATAATGTAAACGAGTTGGTTTGCTACTATACCGGGCATCCGTATGCAGATGTAGAACTGCGTCAGCAGTTGAAAGCAAGCCTTACCGAATACCTGATTCCGGCGTACTTCGTGCATTTGCCAGCCTTTCCGCTGAATGCCAACGGAAAAATTGAAAAAAAGGCATTGCCCAAGCCGAATGAACTTGTCCTAAAAGGACTCGTTTATGAGCCCTGCCAGGGTGGTATTGAAGAAACGCTGGAGGCTGTTTGGCAGGAAGTCCTGGGGCTGGAGCGAATCGGCCGTAAAGCCTCGTTCTTTGAAGTAGGTGGTACGTCCCTGAAGGCCACACAAATTGTAACCCGTATTTATCAGAAACTGAAAGCTTCGGTATCGATTAAAGACCTGTTTACTAAACCAACCATCGCTGAACTGGCCAACCACATCAACAACCTGATTCTGGAACAGGACACGTCGATCAGGAAGATTGCCGAACAGCCTTACTATGATGTATCGCATGGCCAGCGTCGCCTATGGGTATTATCCCAGCTTGAAGACGATAGTGCGGCTTACAACATGACGGCTAGTTACGAGATCCGGGGTGAATTGACGATTTCGGCGGTACAGCAGGCGTTTGACCAGGTCATTGCCAGGCACGAAAGCCTACGCACTACGTTCTTTTTCCACCAGGGGGAGCTAAAACAAAAAATTCATCAGGATACGAATGGGTTCGCGGTCGACTACGTTGATCTGGCCAATGCCTCAACGGACGTTACTGATGAACGGATCAGGCAGATGGCGTTGACGTCATTCGATCTGGAGCAGGGCCCCCTGCTGAAAGTTGCGCTTATCAAAACAGCGGAGCAAACCTACCGACTGATGCTGGCCATACACCACATTATTACCGACGGGTGGTCTATGGAAGTAATGATCAGAGAAATGCTGGCATTTTATCAGGCTGCCGACGCCGGCTCTGAACCGCTGCCAAGACCGCTCAACGTGCAGTACAAAGATTTTGCCGCCTGGCAAAATGAGCAGCTAAGCGGTGATCGGCTACTCCGGCACAAAGCCTACTGGCAAACCAAGCTGTCGGGCCCGCTGCCCGTTTTAGAGCTGCCCGCTGATCGGCCCAGACCAGCTCTGAAAACCTTTGACGGGGATACTGTCGACATTTCGTTTCCTGGCCGTAACGTAGCGGCTTTTGCCGAACTGTGCCAAAAACAGCAGGTTAGCCTGCACATGGGTATTCTGTCGCTGGTCTATGCGTTGTTCTACCGATATACGGGGTCGTCGGATATTATCCTGGGTACACCCTCGGCCGGGCGTCTGCATAAAGAGCTCGAAGGGCAGATCGGTTACTACGTTAATTTGCTGGCGTTGCGGACCACTTTCGCGGGGACCGATTCATTTGCAGAGCTGCTGCAACAGGTTAAAGATACGACCCTTGGAGCTTACGAACACCAGCTTTATCCGTTTGATAAACTCGTGGAAGACCTCCGGGTAACTCGGGAGTTGAGCCGATCCCCCCTGTTTGACGTAGCGGTTATCCTGCACAACACCTCCATCCGGGAAGAAGAGGTTAACCAGATCAATACCATTCAGGTGCAGCCGCTCAAACCACAGGTAAGGGTGAGCAAATATGATCTACAGTTTAATTTCTACGCGGTAGCGGATAGCCTGACACTCAGCATCGATTACAATACCAGCCTCTTCAACCGGGGGCGTATGGAGCGTATGCTGCTGCATTTAGCGCAGCTCATGCAGATCGTTGTCGAGCAACCCGGCGCCCCTGTTTCAGGAATCGATTATCTGACGGCCCGGGAAAAGCAGCATCTGCTTTACGACTGGAACTATACCGACAAACCGTATGCTCAGGAGAAACTGCTGCACCAGTTATTCGAACAACAGGCATCCCTGAACCCCAGGCACGTAGCGGTGACCTGTCACGGCCAGTCATTGACCTATCAGGAGTTGAATCAATTCGCCAATCAGCTGGCACGGCACCTGCTGAAGGGCGGGATGAACAACGGCGATAACGTAGCGCTGATCGCTGATCGGACACCGTTGATGCTGGTTGGGCTGCTGGGTATTTTAAAAGCGGGGGGCGCCTACGTGCCCATCGATCCGACTTATCCGGTCGACCGGCAGCTTTACATTTGCCAGAATTCGGATGTAAAATTTTTGCTTTCAGATGCCGCCTATGCCGTGCTTGACTCGTTACCGGAGCAGGTGGTGCAATTACCGCTATCTACCCGTGAATATGGGCATTACGAGGGCACTAACCTCAATATCAGAAAATCTACCCGTGATTTAGCGTATACCATCTATACATCTGGTTCAACGGGCCGGCCCAAGGGCGTTATGATTGAGCATCATTCGGCCATCAATCTGATCGAATGGGTTAATCACACCTATGCTGTTACGAAGAACGACAGACTGCTCTTTATCACGTCTATGTGTTTCGACCTGTCGGTCTACGACATCTTTGGCATACTGGCTGTCGGCGCGACCGTTGTCATGGCTACGCAGGATGATATACGGAACGTGGATCGGCTGAAGGACCTGATGGTTCGGGAGCAAATTACGTTCTGGGATTCCGTTCCAACGTCCATGAACCATCTGATCGCTGCTCTGGAGGATAGTGGAGAGTCCTATAGTCAGCCGTTTCTGCGCGTCGTGTTTATGAGTGGCGACTGGATACCGGTTGATTTGCCCGAACGCATCAACGTATACCATCCGAACGCGAGCGTCGTCAGCCTTGGTGGTGCCACAGAGGGTACTGTCTGGTCAAACTATTATCCGGTGATGCAGTCCATGAAAGGCTGGTCCAGTGTGCCTTACGGCCGTCCCCTGGACAACAACTACTTCTATATTCTGGATGAGCAGTTAAATCCGGTTCCGCAGGGTATACCGGGAGAATTGTTTATCGGCGGGGTGGGCGTAGCCCGGGGCTATGCGAATGACCCGGAAAAAACCGCGAAGGCCTTTCTGAACAATCCGTTCCTGCCATCGCCCATGCAACGAATGTACCGCACCGGCGATCTTGGGCGCCTGATGGAGGATGGGAACATGGAATTTCTGGGTCGTAAAGATCACCAGATCAAGATCCGGGGCTTCCGGGTTGAAATTGGGGAAGTCAACACAACCCTGGCGCAGCACCCGGCTATTACCGAAGCCATCGTGGTGGCGAAGGGCGACCGGAACGCCATGTACCTCATTGCCTATTACGCCAGTCGTGGTCTGGTTGATACCCGGGAGCTAAAATCGTATCTCTCCGGCTTTCTGCCCGATTATATGATTCCGGCCTTCTTTGTTCAACTGGACAAACTGCCCATGAATGCCAATGGGAAAATTGACCATAAAGCCCTGCCCGATCCGGATGAGAGCAGACTGAACGAAGTCGCGTTTACGGTGCCATCGACCGTGACCGAAACTCGTCTGTTAACGATCTGGCAACAGGTATTGCGTAGTGAAAAAATCAGCAGTACAGACGACTTTTTCAGTGTCGGTGGTCATTCTTTGAATGCAACCCGCGTGCTTTCGAGAATACAGAAGGAGCTTGGTGTACGTATGGAGTTGCGGAGCATGTTCCTGTTTCCAACCATCTCCGCAATGGCGCAGGAAATTGATCGTACTCTGGGAAAAAGCGCTGATTTGATTGAGTCAGTTCCTGTGCAGGATGGCTACGAACTGTCACATGCCCAAAAACAGCTCTGGTTATTAAATCAGGCCAGCAAAAAGGACCTTTCTTATGTTATCCCGTTTGCTTTTGAGGTGCAGGGGGATTTAAACGTAACGGCCTTTGAAAAAGCCATCCACACCCTGATCGACCGACATGAAATACTGAGAACCGTATTTGTCGTTCGGGAAGGGCAACCCCGGCAGCGTGTTCTCGACCGCACCGCTTTAGGCTTTACGTTAACGCAGGTAGACCTGCGGCTAGCCCCTCAGCCACGTGCCGAAGCCATCCAGATGGCCGAAGAGCAGCCGCCGTTTGACCTGGAAACTGGCCCGCTGCTCAGAGCAACCCTGATCCAACTGAGCCACGACCAGTGGATGTTCCTCTTCTCGATTCATCACATCATTTCGGATGCCTGGTCGATGGGGGTTATTATCAATGAATTGACCGCTGCCTATAACGCCTATACCCTCGACGAAGAGCTGGCCCTGGAGCCGTTGTCGGTGCAGTACAAAGATTATGTGTACTGGCACAAAAAGCAACTGGCCGCGGATCGCCTGGAAACGTTGCGTTCGTACTGGCTTACCCAACTCGGGGGTGCCCTGCCCGTACTGAATCTTGATACCGATTTTGAACGGCCAGCCCTGCAATCAACGAATGGAGCAACGCAACTGATGGATGTGCCTGAAGACCTGTTCGGGAGGGTGGGCGAACTGGCGATAAAAGAAGGTGTTTCGCCATTTATCCTGTTAACCACCGCTTTGAAGGCACTTCTGTACCGCTACACTGGCCAGCAGGACATCCTGATCGGCACCGTTATTTCAGGCCGGGATCAGTATCAGCTCGATAACCAAATCGGGTTTTATGTCAATACGCTGGCTTTACGGACCACATTCGATGGAAAAGGTACGGGGAGCGAACTGCTACAGGCCGTTAAGCAAACCATACTGGACGCTTACGAACACCAGCTATATCCGTTCGATCAGCTAATAACCGATCTGAAACTACAGCGAGACCGAAGCCGTAGTCCGCTATTTGATATCGGGATCGAGTACCAGCACCTTGCTATGCAGGAAGGTGAGGTGAAGGAGTGGAATGGTATAACGCTTCAGCCGTTCGATACCCTCAACAGAATAAGCAAGCATGACCTGTCTTTCCGATTTTTCGAAAGCAACAATACGCTGAAAATAGGACTGGTCTACAATACCGATCTGTATCTGCCCGATACGGTAGTCCGGCTGGGCAACCGATTCCTGAACATGCTTACGGCAATTGTGAACAACCCCGCGGTGAAGCTGGAAGATGTGTCGTTGAACGATGCCAATAGTCTTGACCTGGTCAATAGCTCGGCGCTGAATGAGTTGTTCAATTTTAATTTTTAATGAAATGAGAAAATTTGATAGAGCGCAATTTACCAGCAGTAATTATGAGCCGTATTACGACTTCTGGCGGCAGTCGTTGACAAAAAGCGGTGAAGCTTTCCGGTTTGTTCAGCGGACTGTCGTTTCCGAAGAGCGTTATCAAAAGCAGGACTGTTCCGTATTCACGATCGATGACGCCGGTATGCGACTTATTGATCGTCTGGTGGGCGGGAATGATTCAGGCCTGTTTGTCCTGATGACCACCGTGTTCAGTGTATTGCTGCAAAAATACACCGGTCAAAGGCATGTCACGATCCATACACCTTTATACAAACGGGTGGATGGCGAGGCTGACGCCTGGGTACAAACCGTACCGCTGGTAATGCATACTGAACCGAACATTACACGGCGGCAACTGTTGCAGCAAGCCAAACACCTGGTTGCTGATACATATCGGTACCAAAACTTTCCGTTGGCATTACTGGGCAAAGATGAAGCACAAACGTTGGGCTCCAATGTTTTTATGAGCTTCAGCAACCTGCATGACAGTATGGATAGCGGGAGCCGGACTTACGATTTTCACCTGGAAATCAACAAGGAACAGGGTTCCATTACGTGTGACGTTCATTATAATCCGGCTTGTTACGAACGTGATTTCATTGAACGAATAGCATCGCATGTCAACCATACGCTGGTTGAGTTTGCAGAGCTGGAGAGCCTGGTTAGCGAGCTCACCGTAGTACCCGCAAAGGAGATTGACAGGCTGCTCAATAGGCTGAACCAGGTTCCTGATTATCCCGAGCGAGGGCGTTCTGTCGCCCGTTTATTTGAGCAGGCGTACCTGAACAATCCCGATGCGGTTGCCATCCGTTACCAGAAGCAGACGTTGACTTATCACCAGCTTAATGAAGCGACGAATCAACTGGCTGCCTGTATACGAACGGAGTACGGCATTGGCGCCAATCAAATCGTCGGCATTCTGTTACCGCGTTGTACCGAGATGATTGTTGCCTTACTGGGTATTTGTAAGGCCGGAGCTGCGTTTCTTCCGATTGATCCTAATTATCCGGCCGACCGGGTCGACTATATTCTGGAAAACGCATCCTGTAGCTTACTGATTACTGATTCGGCTACGCAGCACACGTATTTAACGACGTATCAAGGCCGTATGCTGAATCTTGATTGTTGGGAGCGCCAGTCCGCAACGTCGGCCACAATACTCCACGACCCCGAACCGACCGATCTGGCCTATATGATTTATACGTCTGGCTCAACCGGTAAGCCAAAGGGTGTTCAGGTAGAGGCCAGTAACTTTTTGCACTATCTGAGTTGGGCAAATCATTATTACTTCAACTGGCAGTCGGGCATTCATTTCCCGCTGTTTACCTCCCTGTCATTTGACCTTACGCTTACCTGTATTTTTACTACGCTTTTACGCGGTGACAGCCTCGTCATCTATCCAGATGAGATGCCCGTAGCCGATATTCTGGCTGACATCTTTGATCCGGCTACCCCAATCAACGCTGTCAAACTCACCCCTTCGCATATCAGTATGCTGGGTTATCTGGCTCTCCAAAAAACCAACATCAGTCATATCATAACCGGGGGCGAAAACTTAACGGTGGTACAGGTCGATTGCCTGAAACGCCTTAACCCGGACGTTCATATTTATAACGAATATGGACCAACCGAAGCCACGGTAGGCTGCATGATTAAAAAAGTAACTGATAGCCAGTGTATTACTATCGGTAAGCCTATTTCAAAGACTCAGATTTATATTCTTGATCAGGACGGCCATCTGGCTCCGTTAGGGATAAAGGGCGAGATCGTTATCGGTGGGGCAGGGGTGGCACGGGGGTACAGGGGACGAGCAGAACTGAATGCACAAAAATTTATTTCCGGCATCCGGGCCTACCCAACAGCCCGGCTCTACAGAACCGGTGATATAGGCCGCTGGCTTCCCAACGGTGAGTTGGACTATCTGGGCAGAAATGACGGGCAGGTCAAGATCCGCGGGTATCGTATCGAACTGAGCGAACTGGAAAATTGCCTGTTAGGCTATCAATCCGTTTCAGAAGCGGTGGTTACAGTTCTACAGGGCAACAACCCTGCTGATAAACAATTGGCCGCTTATTACGTAGCCACTGAGCCGCTGGGTATCGAGGAGATAAAGGCCTACATGGTCTCCCGTTTACCGGCGTATGTGATTCCTGCTTATCTGGTTCAGGTGCCCGCGTTTGACCTTAATCCGAACGGAAAAATCGACAGGCTGACATTGCCTGATCCCCGTCAGCAGCGAGTGGTTGAGTTGATCCATCCTGAAAATGCGCTGGAAGAAAAAATTCATCGGGTCTGGTGCAGGGTATTAGGCGTGGAGGCTATTAGTACTGTCGATGATTTTCTGACGATCGGGGGCGATTCTATCCGGGCCGTGCAGGTATCGGCCTTATTGTACCAGGAAAATCTGCATGTTGATATAGCCGATTTGTTACAGTATCCAACCATTAAAGAACTGGCAACCAGAGTACAGCCAGTCCAGACCAAGGCTTTGCAGGAAGTGACAACCGGTGATGTGCCGCTGACGCCCATTCAGCATACGTTTTTCAAAGCCAGCAGGAAGTACCCGAATCAGTTCAATTTTTCGCTGCTGTTTACATCCGATGATCGCTTTGATCAGGACCTGATTCGGGCTGTCTTCCAAAAGATCCTTATGCACCATGACGCCCTGCGCATGACGTTCGACGAAGTGGATGGCAAAATACGCCAGGTTAATCAGGATGGTCGTCAGAAACTGTATCTGGATGTTATTGATCTGCGTTCGGCGACCGATTATCGACAGGCGCTTAAAGCCGAGGCCGAAACGTTGCAGGCCAGCTTTTCTCTGGCGCATGGGCCCTTGCTTAAACTTGCCTTGTTTCGGGTGCCCGCCGGAGAGCGATTGCTGGTGCTTGTCCATCATTTGGTGATGGACGTCGTGTCGTGGCGTATTCTGTTTGAAGACATAAACACGTTATACCAACAGTATAAAGAGGGTACCGAACTAAAACTTCCCTTAAAAACGGGCTCATTTCAGGAGTGGGCCCAAAGCCTGGCCTACTATGCCGATGAGCCAGCCTTTATCCAAAACGAAGCACCTTACTGGCTGGACGTAGTCCGTCAGCCATATGATCTGATCAGCCCGGATTTCAATGCATTGCAAACGGTCAATTCAGATTCCAGAAAAATCGCTTTTGAACTGGATACGGAGCAAACCCGACACTTACTGGCTGATGTAAGCAAACAGTACCATACCGGCCTGAATAGTGTGCTGCTTACGGCACTCATGCAGGCGGTTAAGGGGACGTTCGGCACAGAAAACCTGCTGATTGACCTGGAGGGACACGGACGCCAGCCGATCACGAATGTGAATACGACACGTACTGTGGGTTACTTCACCAGTACCTATCCAGTTTTGTTATCGGCGAACAGGGCAGAGAATACGCTGGAGCTTCTGCTGGCTACGCATCAGCACCTGGCGCAGGTACCGAATCACGGAATCGGGTTTGGCCTCTTGCAACACCTTAGTTCATTTGACGGTATCCGTACGGCCGAGGTTAAGCCACAGATTTGCTTCAATTATTTCGGACAGTTCGACCAGGACATAGCCCGACTACCAATCCCGCTGGCCGATGAATCGACCGGGCATACCCAACATCCGGACGACTTCAGGCATCCTTACTTGTTTTACGTCACGGCTTACATCGAAAGTGGGAAACTGGCCGCTCGTATTGAATATAGCCAGCGGCAGTTTAACACCGAAACCGTGCAAAGCCTTGCCGACGCCTTTGAAGAGGCTTTGATCCAACTGGTAGTACTTACGAGACTTACTCCTGAACCTAAGTTCTTAACCGTATAATATGCACCTCTTAAAGATATTCCAAAGCCAGTCCAGGTTCTTTTATACGGCTCTTATTGGGCTGGGACTAATCAATAGTTTCACCTTTAGTGTGCTGCTGCTTTTTATCAATCTGACAATTGCCGGTAAGCCGTTTCCGGTATGGGCGCAGTATAGCTGGCTGATATTCTTCGGCTTGCTGGCCATTTCTGTCGTTACGACCAAGGTTTTTCAAACGTACCTTGTCAAACTCACCCAGCAGATTTTGTATGGATATGAGTTGAACATTGTCGATAAATTGCGTTTTGCGACGTTGTCGGATTTTCAGAAACTGGGTTCCGAACGTATTTATACGGCCATCAATGATGTGCGGGCGCTGGGCCTGGTACCCGAAGTGATGATCGTAATCGTAAACTCGTCGATCATCGTTATCTGTGCACTTGCCTATCTTTTTTATACCTCCGTAACGGGCGGGTTATGCATGCTCGGACTGATGCTGGGAATGCTCTTCTTTTATGCTACCCGAAACAATGTTATCCGAAAGAACCTGGGTAAGGTGCGTGATTTGCAGGATAAATACCATAAATACCTGCTCGACCTGCTCAATGGATTCAGAGAGATCAAAATGAGTTCGGTTCGGAATCAGAACCTGTTTACTCGTTTTATCAAAGCCAATCGTGACACTGCCAAGGAACTGGGGCAGCAGACTGCCGTACGGTACCTTGATAATGAGCTGATCGGCCGCTATAGTTGGTACGTTACACTGGGGCTGGTAATTTTTGTATTGCCACCATTACTGAACATGCGTATGCAGGAGTATAGCCCGTTCATCGTCATCGTGTTATACCTAATGGGGCCTTTGTCATCGCTGGTCGGAATCATGACGCATCTGAACACGATCAATATTGCTGTTGAGCGTATTCAGGTAGTCGAAGAAGAAATCAGTGCGGTTTCCGGCAGTGACCGTAAGCCGGCCGTTTTACCACGTGCTACGGATCGATTTGAAAGCCTGGTTTTCAGGAATATCTGTTTTGACTATACGGACCACCTGAAGCAAAAAGCGTTTACGGTAGGCCCGATCAGTCTAAGCATCAATAAGGGCGAAATCATTTTTATCACGGGCGGCAATGGCAGTGGTAAAACGACCTTCATGAATCTGCTAATCGGGCTGTATCAGCCGTCCGCTGGTTCGATTGGCTACAATGGGCGTGCCGTGCCGCTGAACGAGTACAGCACATATAGTGATCGCTTTTCAGCCATTTTTACTAATAACCACCTTTTCGGCGAAAATTATGACGGATTCGATCTGCATACGGATAACGATGAGTTGATGCAGTATGTCGACATGATGCAGCTAAGGCATGTACTTAAAATCGATGCGAATAAGATCGATATAGGCCTCTCCAAAGGGCAAAGTAAACGACTGGCCCTGATTTATGCCTTAATGGAAAACCGTGACCTGTTTGTGCTGGATGAGTGGGCGGCTGAGCAGGACCCTGGGTTCAGAGCCTACTTCTACGAGGTCATTCTTTCCGACCTGAAAGCCATGGGTAAAACAGTTATCGCCGTGACGCATGATGACCATTATTTCCACCATGCCGACCGAATCATCAAATTCGACTATGGTACCATCGTGAACGATGAAACGGTAAGTAGACCAATGAACGTGGCAAAACGGGATAAGCTACTCGTCTAGTCAATAAGTATATCACTCTCTTTTCAACTCACTCCTTTCAAGTTATGATACAAAAGAAAATGGGGCTGCCTGGCTTGCTAAGTGCCAAACCTGTTTCGGTGGCTGTTGCCCCTCAGCCGAAGGTAGTATTTCATTATTTAACCCTGGATAAAGGCAAGGTAGCGGTTTTTCAGGCTCACGAGCCCCTTGTACTTAAGGACTGGATTCTCGCCAACAAACCGCTCGTAGAGCAAAAGTACGCGGAAGAAGGGTTGCTGCTTTTTAGAGGGTTTGACGTGGAGGGAAATCAGGCCTTCCAGGATACGACTGCGCTCTTATCCAGCCAGCTCATGGATTATTCGGAGCCGTCGACCCCCAGAAGCAAAGTGTCTGATAAGGTCTATACGTCGACTGAGTATCCTAAAGAACAGTACATTCCCATGCACAATGAGCATTCCTACAGCAACCACTGGCCGCAAAAGGTTTGGTTTTACTGTGCCCAACCCGCCGAATGGGGTGGCGAAACGCCCATTTCAGATAGCCGACGGGTGTACCAGCTCATTGACCCGATCATTCGGGAAGAGTTTGAGCGGAAAGGCGTAATGTATGTCCGTAATTTCAATGAGGGGCTTGACCTGCCCTGGCAACAGGTATTCCAGACCGAAGATAAAGCACAGGTAGAAGCGTATTGCCGGAAAGCCCATATTGCCTTCGAATGGAAAAAGGATGGCGGTTTGCGTACCAAACAGGTCTGCCAGGCCACGATTGCTCATCCGCGCACGCAGGAGAGCGTTTGGTTTAATCAGGCTCACCTGTTTCACCTGTCCAGCCTGGACTCCGGTGTTCAGGAGTTTTTGATTGAGCAATGCGGGCTGGACAATGTTCCCCGGAACAGTTGCTTTGGCGATGGTACGACTATACCTGATCGGTATCTTGAGGCTATTCGGGAAGCCTACCGGCAAACCCAACTGATTTTTAGCTGGGAGAAGTCAGATATGTTGATGGTTGACAACGTATTGTTTGCCCATGGTCGAAATCCGTTCGCCGGATCGCGTAAGGTGATGGTAGCCATGGCAGAGCCATTCCAGGCCGGACCATTCCAGGCCGGACCATTCCAGGCCGGACCATTCCAGGCCGGACCTTTCCAGTATGAATCCTCTGCCAGCAATACCGAAGCCAGGAAGGAAGTAGCCGAAACCCGAAAAGAAACCGCCCGGTTTTTTATCAATCAATCGTCGGATAGCCAGGATCATGATGTGTTAAAATACAAACTTGCGGCCGCTTACCGGATGATGGTAACTGAAAACCTGGACGAAGGGGGAATCAGCGGGCACATCACCATGCGTGTTCCCGGTCAGCCAGACGCTTTTTGGGTAAATCCTTTCGGCCTGCTTGCCGAAGAAGTAACGCCCAGAAATCTCATCAAAGTCGATAAAACCGGCAACGTACTCGAAGGCGATTATCCGGTGAATGTAGCAGGCTTTTGCATTCATGCCGCTATTCACGAAGCCTGGCCAACCCTGAACTGTGTCGCCCACACGCATTCTCCCTGGGGTACGTTGTTCAGCGCTACGGGTCTGCCGATAAAACCCATTGACCAGAACTGCTGTCTATTTTTCGAGAACCATATTGTACATGAACAATACAATGGCCCGGTAAATGACCCGGAAGATGCCCGGAATCTGGCGAAGGCCTTAGCCGGGATGGATGTCGCC
The DNA here is from genome assembly GCF_000974425.1 of Spirosoma radiotolerans. Classification (NCBI taxonomy): domain Bacteria; kingdom Pseudomonadati; phylum Bacteroidota; class Cytophagia; order Cytophagales; family Cytophagaceae; genus Spirosoma; species Spirosoma radiotolerans. The sequence goes on from NZ_CP010429.1 coordinate 616,729, forward strand.
GTATTGCAAAATCATGGCACCATTACCTGTGGCCGAAGCATCGAAGCGGCCATCATACGAATGGTGGCTGCGGAACGAGCTTACCGACTTAATTTTTTGGCGTTGGAACAGCCCAATATGCACCTTGTTGCCGATGATGTAGCCCGGCTTACCCGCGAATGGATAGGCAATGATATTGGCTTTGCCATCGAGTTCAATGCCTTGCTCCGGAAAGTAGAAAAGCGGTATCCGGAATTCAGCCAGTTTAAACCCTATGTTCGTTAAGAGCCCCCTCAACGCTAGTTTAGTTATTGCTTATGAAAAAGATGACCGTGTTTTGTTTTCCCTTCGCCGGTGGCAACAAATATTCCTATCGGGATATGGTAAACGCGTCTGCCCAATTAATGGATATGGTAGTCCTGGAGCCGCCGGGGCGGGGCGCCCGGATGAATGAGCCCTTGCTGACCAGCCTCGATGAAATCGTTGAAGACGGATACAATCAACTCGTTAAGGCCATAGACTGGAATCACCCGTATGCTATTTATGGCCATAGTATGGGCGCTACGGTTGGGTATCTGGTAACCAGGAGGCTTATAAAAGCGGGGCTACCTCAACCTATTCATTTATTTTTTACCGGTCGGCCGGGGCCATCGGTTGGCCGTTCTGGGGCGCCTTCTTATCTGCTGGACGATGCCGAATTTATTGAACGGGTGCAACGCCTGGGAGGGTTGCCGGATGAGATTTTAAACGAGAAGGATCTCATGGATTTCTACATGCCGATATTGAAAGCAGACTTTCATGCTTTGGATCGATTCGTATATGCTGCCCACCAAACTCCGCTTGATATACCTATGGATGTGATTATAGGCATGCAGGAAGATATTATGCTGGAGCAGGCACTGGCCTGGAAAAAAGAAAGCAGCGCAGCCGTATCTGTGAAGCAACTGCCTGGTAATCATTTTTTTATTCATCAGCAGATACCCTACCTTCTAAAAATGATGACCAGCAAATTAATGGCCTTTGCCTAACCTGAGGTAAAAAATCAATTGTATGACAATGCGTAGTATTATTTTCCTGCTCGTGCTCGGTTACAGCAGCGTAATGGCGCAGCAAACCACCCGCTCCGACAAACAACTGTTGCTGGGAGGGGGCTTCGGCTACATGACCATTAAAGACCTCTCATCGTCACCGCTCCGGTACAGCGGCATGGGAGGCACTGTTCAGTTGGGTTACGAGACTAGCCGACCAAAAAGCTTTCAGAGGGTATTGCTCACGGTTCAGGCGGGCGGAGTACAAAACGGCATAAGGAGGCAGTCGGGCCTTTCAGCCTACAAAGCTCAACTGGCTTACCACCATTATTGGGTGATCAATCCTCAGGCCCGTACTCGCTGGGCCCTGGGCGGATCGGCCGAGGTCTGGGGGAATGCCCGCCTGTTCGGTGCCCGCGAAAATAATCCGGTTAGTTATGACGCCGGCTCGGCAATCAGCATAGGAACCCGTGCCAACCATTCTTTTTCGGGGCGGTTTTCCCGTTTGGCCGCTTCTTTTCAATTATCGATACCAGTGGTCGCTTATGTGATCAGGCCTGCGTATGGGGTGCCATATCCCGAAGCCTTTTTGAAAAACGGTGTGTTTAACCACCAGGACGAAGGATTGGTTGGGCCGATGTTAACCAGTGGTAAACTCAAAACCATCGACGGGTTTTTCAGAACACAAACGACAACTTCGTTGACCTATTCATTTGCAAAGGCAAAGTCCATCCGGCTGAGCTACAATTGGGAATATTACCATATACCCTCTACGCTGCCCGTTAGTCAGGGCAATCAATCCCTGATTGTATCCTTCGTCAAGCATATACACTAACTTCTGTTATGATCGCCAAATATTCAACGTACATAATTGCAGGACTGACTATACTCTTGTTATCAGGTTGTGAAAAATTACTCATTGACTCGGGTAGCAGTAGTGAGCCCGTTAAGAATTTTGATAGCCTGTGGCAAAAAGTGAAAGATCATTACCCTTATTTTTCCTACAAGCAGGTCAACTGGGATGATGTGTACCGGCAATATCGCCCAAAAGTTAACGAAGGGACCAGCGATGCTGCGCTTTTTGAGGTTATAACGGCCATGCTCAGTGAGCTGAAAGACGGGCATATAAGCGTATATACACCTGATAACTACTACGCTTACAACTTTAAAGCAGATGCCCCAGCCAACTACGACTCTTCGCTGATCCGGAAATTTTATTTACAGAAACCAGGGGTGCAATCGTATCAATCAGGAGGGTTTACCTACGCAGTGCTCGCCAATGGTATTGGCTACGTTCACTACCGGACGTTTAACCGGGATGTAGATTCTATTGATGATATTCTGCAACTGTTCGAAAAAGAAAAGGTAAAGGGATTGATTCTGGATGTGCGAAACAATGGGGGCGGGCAGATCAGTAATGTGTTAAGTTTAGTCGGAAGGTTTACACCTGCCCGGATAAACATAGGGTATACAGTCTTTAAAAATGGACCGGAACCGGACGATTTGACGGAGCCCCTGCAGGTGGATGTAAACCCGGAAGGGGTGACCTGGGCCAGGCCGGTGGTTGTATTAACCAATCGCGCCTGCTTTAGTGCCTGTAACATTTTCACCGAAATTATGCGTCAGTTGCCGAGTGTAACAACGCTTGGTGATAAGACCGGCGGAGGTGGTGCCATGCCGCTCGAATATGAGCTGCCAAATGGCTGGCGATACCGTGTGTCCACTAGTGCCTTCTATGGACCGGATGGCTTTAATGTGGAAGGCGGTGTGCCACCCGATATTCAGGTTAATATGAATCAGGGGCACGCTAACCAGGGCATAGATGATTTGATCGAACAGGCCGGGCAGCGGATTGAAAACTACTAGGGTTTACTTACATGGAAATCCCTGCCATCCATACTGATTACTTACCGCTGTGAATATTTCCTTGATTAATGAATTGCCCGCGTCCGAATTCGTCATGACCACCACACCATATCCTTTTTGTGTATGAGCAATAAAGTTGGCCTGAAAGCCAATGTTGTTGCCGTTGTGTGAAAAATAGAGGTTGTCCGTTTTTCCATCCAGATAAAACCCAAGGCCGTAAATAGGATTGTTAAAAGGGGTGAGCATCTGCCGGGTCATGTTCTGGCTCAGTAACTTGTTCGACTGATTATGATACGATTTTTGAATCTCGATGATCAGTTTTGCCAAATCCGTGGCCGTCGTCCACAAACCACCCGCAGCCGCTGGATAATTGCGCCATTTACCGGTTACTCTGTTGCCGTTTTTCAAATGCCCGGATGCCATACGCTGGATCTCCGACGGGCTAAACGACGTTCTGAAGCTACTGTTGCTGAGGCCCAATGGCTGAAATAAGCGCTGATCGCTCAGTTCGGCAAAGGACTGTCCGGATCGATCTTCCAGCGCCTGCTGCACGATACAATACCCTCCTCCAGAGTACGTAAACGCTTTGCCGACTTTTCCGGTTTTTTGTACTTTCTCCGAAGCGCCATGGCCAGCTGCGCCATTCAAAATAGCGGTGATCGTCGGCATAGGGAGGTCGGTATCAAAGCCTGCATAACCTGGTACATTGATGCCGGCCGTATGACTAAGCAAGTGGGCCAGCGTGATCGGTTCACTGGCGCTACCCTGAGGAATGTGCCAGGAGGTTAAGTAATTATTTATGTCCTCAGTCAGGCTCAATTTCTTCTCTGTCTCGCGCAGGGCTACGACAGCGCTGACGGCTTTACTGATAGAGGCTGCCTGAAAACGGGTACTGCCTGTTACGGCTATTTTGGTTGTAATGTCCTGAACGCCATACGTTAAAACGGTATCGATAGTGAAGTCGCTGATAATGGCCACACTTAAACCCGGTACGTTGTAGTGCTGCATTCGGGCTGGTATGTTCAGTTCGGGCAAACTCCGCGAAACAATGACACCTGGTTTACGACAAGCGATAATGACCATTAGGAATAGCGCGATTAACGTTCTTAAATTCATGATTGTACCTCCTTAATTAGTCAGTTTCACCCGGCTGGTTTCTTCCTCCGAACCTGTTTTACGTTTTCGCTCGCCTTTAATGGACTGATTGCCGAACAAATACGAGAAGGTCAATCTGAAATTGCGCGTACTTGAATACTGATTGATAGCAAAATTTATGTCCTGAAATCGAATGAGTCCGATGGTCCGGTTATCATGAAATAAGTCATTCCCGGCCAGCACGATTTTGCCTTTATTGTTCAGGATCTTTTGCTCAACAGCAATGTTGACACTGCTATTACGGCCCGCACTGATGAATTCAAATTGACTTGGCCCCGCATAGTAGCCTGATAGCTGCGAACTGAGCGTATTGTTTAGCTTAAAATTGATTTCAGTATAAAAAGTATAGGCCCATTTCGACCGGTCAAACAAGTCGCCCTGGTAAATAGCTCTGTAATGTTGCCGGGTTAGCATGCCGCCCCCATAACCACTCACCAGCTTTCTGAAAGTAATTGGAAAATTCAACTGTGCTGAAAATGCATCCGCTTGTGCAATGTTGTCGGCTATTGTATAGCTAATTAAGCGGGTGGCTCCATTGGCTTCGGTGACCGTGCGTTGCTGAGGGGCGTACTGAAAAATTACATTCGTTGTGCGGTCGTAGTTGATGGAAAAGAACGGTAAGTTCTGGTAAGTTAAGCTCAGTTTGCCCGAGTGGGTTAATTGTGGTAACAGGGTAGGGTTACCTTTGATATACGTTTGAGGGTCGATATAAAACTCAAAAGGGTTTTGTTGCTGGTAGGTGGGCCGGTCAATTCGGCGGCTGTACTGGAATGTAATCGCCAGATTGCTATCCAGTCGGCGTGTTGCCAGAAGTGTAACGAATGGTTTGATATAGTGTCGGTTTACCAGGACAGAATCGCCCGTTTTACCGTTCGAAATGGTCTGTTCAGCCCGTATGCCTGCCTGAAAGTCCCACCTCCTGAGTTTGGCGATAAAATTGACGTATAAAGCATTGATGTTCTCCGTATAAACGAAGCGGTTCGAACGACCAGGATCGGGTTGTTCATCTTGCCGGAATCTTAAATCGTTTGTGATACGGGCAAAACTTGATTTAGCGCCAGCCTCAACCTTAGCGAAACGGTTTAGAGGGCTTGTATAATCGACCTTCAGGTTCTGAAAACGGATTGAGTTTCGGGCTTTCTGATAGTTTGTATACGTACCGTTGTTTCGCGAAACAACCCCAATAGTGCTCTCATTATCAAATAAGTAATGGGCATTGTTTAGATCGATGTTCAGCGCCTTGCCGGGCCGTTTAAACTGATGTTTCCAGTTTAGATTTATTTCATAGGTATTGTTGATGTTGGATTGATTATTCCGGCTGGTAAGCGACTCGACTACCTTCCCCGAGCTTTGGCTGTAATTAGTCGACGTATTCTCGAAGTTTCCATTCCCTGAGCGATTGAAACCCGTAATCAAAAAGCCCAGCGTGTTGGTACTGTCCAGGTAGTAATCGACGCCGACGCGGTAAGAGTGGTAGCCGTAAGATGACGGATTGAAATTCTTCTGGTCGTAAAAAGTATCCTTCAGGTAACGTTTGATCAGGTTGATCTCGAAGATGTCCCGATGTAAATAACTATAACTGCCAAATACATTGAATGCGCCCCGTCTATGATTCAGTGAGACGGAGGGCGTGTAACGATAGTAATTTCTTATGCCCGCATTTACTTCGCTATGATTGAATCGACCGTAACCGCCGGATAATGAAATAGTTCCATTGGTTCCGGCCAGGCTGTTGTGTTTTAAAATAATATTAATTAACCCTCCACCCTGAGCATCGTAGCTGGCACCTGGGTTGGTGATAACTTCGATTCGATCAATACTACTACTTGGTAATTCACGGATTACCGAGCCAATGTCGGTGTATTGAGACGAGCGCCCATCAATCAGAATGCTAACGCTGGTTTTACCCGCCATCAGGACTTTATCGTTAGTAACCTGCAGGCCTGGAACCCGCTGCAATACTTCCAGGGCCGTAGCTCCTGACGAAAGAGGGCTGTTCTGAACGTTGATCACCAGTTTGTCGACGCTCTGTTGCAAAAATAACCTGGTTCCTGTAATCGTAACCTCGGCCAGACTTTTGGTACCTGGCCTTACCTGAATAGCAGCTACCGTTACGTTGGAGTCCGATACACTGAATACGTTGGATAGTGCGGAGTCATACCCGACAAACGATGTTTTGATTGAATAAGTACCGGGCGTAATTTTCCTGAATTGATAGATACCTTCAACCGTAGACTGTGTAATTTGAGTAGGCAGTGTATCGCCGGAACGGAAAAGCGAGACATTTATGAATTCGAATGGGTGCCCGTTCTCATTGATAACAGTACCCGTAATTGTATGCTGAGCGTATGATTCGAAGCTGATCAGTAAAAATAAGGCTACACAGGTAAACGACTTCATGCCTAGTGAAAGATACCTCCTTAGAAAAGTCGAGAGATAAGTTGCCTGTTTCATTCCTGGCGTTTTTATAAACTGTTGGCTAATCGTTTCCTTCATACGTGAGGTTTGCAATCACTCCGCTGCGGCTACTGACTCTAAATCGGTCAAATTGACAATTCTGTAGTTGTATAGATTGTCTGATTCTGTTCAACGATTTACAAGGCCGACTGCTGGTCCCTAACAGGTTGCGAAGGTTCTGCTCAATTCCCTGGTAATCAATAACCCGCAGTTATAACTTAGTCATTCTGTTTATAATGAGGACGGAAATGGCGTACGGGAGGACTTTGATGTGAAAAATCGAGGGGTAACGATCGGCGTTTCCCACAAGCCGGGAGCCGTTTACTGTAGAAGAGGTAAGCTAAGAACTAAGGGTAGATTGAATGAAGGAAGTAGTCAATAAAAAAGAATTACAATCGTCAATAAGAGCTATATGGTATCTACTTGGATCAGCTTTATCACTTCGTGGCCACAGGTACTGGCTGTTGCCATAATATAATCGGGGTATATAAAATGCAGTCGCGTATGATAAATAGTTTCGTTTAGCGTGGTTTGATCGGTAAGGGTGATAACATCGGTTAGGGAGTTACTTAACCCTTTCCCATCTGCCTTGATGACTGCTTCCTTTTTGCACCATAATGTATAAAAGGCAGCTGTTGGGTTTGTTGCCTTTTGGATAAGATTCCATTCTTCCGGTATGAAGTGATCTTCAAAAACGTCGATATCCATACGGGTAACGTTCTCTATATCAACGCCAACTGGCGTTTCAGAAATGGCACAAACTGCAACAATGCCGGAGTGGGAGATGTTAAATTTGGGGCCGTTCAGCATATACGGACGTCCAAATTCAGTGACCTTATACGTATCTCTTAATGTATCGTCATAGCCGTTATCGGCCAACCCTCTCATAAGCAGCGCCTTCCCCAAGACACTTAAATACGCATCCTGGGGCCGACGATACTTTAAAACTTTACTGTGCTCAGTGTCTGGTAGCTGGTGGAGATAATATTGATAGGCTTCCGGGTTTAGCGCATTGATCGTAGCATAGTATAGCTGCATGTTAACACTTTTAAAGTTTGGTAGTCCTGAACCGATAAGGATGATTGTCATACCTGACTACAAACCGGGCCCAGCCTTAGCTAGCCCATGCCAACTATTTGAACTTGCTGGCATCCAGCCGGAAGAAGCGCACCGCGTTGTTGAATAAAATGTCACGCTTCTGATCGAAGGACAGATAGTCGGCGTTTTCAATCACACTCAGGGAGGTTTCGATCAGTTTGGGCCACACTAGTAGATCCGTTCCGTACAGAATCCGTTTGCCAAAGCCAGCCTGAACCAACCGCTTTAAATAAGCATGGATTTCGGCTTGAGGATAACTCCAGATGAAACCCGCCAGATCGACATAGACATACGCGTTAGCGCCCATCAGGGCGATCATTTCGTCAATCATGGGGTATCCCGCATGCATCACCCACAGCTTTAACTTTGGATGGCGGGCCAGCATGTCTTCCAGCAGAAAGGGCCTTCCCAACGAAGCCCGGTAGGTTGCCTGTGTCAGGTTTGCCATGCCATTACCTCCTGTTCCCATGTGAATACCAACAGGTATATTCAGCTTTTCGGCAGCGGCAAAATAGCCATCCAAACTCATATCGCTGGGCGAAAGGCCTTGGTACTGCGGAGCTACCTCGCCCATCACCTGATAAAACCCCGACGAAAGTGAATCGGTAAAAGCCTGAACAGTCATCTCCTTGGGCGAACTAACGCCTATGCCCGCAATCACCCGTCCTGGGGCGGCTTTTTTCCACTTTCGCAGAATCACAGGATCACCAAAGGCAACGATAGTCATGTTAAGTCGCTCCATGGTGTTCAGCACGGCGGTTTGCATTTCCTGGTCGGATTTAGCGGGTTGCAGGGGTTCTGCACACTCGGTATTCAAAAAGGCGCGCATTTGTTGATTTGGGTCTCCTCCCGGCATGTCTCGAAGAAACCAGGGGCACATTTCGACGGCAAAGCTAGGATTCACCTTCATGGCGTGAACATGCACATCAATGATGGGCAGCGGTCGCCTGGGGGATGTACTTTGTCCCCGTAAACTAGTTATGAGGCCAATTAGACAGGCCAATAGCAGTAATGTGTTTTTCATGAGCAAGTGCTTAGACATAGGATTAGTCAATGCATCAAAATTACATTAAGATTGATCGCTTGTACTAATCCTCACATGGCTAATGCCCATCATTAATCGTAAATAGTACGCTTTCGATTTATCAACCCAGGAAAACAGGAGTCATCCCGAACTTTTTCATCGGCCCTGATGATGGGTTGAGCTAACTAAATGACTCGTGATGCCCGGCATAGTCTTTGACTATGGCCAACACTTACCCGATGCCTACTGTTGCCAAGCACCACCGGCATCAGACCACTTAACTGAAAAGTTCGGGATGACTCCTGTTTTATTCTGCAGCGAATCAGCTATACCACTAAGGCAGGTAGCCAGCAACAAGGCTTTACATCCCTAACGGCGCTTTTCTAGTTAATTCGGTTCTCCAATGAAATGACGAAACGATGGCTTATTTAAAATAATAGCCCAGTGCTAAAGCTAATAAAGAGGTTAATTGGTATTAGGTTTAAAGTCCTTTATTGAAATCCTGAATTGCTTGAAAAGGATCAGCGAAATAAGCAGTTCGTTGATTAGCTGTTTCGCCGACATAGATTTCATACTGGTCAGCTTCAATGCCCTTTGCTATCGTTTCGGCCACCAAAAGAGGAGCCATGCCGGTATGGCCGCCCATGTCTTTGGTAGCCTCGGTGTCGACCAGCGAAGGCATGACTTCAAACACGTTTATGGCTGTATTCTTCGCTAAGCCAAGGCGCAGGGCTACTGTATGTGAGTGCAGGGCCGCTTTCGAATCGGAGTAAGTCGGCAAAACGACCAATGGGTGAAAGCTAACATTGGAAGTAATATTGACAATGGTGGCTTCCGGTTGCTGCTTGAGGAGTGGCAACAGTTTTTCGGTCAGTAAAACGGGACCGAAATAATTTACCCCGAATTCATGTAGGGCTTTTTTATACGCATCGGCTCCTTCTCCCAACTGATACAAATTAGCTACACCTGCGTTGTTGACCAATACGCTAAGGGTAGGATAGTTCTGGTTGAGCTCTGCGACGAGGGCCTCAATCTCCGCTTCTTTGCTGACATCGCACGCGATAACACCTACACCGAGTGCTTCGCCAGCTTTCTTTAGCTTATCGGCATTTCGTCCGACCAGGATAACTTGATTCCCTTTTTCTTTTAGCAGGCTTGCAATCGCATAGCCAATTCCCGATGCTCCGCCAGTAATCAGGGCGGTTTTGTTTGTAAGGTTCATGATGATTTTTGAAAAATGATTGATGCGTTGATTTTCGTCCGAAGGGGCTTATAATTTCTGAAGTAGGGTGCTGACTGGTTTGTCGGCCAGCTTACCTTGAATACCCGCAAAAAACGCTTTGGTATAGGGGGCTTCCAGGTGCTGATCAAACGCTTCCTTGGAAACAAAGACCTCGAAGAACACCAGCATCGTGGGATCACCCTGTTTGCTGGTCTGATAGAAGACTTCACAGCCTGGTTCAGTTAGGGTTGGGATGAGCGTGGCCGCACAAAGGGCTTTGACCTCGTCCAGGTATTCAGCCTTTACTCGAACTTCAACCAGTAGACTAATTTTTAAATTACTCATGGGACGACGACGCTCATACCGTTGGAAAAAGCTCTTCGGCTGTTTTACGCACTTTAGGAATACGGGCAAATTCATCGTCTGATGAGCGGTAGCCCAATGCGAAGAGCAAGGCCGATTGGAGATTTTGCTCCCCAAGACCTAGAATCTGATCAATTTGGCCCCGGTCGAAACCTTCCATAGGTGAAGCATCGATACCGGCTTCGGCCGCTGCACTCACCAGAATGCCCACCGCCAGAAACGCCTGCTTTTCCGCCCAGCTAATTTTCTGGGCTGGAGACAACAGATTTAATTTTGAATTGACGAATTGCTCGCGAGGCTCCAGATTTTTACGGTCCGTCTGTCGAACGCTGGCTGCCTTGTCAATGTAGTTTTTCACCGTAGCTTCGCTGATGTTGGTTTCCACCGCAACGACCAGCAGTTTAGACGCCGTCGTGATCTGGGGCTGCCCAAAAGCAGCCCGGCTGATTTGCTCCAGTTTCGCGGGATCGGTGATGGTAATAAACTGGTAAGGTTGCAGGCCATAAGAAGATGGTGCTAACTGAACCGTACGGAGCAGATCACCAAATTGCTCTGCACTGAGTTGTTTGGACGGATCGTACGTCTTGGTGGCGTATCGCCACTCCAGGGCTGGTACCAATGACATAGTTTTGTTTAAAATAAATTACGCATTAACTTTGCTTGCAAATTGCAAGTAAGCAAAGGTAGATTGATTCACTTTTGAATTGCAAGTAAAAATTGCTGATTTTTTATGAAACCAATAAAACCCCGATCAGGCTGTCCGTTGAGTTATACACTCGACTTCTTTGGCGATAAGTGGTCGCTGTTGATTCTACGGGATATGGCCCTGGGCGACAAATCAACCTATGGCGAGTTTCTGAGTTCGGACGAGCAGATCGCGACCAATATCCTGGCCGACCGGTTAAGTATGCTGGAGACGTATGGTTTTGTGACCAAGCAGGTAGCTGTTGATAAAAAATCAAAGTTTACTTATCGCCTGACCGAGAAGGGTATTTCCCTGGTACCGGTCATCTTGGAAATTGGCCTGTGGGGATCGAATTTTAATCCTCCTGGGCTGAACCCACGCCTGCTCAATGCCTTGCAGCAGGACAAGGAGGGTACCATCAGACGTATCCAGGAGAACCTGAGAAGTAAGCTGTAACGAGTCGTATTATCTAATCACTATCTACATGATTCATCCGCTGGATAATCCGGTTTGGTCAGCCTTAACCTCAGGTAACCAGGCGTTTGCCCTAGGAAATGACCAGGCTAAATACTATCCTCCTCTAATTGCTCCGTTTGTGGCTGTGGCCGAGCCTACCCGGGTGCACTTTGAGGCTTTACGGGATACAATTCCGTATGATCAACCGGTGGCTATGTTTACCCAGGAGTCCCAACTTGACCCTTCGCCCTGGGTACTAGTGAACCGCATCGATGGCTTTCAAATGCTGTTTGAAGGGCCGACACCCGAAGGGCAGGAGGCTGGGGTTAAATTGACCGATAACGATATTCATCAGATGCTCGCCTTAACCAAGCTCAGTCCCCCCGGACCCTTTCTGTCGCGGACCATTGAGTTGGGTGGGTATGAAGGCATTTTTGCTGGCGACCAGTTAGTCGCTATGGCGGGTCGCCGGTTTGATAGTGGCGCTCACGTAGAGATCAGTGCAGTCTGTACGCACCCGAATCATACGGGCAAAGGCTATGCCCGGCGGCTGATTGATAGCCAGATTCGGCAGATTCGGGCTGAAGGCAAACTACCTTACCTCCATGTTCGAGCAGATAATAGCCGGGCGCATTCGATTTATGAGCAGATGGGCTTTGTGACCCGGTCAGAAATGGTGATCTACATTTTAGCAAAACGATAATTTTTTCGCTAAAAATAGATAGCGCTCTATGCATTACTGGTTTTGCAGCAAGCCTAAACGTTTGGAGGAATTGATGCTAGCGAAATAGTCATTAGCACCATCCTGGTGCAGTGTCCGGTGATTGTCGGTAAAGCCCCTAAATCGTTTGGGTATTGCCAACCCGAATCTCATACGTATCGTTGGCCAGGGCCTCAACAAAGGCCTTCGTAACCACCGATGGAGCGATGCCCGTGCTCCCATTGATCGGGGCCGAAAACTCCGTATTGACCAAGGGAGGCATCGATTCTAACGCGCCTGTTTTAGTGGTCGGATAACGAAACAGTGACCGGTTTGGCTGCCCGTACCACCAGCAGAATTAACGGCATGGCCAGCGCGAAGACCAGGCCGATAGCTAGGTAGGCATCCAGATAGCTGTCAACAGTCGCCTGCCGGGTAACGGTCTGATCCAGGAGCCGATAGCTTTGCTGGATAGCCCCCAGCTCAGTGGCCCCCTGACCGACTAATCGGTGACTGGCCGTTGTAAGCCAGGTGATGGTTTCAGGGTCATTGTCCGTCAACTGCGTCACCAAGTCGGTTCGGTGCTGGGCAATGCGATTAGCCAGATAGGTGTTGGTGCCGGCAATGCCAAACGAGCCACCCAGTTGGCGCATCATGTTGTTGAAAGCAGCTCCCTGTGGCACCTCGGCTGGACTAAGACCCGACAGCGCCAGGGCGGTCAGCGGGACCGTGAGCAGAGCCAGGCCCACCCCTCGAAAAATTAATGGCCCATAGAAATCCCCTTTTCCCGCGTTCGGGCTGAGGTGGCCCATTTGCCAGCTAAAGACAATGAAGATGATAAATCCAAAGGCGATGATAAGCTGAGTGGGTACCCCTGTCTGCAGGAGACGGGCCGTAAGGATCAGGGCTACAATCGCCAGCAGGGCACCCGGCAGCAGGAGTAGCCCCGAAGCCAGTGTGGGAAAGCCAAGGAGCCGCTGGGCAAAGACGGGCGTGAGGTACACACTGGTGAACAGCCCTACTCCCGTGACGAATGTGAGCACTGAGGCCACCGCTAACGTCGGACTGCGCAACACCCGCAGGTTGACAATCGGCTGGCTGACCCGCAACTCCCACCAGATGAAGCCAACGATCGCTACGACGGTCGTGGCGGTGAGGTAGCTAATGTAGGCTGTCTGAAACCAGTCTTCTTCCTGACCCCGCTCCAACAGAATCTGTAACGAGCCAACGCCGACAACCAGGAGTAGTAGCCCCACATAGTCGATACTCTTGACCACCTGCCGCTGGGCCGGTTCTTTCACCAGTAGCAGGGAGCCAATCAGGACCGCTACGCCAATCGGCACATTGACCAGAAAGATCCAGTGCCAGCTGGTTATATCGAGAATATAGCCGCCCAGCGTGGGGCCAATGGTAGGACCCGTAAAGACGCCGATACCAAAGATGGCGCTGGCAACGGATCGTTTGTTGACCGGAAACGATTCAAATACAATGACCTGCGAGGTCGATATCAGCGCCCCGCCCCCAATTCCCTGCAAAAAGCGAAAGGCAACCAGCACCCAGATATTAGTGGATAAACCACAAAGCAGAGAGGCTAGCGTGAAAAGCGCAATGGAGCCAATGAAGTAGGTCCGTCGTCCTAGCCAGGCCGCCAGGAATCCCGTCAGGGGAATCACAATCACGTTGGCGATCGCATAAGATGTAATCACCCAGGCGGTGTCTTCCAGGGTGGCTCCCAGATTGCCCCCCATCTGGGAAAGCGCGACGTTGACGATCGAAATGTCGATCAGTTCCATAACCGCAGCCGCAATCACGGTGGTCGTCAATAAAATTAAACGGGTAGTACTCATAAATACCGATCGGTATATTTTTAATCAATAAAAACGGCCAGCCATAGGCTGAATACTTAAGAAACAGGGGATCAAAATGGGCTAGGTTGCCAACTGGTTAACGAGGGCTTCTACCGTCTTAAGGACTTTGTTCAGACTGGCTGGATTATTGGTCACTTTAGCAATCATTATACCGCCTTCGATCAGGGCAATCATGGCTAATGCCGTTGATTCGGGTTCGGCGGTAGCGCTGAATTCTCCGGAGGCTATGCCCTTTTTGATAATGTCGATGATGGTACGCTTCCAGCTCAGAACGGCTTTCGCTGCCCGGTCCTTCAACAGGCTGTTCGTGTCATCGGCCTCCGTAGCGGTATTCAGGATGGGGCACCCCCCCACAGGAAAGCCCCTCTCATTGAAGCTTTGATACGCCTTTGCATAGACCATCAACTGCTCATGGCAGGTGGTCGCCTGACTCATTTGGGTCTGAACCGCTTTTCGAACCAGCGAGAGATTATAGTCAAAAGCAGCCAAAGCTACGGCTTCCTTATTATCGAAGTTGCCGTAGATACTGCCTTTGGTAAGTCGGGTAGCTTCCGTCAAGTCGGCGATCGATGTACCGGCGTACCCTTTGGTATTGAATACCCCCGCTGTCGTCTCAATAATGAACTGACGGGTCCGGTCAGCTTTAGATAATTCGCTATTCATGGTACAAATATACCAATTGGTATTTTTAATTCTATCTTTGCTGTCATTAATCTTAATACATTTTATTGACAGATCCGGCGATCATCAGCATCACCCATCTTTTTAACCACGCGTATCATGTTACATCGAGTTGTTATTACCGGTTTAGGGGCCGTGACTCCCCTGGGTCATGATGTGCCAACATTCTGGCAGAACATACTGGCCGGTCACTCCGGAGCTGCCCCCATCACCCGGTTTGATGCATCCTTATTCCGGACACAGTTTGCCAGCGAACTCAAAGGCTATTCACCAGCCGGGTATTTAAGCCACGCTGACATCAAGCGAACGGATCGCTTTACGCAGTACGCGCTCCTGGCTGCCGATCAGGCCATTACCGATTCGGGGTTCGATTTAACCAATATGGATCCTTTCGATGTCGGCGTTATCTGGGGGTCTGGTCAGGGCGGCATGGAAGTCTTTGAGGAGGAGGTCAGGGCATACACGCTGGGCGATGGTCATCCGCGCTTCAGCCCCTTTTTTGTGCCCAAACTGATCATCAATATGGCGTCAGGGATGATTTCCATTCGTCACGGCTACATGGGTATTAACTATACAACTGTTTCGGCCTGCGCCACCTCAAACACCGCTTTGATGGACGCGTTCACCTACATCCGGCTGGGGAAAGCCAAAATTATCATTAGTGGTGGTTCTGAAGCACCCATCACACCCGCGTCATTCGGCGGGTTCAGTGCG
Source organism: Spirosoma radiotolerans (assembly GCF_000974425.1). Lineage (NCBI taxonomy): Bacteria > Pseudomonadati > Bacteroidota > Cytophagia > Cytophagales > Cytophagaceae > Spirosoma > Spirosoma radiotolerans. The sequence goes on from NZ_CP010429.1 coordinate 632,025, forward strand.
TTGAAAGCTATGTCGACCCGAAACGATGAACCCGCCAAGGCGTCACGCCCTTTCGATGTAGAGCGGGATGGTTTTGTGATGGGCGAAGGGGCAGGGGCGCTGGTACTGGAAGAATACGAACATGCCGTCAAGCGGGGAGCTACCATCTATGGCGAATTAACCGGAGCGGCCATGACGGCCGACGCCTATCACATGACGGCCACACATCCTGAAGGGCTTGGTGCTCTGAAGGCCATGCAACTGGCCCTGGCAGAAGCGAAACTGACGGTGGCGGACTTGGACTACCTGAACCCCCATGCGACTTCAACCTCCGTCGGTGACCTGTCTGAAACCAAGGCCATTGCCCAACTGATCGGTCAGCAGTCAACTCGGATGAAAATTAGCGCGACCAAATCCATGACGGGTCATTTACTGGGCGCTGCGGGGGCTATCGAAGCCATTATTTGTCTGCTCAGCATACGAGACGGCGTTATTCCGCCGACTATCAATACCACACTCATCGACCCGGTCATTCCCAACACGCTGCAAATTGTATTAACCGACGCCATTCCAGCCCGCGTGAATACGGCAATGAGCAACACCTTTGGTTTCGGCGGCCACAATGGCACTGTCATTTTTCAAAAAGTATAGCCACCCGATTTGAAATTATACTTTATGGTGATCATGTAAAGCGGTCTCTTACGCACTTTGTGTGGCTCTGCGCAAAAGGAGTGACGTTATTCCTAGCGTTAGCGCGTTGTTCAAAAGAACGAACGCATTCCGTTAGCATCAGTACAGACACTATTACTTGCCAAATGATTTAGAAAGTAATAGTGTCTGTACTGAATAGAATCGTTACAGGATTTAAGCGTATAAACTCCCTCACCATTCGAGTTGATTCAAGCAAGTGTATTGCAGCACGCATAAAAAAAGCACTTAACAGATTTGTTAAGTGCTTGACCAGAAAGAGCCTCCTATAGGACTTGAACCTACGACCCCTTCATTACGAATGAAGTGCTCTACCAACTGAGCTAAGGAGGCTTATTACTGCTCTGCAGCAGCTTTTGGGAATGCAAATATAATAGAGTGGAATTTAAGAACGCAAGTATCCGTTCTATTTTTGGTAAATTTGCACCCATGATTTCCATTACGAACCTATCGTACTACCTCGGTAGCCGGGCTTTATACGAAAATGCCTCGCTACATATTAAGCCAAACCAGAAAATCGGCCTCATCGGCCTCAATGGTACGGGCAAATCAACGCTACTCCGTATTATCAATGGTGAGTATCAGCCCGATGGAGGCATCATTTCCAAAGCGGGCGATGTGTCGATCGGCTTCCTGAATCAGGATTTGCTATCCTACCAGACCGATGATTCCATTCTCTCCGTAGCCATGCAGGCCTTTGCCCGGCAAAACGAACTGCAAATCAAGATTGAGGAACTGCTCCACAAAATGGAGACGGATTATACGGATGATCTGGTCGATAAATTAGGAAAGGCACAGGAAGAATTCGATGCGCTTGATGGCTATACGATCCAGTCCAGAGCCGAAGAAATTCTGGAAGGTCTTGGCTTCTCAACAGACGATTTGAGTAAACCACTCAAGTTGTTCTCCGGGGGGTGGCGGATGCGGGTGATGCTGGCCAAGCTATTGCTGGAAAAGCCATCTTTGCTGATGCTTGATGAGCCAACCAACCACCTGGATTTACCGTCTATTCAGTGGGTTGAAAAATACGTTCAGAACTACGAAGGGTCTGTTATTGTCGTTTCCCACGACCGGGAATTCGTTGATAACGTGGTCGATACCATTGTTGAAGTGTCGGGCGGTAAGCTGAATTATTACGCCGGTGATTACTCGTATTACATGGAGGAAAAAGCACTGCGTAACGAAATTCAGAAGGGAGCTTTTGAAAACCAACAGGCTAAAATCCGGCAAACAGAACGCTTCATCGAACGCTTTAAGGCAAAGGCTTCCAAGGCTAAGCAAGCCCAGAGCCGCGTGAAGCAGCTTGAACGGATGGAACTCGTCGATGATGTGATCGACAGCAGCGCGCGGGTTAATTTTAAATTTAACTTCTCGCAGCAGCCCGGTCGCCACATTCTGCATTTAGATAATATTTCAAAAGCCTACGGCGAGAAGCGAATTCTGACCAACTCCACGGCCCGGCTTGAACGGGGCGATAAAGTAGCCCTTATTGGGGCCAATGGACGCGGAAAGTCGACGCTGTTGCGTATCATTTCGGGCTCCGAGCCCATCGATGGCGAACGCGCCCTGGGGTATAACGTCTCATTTAGCTTCTACGCCCAGCACCAGCTCGAGTCGCTTCGGGTAGAAGATTCGATGCTGGAAGAACTGAAACAGGCTAATCCAACAAAGTCGGATGGAGAACTGCGCGGTGTACTTGGGTGCTTCTTATTTTCGGGTGACGATGTGTTTAAGAAAATTAAAGTGCTGTCGGGGGGTGAAAAATCGCGGGTAGCACTGGCCAAGGTGCTGCTTTCCCAGGCAAATTTTCTGCTGTTGGACGAACCGACCAACCACCTCGACATGCAGTCAGTGAATATCCTGATTCAGGCGCTGCAACAGTACGAAGGCACGTATGTGGTTGTTTCTCACGACCGGTATTTCGTCTCGCAGATTGCCAACAAAATCTGGTACATCGAAGACGAGCAGATTAAAGAGTATCCTGGCACGTACGATGAATACGAATGGTGGCAGGAAGAACGCAAAGCACAGGGTATTGGCACCGGTAAACAGCCTGTTGAAAATCCAAAGACCCAGCATGTGGCTAGTCCGACACCCGCTACCAATGGCCATTCGTTGAACGGCAATGGCCAGAAAGCAACCAATGGCCGGGCATCGGAGGAGGAGCGTAGGGAGTGGCAGAAAACACATAAAAGTCTGACCCGCCAAGCTGAAGAAGCCGAAACAAAAATCGGTCAGTTGGAAAGCCGTAAGAAGAAACTCGAGGTTGAACTGGCTGATCCGGCGACCTATGGCGACGATAAACTGATGCAGGCCAAAAACGATGAGTACAGACACGTAATGGCCCAGATCAATCAACTGCAGGACGAATGGGAAAACGCCATGCTCGAAGCTGAAGAGTGGGAGAAGAAATTAGCGTAAGAGAATGAGTTTACGGTTTGTGGTTTACGACGGACCGTAGCACGGCGGTCCGTCGTAAACCACAAACCGTAAACTCATTTTATCGTACAAGTAAAATATAATTATGTTTTATTTGTACATCTATGGCAGACTACAAAAAAGGGCGGGGCGCGCAGTTTAATTCAGCCAATTCATTCTCGACGCATCAATACGAGCCAGATAACCTGAGCGCGTCGTATGACGATGATTTCCCTGAGCCGTCAGTAAAGACTCAGTTTTTTGAGGGAACACCCAAACAAATAATCAGTCGATCTACGAGTCCCGACATTGGTTTCTCAGCCTCCATCAACCCATATCAGGGATGCGAACACGGCTGTATTTACTGTTATGCCCGTCCTTCGCACGAATACTGGGGGTTTTCGGCCGGGCTGGATTTCGAGAGTAAAATAATGGTTAAGAAGAATGCGCCAGCCCTGCTCGAAAAGCAATTTCAGGCGCGCTCGTATAAGCCGGCCGTCATTCATTTTTCGGGGAATACCGATTGTTACCAACCCGCCGAACGAACCTATCAACTTACCCGGCAACTGCTTGCGTTGTGCCTGCGTTATCGAAATCCGGTGTCGATTATCACCAAAAACGCGCTGATCCTCCGCGATCTGGACATTCTGAAGCCGCTGGCTGCACTCAATCTGGTTAGCGTTGCCATCTCGATCACTACGCTCAGCGAATCCCTTCGGTTGCTTATGGAGCCCCGTACCGTTACCGGCACACAACGCTTAAAAACGATGGGTATGCTACATCAGGTGGGTGTACCGGTTGGCGTGATGACGGCCCCCATTATTCCCAGTTTGAACGATCACGAGATACCAAAGTTGATTGAGCAGGCTGCCGGGCAGGGGGCCTCTTGGGCTGCTTATACGGTGGTCCGGTTAAATGGGGCGCTTGGCCCTTTATTCACCGACTGGCTTCGGCAGACCTTCCCCGACCGAGCCGAGCGAGTCCTGAATCAGATTGCCGATTGTCATGGCGGACAATTGAATGATTCGCGGTTTAGCACCCGCATGTCGGGCGAGGGTCCATACGCCCGGCATATCGCGCAATTACACCGAATTGCCTGCCAGAAGTATTTGGCTGGACGCCAACCCGCTGAGTTAAATACAACGTTGTTCAGGCCTGCCGGTCAACTGGGTCTTTTTGACTAAATACGTGCTGGGTTTCCTATTTCTCGTATGAAAATCCTTTCGGGTTTTCGCTCAGTTGTTCAGCCTGGGCCAACTGTTCGGTATGGTCAAATGTCTGCGTAACGGTCTTATGAATGCCCTTGCAGATCGTGTCCAGCGGAAGGTCATTATCGTCGGTGCCAAAAGGGTTTTCGATCTCTTCGGCAATAATTTCCAGGCTGGCGAGTACATAAAAAACAAAGACCACAAGCGGCACGACCAGAAAGTGGAGGTTCGATACGTAGCCGAGGGGTAGGGTAAGGCAATAGATAAAAATGAACTTCTTGATAAACGAGCTATACGAAAACGGAATGGGCGTGTTTTTGATCCGTTCGCAGGCGCCACAAACGTCCATCAGCGATTGAATTTCTAAATTCAGCAACAGCAGGTGTTCGGGCAACAGGATTCCCTGTCGTTGCAAGTCGTTCATCTTACCAAAAATCGACAGCGCAATTTGTTGAGGAACATGCTCACTCAGGCGCAGGTTGTGGATACCAAACGACGTACTGGCTGTGAACTCGTGCTCAATAGAGTGTTGACGCAGATGATTTTTCAGCGAATAAGCAAAATTCGGAATCATGGCCCGGAAAAACTGGCGGGCTTCGGTCTGCGAAGGCTCCAGCAACTGATCCATTTTGAGCGCCATATTGCGGCTGTTATTCACCAGAGAGCCCCATAGTTTTCGACCTTCCCACCAGCGGTCGTAGGCCGTGTTGGTACGGAATACCAGCAGCATCGAAATAACGAAGCTCAGCAGGGTGTGCATGAGCGAGAAGTTCTTCAGGTGGACGTTGTCGCTTAATCCCATTAACTCAATAATGTAGACGACAATAAACGAATAGACGCCAACTGCGACCAAAACCGGTAATAGCTTGCGAACCGTATCGGCCCGGTTGAAGGTGATAATAAACCGAAACCAGTCTTTGGGATTATAATTGACCATACATATCCTTGGTTGAGTAAACGACGAGCTTTTGTCATTTTGCTGACGTTATCAACAGTTGGTGGCAACGAATGTTGATACGGTTGTATAATCCTGACAGCGTCATGGCGTTCAATTATTAATGGAGTACAATAAAAACAGATTGATGCGTAATTCCTTCAGAATTTTTATGGTTTTGTTCTGCCTGATGCTGGCCTTGCCTTTACAGGCGCAGCAACTTCAAACCATCGACCATATCTATGACCCTAAGATTGAGACCGTGCTCCTGTTTCCGCAGGTCAGCGCCAACCAGCTGGATCCCGCTTTGACGCTCAATCCGCCGGTCATTTCGCTCGATGAGGCCGTTTCTCTGCAACTTGAATTCGATGACCTGACGGCCAACTACCGTTCATTTCGGGCTCGTCTGGTTCATTGTAACGCCGATTGGCAGCGGTCGATTCTGAACGATATTGAGTTTACCTACGAATACAACGATAACCCGATCACCGATTACCAGATTTCGATCAACACCAAAATTCCGTATTATCACTATCGGTTTACCCTGCCGCGGGTGAAGCTGCCTGGTAATTATGTGCTGGTCGTCTATGATGAGCGTAACCGAAACAATATCCTGTTTACACGCCGGTTTTGTACCTACCAGAACCGGGTAACGGTAGCGGCCGATGTTCGTTTTTCGACCAATCCGGCCCGTCAGTTCAGCGATCAGCAACTCGATATGACCCTAAATTATAAGGGGTATCAGGTTATCTCACCCCAGGACGACTTTAAAGTGGTTATCCGTCAGAACTACCGCGACGACCGGGAGATTCGGGGACTCCGGCCAACCAATGTGCTGGCATTTGAACAGGTTCTGGAATACCGATTGATCGATCAAAGTAATACCATGCCGGGTGGCAACGAGTTTCGGTTTTTCGACACCCGAACTGTCCTTTCCCGTGCCAATTACATTGACCGCATCGACCGTCCCGCCGACCGGAATATTGCTTATGTGCAGGTCGACCAGCCGCGCAATCGGGGTGTTTATATTCAAAGTGACGACTTCAACGGCCAGTTCGTGATTGATCATCGGGAAACAGGCAATGGTGCCACAAATGCCGATTACATTGAAACGGTTTTTACGCTCAAAACGCCGGAAATCTCAGGGTTCGATGTGTATGTCAATGGAGCATTCAACTTCTGGCAACTCACAGATCGCAACCGCATGGCGTATGACCCGTTGTTGGGTGCTTACCGCGCTACGATGATGTTAAAGCAAGGTGTTTACAATTACGATTACATTGTTGCCACAACCGGGCCGCAACCAAAAGTGGATGAGAACTTCATTGAAGGAAGCTTCTCATCCACCGAAAATGATTACGAAGTATTTGTTTATCATCGCCCGCCCGCTTCCCGCGCCGATCAACTGATTGCTTATCGTCGTGTGGGCGTGAACAAACGAAAATAAGGCGGTGGTGCGGCATTCCAACAGGATGTCGGAATGCCGCACCACCGCCTTATGGTTAGGCGCTATGCAGGAATTCCATAATGTCGCCGTCCTGCACCACATATTCTTTGCCTTCTACGGCTAACTTACCAGCCTCACGAACACCCGCTTCGGTTTTGAACTGCGCGAAGTCGGGCAGTTTCATAACCTGTGCCCGAATGAATTTCCGTTCAAAATCGGAGTGGATAACGCCAGCTGCCTGCGGGGCTTTCCAGCCCCGGTGAATTGTCCAGGCGCGAACTTCTTTGACCCCCGCCGTAAAGTAGGTGATCAAGCCCAGCAATTTATACGAAGCTTTGATCAACTTACTCAAGCCGGATTCGGTCAGGCCATATTCACCCAGGAAAAGCTCACGCTCTTCCGGATCTTCCATTTCGGCAATCTGCGCTTCAATGCCCGCGCTGATCACGATAACTTCAGCGCCTTCATCTTTGACGGCTTCCCGAAGCGCATCGGAATACTTATTTCCATTGGGCAGCGATCCTTCATCAACGTTGGCTACATAAATAACGGGTTTTACCGTCATCAACGAGATATCGCCAATAGCGGCTTCGGCTTCTTCGGGCGAAATCTGAACCGTACGGGCACTTTTACCCGCTTCGAGAGCCGTTTTGTAAAGTTTCAGGATTTCCAGTTCGGCTTTTGCCTTGGCGTCGCCCACACGAGCAGCTTTGTCGATGCGTTGAATCTTTTTGTCGACCGAATCCAAATCTTTCAATTGCAGCTCGGCGTCAATGATTTCCTTATCGGACACAGGGTCAACTTTTCCTTCGACGTGTACGATATTGTCATCCTCAAAACACCGGACAACGTGCACGATGGCATCGACTTCGCGGATATTGGCCAAAAACTTATTGCCCAGCCCGGCGCCCTGGCTGGCTCCTTTCACCAACCCGGCAATGTCAACAAACTCAATAATGGTTGGCACGACGCGCTGGGGTTTTACTAGCCCTTCGAGGGTATCCAGGCGTTCATCGGGTACCGTCACGACGCCCACGTTGGGTTCTATAGTACAGAACGGGTAATTGGCAGCTTCGGCCTTCCCGCTCGAAATTGCATTAAACAGCGTTGATTTCCCTACATTAGGCAAACCCACGATTCCACATTGAAGTCCCATAAATAATTGTGAATGATTGAGTGGTTGAGTGATTGAATAAGTGCTATCAACAAACTATTCGATCATTCAACCAGTCAACAGTCAATCATTAGTTTTTACAAAAGTACAACCGCAACGGCGGACCACAAAAAAAGCCTTCGGCATAGGCCGAGGGCTAAAGGCACGGTAGGTAAAGAATCGGGATTGTTGAGTAAAAAAGCCAGGAGTAAAGTCTAGTTCATTCGTAAACGGTAAGGGAATCGCTCGCGGTCATCCGGTAGGCATTGATTTAATTTATTCCCACTTCAATTCGCTGGCGAAATCATCCTGTTCGTCCCGTTCGCGCTGAACGAATTGTGAAAAGTCAACGTCGGGCATAAGTTCGGTTTTGACGTGGTCGACTGTTTCCTGCAGGGCTTCAACGAACTTATCGAAATCTTCTTTGTAGAGAAACATCTTATGTTTTTCGTACACAAATCCTTCGCCCTGTGGGTGTCGGCGGCTTTCGGTAATAGTCAAATAATAGTCGTTGGTGCGGGTTGACTTAACGTCAAAAAAATACGTTCGTTTACCCGCCCGAACCCGCTTTGAATAAATTTTCTCCCGGTCTTTTTCGTCCACAATATTGTCGGTTTAGTCAGTTCACAGGCGCTAAAGTACGTTCAATCAGGATAGAACAAAAAAAATGTTCTTAAATATATTTTGGGGCTATTTGACCTCAAAAACGGGTAGGTTTGTGGAGGCCATTCCACAGTTTTTTGGCTAAAGGCTTGGTTATAAAGCCTGTGTAAGCTATCTTTGTTTTACAGGAATTGCACTTTTTGGGGGCGAACGGTATGTAGAAAATTTTTAGACATGCCTTGCGCCTATTTTTTTCACGTAACCAAGAGCTGTATGAGTTTAATCATGTCCCTTATGTTGTTCTTTAGCAACATAAACCCGGCGGAGGCTCTCCCGAGCCTCATACAGAAAGGCAAAGCGTCTTTTTATTCCAAGAAGTTCAATGGTCGCAAGACCGCATATGGCGAGCGCGTTAGCTCAGAATCCCTTGAAGGGGCCCACCTTCACCTGCCCCTGAACACGTTGGTAGAGGTTACGAACCTCGACAACCAACGATCCGTAATTGTACGAATCAATGATCGGGGGCCTTTTGCCAAAGGCCGGGTCATCGATCTTACCCTTGCCGCAGCGCATGCACTTGGCATGGTTTCTAAAGGAATCGCTAATGTATCGCTCCGAGTTGTTGGCAAAGGCCAGGCTATTGCTATGTCACCCTCTGCTTTTACAACACCGATTGCGTTTCAGCCAATGCTGGAGCCCGTTATGTAAGTCGGTTTGGCTGCATTATCAGAACCGTTCGATATTTCCCTGTGCAATTCCTGCCTGAGATGTCGAACGGTTCATTTTTTGCGTTTTATATATTAGTTTGAGGTTTGAAGTCAGCTGCCCTAGGAATAGCCGATTGTACCAATAGCCAACGTCAAACTACAAACGTCAAACCCTTATATGAAACAACCCCTTAATCTTGGCCAGGTACGTTCGTTCGGAAACGTCGAATTTTTGGCCCGTCAGCTGGTCGAAGGATTTATTACAGGGCTCCACAAATCTCCCTTCCATGGCTTCTCGGTAGAGTTTGCCGAACACCGGCTCTATAACACCGGCGAAACCACGCGACATATCGACTGGAAAGTGTTTGGGAAAACAGAAAAGCTGTTTGTTAAACGCTATGAAGAGGAAACAAACCTGCGCTGTCATTTATTGATTGATACCTCGTCGTCAATGTATTATCCCGAGGCCAACTACGGAAAGATGACGTTTAGCGTTATGGCATCCGCCTGTCTGGCCTACATGCTTCAACGCCAAAAAGATGCCGTCAGCCTGACAACATTTGCCGACCAGATTGATTTGCAGACGCAGGTGAAGTCGACGCCTTCGCATGTGCATAAGTTGTTCACTCAGCTGGATTTGCTCATGCAGCAACCCAAGCCGCTGCGCAAGACTTCAGCCGCCGATGTGATTCACCAGGTGGCGGAGAAGATCAACAAACGCTCGCTGGTGGTCATCTTTAGTGATATGTTCGACAACAGCGAAAAAGCGGACGCACTGTTTTCGGCCCTCCAGCACTTGCGTCATAACCTGCACGAAGTGCTGCTGTTTCACGTAACGGACAAAAGAACGGAAGAGGATTTCGCTTTCGATGAGCGTCCTTACGAGTTTATCGATCTGGAAACGGGCGAGAAAGTGAAACTTCAGCCAGGGCAAGTTCGCGAAACCTATCAACAAGCCGTTAAGACCTATTTTCAGGAATTGAAAATGCGCTGCGGTCAATATAAAATCGACTTCATTGAGGCTGATATTGCGCAGGGATTCGACCAGATTTTACAGGCTTACCTGGTGAAGCGCACGAAAATGAGGTAAGTAAGGCGGATCGCACGGGCGTCCCAGAGTGGAACGCCCGTGCGATCCATTTTACTTTTTCACACTTCCTTTAACTGAGGCCGTGACCGGCTTTTTTGTTGCCTGCTGCCGTTTATGGAACAGCATAAAATCTTCAATTTGCTCGGCCGGTAGTTTACGGGCAATGATTTTCTTGTCCTTATCGAGCACATATACCGTTGGCGTCGTCCAGACATCGTATTGATGGCGGTAGTCGGTGCGGAATGAATAATCGTAGCCATTGATGGCATTACCGAGTTTAAATTCCTTAATGAATTTCTTCCACTCTTCCGGATTCTGGTCGATGGCAATGGCTACGACTTCAACGCCTTTGCCTTTATAGTCGTCCACAAATTTCTTGAGCTTGGGTGCGCTCTCGCGGCAGTGCCCGCAGGTAGGAGAGTAAAAAAAGACAACCGTATAGTCCGCTTTGATAGCCTGGAAAGCAATTGGCCGACGCAGCGTGTCACTAATGACAGGCGAAACCAGGGTCTTTCCAATCAAGTTAGGTTTCATTGTGGCAACCCGCTCACCAATACTTTTCAGGGTCGACGAATCCGAAACCGTCATGACGCCCGTCTTGTAGTACTTCTCGAACATGTGCACAAACAGGCCGTCGGTACCCATCACTTTAGGTTGCTCATACTGACTGGTAATGTAATAAATCGTGTAGTATTTGATTTCCTTGTTTTTCCCCGCTACGGCTTTATTAACTAAAAAGTCTGCTTCTTTAATGAGCGAATCGGGTACCTGCACGGTTAGCTCTTTGATATACCGTTCGATCTTGCGTTGCAGGATGGGCGTTCTGACAAATCGTTCGTCAGAAAAGTCGAAATCATCCCAAAAATGTTGCTTAAAATAATTGAATACCCAGATCGAATCGGGCCGACCGTTTGCGGCTTTGGGCGCGGGTGGTACATCGGGTTCGGCCGTTGCTTTGAGCAGTTTGACCGCAAACGTACCTGGATTATCCTGCAGAAACTTCGTGCGATACTCAGTTGCCTGCTTTTGGAGATCACTCAATTGCTTATTCACCATGGCCACTGAGGCAGCGTCATTGCGTACTTTTTTCTGCATGGTCAGCGCCTGAGCTTCCTCTGATAGTTTACCGAGCTGCTGCTGATAGCCGTAGAATGCCTCGTTTTCCTTAGACCCTGTTATTTTCATATTTTTGATTACCTCGGCCGTATCCGTTTCAAAGGAAAACTCCTGATCGTCGGTCATCAAAAATTCGATGTATCCTTTCTTGGGCATTACGACAAGGAAGAGGCCTTGGGGTAAGGTTTTCTTACCTTCAAAAACCATGTTTCCGGCGCCATCTACCCGAGCCGTGTCTTTGGTAATGTATTGGGCTGATCCAAAGTAATGGGCTAACACACAGGTTGTATCCTTAAGGCCCTTTATGCGACCGGTAATTTTAAAGCCTTCGCTGGTCGTTGACGAAGTGGCTTGCGCCCAGGCTTGAGGCAGTAACGCGAACCCAAACAGGGTGGCTAGAAGGAGTTTTTTCATACAGGGTGGTACGTATCTTCGCAACAGAATAGCGTCAAATTTACGGTATTTTGCTGGTACGGTTATCATCTATCAAAACGCTTGCCATGTCCACTATAGTCTATGTTTTATTTCTTTTCTAAAACGATTACGTATCTGCTCACGCCCGCTGGGTGGCTCATAACCACCTTGTTACTGGCTTTCTTTACGAAAAAAGTGCATTATCGACGCCGACTGATTGGCCTAGGACTAGCGATCTTCTGGGTATTCGGCAATTCGTTTTTGATGAATGAACTGGCGTTGTGGTGGGAATATCCGATTCAACCGAATCTGGCTGCGTCAACTGATTCCTCGAATCGAATTGCCGTTGTCCTGACGGGTAGCCTGATAAACAGCCTGAAAGAGGTGCCGGCATCCGTACCCACGAAATACGGCCCGTCTCGGTTTTTACTGGGTCGGGAAATCGACCGCGCTGGTCAGGCCCTGTTTCTGTATAAAACAGGGGTCGTGCAAAAAATCTTAATTAGTGGGGGCAACGGCGATTTGCCCATACAGGCTAAACGAGCGAGTGATGAAGGAGAAATGACAGCTCAATTTCTGATAGTGGCGGGCGTTAATCCAAACGACATTGTTCTGGAGCGTAAGTCGCTAAATACGCATGAGAATGCGCAGTTTACGGCTCAATTGCTTCGACAGCGTTTTAAAACCAATCAGTGCGTGTTGGTCACCTCGGCCTGGCACATGCGTCGGGCAGTAGGCTGCTTTCAGAAAGAGGGCATTCAGGTGACGCCTTTTGCGGGTAGTTTTTTAAGTCGGGAACGGTCATTTCTGCCGGGTGAATGGCTGCTGCCGCACGAATCCGCCTTTTTCGACTCGTATTACCTGATTCGGGAGTTGGTAGGTTACCTGACGTATAAACTGGCAGGCTATATCTAGCCCTACAAGGTTTTTGAAAACCCTGTAGGGCCATTTGTATTCGTTAAACGGACAGAATCTTTACCATTCTGAGTAAATCTTCACTGATTGGTTTGGGAAGCCGAATGGTATCGCGGAACGGCGTATAGACCAATTCGTTGTTGATAATACCTGCCATTACGTTTTGTTCACCATTCATCAAGCCTTCCAGTGCACCGAGCCCCAGCCGACTGGCCAGAATCCGGTCGTAAGCAGTGGGTATGCCGCCCCGCTGAATGTGCCCCAGGGTTGTTACCCGCATATCGATATCAGACTGAATTTGCGCACGTATTTTTTCGGCAATCTCTGTAGCGTTTCCTGCTTCTTCACCTTCTGCAATGACCACAATAGAGGAGGATTTCTGGCGACTCCATCCCGATTTCAGCGTTTCAATGACCTCCGAGATGGGCGTAAGAACTTCAGGTACCATCACCATTTCGGCACCACCAGCAATGCCCGACTGAATAGCGATGTAGCCAGAATCGCGACCCATTACTTCAATGAAGAAAATCCGGTCGTGGGAGTCGGCAGTATCCCGAATTTTATCAATAGCTTCAAGCGCCGTGTTAACGGCTGTATCGAAGCCAATCGTGTGGTCAGTTCCGTAGAGGTCATTATCAATGGTGCCGGGCGCACCAACGGTTGGAATACCGTATTCATCGAAAAAGAGAGTAGCGCCCGTAAACGTACCATTGCCGCCAATGGCCACTAAGCCTTCAATGTCAAATTTCTTAAGTTGATCGTATGCTTTGGCACGACCTTCGGGGGTCATGAATTCTTTGCTGCGGGCCGATTTCAGAATGGTACCTCCGCGTTGCACGATGTTACTGACCGAGTGCGAAGACATCTGAAAAATGTCGCCATTTATCATTCCGCTGTACCCCCGGCGGATACCGAAAACTTCCAGCCCGTGATAGACCGCCCCCCGAACCACAGCCCGGATACAGGCGTTCATACCCGGTGCATCCCCACCCGAGGTAAAAACAGCTACTCGTTTCATAGGTTAAATCAATTATTTAGGGAAATTTCACAAAAGGTTACGAGGGTATCGTTTTAAACCCCGCAAATTTATCCGCATTTATCAATCTATGGGCAATGAACTGGGAATTATCCCATTGTTTTCGCACAAATTTCACAAAAAGGCTAAAACAAACTGGCTTTAGCGTCTATTTTAACATGCCCGGTTATCAACCCTGACCAATTATTGTGTTTCGGCTGTCACCTTGCTGCACATTATATATTGACTTTAAATCGTCCTGCCCGCCACAGAATCATCATGTGATTGCGTAGCGTTGTCAGGAGGCCAAAATGCTGGACAAGGACCTTGAATCGATCCGTGAGCGACCGGCGGTGCTGCTGCACGGAAACCCCGCCAACTAAGTACCTACATAAGACAAAAGGCAAAAACTCTATTTTTTGGGCCTTTTTCAGACAACGGATTTCCCAGTCTAAATCGGCGCTCAGGTTCGTAAGCAGATAGTCGGGGGCAAGATCCCGTTTAACAACAAAGGCCTGATGGCATACTTTCATACCGAGTGCCATATCGCGCCAGGTCAGGTTTTTGGGCAAAACATGGGGAGTCACTTGGCTGCGCAAACCTACTGGAACCGTATGAACAGCGACCTGATCGACCACGTCCCGAACAAAAAGCGCATCGCTATAATACACATCGGCCTCAGTCGCCTTGATCCGCGCCAGTAGTTTCGACACTACATCCGGGTCGTGGATTTCATCGCCTGCATTCATAAACCAGACATACTGCCCTGTGGCCTGATGGAGCCCTTTGTTCATCGCATCATACAAACCCTGATCAGGCTCAGAAAGCCAGCGGGTAATGCTGGTTTGATATTGCTTAATAATGCTTAGCGTGCCATCCGTAGAGGCTCCATCAATTACAATATACTCAATATCCGTTGCCTGCTGGTCGACGACACTCCTGATCGTGCGCTCCAGAAACCGCTCGGCATTGTAGGTAATGGTGATGATGGAGATGGTTGGCGACATAAAAGTGAATGAGTGAAAGAATGAATGAGTGAAAGAGCGCTACAAGGAACCACTCTTTCACTCATTCATTCTTTCACTCATTAATTTATCGTACAAATCTATATGTTGCCGGGCGACGACGTCTTCTGAAAAACGAGCTTCGGCTGATTGACGGGCGTTTTGACGCAATTCCTGGGGACTAGGGTGGGTTAGAATGAACGCCAGTCCGTCAGCCAGCTGTTGCGCCGACCCCACATCGGCCAGATAGCCATTTTGCCCGTGGTCGATCATTTCGGGAATGCCACCCGTACGAAAACCAACCACCGGCGTACCACAGGCCAGCGCTTCGATGACCGTATTGGGAAGGTTGTCTTCCAGCGAAGGGACAACCATGGCATCGGCTGCGTTGTAAGCCGCCACAATATCGTCTTCTGCAGTTAACAGGCCAAGGTGCCGAATGGTATAGGGCAACTCATTGAACAAATAAGAACGGCCCTTGCCAAACAGTATTATTTCTGGGGCCAACTCCGGGTATTGCTGGTTGAGTAGTGCCAGCGCTTCGGCAAATTGCCTGAAGCCTTTACGAACATCGGTTACGTTAGCACTGCCGAATAAAAGCCGGGCTGGGCGAACGGCTGTCAGTTGATCTGTGTCCGGCAGGTTAAGCTGAGCATTAGCCTCCGTGCGCTCCATAGGCCGAAACGCCATTTGGTCGATAGCGTAAGGAATGACCGTGAACGGAAACGTACGGAGCAACGCACTGCGCTGTGCTTCGCTGGCTAACCAATGGCTGGGCGGGGTAAAATGCACATGGGCGTTCTGGAAAAGTGCCTTTTTCTGCTCAAAAATTTTGTCTGATAAATCATGCTCATCGGGCTTTTTCAGATAAGGGCAGTTGCGGCAATGACTCAGGAAGTGATCGCAGCCGCGCGAGTAATGGCATCCACCCGTAAAGGCCCACTGGTCGTGTAATGTCCAGACAATGGGTTTTTGTAAGGCAAACAGCGACCGCAACCCTTCTATCGACAAAAAGCCGAAATTGATCCAATGCAGATGCAACACATCGGCTTGTTGAATGGCCGGATGAAAATTGAGATTAGCGCCAAACTTAGCGGGCGAAAATTGAAATCGTACCGAAGGGTCACGTTCGTGAGGCAGGAAATACAATCGTTCGGCCACGAATCGTCCAAAGGCCGTTTGTTCGGCCAGAAAATTATTAGCCAGATAAAGCACGCCCGGCGCTGGTCGATGTTTCTCGAGTCGATTGGGAACGCCCACGAGCATCGTACTCTCGATGCTGTGCGTTGTCCATACCTGTTTTTGCAAGGCTCGGTGGAGCCGGTTAGCCGCCACAGCCGCCCCGCCAAATAAGTGGTAGTTGCTTAGGTGCGTAACTCTCACCGCCCTAGTAGTTTATCGAACTTTTTGACAACTTCGGGCCAGAAGCCCAGCCCAAACACACGTCCCCAAATCCGCCGACGCGAATAGGCTTCCATTTCAGCGAAGATTGGATCTGTAGAAATATTTTTTGCTTTCTGCGTTAAAATCAATGCAAACCCGTGCTGCTTCAGCGTTGTCGCAAAAACCCAGCCCAGCAACAGATTTCGCTGTGTGAGCGTCGTTTCGTCAGCGAAGCGGTTCAGGTAGGTCATTTCACCCCAAACGGCGCTGTTTTTTAACGAGAACAAAACAAACTTCTTCACCAATGGCTGGCTGGTGAAGCTGTCTAACAACGCGGGTGTGATGCGGGGAGAGCCTTTTGGAATCAGTTCGGCAAGCCAGTGACTGCCTGTTGCCTCCATGAATTGCAGTACCTGATAGAGTTTGTCCTCGCCATCGTAAATCGACGCAATACCCGGCTCAAATTCGGCCGTGAGCACCTGTTTTGCCCGCGCTTCGCCGAGGTTACGAAACAGCCGGAGGTCGGTGCCCTGCGAGTCGGTTTTGAACCAGTCAACCTGCTTTATGTTCAGGCTATCGAGCGTTGATCGAAGGCTCCGCGTTTTTAACTGAACCACTTTAGTGGGCTCAAATTTGGGCGCGAAGGCATACTCCTGAATCAGATCGGGCCGGGGGCGTAATAGGCTGGAACAGTGCGGTGACACCGTCAGGTAGAAGTCTGCGTGTCCTAAACCGGTATTTTCATCCTCGTCCGACGTTGGTCCGGTAACAATATTATTAAACGTATAAAGCTTCCGAAAGTGTCCGGATTCACTTTCTACATAGCCAAAATCGCGGTCGTCGGCATCGAATGCAATACATACAGCGTATTTTGCAAATGCTTTCCAGCGACCATGCAGTTGCCCCGATGCGCCAATATCCACGAGCACAGGCGGCTCTGTCTGAAACTCAGGACGGGAAAGTATTTTATCGATCATTTGGTTTGTGGTTTGTGGTTTGTGATTAGCCTCCATTCCATGGCCTGGTATCCTCACAGGCCACTCCTGCCAATAGAAACAGTTGCTGACGCTCGTGTGGCTTGTGAGGACACAGGCCATGGAATAGGATGGTTGTGGGTCGCGTTAGCCAACCACAAACCGTAAACTACAAACCACCAATCTATTTTCTGTACGCAAAGATATTCAATTGTAAATCCATGCTGTCGTTGCCTTTGTAACGATGGTTGACCAGGGGTGCATGGCGGTACTGACTAGTGTTGATGTAATACCGGAAACCACTGGCTTCCAGCACCTGAACAACCTCAGCCAGCGTTTGCGGATGGTCGAGGTAGGCATGGAATTCAACGAAAAGGTTCTGAACATGGGCCAGCGCATCCCGACAATCGGTGAGCACCGCTGTTTCGGCCCCTTCGATGTCCATCTTGAGCATATCGATTCGGGTTTCGCGCAGTAAAACATCCCGCAGCCGGACAGAGGGAACCAACTTACGGTCGGTTTGCGAGAAAATCGACGCAGAGTCGGCCTGGTCACTGCCAAACCAGATGCCTTCGTCATTTGTCCAGACGGCTTTGGTCACGACGTCGACACCCGAAATCTGATTTTTCCGAAGGTTATCCTGCAAAATGGCACTGATTTGCTCATCGGCTTCGAAAGCCACAATTCGGGCGTTGGGGTAGGCCTGATGAAAGTACACGACGCTCGTGCCGATGTTCGTACCACAATCGAAAATGACGGGAGCGGGGCTGGTGGTGTAGAACCGGTAGAACTCATCCACAAAAATTTCCCGGAACTGCCAGACAAACGACAGCGCATCCGGTACCCGAAACCGGTATTTTCCGAACGTAACATCCGTAGCCTGATTGCGCGGCTTACTGCCGTAGCGCAAGGCTAAAACCAGCAACCGGCGGCCTTCCGCTGAGCGCAGGAGCCGGGCTGTTTCCGTAAATAAAAAGCGAAAGATCCACATGGGAAGACGGTTTACGGTGTCCGGTTTATGGTTTGTAGTTTACGGTTGGCTGACGCAAAATGTGCTAATGCGTCAGCCAACCGTAAACTACAAACCATAAACCAACTACTAGTTTAAATAACGTTTTCTTAACCCCGCCACTGTCTGATCAATATCCGATGACAGCCTGAGCGCAACGACTGACCCGCCAAACAGACCGGTGATCAGTGCCGACCGCCAGCCAATGTCGAGAATGAAGCGCCATGTCGGTGCATTTTTGGCAGGATAAGGAATTTGTACCGCAATCCACCATACGGCGAGGCCCAGTAAAATGACAACGAGGTTTCGCCAGGTAAACGGCTGCATCTTAAAAGCAAATCCCACAAACAGCGTTCGAGCAAGGTTAAACAGCGTTGTTGCCAGTGCGGCCCCTATGGCAGCTCCATTGATACCAAAACGAGGAATCAGATAGAGGTTGGCCCCAATCGTAATGAAAACGAGGGCGACAAAAAATAACGAGTCGTAGGTGTAATAGCGGGACGTATTCAGAATAACGCCATTTACGCCGGTTGCCATGTCGATCAGTTTACCCAGGCCAAGCCACAGAATCACGTAATAACCTGCTTCGTAACTGGCGGGTAAAAACCGGAAGACACTGGGCAGGTTAGCAGCCACGCCGACGAAAACCAGACAGCCCGCAATCAATTGATTTAAACAGCTCTTTCGGTAAATACTGGCAATGTTTTTCAGGTCGTTCGTTTTCCATGATTCGGCAATCAGTGTACCGGAAACTTTATATAAGGTCGTTGCCGGAATCGCAATAACTGTGGCAAAGTAGGAAGCCGTGCCATAGATTCCGGTGTCGCCAAGTCCCTGTCTGCTGTTGATCATGAATTTGTCAATCGTCCAGACAATCTGCGTCGAAAGGGCCGAGGTGAAAGTTAAGCCAGCATAACGTATCATGTTTCGGCGTAAATCCGCTTTGACGAACACAAACGTACGGTTGAAAAATAAAGCCTCATCCCGCGCAACGCTAACAACCATCAGTAGTAGCGGAACCAGAAACGCTACTAACCAAACGCCCAGAAACTGGGGCAGCGTAACCCAGCCCAGCCAGTACAGGCCACCCGCCAGGAGGATCAATATGCGCTGAACGAACTGTTGTAAGAGGGTTCCCGTAACGGGGTCGTAGAGCAACCGGGCGTAATTGTCAAAAACGGTGAAATAGACCGTAAAGAAGGTGAGCGGAATAAGCAGATAATAATATTCGACAAACAGGGCCGACTCTTTCTGGTACCAGTCAATGACCCAGGGACGCGCCAGCCACAAGGCCAGTACACACAAGCTGAAACCAATGAGCGTCGTTAGGCAGGCAATGAGCAAATACCCGTTATGCTGTTTTTCAACGTCACGGAAAAACGGAAAGTATCGTCCTCCCGCGCCATTCACGCCCAGATTCGATGCCTGGGAAAGCACCTGCGCCAGCGAAATCAAGAGGGTTAGCAACCCCACCACCTGGGTTCCTTCGAATAAATTCGGAAACCAGAGCCCTTGCGTAAAAAAGCCAACGGCTACACCCGCGTAGGCGTAAATCGAACTCTGAATGGTTTGCCGTTTAATGATACCCATGTAGTGAAAGAGCGAAAGAGTGAATGGCGAAAGAGCGTTTCGGTTGGTGCCTCGCTTTCACTCTTTCACTCTTTCGCTCTTTATTAAATTCCACGTCAGTGCTGTGCCTGCGGGAATGTTGGTGGTGGCAGTTTTGCCAAGGATGTCGTCGTAGTAGCGGGTGTGCAGGCCATTGGCCGGGCGTATGCTGCGGACATTGTCGGGGGTGAACCGCTCACCCGCCTTCATCGGTTGCACGATATATAGTGACCGTTTGAACTGCAAACTCTTCGCTTCTTTGGGGGTAAGCGTATAGCTAACCTGCCCCATTGCCAGATGTGCCCGTTCGGTTTCGATGACGAGGTTTTTCAGCTCGTCCGGCTCCAGAGAGAAGGCAGAGTCGACACCTCCATCGGCCCGGCGCAGCGTTACGTGCTTTTCCAAAACGACAGCGCCCAACGCTACAGCCGCCACAGCTGCCCCGATGCCCATGGTGTGATCAGACAAACCCACGGGCACATCGAACAATTGCCGCATGTGTGGAATGGTCTGTAAATTGGTGGTTTCGGGCGTAGCGGGGTAGGTGCTGGTGCATTTGAGTAAGATCAGGTCTTTACACCCGTTTTGCCGCAAAATTTTAACGGATTCATCAAGGTCGGCAACGGAAGCAACCCCGGTACTCATAATGACTGGTTTGCCAGTACGAGCCACTTTCTTAAGCAGAATATGATCCGTATTCTCGAAGGACGCAATCTTATACAGCGGCACATCGAGCGACTCTAAGAAATCAACAGCAGTAGTGTCGAAGGGCGAGCTGAACGCAATCATGCCGCGCTTTTGCGCATGGTCAAATATAGGTTTGTGCCATTCCCAGGGCGTGTACGCTTCGGCGTAGAGTTTGTACAGATTTTTGTCGGCCCAAAGCGACTTAGTGTCGCGAATGTAAAACTCCTCCGATGCCCCGTTAAACGTAATAGTATCGGGGGTGTAGGTTTGGAGTTTGAGCGCGTGCGCCCCGGCATCGGCCACGGCGTCGACAATTTCCAGCGCGCGTTCCAGCGACTGGTTGTGGTTGCCCGACATCTCGGCAATCACAAACGGCCGATGCGCTGGGCTGATGGTATATTGGGCAACCTGAATCGGTTGGTTACTACTCATTGACTATTTACGTAAAGCAAACACGGCTTATCCCGGCCTGACGCGGCCCCGCCTGGATTGGTCAGGTTGGAAACGTCAAATTTACCGCTTTCCCCCGACAATCTGAAACCAGCCCGTTCGAAGGCCCGCACCGATGCCTGATTTGCAGGTTTGATGTAGGCATGAATCGTCACAGCTCCCCACTGGTTCCGGCACACGCGACACCCTTCCGTAATGAGTTGAACGGATAGCCCTTTTCCCCGATAATGGGCATCGACCGATAGGCCGATGATGATTTCATCGGGCATATCGGCAACGGGTGTGCGCTCAAAACGTACCTGACCAACGGGCTGCTTTGTTTCATCCGTGAAGACGAGCAGCAACGCATTTGGGTCGACTACTTTGCGCGAAAACCAGGACGTATGCGTTTCCAGCGAAATAGGAGCAGAATGGAACGACTGCCGACGGGTATCAGGGTCGTTTGCCCAATCAAAATAAAGTCGGGCATCAGCAGGTTGGGCAATTCGGTAAGTGAGCATAGTCGTAGCCGGAACGTCTTGACATACCGAATTACGCATTTAATTGGAGCAACTAACTAATCTTAACGTAAAGTTTGGAATAGCTCCCGGAATCGTTCGGGCGAGCGGCCATCAAAAAAACGGCGTTGATTGGCTAACGAGTCGGCCACGATTTCGGGCGAGAACTCAAAGGATTGAATCGCGAGCTTCAGCATCTGATCCAGGGCAATAACTGGCGTCAAACGCGTCAATAACGACGGGAAATTAACAGATAAGGCTAGTTTTTCTTCGGATAAAAACTGTGCCAGCCGTGCTTGGTTATCGGCCGTCACGACGGTGATGAGGGGCCGGTTGATGGCACACACTTCGTAGGCTATCGTGCTGCAGGCCGTGATGGCTAAACGGCAGGCCGTCAATTCCTCAACCATTTGTTGAGCTGTCAGATTTTGCAGAATCGTTAGGTTCGGAAGCTGGTGTTGAAACGCGTCGATAGCGGCCCGATTTGGATGAAAGGGCCCTAGAACAAGATGAACGGGCAGTGTTGAGTCAACCTGCCAAATAGCCTCCAGTACCGTTTGGGATATGTTTTGCGGGTCGGCACCGCCCAGACTGACGAAGATGGGGCCGTCGGCTGGTACTGGCCCGAAACCTGCCGGGTTCAGAAACGCGGGTCGGAGCAGGGCATAGTGTGGTCCCAGGCAAAACTGCGTATCCGGCGAGGCATCATACTCGGCAGCCGTAATGCCACCCGCGTGATTAATTAATACATCGGCAAGCTGATGGCCGGTTGCCAAGTCGTCAATAAAAACCAGCTTCTTTGCCCGGGAGCGCACGGACTGCTGAAACGGTTCATCGAACGAATAGCCATCCAGCACAACAATGTCAGTAGGGGCAATGTGTGCTAAAAAAGCGTCCTGCTGCCCGCTTTCAGGAAGGAGAATGACGGACAGCCCCGCTTGCTCGATCATAGCGTTAACATTGGCGGCTGGCTTAACAAGGGCAAACCGCATGGTGTAATGTCCTGTCAGCATATCGGCCAGCGCCAGGCAGCGCATAACGTGGCCCAGGCCGATCTGCGCGTTTCCGTCTGCCCGGAAAAGAAGTTGTGTCATTGACTGGTCAGTAGGTTAAACTTCAACTCGGCTAGCTGCCAATCTGTTTCCGTATCAATGTCCTGCGCCTGCATCTCGGAAATAACAATGCCCCCCGAGTTATTGGTAATCAAGCGCTGATTTTTCTGAAATGACATTACCCGAAAAAAGTAAAACTGCCCGGCGTCGTGATACGCGGGTTCTAGATCCTGCGAGCGAGTGAGCGCATGTTCGGGCTGATACCACTGCACCTTGTCGTCGCGCAGGAATACGGCTCGCTGAATGGGAAAACTAAACGGCTGGACTGGATAAACCGTATCGAACTGTTTTTCGGTAAGGGTCGTGAATGCCTTTTGTAAAAGGTCGGCAGTGACGAACGGAGCGGTAGGGTAGAGGCAGCAGGCATAGTCGAACACCTGTCCTTGCCGGGCATATTGGGCTAAAACCTCATCAAGAACCTGAGCCGTAGTGGCATAATCATCAGCTGTTTCGAAGTTTCTGAGAAACGGAATCGATGCACCATATTGCCGGGCAATATCGGCAATTTCGTCGTCGTCAGTAGACACCATGACCTCATCGAACAGGCCCGACTGCAAGGCTGCGTCAATGCCGTAAGCCAGAATAGGCTTACCCAGAAACGGGCGAATATTTTTCCGGGGAAGGCGTTTGCTGCCGCCCCGCGCCGTGATGATCGCTATGCTACTCATGCGCCCACAAATTCCTTAACCGACTCGATCACGTAAGCTTGTTCATCATCCGTAAGGGTCGGAAACATGGGCAGGCTCAGGCAACGGGCGTAGTACCGCTCGGCGTTCGGGAAATCGCCGGGTTTCCAGCCGAACTGTTGGTAGTAAGGCATCAAATGAACGGGAATGTAATGCACCTGCGCCATGATGTTTCGGGTTCTCAGGAAGTCGTACAGCCCTTTCCGGTCGTCGATCTGAATCACGTACAGGTGATACGCATGAACGACATCCGTGGGCGGCACAATGATGTCTACAGCGGTTCCCGCAAAGGCATCGTCATATCGTCGGGCAATTTCCTGCCGACGGGCTAGCATCGCGTCGACGCGGGTTAACTGGCTATTTCCCAAAGCCGCCTGCATATCAGTCAGGCGGTAATTATACCCCAATTCCTGCAATTCCATGTACCAGCCACCGCGCTCCGGTTCACCCGGATAGGGTTCCGTAAACTCGGCTGGCTTGTTGGTGATGCCGTGGGTTCTGAGTCGGAGCAAGTGTTTGTACAAGGCTTCGTCGTTGCTGGTAATCATGCCTCCTTCGCCAGCCGCAATGTGCTTAACCGGGTGAAAACTGAAAATGGCAAGATCCGCCAACGACCCATCGCCACAACGGTGCGCTACGCCCTGGCTATCGGTAAACGAGCCGCCCGGCGAGTGGCAACTGTCTTCCAGCAGCCATAAATCATATTCATCGGCCAGTTCACGGAAAGCGGCCATATCGACCGGATAACCAGCGAAATCAACCGGGATGATGCCCGAGAAGTAGCCTTTTGGATGCTGTTCGAGCAACGCACGAACGGCATGTATGTCGAGTAAAGCGGTTGCGGGGTCAACGTCGGCAAAGAACACCTCTCCGCCACAGTACCGAACACAGTTGGCCGAGGCCGAGAAGGTGATGGGTGTGGTGATCACCCGTGTGCCTTCCGTTACGCCCAACGCCATGCAACACAGGTGTAGGGCGGCCGTACCATTGGCTACGGCTACCGCATAGTGACAGCCAATGTACTTGGCAAAGGCGCTCTCAAACGCACCGATATGTGGGCCCTGGGTCAGAAATGGACCGCGCAGTACGTCAGCAACGGCGGCAATATCTTCGTCCGTAATGTGTTGACGACCGTAGGGGATGGGTTGATTCATAGTTTGTTTGCTGAGTTCAAGGCCGACGCAACTAATCAAAGAGGGTCAGTGGCGCCGGACTTTCATTCGGAGAACAAGTAATTAAACCGAAAAGGCTGGGTCGACATGTTCCCGGATTTGCTCCCGGAGTTGGTCTACGTTGAGCCATTCGGTGTTGGTGCCGGAATTATATTTAAAGCCCATATCGACCTGACGCCCGTTGAAGGCTTTCATGTAATCGTCAACGCTCCAAGTAGGTGTCGAGGGCGTGATAACGTAGTATTTATCCGTCTCGACGGTGTTGAGCGAGTCCGTTTCGGTAATCATTTCCTCGTGAAGTTTCTCGCCTGGGCGAATCCCAACTAGTTTCTGTTCGCAGTTGGGACCAATGGCCATAGCGACATCGGTGATGCGATAGGAGGGTATTTTGGGAACAAAAATCTCACCGCCCCAGGCGTGTTCGAGCGCGTGAAAGACCATTTCAACCCCTTCTTCAAGAGAAATGTTGAAGCGTGTCATGTCGGGGTGCGTAATCGGCAGGACGCCGTCTTTGCGTTTTTCGAGGAAGAAGGGCACGACCGAGCCCCGCGACCCAATGACGTTGCCATACCGAACAACCGAGAACCGCAAATCGCGGCTACCTTTCATGTTATTGGCGGCTACAAATAACTTGTCGGAGCAAAGTTTGGTCGCTCCGTATAGGTTAATCGGTGCAGCAGCTTTGTCCGTCGAAAGAGCCACAACCCGTTGTACGCCATTATCCAGGGCCGCGTTGATGACATTTTCGGCTCCGAAAACGTTGGTTTTGATGCACTCCATTGGGTTGTATTCGGCTGCGGGGACCTGCTTCAGCGCGGCTGCGTGCACAATGATGTCGACGCCTTCGCAAGCGCGCTTAAGCCGCTCGCCATCCCGCACATCGCCAATAAAGAACCGAATGGACTTGTATTTCGACTGTGGGTAATGCTGCGACATCTCAAACTGCTTCAGTTCATCGCGGGAGTAGATAACCAGGCGTTTGAGGTTCGGGTGACGTTGGTACATCATCTCTACGAACTTCTTGCCGAAAGAGCCGGTACCACCGGTGATTAGAATGGATTTATTGCTGAGATCAAGCATGAGTTGATAATAAATAAGTCAAGTTGGGCGGTTCGGTATGCGTGAAAGCGCGAATTTAAAAGCTGGCTGACCAGCTTTTAGTGGCGAATCGGCTGGTTTAGAGTAGTCCGCTCAAACGCGTCGATATAGCTTTTGGCGCTGGCATTTATAAGTTGAACACCCCGATAGTCGGCATAGTTGCGTAGTACTTCGTAGCCCCGAAAGACTTTGTGTAAGGATAAGAACTGCGAGGCCATCGAAAAGGTGCGCTGCCGCTGCGCATCGGAATAGACGGGCTGATGCGTTAAATCTTTGGGGGTATCGTAGAAATGTATCTGCTTGATCAATAGCTGGTTCTGGTCGTTCAGCCTGATCTGTTCATGCCAGGATGTATCGGCCCCGAACAGGTAAATGGTATCGAACTTTCGGTTGATCATCAACGTCAGGGCGGCAATGATAACCGTTTGCGCCTGAGGCATGCCCAACCCCTTCGAATAGAGCCAGTAGGTCAATTTTCGAAAACCACGAACAACCGTGTAGTTAAAATAGACGACTTTGATGTGCGGGTTGCTCCGTTCAATCACGTTCAGCAGATAAGAGCCTTTGGCAAAATGAGGTACATACAGAAACATGGGCCAGGTAACCTGCTCCTGAAAAATCGACAGGGTTTTCCGGATGTCGTCGCGGTCGGTGGTCTGTTCGGTAAAGACGAAATAATTAGGGTCAGAGATAACGTAATCCTGCGGACGAAGCCGGAGAAAAACCTCCGCGTGAGCAAAGTTATTGACGCATACAATTTCGGTTTGTCGGATAAAGTCGAATTGATCCGCTAAGGACTCGTTGAGCGATGGGCCGTTGCCCAAAACAGAGCAGACAGGGAGTTGACGATCCGGTAAGCGGGTAGCATGCCGACCACGAATTGCCACCTTCAGCAACGATACCAGCGATGCGAACAAGTCGCCCAGAAATTGACTAATGTGATTAAAACCAGCTTCGACCATGCAAACAGCACCTATTCGCGTGCTTTTTTCTACAAAACAACGAAAAAAACAGCAGACCGGAAGTGAGAGGTCGGAATGAGCGTTTTGACGACTGGTTAATTTAGCCGTTCTGACTTTTGGATCAGCTTATAGAATCGCTAGCAAAATCCTATGACTTCTTTCATAATATCTTTTCAAATACCTGCTTTGGTGACTCCTGCGCACCCAGATTGCGCTTGAATCGTATCAGACCAGGTTTTGGTTGTTTATTGGCATCGAGCGACACGCCCAAATCGAGTAGCCGTATCGCCGTTTTCTTGCAATAATCGAAAAGCCCATCGATGAGCATCACCATGGGGCTAAGCGTCTGATAATCGGGGTGCGATGCGGGCAGAAAATTATATAAAATGTCGTGCCGGACGCGTACAGTTATCGTCACTGCCGCTAGCCGTGGCCCGTCAGTTACTGCAAAGGCCACGAATTGATCAGGAAACTGCTGACACAACTTAGTCACGCGACGACTGCTGACGGCCATTGGATACCCTTTCTGCTGCCGGGTTTCCTGAATGAAATCCACAACTTCAGCTACGTCTGTCGATGCCCACTGGTTAAACTGGAGGCCAGTTCGCCGACATCGTTGCAGCCGTCGGCACTCGGCTGGAACAATCCGGTCGTCAAAGGAATGACGACCGATGGGTAAATAATAGGTAGGATGAGCGGATTGTTGCACAAAATTGTGGGCGGAAAGCCGGTTCATTAGCCGCGCTGCCTGTTGCTGTGCATAACAATGTGGATAACTGACGATTCGTAGTTTTTTTACGCCTTCATTGCGGGCGGCTGCTGTTAATTCGAAGAGGAACTTATCCAGAACCGCATCGGGCAACGTTTCCGAAAATTCGATGGAACCAAAAGGTGCAGCCGCCGGACTACAGGCTTCATCAGCCTGGATAAAAAAAGCACAGCGGGCCTCGGTTTGCTGAGTTTCCTGGTTTACAGCCGAGAGTAGAATAAAATTTTCAGCCTGCTGCCGCAGATGGGCATACTCATTAAAGAAAAATCCAGGTTCGTAAAATGGGAGAACGTCGGACGGAGTTGGGTTTTGTTGATGTAAAAAGACATAGTTGGCCATATCGCGCAGGTATAATGCGTGTACAGACGGCCTATACAAACGAAAAGTAACGAGGGTAATTTCGCATCGGCGTGACGTACCGGTTATTCTGAAGTCGAAACATAGTATATACATACATCAATACAGGCTGATTCGGCGTCGGGGTTCTCACTGACCGGCCATATAGACTGGATATCCGATAGAAAGAATATGGGGGTAGCTCTCATGATACGGAATGGCGGACGAAGGTCTTGGTTAGGATGGCTTCGGATTAGTTTTCTGAGCTTATCCGCCTTATTGATTACCTCCGTGCTAAAGGCGCAGGGTAGTTTTTGCCCGAGTATCACCAACGCCAGCCCGACATCCCTGACGGTTTGTACTGAAAGTGCCATTGATAAATTAGAGGTCAGCACAACGGTTCTGCCCTCTGATACCATTCAGTTTGTGCGGTTTGATACGTATCAGGCAAACCCCTATGCAGAACGGGGCGGTGTGCCGGTGGGCGAAGTCATGCCTGGACAGGGAAAGGCCACGTTACGGAATGTGATTTTCCCCGCACACTTTGACCTCCCCGACCGGATTTACTACGTGTATGCCCGCCTGAAAACGGCATCTGCTGACCCCAATTGTACCCCGTTTGCCTTAATTACGGTATTCATCAGAGCCAATCCCATGGCTTCGGTCGTTATCAAAGAGGCCACCTGTTATGCTACAGAAACGCAACGCGATGGGCAAGTGTCAATAACCGGATATCAACCAACCGAAACGTATGAGATGGCCGTCAATGGGACCTTCTCAGGCCGGGGGAGCGCCATACCGGCTGATGGTGTGATCGTTGGTGGTATCAGCCGAACGGGAATTCCCAAAACATACACGGTGCGAATCTATAATTCGTTGGGGTGCTATGCCGATCGTTCGACAACCATGACAAATGCGTTGTGCACCTGTGCCAATACACACTGCGTACCCATCGTCATTGTAAAAGTAAAAAGTGGCAGAGTCTCGAAATAAACTCTTGTTTTTACAGAAAACCCCGGCCTGACGAACTCAGGCCGGGGTTCCTTATATGGGGTAAAACTACTTTCGTTTCTTCACCTGCGCGTAGACCTGTTGAATAATGCCATCTTTCAGGCCCAGATCAGGAACAATAATCTTGTTAGCGCCCGCCCACTTCATGACAGAGATGTAAATATCAGCGGCTGGCACGATCACATCGGCTCGGTCGGCGTTCAGGCGAAGTTTGTTGATGCGGTCCTCCTGGCTAAAGCCCGCAATGAAATCACGGATGCGCTCGATTTCAGACCGGGTAGTTTCGGTTTCCGAAATTTTAGAGGCCAGGTTGAACAGCTTGCTGATGTTGCCACCCGTACCAACGGCGGTTACCTCCTGAAAAGAATCGATATTGTCTTCGACCCAATCTTCAATTTTTCGCCAGGCTCCTTTGTGTTCCTTGCCCTCCAGTAAGCGCACTGACCCGATTTTGAAGGATTTAGAATTGATCTTTTCCCGGTTTAGGTATACGTTCAACTCGGTGCTGCCGCCACCAACGTCAATGTGTAAGTATTGCCGGTCGTCGAGTGCATGTACAACGACGTCATTAATCAACTCGGCTTCTTTGCGGCCGTCAATTATATGAATTTTGATGCCCGTTACTTCTTCAATTCGTTTGGCGACCTCCTGCCCGTTAGACGATTCCCGCATGGCTGAGGTAGCACAGGCCATATAGCCTTCAACCTCGTGCAGTTCCATAAGAAGCTTATAGGCCTGCATGAGTTTGGTTGTCCGTGCTTCACTTTCGGGTGTCAGAGATCCGTAATTAAATACGTCGTGACCGAGCCGAAGGGGGAACCGTACGTATTCAACCCGTTTAAAGCTAACCAGGTCATCGTTGTGCAATACCGTCGAGATTTGCAGACGAGCTGCGTTTGAGCCGATATCAATAGCTGCTAGTTTCAATATCAATAGAGCTTTGTGAATGGGCCAAAGGTAATTTTTTTGCGTATATGAGCGAAGCGCTATCCTTTATTTTCGACGGTGCCAGACCATTATCCCTGCAAATATCCTTTGGTGTAAACATCAGGGGTGTAATGAGTAGACTCAGGTTGATAAACGGTTTATCTTATCCGTGAACTATGGATCACTAGATAAACGATTGAATCATTAGCTCATTCGCGCGGACCATTTTCTTGCTATTTTTGCCACTGTAAGTAAAGACGAAGCGGTTCGGGTTAGATTTAGTTAATAGATTACACAAAATAGCATTAGCTCATTTATAAAGCACTTTGTGCATCTGTAAAATAGTAGTATAGGAGTCTCCGTTGGTAATATATTATGCTCTACGGTAAAGTATGGGTTAAAGGAATTGCAGTATCATTTCTAACTTTCATTTTTAGTTGGTTAGCTCTTGAAGGAATAGCCAGTCTTTTGTTGCACTGGAAACAAAAGTACCAAAGGGAGGCTGAGTATAATACACAGGCAGACAAGGCCGAGCCGTTGAAAAACTCGCTCGTGTTAGTGCGAAATGACGCCTTGGGCATTGTTCGGCCGGCTCCCGGTCCGTATGAGGTAAGTTACCGCATAAAGCAACCGGCCACGGGGGGCGCCCATCTGTCTCAATCCGCGAAACAGGTGTCTATTACCTACCACATAGACAGCCTGTCGCGCCGGATTACCCCTTTTGATAACCAGCGGGCCGCTGGTAAATACGCTTTGTTTCTGGGCTGCTCGTTCACCTATGGCGAAGCGGTCTCGGATACAAGTACGATGCCCTATTATTTTGGTAAAGCAACCGGTTTTCGGCCCTACAATTACGGCGTATCAGGATATTCACCTGCCCACATGATCGCGCTTCAGCAATCGGTGAATATGCGGAACGAGATTGCTGAAAAAGACGGAATCGCCATCTATACGTACATCGAGGATCATTTAGCCCGAGTCGCGCCCAGTACCAAATGGATTTATAATTCGAACGGATACTGGCCTTACGTTAACCCCAAAACGGTGGCCGTCGAAGGAACTTACGGAGAAAAACATCCTATCAACCTACAGTTGATTAACGGCATGTATAAAAGCAACATCGTTAACCTCTTCAACATCAACTTTCCCCGGCGGTATAGCACCGAGCAGTATGAACAATTTGTTACGATTGTGAAAAAATCGGAGCAACTGTATCGCAATCAGTTTGGGAATGACAATTTCTACGTGGTTATTTTTCCGGCCTATCCGATGGCTCCCGAACTGCGCCAACTTTTCCAGCGCGCTCAGTTGAAAGTAATTGATTATTCGGCCTTACTTTCCTGGAAAACAACCTATGATGGGATGCATCCGGATGGAGAGGCTTATAAGCGAGTAGCCGAAAAGCTGGCCAACGACCTGCCCATCAAGTCTATTTAAGCGCTTTATCCCTTTTTGCTTTTTCTTTGGATAAAAGGTATTGGTTGATCGCTTTTGTTCTTTTAAGTAACTGAAATTGCGATTAATATACTCTGCTAGTGGGCCGGAAAGTAATTGGTACTGAGTCAAATGATTCGTATGCCAAAAAAAACCGTTACTTTTGGCCTTGTTTGACCAGTAACATAGTTCATGACCATATTAGGCATTTCTGCTTTTTACCACGATTCAGCAGCCGCAATAATTGAAGACGGACGTATCATTGCCGCTGCTCAGGAAGAGCGGTTTACCCGTAAAAAGCATGATCCCGGTTTCCCGGCTGAAGCCATTAAATATTGTCTCCAGTATAGTGGAGCAGACCTCAATAAGTTAGATGCTATTGTCTTTTACGACAAGCCATTGCTCAAATTCGAGCGGTTGCTCGAAACGTATTATGCGTTTGCTCCTCAGGGATTACGGTCCTTTTTGATGTCGATTCCGGTCTGGCTTAAAGAAAAGCTGTTCCTGAAGCGGCTGATCCGACAGGAGTTGGAGAAACTGGGTTATGACCCATCCCGTAAAGTAAAACTGCTTTTCCCCGAACACCATCTCTCGCATGGTGCCAGTGCCTTTTATCCGTCGCCTTACGAGCGGGCGGCCATCCTGACCATCGACGGTGTAGGCGAATGGGCAACAGCCTCAATTGGTTTAGGCGAAGGCAAAAATATTTCCATTCTCAAGGAAATGCGGTTCCCGCATTCACTGGGCCTTTTGTATTCTGCCTTCACCTATTTTCTGGGCTTCCGGGTCAACTCCGGCGAATATAAGCTGATGGGACTGGCTCCCTATGGCGATCCAAATTCGCCTGACGTAGCCCGTTACATGGCCATTATCAAAGACAAACTGGCCGACCTTAAACCCGACGGCTCTGTCTGGCTGAATCAGGAATACTTTGATTACGCCACCGGCCTGAAAATGGTCAATGAAGCTAAATGGGCCGAGTTGTTTGGTTTTCCCAAACGTCAGCCAGAAGACGAATTATTACCTCAGCATTGTAACCTGGGTTTGGCCATTCAGTATTTAACCGAAGAGGTGGTGCTGAATATGGGCAAAGAGGCCAAGCGCCTGACCAATGCCGATGCGCTGGTACTGGCCGGCGGGGTTGCTCTCAACTGCGTATCGAACGGAAAGCTACAGGCATCGGGTCTGTTCAAGGATATTTTCATTCAGCCGGCCGCTGGTGATGCCGGGGGCGCGTTGGGTGCCGCACTCGCTGCCTACCATATCTATTTTGGCAAGGAGCGGATTGTCACAACCGAACGGGATGCCATGCGGGGCTCTTATCTGGGGCCAACCTTCTCTGACCTGGATGTGGAGCTGATGGCTAAAAAATACAAAGCTGTTGCTACGCATTACACCAACTTCTCGGACTTGACCCAGGATGCCGCCAAACTGCTGGCTGAAGGAAATGTGCTGGGCTGGGTTCAGGGACAAATGGAGTTTGGACCACGGGCTCTGGGCGGCCGTAGCATTCTGGGCGACCCGCGCAACGCCGAAATGCAGAAGAAACTGAACCTCAAAATTAAGTACCGCGAATCGTTCCGGCCCTTTGCGCCGTCGGTATTAGCAGAGGATTGCGCCGAGTATTTCGACTACGATGGCATCTCGCCGTATATGCTACTCGTTCATCCGGTTGCGCAGAAGCGTCGGACACCGGTACCGGCCGATTACGCCAGCTTCCCCCTGCGTGAAAAACTTTACTACCAGCGGTCAGATTTACCCTCCATTACGCACATCGATTATTCGGCTCGTATTCAGACTGTCCATAAAGATACCAATCCCCGGTATTACGAATTGATCGATTCATTTAAGAAATTAACGGGATATGGCGTCATCGTCAATACTAGCTTCAACGTGCGTGGTGAACCAATTGTCTGTACGCCCGACGATGCCTATCGCTGTTTTATGCGTACCGAAATGGATTATCTGGCTGTCGGTAATTACCTCTTCGATAAACGCAAACAGCCCGAATGGCAGGAAAAAGATAACTGGAAAGAAGAATTTGTTTTAGACTAACGAACGATCTGTTTTAATGCAATCAAAACTTGTTTCCAGTGCCATTCGCCTGTTTCTGCTGGGGTTTTTAACTTTCTTTGTTTTCTACGGCGACCATTTCGGGGTAAGTTTCGACTATCCTCACAAAGGGTTATTCGACAACATATACGTTCGTCTGATCAAGTGCTGTCTGTTTCTGTTGCTGACTATCGAGCTGTTGCGTGTGTATTACTACGGTGTTGTCAAAAACCCGAATCCACCTAAATTACTCGGTAACGTCGCCACTTTGTTTGTGCCCCTGATTGTGCTGATGTTCTTTGTCGAGATGGCATTTATGTTCATTTCGCAAAGCCAGGAAGGCGGACTTACGCTGGCGTCGCATATCTGGTTTGAACGCTACTGGCCGCCCATGACGGGCGATTACCGCGACGCACCCAAAACCGATACGCTGGGGAAAAAGAAAGTATTTATCGTCGGTGATTCGTTCAGCGCGGGACACGGTTTGAAAACCGCCGAAGAGCGTTACGGCAATATTCTGGGCGAAAAGTTGGGTACCAAACAATACGTGACCTACAACCTCGGCATATCCGGTTCTGACACCCGCGATGAATATGCCCGGCTGTTGAAGTTTGGGAAAACGCCCGATATACTGATTTTACAGTATTTTCCAAACGATATCGAAAAAGTGGCGCTGGAGCATGGCCTGATCCCGCAGGGATTTAGACCTTATTCCGATCTGCCCCGCTATATTCAGTCGCTGTTCATGCGGTCGTATCTGCTAAATTACCTGTACTGGCAGTTTCCGCACGGTAACTTTGCCCCGTTTGATGTGTATGCCCGGACGGCTTATGGCACACCGGCAATCATCAACGACCACCTGAGTGATCTCACAAAGTTTATTACCTACGCCAAAGAACACAATTGCCGTTTCTACGTGGTTATGTTCCCGTTTTCGCACAACATCGAGAAAACAGCTGAGTATGTTAAGCCGGTTGTGAATCTTTTTCAGACCAACAACGTACCGATGCTAGACGTAGGAAAACTAATGGTCGATATTGCCCCCAAGGATCGGGTTGTGGGCCGAAATGATGGCCATGCCAGTTCGATTGTAAACCAACGGGTAGGCGATGCGCTATTCAAATTGGTACAATCGAATCCAGGAACGGGTCAACTGGTAACTAGTATTAAGTAAGTAAACTCAAATAAATGTATGGAATTCTTACAGGATATTTTTAAGTTCATGAAGCAGCGCAAGAAATGGTGGCTGGCTCCAATGATTATTCTGTTGCTGCTCATTGGGGTTCTGATCGTCATTGGCGGTGGTTCGGCGGTAGCTCCGTTTATCTACACATTGTTCTAAACACATGGATATTACCGAAAAAGTAAAAGCCCAGCTCGTTATCGTAACTGGGTTGGTAGTGCTGTATTTTATAACCAAGTCGCCCTGGTTTCTGTATGGAGCTGCGGCTGTAGGGGTGCTGAGTCTGGCTGTTCCGGCCGTCGGTGACCTTATCGTAAAAGCGTGGTTCAAACTGGCTGAGGTGTTGGGAAATATAAACGGCAAAATCATTTTGTCGGTACTGTTTTTTGTCTTTCTGTTTCCCATCGCCCTGTTGTATCGCATGACGGCCAAGAATCCGCTGGCAATCAAACGCACCGGCAACACGTCGTTTTATACCGAGCGTAACCATCTGTATACGAAAGAGGATATGGAAGACGCCTGGTAATTACGAAGAAGCGTATATTGATTTCGGGCGTCTCGATTGTCGGGGTGCCCGATTTTTTGTTTAATTTTGTGTAGGCTTATCCAGAAAGACGGAGGGAACGGACCCGATGATGTCTTGGCAACCAACCACCCCAAGGAAATGGTGCCAATTTCCTCCCGCTTTATAGCGGGATAGATAAGTTAGCTCTGCGCTATCTGTCTGGCTGTATCTAAGCTGTTTTGTTCATTGGATTTTTTTTAGGGTATCAACTGTTGGTACACTACGAATCATGCCTTCTATTACTGCCTTTGAAAACGATACACGAACTTCTTCACGAACGTATCCTTGTCCTCGATGGGGCAATGGGAACGATGATTCAACGGTATAACCTGACGGATGGCGACTATCGGGGCGAGCGATTCCGGGATTGGCCGCATGACCTGAAGGGAAATAATGACCTGCTGTCGTTGACTCGACCCGATATCATTCAGGCGATTCACAAACAGTACCTCGAAGCCGGTTCTGACATTATTGAAACCAATACCTTCAGTGCTACGTCCATCGCTATGGCCGATTACCACATGGAGGAACTGGCCTACGAGCTCAACTATGAGTCGGCCCGGCTGGCTAAAGAGGTAGCGGTTGAGATGACCGGGCAGCAACCCGACAAACCACGTTTTGTGGCCGGGGCCATGGGGCCAACCAACCGGACGGCGTCACTGTCGCCCGATGTAAACAACCCCGCTTACCGTGCCATTACGTTCGATGGTCTGGTGAATGCATATTATGAACAGGTCAGTGGGTTGGTTGATGGCGGTTCGGATCTGCTGCTCGTCGAAACCATCTTTGATACACTCAATGCGAAGGCGGCTATGTTCGCCATCGATAAGTATTTCAACTTAAATCCGCAGAAGACGGCCCTTCCGATCATGATCTCGGGCACCATTACGGATGCCAGTGGTCGGACCTTATCGGGGCAAACAACGGAAGCCTTTTTGTATTCTGTTTCGCATTTGCCGCTGCTTAGCGTAGGACTGAACTGTGCGCTGGGAGCAGCTCTGATGCGGCCGTATATACAAACGCTTTCCAGAGAAGCACCTTTCTTCACGTCAGCTTACCCAAATGCGGGCTTGCCCAACGAATTTGGAGAGTATGACGAAACGCCGGATATGATGGCGTCACAAATCGAAGATTTTATTAAAAGTAGCTTTGTCAACATCGTTGGGGGGTGCTGCGGCTCAACGCCCGATCACATTCGGGCTATTGCCACTGTAGCCGCCAAATACCCACCCCGGCAGTTACCGGAGCCGGAGCCTTATCAGAAATTGAGTGGGCTGGAGCCGCTAAAAATTACGGAGCAGACCAACTTTCTGAACGTTGGCGAGCGAACCAACGTAACGGGTTCCAAGAAATTTGCCCGGCTCATTAAAGAAGGGAACTTCGATGAAGCCCTCAGCATTGCCCGAGGGCAGGTTGAGGGGGGCGCTCAGGTGATTGACATCAACATGGATGAAGGCATGTTGGATTCGGTGGAGGCCATGACCACGTTCCTGAACCTGATTGCCGCCGAACCTGATATTGCCCGTGTGCCCATCATGGTCGATTCGTCCAAATGGGAAGTCATTGAAGCGGGTCTGAAGTGCGTTCAGGGGAAAGCGATTGTCAACTCCATTTCGCTCAAAGAAGGCGAAGAGGCCTTCATTGAACGGGCTCAGTTGGTGAAGCGCTATGGGGCCGCTGCTGTTGTGATGGCCTTCGACGAAAGTGGCCAGGCCGACTCCTATGAACGGCGTATCCAAATTTGCGAACGCGCTTATCGGATCTTGGTCGACAAGGTTCAGTTTGCTCCGCAGGACATTATTTTCGATCCCAATATCCTGACCGTTGCCACGGGTATCGAAGAGCATAATAACTATGCGGTTGATTTCATCAATGCTACTCGGTGGATTAAGCAGAACCTGCCGCTGGCTAAAGTAAGCGGTGGTGTATCGAATATTTCGTTCAGCTTCCGGGGCAATGATGTTGTCCGGGAAGCCATGCACTCGGCCTTTCTGTACCATGCCATCCGGGCGGGTATGGACATGGGCATCGTGAATGCGGGCCAGTTGGAAGTATACGATAGCATTCCTAAAGAACTGCTGGAGCGTTGTGAAGACGTATTGCTCAATCGCCGGGAGGATGCCACCGAGCGCCTGGTCGAGTTTGCCGAAACGGTGAAA
This sequence comes from Spirosoma radiotolerans, assembly GCF_000974425.1. NCBI lineage: Bacteria > Pseudomonadati > Bacteroidota > Cytophagia > Cytophagales > Cytophagaceae > Spirosoma > Spirosoma radiotolerans. The sequence continues at coordinate 668,810 of NZ_CP010429.1, forward strand.
GCGAAAGGGAAAGAGATAGTACAGGATGAAAGCTGGCGGCTCGAACCCGTTCGCGAACGGCTGAAACATGCACTGATTAAAGGAATCACAGATTATATTGATCAGGACGTAGAAGAAGTCCGCCTACAGGTCGAACGGCCGCTACACGTCATTGAAGGGCCGCTCATGGATGGTATGAGCATTGTGGGCGATCTGTTTGGCGCGGGCAAGATGTTCCTTCCGCAGGTTGTTAAATCGGCACGGGTGATGAAAAAAGCGGTCGCTTACCTAACGCCATTTATCGAAGCGGAAAAGTCGGGCGCGGGGTCCTCTTCTGCCGGGAAAATCCTGCTGGCAACCGTTAAAGGCGATGTGCACGACATTGGTAAAAACATTGTTGGCGTGGTACTGGGCTGTAATAATTACGAAATCATTGACCTTGGGGTCATGGTGCCTACCCAGAAAATTCTGGATGCCGCCCGCGAACACAATGTCGATATTATTGGGTTAAGCGGCCTGATTACACCGTCGCTGGACGAAATGGTTGGGGTCGCTAAGGAGATGGAACGGCAGGGTTTCACCATGCCCCTGCTGATTGGTGGCGCTACCACATCGCGCATTCATACCGCGGTTAAAATTGATCCACATTACTCAGGGCCGGTGGTCCATGTGTTGGATGCCAGCCGGAGCGTGCCCGTTGCCGGCAAACTCGTTAGTGAAACCGATGGCACGCGGGAAAAAATCTTCACGGAAATCAAAGCTGAATACGTCAAACTTCGCGATGACCATGCGAAGCGGCAAAAAGAGAAGGCTAGTCTGACCATTTCGAAAGCGCGGGAGAATCGTACGAAAATAGACTGGACGACCTTCGAGCCAACCAAGCCAGCCTTCCTGGGCAATCGGTATTTTGACGATTACGACATTGCCGAACTGGCCAATTATATTGACTGGACACCGTTTTTTCAGACGTGGCAGTTGCATGGAAAATACCCCGCTATTTTTGACGACGCTATTGTTGGCAAAGAAGCGAAGCAGTTGTTTGACGATGCCAATCAGCTTTTGCAGGAAATCATCGATAAGAAGTTGTTAAAGGCTAAAGCGGTGGTTGGATTCTATCCCGCTAACTCGGCCGACGATGATGTGCTGTTACACGACTTCGAAGAGTACACTCGCGACGTTCCCTGCGAACGGCATGGCTCTCACCAGCATATCGAGTATAAAATCAGCAAAGCGCAGTCTCAAACGGCAGTGAGTCCGGCTGGTGAGTTAATTTACGACACAAAGACGGTGCTTCATTTCCTGCGTCAGCAAAATCAAAAAGCACCGGGTTTGCCGAACTACTGCCTGGCAGACTTTATTGCTCCCCTGGAAAGTGGTCGGGAAGATTACATCGGCGGATTTGCCGTAACGGCTGGAATCGGCATCGAAGCTCTGCTCGACAAATACGAGCGTGACCATGACGATTACAACAGCATTATGGTAAAAGCCATTGCCGACCGGCTGGCCGAGGCCTTTGCTGAACGGATGCACGAGCGCGTTCGGAAAGAATTCTGGCCGTATGCAACCGACGAGAATCTGGCCAATGAGCAATTGATCAAGGAAGCGTACCAAGGAATCCGGCCCGCGCCGGGCTATCCCGCTTGCCCCGATCATACGGAAAAGCAAACCTTATTTGATCTATTGGATGCCAATAAAATAGATATTGAACTGACCGAAAGTTACGCCATGTATCCGGCTTCGTCGGTGAGCGGTTTCTATTTCTCAAACCCCGAATCGAAGTATTTTGCCGTTGGGAAAATCAACAAAGATCAGGTACTGGACTATGCACAACGGAAAAATAGGCCTGTCGAAGAGATTGAAAAATGGCTTAGCCCAGTGCTGAGTTATGATGTGTAGGGCTTACTAGCCCGACAAGTGAAAAGATGGTTGTGCAAGCGACCATCTTTTTTGTTATTAACTTTAGCGTGTAATCGTCAACTGCACATGGATCACTTTATTGACCATATCGAAATCCGTAATTTCAAGTCCATTCGGGAGCTAAACGTAAGTGGGTTCAAGCGCATCAATTTATTTATTGGTAGACCGAATGTTGGTAAGTCTAATATTCTGGAAGCGTTATCGCTGTTTAGTTTTTCTTGGAGCAAGTTGACTGACATAATTCGCGTTGAGAATCTACGCGAGCTTCACTACAACGGTGAGGTCAATGAAAAAGTAGTTGTAAGCATAAAAAGAGAGGTTAGTAAAGACTTTGTAGAGACTTGTGAATTAGTATTTCTAAGGTCGATGGGAATAACCACCGTTGGCTTATCAAGAAAGAGTACTTCTCAGCCAGATAACATTCACATCAATGATAAGTCGGCCTATCAAATCAACGATAAATTTGATGTGTTTAAGCCCAGTGGCTTTAATGCTATCTTTATTGACGAGATAAAGAAATACACGTTTAAGTCAGATGTTAAGCTTTTTGAGAAGCATGTGTCATTTCTATTACCACCCTTTGGAAATAATATCTTGTATGTGCTAGAGTTGATGCCTAAGTTACGAAAACAATTTGCCCAATGGTTCCGGCAATACGGTTTACGTTTAGTATTAGATACTGCAAGTCAATCTTTAAAAATACAAAAAGAGAAAGGGGATGATGAGGTTTTCCAGCTGCCCTACTCATCTGTAGCCGATACGTTACAACGGATCATTTTCTATAAAACGGCCGTTGCTTCCAATGAAAATTCAGTGTTGCTGTTTGAAGAACCAGAGGCTCATGCTTATCCTCCGTACATTGTTGAATTTACGCAGGAAGTTATTAAGTCAGAGACAAATCAATTCTTCATTGTTACCCATAGCCCATTGATAGTCAATGATTTCCTGGAGGGAGCTATCGATGATCTGGCTATTTTTATGGTGGATTTCAAAGATGGGCAAACGGTAGCAAAACCACTAACTAGGGATGAAATCCAAGACGTACATAAGTATGGCGTCGATTTGTTTTTCAATAATGAAGCCTATTTGAGCTAATGGACTTGCACGTTATTCCTGAGTGTTACATTGATACTAAACTCCTCAAAATAGCTGTTCCGCCGAAAGGGCGATACAACCACCAGAAAGGATGTCCAAATGTGGTGAAACTAATGCAGGAAAAACTGCATAATGATTTCGCTTTGGGTATTATTGATAAAGATAAGGTGATTTTGAAATATGTATCGGAGTTTGATCTTATTGTTGATGTACCTAATAATCTTCAGCTATTTAAACATCCAACGCGACACCATTATTTAATTTTTATCTGTCCCGCCCCTGAAAAGTGGATGATCGCTACGGCAGAAGAGGCAGGTTTATCCCTTACAGATTTTGGTCTTCCGCATGACTTCGAAAAACTTAGTAAAATTACGAAAACGTCGAAAAGTGAAAATGATGATCCATACTCACCAAATTTTCAGCAACTGTTCAAAGAAATAGGACGTAGAGAGCCTCGCAGTTGGCTGGTTCTCTCATTCTGGATTCGCCATTTAAAGTCAACCCCTTATTTGGTTGATTTAAAGTTTATTGGAGAAGAAACAAACCGATTATTAGATCAGGCCTAAACGTAAAAAAGCCCGACCGTCTGGTCGGGCTTTTTTGGCAGTTGGATAAAGAGTAATGTCTTATTAAGGCATTAATACCGTGTCGATAACGTGAATAACACCGTTAGACTGGTTCACATCGGCAATCGTAACCGTAGACGTGCCGCCTTTAGCGTCCATCAATTCGATTTTCTTACCTTTCATCATGGCGGTCAGTGTACCACCCGATGCTGTTTTCAGCATAGCTTTTCCACCGCCGTCGGTGATGGCTTTCATCAAGTCGGCTGCACTCATTTTACCCGGTACAACGTGGTAAGTAAGAATACCCGTCAGCGTTGATTTATTCTCTGGTTTCACTAGTGTTTCAACGGTGCCTTTAGGCAGTTTGTCGAACGCTTTATTGGTAGGAGCAAAGACCGTGAATGGACCTGGGCCAGACAACGTTTCAACCAGACCAGCCGCTTTAACAGCAGCCACCAGAGTAGTGTGGTCTTTCGAGTTTACAGCATTCTCAATAATATTTTTCGATGGGTACATGGGAGCACCACCAACCATTACTGTTTTTTCCTGTGCAAATGAAACTTGACTAATTGCCGACAAGGCGACTATAGAAAATAATAATTTAAGCGTCTTCATGTTGCTATTCTTTTTAAGAAGTTGAAATGTGTACTGAATGTTTTTACTCTGTTTGTCGACAACATGAAGACTTACGGCAGTACTATATCATTTGGATTTAATTTAATTGAAAATATTTTTAGTCTATTGATTATGAGTAGGTTGATCAGGGTTATTGTTGAGGGACGGAACTTAATGCATGCACGGTTCACTATAAATGATTAACGAAAATGTTCGTAGGAAGTAAGTATTTTTTACAGGATGCAGAGAGTTTATAAGACTCGCTTATTTTATTTATTGCGTTAAAAAAAGTGGGCTACAAACCGAAAGTTTTCAGTTTGTAGCCCACTTTTTTTAAGAATGCCGATGGCGTTTATTTACTTCAGTTTCTGGATTGTAACAGGTCTAGCCAACGCTCGTAGGCATTCCGGTAGCCTTCCTGAGCGCGCATGTCAGATTCGATTGTCCTGGTTACCTGAAGTCCGGCGAAGGCTTCCTGCGCATTTTTATAATGACCCAAGCCCAGTCCGGCACCCCGAGCTGCCCCCTGGGCACCGTCAGTATTATACAGTTCTATTGTAGCGCCGGTCAGGTTGGCCAGGGTGTCGCGGAAGAGTGGACTGAGAAACATGTTGGCCTCGCCAGCACGGATCGTTTGCAGACCTACCCCAACACTTTCCATGATCTGGATGCCGTAATACAAGGCAAAAACGATGCCTTCCTGAGCCGCCCGAATCATGTGTGGCAGGCCATGCCGTGTTAGATTCAATCCTTGAAAAGAGGCCCCCAGATCAGCGTTTTCGAGCATGCGTTCGGCACCGTTGCCAAACGGCAGACAAACCAGTCCATCGGCACCAACCGGGGCTTCGTGCGCCAGGGTGTTCATGTCGGGGTAGCTGATCGATCGTTGCAGCATCTGATTTCGCAGCCAGCTGTTCAAAATTCCGGTGCCATTTACGCATAGCAGAACGCCATAGCGCGGGGCTTCGACGGTATGGCTAACGTGCAGGAAAGTATTGACGCGCGATTTTGGGTCGTAGCTGGCCTGGTCACTAACGCCATAGACCACACCCGACGTACCAGCCGTGGCGGCAATCTGGCCGGGTTCCAGGACGTTGAGCGAAAGCGCGTTATTCGGCTGATCGCCTGCCCGGTACGTGACGGGCGTTCCGGCGGCAAGGCCCAGTTCGTTAGCCGCCGACTCCATCAATTCACCCTGGGGGGCAAACGTTGGTTTGATCGTTGGGATCAACGAGGCATCGAAGCCAAAATAATCAAGCAGGAACTGGGCAGGCTGGTTCGCTTGAAAATCCCAGAAAGCGCCTTCTGATAAACCCGATGCCGTAGTGACGATATCGCCCGTCATGCGGGCCGCCAGATAGTCGCCGGGAAGCATAAACTTATCCACCTGCGCGTATATAGTCGGCTCATTCGCTTTTACCCAAGCGAGTTTGGCGGCCGTGAAATTACCCGGTGAATTAAGCAGGTGATGCAGCGTACGGTCGTGGCCAAGCGCATCGAATGCCTGGTTGCCATAGGGAACCGCCCGGCTATCGCACCAGATGATCGAGGGCCGTAAGACGTTAAAGTCTTTATCGACAACGACCAGGCCGTGCATTTGGTAGGATATGCCAATCGCCTTTACATCAGCGGGTTGCACATTCGCTTTTTGCATAACGGCTTTGCTGGCCAGACAGGCATTCTTCCACCAGTTTTCCGGTTGTTGTTCGGCAAAACCGGCCTGGGGAGATTCAATAATCATTTCCGTTTCCGGAAAAAAGGCCGACGCAACAGCCTTGCCGCTATCGGCATCAACTAAACACGCTTTGACGGACGAACTGCCGAGGTCAAATCCAAGAAGATACATGTGGTTATCCGAGTTAGGAAATCTACCACGAAAGTACAACCAGAAGGCGATAATCAGTAAGTCAAGAAAAAATGTACCTTATCTTGCACATTATTCTGCTTCTATGAAACGGTTTCTGTTTACGGCCCTCTTTTTAGTAACGCTCTCGGCGAGCTATGCCCAATCAACTACCCCCGACTGGACAAATCAATACTGGACGGCCCGCTGGATACTTCACCCAACCGCACCGGCTCGTCAATATGGTATTTATCATTTCCGAAAAGCCATTGACCTGGTCCAAAAGCCCGGCCGCTTTGTGGTGCATGTCTCGGCCGATAACCGCTATCGGCTGTTCGTGAATGGCAAATCGGTGGCTATAGGACCCGCTCGCAGCGATACCCAAAACTGGAATTACGAAACGATCGATTTGGCGCCTTACCTGCAGGCGGGCCGCAATGTGCTGGCCGCTCAGGTGTGGTATATGGGGGAGGGGGCGCCTTTCGCGCAGATGAGCTACCAGCTTGGGTTTCTGGTACAGGGAAACAGTGAGGCCGAAAAACTCGTCAACACCGATGCCAGTTGGAAAATCTTCCATAACCCCGCCTATTCGCCCGTTAAGAATGATATTCCGAAACTGAAAACCTACATCGTTGCGGGGGATGGCGATCGGGTTGATGCGGCTCAATATCCGTGGGGCTGGGAGCAACCCAACTTTGATGATAAAGCCTGGGTAGCCGCCAAACCGCTGGGCTTCCCGACGAAACCCCGTGGTCTGGGAACTGATGGTAACTGGGGGCTCGTGCCGCGAGCTATTCCCATGATGGAAGAAAGTACCGTTCGGTTGGCGAGCGTTCGGCGCACTGAAAACGGGAAGATGGACGCTGCTTTTCTTCAGGGAAAATCGCCGGTTACGGTGCCGGCCAACACAAAGGCTGTGTTTCTGTTCGACCAGGGCCATCTGACCAATGCCTATCCCGAATTGACGGTGAGCCAGGGCAAAGGAGCTACCATAACGTTGGGCTATGCTGAGGCATTGGTGGATGCTAAGAACAAAAAAGGCAATCGGAACGACATAGAGGGACGAACATTGCTCGGGTTTGAGGATCAGTTCCTGCCCGACGGCAGCAGCAAACGAACGTTCCGGCCGCTCTGGTTTCGGACGTATCGTTATTTGCAGGTCACGGTCGAGACGAAGGGAGAACCGCTTGTTCTGGAGGATTTGGCTGGGCAGTTTACGGGCTATCCTTTCCAGCAAAAAGCACAGTTTGCTACCAGCACCTCCATGCTGGGCACCTCCATGCCGGGCACGTCCATGCCGGGCGACACAACGCTGAAAGCCATCTGGGAGGTGGGCTGGCGAACGGCCCGGCTGTGTGCGGGCGAAACCTATTACGACTGTCCGTACTACGAGCAACTGCAATACACCGGCGACACCCGGATTCAATCCCTGATTTCGCTGTATGTGACGGGCGATGACCGGCTGATGCGTAAGGCCATTCTCGATTATGACCATAGTCGATTCAACGACGGTCTGACGCAGAGTCGCTACCCATCGGCCGATTTTCAGGTGATCCCAACCTTTTCACTGTTCTGGGTTTGCATGGTTCATGATTACTGGATGCATCGGCAGGACGATGCCTTTGTGAAGTCGATGTTGCCGGGCATCCTGAGCGTACTGAACTGGCACGAGCAACGGATTGCCAAAACGGGGCTGAACGGCCCGCTCGAATGGTGGAATTTCGTAGATTGGTCAGCCTGGAAGAATGCGAAAGACGAAATTGCGGGTGGCGTTCCGGCGGGTGCACGCAAGGGCGGTTCGAGTATTTTGTCGTTGCAGCAGGCCTACACGTATTTCCGGGCGGGTGATTTACTGGCGCACTATGGCCAGAATCAGCTCGCCGAACACTACCGCGAGCTGGGCCGTCGGTTAAATAAAGCGGTTTTTGCGCAGTGTTGGGATGCCGGGCGTGGACTGTTCGCCGACACACCCGATAAAACGTCCTTCAGTCAGCATGCCAATATCCTGGCTGTTCTGACCGATGCTGTACCCGTTGCCCAGCAGGCTGGTTTGGTTCAGAAAACAATCGCGGATACGTCCCTGACCCAGGCTACCTTTTACTTCAAGTTCTATTTGTTCGAAGCCCTCAAAAAGACTGGACTCGGCGATCAGTTTATTGCCCAACTGAAGCCCTGGCGCGATATGCTGGCCATGGGGCTAACCACGTTTGCCGAAAACCCCGAGCCGACGCGCTCCGATTGCCACGCCTGGAGCGCATCTCCGCTCTATGAATTTATGTCGACTACTTGCGGCATTCGACCCGCTGAACCCGGATTCAAGTCGGTGCGGATTGAGCCATTTATGGCTGATTTGACAACGGTCGATGGGAAAATGCCGCATCCGTTAGGCGAGATAGCCGTTCAGTTTCAGAAGACACCAACGGGCGGCCTAACCGGCACGGTTACCCTGCCCAATAACCTGACGGGGACGTTGCGCTGGAAAGGAAAATCGTTGCCGCTTAAATCGGGAAAACAGCCGGTAAGCTTGTAAGGACGCTGGTTGTAACTGAAATTCAGTTTGCCAGAAAGGCTAAAATGGCCTTCCGAGCGTGGAGCACATCCCGCGACTGCACAGGCGGGATGTGCTCCACGCTCGGAAGCTCCACCAAATGGCTTTCGCGAATTTGTTGTGTATCGAATTCGATGATAGAGCGATGTTATGTGCTATAACTATGTATTCAATAGTGTTGAGCGACTTCGTTATATAGGTTTAGGTAACAGATTTCGAGCCATTGAACCTATAATGATAGCCTGCCTGCTATAACTGTTTGGCACCCACGACTTGCCCATTGTCCGTTCGCTGGACATACACAAGCACGGCTGTCTGATCGGCCGAAAGACCCGTAGGTAGAGGAAGGGATAAACGGCCCGATGTACTCGCTTGGTCAATGGTTTTAAATTGCCGGACAACGTTCGTATTAGTCAGAGTACGGCCGCCATTCTCCCCGTTTTTTACCGCCGTATGGGCTTCCTTCTGGACCAGCGCCACATTGACCCGGTAAGGCCCTGCAGCCGAAAGCTCGTATTTTATGGTCACCTGTCCGGCCTCGCGGGCTACGCTTCCCTCCACACCAATAAACTCCGAAGCAGGCTGTTTTTGAATGCTCTGAATCGCTTGCTCAATTTTCGCTTTTTGCCCACCAATCACATCCTGTTTCCCATTGATAACCAGTTGGGGCGTATAGGTTTGACTGTTCAAAGCGCGGTCGTACTGGCGCTGGCGGTCGGTGAAGAGCTTATTGCTGAAAGGGTCCTGCCAGCCCAGGCGATTCCAGTAGTCGACATGGAACGATAGGCTATAAACCATCTGCCCGGTACTGGCGGCCTGCCGGGTTATTTCCTGCAAGGCTCTGTCGGCAGGCGGGCAACTGGAACAGCCCTGCGAGGTGAATAATTCCAGCACAACAACCGGCTGAGGGGCGGGTTTTATCGGGCTTTTGTCGGGTGCCCAAAAGGCCATCCCACAAGCGGTCAGGAGCAAAAGGAGGTAATTCATAAGAAAATGAAGAGGGTTGTTTACCTAAAGTCCTACGTAGTAATCATAGCCTCGTTCGGCCCAGAAGTCGCGGGGACGCTCATCCGAAAAGAAGATCCGGCCAATGCGCTTGAGGTTTTTAACACCATACTTCACCGGAATAATCAGCCGGAGCGGGGCACCATGCGGTGCGGTAATCGGTTCGCCGTTCAGTTCATAAGCCAGCAACGTCTGCGGGTGCATAGCGCTCTCCATATCAATGCCGACGTAATACCCTTTATCGGGCGTTTCCATGCCGATGTACTTGAACAGGTCATCGGTGTTATCCGGATTGGGCGCATTGCCGCTTTTGGTGCCGAGTTTGTGAGCCACCAGAAAATCAGATAGCCGTGCTCCGCCCCAATGCTGAATCTGGCTCCAGCCTTCAATGCACTTGAATTCGTAGGCCATTTCATGCTTTGGCAGCGCCTTGATGTCATCGATGGTCAGCAGGAGCGGCTGACTTGGCTCGGCCGGAGCGCCCGCTTTTCGGTCGATCTGTAATTTCCAGTCTTCGGCAACGGGCGTTTTTATACCATCATAGCCATTGACCCTGGCTTTCTTGGCTGCCTGATTTACAGGATATGTACGGACTAAGTGCGTATTGCTGAAATACGTTCGGGCCACCTGTTCATTGGCGTCCAGTACCCGCCGAAACGGCTTCTTAACGCCTAGCAATTTAGGGCTATTCGTAATCCATTCGTAGATACCGACGGGCACGGCAGCGGCCAGCGCAAACCAGCCAAATGATTTCAGCATGCGCCGACGAACGGCTGATTCAGGCACGTCGCTTTCGGGTAATTTAGGTTCGTTTGACTGGCTCACGACAGAGAGGGTTTAGGCGTTAACAAGGGTTCCGATGGTCCGACGGGTTGTGTCCCATTCGGTTGGGGCGTGGGTAGGACGGGTGTTATGGGTGGTTCGGGCATTGCCTGTTTTTTGGCCGGAGCAACGGTTTCAACGACCTCAAAACCCGTTACCATGGACTGGAAATTGCGCCAGCCTGCCCGGATTACCTGACCGATATGAACAAAGAAAAACAACACATAGCCAACGGTAAGCACGAAGTGTTCCAGCCGGGCGGCTTCATATCCGCCCAACAAACGGGTCAGCCACGAAAACTGGGTGGGTTTGTAAATGGCAAAGCCGGTCAGTACCGACCCCACGCCCATGAGCATGATGGCAAAGTAGGCTATTTTCTGCGCGCCGTTGTATTTGATAAAAGGCGGTTGCGTTTTGCGAAGCCCCAAATCATACAAGGTCACCTGAATGGCTTCCCGAAAGGAGCGACGGTCGGGCACCAGGTGCCGCCATTCACCCGAGGCAAAGGTGTAGATGACGTAGGCCAGCCCGTTCAGCATAAACACCCACATGAATACCCAATGCCAGGCCATGCCCTCGGCCAGCCGGCGCGGAACGTTCAGGAATTTGTAAAAGCCATCCGGGAAAAAGGAAAGAAGCGTATAGCCACCGATCGTAATTTTATACGGATCATACGCCCAGTAAATCAGCAGACCGCTCCAGATCATGACGAACAGAACCGGGAAGTTGATCCAGTGAAACCACCGGATAGCCAGCGGGTGTTTGTGAACGATGCGTTTCATATAGTTAGGTGAGTGAAGGAATGAGTCGAGTATACAAAATAAAGTTGATCGATGATCAACTTTATAACAAAGTTCATGCGCAAAAGGTCAGCTAGCTAACCGATTCAATCGCGGCTTTCAGCAAGTTGCCCGGCATCCGCTCCTTAAAGTTGGGGTTAATGTATTCAAATTTTATAACTCCCTGTCGATTAAGCAAAAAAACGGCGGGTACTGGTAATAACTTCTCGACATTTTTTCCGCCACTCCCTTTTTCCAGTGTCGAGCCATAGGCAGCTGGTGCCTTGAAAGCCAGTCCGAATGCTTTGGCTGCGGTTACGTCGGAGTCGGAAAGAAGCGTGTACGGAAGTTGATTTTTGTCGAGGGTGCTCCTTAAATTTTCGGGACTATCCGTACTGACAGCAATAAGCTGATACCCTTTTTTGTTCAGATCCGGTTCCAGCGTGCGCAGTTCCGCTAACTGTCGGCTGCAATAAGGGCACCAGCCGCCCCGGTAAAAGACCAAAACCGTCGGCTTTTTAGCGACCTCCGATAGTAGAGAAACGGCTTGATTGTCAACGGATTGAAGGCGAACGTCGGGGATTGTCTCGCCAATCAACAGCGGGCTGATGTCTTCTGGCCTTTGGGGAATGGAATCTCCTGTTGTAAAGGCAAGTAAAAGGATAAATAAGCCAATAAAAAGACTGTTTTTCATGATTCCTGAGAATGAATAGAATAGGCTGATAGTAAGGACTTTGGTTGAAATCAGGCCTCAATGCTTTCGAGAGCGGGGGCCGCAGGGAAGTCGACAGGAATGTTAGTCATACTGTGCAGATAATTTGACATGATCTTATCGCCAACCATCAGAATCAGATCAATGACGCTGCTCTGTGCATAGCCAGCCGCTATATAGGCATCAACCAGTTCAGTGGCCGGATGGCCTTTGGTTTCGGTAATGGCTTGCGCTAGTTTAACCAGAGCATCGAGTTTCGGGTCAAAGTCAGCATACCCAGCGCGGAGTTGCAGCATTTGCTGGTCTGAAAAACCGTTCATTTTGCCTAGAGCTGTGTGGGCCGCCAAACAATAGACACACTTGTTGACCTGCGAAACGACCAAATTGATCGCTTCGCGTTCTTTCGCTCTGAACGCCCCTTTTGTCTGACTCTGCTGAAAAGCTAAATATGCGCCCAGGCCATTGTCAGACAAGCCGAAGGTAGCATAGAGATTCGGAACGAAACCGAGCCCTTTTTGTAACGTATCGAATAGTTGTTGATTTTGTGCTGAAACCTGATCTCGTGTTGGTACTGTGAAACTTGCCATTTTCGTGTTGGTTTACGTTGTCGTTTTGACAATGCAAAGGTGCAGCGCCTAAACGCAGTCGAAAATGACCGTACTGCCCGACCTATTATCAATTCTTCCCGAGAGGTAACGGTATTGACAGGTTACTTTTTATGTGTTCCTTAAATTCGGATGGGGGCAGGTTGACCTGCTTCTTGAAAAAACGACTAAAATGGGGGACTTCTTCAAAGCCTAGCTCATAGGCAATTTCTTTCGTCGATTTGTCGGTATAGAGTAGTAACCGCTTGGCTTCCAGTACGATTCGTTCGTGAATAAGTTGCAGCGGACTTTTCTGATTATAGATCGCAAACAGATTAGACAACGTTTTGGGCGATTTATTAAGCAGCTCCGCGTAGTCACTAACGGCGTGAAGCTTCCGGTAATGAATTTCGACCAGCAGATTGAATCGCCGAACCAGGTCGAGGTCTTTCTCACTGAGGGTTGGATCAAGGTATTGCTCTTTTGCCAACCGGGTAAGTTTGATGATCAGCCGCTTCAGCAGCATGCGGAGCATTTCGCCCTGTATGGCATCATGGGTCGAAAATTCATCGTGGAATACCGTCAGCAAGGCATCGAACTTCGTTTGCTCGCTGGAGCTAAGCGCCAGGAAAAGGGGGTCTTTAGCGCCGTAAAACAGAAAACCAACACAGGATACTTCCTTATCATGATCCACAATGCAATAAAAGGCCCGATCAAACTGCCAGGCAACAATGGTGTCGGGGTGTTCAAAACTGACCGATTGGCTGACCATCAGGGGCAGCATAGTCTGCCGGGGAAACAGATAGTTGATGCCATCGATCAGGACGGCCTGGTCGTCGCCAACGTTCCAGGCAATGGTCAGTAGACGGCTTTGTGGTTCCCGGAAGAAGTAACGTTCGAAGCCAGGCTCCTGACAAATCAGGTTCAGTATGCCCGCCGTTTTTGGGTCCTGATACGTATGTAGCATACAAACGATAAGTAATTTCGGTCTGAACCTATATCCAGTTCCAAAAGTAACATGAATTAGGGCATAAGCCTACAGTCCCTGATTCGCCCGCCGTTCCGGGTTGTCAGGGAATGCATTTATATTTGTCCGGTAACTTTATCCTGTCTGTATGCTGATCAAACCCCTTGATACCGGACTTTTCAAACTTGATGGTGGCGCTATGTTTGGCGTGGTTCCGAAGTCGATCTGGCAAAAACAAAGTCCCGCCGATGAGCGAAACCTATGCAACTGGGCCATGCGCTGCCTGCTTGTTGAGGAAGGCAACCGGCTTATGCTGGTCGATACCGGTGCGGGCGACAAGCAGGACGCTAAATTCTTCGCCTATTATGACCTGCCCAACGGGAAAACGCTGGTTGGGGCGGTTGAACAGGCCGGGTACTCCATCAATGATATTACCGATGTCCTGCTGACGCACCTGCACTTCGATCACGCGGGTGGGGCTGTGCAGTACACAGATGCCAGCCGCACGAAGCTCGAAGCAACGTTTCCGCGGGCAAGCTACTGGAGCCATAGTGGTCAGTGGGACTGGGCAACGAACCCTAATCCCCGTGAACGGGCCACGTACCTGCGCGAAAACTTTATGCCCTTGCACGAGAACGACCAGCTTCGGTTTATCGATCAGGAAGACCTGGCTATACCCGGTGTTGACTTGCTTTATGTGGATGGACACACCGAAAAAATGACGTTGCCCACGTTTCAGGTTACGGGCCGTACGGGACAACGGCGTACCGTAGCCTTTTGTGCCGATCTTATACCATCGGTGGCGCACATTCCCGTTCCCTATGTAATGGGGTATGACGTGCGCCCGCTCCTGACACTCAATGAAAAAACGGAGTTTCTTAACCGGGCTGTTGCGGAAGATTGGGTGCTTGTTTTCGATCACGACCCAACCGTCGAAGCCGCCACCTTGGAGCGCACCGACAAGGGCGTCCGGGTAAAAGATACCGGAACATTAGCGGAATTTTTGTCGTAAGGTAGACGACTGGTCCGCGTAGCCGGAAACCAATGACGCCTGGCTTGTTAAGACCTATGTCCTGCTCACCTGCGGCTTGGCGGACCAGTCGTCTACCTGACAAAAACCAAAAAAGTAGACAGACCGTTATCTAATCAATAGTCTGAAATATATGAAAATAGGGTTGGTGTTATCAGGGGGAGGGGCTCGTGGCATTGCTCATCTGGGGGTCATAAAAGCCTTGCAGGAAATGGGCATACCGTTCGACCAGATTGCCGGAACTAGTGCCGGTTCCATTACCGGTGCTTTGCTGGCTCAGGGGTACACACCCGACGAAAGTCTGAAAATCATTGAATCGTCTTCGTTTATGCGCCACTTGCGCCCTGCCTGGAACCGAATGGGCCTGCTGCGTCTGGACATGGTCGTCGACTTATACAGAAAGTACATTCCGCACGACTCATTTGAAGGGCTTAAAATTCCGTTACACGTGGTTGCGGTCGATTTGAATGCTGGCGAACAGGTCGTTTTCGAGAAAGGAGAACTGATCCGACCTGTACTGGCATCATGCTGTTTACCGGGTATTTTTGAGCCAATGCTCATTCACAAACGCCAGTTTGTGGATGGAGGTGTCTTGAATAACTTGCCGGTTGATGTGATCGAAAACAAAGTTGATTTCCTGATCGGATCGCATTGCAATGTATTGGGTCCCCGTAAACCGATTACCTCCATGCGGGGAGTTATTGAGCGTAGCTTAGTGCTTGCCGTGCAAAGCAAAACAAGAGACCGCTTCGCCAAGTGTAACGTGCTGATTGAGCCGCCCCAACTTTCGCAGTATACAACAACGGACATCAGCAAAGCCCGCGAGTTATTTCGGATCGGTCATCAATATACCCGCTCGATGGCGGCAGATATTAGCAAAGCCCTGGAGCGAACAACGCTCGAACTCTCATAGCGTATCATCTGATACACTCATCAAAGCCTCCTATATAATCCTTACGCTTGTTTCCCTTGTTAACTAGCCTGTTAATAAGGGGAGTAGGTTGCTCACCAACAGCTGCTTGACGCTACGGGTTACAATTGCTTAACCGCTTGTAACCCGTAGCGGTCTGCTTAAAGTCCCCACAGCTACCAGTAATAGCGAAATACCTTGCCCCAATTCGGCCTGCGTTTACTAATGGCTACAGATATTACTTAGGTAATATTCCTGTGGTATAGGCAGTTGTTTTTCTAAAGGAGTAACAAGCAACTCGCAGATACATAAGGTAATAATTAAATTACACTTGTCATGAAGTTAACTAAGCACGTGTAGAAAAGCCTCATTCTAAGTAGCGTTACATTTTAACCAGTGAGACACGGTTGATTCGCATATAATAAAAATGCTATTTATTGATTTTTTGTAATACTCATATAAGTTGTATTTAAGTGTGTATATTTTATATTATTCTTCTATTTACTAATACTATGTTAAAAATACTCAGTTATACTTTGTTCTGGAATCAGCGAAAAATTTATCATGTGGGCATATAGTTAATAGCCTTATTTTGATATATGTAAAATTATATTCTGCATTACTATGAGTAGTCACTATAAAAAGCTGAATACTTTACAATATTAGGAATTTTGTATTGCATTTTTTTGGCTATAGTTTTGTAGACACGGAAAAGTATTTTAACCTAACTAACAACACTTATGAGTAGAATTCTATTATTGAGTTTCCTTTTAGTTAACTCAGTATTGTCCACCGCGTGGGCGCAGGAAAGGAAAGTCGTCGGTAAGGTTATATCGGCCGAAGACGGATCAGCCCTACCGGGGGTTTCAGTTGTCGTAAAAGGAACAACGAAAGGAACAAACACGGATGCAAGTGGTGTGTACGTCATCTCAATACCGAGCACGAAAGGTATCTCGCTGGTATTTAGCTTCGTGGGCGTTGTCACACAGGAAGTAAAAGTTGGTAATGAGTCGGAAATAAACGTAAGTCTGGTATCCGACTCCCGTCAGTTATCCGAAGTCGTCGTAACCGGCGTCGGGGTGGCCACCTCTAAGGCTAAACTTGGTATCGCCGTCGAATCCGTTTCGGCGAAAGATTTGCCAGCCGCGCCAACAGCCTCCATTGACCAGGCGCTTGTTGGTAAAATTGCGGGCGCTCAGATTGTCAGCGCCAACGGTACACCCGGCTCAAAAGCGAATATTCTGCTTCGGGGAATCAACACAATCAACCGTGGTACGGCGCCTATCGTCCTGATGGATGGTGTACAGGTTGGTTCTACTGACCTTAACTCGCTGGATCTGAATACAATTGATCGGGTAGAGGTCATTCAGGGAGCAGCCGCCGGTACGCTTTATGGTGCCCAGGGCGCCAACGGTGTTATTCAGTTGTTCAGCAAACGGGGTAAAGATGGCCCGGCCCAAATTAGTTTTTCTAACAGCTATGCCACGAACTCGTATATCAATCAGGGCGGTGTTGGACAGGCCGACAAGCATGCTTTCGTGACGGATGCCAGCAACAATGTTATCGGTGTATCCGGCAAGCCACTTACGTTCGATCCGGCGACTAGTACCTGGAGTGAAAACGTTCAATACAATGCATTGGATGTTAACAGCCAGGCCAACAAGCCATACGATCAAAATCTGAAGTTCTACGATTACTATAGCATGTTCTTCAAACCTTCCGAAACGATCAACAACTCGTTGAACATATCGGGCGGAAGTGGAAGGGCTGATTACAGCATTACGGCCTCAAATAGTTATCAGACCACTATTCTGAAAAATAACGGAGCCTACAACCGGAGTAACCTCGTCAGCAACATAGGCATGACCCTGGCTAAGAACCTGACCCTACGCAGTGTTACGCAGTTGGTTTATACCAAAAATACGATTAACACCTACGACCGGGCCGTATGGTATGACATCAACAATACTCGTCCGTTCAACAATTACGATTACAAGGATCCCGATGGAAACTATGCTGCTTATTATGGTAGTGCTTCAGGCGTAAACGGCTATAATCCAAATTATCGCCTGCAGTACCGGAACCATTTTGATAATAAGGTCGATGTTATTCAGAGCGTGGAATTGGATTATAAGCCCATTAAATACCTGGATCTCAACGCTAAATATGGCCTGAACTATACGCAGGAGGAAGAACGGTATAATTACGCAAACCAGACCCTGAATCGGAATATCATTGCCAACGGAGCAGGTTATGCTACGAGCACAAATGCCAGTGATGCGAAAGGTGAGGTTTCAACGTACGAATACAAAACGGTATTCCAGAACTTCCTGGCCAGCGCGTTCATCAAAACGGATTTCCAGGAAGATTTCAAACTGAATGTTCCCATTCGGACATCGACGCAGGTATCTTTCGATTACCGGCAAAATAACTACAGTGAGTTTGATACATACGGTCTTGGTCTTCCTACCTATACACCCTATACAGGTGCGCAGGCTAGTACTTACCGGATATCACTTGATAACCGCACGCCGTTTGTCACGTATGGCTACCTGATTAATCAGCATATCGAATATGGTGAACTCCTGGGCGTTACGGCTGGTTTTCGCTCGGATTATTCATCTGCTTTTGGTCGCGGGTCAACACCGTTCACGTTCCCACACGCCGATGGATACATTCGTCCTTCGTCGCTTAAGTTCTGGCAGAATAGCACTTTAGGAACATACGTACCCGAATTCAAGCTACGGGCAGCATATGGTGAAGCGGGTATTCAGCCAAAACCATTCGACCGCTACGTGACATTAGGTACCCGGACATTTGGTGCTAATAACGTATTTTATAATACCACTACGCAAAGCAACCCGGATCTGGGTGTAGAAGTCTCGAAAGAACTCGAAATAGGCACTGACTTTACGGTGAAAGGCGGGAACGGCGACTGGCTCAAACGGCTCAATTTTTCGTTCAGCTACTGGAATCGCTCGACCGATAACGCTATCTATAACGTAAACTCGGCTCCATCGACAGGGGTGGGTACGGTTAAAGATAATGCGTTCTCACTGTCTTCCAGAGGAACACAGATCTCGTTAAACGCAACGGTTTACCGGGGTAACAACATCACCTGGAATTTTACGACCAATTTTGGGCACCAGAGTTCACAGATCGACGCAGTAAAAGGGAATCAGCAAATTGTTGTTACGTCCAGCGCCGGTAGCACCAACTACGTGCTGAAAGCAGGCCAGAAAATTGGACAGTTGTTCGGTTATTTAGGCATTCACAGCCTCGATCAGATTCTGCCCGACGGCACCCCCGCCATTTCGGAAGCCAACAAACCTAACTACGAAGTGGCCAGCAATGGATATGTCGTCAACAAAGCGACCAAGCAGCCGCTCTTTAGCTCAGGTCAGTACAGCTTTGGTGACCCGAATCCTACGTTTGTTTCGTCGTTCATCAATGATATTTCGTTCCGTGACATCGTGACGTTGAATTTCCAGTTCGATTGGACCCAGGGAAGCCATTTGTACAACCAAACGAAAGAATGGATGTATCGTGATGGTATCCATAAGGATTACACAACGCCAATTACGATCAACGGTCAAACAGGTGCCTGGACAGCTTTCTATCGGGGTATTTATCAGGCTGGTGCCAACAATGGAACGAAGGACTACTTCTACGAAGACGCTTCTTTTGTTCGGCTGCGTAACGTAGCCTTAGGGGTCGAGCTGACGAAACTCATCAAGTTACCTATGCGTCGCCTACAGGTCGTCTTTAGCGGTCGTAATATCCTGACCTTTACGAAGTACACCGGCTTTGATCCTGAAATAAGCTCAGGCCAGACAACGGGTAGCAACTTGTCGAGTGGTGGTGGCGAAAACTCCGCATGGGACCGGGGCACAGATCACAACACGACGCCAAACAACCGCTCGTACCAGGTCTCCCTCAACTTCGGTTTCTAATTCATTTTCAGCACGAACAACTCATGAAAAAATATATAAAAAATACGGTTTTGTCTCTTGCGCTGGTTAGCCTTTTGGGTGCCTGTAAGGAGCAACTGGATGTAAAAAATCCCAATCAGCCTACGCCGTCGAGTGCCTCCACCGAAACAGGGGTCATTGGCCTGGCTCAGGGTAGTGTGTACATCAACGGATTCAAAGATGGAATTAAGTATTACGACGGTATCCCTGGTTATTTCTGGACAGGTGCTGTTGGGTTCCATGAAATGATGGGCGATGTGGTTGGCGAAGAAGCGGCCAACGTATATGGCAATCAGATTGGCATGCCCGATGTTGTAATCCTGGATGACGGCACAAAAGTACTTAACCCCAGTGCGATCAACAGTCAGATTGCGCTGATCCGGACCATCAATACGAACGCCAATGCAGGTGCCAACCCGCTATTCTATGAATGGGGGTATATGTACAACCTGAATAACGCCATGAATAACGTGATTGACATTGCCAAGACAACGACGTTTTCGGGTGATGCAACTAGCTCGGCAGCCAAAAAGAATACGGTTTTGGCCTGGGCTTACTGGTGGAAAGGCTATGCCTATTCGCGGATTGGTTCGATTTACTACGCGGGCTTAATCAATGACAAAACGGCGGCTACGAATGCCAACTATGTCACAAAAGAGAAAATCATTGACGAAGCCAACAAAAACCTCGATCAGGCGGCCGCGTTATTGACCGCGCTGGGTACAGATGCAAATTATACCGCCACGATTACCGCCCTGATTCCGCAGTTTAATCAAGTTGGCAAAGGTGTTCCGCCAACAACAGACATGTGGAAACGGAGCATCAATACGCTCAAAGCCCGTAACATTCTGGTGAATACAACGGCCGCTGCTATGACGGCCGCTCAATGGGGGCAGATTCTGACGTTGACAAATGATGGCGTAAAATCGACGGACAATGTATTTACGGGCCGGTCGACCGATAACGCCGATTTTATCTCCAGCGTAAATGGCAGCATGGCCGCTAAATCGACCGGCGTACCGGGTACGGTTACGTATAAAATCAGCGAACGCTTGATACAGGACTTCCCCGCGGGCGATAAACGGTTGACTAATAATTTTACGCAGTTGGCTGCTCCGGCGCTGTTCAACTCCGACCGTGGTAACTCATTCAACACGCGCTGGCAGTTAGTAAGTGGCGGCAAAGGACAAGCAGGTGTAGTTGTATTGAGTAACTTAACGGTTGGTGCGTATGAACTCTACCTGGCCAGCACGTACGAAGAAAATGAACTGATGAAGGCCGAGGCTAAAATCTACACGGGTGATATTGCTGGTGGGCTGGCGTCTATCGATGCTGTACGGTCATTTCAGGGAGCTGGTTTGGCACCGCTGAGTGGCCTGTCTCTCGCCGACGCTAAGGAGGCTCTTCGCAAAGAACGTCGGGTTGGTCTGGTCTTCCGCGGATTGTCTTTTTACGATGCACGTCGTTGGGAGGTCATCACCAAGGGTCGCACAGGGGCTGTTGTGGTTGACAAAGCTGGTAAAGTGAACACCAATGCCACCATTCAGTATAACTTCCTCGATTATTGGGATGTTCCGGATAACGAGTTAGCGTACAATCCGGCTGCTGCAGGTAGTGCACCCATAAAGAACCCGAAGTAATACAAAAAGCATACTGTTTCAATAATACATAGATTATACTGTTACGAAGGCTCTCTGCTACTGGCAGGGAGCCTTTTTGGTATACTAAGATGCATATTGTTTGTAAAACAGAAACGGTTCTGAATCGAACAGGAGAAAATTGACGTATAGGCAGTAAAATCAGGTAAACTAACACGCCAGATCAGGATGGAGACAGGTTCAGTAAACTACCCGACTGAGGCCGTATATTTATACGATGGAGGTGATTTTTGCGTTTGAAAAAATAGTAGCTTGCTACGTTTTCTAGTATATTGTTTTGTTTGTTTGGGTGCCAGAACTTTAAAAGACTTTACTTGGAGTATAACGTATACATGAGGAAATTTTATTGTGGTATTATCTGGTCAGCATGGCTGCTCCTGCTGCCGGGCTATTTGCTCGCCCAAAGTCAGCGTATAACAGGTACGGTTACATCGGCTCAGGATGGCTTGCCCATTCCCGGCGTCAATGTTATCGTAAAGGGAACAACAAACGGCGTCAGCACCGACGCGAATGGTAAGTACAGCATTACGGCCCCTGGTCCGACGGCTGTATTATTGCTTTCTTCTATTGGCCTAGTATCGCAGGAGGTAACGGTGGGTAACCGCACGGTTATCAATGTGAAAATGCAGGAGGCCGTCAATGAGTTGACACAGGTAGTCGTTACGGGTTACAACACAACTCAGCGTAAAGACATTACTGGCTCTATTGCGTCTATTTCGCCTGACAAATTTAAAGATATTCCCGTAACCAGTTTCGACCAGGCTTTACAAGGGCAGGCGGCTGGTGTGCAGGTAACACAATCGTCTGGTACACCGGGTGGAGGACTTACTGTTCGGGTGCGGGGGAATACATCCATTTCGGCCAGCAACCGTCCTTTGTTCATTGTCGATGGTGTCCCCGTGGAAGATGGTTCATTATCTGGTCGTGATTTTGGTGGCCAGACGGATAACGCGTTTGCCCTATTTAACCCCAACGATATTGAGTCTATCCAAGTATTAAAAGATGCCTCTGCAAAAGCCATTTATGGGTCAAGAGCAGCTAACGGTGTAGTACTGGTAACGACTAAGCGGGGTAAAGCGCAGAAAACAACCTTCACTGCTGATGTGCAGCGAGGAATAACGGACGTGGTTCGTCGGCCCGACCTGTTGAATGCCACGGAATTGCTTGATCTACAACGGGAGGCTGTCACTAATGCTGGACTGGATCCGGATAAGTTGGGGTTGATTAAAGGCGTTACCGATGGGCAAAATACCGACTGGGTGAATGCTGTGCTTCGGAAAGGCGTTTACCAGCAGTATCAGGTATCGACCCAGGGTGGTAATGACCGTACTCAGTTCTACCTTAGTGGTAGCTATCGCAACGAACAGGGCGTTCAATTGAATAATCAGTTTACCCGTCTTACAGGTCAATTAAAGCTGGATCATAAGGCTACGGATAAGCTTTCATTTGGAACGAACCTGACTTTATCTAGGGTGCTGAACAAGCGCGTCAAGGGCGATAATTTTCTGGACGGTGTCTATTCTGGAGCAGTGAAGAGTCTTCCATACTACTCACCTTATAATGAACAGGGCCGTTTGTATGTCCCGACTGATGCCGAGTACCCGGGGTTTCCTAATTTCAATCCGGTGGCTCAGGCTTTGTTACCGCGCTTTAATGCCTATACTGTGAAACTTCTTGGTGGGCTATACGCTGAATATGAGATTCTACAGAATCTACGCTTCCGCTCGAAGGTAAGTATTGACTATAATAACGTAACTGAAGATCAGTTTGAACCCTCGACGACGGCTATTGGTGGTTTTCTGACCAGTGTCGGTGGGCAGGGCTACGGTGTTTTTATAAATACAGCTACATCAACTTTTGTCAATACAAACACATTAACCTACAATTTTCAGCTAGCCGAAAAACATCAGTTTAATGCACTGGCAGGGGTAGAAATCTTGGAGCGTACACAGCGGAGTGGGGATGTTCAGGGAAGGTTATTTCCCAGCGATGACTTCACGTACATAAGCTCAGCCGGTATTGTTGATCAGGGGGGCTCGTCTGTAGTAAATAATGGCTTGTTCTCGTCGTTTGGTGAAGTTCGCTATAGCTACGATGAGAAATACCTGGCAACAATAACCGCTCGCTACGATGGTTCGTCGCGTTTCGGACAGAGTAAGCGGTTCGGCGTATTTCCATCTGCATCGTTTGCCTGGCGTATTTCGAGCGAAAAGTTTATGGAACGTTTCCGGTTCCTGAGCGATCTAAAACTGCGGGCCAGCTATGGCTTTACCGGTAACGAACGCATTGGTGATTTTCAATTCCTGGGTACCTGGTCGTCGGTTACATACAGCGGTTCAACGGGTGTTGGCCCTTCTGCACTGGCCAATGCTAATCTGCAATGGGAGCGCACTCGCGAATCGAACATCGGTCTGGATGCGTCTTTTTTTAGTGGACGACTCAATGTGATCTTTGATGCATATGACAACCTGACCGATAAGCTGTTATTCGCTCAGCCTATTCCACAAACCACAGGTTTTAGTACGGTGCAGGGTAATATTGGAAAAGTGTCTAACAAAGGCTTAGAACTAACCATATCCACAGTCAATTTAAACCGGGCAGTTCGTTGGAGTACGGACCTGAACCTATCGCACAATAGCAATAAAGTAGTCGAATTGGCTAGTTCCGAACCGGTTTTTCGCGGCTACCAGGGAAATGGGGTATCAAATACGAACGTTGTTTTACCAGGTCAGCCCCTGGGAACGTTTTGGGGATTGAAGTTTTTAGGCGTTGATCCAGCTACCGGTGATGCCATTTACGACGATAAAAACGGGGATGGCCGTATTACGCCAGCCGATGGCCAGGTGATCGGTAACGCACAGCCTAAACTTTATGGAGGCCTAACGAATAAAGTATCCTGGAAAGGGATTGATTTGAGCGCTTTGCTTCAGTTTTCGTACGGAAACAGTATTTTGAATTTTTCAAATCAGACGCTGCTGAACTCGGGTGCCGATATTCAGAATAACCAAACACGGCAGGCCTTAAAACGGTGGCGTAAAGAAGGTGACATCACGAGTGTTCCCCGCTACGTGTATCAGAATACGTACAACAACTACACGAGCAGCCGATTTATTGAGGATGGGTCGTACCTGCGCCTGAAGAACGTATCGCTGGGGTATAATTTCCCGAAGGCCTGGATCAACAAATACAAAGTTAGTAACGCCCGTCTGTATGTGTCAGCAACGAATATTCTGACCTGGACTCGTTATTCTGGCCCCGATCCGGAAGTAAGCACGCTTGATGGATCGACCACTGCTCAGGGTATTGACTTCTTTACGTTTCCTCAGGTGAAAACCCTGATTGTGGGGGCAACGCTCAATTTTTAATTCAATACTTCGCTTTACAATGATTCGCTATATACGATATACTTTATTGATTACGCTGATTGGTCTGGCAGCCTGTCAGGAAGTACTGGAACCCAAACCAGTGACGCTCCTCGTTGATGAGTTGGTGCTCAACGAACCAAACGATGTGCAACCCGTTCGGATCGGTCTGTACAGCGCCTTCCGGAGCATGGCGGCTCCAAATATCATAGCCGGTGATTTTACCGCCGATTACATCCAGGCGAACGGTACGTATACCGACGAAATTGAACTGGGTACAAAGCGTATTACCGCTACCAACGGAGCCGTTGACGCGTTGTGGAGCGGATTGTACCGGACAATTTACGTCGCGAACTTTATCCTGGAGCGTTTGCCTGCTTTAACGACTGTGCCGGAAGCCACCCGAAAACAGGTACTTGCCGAGGCTCGGTTTATGCGGGGATGGGCCAACTTCATTGGCGTTTACACATATGGTGATATTCCTAAAGTTACGTCTACGGATCAATCTGCTAATACCACTATTCCACGAATTGCTAAAGCCGACATGTTGGCGTCTGTTCTGGCCGACTATCAGGCAGCTCTGGCGGATTTGCCAAGCGTGACATCTGCGTCGACCAATGCAACGACGAATGCCACCTATCTCAATAAAATAAATTGTCAGGCAGCGTTGGCACGCTACTACTTGTATCAAAAAAACTGGGCTCAGGCCGAGTCGTTGGCTACTGTTGTCATTAACTCAGGGGTATACGCCCTACAAACCAATTATTCTGACATTGTTACGAAAGATTTCACCAGCGAATCAATTCTGGAAGTTGGTTATAACCTGACTGATGATCCGGGAACCAGTAACGATCCGGTTACAGGTTCACCTGGGTTAAACAACTTGCTGGTTGGCCGTCGGGAGGTCATTCCTTCCAATCAGTTAGTCAGTTCACTGCTTTCGGCCGAAGCCGGTACCCGGAGTACCACCATTACGTTTAACGCACAACAGCAACGGGGTAATGATAACGGTTGGACCGTACGAAAATATGGAACGGCTTCTGAGGATAACAACAACATTGTGTTAATGCGGCTGGCCGAGATGTATTTGATCCGGGCCGAAGCGCGGGCGCAACAGGGCAAACTAACGGGTACAACGGGAGCCATTGCTGATCTAAACGTACTCCGTACCCGAGCGAAAGCACCCGCGATAACGGCAGGCGCTCAGGCCGATGTGTTATTAGCCGTTGAGCGTGAGCGCGTGTATGAACTGGCGTTTGAAGGACAACGCTGGTATGATCTGGTGCGAACAGGGCGGGCACAGGCTGTTATGTCGGCGTTTTCGCCCAACTGGAATAGCCGGTATGAACTCTGGCCGATTCCTCAACGGGAGATTCAACAAAATACGGCCCTTCAACAAAACCCAGGGTATTAAGTAATAGAGCGTTTTAATGATTATGAGAAAACATAAACTATACGGGCTAATCGGAATGGTCATGTTGCTGGGTATGGCAATCGTTGCCTGTGAAACAAGTGACGTTGACCGTACTTTCGAGGGGCCTTATTTTGTCCGCTTTACCGATACGACCGTAACGTATAAAGAGAGTTATAGTAAACCGATTGCCATTCAGGTTCATAATGTTGGCCCCATCCTGGACCAACCCATCACGGTCAACTATGTGGTGAGCGGCACCGCCCGAGAAGGGAAAGAGTATACCATAGTTGGCACCAAAGGAACGGTTGTCATACCCGCGAAGGCAAGTTCGGGCAACATCATGGTGCAGTTGATCAACAATGCGAATAATATTCTGGAATCATCGTCGCTAACGTTTACCCTCACAGGGGTTCAGCCGAGCACATTGCAGGTTGGATTCGGGAAAAACAGTATTGTTGGAAAAACACTGGTGCTGACCATTCAGGACGATTGCTTGTTGGGTGGGTCTTACACAGGCACTCAGAAATATGGTGCACAGACGGCTACCGTTTCCAACATAGCCATTACCAGCACCGACTGTAAGAACTATCTTTTGAGCAACTGGAACATCGGCATCCCCTTTTTCTCGTTTGACGCCATTAAGCCAACCCTGACCTTTATTGATAATGGGGATAACTCCCTCACCGTGCCGACACAGGGCAATGCTGAATTGGGATCAACGGATACCATTAAAGGAAGCGGTGCCTGGAATCCCCGCGATAAGAAGATCACGCTGAATCTTCAGTTCAAGATTGCACTCAGTAGTACGAAAGACACAACCCTAAATTACGTACAGACCTATACGCCCCAGTAAGGCATTTGACGAGTTTCGACTATGCGACAATTTATACGCTTATTATTCATTCCGGCTGTGATCGGATGGCTCCTGGGGGGCTGTTCCGAGAAAATAGAGCCGAAGCCTGCTACGTATTCGCAATTGCTGACCGGCACCGACAAAAAATCCTGGCGCATGGTTTCACTTCAAGTCATTGATAATGGTACACCGTCGGGTGTGATACCTATTTCTCAAAGTGGCGTAAATCCTTGCATAACAGACGATTTGTGTACTTTTTACGCTGATGCGGAACACAAATTTGAAGCCAGCGAAGGAGCAACCAAATGTAGTTCCGCTGACCCGGATGTTTACGTAACCGACACGTGGACGCTCGTTAATGCCAATGCGACGCTGGAGTTTTATTTGCCGATACTGAATGGTAAATATCCTTGGACAATAAAGAACCTGACGGCTACGGTACTGACAATTCAATATTATTTCCCGGATATTGATGCCAGCTACCAGTTTACGTTTAACTCGACTACAACCAAATAGGCGTATGTTTCGATTAGTACTCAGCCTACTACTGCTCGTGCTGGTAACTGCTGGTGTTCGTGCGCAGGCACCTCAGCAATGCATTACCATGCAAATGGATAGTTTGCTACGGGCCAAACATCCCGAAATGGGCACCCTCGCTGATTTCGAGCGGTCGTTGCAGCGCAAAATGGTTGAACTCAAAAAGCAAATGGCCAATGGCCGGACTGGATTGGCTACGGTCATCACCATTCCAGTGGTCGTTCACGTTGTGCACAATGGCGAATCGGTTGGATCAGGCCGAAACATTAGTCAGGCGCAGGTGCAGGCCCAGTTGGCCACATTAAATGAAGATTATCGCCGGAGAGCGGGTACCCGCGGTTTTAACGACAATCCAATTGGAGCCGATATCGAAATTGAGTTTTGCCCCGCCGTGGTCAACCCGCAGGGCCAGGCTATGGCCGAACCGGGTATCGACCGGTACAATGGTAACCAGGCCAACTGGAATCAGAATAATATTGAAGGCGTATTGAAACCCAGCACCTACTGGAATCCCGATAAATATTACAACATATGGGTGGTCGATTTGAATGACGCCGTGGCGGGTGGTGGCCAACTGCTCGGATACGCGCAGTTTCCAAGCCAGTCGAATCTGGCGGGTATTCCAACCGACAGCCCGGCCAGTACCGATGGCGTAGTGATCGATTATCGTTCCTTCGGGAATGCGGAGAAGGGCAACTTTCCGACCATGCGGGCCACGTATAACCTGGGCCGTACGCTGACGCACGAAACCGGCCACTGGCTGGGCCTGCGCCACATCTGGGGAGATGCCAGTTGTGGCGACGATTTTTGTGCCGATACGCCCCCTCAGGCATCGGCGAGCAGCGGCTGTCCGGTAGGCCGGGTAAGTTGTGGGTCAACGAACCTGGTGCAGAACTACATGGATTACTCCAATGATGCCTGCATGAATATTTTCACGCTCAACCAGAAAGACCGCATCCGGGCGGTCATGGCCTTGAGCCCACGGCGGCTTAGCCTGTTGTCGTCCAACGTATGTGGTACGCTGGTGGCAAGCCGCCCCGTGTCGAATTTCCGGGCTGATAATCAGCAGGTATTGCTGGGCGGACAGATTAAATTCAACGATCTATCGGATGGATTCCCGACGAGCTGGTCGTGGACATTTGAAGGGGGTACCCCCGCTACCTCAACGGAGCAGAACCCAACCGTTACCTACACCCAGCCCGGTAAATTCAAAGTGACACTGGTCACCTCGAATGCCATTGGTCAATCCGATCCCGTTGTTCGCACTGAATACATTGAAGTATTGAACGCGGGCCTTTGCAGTGATATGACCAACTTCAACGGTACACCAACCATCTTGCGGGAAGTGAACGGAACGGGCTATGTAGCCGGACAAAATAGCCACCGGAGTCAGGCGGTTTCGGAGTTCTTTGCCAACAAGCTCGGGTATTCGAATCTGGCCGGAGCCTCCCTGAAATTTGGCGTAGCGAAAGCGGCCAAAGGCGCCACAACGGAGTCGGTGGTGACGGTGACGGTCTGGAATGGCCGGGGTTTCCAGAATGGACCGGGCGCAATCCTGACACAGAAAGATGTTCCCCTACGAGTGATTCTGGACGATGTGGCCAACAATCGACCAACGAACGTTACGTTTGACAGGAACGTACCCTTGAGCAGTTTACCCTTCCACATTGGTATCACTTTGCCCTATGCGTCGGGTGACACAGTAGCGCTGGTGACGACCAAAAATGGGGAGTCGCTTTCGGCAACATCCTGGCGCCAGAATCAGAAAGGCGACTGGCTGCGGTATGCCGATAGTCTGGGGCTAAACGTGGCGCATAACATCGCGGCTGTTGTGGGTCAGAAATCATTCGTTCAAATTGCGGCCTCCGCTATCTTTATCGATCCGGGACAAACCGTTACGCTGAATGCCCGCGGGGCCAGTATCTTCACCTGGTCAGGAGCGGGGCTGAACACGACCCTGGGACCACAGGTAATTGCCCAACCGACGCAAACAACGTCGTATACAGTGGCAGGTTCGGGGCTGGATCTGTGCAGCACCACCGCTGTCGTGACCATCAACGTCCGAGCAGGAACCGTCACGGCCTCAACGCCCCTGGCTGAGCAGTCGTTACAGGTAACGCCCAACCCGAGTGATGGCCAAATGATGGTGTTGTTCAACGGTCCACTACGGGGTGCCTTGACGCTGGGTGTGCGTACCCTGAACGGGGTTGAACTGATCCGGCAAAATCACCAGAAAACGGCCGACCTCTTCCAGCAACCCCTTGACCTGAAAACCGCCCCCGCAGGCGTGTATTTTGTGGAGGTCAGGCTAGGGGAGCAGGTGTACCGAAGTCGGGTAGTGAAGCAGTGAATGGGATAATAGAAATAAGCCGTACCGGTGTTGTAACTACGATACGGCTTATCCAGTACTAACATAAAACAAGTTAATGGCAAATCTAGGAAGCTCTATTTACAGATTTCATTTCTTACTGGCTTATTATCATTCAAACTTTACGCGTGCTAAGTACGCGGAAAAGTAGTATAGCTGAACTAATCAGAAATAATACACTTGAGCCAATAAACCAGTGATTTCTATTGACTATATCTGGATACCCATTAGCAAACATTCCATACCCTTGAAGGATAACTATTATGGCTAATATTCCAATAGCTATAATTATTACTAGTCGTTTACCGATGTTTTTATCCAAAATTAAGCTCCCAAGATATATCCAACTCAGAAGTACAAGTAAGTAACCCAGCTTTTCAGGAGGTGAGCCTGCAAATACGGCCGCAGAGGCCAATATAAGTATAGGCCAATCAAGTTTTGAATCATCAAAAGTGATTGAAGCAAAGGACACGACAATTAGTATCTCAAGTGCTTTTATTGAGGAGTAAGGATATTTAGATTTTTTTTCGTTTAATAACTCTTTCATAAACTTGTTAATTACAATTGGTGCTTATAGGGGAAGTTGAATTATCTGCAACAGTGATTTTAGTGCCATATGCAGCTTTATTTTCACGCAGATCTTGACCCAAGTCAGCAGGATTATATCCTTGGCCGAGCGGTCCAATATAACCTTTACCATTAGGAAGTGATATATAAGGAGAAATGATATTACAGGCAAACGTAGTGCAATTATTATCCACTAAATTATACTTTGGATTACCTAGATTTTTCACATAATAGATAACGTTCTTAAAGTCATATGCTGATAGATCAGCTTTTAAAGCCACATCGTAACGAGTGCCTCCGTCATCGCCCCAAACACTTTCTGTAGAGATACCTGTTGCAGCAATCCACTCAGTCTGTACATAATAGCCCACGACTAGTCTTATGACTTGGCCAGTAGAAGAGTCGTAACGTTCAAAGCCTAAATAAGTGTGTCCTGGCCTTCTATAAGGTTCACTAGGATTGAAATTTGCTATTTCTCTCGTCCCATTAACAGGCTGGTCAACGTACAATGTTATACTGTATTTGTATTTTGAATCGTCAGGTACTGTGCCGAAACAGTTGAGTTTTTGAGAGATATTTATTGGACGTGTTGGGCCAGCTAAAACATAGTTACTTAGAAAATATTGATCGCTTAAATTTTTTAAATCAGGAAAATCCTTCCAAGTGGGTGGCCGGTTGGAAGGGTCTCCAGGAGGAACAATATTTGGATTATTACAGTCACTTGGTGTAGCCATGGGTGATTGGGTAATATTTCCTGTAGGTGATATATCATTAGCAGGTACGACTTTGATCGTTAAACTATGACCATGTTTATAGCCATCGGGAATACCCCATATGAATCCGCAGTCGAGAGGGATATTAGGATTGTTATTATAGGCTTGCCGCACATCCGGTCGTGATACCGTATTAGCTCTTATTGTAGCAGCTTTTGAAAAACGACCATATATGTCAGAAATGTAAATATCTAGGTTCGCATATCCACCATTTTTAGCATAAGCCCAGCCACTAATTTTTTCACAATCAACTACATCCAGGATAGCTACCGTTGGAACAGGTTGATTACTGGAAGTAATGTCTGTAGTAGGGTTTGTGTTAGGCGTACCACCGCTACCATTACCGGGATTATTTCCTGCTGGTGTTTCAGGATTAGTGGCTGGAGGAATGTCAGGACCAGGTGATGTGGTTGGTGTGTTATCTGGACTACCGCCTGTTCCACCACTCTGACCTCTAGGGTTACAAATTGGATATCCCCATTTGGTTTTCTTCGCTTTAACGACAATTTCAGGGAGATCTCCACAATCTACTGGTTCTTCAGGGTCGCCACTTCTTCTGGCACTAAAGCTAACTTGACCTGACCAAAGCGGATTTGGCGCACCACAAATTTGAACGGCAAGATTATAGTTCTTCGGGTCATATCGTACATTAGCCAAATCGATATTGAATCCGTGATAACGGGCGGCCAGGTTATTGCCAAAAGCACTAACTAAATCAGAACGATCTTCATCAGCTGGTACTGAAGCTACTTTTGTGCCGTTGATGTAAATATCAATGATCACCGTTTTACTCATATTGCTTTCATCCAGCGCCCAGCCATGTATACCTCTTTCATTGGCAATATCGACACTTCCCCGTGGGCTGCTTACCGAGCAGGTGCCTCCTGAGGGAACAACGGGTGGATTCGTCGTTGGTGTGGTTGGGTTATTAGTTCCCCCTGTGCAACCACTAACCGTTTTGGGAGACCCGCCTATTTCGTTGTTAACTCCGCAGATACGGACGGAGATGGAATGATTCTGACTATTTTTCCAGGGGGCATTGGCCGGGAAGGAGTAACTGAAGCCGTGATAGCGGGCGGCTGAATTGCCAAACGCACCTACCAGATCCTGCCGGTCGCCATTGGCCGTGATGCCTGCATAGGTTTTAACTCCATCTACATAGATGTCGATAAGGACAGGTTGATTCATGTTAGCCTGGTCGAGAGCCCACCCGCCAATACCGTTGCAGTCGGCAAAGTCGAAGGCGGCATTGGGGCTGCTTACCGAGCAGGTGCCCGATGGTGGAATAACGGGAGGATTCGTCGTTGGTGTGGTTGGGGGAGTCGATGATGTGTGTGGATCACTGGTCGCGAAGCAGCTCAGTTTACTCGCATCAAACCCAGTTGATTGTAGCCAGCTTTGGGGCTTGAAGCCCTGAGAAGGATTCTGATAACTGGCAAACAGAACGCCATTGTAGTAATGGGCGTAGATTTGCTCACCGTACCAACTGAGCAAGAACTGCCCTTCGGTAAAGCCACAGTTGGTCGTAGGGGGATTTGTCGTTGATGTGTGTGGATCATTCACCGCAAAACAGCCTACCTTACTGGCGTCAAAGCCTGTTGCCTGCAACCAGCTTTGAGGTTTGAAGCCCTGGGAAGGGTCCTGATAACTGGCAAACAAGATGCCATTGTAATAATGCGCGTAGATTTGTTCGCCGTACCAATTGAGTAAAAACTGTCCTTCTGTAAAATCACAGTTGGAGGCTAGACGCCCACTCTTACTTTGATCCGCATGATCATCGACGGAAATGAACAATCTGGCTTTTTCGATAAACAGGCTGGTTTCATCCGCATTTCCAGAGCCACGTAGTAATCTGAATTCGCTCTTACTCCCCACTTTAGTAAAGTAGCCTTTCAGGGTGTAGGTTACAGTGGTTTTTGCCGACGATAATTCAGCGCCGATATAATCGCTGTAATTGCCGCCTGTCTGCACAAAGCCGTCGGGCAACAACAGTTTCAAGCGAAAAGCATTGGACCCCTCGGCTGTGAAGAGTAACGCCGGGCTTAGGTTGAGATAATGGGCAGTGATGGTAAATGCAATGTCATCACCCAAAGCAACCTGCTTTTTATCGGCTCTTAGCGTGAACCGAATTGGGTCACTGTCAAAATGGAGAGATACTGATTTAGTATTAGCAAGATAATGCCTGTTTTTGGCAGGCTCATGATTTACTTTTTTGGTGTCGGGTATAGCTGTATCCCCTGTAAATGATAAAAGACTGATTGCCAAAGGTATCGATAAAGACTAAGAAGGCAGGCGGTCAATTTTTAAATAGTTAAGTAACTCTCTAATCATGACTGTTTTTTAGTGATGTGCCGCGAATATATAGATAGATGCATTATTAGTATGCAAAATAACCAATAAAATATATTAATTAGTAGTACAAATAGTAACTATTTACTACTAAAAGTTTAGTAAATTCAATCAGTACCTAAGCTAAAAGCAGTTAAAAAGCAATCTATTCTAAGAATGGACGTAGAGAGAAAGAAAGTTAATCCAAAGTAGGATTATAGAGTAGGAAAGCGTTCGGGAAAGACTACTAGAGAGTTTTCCCCGAACGCTTTCTGTTTGTAACCTTATTGAGAAAGGATATTTGCTTTCTACGTAATAAGGCTGCTGTACAATTGTATTGGTTTACAAACTCGATTCCTAAAAAATAATATGAACTATATTTTAAAATTAGATTATATGATTTTTATGATAAGTCTTGATATTGCAGAACATTGCTTTGTAATTTTGATGTTTTGTAAATTTAATCTATCAACAAATGAGAAATTTTCTACTACTTCTGTTGATCGTCTGGTGTAGCGTTCTAAGCATTAGCGTCAGTGCCCAGCAGGAGCGTCGAGTGACAGGAAAAGTCAGTTCGGCCGAAGATGGGTCCGCATTACCAGGCGTATCTGTCGTTGCTAAAGGAACGACGAAGGGCACGCAAACCGATGCCGACGGTAATTACTCGATTACCCTGCCAGCCAATATTGGAACGCTGGTGTTCAGCTTTGTCGGGGTTGTCACGCAGGAGGTGGCCATCGGCAATCGGTCTGCCGTGAATGTGACATTGAGCAACGATACCCGTTCGCTCGATGAGGTGATTGTCACGGGGTATGGTGCCCAGTCGAAGCGTAACCTGACCGGCAATATTGCTAAAGTAGGCTCTCGGGATATTGAAAATATTCCGGTGCCCAGCGTCGAACAGGCGTTGCAGGGTAAAGTAGCGGGTGTACAGATTACCTCGCTGAATGGTAAAGTGGGTCAGGGGCTTCAAATCCGAGTGCGGGGTTCCTCGTCCCTGACGGCCAGTAGCCAGCCGCTGTATGTGATCGATGGTATTCCGATGACCTCCGCCGATCAGTCGTCGACAACGGCGCCCACCAACCCCATTGCCGACTTGAACCCCAACGATATTGAGTCGCTGGAAATCCTGAAAGATGCCTCGTCGGCTGCCATCTATGGCGCGCGGGCTTCCAATGGCGTGGTGCTGATCACGACCAAGAAAGGTCGGGCCGCCAAAACAACTTTTGAAGCATCGGCCCAAATGGGTGCCAGCAACCCTACCCACCTGCGTCAGTGGCTAAATACGCAGCAGTACGTAGAATTGTTACAGGAGGCACGGGCTAACACGAACGCCGTATCGGCGACATCGCTGGCCAACCGATTTACGCGCTATGCCGCTGGCGATCCGGCGGGCTGGCAGGGCGAAAATCCAAAATACAACACCGATTGGCAGCAGGAGGCTTTTCAGAAAGCACCTTCGCAGCAGTATGATCTGAGTGCACGGGGTGGTGATGCAAAAACCCGTTTCTTCATTTCAGGGCAGTATTTCGATCAGAGCGGGATTATT
The DNA here is from genome assembly GCF_000974425.1 of Spirosoma radiotolerans. Lineage (NCBI taxonomy): Bacteria > Pseudomonadati > Bacteroidota > Cytophagia > Cytophagales > Cytophagaceae > Spirosoma > Spirosoma radiotolerans. Next base: position 703,562 of record NZ_CP010429.1, read on the forward strand.
ATCAAAAACCGGTTTCGCCGGTTGAGTGGCCGGGTGAATCTGGACCATACGGCTACGGATAAGCTGACGCTGGGGGTGAACTTCAACCTGTCGCACTCGATCAACGACCGTGTATCGAACGATAACGCCTTCTCGACACCGATGCAAATTGTGGCCTTACCTGCCATGACGCCCGTTATTGATCCCCGTACCAGTCAACTGAGTGGTGATTATACGCTGTATTATAATCCGCTCCTGAACCGCGATTATGCTGCCTTGCAGGCGCGTGTGTATCGGGTTATCGGTAACGTTTATGCCGACTATAAACTTCTACCCGGTTTGTCGTTCCGCACTGAATTTGGAACGGACTTACTGAGCCAGCAGGAGGATGAATATTACGGACGGGAAACCCAGCGGAATACAGGCGCTCCAAATGGCCTGGGATCAAATAGTTTCCGGCAGGTGTCCAACTACACGACCAACAACTATTTTTCGTTTGGCCGGACCTTTGCCGAGAAACATGACATAGACGCTACCCTCGGTATGTCCTACCAGGAATCGCGACTGAATCTTAATTCTGTTACGGGGCAGCAGTTTCCGAGTAATGCCTATAAGGAAATTATATCTGCGGGGAAAATCACGGCGGGTGATGGGCAGGAGAGTCGCTTTAGCTTTCTGTCGTATTTTGCCCGGGTAAACTACCGCTTCAATAACCGGTATTTGTTGGGCGTCTCGGGCCGTACTGATGGATCGTCACGGTTTGGTATCAATAACCGGTATGGCTTCTTCCCGGCAGTATCGGCGGGCTGGATTCTGAATGAAGAGTCTTTCCTGAAAAATGTTCGTTCATTAAGCCTCCTGAAATTGCGGGCCAGCTACGGGTTGACAGGAAATGCCGAAATCGGTAATTTCAGTTCATTGGCGTTGTACAGTGCAACGGGTTACGTTGGTGTACCGGGCCAGGCACCTTCGCAGATTCCAAACCCGGATTTGACCTGGGAGAAAACATTGCAAACCGACATCGGCCTTGAGTTTGGTTTCCTCAACAATCGCTTCTCGGGCGAAATCGATTACTACCAGAAAAACACAAGCGGTCTGTTGCTCAATGTGAACGTGCCAGGTTCGTCGGGTTTCCGGACGCAGTTGCGCAACGTCGGTAAGCTGGAAAATAAGGGATTTGAGTTTGTCTTCAACTCCAACAACCTCACGGGTCCGTTTAAATGGACAACCTCGCTGAACATTGCTTATAATAAGAACGTGGTCACTAATTTGGGCGGTACCACCATTACGGGTAGCTTCCTGAACCGGGCGCAGGAAGGTCAGCCACTGGGCGTGTTCGTTGGCCCCGAATACGCTGGTGTGGATGTGCAGAATGGCGACGCGCTCTATTACAAGAACGCGACCAAGCCCGATGGTACACTGGATCGCTCGACCACAAATAACTACAACGAAGCTGCTTATGTACCGCTGGGTAGTCCATCGCCCAAGTTTATTGGTGGTATTACCAATACCTTCAACTACATGGGCATCGACCTGAGCATACTGTTCAATGGCCAGTCGGGAAACTACATTTATAACGGTGGTGGTAAATTCCAGTCAGCCAATGGCGATTACTTTGATAACCAGTCGATTGATCAGTTGAATCGCTGGAAAAAACCAGGCGATGTAACCAACGTTCCGCAGGCTCGTTTATACGGCGGCAATGGCACCGGCGAATCGTCCCGATACCTGCAAAAAGGTGATTATGTGCGTCTACGGACTGTTACGCTGGGCTATACCCTGCCCAAAGCGCTCCTTACCCGCATTCATTTAAACCGGGTTCGGATTTTTGCAACGGGACAAAACCTGCTGACGTTCACGAAGTATACGGGTTGGGATCCGGAAGTTAACTCAGATGCCTATACGAGCAATCCCGTTAACCTTGGTATTGATTTTTATTCCGCTCCACAGCCACGTACCATTATCGGTGGGCTACAAATTGGCTTCTAAGCGACCACAAACAACTTATGAGAACGAAACAATCAATCATACTGGCGTCGGTTATGTCGGTTGGCTTATGGCTGGCCTCCTGCAATAGCCAACTGGATATTAAACCGGTAAACTCGGTAGCAACAGGCCAGGCGCTGTCAACGGCGTCTGACCTGAGCGCGTTGCTCGTTGGGGCCTATGATGGCCTGAGTAGTATCAATCTGTATGGCGGGAGCTTGATCCGCGACGGCGAATTGCTGGCTACTGTGCCCTCGACCGGCGATGTAAACTGGACGGGTACCTACGTGGCTCCTCAGCAGATTTATACCAAGAATATATTGGTAAACAACGGGCAGGCCGACCTTACCTGGACAGATGCGTACCGCACGATCAATATCTGCAATACAGTACTGGCAAACCTGAACCTGGCCGCTACGGCCGATCAGCCGCGGATTGAAGGTGAAGCAAAGTTTATTCGCGGCTCCCTGTATTTTGAACTGGTACGATTCTACGCCAGAGACTGGAGTGATGGCGACCCGAATGCCAATCCCGGCGTTCCCATTGTAACCACACCAACGGTCAATCTGGATGCCAACTCGAACGTGGCACGGAGTACTGTGGCGGCTGTGTATGCCCAGGCACTTAAGGATTTGACCGATGCTGAAGCCAAACTTCCCGCAACAAACAGCTTCTTCGCCACGAAAGGCGCGGCTGGTGCACAACTGTCGCGGGTCTATTTGCAAAAAGCAGATTACCCCAATGCGGCTAATGCGGCCAACCGGGTCATTACCAGCAAAACGTATCAGTTGGTCGATATCGAGCAGGTATTTGATACACGCGAATTCCAGAATGGGATCAACACCGATGAAACGATTTTTGCGGTTCAAATCACCGACCAGGACGGGACAAACGACGTCAATACATTCTATGGGTCATCGTCTGAAGGCGGCCGGGGAGATATCGATATAAACGAAAGCTTCCTTCAGCAATTTGAGGCTACTGATGGTCGGGCAAATCTGTTTTATGATGATGACGGTAGTATTCGGACCGCGAAGTTTATCAACCAATATGGCAACATTCAGGTGTTACGGCTGGCTGAAATGTACCTGACCCGTGCCGAAGCCAATTTCCGGGCTGGTACTGCGGTTGGTGATACACCGCTCAACGACATTAATGTCATTCGCAATCGGGCCGGCGCAACGCCCCTGAGCACAGCGCAGTTAACGCTGGCGAATATCCTGAGAGAGCGTCGCCTGGAGCTGGCTTTTGAAGGAACGTACATTCACGATATCAAGCGGACGAAAGGGAGTGTGGGTACATTGCCTTATAACTCGCCCAAACTGATTTTCCCGATTCCCTTGCGGGAAATAACGACTAATCCTGCCCTGTTGCAGAATGCAGGTTATTAAGTATCAAGCTGAAATAGTTTAATAGCCATTTTTTGTCATGCTGACGCAGGAAGCACCTTAATCTTAATGCTTGACGTTTAAGATGTTTCCTGCGTCAGCATGACAAAAATAAGCTAATGTATCTGAGCTACCTAATAGCGGTAAGTGAGGTTGTGGAGTTGAGTTCTTAAACCTGACTTTAGAAGAATTGAATAAGGCGTGTTGCGGCTCCAAACCGTGGTACGCCTTATTTGGCTAAAATTGACCTGTTAGGTCGCTATTTATTAAACCATAAACTACCTGGCATAGTCAAACGTTTATACAACAAGTACTTTGTATTCAACGACTATGAGCCGCCAATTACTTACCTGTCTGTTTTTATTGCTGGTTGCCTCAGGTCTACGCGCGCAGGTACAGTTTACAACTGAAAATCCGCGTGTGGATGACATAAACGATCCTGATGTTAGCATTCAGCGCATTGAATTAACGGCACAGTACACCATTGTGTATATGAAGTTTCAGGCCCGAAAAGAGGGCTTCAATGGCCGTTCGTGGCCCTTTGCGATTCCATCTCCCGATGGCCGCCGGGGCGGTGAACTGGAAAGTACGAACAATATCGGGTTTCAGCCAACATCGAGATTATATGTGAATCAGGGGGAGCATTCCTATAAATTTATTCGTGCCGAGAATATCCCGCTCGAAGTCCGCCGGCGCGTGCAACCCGGCGAGCGCGTCGACTTTGTGGCCTATTTCGAACGAATAGACCCTGGCTATACAACGTTCGATTTGTTTGAGTGTAAAGATGGGCGAGGCTTTGTTTGTTTCAATTTCTGGGGAGTTCACATCATCAATCCACTTCGTAAAAATCAGTATTCGCAGCGCACGCCCAAGCCGCCTGTTCAACCCAAACAGCAGCAACCCCGCTACACACCCCGAACAAAACCCGGCATGGGCGAACCCGCCAGCCCTACAGAACCCGCGACACCGGCGCCCGTTCAGCCGAAAGAAACGCCTGCGCCAGTTGCCGTGGCGATTAATGGCATTACCCGCGATGCGAAAACAAAACAACCCATCGGGGCAACCGTTACGTATCGCCTGTTGTCAGGGGCTGAAGCATCGGGCAACGATCCGGCGGACTCTGTACAGAGTGCAACGCCTGGCGGGAAATACAGAATCCCCATTGACCGCCGGGGAGTTTACGCGGTCACGGCGTCGGCAAAAGGCTATTTTAGTCAGAGTGATACCCTGGTAACAAACCGCGTCGATGTTGCGCGCGATTTTGATCTGGTGCCCATTGAAGCAGGGGCTAAAATAACGCTGAAAAACATCTATTTCAATGCGTCGAAGTACGACCTGCAGCCTGAGTCATTTCCAGAACTGGATCGGCTGGTTACGGTGATGCAGACCAATCCAACCATGCAAATCCGGCTCGAAGGCCATACCGATACAGTAGGTGAATTTGACGCCAACGTCGAACTGTCGCGCAACCGCGTCAATGAAGTAAAACGCTATCTGGTTGAAAAAGGCATTCGTGCCAGCCGAATCGAAACCGTCGGGTATGGCCCATCCAGGCCCATTAATACCAACAAAACGCTGAAAGAGCGCCCCGAAAACCGGCGCGTGGAAATGGTCATTGTCAAGGTGTGAAAACCTTATCAGTGGGTTTTCGGTATTTGGTTTATGGGTTATAGTGACAGACCACGATAAACTGAATACCGAAAACCGAATGAAACCTACCTTTGACCTCAACGTTGTTCTGGCACATATCGATGAAGCAATCCGGCCATATCCCAAGGCGGCTATGTTTGATCTGTTCGAGCAGGGGTATAATACGTTATTCGAGCAGCTAATGTCGTGCATTGTGTCGATTCGGACGCTCGACGAAACAACCATTCCTGTATCGCTTCGTTTGTTTGAGCAGGCACGTACGCCCCAGCAACTCCTCAAACTCGATGTGCCGACGCTCACTCAATTGCTATACGGCACAACCTATCCCGATCAGAAAGCTTATACCATGCTGGGTATTGCCGAACGGATCGTGAATGAGTTTGGTGGCGAATTACCTGCCAGTTATGATACCCTAACTTCCTTGAAAGGAGTTGGCCCGAAGTGCGCTAATCTGGCGCTTGGAGTGGCAACGGGAATGGCCGCGATCAGTGTGGATGTGCACGTGCATCGGGTTGTCAACCGCTGGGGTTATGTGCACACCAAGCAACCTGAACAAACGCTGAAGGTGCTGGAAACCCAGGTCCCCCGCGACCAGTGGGTCAATATAAACCGGTTGCTGATGCCCTTTGGTAAGCACATTTGTACGGGTACGTTACCGCATTGCTCAACCTGCCCGGTGCTGCCCTGGTGCGAACAGGTTGGCGTTGACCGACATCGGTGAAACTCCTAATTTCCCTTGGTCCGTGTCCTCACGGACCAGAGAACCGGATAGTTTTTCGCCGGATACAGAACCTCGCCCTGACCGGATGGTGTTGCTGACGCGAATATGGCCCGTGAGGACACGAGCCTGGGAGTAACATCGTTAAACTCGTCTGCTAATTTTCGGTCAACGATTGTTTCAAATTCGCCAGGGTCTCCCGGCAGGCTTTGTCAATTTGTCGATATAACTCAGCCTGATCGGCAGCAATCTGCTCAATCACACGTTTGTCTTTAACCGTACTATCAGCCGCTACAGCCAGTTCGTCAACAGTTGACGTCACGGCACGGACAGGTTGAGTACGGCCATTGTCGTCAATAATCAAATCGGTTATCGTGGCCCGGTATCGACCAAATTTGGTTTCAATTGTTAGGGTATAGCGTACGGATTGGTTGCCAATCGAATAAAAGGTTCTGACAAACAAAATGTTATGCTCCCGGTCATATTGTTGCTCGGCCTCGTTGCCTAAGGGGTAATACCGGGTAGCCCATGAATGGACCTGCTCCATAAGCTGCCGGGCAGTCCGTTTGCTGTCAGGTACGCGTACAAGCTCCTGATATTGAACTTGGCCTACTTCATTAGTTGGTAGCTTTACCTGCGCTAATGCACTGATTGAAACGAATAAAAAGAGAATAAACAAGTATTTCATGGTGAATAAACGTCGGGTAGTCGTTTCTATTTTGCTACTTTTTCTTCCCGCTTCCAGATGATAAAATCCGTTACGGGCGCTTCTTTCACCATGGGCCGGATGAGCTGAACGATCTGGCCCCGGTGGTAAGCCGCATGGTGACTTAGGTGGGTTAAAATGTCAAGCAATGAGCTCTTGTAGGCCACCTCTTTGGTGTTAACGTACTCCATTTGTTCCAGCCATTCGGACTCCTTGAGCGCCAGTACGTGGCTTGCCAACTGGCGGTGCTGCCGTTCGGCCGTTTCACCCATCCAACTCACCGGAATATTTTCCCAAATGGTGATAAAGGTCGACTCATGCATGATCCGGCCATACCAGACATGTTGCGCCGATAAAATATGCCCCATCAGGGCCAGCGCGCGTGCCGGTGGATTGTCGATCTTTTCGAGGGCGTCGATGATGCGCCGATTGGCCCAAAGTTCATAGTCCAGTAGTTGAATCAGGTAATTTTTCATCAGAGTCCACGTTTAGTTGCCTGATAAAGTGCTTCAACAATGTTGGTGCGGGTATTTAAGTTACCAAGTTTAGGGTTATTTCGGGTCGGATAAACCCGATTGCACAAAAATATATACGTCAGGTTGTAGGCGGGGTCTGGTTCGACCCAGACAAACGTGCCTGTGTACCCCGAATGCCCATAACTGGCTTTGGTCGCCGACCGGGGCGCGTTGCCTGTGTAGGTAAACGACGGCTTGTCAAAGCCCAGACCCCGCCGGTTACCCAGCTCCGGAAACTGGTAGCGGGTGAATTCGGCTATTGTTTTGGCCGAAATATACTGCTGGCCCGCGTAGCTGCCTTTCTGTCGATACATCTCGTACACTTTCATTAGGTCGTTGGCATTCCCAAACAAGCCCGCGTGGCCCGACAGCCCGTTGAGCATAGCCGCGCCTTCATCGTGTACGCGTCCCCAAATCAGCGTCTTCCGAAACAGCGAGTCATACTCGGTTGGAACGATCCGGTCCAGTGAATAAAAACGGCGGGGCAAAAAGGTGAGTGTTGTGGCACCAAGCGGCTTATAGAAAGTCGTTTTCAGGTAATCTTCGAAGTTTTCGCCGGTCAATCGCTTCACAATCTGTGGATACAGGATAAACGATAAGTCAGAATAAACATATTCTTTCTTGGCGTTCAGGGGCGAGTCCCGGATTTGCTCAAAAATGGTTTTCGGGTAGCTCTTGAATTCGAACAGACTGTCGGTTACCTCAATGGGGTATCGCGCTGACCGTTCATTCTTGAAGGTTTTCGGCTTCCACGAGCCGTCTGGATTTTTGGTATCCATCCAGAACGGTATAAAGGCTTTGAGCCCAGCCTGGTGCGTTAGTACATCACGCCAGCGCAAATCCGCTTTGTTCGACTTCTTAAAACTGGGTAGATAGTCGGCCATTTTTCCGTCCAGGTTAAACTTCTTGTCGTCCACCAGGTGCATTAACGCTGGGGTGGATGTACTTACCTTCGTAACGGATGCCATGTCGTAGAGGTCATCCAATTGGACAGGCCTTGGTTCGGCGCCGAGCGAGGCATCGTAGGTATGCTTACCGTACGCTTTCCGGAAAATGACCTTGCCATTGCGAGCCATTTGCACTACGCAACCCGGAAACGCGCCCTGCGTCAGCCCCACATTGACCAGCGAATCCACCTGCTGGGTCAGAAACCGGCTGTCGATGCCGACTTCTTCGGGAATGGTGTATTTAAGGCGACCGATGGGCTGAACCGTTATACCGTCGCCCAGCCGGAAGCGCTGATTGACCGTAACGGGCAACTTCCCCGACGCGCCAATGGCGCCAAAAATCAACTGCGCCGATAGCTCTTCGGTAAAGTTGGTTAACTGGTAAGGCATAATGATTGCTCTTGCCTTTTCAACAGTACGGCCGGGCTGGGCGGTATCTGCCGGGAAGGTCAGTTTGTCCAGCGCATACACGTTTCCGAACACCGTCACAATGGCTTTTCCGGTAGCGACTAACTCACTCAGAATACCGGCTGTTTTGGACTGTAGACCGTATTTGACGGCCGGACGAATGCTATTCAGGTGAACATCGACCAGAATCAGGTTATAGTTTTGTAAGGAATCCCGAATCTGAGCCAGCGTAGAATCAGGGGTGCGCGAGGTCAGGTTAAAGTGATCGACCTTTGTATAATTAGCCGCCATTTGCTGAAAAGCCGTGACTTTATCGCTCTCAATGGCCACTGAGGCAATCCGGAGAGTATCCAGTCGCTGTAGCGGTACTATATTCTGGTCATTCTTTAGCACCGTCAGGCTTTTTTCGGTGAGCCTGCGATTGAGCAGTTCATCCTGCACAGAATTAAGATCGTTGACCAGGTTATCCAGCACAACGGGTTTATACTGATCCAGCCCAGCCCAGGCTTTGGCCTGTAATACTTTCAAACAGCGGGCGTCGATAGAGGCCTGGCTGATACGCCCATCAGCGATGGCCTGTTTAACCTGTGCCAGCGCGCTGGGTACATCTTCCGTAAACTCCAGTACGTCCATACCCGCTTCCATCCCAAGCTCATCGGCCTTTCCTGACGGGTAAAATTTTGTTACGCCTTTCATGTTCATGGCGTCGGAAAAGACGAGACCCCGGAAGCCCAGTTCGTTCTTGAGCAGGTTGGTCACAATGGCGGGCGAGAGCGTTGAGGGTCGGTTGCGGGTGGTGTCGAGAGAAGGAATGCTTAAATGCGCAATCATCACCCCTGTGGCGCCCGCTTTGATGAGTTCGCGGAACGGATACAGTTCCAGCGAGTCGAGCTGCGCCCGGCTCTTGCTGATCAGCGGTAAGTCGTAATGGGAATCGGTACCTGTATCGCCATGACCAGGAAAGTGCTTCAGGCTGGTTAGCAACTGATTGTCCTGCATACCGCGCATGTAAGCAAGGGCTTTGCGGGCCACGGCATATTTGTCTTCACCAAAGGAGCGGAAATTAATGACGGGATTGTTTGGGTTATTATTTACATCCACCGAAGGCGCAAAGTTGACGTGCATGCCCAACCGGCGCGCCTGTTTGGCCAAATTGGCCCCCATCTGGTAAATGAGCGAGTCAGAACCAGCACCCTGCATGGCCCCAAGCGTCATCTGGTAGGGGTAGCGAACGGTACTGTCCAGGCGCATGGCAATGCCCCATTCGGCATCCATGGCAATAAGCAGGGGCACGGGTGAGTTAGCCTGAAGGCGGTTCGTTAGCGTAGCCTGCCGAACGGGCCCACCCTGAAACATAACGACGCCACCCAGTTTATTGGTCCGTACCAGCGTAATCAGGGAGTCTTCGTAAGCGGGTCTGCGGTTCGAATAACCGGCCACCATAATCAGTTGGGCGATCCGATCGTCGGGGGCCATGTTCGTAAACACCGAGTCGGCCCAGCAACTTTGGCGGGCATTGAGTTTAAGAAACGTTGAGGGTGTTGTTTGCGCGAAGGTCGAAAAGGACAGTAAAACGCTGAATAAACCGAAAAGAACAGACCGGCAGAAAGGCATGAGAAAGAGAATTGGGTCGTGATAGGCCAAAAATACAAAAAAGTGTCCTCGCTAACTCATTAAATAAGTCTAGCGAGGACACTTGGTAGAAAGCCGAGATCGACTACTTCCGGTACCGGCTTGGGTGTTCGGGGCCAACGCCGAAGCCATAACCGAGGGTCAACGTGATCGTCGAGTTGTTGACGTTCTGGTTGTTATTAAGCGTGATATCGCTCAAGCCATAGCGGTAGCGCGCATCGATCAGAAAACGCTGCCGTTCGCCCAACCCCTTGAAATTGAGCTGGAAACCAGCGATCAGGCCTAAATCCATTGACCGGAATTCGGCGCTGTTATCGAAATCTGGCTGAGCAACTCCCTGCGCTATGTAATTCGTACGTTTTGCATTCAGCTTAAAACCAAACGATGGACCAAAGAAAACGTTGGGTCGGAAATTACCGCTCAGCGTCAGGAAGTAGCGTAGAGCAATTGGGACCTCCAGATAATTAATCCGTTGTTTGAACGAGTTGGCCTGACTATTAGCGGGGTCTGCATATTTAGCACCCATTTGCGAGTAAAGAACATCGCCCGAGATGCCGAAATGGTTCAGGGAACTATACATCAAAAAAGCCCCGGCTGTTACACCCGGCCGCAACGTATAGTCCTTGGCATCCATGCCAAATGTGGATAAATTTAAGCCGACACGTGGGCCTGCACTGAACCGCTGTTGGCCAAAACTGCTTGATAGACAGCTAGTAACGAGGAGAAACGAGAAGATGGTAAAACGTAATGAATTTGCGCGAAACATAGAGAATCCAATAAAGTTGATATGTCCGGTTAACGCCTTACGTTTTATAAATGTTTTATTTGTTTCTAAAGATTATTGAGAGTTTTACCGAAAGGGATAGGAATAGGGTGACGAATGAACCCTGAAAGAGCAACTCGCTTTCACGTTTTCATCATCCCTAATGGCGTACTGCTGAGCGGTCTAGTCATCACCGTTGTGGTTGGTTTTAGAACCGGCTTGACGGGTTGTTTGGGCGCAAAGAATATAAAATAAATTGCCATTGCCAGCATAAACAGAATAGCCGCTGTTGTTGTCGCAATCCAGAGTGGCCAAAGCCGTTTCTGATTCGCCGATGCGTGAATACGCTCATGCAGGGCGTCCCGAAGATCAGCCAGTTGTTCGGTCGTGGGACGGGTAGCTGCATCGGCGGCCGTTTGCTGCATAGCCTCCAGTCCCGCCAGGGCGTCGGCATAAAATGGATTTTCGAGGAGAAGCCGCTCTACGCGATACCGGGCCGGGCCACTTAACTGACCGGCTTGATAGGCCTGTAAATCGGTAAAACTTAGTTGGTCGTTCATGGCAGTAGCGCAGGTGGAAACCCGCTATCAACTAAAAACGAGCTTTCGCCCGCGTTACTTACGCATACAAATTTTCAAATTTCGACGCCCATTTTGCAAATAACTTTTTACCTGTTTCAGGTCGTAGCCCGTTAGCTCGGCTACTTCCGTATAGGTTTTGTGATCCAGGTAAAAGAGCGTCAGGCAGGTTTGCTGTTCGTGGGGCAACGTTTTTAAACACGCTTCCATGGTCGTTAGGTCTTCTTCAAGCTCCGACTTGTCGGCATCATCCGCCGATAGCTGCATAATGGGCTCATCGTCGAGGTCGGCTCCGGTGCCGGTTACCAGCGCGGCTTTGGGGTGCGCCTGCATTTTACGGAGCTGCATCAAACAATAATTGCGGGCCACACTGTGGAGCCAGGGGCCAAACTGCTGTACGTCATGTTTGCGCAGGTCGGTTACCAACTGTTCAAACAGATTCATGACGGCATCTTTGGCCTCATCCTCATCGCGCAGGTAATTAAAGCAAACCGCATAGACCAGGTCCATGTGCTGCTCATAGAGTTCACCCAATACCGCCAAATCGCCGGTAGCCCGATAGGCGGCAATGTAGTCAGCCGGTTCCTTGCGGGAGTGGCCGGAACTGGCCCTGGGCTTACGAAACAGTTTTAGAAACATACACGAACTGGCTGCTTACTCCATAACGATGCAGGAGGAGCCCAAATTCCACATTTGTTTACTGGCAGATTAGACATTGACGGTAAAAGGAACGCTATTTAACCAGGTCATACAATCAATAACTCGCCAAGACTATAACCTATTGTTAGCGCAAGTCGTTACAATCTAATACAAACTCATCGAAATTATGAAACGGTTCTCGTTCAGCCTGTTAGGACTACTGGTTAGCATCAGTGCGTTGGCACAGAGTAATCAGGCTCCAACGATGCAGCAATCGACCTCAACAACGGATACTCGGCAGGCTAATCCAGTTCGGCCAAAAATAAAGCCTGCCAATCGGCAGGAGCGGCTGAAAATGGAAGCGGGTGTAGATTCGACCTTACCCAAAAATCGGAAACAAAAGCGATTGCGGCCCGATTCGCTGCGTCGGGGGGGCGCTACCAAGGTCGATAGTGTTCGCCGGTAAGTTTTGTGTGTAATTTTTTCATTGACCAAACTCAACCAAACGTTATGATTAAAGTATTGCTCGGTGTATTGCTGATGGCTACTCCTGCGCTGGCTCAGACGACACCCCAAACGGCTAAAACAAGTGCGCCGAAATCGGCCTCGGGTTCGGCTAGTTCGGCCAAACCGACCTCGGCTTCAGCGTCTGCACGGTCAAAAAAGCCTATTCCACCTCCATCCATGAAGGATAACCTGGAGAGTAAGGATAATGCAATTCCTACTTACAAGAAAGAGAAGGATGCTGGTGTGCAAAAGGTCCGTTACCGCTACCAACCCCGCCGGACGGAGTCGGGTGCTCGCAAAGATACCCTGATCGATCGGCGCAAGAGCCAATAGAAATGACAACAAACTTTACTGCCCTGTAGCCTGAGGAATCGCCCTGGCTACAGGGCATTTTTATTTCTTTTTCTCTTTTTTCTCAGCCTTACGCTTTGCCCGCTTCGCCTGCCGTTCGGCTTTTCGCTCGGCTCGTTTCTCTTTCCGCTCCGCTTTACGTTCGGCCCGCTTGGCCTTAAAGTCGTCTTTAAAGCTTTTGACCGCATCCTGCAGCGTGATATTGTTATCGAATTCACCCTTGAACGCTTCGATATACGCGTTGCGCAATACACCGAAAATAGTTGGCCAGGTGGCGGTTTTAATATCATCGATGGTGCCATTGAGCGGAATACGCGTGGCTACCTGATCGCGCTTTTGATTTTTAAAAATGGCCGTTCCCGCCTGTGCAACCAGCTCTGTAAAAAACTTTCCGATAGATCGGCCCTCGTGTTCGTCAAGCTTGAAGATCTGCATGCCCTTCGTGAGTGGCTTCAGATAGCCATTGAGTTTGCTGTTGAGCATGGCCATCTCGCTGTATACACTGACGGTTCCGCGCTCGAAATCAAGGTTGGCATAGTGACGGGCGAGAGGATTAAGTTTTACTAGCTGCAGGTCGCTGAACCGAAGTTTGTAATCAAAATCTGGTACTTCTTTCAGCAGGTTCATGTTGGCGTAGAAATTCATGGTGCCTCCATAACCCGGCACATCTCCCGACGCTTCGACCGGTGAAGGCAGCTTGTTATTCTTGTCTTCTACGTTCCGGATATTCCGAATTTCTCCCTGAAATTTCTGGATAGACAAATCGGCCCGGGGTTGGGTGACCAGACTTGTCAGATTGACCTTACCGTTGATAACCGCGAACCGGTTGATGCTGATGGGCAGCAGTTTTTTCAGGTAAACAGTCCAGTCTACATCGGCTCCAGTTTGGTTACTGGATTCCGTATCACTAAAAGCGAAGTTAATTTTCGGCTCGTAGCATTCGACCTCGCTAACCAGTTTCCCTTTGAAGAGCGACTTCCACTCGACCGATAAATCGGTTTTAGGGATAAAGACAAAGGGCTCTTTTAGCTTGCCATTGATTTTACGAATGTTCAAGTTGTCGAGTTGGTAGGCGCCCCGGATAAGCTGGATATCGATGTCATCGACATGGCCCGTGTAACTCCCCATATCGGCTAATGTTTTATTGACATACCGCAACACGAAATAAGGTAGCAATAACCGGGCGATGATCAGGAGTACGACAAGCGCAAGTATAATTTTTGTTGTTCGTTTCAAAACGTTGACTGACTTGGTGTAACGTTTTGATAAACACGTAATCATACAAATGGTTGGCTCGGTTGCCGGACTTTAAGTTAAAGTCCGGCAACCGAGCCAACCAGGCTTCTATTGTCTTGTATGGTTAGGCACTACCGTCCATTCGGAGAGAACCGGCGCCCATCGAGGGTTGTGTATTTGAAATCAGTAGACCCATTGAACCGGGTATCGTCGAAGTTGGTGCCTCGGGGCAGATGTGTATATTTAAAGTCGGCGTTGCTACTGAAGCGGGCCTGGCTGAAATCGACGCGCTCATCGAATTTGGTGTATTTAAAGTCGGCATATCGCTCGAAGGCTACCCTCCGAAACGACGATGACTCATCGAATTTGGTGTATTTAAAGTCGGCATACTCCCGGAAGGTCGAACCGCTGAAATCGGCCTCATTACGAAATCTGCTGTACTTAAACAAAGCCCCATCCTGAAAATTGTTATCGGTAAAAATCGCGCGCTGGCTGAAAGTCGAATACTTGAACGCAGCATCGTTCGTAAACTGGCAACCTTCGATGGTAACGGCTTCGGTGAAGTCCGTGTTATAAACTTTATTGCTCATGTTCAGGAGTTTTCGTTCTTCCTGTTGCTCTGTCCGGTAGGCTAGAAATTTGCCCTTGAAGGTACAGTTCTTAAAGGTTAACGGAACATCAACTGTACTCAGGAACTCCTGCGATTCACCTTTCCAGTTACCCTCGCGGACTTCTTTTCGATTCGCCAGGCTGGTCAGGTCAAGATCGCCGGTGATGGTGGTATTTTGATAAGAAACCGCTTCCCGGCGATTGATTTTGGCCATAATATCGCTGGCACTAACGGTCGTCTGAGCCAGAGTTGGGGCCATCGCAAGGCAGGCGAGCAGGAACAAAAGGAGGCTAGTTTTCATGCGTTTGTATCGGTCTTGTGCTTGATTTTCACTAAAGATGCAAAGGCAGGGTAAAAGGTTGCGTGATCATAAAATAATACGGCCAAACCGGTTCTAGGTTTGGCCGTATTGATGACATAAACGAGAGGGGTAACTCTATATGTTTTACGGTTTCCAGGCGGGAACCGCCTGGGTAAGCTATAGCTTAATCCAGCCACATCACTTTGTCATACGCCACTTCATAGTCCAGCTCTTCCAGAGCTATTAACCCCGCGAAGTGGCCAGTCTCGTCGGTCTGGACGGCATTCCATAACCCCGACGCATCGCGCAGAAGCAGCCGGTAGCCATACAGCGGATGGAGCGTATCGGCATCAGTTCTATGGTCCCAGCCCGTCTGGAGTTCAATGGCAAAGGCAATGCGGTCCATAACCTCACTCATCTGCCCTGCCAAACTATCGGCTCCATCCAATTCTTCAATCCACAGCACCAGCCCATCGGTTCCCCAATCGAAATGGAGATCAGTAGGGGTGAGGGTGATGATCGATGCGTTCATAACGGTTTGTTGTTTGTAGGAATTTGGTTTAAGGTTGGCTGATGCATGTTTATCTGATACGTCAACCAACCGTCAACCACAAATCGTAAACTTCTTTTAAGCACTCATACTCCAGGCGGGTGCCGCCAGCGTTTCGGCTGTCTGCTCGTCGCGCCATTTGCGGAGCCAGAAGCGGTACTTCTTCCGGCCATAATCAATAAAGCCCGGAATGGAGGTCGCATCGACGGCAAAGAGCCGATATGGGCTTTGTTTCATGATACCAATAAATACAAAGCGAAACTGCTTCGTCGTGCTCCACTCGCGTCCGTCGGCATGGCGCAGGCTGTCCACATAAAAAGCGGCCTGGCGATCGTAATCATAGGTGTAGCATGATTCCAGAAACTGGGCCTGCGTGCGGGCCGACGTTGTTTTTAGGTCGATTACCATCGCATTTCGGCGTTTGGGGCTGGTATAGACCATATCCAATCGCGCCTTGCAGGCGATACCGGTTGTTGGTTCTGTCGAAAGCACAATGCGCTCTCGCTCCGACAGCCGCAGATACCGTCGGCAAAAGCCATCCTGTCGGATCGTCTGCATTAGCGTATGCAGTTGTTTGGTTTGGGCCGGAGCAAGTCCATCAGGCCGTAGGGCTGGGTCCATCATGTCGGGCAGAAACTGCGACAAAACCGTACCGACCGTTTCGGGTTCGAGTAAATGCTGGTGGAACGCCCGCCCAAACGCCTTGGTCTTTTCGGGAATGAACCGCGCCGAGGGCACCGACCAGTAGCCCAGATGCTCTTCTTTCAGTCGGGTCAGGTCAGAGTTCGATACACGCGGCAATGCCCGGTAATCGTCACCGGGCATTATGAGCGGTTGGGAAAATGGTGTTAACAATTGAGAAATCATAAGCGAAGGAGAAACGTTGAATGAAACGATCACAAACTACCCGGCCGCCAGCAAGGCAGGCTCTTCTACGGGGTTTATGAAGGGGTTGTAGTAGTTCATGGCCGTCTTGATGTTGGCAATGTCTGTCAGCGTTTCCTGGCGGAACACCTTAACCTCCTGCGCAAACTGTTTCAACTCTTTCGTCTTCTCAACGTCAGCCATCTTATAGGTGAAGTTGGCGATATAGTACACGCCTTTTGGCTGAATTTTGTTATTCTCTTTCTTCTCGGCAACGGCTGTAATGACCACATCGGCCAGTGTCAGGTCGTCATAATAAAGGGGTTCGATCAACCGAAAAATGTTGTCGACCGAGTAGCCGTGAAATAACACCGCCGATACGCAGTTCTTCTCGTCGATAAAGAAAATCTCCGCCCAGTTTTTGGTGCCCATATTCAGGATGTTGTCCGTGAAAATGCGCCAGGCAATTGGCTGAAACGTGAGGGTGCGCCCCAGTTTCTCACTTCCGTTGATATTGAACACACCTTCCTTGGCATCGAACCGATATTGACGGGGATGGCCCTCCAGATATTTGTATTTATTGACGACCTCGCCAGTCAACTCGTGAATCTTTTGGTACGGTTTAAGTTCATTACCGCTTTGAATTGTCTCGATTTGGCTTTTGTTTTGTGTGTTCATTAGTATTTGTTGTTTACTGTTCAAGCAGGGGGCCCATTTTGAGGTCCCTTTTGCCTTTTTAAGGCCTTGCGTTTACTGATTTAAATTTACATACTTTTGTGTAAAAAAACAACCCCGTTTTATAAGTATTCTTAAGGCTGTAGAAGGCTGTTTTCTGGTTTTTCAGAGAACATTTAGGCTGATTTGACGTCGCCCAACCCAGCCTATTTAGAACGCCTTCTTTTTGGCGTATTCTTACATACAAATCTGTAAATTATGACGATCAATCTACGCCTTCAGCAACTCATCGACTCGCTCGACATTAGTGTGCTCGAATTCGCCCGGCAACTAGGCGAACACCGGGGCGAGAAAGTTTATCATATTTTACACGGTCGGCTGAAACCTCGTTACGATACACTCGAAAAAATTCTGGCGGCCTATCCGCAGGTCAACGGCGACTGGCTGCTACGGGGCGAGGGCCTGATGTTTAAAGCGCTCAATTCGCCTTCAGCGGCTATCACAACCGAAGAGCGGTTGCGGAACATGGAGTTCCTGCTGTTTCAGCTTACGGAGCGCGTGGCGCTGCTACAACAAACCAACGACCAGCTTCTGGCAGAGATAAAGGGGCAGCGGGAATAGCCGAACAAAAGGAAGAGGCTGTTGGTCAGGGTGGCTGCCTGCTATCGCTTCGGCTTCGTTGCGTTACGCCCTTTCCAAACAACCGCCCTCCTTTCGGGTTATAGTCTGAAAACACTTAACGCTATGGCAACTACATCACCATTCGACCCGGATAAACTAGATCCTGAATTTTATTCCCGTGACCCCAACCAGCATGGCGATTCCGATTACGGTCGTGAGTCGGAAGGCGTTGGGAATAATTCATACAGAGATGCAACGTCGGGCCTGGATATGGAAACGGAAAACCTGAACATAACGAAGGATACCCGCGTGGCACACGAAGGCGAAGGCCGGGTGGGTGAACCCAAAGGCGAAAGCCTGGGTGGAACCCAGGAATGGGACGTTGACGCCGACGCTATTTCCGACCAGCCTAAGGGTCGTATGATGAGTGACGAGGCAGCCAGAAAACTGGGCGAAGTAGCCGAGAATCCATCCGATGATGCGCTTTTACACCGTTCGGACGCCACTTACCTCGAAGAGGGAGACAGGCCTGGTGAGGGTTATGATCCGCATAACGTAGGTTATGACGGTAAGGAAAAAACAGATGTCTCGAAAGAAGATACGCACTAAGTTCCGAGACGATCAAACGATAAAAAAAGCGACCCGGAGAGCATCCGGGTCGCTTTTTTTATCGTAAGACGGCACCGCTCATCTTTATCCTGCTGATTCTTTCGTAAACTTGTCGTTTAATTATTTAGCCAGCGGACACTTGATCCGCTACTGATTTGCTCATCGAAACCCGTGCCTATGCCCGGGCGGGACTACTTGGCAACCCGTCCGATGGATTTTTTGGGAAGACCATTGCCATTTCTGTGCGCAACTTTGGAGCGTCTGTGACGCTTTATCCCTCACCCGAACTGCATATTGAGCCGCAGTTGCAGGATACCAACGTGTTCCGTAGTTTATACCACCTGCGCGATTCGGTCAGCACGTTGGGTTACCATGGCGGTGTTCCGCTATTAAAAGCGGCCATCAAGAAATTTTCCGAATATTGCGAAGCCGAACACATCCGGCTGCCGAACCAGAATTTTTCAATTCGCTACAACACGTCTATTCCCCGCCAGGTTGGCCTTTCGGGCTCCAGCGCCATCATTGTCGCCACCTTCCGGGCACTCATGCAATTTTACGGCGTTGAAATTCCACAGCCGATCCTGCCTAATCTGGTACTGGCTACGGAAGCTGAAGAGCTGGGCATTACGGCTGGGTTGCAGGACCGCGTGATTCAGTGCTATGAAGGCTGCGTCTACATGGATTTTGACCGGGATATCATGGAACGCCAGGGCTATGGCCAGTACGAACCGCTCGATTCCCGCTTGCTGCCTAAACTATACATTGCCTACAACACGGATCTGGGCAAGCAATCGGGTCGGGTGCACAACGACGTTCGGGCGCGATGGCTCAAAGGAGAGCCCGTTGTGGTTGAGACCATGAGCGCCATTGCCGATGTGGCCCGCGAAGGCCGGGAAGCGATGCTTCGCCAGGACGGAAAAGCCCTGAATGAATTGGTTAATCGTAATTTCGATCTGCGGGCACAGATATACAACATCACCGACCGCAACCGAAGTTTGATTGAAGCCGCCCGTGTCTGCGGGGCATCGGCTTCGTTCACCGGCTCGGGGGGCTCAATCATCGGTCTTTACCGCGATGATGCCATGCTAAACCGGCTTTTTGTGGAATTAAAGAAAATCAATGCACGCGTTATCAAACCCTATGTAGTTTAATTTTGAATGTCTGAATGCCTGAATGATAGAATAGCTGACGCGCACATCATTCAGACATTCAGACATTCAATCATTCAAAAATGATAAAGAAAGCCGTTATCCCCGCTGCCGGTCTCGGAACCCGGTTTCTGCCCGCCACAAAGGCGCAGCCCAAAGAAATGTTGCCCATTATTGACCGCCCTACCATTCAGTACGTGGTGCAGGAAGCCGTTGACTCGGGTATCGAAGATATTCTGATTATTACGGGAAAAGGGAAGCGGGCGATCGAAGACCATTTTGATCGTAACTACGAACTGGAAACCCGACTCGAAGAGAAGGAAGATCAGTTACTGCTGGATGAGATGCGTCGTTTGTCGGACATGGCGAACCTGCATTACGTTCGCCAGCGGGAACTCAACGGACTTGGGGATGCCATTCGTTATGCCCGGCACCATGTTGGAAATGAGCCGTTTGCAGTACTGCTGGGCGATACCATCATGGACTCGGTTATTCCTGTCACACAGCAACTCATTGATACCTATGCCCAGTTTGGTGGCTCAGTCATTGCTGTTGAAGAGGTGCCTCACGACAAAGTAAACCGCTACGGAATCGTAGGAGGGAAGTCGTTGAGTGATCGGATATTTGAACTGGATACGCTGGTCGAAAAACCATCCATCAGCGAGGCCCCATCGAACCTGGCCATTGCCGGACGCTACATTCTGACGCCCGAGATTTTTGCCATGCTGGAGCAAACGCCGGTTGGGAAAAACAATGAGATTCAACTGACCGACGCAATGCTGCTGTTGTTGAAACGTGAGAATCTTTACGCACATCGCATTGAAGGCAAACGCCATGATATCGGCAATAAACTGGACTTCCTGAAAACAACGGTTGAGTTTGCCCTCAAACGACCCGAGTTTGCGGGGCCGTTTCGCGCGTTTCTCGAAGAAATCATTAAGAAGTAAAACGAAGAAGGCCCCGCGATGAGCGGGGCCTTCTTCGTTCTGAAAGAGGTCACCTCATTCGTACACTTAAGGCAGCTTCGTCATCTTCTCCTTTGGTATAGCCGTTCCCCGGCGTCGAGTCGGGGTCGGTAGGCGAAGCGCTGAATACCTGCGAGCGGACGGTTCCCAGACTTGGTACCCGCACATATAAGATCATGGTGGTGGATCTACCCGCCGGGATAGAGCCTACGGAGGCCGTCACGGTTTGTCCGTTAATCGTCAGGCCCGTCGTTACAGTTAATTGCCAGCCTGTTGGTAATAGTGTTTGTACGTTTACATTGGTAGCATTTGCGCCCCCGAGGTTACTAACTACCAGACTCACACTAATTACCTGATTTGTACTAACCACTAAATTACTCGCGCTAAGGCCTAAACTCAAATCGGCCTTGGCCGGATCTGTAGGAGGTTGATTAGGCTGAAGGGGGGGAAGGGGCACCTGGTTGGAGTTATCCGATGCCAGGATAGGCCCACTCGCACTCGGTGTGCGAAAATCGACTGTAGCTTCGTCGTCCTGTCCATCACCAGTACCGGAATTGGGCTGGCTGTCGGGGTCCCGTTGGGCACTGGCGGTTATTTGGGCGGATGTGGCAAAAGTTCCCTGCTGGATGGGCTTGACCCGGAAAATAAACGGCTTACTAACGCCATTCGGCACGGTCCCGACATTGATGGACACGGTGTTGGCCGATGCGCTCGTAGCCGCCGATGTGGCGCCGATGAAGCTCATGCCCGTGGGCAATAAACTTTGGGCCCTCACATTGGCTGCATCGGCCGGACCACTGTTCGTGATCACCAGCGTAATGGTAACGGGCTGATTGGGTGCGGGTGTTCGGTTACTGACGCTCATACTCATCGAGAGATCAGCTCCTCCGGGACAGATGGATAACGATTGACTAGGAGCGCTGGCCACATTGGGATTACTGCCCACAACCCGAATGCGATAATTAGTCCCAGCTGGCAATGAAGGTGATAAGGTGGCCGTAATAGGGCTGGTTGTACTACTCCCAATGGTTGTTTCGTTGGCAAACGACCCGCTGGCATCAGATAGTCGTACACTGAATACGTTGCCGCTGTTCATGACGCTATCCGTTACATCGACCGCCACATTGAATGAGCCACTAAGGCAGGACGAATTCAGTGAACTGCCAATGGTGAGAACCGGGGGAATGGCGCCAATGGGTTCCATCGGGTAATAGAGAATCTGGCGACCGTCGAGTAGTTCCATTTCAAACGATATACCCGGTCCGGTGTCGCCCTGGCGACGAACGGAAAACCGGTATCTGCCCGGAACCACACCACTTACGCCAGCCTGCGCAGCTGGATAATTTTGGATGTAGTTGAAATCACTAAAGGCATCGAAGTCCGGTGCCTGCGAGCTGGGTGGAACAACAAGCCAGTTGGAATTAATAAAGGGATTGCTGAAAAGACTCTCCAATTTAACTTCTACAGGGGCTGTCGCCTGAATCAGCCCCCAAAATGTGGTGGCGCCTTTTTCATATCGGTAACCGAAACGACGGATAACCGAATCGGCGGTACCCACAATGATCGGTTGCCGGTATATCGGAAAGGCAATACTGGGGCTTGCATCCTGCTGCACGTTGAATGGTTCGCCCAGCGTGCCTAAAACGACCGGGTGGGTAGAGCGAGTCCGTAACCGGTACTGGCCATTCTGGAGTGTAAAGGGCAAGGTTATCAAGATAGGATTATCGGTGCTTGGGTCCGATTCAAAAACCGTCGCTCCATCGCTGACTCTGACGATCTGGGCAACGTATTTATTATCCGATTCGTGTGGATCGCTGCGTAGGGAGGCAACAGCTATAATTTCACCCGGTCGGCGGGTAAGCGGTAACGTATAGCCGCTGGTTATCTGCACGGCCGAATCCGTTGGCATGAAGGGAACCGAGTTCTGAAAGAAAGAAGCCGTTAAGCTCGCGTCCCAGGCTTCGGTGAATCGAAGACGGCCAATCCCCTTGAAGTGAATATCGTCAGGACGGTTATCAAGGCCAATGATGTTGTCGGTAGCGGGTCCTGCAAATACATTGGCAACATTATTAATCAACTGGTTCTGGGCATTGATCACCTGCGGGTTTGTTTGCCCCGATATATAACTTGCCCGTGAAATAACCCAGGCTAGTGGTTTCGAACCAACCTGCTGCCGACTTTTCTCGATTACGTATTTGATGTTGTCGAAATAGGTTTGGGTCGACGAGTTAATATCACTCTCGCCCTGGTGCCAAAGAACGGCGCGTGCTCCCGTTCGGGCAATGTAGTGAAGCAGGACAGCCCCTAAACGCCGATAAACGGATGGGTTTGGCGTTGTTCCAATAATTCCTGCAGCCGACTGTCTCCACTCTGTACTGCTGGTGCCGCCAAGCGCAGCGCCTATAAATAAGACGGGAACGTTGAGCCGCTGTACCAGTTTATCGCCCAGTAGACCATACATATGTGGCGGTTGACTTGGGCCCATATTAGAGCCGTAATTGATATGGCTGAATTGAAGTGGTAAGAGTTGTTCACTCAGGCTATCCTGTCTAAAATCAACGCACATAACCCGGTCTTCGGCAGCGACAAGCCCCCGCTCAATGCCGCCAAAGGCGTTCGATTGACCCGCAATGACAAATACCTCACCCACGCCCACGCGGTTGACTTTGGTTTGGGTCAGAATCGTGGTACCTACTTTAGAGCGGACATCCAGCCGATACCAGCCAGCCGCAACGGTCACTTTTCCGCGAAAAGCCTTCGAGCCTGTCAGGAAGTTCAGGGGAGTCCAGGCCGTAACGGCGCCCTGACCAGAGGCTAAAGGGACAAAACGGGCTTCGACGGTTGTTGCCGTTGGCGAGGCCATACCCGTTACCGTTACCACAGCTTCATTCGCTAAATTGCGTTGGAATACCATTCGTGGCACGGGACTGGTAATGCTGAGTTGGGCAAATACAGGCACCGCAAAAAATTGGCACAAAAATCCCCACACCGCTACCCATCGGAGAAATACGGTCATGAATATTGATATTAATAGTTGAATAAAGCAATACAGCTGAGTGCAATTATTGTGCCCTATCTTGTTACCATTAAGATTAAATTTCTCTAAAATGGTTTTCTCTTAGTACAAAGGGTAACAAATAGTAAAATAAGTAGAGATGTGTTTTTTTGTAAGTTCCTCATAATTAGTTATATATATGATATCCAAAATAAAATATACTTATAAATTTTTTGCGTTTACTGCTGGATTTGTTGGCCGTTTTGGCTTATTATTTTTTCTGTGCGGTGTCTGGGCTTTGTCGGGGTCACCAATCAGAACGAAGCCTTCTGCAAAAGCTATAGGAACCAATTCTCTGCAAGCAGAGCCGCGCCCAAATATTGTCCTGATTGTGTCCGACGATCACGGGCGTGAAGCGCTCGGTTGTTATGGTAGTTTAGGGGCCGAATCGCCAACGGTGCGGACGCCACACATTGACCAGTTGGCCGCTGATGGCACTCGTTTCTCGAATGCGTTCTGCACAACCGCCAGTTGTAGCCCCAGCCGGTCTGTGCTGCTGACGGGCCTCCATAATCATGCCAATGGAATGTATGGGCTGGAGCATCAGGAACACCACTTCAGCTCGTTTGATACCGTGCGGTCGTTGCCCGTTCTACTCGAACAGGCGGGCTATCGCACCGCCCGAATTGGGAAATTACATGTGGCTCCCGAGCGGGTCTACCATTTTCAGCAGGTACTTAAAGCGGGGGGCGTTAATGATCCTGTGTCGATTGGCCGTAGTCCGGTAGAAATGGCCCGGCTGTGCTACCCTTTTCTGGATAAGAACTCCGCTCAGTCGGCCAACCCAAGCGTGGCCCAACCCTTTTTTCTTTATTTCGCTACTGATGATCCGCATCGGAGCAATGCGGTTGCCGCTGATGGTTCACCAATTTTCGATGGGTCCAAACCGAATCTGTTTGGCAATCGCCCCGGTGGGTATCCGCAGGTTGGCGACCATTTTTACCAGCCCCGTCAGGTTCGGGTGCCTCCCTACTTGCCCGATACAAAAGCCTGCCGGGCTGAACTGGCACAATATTATGAGTCGATCAGCCGCCTGGATGCGGGCGTTGGCCGCCTGATCGACTACCTGAAAGACACAGGCCAGTATGACAACACGCTGATCGTTTACCTGTCCGACAATGGCGCTCCGTTCCCCGGCGCAAAAACAACTCTGTATGAGCCGGGTATGCGGTTGCCGTGTATTATAAAATTGCCTAAGCCGCAGAAGCCGGGTTTCGTACAGGATGCTATGATCTCCTGGGTCGACGTAACGCCAACGCTTCTCGACTTTGCCGGTGTCGGGACAAGCAGTCTGGGAAAACAGGGGCGGTCGTTCCGGAAAATTATCGAGCAGGAGAACGTCTCGGGTTGGGATGAGGTCTATGCGTCTCATTCCCTGCATGAGATAACGATGTATTACCCCATGCGGGTCGTCCGCGAACGGCGGTATAAGCTGATTGTCAACCTGGCGCACCAGCTTCCATACCCAATGGCGCTGGATTTATACAACTCGTTTACGTGGCAGGATGCCCTGCGAACAAAGCGGAAACTGTTTGGCAAGCGAACCGTAGCCGCTTATTTGCATCGTCCGGCGGTTGAGTTATACGACCTTCAAACGGACCCCGACGAAGTGAAGAATCTGGCTGCTAACCCACGCTATCAGAACGTATTGGTCCGATTGCAGGCCAAACTGAAGCACTTCCAGCAGCAAACCCGCGACCCTTGGCTATATAAAGAGACCCGTGAGTAATGATGTGTTGGGATCAACAATCACTGAATGTACGGTAAGAGCTAAAAAGAGGTTAACCGCAGAGGCATAAAGGCCACAGCGAGAAACAACTGATCTCCGTGGCCTTTGTGCCTCTGCGGTTAACTCCTTATTTCGCTACGGTTGCGATTTTTAACTCATTCAGCTGTGCCTGCGAGATGGGAGAGGGCGAATCAATCATGACATCGCGACCCGAGTTGTTTTTCGGGAAAGCAATAAAATCGCGAATCGAGTCCGCACCGCCGAAGAGCGAACAAAGCCGGTCGAAGCCGAAGGCAATTCCGCCATGGGGTGGTGCACCAAACTCGAAGGCATCCATCAGGAACCCGAACTGCGCTTTGGCTTCTTCGTCGGAGAAGCCCAGAATACTGAACATCCGTGCCTGCAGATCGCGGTTGAAAATCCGGATCGAGCCGCCACCTACTTCGGTTCCGTTAATGACCAGGTCATACGCATTGGCCCGAACAGCGCCCAAATCAGTATCCAGCAAGGGAATGTCTTCGGGCTTGGGTGAGGTGAACGGGTGGTGCATGGCAAACCAGCGTTGCTCTTCTTCGCCGTATTCCAGCAAGGGGAAATCAAGCACCCACAGGGTACTGAACACGTTTGGATCGCGGAGGCCCAGACGGCTCCCCATTTCCAGACGTAACTCGCTCAATTGTTTACGGGCTTTGGCTGCATCGCCCGATAGGATCAGCATCAGGTCGCCGGGCTTGGCGCCGAAATGAGCGGCCCAGCCTTTTAGGTCCGCTTCGGAATAAAACTTATCGACGGATGACTTTAATGTTCCATCTTCATTGTAACGAACATAAATCAGGCCTTTGGCCCCAATTTGCGGGCGTTTGATCCAGTCGGTCAGTTCGTCGAGTTGTTTGCGGGTGTAGTGAGCGCAGCCGGGTACGTTGATGCCGACGACTAGTTCGGCCGAATCGAAGACGCCAAACCCTTTTCCCGATGTCATATCGACCGTATCGAAGGTGCCTTTGAGTTCCACGAACTCCATGCCAAACCGCGTGTCGGGTTTATCGGAACCATAAAACTTCATGGCATCGGCGTAGGTCATGCGGGGCACGGTGGCCATGTCGATACCCTTGACGGCTTTGAACAAGTGCCGGACCAGCCCTTCAAACATATTCAGGATATCTTCCTGCTCCACAAACGACATTTCGCAGTCGATCTGGGTAAACTCCGGCTGGCGGTCGGCGCGGAGGTCTTCGTCACGGAAGCACTTGACAATCTGGTAATACCGGTCAAAACCCGATACCATCAGCAACTGCTTAAACGTTTGGGGCGACTGGGGTAGGGCATAAAACTCGCCCGGATTCATCCGGCTAGGCACCACAAAATCCCGTGCGCCTTCGGGTGTCGATTTGATCAGAACCGGGGTTTCAACTTCAATGAAGTTCTGCCCATCCATATACACCCGGGTTTGCTGGGCCATGCGGTGGCGCAGTTCCAGACTCCGCCGAACGGGATTCCGGCGTAAATCGAGGTATCGGTATTTCATCCGGAGGTCATCGCCCCCGTCGGTTTCATCTTCAATCAGAAAAGGCGGCAGCTTGGCGGGATTCAGCACCTCCAGCGACGTTACTTTCAACTCAATATCACCCGTCGGGATGTTTGGGTTTTTGGATTTCCGTTCGATAACCGTCCCGGTCGCTTTCACGACAAATTCGCGGCCGAGCGAACGGGCCGTCGTGAATAATTCAGGCGCGGTTTGCCCGTCTTCGAGCAATAGTTGGGTGATGCCGTAGCGGTCACGGAGGTCAATCCATAAAACACCGCCTTTGTCGCGGATGGTCTGAACCCAGCCGCACAGGGTGGCTGTCGTGTTATCGTCGGTAAGGCGGAGTTCTCCGCAGGTGTGCGTCCGAAGCATTAGGTAAAGAGCGAAAGAGTGAAAGAGTGAAAGAGTGAAGCGTGTCGACGGATGGAACTCCGTTCTTTCGTTCATTCACTCTTTCGCTCTTTGAATTCTGCCGCAAAGGTACAGACTTCGACCGCACCGGGCAAGGCTATTTCCGGTAATCCAGGGCTGGTTTTCTATCGCCGAGCAGCGCTTCGTATTTAAAGTTGGCTCCGCGCTTCTGCAGCCACTCGGCACGGGCTTTCTCGATGAGGGCCGGAGACTTGTATAAATCCAGGGCGGTAAGGGCTAACGTTTTGGCCGCTACGATCATGCCTTTCTGACCAATGCTCATGCCGCTGGCCGCTGTCGATTGCCAGCTATGGGCCGATGAGCCCGGCACCCAGGTCGCCGTTTGTAGCCCAACCGTTGGGACGGTCCAGCTCACGTCGCCCACGTCGGTAGAGCCGCCACTGGTCGCACTTTCGGAGGCATCGCGGAAATCTTTGACCAGGGCTGCGTTCGTTACGGGTACTTTTTGCTCGCCAAAGGTCTCGCTGATCTTCTCGGCAAAGGCAGTTTCTTCCGGGGTGTAGGTGACACCACCCACCGTTTTCAGATTCTGGTGCATCACTTCGGCCAGTGTCACGTTGGGCAGTAGGTTAAATACGCCCCCAAGAACTTCCCACTCTACTTTGGTGCCGGTTCCTTTGGCCGCTCCTTCGGCTGCGTTCTCAATTCGTTTCCAGACACTTTGCAGGATGTCCCGGTCTTTATGGCGAGCGTAGTAATAGACCTCCGCGAAAGCCGGGACCACGTTCGGCGCGTCGCCCCCTTTCGTAATGACGTAGTGAATGCGGGTATCCTGCGGGATGTGTTCGCGCATCATGTTCACCATGTAATCCATGGCTTCAACGCCATCCAGCGCCGACCGGCCCCGCTCGGGCGAAGCAGCCGCGTGGGCGGCAATACCCCGAAAACGAAACTTAGCGTTCTTGTTCGCCAGCGACGTGCCCGCATCAGCGGCATTCTGCGAGCCGGGATGCCAGTGTAAAACGACGTCGACATCGTTGAACAAGCCCTCCCGGACCATGTATACTTTTCCGGCGCCACCTTCTTCGGCCGGACAGCCATAAATCTTGATTGTTCCCGAATGACCCGATGACTTAAGCCAGTTTTTAACTTCTACGGCCGCTGCCATCGAAGCCGTCCCGAACAGGTTATGGCCACAGCCGTGTCCACCGCGTTGTCCCTGTATAGGCGTGAAATCGGGTTTGGCCTCCGTCGCGAGTCCGGGCAGGGCGTCGTATTCGCCCAGGATACCAATGACGGGTTTACCGGAACCGTATGTAGCTACAAAAGCTGTTGGAATACCTGCTACGCCCGTTTTGACGTCAAAGCCTTCTTTAACCAGCTGGTCTTCAAGAAGTTTGGAGCTCTTCTCCTCCATATAACCCAGTTCAGCGAAGTCCCAGATTTGCTTCGAGATACCGGCAAATTCGGGCGACCGTTTGTCCAGATCGGCCAGGATCGCCTGCTTGTCTTTGTCGACGGTAGCGGTCGCTGCTTTTTTGGGCTTGGATTGGGCAAAGGCCAGCATGGGCAGCAACAGGGCTACGGTAAGAAGTTGTGTTCTCATGAAATTAGTTGTATTCGGACAATAGAGATTAATGGTCCATAAAATTAGGATAAAAAGGTCAGCGCGTCAATTTGATAATGAGATTGTTGGTAGAGCCCAAATAAAAAATGGTTTCATGTTATATTGGCTCCGGAATAGGATATGCACAGAGATGCAGAGAGGGTAAAAAGATTCTTGGAGATTTAATGATTTTTTCTCCGTGCATCTCTGGGTTACGACCTTTTTAGTTTGTCAGTAACGTTAGGGCTTCGGCTATTACTGACTGAGGCCCCTGGGCATCTTCTTCCCGGATAATCCGGTGGCGACTGGTGTCGAGTGGCCCCCATTCGGCCGGGCTGGCGGAGGTAAACAGAATAACACTCGGTGTGTGACAGGCGGTTGCCAGGTGAGCAACGCCGGTGTCATTGCTAACCAGCAGGGCCGAAAAATGCAGGACTGCGCCTAACGTGTTGAGGTTGGTTTGGCCGGCTAAGGAGAGAACCGGGTGGGTCATATGCTCCCGAACATCGTCATGGATGGGGCTCTCGGCGGTCGTTCCCGTCAGAATAATGGTGTACCCTTTTTGGGCGAGCGCATCCCCAACTTCGGCAAAGCGATGAGCGGGCCAGCGTCTACCCGATATACCGCCGGGGTGCAGGCAAACGTATTGACCGGGTGTAACTTGTACATCAGTAAGCAGGGTGAGGACCTGTTTTTTTGCCGCGTCTCCCGGTTCAAATTCCAGGGCATACCCTTGTGAGGGAATACCCAAAAACGTCATGAAACCGACATGCCGATGCACTTCGTGGCTGTTGATGGGATAGGGTTGAAACAGGCCAGAGTGGGCTGCCCACGCTTCCGACGGTACATCGGCCGGATAATAACCCGCCGTGACGTTGGCATTGATAAGGCTTACCATCGCATTGACCAAGGTTCCGTTGCCCTGCATTTGCAGCATCACATCCCACTGACGGGCCTGCATCTGTTGTAAAAAGTCTACCGTCCGAACGGGATCGACGGGTTGTTCGGGCAAACCCGGCCAACCGGGAAACAGAATAAACTCATCAAGGTATTGCGGATAACCAGCCACAAATTCAGCCGCCCAGGGTAAACTGATCAACGCGATATGGGCTTCGGGAAAGGCGGCTCGTAGTGCTCTGAACGCGGGTATGACACATAATAAATCGCCGAGCTTGATGGCTCGGAAAATAGCTATTTTTTTAGGTGTATACCCTAGCGCGCTGGTCAGTTTATCCATGTTGGTGAGTCGGTGGCGTGTTGGTAATCAAAGGTTTTACAAGTACCAGACCCGATACGAAAAGGCCCCGTATAGCCGCCAGTAAACCGACAGAAATGGGGTCATCAGGCTGGTTAAAAGAGCTGGTTTTACGGTTGCCCAGTTCAGTCGCTGGTCGGCTAACCGCTCACTCATCAAGGCCAGCGTGAGCAGCAGCCAAAGATAAAAACAAGCGATAGTCAGCGGGCTGTTATCCGTAACCAGGGCCAGCAGCCCAATGAAGAAAGCCAGTACCGTGGCATAATACCGCACCACCAGCCATTTGTAAGCCGGAATTCGCTCTCTGAACAAAGCCGGATGCTTCTTGTAAAGAAGAGCATCGTAGCGGTTCTTCCGTTCGTCGCGGAGGGTGGCATACCAGGGCGCCTGCCGAAGCGGGTGGACAATAACGGCTTCGGGGCAGACTAGTATCGGGATGCGGGCCTGCAAAATTTTGAAGTGCAGATCACTGTCTTCGCGCCAGGCAATGTCAAACCGCTCATCGAAACCATCCACCTGCTCCAGCACCGACCGGCGGCAAAATAGGTTCGCTGTTACGAATTCGGCGGTTTCGAGTAGAGCCGTTGTTTTGTCATGATGGGTAGGCTGTTCGGGCATCGGCATGCGCACGCGCCCGGTGATGACCTGCGCCCCCCGACTAAACTGGGCCATTGCCGTACTAAGCCAACCGGGTTGCGGCAGGCAGTCATCGTCGGTGAAGGCGATGTAAGGCGTACGGGCCGACCGCCACCCGGCGTTTCGGGCGGCAGCCGGTCCCCGACGCTGTGTCTGACCAAGATACCGGATCGAAAGGCCTGTTTGCCGAGCTACATCCTGGCTTGCCTGGGCCACCGCTGGTTCATTGCCATCGTCGACCACGAGCACCTCAAACTGATCGGTTGGCAGTTGCTGGTTGGCAAGGGCTTCCAGGCAGTTTCGCAACAGGGCGGGTCGCTGGTAGGTAGGAATGACCACGGTGACTACCGGTTTTTCCATCGTTTACTGGGCGTCAGCGGTGATGCTTTCCGGCTGGGTTAATGTATTGTATGCTTCTTTAGGGCCATCGCTGTTTTTCTCCAGCATAAACGAGCCGATCACCAGCGCATCAAGGGGCGATGTCCAGAACGATTCAACTGCATCGCGGGGCGTACAGACAACCGGTTCGCCCCGTGTGTTGAAGGAGGTATTTACCAGAACCGGTACACCCGTTTGTTCGGCAAAGGCTTTGATCAGGTCATAATACGGCTTGTTCTGCTGTTCATTCACCGTCTGAATCCGGGCGGTTCCATCGGTATGGGTAACGGCCGGGATCGTACTGACCATGTTGGGGCGCACATCGTTGACGAACAGCATAAACGGCGACTGGCGGGCGTTGATAAAATACGTATCGGCGGCTTCTTCCAGCACGGCCGGGGCAACGGGCCGGAAATCCTCCCGGTCTTTCAGATCGTTCAACCGGGCCTGCATCTCGGCTGGGAATGGAGGGGCCAGGATAGACCGGGCACCCAGAGCGCGCGGACCAAACTCCATGCCCTGCTGAAACCAGCCAATAATATGCCCCGACGCCAGGTAGGCCGCTACTTCCTGCGACACGTCGGTCAGGCGACGATAGGGGAGCTTCGACCAGCGCAGGAACGCTTCGATATCGTCGTCGCTGAACTGCGGACCAAGATAGGCGTGGTGCATCTGGTAGCGCCGTTCGTTGCGATCACCGGCCTGGCGTTGCTGGGCGTCTATCCACATGGCGGCTCCCAACGCCGTACCGGCATCACCGGCGGCTGGCTGAACCCAGATGTTTTTAAACGGTCCTCTGTCGCGGAGCCGGGCATTCATGACGCAATTGAGCGCCACGCCACCCGCCAGACAAACCGAATCGACCTGCGTTTTGTCGTGGAGCCACGTGAGCAGGTTAAGCACGGTTTCTTCCAGAACGGCCTGTACCGAATGGGCCAGATCGAAATGACGCTGCTCCAGCGGGCCACCTCGCTGGCGGGCCGGGCCGAAGGTTTCTTCCAGCCGCAGAGGTGCAATTGTATATTGGCCCCCTGCTCCAGCCTGAATCAGCTGACGGAACTGATCGACATAAACGGGCTGCCCATATGACGCCACGGCCATGACCTTATATTCATCAGACGAGTGCAGAAAGCCCAGATAAGTGGTTAGTTGTTCGTAAAGCAGACCTAGCGAATGCGGTAATTTCACCTCATCCAGCAGGCTCATCTGGTTGCCTTCGCCCAACCAATAGCTGGTGGTGGCCACTTCGCCCCGGCCATCGAGCACCAGAACGGCCGCCCGTTCGTAGGGGCTGGGCAGAAATGCGCTGGCTGCGTGGGCGAGGTGGTGATTCACAAAATGCCACTGATAAGGCCCTTGGGCCGTAGCACCCCTAAACCGGTCGGCCAGGTGCAGCGGAACGCCATCGACCAGATGGCCGGGCGCGTTGAGAATGGACGATAAGAAAAGCCCGTCGTATGGATTCTGCCAGCCATTCAGCGAGGAAACACCCGGCCGAAGCGGAATCTCGACGGTATTTTTATCCTGATGATCGCCGATGACCAGGCCTGGGTCGAAGGAGTACGCAATATGATCGACATCCGTCAGGCTGATACCGGCTGTCTTCAGGCAGAAGTCGATGGCGTTGTACGGAAGTTCGTAGGTTGAAAAGGGAATGGGCCGTTTGCCGTGTTTGATGTGCGTAAAGCGCTCCTCTTCGGCGGCTGCCAGTACGATACCATCTTTGACAAGGGTGGCGGCTGGATCATGGAAAGCCGCGTTGATTCCTAACGTGTACATAGGTTGTGTGTTTTAAGCAATGGATTGCCATTCGGCCATGAGTTCACTAACGGCCCGAACGATTGCCTCGGGCGACGCTTCCGGTCCGGGAGAGGCTGGAAATTGTTGTAAGAGTGTATTCTTTGAGCGTAAGCTGGGGGGTACATCGAAATACAGAACCCGGTTGGGCACCAGCCAGGGCGTATGCTGGGGATTCGTTTTGGCATAAAGCACCACCACAGGCGTTCCGACAGCAGCCGCAATATGCACCGGGCCCGTATTGTTGGCGATGAGCAGGGGCGCTTCGGCAATGACACCCGCCAACTGCCCAATGGTGAGCTGGCCCGCCAGATCCACCACCTGCCCAGTTAGCTCATTCTGGATCGTTTGGGTCAATGGCTGTTCGTCTTTGGTGCCGGTCAGCACAACCTGATAAT
The DNA here is from genome assembly GCF_000974425.1 of Spirosoma radiotolerans. Taxonomy (NCBI): domain Bacteria; kingdom Pseudomonadati; phylum Bacteroidota; class Cytophagia; order Cytophagales; family Cytophagaceae; genus Spirosoma; species Spirosoma radiotolerans. Next base: position 736,659 of record NZ_CP010429.1, read on the forward strand.
CGAACTCCTGCATAAGCCGGTCAGCGGCCTGGGTAAACTTCTCGGCCGGGTAGCGCCGTTTGGCTTCACTGACGCCTGGATGCAGGACTAGCCAGGGCCGGTGGAAATCAATCCCGGCGGCTGTAAGTTTTTGCCGGGCCAGCTGTCGGTCCATCATTGGTAACCGGAATGACAGGCGCTGGTCATCGGTGTAGCAGCCAATTCGCTGCACCAGTTCCAGTTGCCGGATGACTTCGTGGCGGGTTGCGACCAGCACTTCAGGATCAGGCACCCAGTCGGTTATGAGTTCGTATGGGTTCTCGCGGCAGTAGCCCAGCACCCTGGGAATACCGGCCATATAACACAGCATGGCAGCCGGTAGCGGGCTCTGGCTCTGCACCGTGAAAAGAATGGCTTCATCGAACGAGTGCTGACGTAGCTGGTTCGCCAGTTCTATAATTTGCTCCGGCTGATTGTTCTTTCCTGCTACCCAGGGTACGTCGAACGAAATAACGTCATCCACATCAGGGATGAAGTCGGCAACAGCCGCGCCCACCGGGGAGGTCAGTAAGGTCAGGTGACAGTTGGGCCAGGTCGTTTTGATGGCCCGAAAGGCCGGGCTCGTCATCAACACATCGCCTAAGTTATCCAGCCTGACACATACTATCCGCAAGCCATCTTTCCAAAAATCCATATCGTTGCGGTCATTCGTTGTGCACTTCTTTTTTGGGTCTGACTTGAAGGTCTGTCGCTATTTCTATTTTCGTGGTTCGTGTCCTCATTTCCATTCCCATGGTCCGTGACGACACGGACCACTCACGTGTCAGCAACACCATTCGGTCTCAGGTGGTCCGTGAGGACACGGACCACGGACATACAAACAAACCACGGAAATAGAGTTGAAGGAAAATCGCTCAGACAGCATCTTGCTGTCTGGTACACCTGGCTGTCTCCCTCAACATATACTCCGTTGCTTCGCTGAGCGTAGCGGCTGTTGTGGTTGGCTGCCGGTGGGCGTTCATCAACCACTCCGTTTCGTTTCCCCGGTCAAGCAATATCGTCCGACAACCCGCCCGGTTGCCTGCCTCAACATCGTTCAGAATATCGCCCACCATCCACGACTGGCTCAGGTCTATCCGGTGTTCCTGAGCTGCTTTCATCAGCAGACCCGGTTCAGGCTTTCGGCAGAGGCAGGATCCGGCATAGGGCTGTACCGATCCATTAGGGTCATGTGGGCAATAGTAAAACCCATCGGGCTCCGCTCCGAATGGGGCCAATAGTCGGGTCAGCCGTTCCCAAACTCCGGCCAGGTCATTTTCCGTAAAGCGCCCCCGAGCAACGCCCGATTGGTTGGAAATAATAATCAGCTTGTAACCAGCCGTCTTCAAGCGGTATAGGCTATCGCCAGCATCCGGATAAAGGGTGATTCTGGCCGGGTCAACATTATACGGAATGTCAGGAATCAGGGTACCATCTTTATCCCAGAAAACAGCCTTGTTCACGGCATTCCCGGCATCTGAAGTGACGAAGCCTGGTGATCCGCTGTCCGTAGCCGAATACTTTTCCGGATACGCCCATTGGTGACCAGGTCATACAGATCTGCCGTTTGCTGCGCCACCCGCGCCCAGGTATAGCCTTCTTTTACGTGGCTGATGGCCTGCTGGCTGTATCGCTGACGAAGCGATTTATTGCTAATCAGCACGGCCAGTTTCTCGGCCAATGCCGATGAATCGTTTGGCGGTACCAGAAATCCCGTTTTGTTAATCAGAACCGTATGCTTGATGCCTCCAACAGCGGCCCCGATCACGGGTGTTCCGCAGGCCATAGCCTCCAGGGGCGTAATGCCGAAAGGCTCGTACCAGGGTGTTGTCACGAACACATCGGCCGCGCTGTAATAATGCCGAAGTTCGTCGCGGTTACGGCTTCCGGTAAAGGTGACCAGATGAGCCACGCCCAGGTCAGTTGCCAGTTGCTGGAGCCGCCCGATTTCGGGCGTGAGCGTCGGGTCCGGATTTCGGGAATCACCGCCCACAACCAGGAGCCTTGCCGCGATACCGTGCCGTTGCAGCAGCAGCGATACCGCCCGGATGACATTGTCGACACCTTTGCGGGGAACCATCCGGCCCAGTTGCAGCAGCAAGGGTTCTTCGGCGTTGAGGCCGAGGGTTTGGCGCGCTAATTCCTGCCTGATCGGGAAGAAATCCTGCGGGTTATAGCCGTTCGGAATGATCGTAATTTTTTGGGCGTCGGCTCCGTAAAGCTTCAGCAAGTCGTCGCTATCCTGCGGGCAAAGCGCCACAATGCCGTCGGCTTCCTGCATGATTCGCTGTTCAAGGCGTGTTCGTTCGATGGGAAAACCGTCGCTGCTGCCCTGGCATAGCCGTCGGACCAGCCCCAGTGCATGAAACGTAATGATAAATGGAATCCGGAACTCCCGTTTGAGCTGCATGGCCACCAGGCCCGACATAAAGAAGTGGGCGTGGACGACCGAATAGGTGAGCGCCTGCTTGCGGATAAAGCGGCTCATGTTCCGGGCAAACTCATCCATGTGCGGGAGTAGATCCTCCTTGGCTAAACAGTCTTGTGCGCCGGCCGTGATATGAATGACCCGTATGCGGGGGTGCCACTGGACAATTTCTGGCGCCATTGGCGAACAGCACCGGGTGAATACGTCGACGGTAAACCCCAGCCGGGCTAACTCTTTTGCCAGTTCGGCCACAGCAATGTTCTGTCCGCCCGCGTCGATGCCACCGACGGTTGCCAGGGGAGACGCATGTTCGGAAATAAGCGCTAGCCTCTTGTCCATAGCCTATTCGCGGTTTTATGTTGAGTAGAATTGTCCATCGTACAGGGCTTAACTACACCTTACAGGTCACAGTTAGTATCCAGGCGTATGACGAAGCGTTTATGTTCAAAAAGTGAGGTAGCGGACTCCGGTCAAAAAAAGGCGGGCGAAACCGATTTTGTGAAAAACAGTTGGCTGGCTAGCGCGGTTAGGCATCTCGATGTAAACGGGCCAGCAGACGCCTGAACCCATTAATTTACCTGCAATGAGACGACTGAATATACTGATCTGGCACATTCATGGGGCCTATTTAACGGCCATTACCCAGGCCGAACACAACTGGTATCTGCCCACAAAGCCTGGAGCACCCGAAGGCTACAGCGGCCGGGGCAAGGATTCGACCATGCCCGACTATGTGCGTGAAGTACCGGCCGATGCGGTGCGAAACCTCGATCTTGACCTGGTTATTTGTCAGACGCCCCGGAATTACCAAACCGATCGGTTCGAGATTCTATCGCTGGCTCAGCGGCAGTTGCCCACTATCTACCTCGAACACAATACGCCCGAGCCGCACCCCACCGACTCCCGGCACCCGGCGGCCGATGATCCGGGGGCGGTGCTTATTCATGTAACAAACTACAATCGGCTGATGTGGGATAATGGCCAGACACCCACTCGAGTGATCAATCATAGCGTGGCTATAGATACCTCGGTTCGCTACACCGGTCGGCATAAGCAGGGGATTGTGGTGGTGAATGAACTGCAACGCCGGGGGCGCATGGCCGGCTTCGATCTGTTTGAGCAGTTTCGGCAGCGGCTTCCGCTCACGGTAGTCGGGATGAAATCAGCCGAGATCGGGGGCATTGGCGAAATTCACTATAGCCAACTGCACCAGACGGTGGCTGAGTATCGGTTTCTGTTCAGTCCGATGCGTTACAGCAGTTTGCCCCTGGCCGTGATTGAAGCGATGACGATTGGCATGCCCATTGTGGCCCTGGCCACGACCGAATTACCCCGAGTTATTCAGAATGGCGTTCACGGGTTTGTCTCGACGGACCCCGACGAACTGATGGACGCCATGGAGCAGTTGCTAGACAATCCGGCGGAAGCCCGGCGCATGGGCGACAATGCCCGCGAGCTGGCCCGGCGAGATTTTGGGCTGGACCGGTTTGTGGCCGATTGGAATGCGGTGTTTGCCGAATTAACGCAAGCGGTAATGAGTTAGCGGGTAATTAGTTGAATTCCTCCGTGGTCCGTGCGGTCGGCGTTCCGATCCTCATGGGCCACGGAGAAGGTACAACCTGATCGTTTAATTCAACTAGTGAGGCAACGGCCCTCTGTCAGGCTATTCCCGCGTTATCAGGCCGGTTTCTGAAGGAATTGTTCCTGTTGAAAAATGAATTGATGCAGCTTTTCAGCCCGCGCCCGGTTTTCGGTAGCCTTGGTGAAAAACCGCTTGGCCATCGGTTCATCACCACCCAGGGCAGATGCTTTCCCCGATTCTTCGAGCAGAATGATCGCTTCTTCGATAGCCCGTACCGATTTCCACAGGTTATCTTCAATGGATTTGTCCACTTCGGCCAACAAGGCCCCCGCCGTGTAGGTATGGCCTGTATGACACCGGTAGCGAATCAGTTTGCCTTCGGTCCATCGAACCAGTACACCATGGCATTCCGGGCAGGCAAGGGGGGATAATTCACCAATGTCTAGAGTTCCCATCTCAAAGGCATTTTTCTGAGCAGCAATGTTAATTTCCGTTCGCAGTCTATGGGCCTCTTCTTCAGAGAGTTCTGGGGTCTCCGGAGCGTACTCCGTCGTGACTTGACAAAGCAGCTTTCCCAGTTCGGTGAGCGGGGCAACGTAATCAACATTAACGTATTCGAGCACACTGGCGGGCATGCTGGAAAACTTGGCGTCGTCGGGTTCCTGAACAATGCCCAGGCCGCCCAATCGCTTGATTGACCACATACCCGATGTGCCATCGTCGAGCAAACCGGTTAACACAACGCCTACCACCCGCGACCCGAAGGTGTAGGCCGCCGATCGGAACAGCGCATCAATGGACGGACGGAATCGGTTTTCTTTAGGACCTTTTTTCACCAGCACCCGATCCTTCTCAACCAGCAGGTGGTGGTCGGGTGGGGCCAGATAGATGTGTCCCGGCTGAATGGGGTCGCCATCGGTAGGGTGTACTGCTTTGAGCGAACCGGCATGGTTTAAAATCTCCGGCAGCATACTGATCGCATAAGGGGCTACATGTTGTACAATAAAAATGGGTGCCTTAAAGTCAGCCGGTAAAGAGGTTACTAACTCCTTGAGAGCCTGAACACCTCCGGCCGACGAGCCGATGACAACTATATCCCGTTTCGCCATTTTTGTGGTACTTACATGCATACTAACTACTCGGTTCGTCCTTTTTTTACTGTCTAGCTATTTGTAAGTTTCGGCTTTGATGTGCCTGTATTCGGTCCGTACGTTGACGGGTTGATGCCGAAATAAATTACTCAACAACTGAACCACCAATTGGTTTACTCACAAACTGTACATGATGCCTCAACACCCTTCCTCAATAGATCTGCAGCCCGGCAAAATACCACCCGTACCCGTTGTCGCGATTGGCGCGTCGGCTGGCGGCATGGAAGCTTTTTCCGAACTGTTGGCAAACCTGTCGCCCACTACCGGATTGGCTTATGTATATATTCAGCACCTGAGCCCAACCTACGAAAGTCAACTGACAGCCATTTTGAGTCGGGTAACGCAGATGCCCGTTCAGGAAGCCGAGCACCTGCTTCGGGTGGAAGCTAATAAGGTTTACATTATTCCGCCCAATAAAAATATGGAGATTATCGACGGGGTGCTGACCCTGATGCCCCGTCGGCGGAAAGCTGAGCCGGAATCGGATAGCACTCTGGAATTATTCCAGCATTTGCCCATTGACCAGTTTTTTGTATCCCTGGCCGAACGCCAAAAAGAGGGCGCTATTGGGGTTGTGCTGTCCGGTATGGCACACGACGGTACGCTGGGTTTGCGGGCTATCAAAGTGGCCGGAGGAATTACCTTTGCCCAGGATTCGACGGCCAAATACATAAGTATGCCGCAATCGGCCATTGCCGAGGGCGTTGTCGATCTGGTTTTACCCCCTCGATTGATAGCGGCCGAACTGGAGCGGCTTAGCCAGCAGCCGGCTATCTTTCAGCAAACGATACAGGCCGAATCGTTGCCTGCAACAGATGACGCCCTAGAGGAAGACCTGCGGGCTATCATTCAATTCCTGAGAAAAGCCATCGACGTCGACTTCAGTCAGTACAAAATGACCACCATCCATCGGCGCATCATCCGGCGCATGGTACTCTACAAACAGGAAACCCTGAAAGACTACCTGCACTATTTACGGTTGCACCCGGCGGAACCAGGTCTGTTGTACAATGATCTACTCATCAACGTAACCAGTTTTTTCAGGGATGAAGAAACAATGACTTTCCTAAAAACGGATATACTGCCCAGGCTCATCAAGCGCAAATCCGAGCGCAGTCCGCTTCGAATATGGGTGCCGGGCTGTTCGACGGGGCAGGAAGCCTATTCGCTGGCCATGATGCTCGTAGAACTATTCGCCGACGAAGCGCACTCGGTACCCGTTCAGATTTTTGCGACCGACCTGAGTGAGATGGCCATTGGCCGGGCCAGGCAGGGTACCTATTCCCTGAGTGAAGTGGCAAACGTATCGCCCAGGCGCTTACAGCGCTTCTTTACGAAAAACCACACGACTTACCAGATCAGCAAAACCATACGGGACCTGTGCGTTTTTGCTCCGCACAACATTTTCAAGGATCCGCCTTTTTCCCGAATCGACCTGGTTAGTTGCCGAAACCTGTTGATTTATGTCAACACGATATTACAACGAAAAGCACTGATCACGTTTCATTATGCGCTGAACCCTGATGGATATTTGTTGCTCGGGAAGTCCGAAACGGTTGGCTCTAAAGTATCTTTGTTTACGCCTGTTGAAAAGAATCACAAACTATTCAGCCGTAAAAATGAGCGGTCAGACAGTATAACGGTCAGTGAGGCCATTGTTGATCGCCCGAACGGGAGCCAAGCGTCCCCCACATTGACTCCCAGAACTACTGGGGCCACTATCGGTAGACATCCATCAGGTAAAAGTCCTCAAGCTGTGAATGATTTAGATAAACTGGTCGATCAGGTACTCCTGAACCACTTCAAGCCTGCCAGCGTACTGGTCGATCAGGAGTTGGACATCGTACAGTTCCGGGGAGAAACCAGCCTGTACCTGGAACATGCATCGGGCCGGGCCAGCCTGAACCTGATGAAAATGGCACGCCCCTCGCTGGCCTTCGAGATTCGGAGCTCGATTCATAAAGTTCGCAGATCGGGTCAGCCAGTGCATAAGTCGGGCCTGCCAATCACGGTAAACGGGAAAAGTCACCTCGTTTCTATCGACGTGCTGCCAGTCGGCGATGGGACTGAAGAGCGCTTGTTTCTGATTCTTTTTCAGGAAGCTTCTCTGGCCATACCCGCCGGGTCGGAGTTGAGGGATGGTAATCATAACCCCCTGGAGGAAGAACTGGCTATTGTTCGGGAAGAGATGCGTGCCATCATTGAGGAGCATGAAATAGCGAATGAAGAGCTGCAATCAGCCAACGAAGAGATCGTGAGCAGCAACGAAGAGCTGCAAAGCATCAACGAAGAACTGGAAACGAGCAAAGAAGAAATTGAATCCACCAACGAAGAGCTTCAGACGATCAACCAGGAGTTGCAGCTTCGTAACGATCAGCTCACGGAAGCCTATATGTATGCCGAAGCCATCTTTTCGACCATTCGCGAGGCTACACTCGTGCTCGACAAAGACCTTCGGGTAAAAAGCGCCAACCAGGTCTTTTATCAGCTATACGGCATGAAGGAGGAGACGACTGTAGGGCGGCTGATCTACGAAATCGGTAACCGGCAGTGGGATATTCCACGCCTGCGCGAATTGCTGGAGGAGGTCTTCCGGCAGGATAAGTTCATTCAGGGCTTCGAGATGAAGAACGTATTTCCGGATATTGGCGAAAAGGTAATGCGGGTACACGCCCGCCGGGTTATTCAACAGCAACGGCAGGAAGCCATTCTGCTGGCTATCGAAGACATCACCGAGCAGCGGCAGGTGCAGCAGATGATGGAAGAACGCCAGGTCTGGCTGAACGACATCATCGACTCGGCGCCTACGCTGATCTGGTTGGCCGGGACCGATAGCCGGTACACCTTCTTCAACAAAGCCTGGCTCAACTACACGGGTCATACGGTCAGTCAGGATACCGGACAGGGCTGGGTGAAAGACATTCACCCCGAAGACCGCGCGGAGTATGTGGCGTTGTATAAAATCAGTTTTATTGCCAGAGAGCCGTATCAGGCCGAATACCGGCTGAAGCGAAGCGATGGGGAATACCGCTGGATGATGGAAAACGCGCAGCCTACGTTTGGGCCCGATGGCACGTTTAGCGGCTTTATAGGTACCTGTGCCGAGGTGCATGTGCAGAAAAGCCTGAACCAGGAATTGGATAGCCGGGTGCAGGAGCGTACGCATGAACTGACTGTAGCCAATAATAAACTGCTGCAGACCAATAGTGAACTGAGCCGAACGGCCGAAAACTTGCAGGCTGTTCTCGATACATCTCCAGCTGCCATTGGCCTATTGAAGGCTGTACGGTCAGAGCAGGACGAGGTGACCGATTTTAAACTCGTGGTCTGGAATCAGAAATTTGCTCAAGTCGTGCATGAGCCGATGAAACGGCTTCCGGGCAAACTGGCCAGTGAACTGGCCGATGGCCTGTGGCATGAAGAAACCCTGGACCAGCTTCGGCAAGTACACGAAAACGGTAAAGCTACCTATCGGGAATGGCAGGAGCTTGTGGGCGGCCAGGAGCGGTGGATCAGCATGGCCATTGATAGACACGACGATGGGGTGATTCTGACAGGGCTGGATATTACCTTGCTGAAACAGGCCGAACAGCAGCAGGATCGCTGGCTTCAGGAACTGGAGCGTTCGCAGCAAACCATGCAGGATCTGGAGCAGATGCGCCGGTATGTACGGGAGCGGGGCGAGTTTCTGCGAACAACGTCTCACGACCTGCGGGGTAGCTTTGGGGTTATTCAAGGGGCCGCTTCACTGCTGAATTTAATGGACACCAAAGAAGAACGGGAGCAAATGCTGAGTATGTTGAACCGAAATCTCGGGCAGGTAACTTCGCTGCTGACCCAACTGCTCGATTATTCGCGTCTGGAGTCGGGGCAGGAGAAGGTTTATAACCAGTTCTTCGACGCATCGACGGTTCTGCACGAACTTAGCCAGAGTATGGAGCCCGTTGCCGGAGAACGGAAGCTTTGGATTCGCGTCGAGGGGCCCGATACGCTGCCCGTATCGGGCGACCTGGTAAAGGTTCAGCGGATTGCCCAAAATCTGGTGCTGAACGCCCTGAAATACACCCAGAAAGGGGGCGTAACCATCGTCTGGCGTGCCAGCGACGATGGTGGCTGGCAACTCAGTGTGCAGGATACGGGGCCGGGCATGCCCCAACAAACGATCCGCCAATTGCTTAACAAAGCGGAACCAACGCCCCGTAATGAGCAGGAACCCGCCGTGTCACCGACTTCGGGCGAGGGCATCGGCCTATCCATTGTCCAGCAGTTGAGTGCCATGCTGAAAGCCCGTATCGAGGTAGAAAGTGAGGCTGGTGTAGGCACGCTGGTACACGTATACTTCGCCTAAGCCTCGTGCAGCGATTGGTAGATAGAAAACCGCTGATTTTGACCGATTTTATGTCTGCCAATCGCCCAGTCAGTGCTATTAAAAAATAAACGGGCGTTGGCAAAGCTACAACCCGGTGCCGCTCCATAACGAGCGCTGGTTTCCCTTTTTACTGCTCGACCCCGAGTTGCTTCAGCTGGCTATGCACATGATCGCGGAATGTAACGCCGATAATCAGGCGGGTTTTGTCGAGGTAAATGGCCTTGGGCTCAACGCCCGTAATGTAAGCTGTGTTGACAATGAACGATTTATGAATCCGGATAAACTGATTGGCCGGGAGTAGGCTCTCCAGTTGGGAAATTTTTTCGTTCACAACAGACATCGTATGCGTAAGGTGTAGCTTACTATAAATTCCGTATGCTTCGATCAGCTGAATTTCGTCTAGAAAAAAGCGTTCTGTTCTGCGTCCGGCTTTTAAATAAATGGTTTCCCGAGCGGGCTTGGTCAGAAGCGTCGGGAGGGCGGTTGAGCTGGACGGTGCTTGCTCTGGTGTTAGGGCGCGGCTAATAGCCCGGTATAAACGCGAAGACGTATATGGTTTTTGAATAAAGTCAACGATGTCCAGATCGAAACAATCGACGGCGTAGGCAGGGTGAGCAGAGATAACAATAATAGGCGGATGACTGGGGAGTAAGGCCAATAAATCAAAACCTGATGCACCATTGATATCCATATCCAGGAAGATCAGGTCAATCGGCTGCCTATTTAGTACTTGATAGGCTTCCGTAACCTGGTCGGTTGTGTAAGGAGTAACGGCCATGTTGGCTTCGCTGATGTACTCGGTTAAAATGGCAACATCTGAGGGGCTATCATCAACGATTAATGCATTATACGATTTTACCATGGTAAAGAGGCTAGTGATTATGCTACAGTGGAGGAGCCAAAGCGGCTCATAAGTAATATCTTATCGGCAAAGGGCGGGAATCGATTACTTTCACCGTTGATTTAATCTGTCCTTGCGTATATAGATATAGGTTAGTTGTGTAGGTGCATGAATGGCCATTTATTTTGTATGAACTGTACATACAGTGAGTTAGCCGTATTTTTATCACACGATCTGTTACTCAGTTGAGTTGCCACTTTTGATGGCTTCTACTAACTAGTCTACTGTGGATTATGACCGGGTAGCGATCTAAGGTTTGTAGCCAGCGTTCGTGATAGACCCGGAAGTGCCGTAGTGCCATTATTCATATTAGTTTAAAAGGGACACTTTAGTCGTGTATATGCGTGCTTGGTTAGCATCCTGATTTGTTACTTTATAGATCTGTTAACGGCTAAAATAGATGTAATCGGGATACGTCAGATATTGTGCGGTAAGCATTGTATATTCATTTAGACATTATAGTGTATGCTTTAGGTGTGAATTATGGCAAAAAATTATCTATTGGTAACAATAAAAACAGCATTCGTGTAATTTTCGGTGGTTGGTCGAGGCCATCCTTCGCTACTATCGAAAAAAATAATGAGATTTGATTTACAGCAACCGCTGTAATTGAGCGGTCTTATCACCAGTTTTCTTGCCGTTTAGTGGCATAGAGTAGCCTAAAGAGCCGTTGTTTAAACCTGTTTTTTTGTAAGACGACCGAGTCGTCAAACCTGATCTACGGTAATAGCCGCCAAGCGATCTATTCAGTACAATCATCCCACCGTCCCTAAAAATAGTATGGCCATGCTATCAGATCAAGAACTTGTTAAACAGTACACTACCACCGGCAAGGACAAGTACTTTGCCCAGATCTACATCCGCCACCGTCAACTCGTCTATCAAAAATGTTTGTTTTACGTGAGCAATACGGATGATGCAGAAGACTTCGTACAGGACATTTTCGTGCAGTTGACCCGCAAGGTTTATAGTTATAAAGGGGACGCAAAATTTACCACCTGGCTTCATTCCGTCACGGTGAACTACTGCATTGATCAATTAAGAAAACAGCAGCAGAACCAGGCTATGTGGCGGAATTATCAGTATGATTTGTTGCAGATGGACGACTGGGCAGGCTCTGATGAGGTGTACTTTCAAGCCTTCGAGCGGGTGCTTAATCAGCTGCCTCCCTATCAGCGCGACCTGTTGCTGGCCAAATACGGCGAACGGGCACCGATCAAAGACATTGCCTTCAGTCAGGCTATAACCACGAGTGCGGTTAAGATGCGAATCAAACGAGCGCGTGAATATGCCCGGATTTTGTATGATAGAATTCTGGCTGAGGGAGAATCCTGAATAGCTTTCGGCTGTATGGAGCGTGGGTAAATTTGGCTCAGCCTGAGTAAGAAAACTATTGGCGGCCGCTTTTGGCCTGTAGCCTGGTCGTTTGTCGGCCAGCACGACCCACTTATTCAATGGCTGCACCGTATGAAAAATCTGCCCATCATTGATCTGGCTGTCATTGCCAGCTACCTAGTCGCTATGGTGTTGGTGGGCGTTTATTTTTCCCGGAAAAACAAAAACGCCGATCAGTTCACGAAAGCGTCCGGCCTGATTCCGGGCTGGGCAACAGGCTTATCCATCTACGCCACCTTTCTGAGCAGCAACACGTTTCTGGGCGTGCCCGGCAAAGCGTTTGGGGGCAACTGGAATGCGTTTGTTTTCAGCCTGTCGATGCCCCTGGCAGCTTATACAGCCGCTCGTTTTTTTATTCCTTTTTACCGGCGTACCGGCGAAATTTCGGCTTATACACATCTCGAACACCGGTTTGGTCCCTGGGCCAGAACCTACGCAGTTGTCTGTTTCTTACTGACTCAACTGGCTCGGATGGGCTCTATTTTTCTGGGAATTGCCCTCAGTTTACAGGCACTCACCGGTTATTCCATGCAGCTGATCATGGTCGTGATGGGGGTCTGTATCATTATTTATACCGTTCTGGGTGGGATGGAAGCCGTCATCTGGACGGAAGTCGTTCAGGCGGTTATCAAAACCTTTGGCGCCCTGCTCATTCTTTACCTGATTGTTGGATCGGTACCCGGCGGAACCGCTAAAATTGTCGAGATCGGGCAGGCAAATGGCAAATTCAGCCTCGGCACATTCTCGCTTACCTTCACGGAGTCCTCCTTTTGGGTCGTGTTGCTGTATGGCTTTTTTATCAACCTGAACAACTTCGGGATGGATCAAAATTACATTCAGCGTTATCATACAACGGCCTCGACCCAGGAAGCGTCGAAATCACTCTGGCTCTGTGTGTGGCTGTATGTACCCGCGTCGCTGCTCTTTTTTATCATTGGCGCTTGTTTGTTCTCGTATTACCAGCTTCATCCGGAATCCATCGAGGCCATTAAGCAGAAAGTGGCGCTGGATCGGTTGCCAGCCAGCGCGCCGGCTTCGGAAGTTGCCCGTCTGGTGGCTACGCTTCAGCCCGCCGACTATGGTGATAAAGTGATGCCGCATTTTATGGTGACCAACATCCCGCCGGGCCTGATGGGCCTGATCATTTCGGCTATTTTATCGGCCGCCATGAGCACCATTAGTTCCGGAATGAATGCGTCGGCCACGGTATTTACCGAAGATATTTATAAACGCTACATCGATTCTCACCTGTCGGGCCGCAAATTGCTGACGCTGCTGCATCTGACGACGGTGGTGTCTGGGCTGGCGGGGTTAGGGGCGGGGCTGGCCATGATTGGGGTAAAAAGTATTCTGGATGCCTGGTGGACATTATCCGGAATTTTTGCTGCGGGTATGCTCGGCCTTTTTTTGCTGGGATTGATTAGCCGCCAGACAACCAGTCATGTAGCCCTGACAGCCACCACCGTGGGTGTGCTGGTAATTCTCTGGATGACATTTTCCGGCAATCTGCCCGACCAGTATAGCTACCTCCGGAATAGCCTGCACAGCAACATGATTATCGTTGTGGGTACATTAACGATTTTCCTGATTGGTATCCTATTAACAAAAATTACCAACCGTAGCACCCGGCCTCGTGCTGAAGGCGCTATGGTTTCGCGCGAGTAACATGAAAACATCCGAAAAAGGCTTCATTCCCGTCATGCTTACGCCATTTACGGCAACGGGCGCTATTGATTTCGATGCCCTGACCCGGCTCACGGACTTCTATTTGCAGGCCGGGGCGGCTGGTTTGTTTGCCAATTGCCTGTCGAGCGAAATGTTCGAACTAAGCGAATCCGAGCGGCTTCGGGTCATCGAACACGTGCTACACGTAGTCAATGGTCTGGTACCCGTAGTGGCTACAGGAACATTTGGCGGGCCCATTGATCAACAGGCCGATTTCGTGAAAAAGGTGCATGATACGGGCACACAGGCGGTCATTCTGATTACGGGCCTGCTCGCCGATGAAACCGACCCGGATTCGGTATTCAACGAACGGGTTTTTCAGTTGCTGGATCGTACGGGCACGATTCCGGTCGGTTTTTATGAGTGCCCTGTGCCGTATAAACGCCTGATTTCGCCCCAGCAATTGCAGGTATTTGTGGATACAGGACGGGTGATTTACCATAAGGATACCTCGCTCGATCTGGTGCAGATCAAAGAAAAGCTCCGGTTGGCTGCGCGGCCCGGATTCGGCCTTTACGATGCTTATATGGTGCACGCTGTCGATTCGTTACGGGCGGGTTCGGCGGGGCTTTCCTGCATTCAGGGCAACTACTTTCCCGAGTTGATCGTCTGGCTTTGTCGCCACTACGATGACGCTAGCCAGCAGGAGGCCGTTGCCCGTGTGCAACAGTTTATCATCGAGCATATGGATGTGATGCACAACGTTTATCCAACTGTATCAAAATACTTTTTGCAGCTACGGGGATTCGACATAACGACCGTTACCCGCCGGGATGTAGGCCATTTTACCCCTGAATTAGCCAGGCAGATTGACGCGCTGTTTGCCGCCTACACCCGCTTACAGGATGATCTGGCGCTGACGGTTGCTCGTTAACGGGACGGGGCTTTAGATACAGATGTGCCAGGAAGCTAAACGGTTTCGTAGCTTGCAGTACTTTTTCTGAAGGCCATGAAACTCACCTGGACATTCTACCCCAAAGGGGAACCCAATATTACGCTGACGGTTGTGTATGTGCCTCAACTAGATGCATTTACAGTTGCCGGTTATCTTGAGGTGGACACCAATACCGCGTATGTAAACTGGACTAATTTCCGCGTCTTTAATTCAACCGATCAATCGGCGAAGAAGGCGCTTTTTGGCTCTCTGCACCGGGTGGAGCGATTTGATGCTTTAACGCTTTTTTTGCCCTGAAACCCGTTCGGCTTATTGTCGATTAAAAGGCCAGGCGAACCGGCTGTACAACGGGTAACTCATTTCGTTATTCTGAGTGGCCTACGCAGGCATTTCCAAGTAAGGTGAAGGCCACAGTCGGGTCAAGAGCTGAATAGGTAGGATATGTATCCAGGCTATGTTTGTTTAGTATGGATACATTGTCAAAGAAGTACTTTAGTATACCACGTACATGCATTACCTGTTGTTGTATTTGCTCTTCCTGCCTTACTGGTCTGGCGTTACCCTGAACGTAGCCGGATTGGGAAGTTATTCGATTGGCGTTACCACACCTGAGTCGCTGGATAAAGCAGTCTTCAGGGAGGAGGAGCAGGTATATGCCAAAGGAACCCTGACACTGGCCTGTTCCCACATCCGTCTGTTTAAAGCACCCAGGCTGGACATGGAAGGCATACGGATCACCAATCTTTCCCTGGCTTTTTATGACAACAAGTTGTTTGCCATTTCCTGCGACTACAGCCCTGCCCTAAAGAACGCCTTTGTTGGGAAGCATGGGCAGGGGAGCCACTTGTCGACCGTTAGCCTTCCGACCTGCATCAACAGGCAGGATAAGCCCTTGCTCATCGGGGGTGACAGCTGGATGAACGGAGACATTCAGGCAGTGGCTATTCGGGTGGAAGGCTTCAATTCCGATTGTCGCCAGGAAGAAAGTGACTGGTTGATGGTTGCCAGCCGGCGGGTTATCACGCTGTCATCGGACTGTGATCTGGGAAGCAGGCCGTATTTGTATGATCGTCTACTTGATGGCCAGCGCCCATGAGCAGGATAAAGAACTGAACTTTCTACGTATGGTTATCCAAAAACGCTGGCTCTAAAAGTGCCAGCGTTTTCTTTCTATCCACACCTCTACACATCGCCAGTTATACCGATGCGAGAGTAGGGGGTAAAAGTATTAGGTCATTCCATATGCTGTTGATCTAAATTTCACTGATTTATATACTATTTTCGTATTTAGGGTAAAAAGTAATATTTGTTGATAGTAAACAGCTTGCTAGTTTGACTATTCTTCATTCAGATTACACCTTTGGTCCCAATCTTTATCAATTCTCAAACGCGCTCTAAAGTATTGTAAAGCGCCCTATCGGTAATTTTTGGTTTTACCAGGGACAACTGGCTGGTTCAGGAAAATATTCTTCACTAATAAATTTGCCGCTTGGTCCATGCTGATCGATTAGCGCGTACTTGGCAATCCGTTGCCCTGCCTGCTGCACAGTGCTTGTTCCCTGATGACCGGTAAAATCGGTTTGTGTGTAGCCAGGACAAACCATATTCACTTTAAACGGAGTGTCACGAAGCTCGTAAGCCAGATTGATTGTGTACATATTGAGCGCCGATTTACTCGATTGGTAGACCGACAATTTGTTGTGGTAACTGCTACCGGACGAGTCAGCCGCCAGGGTAAGCGAGGCCATTGCCGAAGTTACGTTGACAATGCGTGGTTCAGGCGACCTTTTCAGCAAATCAATAAACGCCTGCGTAACCCTGACTACCCCGAACAGGTTGGTGTCGTAAACTTCCTTAAATTGATCAATCGTTGCGTCAAGGGCGGATTGGGGAAATCCTCCTGAAATGCCTGCATTATTGACCAGCACATCCAACACCGGCGTTTTGTTGCCTATGTGTGCACGGGCAGCCAGGACCGATTCAGGATCGGTGACGTCCAATTGAATAACCTCAATAGCACGAATTCCGTCGGCGTGGAGCTTTTCCGCTACAGATAAACCGCTTTCCAGACTACGGCTACCTAAATAGACAAAGAACCCGTTTTGGGCAAGCTGTCTTACTACTTCCAGACCAATACCTTTGTTGGCCCCTGTCACTACTGCTGTCTTCATCTCATGAACTGTTTTAGAACGAAGCAAAAGTCGCTCATTCAAAAACAGTCGACATGGACAAATCACCTTATTTAGGGGACAAATCCTGTAAGCCCGCCAGAAATACACGAACGCTCTTGCCCATCCTCTTTTTGAACAGCCGTGAAAAATAAGCAGGGTCATTATAGCCCAATTCATAAGCCAGCTCCTTTACCGAGAGGGAAGAGTACTGTAGCTTCCGTTGAGCTTCCTGTATCAGTCGGTTGGTAATCCACTCTTTCGGCGAATTGCCGGAGTACTCCTTCACGACAGCGTAAAGGCTGCTAGTCGTCATGCCCAATTTTTCGGCGATCGTATGAACATCGTGTTGTTCAGTCAGTTGCGTTTCTACGGCAAGTTTAAACTCGACATACTTTGAAAGCTTCGAATTTGAAAAGGTCTCGTAGTTTTTCCCCTCAAAGTAAGCGCTGTTGAATTCGGTGAGCAATGCGTTTAAATGGGCCAGAATAATGGCTGTATCTGTTGGTTTTCCTGGCGAATGAAGCAAATGAAACAGAATGGAAAGAATGGCCTTAACCCGCTCTTTGGCGGCTGAATCAAACGTGATTACGTTTACATGTAACGGGTTAATCAAAAAGGGAAATGCATTCGGCAATAGCGCCAGTGTGTTTTCATCGAATCCGAATTTGTACTGTCGATTGTTTTTATTGGGGGATGAATGAGCGAAGACTTGGTTTGGTAAGCCGAAAATCAACTGGCTGTCGGAAACGGTTGTTTCCAGAAGATCTACCTGACAGGTTTCAGCCCCCCGGTCTACAAACATAAAATAATAGTAGGCCAGCTTGTGAGGTCGGAGCAGCGCGGGTAAAACATCGTCGGGTAATGCGATTGTACAGTTTTCGTTTACCATGATCGACAATTTGTCATGGTGTTTGATCTTGTCTAGTAATCCCTTTGTCTCTTGCACGGCTAGCCTTATACGTTAAAACACCTATAACAGAAACGAACGGATTAGCGTTTCGACTGCCTCTCAACTACTCTTTACGGGAGACGTTGAATCGATGTTTGGCGTCAATAAAATCTGATTTGACTACAGCCTTTTTCAGCCTTGTCGGGAGCTTTGCCTCCGTAAAAAAACGATTGTTTATGGAAAAATGACAGACCCAACGGCTATTAGGTTTAGGATTGAATATGGTAACTTTGCGCGATGCAAAAGACCGAAAGTCTCGAAGAATTTTATCGACATAAGTTTAATAGTCTTCCTGATACCCTACCCGCTAACACAGGGCATGTCAATGTGTTTCGGCTGGAAGATTGTCTGGCCCCCAGTACCGCACCGGTTCAGTACAGCCGCCGGGATTTCTATAAGATTACCCTCATTCGGGGACACAACCTGTATCACTATGCCGACAAAAGCATTGAGATCAATGGGCCGACGCTGGTATTTTTTAATCCTCAGGTGCCCTATACCTGGCAAGCTGTTTCGGGGGATACAACTGGGTTTTTCTGCATTTTTCGCGAAACACTCTTTGGGGGGCGGTTCAACACGGGTCTGACGGAGCTGCCGCTGTTCCAGCCCGGCGGTAAGCCTGCCTTTACGCTGGAGGCCAGCCAGGAGGCCATCGTGAGTGGGCTCTTCGAGAAAATGCTGGATGAGATTAACTCAGACTATATCCTTAAATATGATCTGATCCGAAACTACGTGTCAGAACTAATTCATTATGCTCTCAAATTGCGGCCTACCGATGCGTTGCACCAGCATACCGATGCCCGAGCGCGGCTGACGGCGATCTTTATCGAACTTCTGGAACGGCAGTTTCCCATCGAGTCGCCGACCCGGCGGTTTACCCTGCGCTCGGCGAGTGACTTTGCCTATCAACTTGCCGTACATGTCAATCATTTAAACCGTTGCGTGCGTGACACAACCGGCAAAACCACGACTGACCATATTGCCGCCCGTTTAGCCACTGAGGCCAGAGCATTGCTCAAACATACCGACTGGAACATAGCTGAAATCGCATATAGCCTGGGCTTCGATGAACCGTCCCACTTCAACTACTTCTTCAGAAAGCATACCGGTTTGGCCCCTTCGGCCTTTCGGCATGTTTGAATTTGGTAAGTATTGGCTTGAATTTAGCAATTGTTCCCTTCGCCCCTGGTCTACCTTTGCTGTCCTTAAACAATTAATAGTATGGACAATCAACAAGTGTGGTTTATTACCGGGGCCTCTAAAGGTTTAGGCCTTGAATTAGTCGAACAGTTGCTAAAGCAGGGTCATCGAGTGGCGGCTACCTCCCGCGATGTTGCGGAGTTACGCCGGTCCGTCGGTGTCGAATCCGACGATTTTTTGCCATTGGGCGTTGCTTTAACCACCGAAACCAGCGTTGGGGAAGCTATACAAGCGACCGTCAGCCAGTTCGGGCGGATTGATGTGGTGGTCAATAACGCGGGGTATGGCCAACTGGGCAGTTTGGAAGAACTCACTGACGGGGAAGCCCGTGCTAATTTCGAGGTCAACGTGTTTGGGATGCTGAACGTGATCAGGCAGGTTATGCCCCAGTTGCGGAAACAGCAGTCGGGGCACATTCTCAACCTTTCCTCAATTGCTGGGATCACAGGCAATTTTCCCGGTTGGGGCATTTACTGCGCTACTAAGTTTGCTGTTGAAGGGTTATCCGAATCGCTGGCAGCTGAAGTGGCTCCATTCGGCATCAAGGTAACCATTGTGGAGCCGGGTTATTTTCGAACCGAGTTTTTGTCGTCCGGTTCGCTGCGAGTTCCCCAGGAGCAGATAGAAGAGTACGAACTGGTACGGCAGTCTGCAGCGGTTCACCAAAACCAAATAAAAGGAAACCAGCCCGGCGATCCATCGAAGGCTGTAGCGGCCATGATTCAGATTGCCACTGAGCCCAACCCGCCTTTGCATCTGTTGCTGGGTCAGGATGCCTACGATGTCGCCAACCAGAAGATCTCGGCCTTTCAGGCCGAAATAGCGCAATGGAAAGCGTTGACAGTGTCTACCGGTTTTGCCCAGCCAGCTCCAGCGATCAGTTAACGCGTTAAAGCGTATAGCGTCGGGCCGCTTCTGAAGGATTAGTCAAGGCTTTGTTTCTGGAAACTACCCCAAATCCTTTTTTGCAAAGCCCACGAAGGTATTCGTAACGAACTTATCTGGTCAACGAAAGAAGCTGACCAGATAAGTTCGTTAATCGTTTACAAACCCCTCTTTTCATCAGCCAACTTGCTATGCGTGTATCTTATAATCGACTAAAGTCATAAAAAGCCCCTACGCGTTAGGTCGGAGAACCGCTACGTAGGGGAAGCGCGGACAAGGTTACCAGCCAAGCCCACCGCTGGCAAAGGTAAAGGGGAATTTTCAAACCTAACGGTATCCTTACTTTTTTCAAGTAACATGTTCTTTAGCTGTCGGCCCATACAACTGACTGAATAGTGCGAGTAGACCGGCTAAACCGGCCAGTCAAAATACAGACTTCATTTTGGCTGATATTAAAGGTTTTTATCCTTGTCAGAGGGAAGTTTCTGTTCAGGCAACGTTGAACGGCTTTTTGCTGGGGCAGCCGATTGAGTCCGATCAGGGCAAGCAGGACAAAAGCGCACACTTCTTTAATGGCCGATTTGGCACCCTGCTCGACGGCATCGGTGGGGCCATTCGGCCATGTCAGGTAATAGAGCACCAAGGCTGTCCATGCCACAATGAGCAGCCAGTTGGTATATGGAAGCCATTTTCAAAAAGTCATACGGGTTTGGGCGGCCCTTACATTAGGCGTTAAAGACGTCATCCGTAAAAGGATGTCTGACTAAAGTCAGGTTGTGATCGGTACGTTTTCTTGCCTGCCAATTCACGTTGAGACATCCTAAAAGTTCTTCCTGATACCTAAATAGTGTTCGTCTAAAGTCTTGGTTATGATTACGGTTAGCCCGTTCAAATCGACAAGCCATCGAAAAGGTGATTGAGTCGAAAATCCAGAATAAGAGTTCGTCTAGTGCTGTAGTCGTTTGTCTTTCCAACTCCTGACCCCGCTCTACTACCACAAAATGGAAAGTGCCGGAATCATCAAGTTCGACGTGCGGCAGCGCCCCATCGACAGAATGGCCATAGGTTGGATACAGATAGTGGGGTGCATTGATCAGGTCTCCCAAGGTTTCTACCTGTTCCTTTATCGCTGAAAGTGTCATTGTCTTGATTCCTGTCTTGGTAAGTATATCTGTCAAATGGTATGGTTCTGTAGCGTATTCTCACTCATATTCAGCTACTTGAATTGCCGGCGAAAGTATTAGCCCCATGAACAGACCATCGAGCACGCTGGGTACCGCCAAGATGGCAAGCAGAAGTTTGGCCATAACAGTGTAGTGATGCGAAAACAGCCAACTGGGTGCAGACTGCAACTGGCAAGCCGAAGCGAGCGTAACAAGGCGGCCCATACAAACAGCAAATTCATCTGTGTACGCCTGAGGTGCGGCCGTCGGTGGTTTTCATACGTCAAAAGGGAATTCGTATTCTTTGGTTTTACTTAGAGCTACGGGTTTTCACGGCTACTTTAGCCTTTAGGGGTGAACCCAGCACGAGGTAGTTTTTAACGAACGGATCGTCATGTACCATCCATGAGTAAGCATCAAGCTGGTATTCGTCAACGCTGGCTTTAGTGGCCTGATATGCCAGCCGCTCACCAGCCAGCGGCTCGTAGTTGATGGTATTGCCTATATACAATACACGACTGTACTGGTTAAAGATGAACCGTCTTGAAGGTCTTTGACCGCCCATTCATCGATAATCGTTTTTTCGGTTGTTATAGTTGTAAAGTCGTTCAGATGAGGTTCTGCCTGGCTATTGAGCTGATCGTCAGAACGGTTTGTAATTTTCTATGTACTTCTGAAGTGAAGTTAACTTGTGGTTGATCTGTGTGTCGAGGGCTGTGTAAATGGCGCGAAGATCGACTTCGTTTTTCTGACAGTAGCTTTCGATCGGGGTTGTTTTGGTCCCATTCTCCAGCACATCAAGCTGGGTGATGGTTACCCGGTATTTGCGATTAGTACACTCGATAATAAGGCTGTACCGAAACGTGTAAACGCCACCGACTGAATTCTCCGAACGGAGCAGCGTAACCACCTGCGAAACCCGCCCGACCAAATCGCCGGTTTCTTTGTCGCTCATTGAAAATGTATCGCCGGGCGAATAACAAGATTGGGCAGCCCACAACCGGACGCGCCGGAACAGATCGGCCTGAGAAACAGCCCCGCAATCGACTACGTCCGAGTAGCTTACTTTTTGATTCACTACCGGCAGAATGCCTAATAGTTTTCCGTTGGTGATAACCGGTGGACAATCCACGATTCCGTAGCTGGGGTTTACGAGACAGGCCATGAACAGGCCGATAAGAAAAAGACGCATGGTAAGGTGTAGTTTAAATGCTGTTTTTATACCAACAGGGCATTTGGATAACACAAAGGTGGGTAGGACTACACAGGCCGGCAATTATTTAAGGTCGAGTCGCCTGTTTTGGACCGATCGATCGTAATGGGTTGGCAATGAATCGTTTTGTGAAATGGTTAGGTCTGGTAGGTACCGGGAAACGCAACATGCCAATGACTCATTACTTTAGAGCATCTTCGTTAGCATACGGTTGGTCAAGTCAACCCTAATTGTTGAACTGCTATCTAATTTAAAAATCAAATCAATATAAAATAATACCATGTGTCTTTATGTATTTGTAAAAACATAGTGTAATCCGTTGGAAGATTTCAGGCTTATTACTTATCGGTCTTTAGCGCCTGAGGAGCTATGGCGACGCTTTAAAACTGGTGACGAACGGGCTTTGGGCGAGTTAGCCCGGGAGCATTATCCGAGCCTGTATAACTACGGATTACGTTTAACGACCGATTCTGAACAGGTATGGGATACAATCCAGGACCTGTTTCTAGAACTATGGGTCCATCGGGAATCGGTGGGAAACGCCGTTTTTGTAAGAACGTATTTGCTGAAAGCATTGCGTTACAAATTATTAAAAACCCGGGGTCATCAACAGCCAGTTCACCTTGAGGATTCCGAAATCAGTAAAATGTCATTTACGGGGTCAATAGAAGAAGAAATTATTGATAAAGAACTGCATACCGAACAGGAACGGCTGCTCCACCAGCTAATGACCACCCTCACGAAGCGTCAGCAAGAAGTGCTCTATCTGCGTTTCTACCAAAATCTGGAAAACCATGAAATCGCTCAGATTATGGGAATGGAACGGCAAAGTGTGGCCAACCTTTTGTACCGCACGTTTAAGGAACTACGGAGTCAGTGGTCGCCCAATTTGCTTATGGGCCTGCTCACATATATCCTCTCGAAGGGATAATAACGGATTAATTGCACTCTAGGCGAAAATATTTTTCATATTTTTTGAGTATTGCCCGGCGGAGAATAGCACTATAGAGCCAGAAGCAACAGTGCGCTATTGGCCCCGTCATGAAGTACAAGACTTATAATGCCGAAGATTTCCTGTTCGATGAGTCGTTTCGCCAGTGGACGAGCGGTACCTCGCCCGAGGCCACTGCTTTTTGGGAGCAGTGGCTGGCGCAAAATCCTGACCGGGCCTATGTAGTCAAGAACGCGCAGGCGCTTGTAAGAACCCTGAATGAACATTATCGGGATAATGCAACGGAAGCCCGGTTCACCAGCGAACTGAATCGCCTGATGGAGGTGGCAGCAGAACATCGGGAGGCCGATTTAGAAGCACCTATCATCCCACTTCAGCCACAATTTCGGTGGCGCTGGGCAGCTGCTGTGCTGCTTACAGTTGGGCTAAGTATCTGGATGTACAGCCATATAATCCCGAAGGCAAGGTCTGCTTCATACGCGCATCTTACACGGCTGGCTCACCTTCCGCTCCAGGAAAAAATTAATACAAGCAATCATACTGCCAACGTATTACTGAGTGACGGCAGTCTCGTTACGCTCCGGCCCAATAGCCGCCTGAGTTATCCAAAGCAGTTCGACAAGAGCAGCCGAACGGTTTATCTCGATGGTGAAGCCTTCTTCGATGTCGTGAAAAACCCGGCCAGACCCTTCCTGATCTATGCTAACCAAACGGTTACTAAAGTGCTGGGTACAAGCTTTCTGGTTCGGGCTTTCGAAGGTGAAAAAGCCGTAACCGTAACCGTACGAACGGGCCGTGTATCCGTTTATGCGCAGGAGGATTTCGAAAATGCCCGGCTATCAGGTCTGCGCCGAATACAGGGCGTTGTCTTGACTCCAAATCAGGAATTGAGCTATAACCTGGATGATAATCGACTCATGAAAGCGCTGGTTGACAAGCCTAAAGTGGTGATTCCCGAATCGGTGAATCATGAACAGGTATTCGAGGATACGCCCGTTGCAAAAGTCTTTTCGACCATCGAGCATACCTACGGTGTAAATCTTATTTATAACGAAGATGACCTGTCTGCCTGTCTGATCAATTTCACGTTCTCGAATGAAAGCCTGCTCGAACGAATCGATGTAATCTGTCAGACCATCGGAGCTTCGTATGAGGTGCTGGATGGGCAAATCGTCATTACCAGTAAAGGGTGTAAATAGTCTTAACCTCTTCCATTATAGTCTTCTGCCTATGTAGCAAACCACTTTTTCACAAAAAAAGCCAGTGATGATTCCGGCATCACTGGCTTAAACTTCACCCTTGTTCGATACCCTCATCCAGGATGAGGCAGGGGGTTCTTTGTCCATTTCTAAATTCAAATAGCCAAAAAACAAGTAAAAGTATGAAAGAACTTCGACAACCGCTTAGCCTGTTGCGCAGCCTTATGAAATTTACTGTCTATCAGTTACTACTAGCGGCTATGGTAGCCGGTCTGGCAGCGGCCCGCCCGGTGGAAGCACAACGGGTAATGGATCAGCGCGTTACGCTCCATGCCGATAATTTATCGCTGAAAACCGTTCTGAATAAATTAGGGCGCCAGGCCGATGCACACTTTGCCTACCGGTCAGCTTTGGTTCAGTTAAATGACCGTATATCGCTGGATGCGACGAATCAACCCCTGGTTGACGTACTGGATAAGCTGCTAAAAGCGCATCAGCTCACGTATCAGGTGAAAGGGCGGCAGATTATTCTGAATCAGGAACCTCCTCCTGTTCCTGTCGAATTGCCCTTGACCAACGATGAGAACTCCGCCGACCGGAACCTCTCCGGAACCGTTTCCGATGAAGCGGGCTCCCGGCTGCCCGGCGTAAGCATCGTGGTTAAAGGAACCAACCGGGGCACGACGACCGATGCCAATGGTCAGTTCCGGATGACTCTCCTGACGGGCGATGATATACTGGTTTTCAGCTTTGTGGGCTATCTGTCGCGCGAAGTCACGGTGGGAAATCAAACATCGGTCAATGTCAATCTGGCGATCGATACCAAAAACCTGAGCGAAGTTGTCGTTGTGGGGTACGGTACACAAAAGCGGTCGGATCTGACAGGCTCGATCTCTTCAGTTAAATCGGAGGAGATCAGGAACTTACCCGTTCGGAGTGTTAATGAAGCCTTACAGGGACGGGCCGCCGGGGTACAGGTTACGCGGAATGACGGAGCACCGGGCAGCAGTTCGGACATTGTTATCCGTGGAGTCGGCTCCATTGGCGGCATGTCTCCGCTGTATATCGTCGATGGGATCCGAATGGGAACGGGTAACAACTTTAATCTTCAGGATGTCGAATCCATTGAAATCCTGAAAGATGCAAGTGCGGCTGCTATTTACGGGGCCCAGGCGGCTGGTGGGGTAGTGCTCGTTACGACCAAACGGGGTACTAGCCTGGATAAAATGAAGATCAATTTCAACGCCTATTATGGGGTTCGGAAGCCGCTCAACCTGTATAAAATGCTGAATACGGCAGATTACGTTACGGCCAAAAAGGCATTTGGCGTGAGCACGGGTGGTTGGGGCGATCCAAATACCTTACCTGATAACGATTGGGCCAAGGATCTCTATACAAACGGATCAGACCAGAGTTACTCGCTGTCGCTGTCGGGCGCTACGGCTAAAACCAATTACTATATATCTGCCAACTACCAGCGGGAGGGTGGTACAATGATCGACAATTGGTTTGACCGGTATGGCCTACGCTCGAATGCGGATTTCAAAATTAACAAAAAGCTTAAGGTTGGTGAAACGTTATACGCCTGGAAAACCGGTAATAACCCTACCGTAACGACGACCTTCCCGTTCCGATCGGCGCCCGTCGTTCCTATTTATGACCCGACCAACTCGTATGGTGGCTGGGCCAAAACCGGTACGTTCTTCACCGGACCCAACCTGGTTGGGCAGGAATACCAGAATCACCAGTCGAATGAGACCTACGCGCTGGAAGGAAATATGTATGCCGACTGGGAGATTATCCCCGGCCTTAATCTTCGCTCTACGTTCGGGGCCTCGGTCATCAACGTAAAAAACTACAAGTTCACGGAAGCCTATGACTACGGTACGGTGGCCAACCATAATGCGTATCTGTATCGTGAAACGAACAACCAGCGCAACCTGACGGCCAACTTTGTGCTGACCTATGCCAAAACGGTTGGTCAGCACGAGTTCAAAGCATTGGCCGGCTATGAAGCCTACCAATCCGATCTGAGTTCATTGAACGCATCGGCCCAGAGTTTTCCCTACGTTACCTACAACCTGGGTCTTACGAGTAATCCAAGCAGCTACATAGCCAGCGGGGGCGAATTCCCGCAGACGCGGTTGCTGTCTCAATTTGGGCGTGTCAACTACACGTACGCCAACAAATACCTGCTGACGGCGACTGTTCGACGGGATGGTTCGGATCGATTCGGACCCACCAACAAATTCGGCGTTTTCCCATCGGCATCGGTGGGTTGGAAACTGAATGAAGAAGCATTCATTCGGGACAATCTCAGCTATATCACGAACCTCAAATTACGGGCCAGTTACGGAAAATTAGGGAGCACGAGTAACATTCCTCAATACACGTATCAGGCTTCTTTTGCGGGAAATGGAGGGACAAACAGCATGGGGCTACCCGATGGTTCCCGCGCGAAAGGATATGCCCTGACGGCTCAGCTCGCCAATCAGGATATCAAATGGGAGTCGGTTAACCAGGCCGATATCGGATTGGATGTTGGCCTGATGAACAACCGCCTGAATATTACGGTAGACTGGTATAGCCGTCAGACAAATGGAATGATTTACCAGGTTCCGGTAGCCCTGTCGGCTGGTTTCAGCACCACCTCGCCAACGGTCGTCTACACGAACATTGGTCAGATGAGCAATAAAGGCCTGGAACTGGCGATCGATTACCGAAACAAGAAAGGTGCCTTCACCTATGGCATTACGGCCAATGCGTCGTTTAACACTAATCTGGTGAAAAAACTGGACGGTGTGAATAACAACCCGATCAATGACGGTACTGCCGGCGATTATCTGGAAAGCACCGTATCCCGTACTCAGGTAGGCCAGCCGCTAGGGCAGTTTTATGGTTACAAAGTGGCTGGAATTTTCCAGAGTGATGCCGAAGTAGCCGCACTGAACCAAAAAGCGCAGGAAGCGGCTGCGGCCACGGGTGGCACAACAACCGGCGTTTATTACCAGGCAGCCGCTACGGGAGCTGGCGACCTAAAGTTCGTGGATACGAATGGGGATGGGAAAATTACCACCGCCGATAAAACATTCATTGGTAGCCCGTGGCCGAAAATGACCTATGGGATCACCTTGAATCTGGCCTGGAAAGGCTTCGATTTTTCGGCCTTGTTCCAGGGCATTACCGGCGTTGATGTGTTCAATGGAAACAAGTACTACACGCCAATTTTTGTGGGTGATTATAATACCACCCGTGATATTTTCAATACGTCGTTTTTCAATGGCAATGGCCTCACCAGTCTGCCACGCGTAGGCTATACCGATGCTTCGGGCAACTACGTTCGCGACCCGAATGCCAACTACACCCGCATTTCGGATTATGCCGTTGAAAGTGGGGCTTTCCTCAAGCTGCGTACGGTTCAGCTCGGTTATACACTGCCCGCTTCGCTCATGAAGCAATGGAAAATGTCGGGTCTTCGGGTGTACCTGCAAGGACAAAACCTGCTGACGTTCACCAAGTATTCCGGGCTCGATCCTGAAGTGCTGGGCCGTAATGGCACCACCGCCCGGGGCGTCGATACGATTTACTCCTATCCGCGCACCTCGCTTGTTTCGGCGGGCATCGACGTGACTTTCTAAAATTCATTCACGGTATAAAGTGATATCAAACGATCGTTCATTATGAAAATACTAGTCAAACTTTTCCTCCTTGTCTTCGTGCTGGGTACGTTATCCTGCAAAGAGAGTTTCGTCAATGTGGATAACCCGACGGCTATTTCCACCGCCAGTTACCCGGCTACGGTGGCTGACCTGGAGCAGCTATTGCTGGGTGCCTATGCAACACAACATGCGCCGAGCCTGTATGGCCACAACATGCTGGCCAAAAACACGTATCTGTGGGATCATACCACCGATCTGAGCTGGCAGGGAACAACGACCTGGATTCAGTTAGCGCAAAATAATTCGCAGCCTAACGACAGCTTTTTGCAGGGAACCTGGCAGGATTTATGGCGGGGCGTTCAACGCTGCAATACGTTGCTGGCCGGTATTGAAACCTTCAATGCAAAAGCGAATGCGGCAGACGTGGCCTCGGCGAATCTGATCAAAGGGCAGACCTTGTACCTGCGGGCCTGGTATTATTTTTACCTGACGACATTATGGGGCGAAAGCTTTATCGTTGATGGGCAGGGTGGCGATAAAATGGGCGTACCGCTGATCACGAAAACTTCGACTAGCCTGCCCGAAACGCAGGTGGCCCGTTCTACCGTTAAGCAGTGCTGGGACTTTATTGTCACGGATCTAAAAGCAGCCGAAACCCTGCTGAAAGGGAAAAGCTGGGCGGGCGCAACGGACAAATACAAGATCGGCGAGTGGGGGGTCAAGGCCTTTCTGGGTAAGGTGTATGTATACACGCAGGACTGGACGAATGCGAAGACCTACCTGAGCGACGTGGTCACCAACAGTGGCAAGTCCCTGGCTCCCTTCGAAACCTACAAAACCATGTTCAACGGCCAAAATGAATTCAATTCGGAATCACTGGTTGAACTCAATTTAAACGTTGATATGACATACCGGGGTACGGACGACCGCTCGATGGGCTCCAGCATCGGCATGGTGATTGCGCCGACCTACGTCGGACCCAACGGCGCTCAGGCCGCATCGGCCTGGTCGAACGTCTTCCCGCATGCAAAGAACATTGCTCGGTTTGGCTTTAACCTGGGGCACTACTTCCCGACAGGAACCGCGACGGCCAATGTGGCGAATGTCGATAAATCGTACATCACGCGCTCCATGGCAGCCCGAACCAATAAAACGGTAGACCCTCGGTTGTGGGTTTCCTGTTTGCAACCGTACGTCGATTCAATGATTGTAAGTGGAGTTAAAAAGCCAATTTCACACTACCTGGATATTTCCGAAATCGACATGGAAGCCTGGAGCTTCCGGAAATACATTTACCTGAACGGAGCCGAGGGGGAGGTCAATATGGCGAATGGTGACAATATCCTGTGGCTCCGGCTGGCGGACGTATACCTGCTCTATGCCGAAACGCTGACGCATTCGGGCGATAATGCCACTGCTTTGGAGTATGTCAATAAAGTCCGACGACGAGCCTATGGTTATGCCGTCAACACACCATCGGCAGTTGATTATAAATCCCTGACCGATCAGACCAGCGCGCCCGACAATGTGCTTAAAAATGACCCGCTCAAATACGAGCGATGGGCGGAGATGTTTGGCGAAGGACACTGGTGGTTTGATGTGTGCCGCTGGAAAATAGGGGATAAAGAAGCTGCGTATTACCAGCGGGTCCGTGGTGGCGCCATCCAATGGGATGCGACCGACTACGCGCAGCCCATCCCCATCAATGAGATCACGTCGAATGTCAGTATAAAGCAAAATCCAGGCTATTGAGTAGGTACCGTGGTGTCGGGTGCTTACCCAGGCATCACGGTACCACCCATGCAGATTTCGACGGGCCGTCTTTTGGCCAGCCCGGATTGAGAGCCGCAAAGCTGAGCCCGGAAAGGAGTTTACCCGGAAAATAATGTACGGCTAGTATGTACCGCCAGCAGTCAGCCAGCCAATTCAGAACGTTTCGATCAGTTCAACAGCACTTCATGAAGTACATCATACAAATTGGGTCGATTGGAGTAACCGCGTTACTCCTGATGGCCACTTATCCCAGTCGAGATGCGGTACCTGATCCGCCGTCGGGTAATACAGATTGGGTCAACTACGGCGGCAATAAGGCGGGTAATCGTTACTCAACGCTTAGCCAGATCAATATCGGAAACGTTAAAAATCTCCGTGTAGCCTGGACTTACAATGCAGCTGAGGCCGATGGTAAAGACGCTCGTCAGCCGGAAATCCAGTGTCAGCCCATTGTGGTCAATGGTATTTTATACGGCACAACGCCTAAGCTGAAGCTATTTGCGCTGCGGGCCAGTACGGGCGAGCAACTCTGGCTATTTGACCCATTTAAAGACAAGCCGGCCCGCTATAACCCAAACCGGGGCGTTCTTTATTGGGAAAATAGCGCCCCTAACAGTGGGCCGGACAAACGGATTCTCTATTCGGCCGGGCCGACGCTCTTCGCGATTGATGCCCTGACAGGCAAGCCGGTGGCGCAGTTTGGTAAAAATGGGGCGGTCGACATGCGGGAAGGGCTGATCGACAACCCGCAACAGGACATTACTAAACTGGCTGTTACGGCGACCAGTCCGGGCGTTATCTATAAGGATTTGCTGGTCATGGGCTGTACCGTCTCTGAATATGGTGATGCCGCGCCGGGCCATATTCGCGCGTTCGACGTTCGCACGGGGAAGATTCGCTGGACCTTTCGTACGGTTCCCCAACCGGGTGATGTCGGGTATGAAACCTGGCCGAAAGACGCTTACAAGAAAATTGGCGGAGCCAACAACTGGGCTGGCATGGTACTCGATGAGAAGCGGGGTATGGTGTACCTAGGTACCGGTTCACCAGCGGTCGATTTCTACGGCGGAAGCCGGGCCGGGCAGAACCTGTACGCCGATTGTATCCTTGCGCTCAATGCCGAAACGGGCAAACTGAAGTGGCATTACCAGACCGTTCACCATGATTTGTGGGATCGTGATCTGCCCTGTCAACCAAATCTGGTTACCGTAAAGCACAATGGTCGGCTGGTAGATGCGGTGGCGCAGTCTACGAAAGACGGCCTGGTTTATGTTCTGGACCGCGAAACAGGGACTTCGCTTTTTCCGGTCGAGGAGCGGGTGGTGCCAACGACTGGCCTTCCCGGCGAGCAGCCCTGGCCCAAACAACGCTTTCCGCTGAAACCTAAACCCTTTGCCCGACAGGTATTCACCGAGGCCGACATCACCGACCGCACGCCCGAAGCCCATGCCTTTGTTAAGGAGCGATTTAAAAAAACACGATCCGGTAATAAATTCATGCCACCCAGTCTGGAAGGAACGCTGTTCTTCGGAATCGGTGGTGGAGCGGAATGGGGCGGTAACGCGGCTGACCCGGATGGCATCCTGTATCAGAATTCCAACGAGATGGTGTGGGATCTGAAAATGGCAGATATGGCCGCCCGAACGGCAGAAATAGCGTCAAAAGGAAAATCATTGTATCAAAACAACTGTGCCGCCTGTCATGGTATCGACCGGAAAGGAAGTGGCGAGGCTTATCCGAGTCTGGTCGATGTTGGGAAGAGGTTGTCGGGCCAGGACATTCAGGCTATTCTAAAAACCGGTCGGGGCCGCATGCCGTCATTCGAGCATATTTCCGAGCAAGACCGAGGGATGCTTGTCCGGTTTTTGCTCAATACTGAAACCAAAGCGGGTGAACCGGGCGACCAGCACAGCGCGAATGCGCCCACGGCGGTAGCCGAAAAATCGGAGTTTCCGTACATCCCGCCTTACATCAACAATGGCTGGACACGCTTCGTCGATCCAGATGGCTATCCGGCCGTGAAACCGCCATGGGGCACGCTCAACGCTATTGATCTAAACACAGGCGAATACCTGTGGAAGGTGCCATTGGGCGAGTTTCCTGAGTTGACAAAAAAGGGAATTCCCATTACCGGTACTGAAAACTACGGCGGTCCGATTGTCACGGCGGGTGGCCTGGTATTTATCGCGGCTACCTACGACGAGCGCATTCGGGCATTCGACCGTAAATCGGGTAAAGTCGTTTGGGAGTATCAACTGCCGGCTGGCGGATTCGCTACGCCCATCACGTATCAGGTGAACGGCAAGCAATACCTTGTTATAGCTGCTGGGGGCGTCAAAAATGGGCACAAACCCGGCGGTTCTTATATCGCGTTTGCCCTTCCCTGAAACAACTTAAACTAAACAAACTCATTAACCGATCAAAACTCATTTCATGAATACAAACCTTGAATCCCCAGAATCTCAACTTAATCAGAGTCGTCGTGACGCCCTCAAAATGCTTGGTTTTGGTTCATCAGCTGGTGTACTGAGCCTCTTTGGTGGCCTCTCAACTGCCGAAGCGCGCGAACAACAGGGCAAGCCAAGTTACGCCATCGGCGCCCCACCCGTCAAAATCAAATCGGTCAAAGCCATCGCCACCGCCCCCCAGGGATCTAACCTCATCGTGGTCAAAGTCGAAACCACCGAACCCGGACTCTATGGCCTGGGTTGCGCCACCTTCACCCAACGGGCGGCTGCCGTCGTGGTCGCCATCAACACCTACCTCAATGAGTTTTGTGTGGGCAAAGATGTCGATAACATCGAAG
Source organism: Spirosoma radiotolerans (assembly GCF_000974425.1). NCBI lineage: Bacteria > Pseudomonadati > Bacteroidota > Cytophagia > Cytophagales > Cytophagaceae > Spirosoma > Spirosoma radiotolerans. Next base: position 769,093 of record NZ_CP010429.1, read on the forward strand.
ATATGTGGCAGTCGGCTTACGTGAGCTCCTACTGGCGCAATGGGCCGGTGCTCAACAACGCCCTCTCGGGGCTGGATCAGGCCCTGTGGGACATCAAAGGCAAACGAGCCAAGATGCCGGTTTACCAACTGCTGGGGGGCAAAGTCCGCTTCGCCATTCCCTGCTACACCCACGCCGGTGGTAACACCCCCGAAGCCACCGCCGACAGCGTCAAGAAGTTCATGGAGCAGGGCTTCAAGTACATCCGCATCCAGCAGGGCGGGTACGGTGGGGTGGGCAGCAACGTCGACAAACCTGACTTCAAGACGGCCGGTTTCGGCTATGAAGGCGATGCCTACATGAATGTAATGGGCTACCTCAAGTCAGTGCCCAAGATGTTCGAGACAGTCCGCAAACAGTGCGGAGAAGAGATCGAGTTGCTTCATGATGTCCATGAGCGGGTGCAACCCATCGAGGCCATCAACATGATCAAGCAGGTAGAAGACTACCGGCCGTTCTTCATCGAGGACCCTTTCTCGCCCGAGAACATGAAGTGGTTTGCCCAACTGCGGCAGACCACCACGGTGCCCATCGCAATGGGCGAATTGTTCAACAACATCAATGAGTTCAAGGAGCCCATGGTCAACCAGTGGTTTGACTACATCCGGATTCACGTTTCTCAGATTGGGGGCATCACCCCGGCCATGAAGGTGGCCCGGTTGGGCGAGTGGTTCAACGTACGGACGGCCTGGCACGGACCGGGGGATGTGTCGCCGGTGGGCCACGCGGCCCACGCGCACATCGATCTGGCGGTGTGGAACTTTGGGATTCAGGAAGCGGTGGCTTTTTCGGAGAAGACGCAAGCTGTTTTCAGCGGTTGTCCGACGATGGCCAAGGGCTACATGTCGGTCAACGAAGTGCCGGGTTTAGGGGTAGACATCAACGAGAAGGAAGCGGCCAAGTATCCCATCACCACCAAGTCCAACTGGCAGGTGCGCCGAATGGATGGAACAATCATCAGGCCGTAATAAATGAGTAACTCAACATCAAGAGCCACTTTCAAACTTGGTAAACGACCTATCGGACAACTCCTGAAGAAGGCTTTGTCCAGGCATGAATAAAGTCTCTTTCAGCGATCGTTCGATGGGTCAAAGGTAAAATGATAGACGGTTAATCATGAAAAAGCGGTTATGGCTGTTTAAAGGAATTGCGCTGCTGTTGCCGCTGTTTGCACTGATTCTGGTGGAGGGTTTGCTTCGGCTAGTTGGCTACGGTCATGATGTACGTCTTTTTGTGGAAGATCCTAAGCAGAAAGAATTCTGGGTCATGAATCAGTATGCGTCGGAGAAGTACTTCACGGAAACGGACAATGCCACTATCGGGAACTTTGAACCCTTTCGAAAACGCAAAGCTGACGGTACGTTGCGGATTTTTGTGCTGGGCGAATCAACAACCATTGGCTATCCGTACATGCACAATGGTTCCTTCCATCGCTGGCTTCAATACCGGTTGCTGCAAACCTTTCCGGAAAAAGAATTCGAGATTATCAACCTGTCTCTCACCGCCGTAAACTCATATACCGTATTTGGTTTCGCGCAGGAACTGGCCGAGTATCAACCTGACGCTGTGCTGGTTTACACAGGTCATAACGAATATTATGGTGCCCTTGGCGTTGGGTCAACGAGTTCTCTTGCCCGAAGTCCACATCTGGTTCGATTTGTGCTAAGACTCCGTGAGTTCCGACTGATGCAATTGATCAATCACCTGCTGACAGGTGTTCGGAAGGCCGTTATGGGGAAGCAGGTTGATCTGCGGGAGAACCTGATGAAACGTATGGCGGCTGATCAACAGATTCCCTACGGTTCCGCCACGTATCAACAGGGGATCGACCAGTTTCAAACCAATCTAACGGATCTTTGTCAATTATTGACGAGCCAGAAAATTCCGGTTTTTATCAGTAATCTGGTCAGTAATGAAAAAGATCTGAAGCCGTTTATCAGCTCGCCGGGTAGTGATGCCGCGACGTCGGCTCAACAGCAATACCAGCTAGCCAGACAAGCTTACGCACAGGGCAATTTCAGGCAAGCCAGGCATGCGTTTGTGCAAGCAAAAGAGCTGGATTTGCTACGTTTCCGGGCACCTGAGGCCATGAACAAAGTTATTCGGGATGTAGCCGCACGGTATCCCGGCGTAACGGTGGTGGATACCAGAGCCCGATTCAATCAGTACTCGCCCCAGCGTATTTTAGGGAAAGAAACGTTACTGGAACACGTTCACCCTAACTTACTAGGCTACTCATTGCTTTCTGATGCGTTTTACGAGGCTTTGAAAAAACAGCAGCTTATTACTCCTAACCCTAAAGATGAACTCTCATTCGATCAATTGCGGCAGCGAATGCCCATTACGGCGGTCGATTCGTTGAAAGGTGCTTATGAAATAATGATCCTCAAAGAAGGCTGGCCGTTTAATGAACTAATGCCTGCGGAAGAGAAACGGAATAAAACGATAGAAGAGCAATTAGCGGGTGGGCTTGTTGTTAAGCAAATCGCCTGGCGCGACGCTATGAATCAACTCGCAGCATATTATGCGAAAGCGAACAACCCGGCCAAAACTGTACAGGTTACCGAAGCACTGTTACTAGAGTACCCCTATGAGCCCAGTTTATATGATCAGGCCAGTAAGCAGTGGCTGGCTCAAACTAAAAATGAGCAGGCGGTTGTCTATCTGAAAAAGGCTTTTCAGCTGGAAAATACGTTCGAAAGAGCTCAGCAACTCTTTATCACGCTGCTTAAACTGGATCAGCCTGAGGCCGCGATGCCGTATCTTCAGTTTGCCGCAACGCACAATCCCTCGACGTTTAGTTTGATCGAGTTGCAAGCCTTTGTTGACCAGCTGATTGCCATAAAAAAACAGTATGCTGCCGATTCAACAAATGTCAATTTGAGCAATCAGCTAGCCGCTGGTTATCTAAAATTTGCCAATGCCAGCGCTGCTGCTAAATACGTAGCCAGGAGCTTGGAATTAGATAAGAACAACGCTCTTGCTCGGCAATTAAACAAGCAGATTCTGTCGATCAAACAATGAAGGCTTAACCAGGCATATCAATGGAATTTATTAAGGAATTCTGGCTGTTCATCAGAACCCGTAAACGCTACTGGTTATGGCCTATGTTTATTCTATTGCTCTTATTGAGTATTCTGTCGGTACTAATGGCTGGATCTGCGCTTGCTCCTTTTATTTATTCGATTTTTTGAGTGCTATATAGAAAGCATACGGACGTTTTTTTGAACGCTGGTCCTACATTGATCGCTAGGAGAATACTGTTAAAGTGCGTCTGTAAGTAAACGTAGGTCCTACTTCAGTTGTACTTATCGTTACAAATCGTAACAGACGATTGTCCTTGCCCTTAAACACACACTTGGATTCTTTTAAGCTATAATATATGACCTACAGGGCCCATAGCCTTGAATCAAGAAGAATCAAGCCTGAGTAAAATAGAGGTGAATTCTTTTTTCTACAATATGGGTGGTGATTAGTCGGTAAGTCGGTAGACATACGGGTGCCGTTTGAGAAAGCCTGTTTGATGGCGTTTTATGGCAAAGCAGTGAACTGGCTGGTTTTTAGGGAAAGAACAGATAGGGAGGCCAAGTACAACGCAGACTTAATTAGCTCAAAACGTAGGTTTGGGGACAACCAGCCCTAGTAACAGCCGAGAAGTCAGCAATACGGAACTTTGGCCTAAACTGACCTATACACTGGCCTACACCATCGGTTAGTCCACAGATCGGCTTTATTCAGAAGCCTTCTAACCCATAAAAGGAGATTTTACCATTTGTTAACTACTAACAGTCACACACAATCCAAGTAGCTCCTCAACTTTTGGACTTGATCCACTTAATATTTGTTTTACCTAATGCTGTACCTGACGACAAAAAAAGCACTTACCATTTCTGATAAGTGCTTGATTTTCAGTGGTGGGAGTTGACGGGTTCGAACCGCAGACCCTCTGCTTGTAAGGCATGATACCTTTAGTAATGGATAAAATTTAATAATATTCATCCTCCTGTATATCAATTAATTGATGAGGATTAGGGTAGTGGATAGTGTTGGATAATAACGGTTATTATCATACCTTTATGTACACCAAAATGTACACCGTTGCCAACAACTCCTAATCCTCTGCCTACTGAGCGGTTGCCCCAGATTAAAGTAATGCTCTATACCAGCAAGACGCTGGCTGATGGCTCACACCCTTTGCGCTTGCGGATCACAAAGGATGGTGGGCGCAAATATATCTCCATTGGTGAGAATTGTCCACGGGCTCAATGGGATGTCGAGAAAGAATTACCTCGTCGGAGTCACCCTGAGCAGAAGCGGTTGTTGGCACTGATCAAGAAATGGGAAACGACCTACGCAGAAGCAGCCAAAAGACTACAGGACATTGGCCATCCATTCACCATTGATATGATTATCGATGCGGTAACGGAAGCCAGTAAGAAACCCCGAAAGGAGCGTGGTGGAGTTATGTTGCTGAGTCATCTGCAAAACATTGTCGACCAGCTACAGGAAGCCAGGCAGGTGGGTAATTCAAATGTGTACAGAGACACGCGCCGGGTGCTGGCTAAGTTTCTGCATGATAAAGACTGTCCACTGTCGAATGTCAACGTACCGTTTCTCAATCGCTTCGAAACGCACCTGCGTAGTGAAGGCTGTACGGACACGACCATGAGCGTTTACTTTCGAACGCTTCGAGCGGCCATCAATAGGGCTATCAGTGAAAAGCTGCTACCGGCCGATTTGTATCCATTCAGCCGACATACCTCTCAGCGGGATAAATTCAGCCTGGCCAAGTTTGATTTGTCCACTCGTAAACGGTCTATCACGAAAGATGATATCCGCAGCATTGAAACAGTTGAGGTGACTACAGCAAGATTGTTGCTGGCTCAGCATCTGTTTCTGTTTTCGTATTATGGTGGTGGCATCAACTACGTGGATATGGCTCAACTCCGCTGGCGTAATGTGCAGGGTGGCCGGTTGCAATATGTTCGTCAGAAAACGGGTGGCTTGTTCAATCTAAAATTGTCGACTCAACTAGCCACAATCCTGGATTACTACCGGCCACTGACATTTGCCGGTCCTGAATCCTATGTGTTTGGCATCCTCAACCTTGAGAAGCATCAAACTTCCTCACAGATCGCCAACCGGCTTCACAAGATCAAAGGTCAGGTGAACCAAGACTTAAAGGACATTGGTAAGCTGGCAGGCGTCGAAACACCACTGACTACCTATGTCGCACGGCATAGCTTTGCTACGGTACTGAAGCGTTCTGGCGTTTCGACAGCCATTATTTCTGAAGCGATGGGACATCAGACTGAAACTATCACTCAGACCTACCTGGCTTCATTTGAGAGTGATTTGATTGATGCGGCTTTTGACAATCTGTAACTACCAACATGGAAAAGAAGGACACCCGTTATTTTCTTGATAAAAAGACCTTTTTAAAAAGTGAGAGGTATGAATACTTCAAAGAGTATATTGTAGAAAGTGGTAGTGTGCAAGGTAGTTCAGACAGCTACACTTACAAGGTCTACAATCCCTTCATAGCTGCTTTGCTATTTAACAGTGAGCTTATACCTGTTAAAGATGAAGATAATGTTATAACTAACTTAAATGGCGCTGATTATAAAGGCAGCTATGTGAGAGGTTACCAATATGGAGTTGAGGTTTATGTTAAGCATCTTTCCCCCAATTTGCCCCTCAATGCCCAGCTAGGGCTTTCTTATTGCCTCAAAAATTTGCATAATCTCTATAAACATCATAGTAAAGAGCGTGGTCTTGCTTGGGAATTTTATAAAACTGCATCTCCAAGCCATGTCTATCATGCAATGTTCTGGGAATTCGGGTATTATGCTGGTCTAATAAGTGAAATTAATGAATTAACTCACTTTCACCCCTCATTGCATGATGGAATATTTGTATGTAATTCTGTAGAAGAGGGTTCTGAAAAGATAGAAAGGCTGTCGTTAAGGCAGATTGCCTATTTCTATCAATACACTGGAGAAACTCTAAATGAATTGAACAGTAAAGAAATCGCCGAACAATTTGGATACTCAGGTTCGACAGCCGGGTATAAACTATATAAAGATCATTATATGACTTTAACTGAACCAAATCAACGAACAGCGGGGAGGGAGGCTGCAAAAAATATTAGAGCAGTTTTACCTTATCTTCAAAATAGAGAAAGTGCTTTAAATTCCGCCTTGGATGAATTAATGGTCGCTATTGGTAGACAACCATAAATTTCTTGCCCGGGAACTCCCGGGAATAACACTAAAGCTACTTCAATTTCGTGTCGTACATTTTCATATACGACACATGGATAATCCTTTTGCTTCTATTGACCGACGCCTTGGCGTAATTGAGAGTTTCTTGCTTGACATTCGTCAGCATTTACGTGAAGCCCCATCCACTTTGTCTAATGACACTCTTTACGGCAATTTTGATTGGCTCGTATCAGTATTGCCAATCCCCGAATCTACTCTTCGCCAAAAGATTGCTAAAGATGAAATTCCAGGTGTCAAGAAGGTAGGTAAACGGCTGGTTTTTGACAAAGCTATCGTAATTGACTGGTTATCAAAAAATGATCGAGTTCCCACTTCAGAACTTGATCTACTCTCAGAAGAAAATTTTAACATAAGACACCAGCGTAGAGGAGGGCGTAAAGCGGTATGACTCTCAGTCAAATTACCTCAGCAATACGAGCCACAAATGGTGAAGTACTCTTGTGCGGTCCTGCTTCATTCGGCTTTATCATTCGAGCATTCATAAAAGGTCAACCTTGCCGAATCATCACGCTCTTGGCTGGTAAACCAATGAGATGCATCCCCCTTGAGCCAAGTAGTCAAACGCACGTTGTCTCTGACCTCAAAAGCCTGCACAACTGGCTCAACTCTCTTTCTCCAAAACGAGCCCTCCAGGCAGCATAGCCACTAGGCTACTTTAACACTATTCCTATGATTGGCAGTGGATATCAGCTAACCAAAGCCTTCTATGCTGAGGTAGAGCAGAACGAAGCGATGCAGATGGGTTGTAAGTCTCACCATCAGAGTTTGTACACCTGGATTTGTGAGCTGCGCAATCGGACGAACCGTGAAATTCTGGATTTGCCGGTGCTATACACGATGCAAATGACATTCATTGGCTCACAGCATACGTTGGCAAAAGCTATTGATGACCTGGCTATGTGGGGATTGATTGAAGTGCTCATGCAGAGTAAAGGGTATGGCACCAAGGTTAAACTCGCTATTGCATTTCTGCAAAAGCACTGCAATAGCGACGCTAATAAAGAGAATGTGGCAATTGCAGAAATGCAATTACAGTGCAATACCACTGCAATACAAGTGCAAACAACTAAAACTAATAAAACAGATAAAACTAGTAAAACAAATAATCCGGGTGAGTTCGATCTTTTTTGGAATCACTATGGTAAAAAGACAGGCAGTAAATCCACTACGCTGAAGGAATGGAATAAGCTGTCAACCGATGAGCAGCGGGCTGCATATGATGCTGTTGAGAAGTACAAAGCCTACCAGCCCGATCCCCAATATCGAAAAGATCCCGAGCGCTATTTGAAGCATCGGGTTTGGGAAAGTGAATTTGAGGTAGCACCAAAGACAACGAATCAGTTACCAGGCACCCCACACTTAGCTGCGATTCAATCTCATCAGAACCTCCCCGCCAATAAACCATACCGCGAACTCGTATGACACGCTCTGAACCAATCAATGATATACTGAAACGGAAAGACTATCGGCATCTCAACAGTTCACGATTGAAGCCAACTCCTGACTTGACCTATCCGGTGCCTGTCTCAGAACAGGACGATTTAGAAGAAGCAAAATTACTCCTTGACTATGAACAGCAACTACAAGACACGAAAAACCAGCGAGGCTACTAATTCAGGTATGGAAACATCTTCTTTAACTGACTCAGCCGCTGAACGAGCGTTAGTAGCCATCCTGCTGGATTCACCAAAGCTCATGCCTGATGCTCGGGAGCGGCTCGGTACGGGTGAGGTGCTGACCCATGAGGGGTACCGAATCCTGTTTAATACTCTATGTATGCTCTATGATGAGGGGAAGGCCATTAAACTTGGTTCCGTTCTGCAACGTATAAACGCCAACGGTACTACAGCCAGACTGATCGATATGGGCATCAGTTTGATGGGCCTACCGGCTGAGGCCAAGACCTCCGAGTTTGCCGATACCTGCACACACCTGAGGGGGCTATGGGTCAAGCGGATGGCCATTGAGTCAGCCGGAGCCATTCTGGCTAGTGTCCGATCCGGTGATACAATCAGTCAGATTGTCGATGTACTCACTAAAGCTATGGATTCAGTATCGGCTGGTTTAGCCATTGGCACTGATCAAAGCCTAACCGACATCATTCGGGAGTCCGTGACTTCTCTTGAATCAGCCATGAATAAAACAGGTGGGCTCACGGGCGTCAATACGGGCCTGGGTAAACTTAACCGGGTACTTGGTGGCTGGCAGGATTCGGATATCGTGATGATCGCAGGTCGGCCAGGAATGGGCAAAAGTATAGCAGGCGTTTTCCATGCCATTGCTGCGGCCAGAGAAGGAGTACCAGTGGCCTTCCTGTCACTGGAAATGCCCGCCAAATCACTGATGAACCGCATCATTGCCAACGAAACCGGCATTGCCTATTCCCGAATCAAGCGGGGTACTATCAGCCGGGATGAGTTTGCGATGATTCAGAAAGCCGTTGGCCGGATCGAGCAGCTACCTATTCATTTCTATGATGATCACAACGCCGATGTGAATGATTTGTCTTACAAACTGCTCCACTGGAAAAAACGCTATAGCATTGGCCTGGTCATTATCGATTATGTCCAGAAATTGACTGACCGCACCATCAAATCATCGGCTGAGTATGATGTCCTCACCAGCGTATCCAATAAGCTCCAGCGGTTACGAAAGCGCCTAAACTGTCCCATCATCGAACTCGCTCAGCTGAGCCGGGCCGTTGAGAGCCGACAAGGCAGTAAACGGGCAGGCATGTCGGACCTGCGCTCAACGGGTCAGTTCGAGCAGGACGCTACAGTGATCATTATGCTCTACCGAGATGATTACTACAAAGAGAAGGCCGCTCGTGATGCTGCGGAGGCCAATGGCGGGCAATACGAAGAGCCCCGTTTTGATCAGCAGCTTGAGTACGGGATCATCAAGAGTAGGGATGGCGAGACAGGTACAGCTGTGTTGTGGGTCGATGTAGCTACGAACCGCATTGCGGATGAGGCCCCACCTGTTGAAAAGCCAATGCCGACTACGGCAAGGCCTTCACTGAATTCATTTGATCATCAATCCTCAGCCAGTCCCGCTTTCTGAGACCAATTCACAGCTAAAACATAGAAACCATGAACACACTGACACCAACGGCCGGATACATTGTCGAGGTCCAGTACTGGGAGCAGCCTGACCAGAACACGACAAGATCATTCATTGACGCCGACTTGCTAACTGCTCGGCAAGCCGCATTTCATTATGCTCAAACTCTGGCTGTCAAGAAGTCTCCAGCTGAGGTATTGACGGTGGAGATTCATTTAGTTGAGTTCAACAACGGTCAGGCTGAGACTCCTTTCCTTGCGCAGGTTTTCAAACGCCGATTTCACCGCAGCAAACGAGTCCTCGAACCGGATACCTATACCCTCAACCTGACAATGGAGGTAAGTCCAGAGTTCGACCAACTTGAGTCTCCCTTGGCGCTGACGATAGACCCCACCGCAGTAGATGAAGCAGTTGAAACTCCCGAAGCCATCTTCGACAATGTTAGTGGACTGGTCATTGAATACGAATACTACCGTTCCTACGGCCATCCACCGGGATTTGGCTATGCAATAGTGGGCATTCTCGGACCTGGTGACCAGCATTTACTTGACCAGGTGGTGTCCGAGGAGGGAGATGCTGATGCAGCCATGACTGAGTTAGTTAAACGTCAGAAGCAGACCCGATTTAAACTCGGGCTTCGGCTGAGCTTTATGCTCTACGACGCTCTGGGGTATGCGGCCAGTTTAATTGGCCAATACAATAACGAGTATGCCGCTACGGGTGAGCACCTGGCATTTAGTGTGGAGTTTATGCCTATCGATTGAGCCAATACGTCATGACCTGTGAAGTCTAGAAAACCCAATAAAAACCGAATGATATGCCATTTCCAAAAGGAGAATCGGGAAATCCCAAGGGGCTATTCTCCGCTGAAAACCAACCCGCCAAGAAAGGACGAACCCCAGGCAAGAGGAATCGATCCACTATTGTAAAAGAGCTCCTTGGCCAAGTGGTCAACATGGCCAACTATAGCAAAAAGAACGCGAGTCTATTGGAAAAAATGGGCTTTGCGACCAATGATGAGGCTGAAGCATTGCTAACCGCTGTTCAGATTATCAAGGCGCTTTCTGGTGATACCTCGGCTTATAAAGCCATCATGGACTCCAGCTATGGCGCACCATCGCGATCAATCGAACATTCTGGCACCATCATCACCAATGAGTTGGATAATCTAACGGTATCTGAGCTTCGCAAACTTCGTAAAGAGCTAACCAGCAAAGGGAAATGACACTTGAAGATGTGGACATTGCTGACATTGATGCAGCTCTTGAGCGTAAGGGGCGAATGATTGACCTGCAATTGGCACGGCTCAATTATATCGACTTCGTGGAGTACGTCAACCCCAAGTATGAAACCCAACCGTTTCATCAGGTGATGGCTGGCCACCTCCAACTCTTTGCCGAGGGTAAGATCAAAAAACTGATGATCACCTGCCCACCGCAGCACGGTAAGAGTGAGCTGTCTACGCGCAACTTTCCGGCCTATCTGTTCGGCCTTCGTCCTGATTTAAAGATTGCGGTGCTCTCCTACGCAGCCGACAAGGCCACCAAGTTCTCGCGTGAAATCCAACAACGCATCGACTCGGATGAGTACAGTGAGGTATTCCCGTTCGTTCGGCTGGCCACGGCCCGTGATGAAGGACTGACCAAGACGCAAAAGGAATTTGATATTGTCGGCACGGGTGGCTCATTGAAAGCGGTGGGCCGACGTGGTGCCCTGACTGGTGACCCGGTTGATATTGCCATCCTCGATGACTTAATCAAGGATCAGGTAGAGGCTCAGTCACCAACCATCAGAGAACAAGCGTGGGGCTGGCTCGAAACAGTGGTAGACACTCGATTCCACAACGATAGCCAAATCCTGTACGTGACAACACGTTGGCATCAGGATGACCCGGCTGGCCGCTTTCTTGATCAAGATGGCTACTACTCAGAAGACAATCCCGATGGGTGGGTACTCTTGAACTTTCCGGCCCTGAAGACACCCGATGTCAATGACTACGATGACCGGGCCGTGGGTGAGGCACTGTGGCCGCAGAAGCACTCTAAAGCCAAGATGCTCAAGAAGCAGCGGGACAGTGAGTTGACCTTCAACGCACTGTATCAGGGTGACCCCAAACCATCAAGTAAGCTCACCATCTTTTATGATTGGGCGCAAATCGATGAGTACCCTGACCACCTGGATGAGGAGTTCATTGGCCTTGACTTTGGATTCAGCAATGACCCGACCGCAGCCACCCGCATCGGCATCACAGGCCGGAATATTTATTTGGATGAGCTGTTTTATGAGACTGACATGACCAATCAGGACATCATTGATCAGCTTCATTTGACTGGCTTACCGGCCACCATCGACACAATATGCGACAAAGCCGAACCAAAGAGCATTGAGGAGATACGGAGAGGCTACTATAAGCCGGGCAATGTGTTCATGAAAGGGTTCAATGCACGTGGCTGTGAGAAAGGGCCGGGTTCAATCAATGCGGGCATATTGAAGCTCAAGGAGTACAACGTGTTTTATACCAAGCGGAGCCGCAACATCAAGGCCGAGCGGGATAATTACACTTGGATCACGCAGGGAGGTAAGGCTACTAACACACCGATTGGCCAGTGGAACCATGCTCTTGATGGCATACGGTCGGCGGTGTTCACCAGAAAGGGTAAACCGCAGGGTGGCAATACCACCGCCAAACGGGTACAAGCTAAAAAAGGGAGAACCTATTAATCACATACTAACTGACAGCTATATTTATGCAAGACGGACTCTATTTATACAACACCTGGGTAGCTCAGGTTGAGGTAGCCATCACCAAGCAGGCCAACGATCTCAGCAATCCCACGGCCATCAATTCCTCCTACGCCAATCTATTCACCCTCCCCGACACACAGGCCATTCGTTCCCTTCTTGAGAACGCTGAGCAGGTCGATGCGGGTGGCCGTGACCCGTACCGGCTCATCCCGGCCAAACTCGTTGATGAGGGTGAGGTGTCAATCTGGAATGCCACGCTACTCTCCTTTCAAGGTGGCTGGAAGGTATCACTCACTGCTCCACTCAAAGGTTTGTTTGAGCAACTGGCTGACCTCAAGTTAGGAGACCTCGACCTTAGCCGCTATGATCATCCGTGGACGATTCCCACCATCATCTCACTGGCAGGCAAAACCGAAGGGTGTATTTATCCGGCCATTGATTACGGGTCAATTGATAACGGTGTGTTTGCGCAGGACACGCTCACCCCGGCCATCTACGCCAAGTCGGTCATCAATGCCATGTTGCAGCGGTTCGGCTACCGGGCCGTGGGTGACTGGCAAAGTGATGCACTTTATAACCGGCTTATCATCCCGTTTGTCGAAGATGAGCCGGTGGCGCATGATCTTGACTGGCAGCAGGCCCGCATGGCCAGAGTAACCGTAACCGGCACCACACCCATCCCGCCGTTTGGCACCTTTGACGGCATGCTGCAATTCAATCGGGACGCCGAACCGCTGACAGGGTGGGTCGATGGCAAGCAGAACAATTTCAAGGCCGAATCATCCCGCTACGTGTGTGATGTGGCCATGCGACTCCATGTCATGGCTTTTCAACAGTTCAGCCTACAGGTAGACTTTGGCGCGGTCGAAGCCATGCTCATTGTAGAGAAGAACGGCCAGAACGTGGCGCAGGAATACGTGTCACACGGCGGGCCGTGGGGAAGTTTCACCTTCGGGGATGTGCCCAACGTAATCATCACGCTGGATGAACATATTGACTGTAAGGCCGGTGATCAGATTCAAATTCGGTTTATTCTACGCAAACAAACCACCTTCGCGCAGTTCACGCATATTGGCTTTATCAATGAGGCCAACACCTGGGCGTTCTTTCAGCCGGATGTGGCCATCAAAGCCGGTGACACGTGGCTTGTATCAACCAACATGCCCGATTTGACCTGCGCAGAGCTTCTCAAATCCATCGCTCTGATGATGTCGGGTACCTATGAGGTGAACGAGGTAGCCCGCACCATCGAATTGCGCACGCTGGATGCGGTGATTGCCAACGAAGCCAATGTGCAGGACCTGAGCCACTGCATTGAGGAGAGCGCCGAGCCTGAGAACGCGGTAACCATATCACCCTACGGCCAAAAGAACCTCTTGAAATGGAAGCAACAGGACGACAAGACCCTGCTTGGTTGGGGCGATGGAGTCATCACCTGTGGCGCACAGAACATTCCTTTGGAAACTACCCTGTTTGAACTTCCTTTCTCGGCCGTCATCTCCTCCTCGGCCACCCTGGCTAATTACGGAAGCCCACCGTTGATCAAAACGCGGGCCATCTCGGGATCGGGAGCCAGTGTGCAGGTATCCCGACAGGCCGCACCGCCGTGCCTGCTCCTGGCTGAGCCAACCCGCACGGTGGTCGTCACGGTGAATGTTGTTAATGAGGACCTCTCCGTGACCAAAACACCCGTTCCGCTCACGGGCTGCTGGTGGCACGCAAGGCCAGAGGGGGTAGTAACGGTTGCCAACGCATTTGGCCTTGGATTTGACAAGCCATCAAGCGTGTATAGCCGTGAGCAGACGATGTCACAACGCTATTTCAACGCTCTGCGCCGGATGCTGAGAAGGCCACGACAGTTAACACCATCGGTTTACTTTCGGCCTGTGGATTTCGCCACGCTTGATCTGTATGCACCGGTTCGGCTGCGGGCCGTTCGGGCCGGGTCACTCGATTTGAATGACAATTTCTACTACCTCAGCAAAGTCAATAACTACGTGTCGGGTCGCACCTGCACAATGGTCCTCGTTCCATATTGAACTGTAGAGGAGGCTGCATACACTATGGCTAGTTTATGCAGCCTCATGAAACCTATCTGATCAGAAGGTTATCAAACAATTTCTTGAGCTTGAAATGATATCATATCGACTTGATTTAGCTTTTCATGGAACGGCCATTCTATTGGGAGACGAAACAGAAGCCGACCGGTCAGGAATGTCGCTGTCCTGAAAACAGGCAATTGCATATGAGTCTCAGTCAGCACACAGGGCTATCTATTTGGCTCAACTGCTGATGACAACGTAAGTTCTATAACACTATATGGAATTAGTGTATGAAATTAAGTAGGAATTACTATTTTTTTAAAATGCAAAAAACCATTCCAGATATCGTTTGTTTTGGTATAGAGGATATAGTTTCTCTTAATTCTCTAGGTGTGTTGTTGGGATCAGGTACCATAATAATGTCTTCAAAGGATATCAATTTGCCATCTACGCGTTTCCCGTTTATATTTCTACTAGCGTTTTTAACAGTTACTGTGCCTTCATTTTTAACATTTATCCAATTAACGTAGGGCTTTTCCTTTCCATAACTAAGACTTATATCCACCCAAGGCTCTTTCATTTCCTCCGAGTACCCAATAGGCGTCGGATATGGCCATTGATGAGGCTGGAAGGACTCAACCTCTATGAGTGGTTTAGTGTTTATGTTCGCGTAAAATAAGATTGATAAATCAGCACCATCAAAATCATATTTTTTATTTCTTATTATAACCCCAGACTGCTGTATTCCTATGCTGTTTGGATAAGATATATATTTTTCAGGTTCTAATATAATTTCGTTATTCTTCCATTTTAAATAGTTGTAGTCGACAGACTTTAAAGTTGCTGAAGTTTTGCATGGAACATCTTTAACTAGATTTTGTAACCGAGGTAAGCTAGCAATGACATTAAAATCAAACCAAAGGTTATAATTAATGCGGTCGAATAAATAAAGACCTACCTCTTTGTTAAGCGTACTCTTTGCCGTTGTACCTACACCAATCGTACGAACAATTACCTTACCATCTAACTCTAAAATTGTCCTGGTCACCTTGCCAGGGTAGAGAAAGTGACTAGGCAACGTACGGTTGACAACCATATGTTTTTCGGGATATACACTGTTGACAATTGGGCTCGCATTTTTCTCATAAATAAGACCAGAATACGCTTCAGGAGAGAGGACTCTTTTCAGCGTTTCATACATATCTCTAGTACCATTCGAAGGATCACCAAAACCGAACAAGTTGGTTACCATACAATCACAGATATGATTTCCTTCATTTCGGCGTTTTAAAATTTCCTGGTCATATCCGGCTGGTAAGATTGGTTTTCCAGCTATGAAGGTTAAATTAAAATCAGGATTTAGTAAGGCATCTATATTACCTGGAGCTGCATAATTAAGATTTGATACCATATGCTTAAAAACATTGTCAACTGTGCAGTAGGGGTTATCTTTTTTCTTGCAAATCTCTTTATCTAATTTATATTCGTGATAGTTAGGCTCCTGGCCACTATAATAGTCCTGTAAGTCATATTGATCGCAAAATCTTGTTAATTTAGATTTAGCAATAGGTATTTCATTCTCGGATCCCGGTAAAAATAGTTTACCCGAAATTAATTTCTCAGGATAAACTGGGGCCTTATAAGTTGAGTCGTCGGAGTGATCGTCTAAATCAACGTATTTCAGACGTAAATTTTTAAATAGAACTAATTTTCCTTGTTTAATTATGTTCTTATCAATTTGATAAGCGTCATTAACTTCAACAATACCCTCATCCTCTACCGCAAACCAATATTGTACGTTTTGTAAAGCTTTTTTTTTATACGAGGCAATACTTATAGAGAAGGAAATTGCTGGATTGTCACCTGTATACACAGGAGCTTGATTTGGATGCCACCAAGTGTGATAAATGTGTTCATCTTCTATTTTTTTTCCTAGAGCTTCCTTAGTATGCAGGCCAAAACTCAACGTATACTGGTCTTCTTCATCTTTTTTAGGTGAATAATACCCTTTATTAAGGACCGCTAAATTATGCAAAGTCCATTTATCAGGGGGATAATATGACTCAACAAGCTCTATTTTATTACCATCAACTATCAAGTAACTATCATCAGCTACAACTTGAGTGCCCTTGATTTGAGCAATACTTATTGTGGAGAAAATTGTTATCAAAAAATATACACCTAGTAGAAATTTACTTTTTCGCATAATGATTGATGGCGTTTTATAACTCAGGTAATAATGCCTAGATATGGGTTTGACTTCCTTATAAACTCTACAGAGAGATTATGGCGTTTGTTTTAAGTTTTAGTTATCACTGGGAACTCACCTATTCAGTAGGGCTGGCCTCAATAGAGCATTTGCTTTGCCACCACCATCCACCTAAAAAGATAAAGCCTTTCTGTGGATCACACAATCCCCTTTAATAATATATGAAAGGTTACAAAATAGTCATTTGCAAGAACTGTTTTTACAAATTAAATTCCTATGGGAAAACTACCCTTTTAGAAAATCTTTATTTAGCCATAGGCAACTAGGCATTAAATTCGGCGTATCAGATTGATTAAGTGGTTAATTTTTAACGTGACTTTGTATAGATACTAAGTCAAAAATATGTATTTTTACATACATAAAGCATATAGTAATGGCTGATATAAAGCAAAAGGTTGGTCAACAGGTTCGTGACGCTCGGAAAGTGAAGGGATTAACGTTAAAAGAAATTGGAGAGAAAGTGGGTGTGGCCGAATCAACCTTTAGTCTGTATGAAAGCGGTAAACAAAACCTCACAATTGAGACATTACAGAAAATAGCGGATGCGTTGAGCATTGATATAGCCACATTCTTTAAATAGATATTTTTTTGCTAGCCTTCTTTGTATAAATACAAAGTTTTTGTAATATTGTAATGCCATTGACGAACAGAAAAGGCGAAATAGTACCGATGAGGTTGCCCGCTGGACCGTATGAACCATATTGGCAAAGAAAAACCCCAATGCTATGATCTTGGCGGATGCAGCAGAGGGGTGATGTTTCACTTAAACCGTTAAATTCAAATGAACACGGAGCAAAACTACGTGGGGAAAGGGGATTCTACAACCTCTACTGAGCCAACGGCTACCCCAAATCCATCAGTGGCCAATACACTGGCCCAAACCACTCCTGCGGCTGACAACCGGCCGATGCTTACAATACCCTTCGACCCCGCTTACATCAATGTGCCAGTCTACCTGCGTGCTGAGGGTAAAGAGGATGGTCACGTTGAGGTCTCTCAACTTGATGTTTTGCTAGCAGCACTCACCATATATGAAAAGTCGGTTCGTGAGTGGAAAGGTGATAAAGAGCTTACCCTTGACCTCATTGATGAGGTGAGAGACACGATCCTTGATCGAATCTACAATCGCCTTTCTGAGTCAGCATCTATCCTCCACAGCATCAAACACAACCAACCACAATGAACATACCAGATCAACAACCAAGCCAACCCACAGGGGCCTCAACCGCTCCGGTGAATCCTCACGTGTACAAAGCACAAAGTGAACTGCTAAAGATCGTGGATTCATTCGTTGAGCAACACTATGCCTCGTATCCAGTGGAGGCCATCAACACCTTACTCTATCACTGGCTGACGACCTCAACCAAGAAGCGGAGTAAAAAGCAGCTCAGAGAGGTGTTGTCGGTGGTCAATTTCATTGTGAAGGTCTTTGATCAGTGCAAGCAAATTGAGGATGTCAAGCGGCTTATGACTCAGGTGCAGAAGGATGGCCCGACCAGCGTCAACAACACTCAGTAAGCGGGAATAGCAAAGGGCAAGCCACGAGAATCACTACCTTGGTTAAATTACTTAAACCAAGGTAGTATGAAGCACCCATTTAAAATCATCCGTGGTGGTCAGGCCGAGTCAACTCCACCTCCTACCAAGTTCGCGCAGTATGATCAGCGCCGAGCCATCGGTGACCGATTCGTGGCCCGGTTTTTAGCCAGTCGTGACCGGGCCATTGATCGTGAAAGAGCTAAACTAAACAACCTATGAAGCATCCATTCAAAATCACCCGTGGTGGTCAGGGCGAGCCAACTCCACCAGTGCCAACCAAGTTCGCGCAGTTCGATAATAAACGATTGGAGGGTGAACAATATGCCGCCCGGTTCCTTGCTCGCAGAGAAAATGCTATACAGAAAGAGCGGGCCAAACTAGCCAATCAACAGTAAGCTGGGGTAGTCGAGTAGGTAAGGGCATTTCAGCCCTTGCCTACTCTGTAATAGATAAGCTGAACCGTAAGTTCGGGCAGGACAAATTACGGCTGGCCTCGCAACACTGTGATCATGAATGGCCTATGCATTATCAGGAAAGATAGGAGGAGAGAGTTTTAGCCAATGCCTCACCGTGGCTGAAGATATCATCTAGGGAGCCAAGTTCGTGCTTAGTCTCCTTTTTGGCCTCGTCAAACAAAGTGATAAATTTCTTTTGGCCGTTGAAGTTAAGCCGACATATCGGCTTGCGATTGTTATCGTCGAGTAAGACAGCAAAGTATGATTGAGCATCACGGTGTACTATACGTTCGGCTGCAACCTGAGGTCTAAGAATAGCCCGAACTATATAAAAGCCTTCCAATTCCTCGGCTGTTGTCACAACTGTTGGCCCTGCCTTCTCTTCTGACTGACTAGAAGTCGGCTCACTGGCAGGTGTTGGAATTGGCAGCGACAATTCCTCAGCAACTAGGGCCGTTTTAAGCCTATCCGTTATTTGCTCTGAAATAGTTAGTTGAATTGCTTTTTTAACTAATGGCGTGAAATACTCCAGGGATTTAGCGGTGAATGGCTTATCCTGTTGCAACTTTCCCTTAACTAGATGCCTAACAAACGTTTCTGAGGGGCTGGCAAATTCCTCTAGCAGCAGTGTTCTAAGTACACCTGTATACTTTAGCTCACTGGCGGTATTTAAAATGAGGTCAACATCAAAGTAGGGCTTGCTAAACTTCTTTAGTTCTTCGACCTGGTTTTCCCGTAAGTCGAGCATATCGATCTCAAGGAAAGGCTTTGAGTCCATTTTGTTGGGCTCTTCCAAGTCCGTGTAAAAGCGGTAAATGATACCGTTGGTCAAGATACCGAACCGAGCCTTTGTAACATGGAAATAGCGAAGCAACTGGTTATCATGTAGCGTCAGAGCCTGTTTCCAATGCTTACACTCAATAAGCAAACAAGGCTCAGGAAGCCCATCGCTTACTTCGCGCATGATAGCGTAATCCACTTTTTCGCCCTTCTTGGTGCCAATGTCAGAAATAAACTCGGGTACCACCTCAAAGGGGTTGAATACATCATAACCCAGTGCATTGATGAAGGGCATTATTAGGGCATTCTTAGTGGCCTCCTCGGTTTGAATAGAATCCTTTAAGCGGGATACTCGCTCAGCTAACTGTTTAATTTGGTCTTTGAAATCCATGAAAGAAGATTGTTATGGTGCTTTCGTGCCAAAGGGTGTACATTATAGTAACTACTCGTTAACTAATAGAATGATCGGCTCAATAAAAATCTATGTGTGGGGCGGCTATGTTCACTTATGGATACAGACGAAAGATTTGATGAGGATAATGCGTCACAACCGGCACACCGATCCTAAAGTAACAATGCGCTACCTGCGGAGCTTAGGCCTGTTGGTGGACACTCGGCTTGATGACGAGCGTAGGATATAATTGAGTTGATACTAACTTCATCGATGACTATACGATTGGGCGGAAACGGTGTTATCAACGCATGTGCTCAAAGTAATTGAACGCAAAAGCCCGGCCTCATTAAGGCCGAGCTTTTCTATTATCATGGATATAGCTTCTACAATTCAATTGCGTCAAGGCATCAATTCGATACTAGTTCTGACGCGCTTTTTAAGTTCGTCTAACGCATTTATATTGCCCTGCATAAATTCCATTAAACTTACTTGTGCTTGGTTATTAAAAAAGTGCAGCTATGAGCATAAGGAGTTGAATCAGTAATCTCTTCAATCACCTCACATAGTGTTTCTCGAATGTTGAGATATGCGTTAAGCACATCATCAGTTGGCGTGAGACGGGAGAACGCTTCACCGACCAGCACGAGTGTTGCCATAGGCGATTCAACCGGGCTTCTTTTTATACAAGACATACTCCTTTACAATGAATAGACTTAACGGCCGGAAGAGGTGGTAGAAGCCTTGTAACTAGCCTTGCCGGTTTTCATCTTGCGGCTACTACCAGTTTTACTTTTCGAACTACCCTGCTCGCTTGACTCCGTGTTCTGTGTTTTGCTGCCAGTTGAACCGCTGGACACAGTAGGGCCCGTAGAGCCATTCTGTGCTGGTGTTGATCCCGATGTACCAATGCCGGTGTTGCTACTGCCTGATGCGGTTGATTGAGCTTGTAAACGAAAGCTGATCAGGCTCAGCAGTAAAGCGCTACTTATGATTATCTTTCTCATCGCGTTAAGTTGGTTTAGACTCTTCAGGTAGTTAAACTAGTTATTGCTCCCAGCGGTTACATGTGCACTTACTTGCAAGATCGTTGCCTTTAGCTCATCCAAACTCGATGGCTTCTGCAAATGGGCTGCCGCTCCTAGCCGCACGGAGGCTTCCCGCTGTTGGTCATCTACCTCGGCCGACAACATAATCAGACAGGCCCGTTGACAACTGGGATGGAGCAGTAAGGTACTCAGCCATTTCATTTCCTCTCCATCGGGTATCACGCCATCCATCACTAAAGCCACCGGCGTATCCTTGCCCAGGGAGGTTGCTGAGAGATACGCACTAATGGAGTTAAACCAGTAAAGTTCCAGGTGCTGGGCCCATGAGAGAAAGCCATGTTGCCAGAATATGTAGTCATCTTCATCGGCATCCAGCAGGGCAACCCAAGGCTTTATCGTATCCATAAGCGGTATTATGTTTTGTGGTGTAAAACAGCTACTTAGGATAAGCGCATTCGGAAGTCCTTTGTTCAGTGAACTAGTTAGTCGATTAAGTAACAAACAAAGCGCATGCTACCGGAGTTCACCGTACTATTGTCTGTTGAATAGCTGGCAGACTGATTGTATAAAAGGCTATTGAGATGTCCCTTTTTATCCATTGTAACCTTCAGCCTTACTGATGACCAAAAACTCCTACACCTGCGTCTTTGTGGCCGATGATGATGAGGATGACCGCTACTTGCTGAATAGTGCTTTCGCTAAGAATAGCCCCCAATGCCAGCTCGCCTTTGCTCACGATGGGCTGGCCTTATTAGAAGCCCTGGAACAAAGCGGATCGACACCTGAATTGATTATTCTGGATTTAAATATGCCCCGGCTTAACGGATTTGAGGCACTGAAACAACTTCGGGAACACCCACTTTACCAGTGTACGCCTATTGTTATTCTAACCACATCTGATGAGGAGCAGGATCGACAACGAGCACAGGTACTTGGTGCCAGCGAGTTTATTACTAAGCCGATGAATGGAACATTATTGAGTCAATTAGTCATCAGGCTGCGGGAGGAGTGGCTGGTGGGCCGATGCTGTTAGACTTTGGCCGTCACTTTAGTCAGTCATGCGTTTAACCTATGTAAACGGAATTGCCCAGCTCCCTGAGTTGGGCACTTTTGTTTTGTAGCGGCCAATCTGGAGATGCGAAAACCGCCTATTAGTCAATTCTCGGGTGCGAATAGTATGAAAAGTTCTATACTGTTTCGAGCTAAGCTAAACTTCCTCATCTGCCTTTTTATGAATTTTATCCGCTGGGCAGGGTAGTGTCAGAAAGCACGTTTTGAAAAAGGGAGTATAGGGGGCTTACTGCGAATCGGAAAGCGTCTTATCAATCGCTGTGGGACTCAATCAATGGGAAAGGTTCATGGGCTGAAAATCCATACGCATGGGTGTACGAGTTTAAGCTTATCAATAAACCAGTTGCGTAAGCAATTCTCCTCATCGCCCTTGACCAAAATTCAATAATTTGACATAAATTGGTCGAGAGCCACATCCACTACACTATGAGTATTATCAAACTTGTTGGTCATAAAGCACCTATCCCCGTCATCCAGATCCTATACGTGCTGGGTGACGGAAACTACTCCAATGTCTACCTGACTGGCGGCAAACGAGTCTTAGCTACCATGACGCTGAAAGATGTCGAGGTTCAATCAACAACGCTGCTGCGCATCAATAAAGGTACGCTGGTCAATCAACACTTTATTGCAGCCCTTGGTCCGACCAGATCGGCTAGACATCGCATCAGCCTAGTCTGCATGACCGATGGGACCGAACTGTCCGTTTCCCGTCGACGCTGGAAAGTATTACTGGAGACGAAATCAGATGATCAGGTCATACTTAAAACAGCCAGACCCCAATAAGATCTGGCTGTAGTTGACATGCATTATTATATTAACTCAATGGAATCGCTAAATAAAAGAGACTAGTCTCTAGTGCCAACAATATTTAGAATATGGCAAAAAACAACCGCCATCCAGAGGAGGGCGGCTGAGTACGATAATAATTCCTTCAAACAGGATTGATGTCTTAACCCCCTGCGGTTCAATTCGCTTTAATTAAAAGTTTATAGTGAGGAAGTGGATAAAAGAAACATCCTAGTTTGCATGAAACTTACTCATCAGTACTTTACCCATTCACACAGCGCCATCTGCTATCTTCTTGACCAGTTCGCTCGATACAATTGCCACTGTGCCGGCATCCGCTCTAATTTTAAGTTTGCCCGACTCGGTCCAGGTTAACACGGTGCCTGCATAGTAGCCACGTTCGTAACCTTTTAGAACTTGCGTAACCCGTACCCGATCACCCGGGGAAATGACCATTTTCATACTCAATCCATGTTTGCATAAAGCGCATTTCAATATACCATAGTTGCAACATATATAATAATTGTATTATATAGCAGTTTGTTACATTTAAACACCGCCATATGATTGACTGGATTGACTACATACCTCCTGAAAATATATTCCTGACCGACCCGACAAGGCGCAAAGAACTACCTTTCTTCGATGCAGCCGTGCAGGCAGGCTTCCCCAATCCGGCCGACAATTACATACGCCAGCGGCTGAACTTACAGGACCTCTGTGTGCTGCACCCTGACAATACGTATTTCGTTAAAGCTACCGGAGAGAGTATGCTGGGTGATTACATTTTTCCAGGCTCCATTCTGGTGGTTGACTCGACCAGGCCAATTGAAACGGGCATGGTCATTGTTATCTGGGTCAACGAGGGCTGGTGCGTCAAACGCTACATTGATAAAAGCCCGATGATTATGTTGGAATCAAGTAATGAGAACTATGCCCCTATGTATCTGCACCCGGATCGGGACAAAGTTGCTGTGCTTGGCGAAGTCACTTACATCATCTCAAAACCACCCCGGTATGCCCGCTATCGCTAAGATTATTTGTAATCGAGATCGGTATAAGAATAAATGCTTTCTTTATGTACGCCCTCATTGACGCCAATAGTTTTTACGCCAGCTGTCATCAGATATTCAGGCCCGAGCTGGAAGGTAAGCCTGTGATTGTGCTATCTAACCGGGATGGCAATGTGGTGGCTCGAAGTGCTGAGGCTAAAGCGTTAGGCATCAAGATGGGGCAACTCTTTTTTGAGACAAGAGAACTTGTTGATGAGCATGGGGTGGTTGTCTTCTCTTCCAACTACGAGCTATATGGCGATATCTCGGCCCGGTTAATGAGCCTGCTCACGCAGTTTGCGCCCGATGTAGAGGTATATTCAATTGACGAAGCTTTTCTTCAGCTAGAAGAGTACACTGGCATTTACCCGACATATCGAGGACTTGGTGAGACAATCCGAGCGTCCATAAAGCAGTGGCTGCGGCTCCCGGTGGGCGTTGGTATCGGACCCACTAAAACTCTGGCCAAGGTGGCTAATCGCCTGGCCAAGACAAAGCCAGAGTTCAATGGCGTTTGTGTGCTGGATACAAAAGAGGCAATTGACGAGGCACTGTGGGGCTTTCCTATTGATGATTTGTGGGGCGTAGGTGGCCGCTCAGCCAGTAAGTTGAAGAAACAAGGCATCCGCACGGCCTATCAGCTGCGGGAGGTCAATGATGATTGGATCGGGCGTGTGATGACTGTCAATGGGCTGCGGCTGGTTCATGAGCTACGAGGACTGCCCTGCAAACTATTGGAGGTAAACCCACCAGCGCGTAAGGCGATTTGCACCGAGCCAGGCTTTGGCAAAGTGATTCCTGATCTGGATAACATCACCGATGCGTTAACCTCTCATTTATCCCGAATCTGCGAGAAACTGCGCAAACAGGAATCGCTTTGTGGTGCGGTTACGGTATGGCTGCGCACTAACCCGCACCGGAGAACGCCCGGCAACTATATGCCCGTCAAACAGTACAGCAATAGTGTCACAGTGCGGCTTCCTCATCCAACCAGTTCCACGTTGGAGATCATCAAATATGCTGAATCCGGCTTGAAGGCAATCTTCAAGTTTGGCTACAACTACCAGCGGGTAGGTATCATGCTCACGGACCTGGTGCCAGCCGACTATCGTCAGGTGGGTGTATTTACAAAAGGACCGGATGAGCGGCTCATCAGACTCTCGGCTGTCGTGGACAAGGTCAATAAGCGTTATGGTCAGGATAAGCTACGGATGGCATCACAGATATCTAATCCTGAATGGCCAATGAAGCCATCGTATCTGTCACCCCGATACACGACACGATGGGTGGATATTCTCACGGTCAAATGATTGTTTCAGGTAAAAATTTAAATGAGCATACACCTTCTGTTGTCGATATACTCGCAACTTGCATTATTACGCTGGTCACAAAGGTTTACTCAGACTCATGCATCACAATCGACATAGTGACCCTTTGACGACAAGAATCTATCTCCGCTTCATGAAGGCTTATTATATTGTCGAACAATACATATTATTGAATAGGTAATCGATAAGTGGGAAGAAAAGAACATGTATGTATGCTCTCATGGATTATAATTACTCACTCAAATAGGAAATAAAAATGATATCTAAGAGAGAATTAACTTACCTCTAAACGTATAAAGCTATCAGCCGCTTGTTGCATAGGTATACCTAAATCATTGAGCAATAGTAGTAACATTATTTTCTTGACTTTTCGTGCTAGCAAAACTAATTGATCTATTGTCAGCTCTTCACCTTGATAAATTTCAATAGATTTTTCATCGTAATGAGTATAATAGTTTCTATAATCTACGATTTTGTTGATTAATGACTTACTATCTGGAAATAATTTTTCGTAACTCTCAGCCTCTATCTTTTGCTTTATTTGCTCTAAGGCTAACTTAATTTTTCGCCTCAATGATAAAGAGTCAGCATAAGTGACAGCACTTAATAGCTTTTCTAACATGTTGTTAAAGCGCTCAACATTTTCACCTGATGCTATTTCTGTATTAAAGTTATTTAAAAAATCATTAGCAGATATTTTATCTTTGATGGCCTTTTTTAGATTTTTTTTCTCTATATCACTGTATAATTTTTTGTCCGTATCTATACCACAGAAAACCTCGAGCGATCTAGCTACTTCTAAAAAGGTTTCCTCTGAAAAACGGTGAAAATCTTTTGACGCAATCCAAGCTACATAATCTAAATCATTAGATAGATGATACGAAGCCCATTTGTTTAAAATGTCATTTAATGGCGTTTTTAGCAACGCATAAAGTGTTCGCATCCTAACGCCAGTAGGCGCATTATTTGGAAACCCGTCAATTGTATTCTTGTAGTATAAAGTAGAGGTGTTTTTTGGCGTTATGTCAAGACTATTTGTAATAGAGTATGATGTTATAAATGATGGTTGACCGAATAAAGTAGTGAGTAACCGCCTGTAGTGTTCAACCCATTTTAATAAGTCATGTATATTCGCACCTGGTTCCTTAAATATAAAATTTGTATAATAGACTTCTTTCAAAGAATAACCCGTATAAGTTCTCGAGTCTCCAGGTTGGTAACCAAAATCGATCTGAATTTTAAATAGGTTCTGTATGTCAAACTTCAAACTTTCAGGTTGATTATATTCCATTGTTACTCCTGTAAACTTTACTCCATCATCTTTAAATGACTTGGTTACGCCGGTAATTGCAAGCCATGGACCCAAGCCTTCGTATACTACAGTAGCCGTTAAAAATTGTAATGAGTGCTTGTCAGCGTAGTCTAAATTGTCAATAATTAGATTGGGAAGAATGGTAATTTTAACTCCTGATGAAACGCTATAATTTCTAATTAGCGAATTAATTAGTGTTATACCTTTTCCAGTTGAATATTCATACCCTTTTATAATTGGGATTAGAGTTGATTGATCAAGCAAAAAGAATTCATCCCAATGAGCACCTTCTTTTGCTATTTTTAATTCACCTCCGCTTTTTAGAGAATAAGTTAAAACTCCATGAAAAATCCTTTCCTCTTCACCGAAATTGATTGTCCACTTGCCAATCCACTCACGATTTTCAGTCATAATTAAGATCAAAAAATACTTTACTCAACAGTTAGAAAATTTATTCAATCCAAGTAATAGTTTTTATAATGTCGCGAGATAACTCGTATACTTTCGTCGGGTCTTTTTTAGGTTTAATGACGAATTTCTCATCATTGTAGTAATAAACTAGTACAGTATCACTTAATATTATATTGCAATCTTCAGAGTAGATGTTTGATAAAATTTTGTCAGAACGAGGTATTAGAAAGTCCTCGACTTTTCCTT
The DNA here is from genome assembly GCF_000974425.1 of Spirosoma radiotolerans. NCBI lineage: Bacteria > Pseudomonadati > Bacteroidota > Cytophagia > Cytophagales > Cytophagaceae > Spirosoma > Spirosoma radiotolerans. The sequence goes on from NZ_CP010429.1 coordinate 795,958, forward strand.
CAAAAAGGCACATCTTAGGTCTGGTTCCACCAAACTCCTGGGGTAATATAGGGAACAATTTTCGGTAATATAAATTAAGGGTTAGTAACATAATTGTACTATAAACAATAGGCCTTAAAATTGAAGGTATTCTGTTTATTTGTTTCAAGTTCATTGAAGAGTAAAACTCTTTAAGTTTATGATGTTCCATAACCATAGTATATGTGGCTGGATAAATTAAATAATAAAAATAGATGAGTATAAAAGCAAGCAGATTCTCAGACAAGAAATTTAATATTTTGGTAATATTAAATTTCTTTAGCTCATAACCACTCCAAATAGATTTAAAAATATTATACAATAACTTATAAAAAGGCATATAGAGTACCGTGCTGATAAAAAAGAAAATTATTATTATTACTATTATATTGATTCTGTCAATATTAATTAGTGTTGTATTGTTAGAAAGTTTTGCTAGCATCCTGGCTTCATACAAATAGATAAAATAAATTATCATAATAAATATAAAAGGAGGCAGGCCACTAACAAAATATTGCACTTCTACAGCTGAAACGACACCTAAAGATTCTTTATAAGCATAAATAGACCAACTAAAATAACCTATACCATAAATAATACTTAGAATAACTAATATATTTTCTCTAAATCTTGTAAGTCTTTTGAGTAGAGGTTGTTGCATATTATTCTGAAAGATAAATCCAAGCGGGCGATCAGAGTCATCGTTTTGTCAAAAAATTCTCTCTTACTGTCAAGCATAATATTACTTTACCCAATGGGCGACTTAGGGTTGGTGCATTATCATCTCCAATCAATGAGAAAGGACCTGCATCTTCCATGAGTCAAAATTGCCTGGCTCAAAGATGTTTTTTATCGTTCGCTGTGTAGTGACATTCTCATAGGGTTTTCCTGCCAACAGAGCTGGCTTTAGGCCAGATGGCATAGCTACGCCTATCACATTGAAAGTTCTTTCGACAGTTTGAGCGTACTTTTTAAGCGCAGCTTCCTTCTCAGACATGTTATTGATATTGACTTTCACCTTCAGCGATTCAACATACTTTTCGGAGGGCGATTCTAAATAGAAGGCGAGGTTACCGGGCATTCCACTAGGTCCAGGTGAGCCAATATTATAAAAGTTACTGGCTGACATCCAGCTTATACCATCATTCCACCATTTACGCATTTCGCCTATTCCTACGGACCCGAGAGTTCGCCTAAGTTTTGGGACGTCATTAAACAGTGGAATCTGACGTGGTTTTGGATCAGGAGCGTTGTTCACTTCTGCCAGAAGAATGGAGTCTTCTTTAGCAAAAGCTGCTGTTTGTGAGCTCTGGTCATTTTCATGACGGTAGGAGCAGCCACAAACAACTAATAGTAGGGCTAATAAAGTTGAGCGATTCATGTGATGGTGTGGGATACTGACTTTATAGATAAGAGCCAGTTCAGTTAATTAATACCGTACCACAAATGAAGCCATTATTTTATTTTTATACTTCTGAAGAATCTACTAAATGTAGAAATACGCTTATAGGAGTTGTAATACTTTTGTACACCAAAATGTACACCAACAAAAAAAGCACTTACAATTTTACATCGTAAGTGCTTGATTTTCACTAGTGGGAGTTGACGGGTTCGAACCGCCGACCCTCTGCTTGTAAGGCAGATGCTCTGAACCAGCTGAGCTAAACTCCCTTTTTCTTATTTTTCCCTTTGCGATTGTCGTCGTTTGGGAGTGCAAATATAAGAGCCTAAATCGCCTTTATGCAAGCCAGGAGCCAAAAAAAGTTAAAGTTTTTTTTAAGCCGCTGATTGACAAGGGTATCCTCTTATTCAAAATTTAGGTACAGTGTCACCGAGTGTGACGTAAGCCGATTGATGCCAATACCGGCCATATTGTTGGTTGGCCGATAGAGGTTGACCAGGCCGTGCGAGAACCGAAGTTCAGGGGCAAATTTGAAATACTCGAAAAACTGCTCGAAACCGATGCCGTATTCAATCGAGAAATCCATCGTTCCCGTGCTTAGCTTATTGACGCCCTGAGCCTCTTGCTTACGCACGTTACTTTCGATGCTGAACGCGCCCCCCGCCAGCAAATACATCCGGCTGTTGTTGCGTCGCTCCGATTTGTACTTGACCAGCAGCGGCAAGTCAATCCAGGTCGATTCGCGGGTTTCTGTTTTGGAGGTGCCACCCGGATAATCGTACTGTACTTCGCGGCTGAACAACGACACCGAAGGCGTTAGCCGCAAATCGAAATGCTTGCTTAAATACGTGTTGACCACAAAGCCGACCCGAAACGCCGGTTTGTTGGGCGAATAAATTCGGGAGGCCGAATCAGCCGTCAGGAACGCCGGGCTGTAGGTAACGCTGAAACGAGTCACGGGCATGGCAAAAAAGAAGCCATAGTGGATTGTCTTGTCGTCGTAGCGTTCGAGGTGCTTACGAACGTATTTATAGCTGGTCTGTGCCTGTGTCCTGACCGATAGAAGACCAACCAGCAACACAACCAGCGCAAGCCGAACCGGCCATTGGGCAGTAAAGTTTATCATAGGCTGGCCTACAGTGGTTTGGCCCGGCTTGGTTAAGCCAGCTTGTGGCCGATGTAAATTGACGCAACGCCGAAGGTGAGCGGTATCCATTTGGTGTTTTTGAATCCAGCCTTTTCATAAATGCGCAGGAAGTCAGGACCATCGGGGAAGGCCTGCACTGATTCAGGCAGGTAAGTATACGCCGATGCGTCTTTGCTCACTACGCGCCCAATGAGCGGCAGGATGGTACGGGAGTAAAAACCGTATAGTTGTTTAAAGGGAAACTGGCGCGGGTTCGAGAACTCCAGGACCACGCATACACCACCAGGGCGCGTCACGCGGTGCATATCGGTCAACCCTTTAAGCAGGTTCTCGAAATTGCGCACACCAAATGCAACGATGACAGCGTCGAAATCATTGTCTGGCAGGGGCAATCCTTCTGAATCACCGGACCGCATTTCGATGATCTGGTCGACGCCCCGCTTCTTCATTTTGTCGCGACCAACGGCTAGCATCCCTTCCGAAATGTCCATTCCTACGACTTTCTCCGGCTTCAATGACAGGGCTTCCAGCGCAAAATCACCGGTGCCGGTCGCAATGTCGAGAATACGTTTGGGCGATTTGGTCGATGCTTTTTTTAGCTCACGAATGGCTCGTTTGCGCCACAGAATGTCGATTCCACCACTCAAAACATGGTTTAGCAGATCGTATTTCGGCGAAATACTATCGAACATTTCAGCAACCTGTTCCCGTTTGGAGGTGTCTTTATCTTTGTAAGGTACGACGGACATTTTTTAAAGAGCGAAAGAGTGAAAGAACGAATGAGTGCTTGAGCGTAACGGTTTCACCACATCGGCGGACCGCTCTTTCGCTCATTCATTCTTTCGCTCTTTAAACATGGCAAAGGTAGTGGGATAACAGCACGTTTCAGCCGAAAGTTTGATATTCCAGCGGGCAATGTGTAGTTTCGAGAGAATGTCTTTTTTCGCAACAACCTGATTCTCTATGCTCCCTCTTTTCCTGTCAGCCATACTGGCGCTAAGCTCGTTCGCGGTTCATTCGCCCGGCGATGATGATAAGCTAACCAAAAAAGCCCGTAAGATTCACCAGCACGTTTTAACCCTCGACACCCATGCCGATGCACCGATTATGATGCAAAAGCCGGGTTTTGATGTGGGCGCTTCGCATGATACCAAACGCGACGGATCGCAGATCGATTTTCCCCGCATGAAGAAGGGAAGTATGGATGCCATGTTTTTTGCTGTATACACCTCGCAAGGGCCACGTACAGACGAAGGCCATGCCGAGGCTAAACGAAATGCCCTGAATCAATTTGACCTGATCCATCAGGCTCTGAAAAAATACCCTGATCTGGCCGAACTGGCGACTACTCCGGCCGATGCCTATCGGATAAAAAAGGCGGGTAAGCGGGCGGTATTTATTGGTATGGAAAATGGCTATCCGGTTGGGAAGGATTTGTCGATGCTGAAGACCTATTATGACCTGGGTTGCCGCTATATGACCTTAACGCACTTCGCCAACAACCTCATCGGCGATTCATCGACCGATCCTGATGGCCCAATTTATGGCGGCTTGAGCGACTTTGGTAAACAAGTAGTGCCGGAAATGAATCGACTGGGTATCCTGATCGACGTATCGCACGTGGCCGATAGTACGTTTTATGATGCCCTGGCTTTATCCAAAGCACCTGTTATTGCGTCGCACTCCAACTGCCGGGCTCTCTGCGATTTTCCCCGTAACATGACCGACGATATGATCAAGGCCATTGCGGCCAAAGGGGGCGTGGTGCAGGTAAACTTTGTGAGTGATTACTTAAAGAAACCATCGGATGCGAACCGGGCTGCCAAGACCAAAATCCGGATGGCACGGGTCGGGAAGGTAGTAACGCCTGAGATGGAAGCCCGCATGACGGCCATGAGCGACTCCGTTTCTAAAGTGTATGCGTCGGAGCGGGCCAGCCTGTCGGATATTGTCGATCATATTGACCACATCGTTAAACTGGTCGGCATCGATCATGTGGGTATTGGGTCGGATTTCGATGGGGGCGGGGGCGTCAATGGTCTCGAAGATGTTAGTGAAATTGAAAACCTGACGGTTGAGCTGGTACGCCGAAACTATTCCGAAGCCGACATCGCCAAAATCTGGGGCGGTAATTTACTCCGGGTCTTAGGCCAGGCGAAAGTACAGTAGGTATTTGGTTTACGGTATTCGGTAGGCTGACGCACGAGTGTTGCTGACGCGTCGTCAGCCTACCATAAACTGCCAACTATAAACCACAAACCGTAAACCCATCAACCCCACATGTCTCCCGAAGCCGTTTTTAGTCTGGCGAGTACGATCGTACTGCCGCAGTGGTTGCTTATGGTGTTGGCGCCACGCTGGTTTGTAACCCGATGGCTGATGAACGCCTACCTGATCCCGGTTTGTCTGGCCGTCATTTACGTAATTTATTTGTTCCGTGGTGGCCCTGTGGATTTTAGTGCCTTTGGGACATTGGCAGGTGTAAAACAACTGTTCGCCCAAGGGGGCGATGGTGTGATGCTGGCCGGTTGGGTACATTACCTCGCATTTGATCTGGTGGCCGGTACCGTCGTGGTGCGTGATTCGCAGGAGAAAGCCATTCCACATTGGCTGATTGTGCTGCCGCTGTTTTTCTGCTTCATGCTAGGTCCGGTAGGGTTGTTGCTGTACTGGATAATTCGTACGGTACGAACCCATCAGGTATCTGTCTAATTACGCTAAAACCAAAACGACAATGGTCGCTTTATTTACTTCCCTTCACGCACGCAATGCCGTTCTTTCTCAGCTAGGCTGGGTTTGTCTGGCAGGCGTGCTCATCTGTACCGTGCTGATACTGACTACCCAGACCCAGGTAATGGGCATCAGCGCTTACATAAAACCTATGAAATTTCTGGCGTCTACCACTATTCTCTGCTGGACAATGGCCTGGTACCTGGCCGAGCTTCCTCAAAAAGGGCGTATACAGGCTTATTCCTGGATGGTTGTTGTTGTCTTCGCCATTGAGTTGGGTATCATTATTTGGCAGGCTACTCGCGGCAAACTATCCCATTTCAATGCTTCGACGCCCGCCGATGGTCTTTTGTTTGGGGTGATGGGTATAGCCATTACGGTATTTACAGTCTGGACCGCCTATATTGGATACCTCTTTTTTCGGCTCGACACCCAGGCTCTTAGCCCAACCTATTTATGGGGCATCCGGTTGGGAATAACCCTGTTTGTACTTTTTGCCTTCCAGGGATTTATGATGGTGAGTCGGCTATCCCACACGGTCGGTGCACCCGATGGCGGGCCGGGTTTGCCGGTGCTTAACTGGAGCATTCGGCATGGCGACCTGCGGGTAGCTCATTTTTTTGGGATGCATGCGCTACAGCTCATTCCGCTGTTTGGCTACTATATCGCCCGGCAACCGCGTCAGGTTATTGTCGTGGCAGCCATCTATTTTATTGTGGTTACCGGCTTACTGATACAGGCGCTGGCCGGTAAACCGCTATTGGCCACGGTGGGCCACTAATGGATGGTAAAAAACGGGCAAATGATGCTTTGACTGAATAGAGACGAAAACATGGTTTGTCTCAACGTCAAAACGTCTACTCTTTCTTACCTGATGAATCGTACTGATTTTTTGAAAACGTCTGCGCTTGCCGGAGCCTCGCTCATCACCGACCCCGTTGACGTTCGGGCGTTTATTACCCGCAAATCCGCTCAGAAATACCGAACAGCCGTTGTCGGTGCTGGCTGGTGGGGTGGTAATATTCTGCGTTGCGCGGTGCAGGCGGGTGAATCGAAAATTGTCGCGCTTTGTGATGTGGATACGCGCCAGCTTAAAAAGACCAGCGAAGAACTCAGTAAACTAACCGCCGATCAGCCGAAATTATACCGGGACTACCGCGAGATGATCGCTACCGAGAAACCCGAAATTGTTATTGTGGCTACGCCCGATCACTGGCACCCGCTCGTCGCCATTGAGGCCATGAAAGCCGGAGCTCATGTGTATGTCGAAAAGCCCATAAGCCATACCATCAATGAAGGAAAAGCAATGGTGAAAACGGCGCGGCAAACAGGCCGCATCTGCCAGGTTGGGATGCACCGGCGGGTGTCGCCCCACAACGTATCCGGCCGGGAGTTTTTACGATCGGGAAAGGCGGGCCAAATTGGTATGGCCCGGGCGTTTGTGTACTACCCCGGCGGTGCGGGTCAGCCCACACCCGATGCGGAAGCCCCCAAAGAAATGGACTGGAATATGTGGTGCGGACCGGCTCCCTTGCGGGCTTATAATCCGACCATGCACCCAAGAGGCTGGCGTAATTTTCTGGATTATGCCAACGGAACCCTCGGCGACTGGGGTATTCACTGGCTCGACCAAATCCTGTGGTGTACGGAAGAGAACCATCCACGCAAGGTCTATTCGACAGGCGGGCGAGCGATTAAAAAAGACAGCACCGACGCCCCCGATCACCAGGTGGCAACCTACGAGTTCGAGAACTTTACGGCTATCTGGGAGCAGCGTTCTTTTGCCGGGAATATGGCCGAAAAGACGCACCCACAACAAGCGGTAGGCGTTTATTTCTACGGAACCGAGGGCACTTTTCACATGGGTTGGCTGGATGGCTGGACATTCTATCCGTCAGATCCCAAAAAGCCAGTCATTCACCAGGATGCGCAACTGGACAAACCCGATGATCAGAACATTGCGCTATTGTGGGCTAACTTCCTGAGCAGCATCAAAACCAATAAATTACCTGTTTGCGACATCGAGATTGGACACCGCTCCACCAATATGGCCCTGCTGGGTATGTTGTCTATGAAGCTGGGACGAAGCGTTGCCTGGGATGGGAAACAGATCTCGAATGATCCTGAAGCTAACAAGCTCCTGAGCCGCGCTTATCGAGGTGACTGGCAATATCCAGTCTAGACTTAAAAGCCTTCATATCACATTGATATGAAGGCTTTTAAGTCTAGACTGGACAACAAAATACTGGCCATGGTCTCCGGCATAAATCTTTAAGCCGCCTGACCTTCCTGCAGACGTAACGCCCTTCTCATTGCCATGATGTTGGCTTTTCATCGTTACGTTCACTTAGGTTTTATTGACTCATCCGTGGGGTATAAACGCCGGATAAGTCGTTCCATGGTTAGACCTTGCCCAATAACAGAGAACAAGACCACGCCATAGGTAATGGTTACCAGCAAATCTTTGTCGGACAAGTCATTCGGAATCGACAAGGCCATCGCAATTGACAATCCTCCGCGTAGGCCGCCCCAGGTCAGCATGATGGGTGCTTTATCATCCAGATCAAGCCAGCGCCGGGCCAGTTGAAAAGGAAGCCAGATGGAAATGAATCGAGCGAGCAGTACCAGTATGATCGTTACGACGCAAATTAACCAATAGCCCGACTGAAAATCGATGATCAGTAATTCCAGGCCAATCAGCACAAATAACAGCGCGTTCAGGATACTGTCAATTAATTCCCAGAACTTATCGATGTACTCTTCCGTCTGATGGCTCATGGCTTCTTCCCGGGCGTGGTCACCCACAAACAGACCAGCTACTACCATGGCAAGAGGACCCGAAATATGGAGTTTCTGAGCCAACAGATAACCGCCCATTACGGCCGCTATCGTGATAATGACTTCGGTTTGATAATGATTGATCGAACGCAGGAGCCAGTACATCCCATAGCCCAGCGCTAGCCCAAACAGAATACCACCACCAGCTTCTTCCAGAAATAACAAACCGATTTGGCCGGCACTGATGCTTTCGGTTCCGTTCACCACAATTCGATAAATAGAGGCAAAAACTACTACGCCAACCCCATCATTAAATAAGGATTCGCCTACAATGTTGAGTTTAACACTCTCCGGCAGCTTGAATTTAGCCAGAATGCCCAATACCGCAATTGGATCAGTAGGCGAAATCAGAGCGCCAAACAGCAAACAAAGCGGGAATGACAAGCCAAACCCGAACCAGCCCGTTACCAGATAAAGCCCTGTTCCCACCAGCCCTGTACTCAACAGGACGCCTACCAGGGCGAATAACATGACCGATCGACGTTCAACCCGTAATTGCGTGGCATCCGTATGAAAAGCCCCGGCAAAGAGCAGGAAGCTGAGCATGACATCGAACAGCACTCGTCCAAAATCAATTTCGGTAATGGTTTGACGTACCACTACAAACCAGGTTGGTTGAATGGCATTTACCCCGATCAATACCGCCGAAAAACCAAGCGATAGTACCATAATTCCAATGGCATCGGGCAGTTTCAACCAGCGCGTATTGAAGTAGGCAAATAAGGCTGCCATGACAATAAGTAGGGTAATCAGTGTAAATAAGTCCATAGCTTACCAGAAGAATCGTACAAGGATACATTAACTTTCCATTAAAACCAGCCGTTTCTTATCTACAAACCTTCTTAATCGGCGTCGCCTATGATCGTTAATGATTCACAAAACCCACAAACTAACCGTACGGACCCGCTCTCCCGCTTTAGCCACATGATTCGGGACCGGTTCAGCCTGGAAGCAGACAAGGCGGACGATGCAGGAATCATTCAGTCGATTAGCCGAGGCATCGAGTTCCGGGGCGTGAACCTATGGACGCTCATTTTCGCCATCTTCATTGCCTCCATTGGGCTCAATGTCAATTCCACCGCTGTTATTATCGGCGCCATGCTTATTTCTCCACTCATGGGCCCGATCATGGGCATTGGTCTGGGCATTGGCATCAATGACCTGACCATGATCCAGCGGGCGCTGAAAAACCTAGGCATTGCTGTCTTTATCAGTCTGTCGACTTCAACCCTCTACTTCTTCGTCAGTCCGCTGCACATTGCCCAGTCGGAGCTATTGGCCCGCACCTCGCCCACCGTCTGGGATGCATTTATCGCTTTTTTCGGTGGACTAGCGGGCATTGTTGCGGGAACACGGCGCGATAAAGTGACCAATGTTATTCCTGGGGTTGCCATTGCTACAGCGCTCATGCCGCCCCTGTGTACAGCTGGTTACGGCCTGTCGACCGGCAACCTGTATTACTTTGCCGGGGCATTTTACCTGTTTCTCATCAACAGTGTCTGCATCAGCCTGGCCACCTTTCTAATTGTTCGGTTTCTAAATTTTCATCAGAAAGAATATCCATCGTCTGATGTAGAACGCCGGGTTCGGCATACCATCTGGCTGGCCGTTCTCATCGTTGTTGTACCCAGCAGTTACCTGGGTTATCAGATTGTTCGCAAAACGATTTTTGAGCAATCGGCCAAGCGATTTGTTACGAACGAATGTAATTTTCAGTACCGGCAGGTGATCAATTATACGGCCCGGTTCAATCGGCGGCAGAGTGTGCTGGAACTCTCTCTGGTCGGCGAACCGCTACCCAAGGATTCGATCAATCTGTTACGGGCCAAAATGCCAGCCTATGGCCTGAACGAGGTGAATCTGGTTGTCAGGCAGGGCAGTTTTAAAGATACGGAAATCGACGTAGATGCCCTTAAAACGACACTGGCCGATCAGGTTATTCAATACAGTCAAGCCACCATTACCCGAAAAGATCATACCATCGACTCGCTGCGTCGGTACATTGACCTCACTCAGACCTCCCGCTTAGCGGTGGCCGACCTGCGAAATGAACTTAAAACCCTTGTACCGGATGTGCAAACGTTTGCAGCGGCTCCGTCGCTGGTGATGAATGCAAGCAGTAACAAACCCGACACGGTGATGCTCGTTTATGCACGGTTCTCCCGTCGGCATACAACGAGCGAAAAACGCCGGATTGAACGCTGGCTGCAAAGCCGTACGAAGAGCAAAAAAATAAAACTGCTGGTCGAATAACCGAGCTAAATTAACCTCAGGTTTACCCAGGGCGTTCCGGTTTGTCCTGGTTGATAATAGCCACTTACTTTTGTAAGAAACAGGTTCTGATCTGAAAACGGCTACTAGTGATCTGGCCAACCGGGCTGTCGTTAAAACGCAGGTTGTGAACCGGTGGTCAGGTCTGCTGAATGGGCTACCAATTTTTTATTTTTTGTCCAGTCTCGACAGAATTTGCTTCATCTGAGCAATCTCCCGTTCCTGGGCGTCGATAATAGAACGAGCTAGCTCTTTAACTTCAGGATCTTTCAAATTGGCTTGTTTGCTAACCAGAATGGCAATCGAATGATGAGGAATCATCGACTGCATGAACCGTTCATCATCGATGAAAACCTGGTTTCGGACGCCAAACAAAGCAGCCGCAAATAGGATTACACTCCCTACGATGATCATCGTGTTCGTTCGGGTGTTCTGATACATAGAGCGCATAAATAACAGCATCACAACTGCCATCGTCGTAATCATGAGCGTGGTCATATACAGTCGGTTTGTGCTTAGATACAAGTGATCCGCCTTTTCTGTGTTCAGATACATGGTCAGGTGCATGATCACAAAGGATACGCCCAGCATCAGAAAGAACCGAAGGTAATTCCCTCCTTTCATTGGCTGTTGGTTCATCTGGTTCGCTTCCATAAGGTATTCAATTAGATCCAATAAGTAAAACGTGTGAAAAACAGATGTGGTTATTCTTCGGTCGTCAGAATCGTTTGTCCCGCTGGATACAGCATATCGGCGTTGTCTTCGGCCGTGATAAAAACCGCCTGGGGTTTGGCGACGGCCGTCGCAGTTAAAGTGGCTGTCAGCGCTTTACCGGATGGGCTCAGTTGGCCCAACTTTTTGACCGAGTTGTCATTCTGCTTCATCCAGACCAGATAGGTATCTTTGGCCGGCGTCAGTTTTTTGGATTCCGCCAGATTATGGACACGTACGTTCAGTGTATAATTTTCGTTCTTGTCTTTCTTAACATTTATGGTACCAGCAGCAGCGGGAACAACAGACGAGTTCGTAAATGTCATTTTGGGTGTACAGGCATTGAGGGCTACAAATGCACCCATCAGCAGCGTGATTGTTCGGATCGTTTTCATGTCGTTGACGTTTTAGTTTTGATTTAAGTTGATTCTTTTTCCAGTCGGTCATACGATAACCGTGTTTTGCTACTGGCAAACTGACTCAGGCCACTGAGTACCACCGCCACAATGATTCCGCCAAACACCAGAAAGAAGAAATTAGCGGCAAACCCTACCAGCAGAAACAAAGCCGCCATCAGCAAACAAATAAATGCTGCCGTGGACGTCCGTACGGAAAAGGAGAGGTGGTGTTTCATGAGGTATACAGGATTAATTTATCCAGTTAATTTCTGGCCGAGGAGCATGAGTGACGTTTTGCAGACTGCGGATGTCGGTCAGGCGTCTTGTCGGGCGTGGCCACGGGTGGGCGGGACAGAATGGCCGGTCCGTCGGGTTGTTTTTCCAGCAGGATCACCGAATGCGGATACGGCATATCGATGCTGGCTTCATCGAGGGCCAGTTTTATACCCGTCACCACCTGGTCACTCACCTTCAGAACATTGGCCTGATGCGACTCCACCCAGAAATAAACCGTCAAGTTTACTGATGAGCCTGCCAGTTCGGAAACGTATACCCAGGGGGAAGGCTCCTTGAGGACGCCGTCAATACGACTCAAAACACCGTGAATGACGCGACGGGCTTGGTCAATCGAATCGGGATAACCAATGCCCACCACAAACTTCACCCGACGTTTATCGTAGGCCGTCCGGACAAGAATCGAGCTGGTATAGACATCCCCGTTTGGCAGAATAACGCGCTCGCCGTCGTAGGTTTTCAACCGGGTCGAGCGCATGTTGATGTCTTCAACGGTGCCTTCGAAACTATTGATCTTAATCTGGTCCCCAACTTTGAACGGGCGACGCCACAGGATAAGCAGGCCCGCAAAGAAGTTCTGGAGAATGTCTTTGAAGGCAAAGCCTATGGCTACGGATGTGATCCCCAATCCGGCGATAATATCGCCCGGCTTAAACGACGGAAAGAAAATGACGCAGGCGACCAGAAAACCCAGAATGGTGACCAGCGTACTCACAATACGGCTGACCAGATTAGCCAGCATATCATCAATAGCGTGGGTTTTAACCGCCACTTTGTTGATAACTTTCCGCAGGAGTTTACCCAGCAGCCAGAACAGTACGAAGACAAAAATGCCAACTAGCAGGTAAGGCAGCCGCTCAGCAGTGCCTTTCAGGAAATCACGAACGGTGCGCCAGAACAGGATCAGGCCACCATTGAGCGTAAATGGGGGTTCATTAACGCGAGGGGGTTGCAGAAAAATCAGTAGGTAAGTCATATCGTTGACACCAGGCGCCCAATGGTTCCTTATCATTACTGGTGGTTCGTCTGTTACTCGTTTGCAGCGGGGGCAGGTAAAACAGGCGTCGGCTTGTAAAACAGAACCAGCGTACCCAATCGCTTATTGGGAGCCGTTACAGGAGCCGAAAGCTCATACACCGCTTTGTTGTTGAAGTAAACGTCTTCCTGCTGAAGCAGATAGCCCGGAAAACGGCTGGCGAACACGATACCTTGGTTTTTCTTATTCGTTGAGAGGGTTACCCTTCCGGCGGGGTCAACCAGCAGCATTTCCTGCACCCCTTTGTTTTGCACCAGCGTATTGAAATACTCGTTGATTTCACCAGGCTTGTTCTGTAGCATAGCGTTTCGAACGGCCCAGACAAAGGTTTTCATCCCAAACATTAACTGCTGTTGATTGGCCAATAGCTGGTTATTCTGAGCGGTTATCCGTATGGTATTGCGTTCGTGGGTAAACTCGTTTTTCAGCGCCCAGTTCCGATAAAGCAAATAAGCGCAACCCATTCCTAAAAGAGTGATTGCGATATAAAGCACATTCTTAGGTTCCAAACTTAGTTTGGATGTCATTGTGGTTTCCGTTGTTGGCTGTTGGGTAGTCATGTCGTCCGTTGAGTCATGAAGCTGAAGTAAAGGCCCCAGGTGGATGGCCTTTACTTCAAGAAACAACGAATGCCTTAGGAAACCCTTAGGGGAAGCTTAGAATTTAGTTAGAAAGGGACGTGCCTGCGTCCGGGTAGAGTGGGAAGTTGGCAATCAGCTGGCAATCCATTGTTTGGCCTCGTCCTTCTGGTCCATTGAAAATTGTTTGGCTTGCAAGTTCGGAATAAGATTGGCGAGGCTGGCCGGTACTGTTGTCCAGCTTTGATCGGCCACTAATGCTGCTTTTTCAAAATCGCCAAGGTGAGTCAGGTCAAACTTCAGATCAGCCAGTACCGCCTTGAGGGATACGGCATCTACATCGTTGTACTCGATGTACACTCTTAGTTTATCATGTCTGTTGCTTTGCTGGTCCAGCACTGAAGACCACTGCTTTATGTCGGCTTCGGTAATCTTACCTGTCATCTGGAAGCCAATAATGTTATCGGCCTGGAATTCAATTGGCTTAATCATATCTGTTGAGTTTTAGGTTCGTGTTGCTTAATGAGTAATCAACCGGGCATCTGCTAAATTGTTGACAGTACAGACCGGTTGATTAGGCTGATTGTCTTAGCCACGGCCTGTATCGTCTAAGTTGTCGATGGTGAGCAAAGCCAGACTAATCGCCTGTTTGCGTTGCCTGTCGGATGAGTCGTCGGTGTTGAGCTGAACGCTGAAGATGTGCTGCAGGTAAAGCACGTGCAGGAATTCTTCCACCGGATTCCAGAGTGCCTTGTCGCCGACACCAGGTAGGGCAGTAGTTTGTTTGGTGCTGTATGGCAGCTCCGTTAACCGAGTTCTGGCAGCTGGATTGTGAAGCGCCTTTGGCTGGTACCGCTCATTGAAGACCCGCTCAACCTCATTTACTACTTACTCGCTGGGGCGGCAAACAGGGGTTGACTTGTGTAATAGGACCAGCGTATCCAATCGCTTATGAAGAGACGATCTGCCAGAGCGTTGCTGACCAATAAGGTCTAGGCGGGCTTGTTGGCCGGATCAACGCCGGATGCCCCAGGTTTGATGCGCCAGGAATCGTCTCGTTGCTCGGCGTTACGTAATTCGCGTTCGAGAAAGTAATTGAGAGCCGTTCTCAATACGGCAATGGCGGCTAACAGACCAATGTCATTCCAGGTTGGTGCAACAGCCGTCTTTAAAATATCGGCGCCTAATTCTAATTCCAAGGCCAGGGCCAGCGAACGACCCAGCGATAGTCGAATTTCTTCTTTGGGAACCGCCAGACTGTGGTCGGTAGCAATCGCCAGTAAAAAACCACCCAGCGCCCGCAGTGATGCGACCGCGATTACGGTGGCGGCCCCGGCTTCTATCCAGCGAGCCGATAGTAAAGTAGCGGCCTTAATAAATTCTTCCATGAGTCTGCTAACGGATTACGACCACGTCTTCCTAAGTTTTGTATACAAATCATGCACTTGTTGTCTTTCATAATCGCTGTCAAGTGTCTGCTCCGAGTAAGTCATCAGTAGAGAAGCCTGTTTACTCAAAATCGATTTGCGATCGTTAGAACAGGCAGCTTCATTGACCAGCGCCAGTGCCCGTAGCAACCGGCGAAAGACGGCGAAGTTGCCTTTCGCATTGATGCGTGGGAGGTCGAATGCCAGCCGGATGTAATCCTCGAAGCTCGAACTTCGCAATAGCACCCGCAGGTGCTGGCCATCGGAACGCAGCCGGGAAGGGAATTCGCGCCGGGCGAGTTGTTCGCCGACAGCCCCCAGGTAATCCACCGCCATTATGGCGGTCGTGGTGTCATTGATGCCTGGCGAGAGCGCTTTCAAGGCAATGTCCACCAACTGCTGAATGCCAAAAGCAACGTCTTGCTCAACATTGCGGTGTCGGCCAATACTCACGTATATCATTAGGTCATTGGGCCAGTCAGCTTCGGCGGGGTCGGGCCGCTCCATGCCGCTACGAACGCTGAAGAGCACCGTGCCTTCACCCACAAAAGCACCCATTTCTTTTTCAATCCGTAGTACAACGTGGTTGTGGCTGGCCCATTTTAACAGACCGTTGGTATTGATCCGTTGCAGGTAGCCCGATTGGCTGGTCTGAACGGGATGCCAGCCCGCCTGTTCATCGGCGTAGTGCAGGGCAGCTTCTGCCTTTTTAGGGTCGTCGATGGGTTCGCCAAACCGGTCAGGAAACAGGTTCTCGATGGCTTTGCTAGTTTCGTGAAAAATATGCTGAACGATGGTGCCTGTCTGCAGGGATTCAGCGATATGGTGGATAAAAAAGATCAGGGCTACTACCCCACCCAGGGCCAGGATCAGACCGATCAGCACGGCCGTAGCAGGAACGAATTTCACTTCATCCGTTCCCCGAATGGTACCCAGCACGATGAGACAGTAGGCAAAAACGCTCACGAAGTAGCCCATGACTACCTGATTGACCCGGTCACGCATAAAGTTACGCAACACGCGGGGCGAGTACTGGCTGCTTACCTGCGTAATGGTGGCCAGCGTCAGGGAAAAAGCCAGCGCAGCTACCGTGAGCATGGAGCTGGAAATAGCCGATAGCATGCCTCTGGCTCCGTCCGCACCTGTTCCAAATAAAAGAGGCAGGCGTTTTTGGCCCTGCCAACTGGTATGCACATCGAACTCAACCAACCCATAGGCCAATCCAAACGATGATAGCACCATCAGGCCGGGTACAAACCAGAGTGATTCCTTAAGTTGTTGCCAATACTGTTGGAGCTGGGTCGTCATTAAGCGTGTCGATTGGGGGTGTTTTACAAACCCGGCATTCGGGAAATGGTTTGCCGATCAGTCGTCTAACAAAGGCATTACTACATGTGGCTTAAAGACAGGGTAGTCGTGGCGAAAAGTGGACCGATGGCCGGCAACGGACAGTTGGCTCTTTTCCAAAGATCCTTTGCGGCACTATTCCTGTGCTGGCGATACGGCCAGCAGCCAGTATAGAGGCAATGGTTGGGCACTAGTCTTCAAAAACAAGATCGCTACCAGAGAACAGTGCCCCGGTAGCGATTCAATCATTACACATATTCAACGATGAAAAAGCATTATTGATTGGCCGTATCTGTTTCGGGAGCGGCAATTTTAGCTAGGTCCTTATTCTCCGGAAAAAACGATAGACCTTTCTGGAGCCACTCGTTTCGGGCGTTTGCATCCTGGGTGACCAGCTCATTGTAGGAAATCAGGTACTTAAAGGCCAGGATCAGATCTTTCTTATAACGATTCCGGTCGTCTGGTTTATCGGCTACCATGTTGATGAACTGCTCAAAGTAGGGCTTCGCTTTGCCCTTTCGTACGGCTTCTTCAGGTGGATACGCATAGTAATTCGCCTTGGCCCGATAGAGCACAGTGGGGGCATAATCGGGTGTGACTTGCTGTGATAAGGCCAGCGCCGAGTCGGCCAGCGCAAAGCGCGTAGTGTCCCGGATCAGCTTGCCCAGGCTATCGTGCTGAAAACCAAGCGTATAATTGCTCATGCCGTAGCGGAATAAATCCTGCCCATCGGCTTTGAAACCGTGTCTAGCGGCCGAGTCGAGCGCGGCAACAGCCTGCGGATGTTTTTTCGACCGGTAATAATATTTAGCCATGGTGCTGTACAGATTCTCCGTTGTATCGAACGGAGCGGCTTTAGCGAGGTTCATTATCCCCAGAGAATCATTGATTGCTTTGAGCGAATCGCTGCCCGGATTGTCGATACCTAAGTAGGCATTACCCAAGTATTTATAATCGTCCGGCATGACTTTGTCCGGCGCTTTTTCCAGAAACGTAGTGATGTTCTGAATGGCCTTTTGCGGTTGTTTCAGAGAGGAATAGGCCCAGCCTTCAATTCGGTAAACAATCGGATTCTGCGCCAGCGCAGTCCGATTGCTGTCGATCATATTGACCGTACGCTGGTAGTCTTTGGCCAGAAAATGAAATTGAGCCTGCCGCAATAGTGTTTCCTGGCGCTTATCCTTTGATACGTCCACATATTGATCAATATAATTGGCGGCTTCTTTGTAGCGGTTGACCAGGAAATATAACTCTGCCAGTTGATTATAGGCCGGTGCATAGGTCGGATTGGCGTCGATGGCTTTTTTGTAATTTTCGACTGCCAGGTTCAGATTCCGTCCCTGCCAGTAAATATCGCCGATTCGCTGGTACACGCGCGAAGCGTTCATGCCCAGTTCAAGGGCGCTTTCATAACGCGATACGGCCGTTCCGGCATCTTTGTTCAGGTAGTGCGCATCGCCCAGGGCAAGCTGAATGGCTGCGTTTTTCTTATCCCGGTCGGCCGCCCGGTTCAGGTAGTCGATGGCTTTGGCAGCATCCACGGCCTTGGGATAAACTGGTTTGATTGAGCCGTTACCGGGGGTTAAGTAACCCGTATACGCTTCACCGATTCGGTACAGAATCTCCGCGTTTTTGCCTTTACTCTTATCGACCAATTCATTAAGCTTTGGTTCTGCATTGGTCTTATCGTTTTTGACCAGATACGTAATGGCCAACCCCGTCTGATTGAGCGGAATACGCTTTTCATCCAACGAGATTCCTTTGTCAAACCACGTGCGGGCCGAGTCTGGCTGGCCGGCCCTCAGATAACCGTAACCAGCGTCGAAATAGGTTTGTGCCGACGGATTCTGTTGCGCATTTTGGGTCAGGATTATTTTGGCTTCGTCAAACCGCCCAAGGTTCATCAGGGTATTCGCATCGGGCGTCGGGGTTTGCGCATAGATGGCTCCCGCGACACCTGAAAAAAGTAAGCATGTGAGTTGCGTTTTCATGTTGTGCTAGGGTTTGTTTCCCCCAGTCCGTTGAGTCTTCTGGAGGAATGCAGGCAATTTATAGCACAGATCTAAGAGAAAACTTAACGATTACTTAGAATTGACTTAGAAAACGACTTGTTACCTCGTATAGCACGAATAACAGGATAAACGAATGGCGATATAATAGGGTAAGCCGTACATGTGCAGGGCCAGCGCGGCCAGTGCAAACCATGAGGGCTACTGAAAAGCCGGTTTCAAAATAAGCCCGCGTACGCTTTGGGCATGACCGTCAGTGGTTTAATGCGAATGTTTCGATAAAACACTTCGGCTGCTTCACTTTGTAACTGAATTTTACCCTTTCTCATGGGCACGTCCTGCCCATCGGAGTTTGTATAGCGAGAGTCTTTCAGGACCATCACTACGTGGCCATTGACGATATGGAGGCTTTTTCCCTCAAAACAGATCAGTTCCAGAGTTGTCCATTCGCCAGCCGGACTTTCGTAGTTTGCTGATCGAAGGCAGTAGGAGTCACTGCCTTTCTTAAAGGTACCAAACGGTTGTTTTTCGTCTGCTACCCGGTTCATAACGCCCTCGGATTGGAAAGAACGGATGTCAATGGCGGAGTTGGCCTGACACCAGAAGTCACCCATATGTCCTTCCATGATCTGAAATTCCTGCGACAGCATCCACGAACGCCAATACTCGACGCCCGCTTCGCCAATCGAATGATAGAGTATGCCCGAATCACGTAATTTATTTTTTCTGGGTTCATATTTTTGGTTACCCCATTTGACCTGAAGGGTTAGGTGGTAATTTTCATAGGACTGGCGGGTAAACAGGCAGCCATACTTCTCCCCGCTTATCCGTAGCACGGGGCCACCCGGTTCATTCAGGACAGAAAAAACATGGGTTTCATCTTTATTATACCCAACAGGTTGCACTGGATTGCCCGACTTATCTTTGGGTATATTTCCATTATAGTCAAGCTTATGGGCATAGCTTATATAGGTTTCCCATTGGGTCAAATCTTTGTCCAGAAGAGGAACCCATTCGTCGGGCTTATGCATGGATGGTAGCAGACAGGTTGCTGCTAAACTGATGATTAACAAAACGAAATTTTTCATAGGCCTGCTTGAGTCAGTAGAGAAACTCATTAAACAGCAGCAAAGCTAGGGTAGGACGATTTTGGATAAATTGTATAAATCCATTCTTTATCGGTATGTTTATACGTGGCCGAAGGCTTATGAAACGATATATACTACATACTCCCTTTAACATTTATCACTTTGAGGCTACGACCTGGTTGCATGCGGTCCATAAGCATACCTACTTTGAGATTATTTTTATACTCAAAGGCGCTGGCATTCATCATATAAACGGCAATCGGTTTGGCTATAGCCAGGGTGATGTGTTTCTGTTAGGGCCGGAAGACTATCACGATTTTGCGATTCATGAGCTAACCGAGTTCTGCTTTATCCGCTTCAATGAGTCGATCCATGATCACCCTGTTGTGGACAAAGACAGCCCCTGGCAACCGATCATAAAAACTTTGCTCACGACTTCTTCCCAAAGTCGTGGTTCCATCGTTGTAGATAAACAGGAGAAGGAAAAACTGCGCCACCTGCTGATGGTTCTGGAAGAAGAGTACGAACGTCACCAGCCACCCTATTTTGCCATTATTCGAGACAGCCTAATGCGAAGTATGTTGATGATCCTGGCTCGAAATCTGTTTGGACAAGCGCCGTCCAGGCCCGTTGTCAACGCTTCGGTGGAAGCAATTCTGATGTATGTTCAGCAACATATCTACCGGCCTAAAGAACTCAGTATCGAGCACTTAGCTGATGTATTTCATTATGCCCCGGCTTACATTAGTCTCTTCTTTAAAAAGCAAACGGGCGAATCCCTAAAGAAGTACATTATCAAACACAGGATTAAACTTATTGAAGCCCGATTGCTGTATAGCCCGTTAACGCTAGCGCAGATTGCCGATGAATTTGGCTACACGGATGAAAGTCACTTTTGTAAGCAGTTCAGGAAGTATACGGGTAATACACCCACCGCTTTCCGCAAACAAACTTGACAAATGCAGGGGCGAGTTGTTCGGAAGCTTCCGCTTTAGCCGGTCCAATCTTATTCTGAAAACCTTACCGGATGAATTATAGGCGTCTGGTTTTTTAGCTGTCAGTCTGTAAAGGGGCCGTGTAGTGCTGCGGCTCGTTGCAGTTTCTCTTACTATTTTTACGTGTCGCATTTCTTCAATACTGGGCGTATGGGCAGTTCTACTTTTGCATAGACGTTTAACACAGAGCGTCATTAAATACTAAGAACAATGCAAAAGTCAATCATTAATCCCTGGCACTGGCAGGACCAGTTAGGCTATGCCCAGGCCGTCGAAATCCCTCAGGCAACCCATACGCTCTACTGTGCTGGACAAGCCGCCATGGATGCGGACGGACGGCCCGTTGAAACTGATATGAGTGGGCAGATTAATTTAAGTTTCGACAACCTGGAAACCGTTTTGCAACAGGCGAATTACTCCCTGGCCAACGTGGTGCGGCTTAATTTTTACACAACATCGCTAGGTCAGTTTTTTGCTGCTTACGGACAGGTTATGGATCGGTTGGCAGCCGTTGGGTGCGCACCGGCCAGTACGCTAACCGAAGTCAATGCCCTGGCTTTTCCGCAGCTCATGGTCGAAATCGAAGCCACAGCGGTAAAATAATCGCAGCTCATGGCTTGCCCACAGACCAGACCTCAAGCGGTAGGATGCATTCGGTGCCCGCTTCGGTGCGCCCATAAACGGGCCACCATCGATGCCGCCCGCAGCCGTCCCCAAACCTTCAATACACCTATCTTCCAAAACAAAAAAAGTCATGTCACAACAACGCTATAACGTGTTTAACCAAATTCACAAAGGCTTACGGGGTATGTTATACGATACGGCCCGCTGTATTCAACAAACCGACTTTGCTCAACCCGAAGCCGAAGCGACGGTCAATCAACTGGAGCAGGTGCTTCGCTTCTTTGACGAGCACGCTGAAAACGAAGACCAGTTTATTCTGCCCAAAATTCGCCAGCACAACGCCCAACTGATCGACGAACTGGAAAAAGACCATGACATCGATCATCGGCTAACGGAGACGTTATTTGAGCACATCAAGGATTGGCGGACCAATCCTTCGGCAATTACCCGAGAAACCATTGGGCAGCGCATCGGCTATGCGTTTAACGAGTTCATCGCCTTTAACCTTTACCACATGAACAAAGAGGAAAACGTGCTGATGTACCTGCTCTGGAAGCATTATTCCGATGCCGAGATTCGCCAGATGGAAGCTCAAATCCTGCAATCGATTCCGTTGCCTACGCTGCTGGCCGAGAGCCGCTGGATGATGCGTTCGATCAACGATAACGAAGTGATCACCTGGTTATTGGGTGTAAAAAAAGAAGCGCCAGCACCCGTCTTCGAGACGTTTCTGGGCATTGCCAGGGATGAACTTCCATCGGAACGGCTGGTAAAGGTCCATGCCGCGCTGGAAACTGTGTAAACGGTTGAAAATATGTCGCTTTTCTTCAATGGTAACTAAGACAGCACCTGTATTTTTGTTTTATCAACGTACCCTACTCAGTATTAGCGAATAACATCGACCAGTATGAGCACAAGCTACCAGGAGTTTAGTCCATCTCCGGCCCTTCAATCCTTCGTGGAATGTTACTGGCTGCACGACTTTAAAACGGAAGGCAGGCTGGAGTCGCCTATCCAGCGCTGTATGCCCTTTGGGGCACTGGAGTTGATTCTGCACCTGGACGATAACCACGCCCACGTGCTGTTCAACGATAGCTGGCAGGAGCTTCCCCAGGCGTTTTTCGTAGGCCTCTACCGCGATACTGTCCAGTGGAAAGCCGTAGGTACCAGCCGTAAGTTTGGGATTCGGCTTAAACCTGAAAGCCTGCTCCAACTGTTCAACGTACCGGTAGCTTCGCTGTTCAATCAGTTCACCGATCTGGAAACGTTTTTAGGCAAAGAAACAAACCGGCTGACGGAGCGTGTGTATGGCCTGCCGGATATCCAGTCGGTTATTGAGGTCGCTGAATCGTTTTTACTGGCCCAGTTCAAAAATTTGAAAGGGGAACGTAATTATCTATACGAGGCTACTCGACTGATTCGGCAGGCAAAGGGCAATGTGTCCATTGAAGCCTTAAGTGAGCATCTGTTTGTTAGTAAGCGGCAATTAGAACGTAGCTTTAAGGATAATTTTGGCACCACGCCCAAGCTCTATCAGCGGATTATTCGCTTCCGAAATGCCTACGAGTCGTTTCAGCAAACGGCTACCACGCCCAACTGGCTGGATGTGTCGTATAACTTAGGCTATTCAGATCAGGCTCACTTCATTCGGGATTTCAAGGAGTTCTCCAATGACGTGCCCACGCTTGTTTACCACGATTCCGATCAGTTTTTCCGCCGGCCTCCTCAACAACGAATGCGCCTAAGGGCCTAACATCCTGCGTAGTTCAGGCTGGTCATCCTCTTGTCTTTATTTTTCTATTTCGGGTCTGCCCGCCCTGGGCTAACTAGACCCTAGGCACCTCTTTACCCAAAATTCACCATATCCATGAAGCAATTGATGTACGGAGCGGCTTTGGCCGCTGCAGGACTGGTTTGTGCCTTTACCAACCGGCATGACACCCCCAGTCAAAAACAGAAGGTGACCACCGTTCACCAACGGCCGACCCAGAACCCCTTACTTAAACGGGGCGAGTACCTGGTGATGACCATGGGCTGTGGCGACTGCCATTCGCCTAAAAAAATGACTCCGCAAGGGCCAGCCCCAGACATGGACCGCTTGCTGTCGGGCTACAACAGCAACGAACCTTTAGGCAGCTTTGATAAGAATATGGTCAAAACAGGGCAGTGGGTACTGTTCAATGGTCAGAATACCGCCTTCATTGGCCCCTGGGGTGTGTCGTTTGCGGCCAACTTAACGCCCGACGCAACGGGTATTGGAAGCTGGTCACTGGCTCAGTTCACCAAAGCCATGCGGCAGGGAAAAGCCAAAGGGCTGGATAATAACCGGCCATTGCTACCCCCGATGCCCTGGCCCAATTACACCCATATGACTGATGACGATATGAAAGCGGTGTTCGCTTATTTGAAATCGCTCAAACCGGTGGCTAATACGGTTCCGGCCCCGATGCCGCCAGCCCCTTGAGGTACACTTACCGATTAGTCTGATGATCACCCTAAAAACCTATTGATGCCCTGCGAAAGCAGGGCATCTGGTTAACAAGTAGCCTTTTACTCAATTCAACAACACGCCTATGTTTACCCGAAAAGTTACCCTAAGCCTATTTTTCGCAGCAGGATTGGTCATTAGCTGCCAGGATCACCGAGACATCGCAGCTATTACACCGACCGCCACTACGTTCGTTACCGGTTTGGTGGCCCCCATTGGCGTCGAAACTGATGCTACTGGACGCGTTTTTGTTACCGAGCAAGGAACCGGCCAACAGGATGGCCGGGTATCCGAAATTACCCCCGATGGCCAGGTTCATCCGGTGATTACCGGCCTGTACTCGTTCAAACGGCCGGACAACGAACTGGATGCTACCGACCACCTCCTGATTGCCAATGGTGTGCTTTATGTACTGAATGCAAAAGGGCTCTATACCCTGAACCTGGCATCGGTCAAAACGGGTGATCCAGCCATTTCGGCCACCACCTTAACGCCAGAACCAATCCAGCAGTTTGTGATCAATCAGAATCTTAAGAATGATACGGGTGAATCACACTTGTACAGCATGACCCTTGGGCCGGATGGGGCCCTTTACTTTGCAGATGCGGCTGCCAATGCGATCGTTCGCCGGTCTCCGGCTGGGCAGTTGAGCATCGTTACGGAGGTGCTAGGCATTCAGAATCCGAACCCCGCTGGTCCGCCACCGGGTCCACCGGTCATCGAATCCGTACCAACGGGCATCACCTACGATGGGAAGCAGTTTGCCATCAGTACGTTGTTAGGTTTTCCGTTCCCGGCTGGCAAAGCCTTGCTATACCGGATGGATCTGGCCGGAAATCTGAGTGTGTTTCAGCAGGCATTCAATAGCCTGGTGGATGTAGAGAACGATGGCAGCGGGAACTACCTCGTACTGGAACATGCGGTATTCGGACCAACCGGCTTTACTGCCAACACGGGGCGCTTAGTACGGGCCCGAGGAACCACCAGCGATGTATTGCTTGACAAGCTGAATCTGCCAACGGATCTCAAAGTGGTCAACAACCATACGGCTTACCTGACCAGCTTAGGGGATGGTAGCCTGATGAAAATCACGTTTTAAGCGTTTGTTCCATCTATTTCGCCCCAATTTTTACAACAACAAGAGCTAATGAACTTACGTAATTCTTTTTTTATTGTCTGGACACTACTCGCCAGTGCGACGGGCTGTAAACAACAACTCGATGTTGTGTCACCTACATCCCCTGTTACATCCACTGACCCTTCAGGTACAGAATCAGGTGCTGTTACCGAGATAGGTCAACCACAGGGAACATCAAGCAGTCAACTCATCGGACCTCAGGGTGGAACGGTTCGCTCAACGGATGGCGCTGTTGACTTAGTCATCCCAGCTGGTGCGCTCACGACAGCCACCACCATTACTATTCAACCAATTACAAATCAAGCTCCGAATGGAGTAGGGCTAGCGTATCGATTTTCACCGGATGGCACCCAATTTGCCAAAGCGGCTCACTTAACATTCCACTATGATGCGGGCCAGGTGGCTGTTAATGATCCGGATATGCTGGCCGCCGGTTTTCAGCAAACCGATCGGCGGTGGCAACGGGCATCGGATATAATTGTTGACACGACGAACCGATTGATTTCAGTGGCGATGCCTCACTTCAGCGATTGGACGGCTTATGAACTGGAACGCCTTGAAGACCTTGACCTGGAAGGAGGGCCCGATAAAGGTAAGACCCTGGATTTTGGCCAGTCAGCTACTATAAACGTGACTGAAGCGTTCTTGATTGCGCCATTGACCGAAACCAAACACGAAACGTTTAAGGTAAAAGACATCGTCTGGTCGGTTGTGGGTGGGGAGGCTAACGGCAAACTAGTGACCAAAACAGCAGGCCTTCAGGTAACCTATACCGCCCCCGCTAAGTATCCGCCCCAAAATCCAGTTACCGTTCAAGCGGAGATTACATTTAAGAACAGCGCCAAGAAAGTGTTTTTACGAAAACGCATCTTAATTGGGTCTGACTACTTTACGGGCACATTTGGCGGAGAGCCATTTGAGTGGAGCCAAATCGTTTGCACTAAACGGGGGCAAACGCTGACGCTGACCGGAACGAATGAAGCCTTTACTCAATCATTAAATGTCATTCTGACGCTGCCAAATCCGGATAATCCGCTGGGCGCTTATCCGTATACACAAGGCATGAAGACTGGAGCCGCTGTCGCAGAATTTTCTCCCTCCGTTTCGACGTATGATGGCTATGTTTCCTATACTATAACCTGTGTTCCGGCAAAGTATGTTATTTCTCCTGGTAATGTAATCATTACCGGTTTCGACGAAGTAGACGGGGTGAACTATGTCAGAGGGACGTTGAGCGGTACCTATTACAAATTGAGTGGACCATGTCCGGCCGAAATCATTGGGAAACAGATTCAAGGCGAGTTTCGAACAGCCGTGGCTGAATAACGGTGCTAAAATCAATTTTTTCGTCAACGCAACCAGGGTTAAGCCACCCTGTCTTTTTCAACCAGCAGTCAGGTTCCACCAACCGGGCGGGTTCTCCAAACGCTATTTCCTTCTTCTTTTTATCAAAACAAACAAATACAATCATGAACTCCTTTCTCTCTTTTCACTTTCTAAAGGGTATTACCCTGCTGCTGGCGAGCAGTTTAGTCGCCCTGACGGCCTGCCAAACAAAGTCTCCTGAGCCCGGCAACACTGCGAACACCAACACGGCTTCGATGGGTCAGGACGGTTACGTAGTTGGTAAAGTCACCGATTCCCAAGGCAAACCGCTACCCCGGGCGACGGTTTTCATTGACCATGCGGTGTTCAGTGGCGACGGCCCCGAGGTCAAGACCGCTGCCGATGGTACATATAGGGTGCAAATGACGGATATTGCCGGAGAGTGGATAGCCAAAAGCTATCTGCTCAAGCAATACAATGACCGGATCTATAAGCTCTGGCTCGACCCCGAAAATGATGCCCCCTTCACGGCCCACGAAAAACCCGTTCGCAATTTTCGATGGAAACTAACCGGCCACATGCCTGACCTGAGCTTAGATCTTTATTACGGTGGTACTCTTGAACTGTTCCGCGATCTGAACGCCAATGGCTTATACGATGAAGAAAACGTTGAACTGACGTTGACGCCGAGTGGGCCACTCATCGACGGTTCGACCGGCAAGGTGTTGACGCTTCAGGCGAAAAGAGGCACGTATGGCATTATCAAAGACATCCCTATTGGGCGGTATACGATTACCGCCGTATACAAGCCCACTGGCGAACCACTTCGGGTCTGTAACGCCTGGGACGGCGAGAATTTTGACTACCGTTCTTCAGTAACGTTAGACTTCGTGGGGAATGAATCGGCTACCCGGTTCAACCAGATGGGTCTAGGCTTCACCAACCGCTGATGGCTTGACAGCCCATCAGTTAGCCAACAAGCCTAATCGGCACAAACGTACCCAATCCCTTCAATTAGCTACCAGGCTAATTGGTGCACTGGCTGTTGGTAAACCCGTAAGAAGGGCAAACGGGCCTTTTATATGAGCGGTGATAAATCAAAATGGAGCTGGACACTAAGTTGCCTATAAGCACTTAACATAACCGCGCTCGGTTTACTAATTCATAACCAGCTTCTCAACATCCCTTTTGAATTTCTATCGTCGTTGTTCCTAACTTAGGAAATATATAGTGCAACCCAATAAAAAAGCCGCTTAACATTTCTGTTAAGCGGCTGATAGTCAAGTGGGCCAGGCAGGGCTCGAACCTGCGACTTACTGATTATGAGTCAGGCACTCTAACCAACTGAGTTACAAGCCCGCTGTTGATTGATTGCTCAAAGTCAACAGGCAAATTTACGAATTTTTTAACAGGATTGCAGGATTAGTCCGATTTTCAGTCGACAATCCTGCTAATCCTGCAATCCTGTCCGGTATCTTTGCTGAATGTCAGCGCCTAACAAGAAGAAAATTCTTAATGATCCCGTATACGGGTTTATTACCATTCCGACCGAATTACTTTTCGATTTAGTCGAGCACCCTTACTTCCAGCGACTTCGGCGTATCAAACAATTAGGCTTATCGGAATATGTTTATCCCGGCGCTTTACACACCCGTTTTCACCACGCCCTGGGGGCTATGCACCTGATGGGGCAGGCCATGAGTACGCTGCAAAGCAAAGGACATTCCATCAGCAGTGACGAGTGCGAAGCGGCTCAGATTGCCATTCTGCTCCATGATATTGGCCACGGGCCGTTTTCGCACGTGCTGGAGTGTTGCCTGCTGGAAGGAGTCTCGCATGAGCAGATTTCGCTGCTGCTCATGCATGAGCTGAATCGTCAGTTCAATGGTGCTTTATCGCTGGCTATCCGCATGTTCGACGGTACCTACGAGCGAACGTTTTTCCATCAGCTTATATCCAGTCAGCTGGATATGGACCGGATGGATTACCTCAACCGTGATGGGTATTATACGGGTGTAGCCGAGGGCGCTATTGGAGCCGAACGAATTATTAAAATGCTCGATTTGGTAGGTGATCAGTTAGTGGTTGAAGCGAAAGGGATTCTGAGTGTCGAAAATTTCCTGAATGCACGCCGGTTGATGTACTGGCAGGTGTATCTGCATAAAACGTCGATCTGTGCTGAGTCGATGCTTATTCAAGTGTTGCGCCGGGCACGGTTTCTCTTGCAGCAAGCTGGGACTGAGGCCGTTTTTGCTTCGGCTTCCTTCCGGTTGTTTCTACAAAGAAGTGTGACATTGACTGATTTTCAAACAAACCGGTCTTACCTCGACGCCTTCACCCGTCTGGATGATTTTGATGTGTGGGCCTGCATTAAAGAGTGGGCGCTGCACCCCGATTTTGTGCTCTCGACGCTTTGCCAGATGCTGCTCGACCGCAAGCTGTTCAAAATTATGTTGTCGACCGAACCGTTTGCGGGTGAGTTGCTGAATGAACTTGAAAATCAACTGCATCGGCTCGGTCTCCCTGCTGATATGCTCTCTTATTTCCTGGTGGAAGGACAGGCAACCAACGCAGCGTATCTCCCCTCGGAGGATCGGATTAGTATAAAGCTGAAGAATGGCAACGTCATCGATATTGCTGATGCATCGGATCTATCAAATATTCAGGTACTGACAAACATAGTTCGCCGATATTACGTCTGTTGGGCCAAAGACCTGAAGGCTGTTCCGCAATCGGTCAATTAATAAGTGATTAATGTTAGGGTCCATATCCGCTTAGGGCTCCAAATAAGCCACTGCTTTCTGAACATTTCCGGGTGGTTCTATCCAAAAAATGCAATTTGTTAGCTACCTTAGCGGCCCAATCGAACGCGAAAATCGAGTGTTTTGCGACGGTCGTTACACACATATGAAGTTTACAGTCAAGCAGATTGCTACACTGCTGGGGGGCGAAATTGCCGGAAATGATTCATTACCAATCACCGGATTAGCCAAAATAGAAGAAGGTAAGCCAGGCGATATTTCGTTTCTGTCGAACCTCAAGTATGAACCGTTTCTGTACACAACCCAGGCATCGGCAGTCATTGTTGACCAGTCTTTTCAGCCCAAAAAGCCGGTTTCATCTGCCCTGATTTTTGTAGAAAACGCCTACTCCGCTTTTACCCAACTGCTGGAAGAGTACTACAAGCAGTTGAGTTTCTCCCGCGTTGGTGTAGAACAGCCATCTTATGTCGGTGATGGAACGACGGTTGGCGAACGCATCTATCGGGGTGCCTTTTCGTACATCGGAACGAATTGTACTATCGGCGAGAATGTCAAAATCTATCCGCATGCCTATGTTGGCAACAACGTCCGCATCGGCGATAATTCGATCATTCATCCGGGTGCCCGTGTTCTGGACAATTGTATTATTGGGCAGCATTGTGTTGTTCATCCAAATGCCGTCATTGGCAGTGAGGGATTTGGCTTTGCGCCACAACCGGATGGAACCTACAAAACGATTCCACAACTGGGTAATGTTATTCTGGAGGACTTTGTGAACGTGGGCTCCGGCACAACCATCGACTGCGCCACCATGGGCTCCACGATCATTAGGAAGGGCGTTAAACTCGATAATCTGATTCAGATCGGGCATAACGTCGATATTGGTGAAAACACGGTCATTGCTGCACAAACAGGCATTTCTGGTTCGACCAAATTAGGTAAGAACTGTGTCATTGCCGGTCAGGTTGGTTTTTCGGGCCACCTGACAATTGCCAATGGGACCAAAGTCGGTGCCCAGTCGGGCGTCGGTAAAAATGTAGTTGAAGAAGGAACATCGCTTAATAGTTCGCCTGCTTTTGGCCTTAAAGAGAGCATGCGGTCACTGGCCATTTTCCGGAAGTTGCCAGCCCTGGAACAACGGCTGTCAAATCTGGAAAAGAAAAACGAAAACTAGTGTACGGTTTATGGTTCGTGCGGTTCCCCGCCGGGATTTACAGTTGGCTGACCGCACCGGCGAAGCTATGCACGCGGTCAGCCAACCGTAGACCACGAACCGTAAACGGTAAACCGACAACGAATGAATACCAAACAACAGACGATTCAGAAAGCCGTATCGGTATCGGGAGTGGGCCTGCATACAGGCGTCTCGGCAACGATGACATTTTTACCCGCGCCGACGAATCACGGCTATAAATTCCAGCGCATCGACCTGCCGGGGCAACCCATTGTGGATGCCGATGTTGATAATGTTGTGGATCTCTCGCGGGGCACGACAATTGAGCAGAGTGGCGCCCGCATTCATACCGTTGAGCACACACTAGCTGCCCTGGTTGGCCTCCAACTGGATAACGTTCTAATTCAACTGGACGGCCCCGAGCCACCCATTATGGATGGTTCGTCTATTCAGTTTATCGACGCCCTGCGGGATGCAGGCATCGAAGAACAGAACGCTACCCGCAATTATTTTGAGGTGAGTGAGTATGTTCACTACCGCAATGCCGAAAAGGATATCGAACTGGCAGCCTTGCCACTGGATGATTACCGGCTGACGGTTATGGTCGACTATAACTCGCGGGTAATCAGCAGCCAGCACGCTTACCTGAACGACATTAGCCAGTTTCCTGAGCAAATTGCCAATTGCCGTACCTTTGTCTTTTTGCACGAACTGGAGGCTTTGTATAAACAGAATCTCATAAAAGGGGGCGATCTTACCAATGCTATCGTGATTGTGGATCGGGAAGTAAAGGACGGTGAACTGGATTACCTGGCCGACCTGTTGCATAAGCCGAAGGTAAGCGTCAATAAGCAGGAAGGCATTCTGAATAATCTGGAGTTGCATTATCCCAACGAAATGGCGCGCCACAAACTGCTCGACATGGTGGGCGATCTGGCCCTGATTGGGCGGCCCATTAAGGCGCAGATTCTGGCTGCCCGTCCGGGGCATGCGGCTAACGTGGCGTTTGCCAAAAAGATCAAGAAACTGATTCAGAAAAACGCGGCTAACCAGGTTCCTAAATACGATTCGACGCAACCGCCCGTGCTGGACATTAACCGCATTTCGCAGTTGCTGCCCCATCGCTATCCATTTCAGATGATCGACAAAATCATCGCGCTGGACGAAAATAGCGTCGTCGGTATCAAAAACGTGACGATGAATGAGCCGTATTTTCCGGGTCACTTTCCGGGAAATCCGGTGATGCCGGGCGTTATGCAACTGGAAGCGATGGCGCAAACGGGTGGGATTCTGGTCTTAAGCACCGTACCCGACCCCGAAAATTACTGGCCCTTTTTAGTCGGTATTGAGAATTGCCGTTTCCGTCGCAACGTTTTACCGGGCGATACCGTCATTTTTCGATGTGAGTTCACATCACCCATGAAGCGCGGTATTGTGAAAATGCAGGGTCGTGGCTATGTAAGCAATCAACTGGTGTGCGAAGCCGACATGATCGCCAGTCTGGTTAAGAAAAAGTAGTGAGCCGGGCGGCCGGAGTAAAATGATGAAGGATGGATGATACGTGATGGTCGTTTTAATTGTCAGGCTATCAGTTGTTTATCTTTTATAATTCATCATTCATCATTCATCATTAAAGAAATGATTCAACCATTAGCTTACATTCACCCTGAAGCGAAAATAGCGCAGAACGTGGTGATCGAGCCATTTGCGATTATCCATAAAGACGTTGAGATTGCCGAAGGAACATGGATCGGTTCGCATGCGGTAATCAACGAAGGGGCTCGCATCGGCCGTAACTGTAAAATTTATCCGGGAGCGGTAATTTCATCCACTCCGCAGGATTTGAAGTTCAACAACGAATACACCCGGACCTACATTGGCGATAATACAACCATTCGTGAATACGCTACCATTAGCCGGGGAACGGAAGAGCACTGGAAAACGGAAATCGGTTCTGATTGTCTCGTGATGGCTTACGCCCATGTGGCGCACGATTGCCGGATTGGTAATCATTGCCTGATTATCAATAATGTGCAAATGGGCGGACACGTTCATATGGGCAATTGGGCCATCATTGGTGGTTCAAGTTCAGTGCACCAATGGGTGAAAATTGGCGCCCATGCCATGATTTCGGGCGGCTCGCTGGTGCGTAAAGATGTACCACCGTTTACAAAAGCGGCCCGCGAACCACTATCCTATACCGGTATCAATTCCATCGGCCTTCGCCGGCGGGGGTTCGAAAACGACAAGATCAACCAGATTCAGGAAATCTACCGGTACATCTACATGCGTGGGTTGAACAATGCCGATGCGCTGACGCAGATCGAGCTGGAGCTGCCCCCATCTGATGAGCGCGACGAAATTGTGAACTTCATCCGGTCATCGGAGCGGGGCATCATGAAGGGGCCGTCGAACAGCAGCGCAGAGCGCGAATAAACGCATGATGGCGCAAGGCTCTGGCCTTATTGCCGATTAGTACCTGGCCTCTGGCCGATAAAGTTATCCGTTCTACATGCCGGCCAGAGGCCGGAAAATACTCGGCACAAGGCCAGAGCCTTGCGCCATCCATTCCGGTACTCATACCAGAAACAATGCTGACAATCGCTACCGAGAAAATCGGTAAAAAGTACCGGAGGGAGTGGATCTTTCGCCACGTAGACCTGACGCTCAACGCCGGTACGAGCTACACGTTTGTTGGACCCAATG
The DNA here is from genome assembly GCF_000974425.1 of Spirosoma radiotolerans. Taxonomy (NCBI): domain Bacteria; kingdom Pseudomonadati; phylum Bacteroidota; class Cytophagia; order Cytophagales; family Cytophagaceae; genus Spirosoma; species Spirosoma radiotolerans. The sequence continues at coordinate 828,465 of NZ_CP010429.1, forward strand.
GGAGTGGAAAATCAACGCTGCTGCAATTACTGGCCGGAAATTTACCCCATACAGAAGGTAACCTGACGTATTCGCAGGATGCTACGCTCATTGATCCCGACAGTTGGTTTCGGCAGGTGAGCATTGCCGCTCCGTACCTCGAATTAGTGGAAGAGTTGACGCTGGATGAACTACTGACGTTTCACCAAACCTTCAAACCATTCCGGAACAACCTGACGACAGAAGCCGTTGCCGACCGACTGTTATTGACCCACGCGCGCCATAAGGAAATAAAGTATTTCTCGTCGGGTATGAAACAGCGGGTCAAACTCGGGCTGGCCTTCTTTTCCAACGCACCGGTCGTTATTCTGGACGAACCTACGGCCAACCTCGACCGGCAGGGAGCCGCCTGGTATCACGAGCAGGTGCGTCAACTTGGCCCGGATCAGCTTTTGCTGATTGGTTCTAACCAGCCCGAAGAATACGATTTCTGCCCCAATGTGCTGGATGTAATGCAGTGGAAGTGATGGTAGAATTGGATTACTTATCAGGGCCTTTGCTATTACCTGGCTGCATTCTCCGACAGTTCCTCCGCGTCCATGTAAACGGGTGAGTCGTATAGTTTGCGCATCAGAAAGCCATGTTCGATCAGAAATGTCAGATTGAATTTCCGTACCATACCGTGATTCGGTAAGATTGGACTCTCGACATGATCAATGACATAATTCGGGAAATAGCTGGAAACATCACTGGGTGAAATGCTGAACGGGGGAGTCGACAAGGACGGTTCATACTCGACCGTATTCAAAAACGTTAAGGCACCCACGGGCGTTAGTTTTTCGAGCGTTTGCAGGTAGCGCATCCGCATGGGTGTGGGTAAGGCCACCAGCGATGCCCGGTCATACACGACGTCCACAGGTCCAATGTCTTCAGTGGTCAGGCTAAAGAGGTCGCAGCAGAAAATGGTAATGTTGCCCGACATGAATTTATTGCCAATCCGCTGGTAGGGGAGTAGGTTATCGGAAAAGAACTGGAGCACAGCTTTCTCAACGATCTCGACCCCCACAACCCGCTGGGCGAAGTGGCTAAAGTAGATCATATCAACGCTTTTGCCACAGAGAGGAACGAAAACCGACTTGCCCTCCAGCGAAAAGGGTGGAAGGTGCTTGATCAGGTAAGGGTGGATGTCTTTGCGGTGAAAACTGGTGTAAGGGCCTTCTAATTCCCAAGAGTTAAGCCAGAATGCTTTTTCCATAACAAAATTTAAGAGTTTAGTGCGTTTTTGGTGCTACAAATCTCCGATGTTATGGAACCAGGTTTTAGAGCGGATGTACGGTTTAGCAAAAGCCGTACATTCCCGTACTGATTGCGCAGGGATAGCGGGAAACTACGCAGTTAGGGGCAATCTTCGTTATTATTTGTTCATCAGCTCTCCGCACGCAGTACATCCAGGGGTGGTCTGACCAGTACCTCCCGGCTATTGAAAACCCCAATAAGTACAGTCAAGGCTGTTACGGAGAGGGAGATAACGACCAAGGGCAAAACACCAGGCCGATAGGGGACCTCAAACACATAACGGGCTAACGCCCAGGTACCAACCACCGAGAGGAGAATACCCGAGAGAGCTGCCAATAAGCCCAATAATCCATACTCGAGCGCAGTGATGCGCAGAATCTGGGTGCGGCTGGCCCCCAGTGTTCGCAGGAGTACACTTTCGCGGAGCCTCTGGTACTTACTAATCACCACCGAACTGGCCAGCACCAGCAAACCCGTCAGTATGCTGAACAGGGCCATAAACTGGATAACAAACGAGATCTGACCCAGAATGTCGTCCACCGTTTTCAGGATCAACCCCAGGTCAATTGCCGATACGTTGGGGAATTGGCTGACGAGTGCCCGCTGAAGGAGCGCCGATGCCTGGTTATCGGGCACGCGGGTCATGAGCACGTGAAACTGGGGCGCCTGCTCCAAAACACCCGACGGAAATACGACTAGAAAGTTGGTTTGGACGCGGTTCCATTCGACCTCGCGGGTGCCGCCAACAATGGTTTGTATGGGTGCTCCCTGCACATTGAAATCAAGGGTGTCGCCCAGTTTGAGGTGCATTCGATCCAGAAAATCTTTCTCGATAGACACATAAATAGCGCCATCGGCCTGATAAGGAGCCTTCCCGGCGGTGAGCTTTTCTGACGAGATCAGCGTATCCCGATACGTAACCCGGTATTCGCGGGTAAATGCCCATTTGGGCGTTTTAGCGGCCGTGTCTTTCCGAACAGCACTGGTCGTTCCATTGATATCAGACAGGCGCATCGTTACCACGGGCACCTCCTGTAAAACGGGCAGGCGCTGCGTTTTCACCAGGGATCGAATACCCGCAATCTGCTCATTCTGAATATCGAACAACACCATGTTAGGCTGATTCCCACTGGCCGACAACTCCACCCGACCGAGCAAAAGGCCCTGGGTCAGGTAAAGCGTAGCAATCAAAAAAGCCCCCAGGCCAATGGACGTAACCAGGATAAGCGTCTGGTTATTGGGTCGGTATAAATTCGCCAGGCTCTGCCTCCATATGTAACTCCAGGAAGTCGGGAAGAACCGGCGAACGAGCCAGATCAGGCTCAGTCCCAGCGCTGTCAGGATGCCGAACGCCAGCGCCAGCCCACCCGTAAAGCCGAGGGCAAGCATGAAGTTATGGGTTTGCAAATAGGCGAAGCCAATGATAAAGCCAATCACCAGTAAATACACCAGCCATCGGAACGGGTCTCTATTGCTCAGGTCGGCTTCGTACGAACTACGCAGGGTGCGCAACGGAGAGACATTGCGAATTGCCAGCAACGGTAGCAAGGCAAACAAGATCGAGATGAGCACGCCCGTACCAATGCCACCGAGGATAGCCGGGCCCGACAGTGTCGTTTCGACCGTAATAGGCAGAAAATTGCCGAATACGCGGGGGAGAATCAGCTGAACTACTGACCCACCCAAGGCACCAATCACGGCACCGAGTAAGCCCATTAAGGCCGTTTGGATAAGGTAAATCAAAAAAGCCTGCCGCCCGCTGGCACCGAGCGTTCGCAGAATAGCCACAGACGTTACTTTTTCTTTTACGTAGAGTTGAACCGCACTGGCAACGCCCACGCAGCCCAACAGCAGGGCAACAAAGGCCACTAAACTCAGGTACTTGGTCAGGTCGGCGAAGGAGCGGCCGGTCTGTTTTTTACGTCCGTCCACCGTGTCGTAGCTAATGCCGTCCTTATCCAGGCGTGTGGAAATCGTTTTAACGTATTTCTCGACATCCGTGCCCGGCGCAAACTGGTAGTAATATTTATACGCCACCCGACTGCCGCGTTGGAGCAAGCCGGTTTGAGACAGAAACTGATTTGGAATAAAGACCGTTGGCGCAACGGTAGCCGCAATAGCCGCCTGACCCGGTGTTTTGGTGACCCGACCGGCAATCAGAAATGACAGGTTTCCAACCCGCACGGAATCGCCGGGGACCGCGCCTAACTGCACCAGTAGCGCGTCATCGACTAAGGCCACCCGAGTGGTTGCTTGCCGAAACGTTTGAATGGCCGATACCGGCTGAACCTCCCAGGTGCCATAAAACGGAAAGTTACCTTCCAATCCTTTGACTTGTGCCAGCCGAACGCCCCCGGTTTTAGGAATAGAGACAAGCGAGGCAAAGGAAACTTCGTAAGCCCGATCACGACCGATGGTCTTTACCAATTGAGCCGTTTTGGGCGATGGTGGCCGGTTCCAAGACAGCGTAAGGTCAGCACCCAGGAGCTCTTTGGCCTGTTCATCAATGCTGCGGGCCAGGTTGTCGCCAAACGAGTTTATGGCCACCAGCGCGGCAATACCCAGCACAATGGCCGACATAAAGAGAAGCAACCGTTGTCGGCTCCGGCGACTGTCGCGCCAGGCCATACGAAAGAGCCAGGAGGTGTGCATAAGTGTTGAATTAGTGAATAATTGAGTAGTTAGCGCATAACCTATTCAATCATTCATCCCTCAATTATTCTATCATTCACTAATTCATTCACAACCGCTCCGCCTTTGATCCGAATAACGCGTTGGGTTCGGGAGGCCAGTTCCATATCGTGCGTGACCAGAACAAGTGTGGTGCCGGCTTCGCGATTAAGCTCAAAGAGTAGATCGACTACCGTGGCACTGGTATCAGCGTCGAGATTACCGGTTGGTTCATCGGCAAAGAGGAGCTTTGGCCGGTTGGCAAACGCCCGTGCCAGCGAAACCCGCTGTTGTTCACCGCCGGAGAGCTGGGTAGGGTAGTGGTGCCCGCGCTGACCCAGGCCAACACGTTCCAGCAACGCCTGAGCTGCTTTACCGGCTCCTCTTTCGCCCCGCAGTTCGAGTGGTACCATCACATTTTCGAGGGCGGTGAGCGTAGGCAAAAGCTGGAAGTTCTGAAAAATAAAGCCAACGTATTGATTCCGGATGGCTGCGCGCTGATCTTCATTGAGTGTATCCAGGCGAACATCGTTCAGATAAACACTACCTGACGAAGCCCGGTCGAGTCCGGCACACAAACCCAGCAAGGTTGTTTTGCCACTACCCGATGGCCCTACGATGGAGAAGGTGTCTCCCGGTTCGAGCGTGAAGTTGACACTATGCAGAACCGTTAGCTCGCGGCCCCCACTGGAATAGGTTTTGGTTAGATTTTCGACGCGAAGAATGCTCATGGAAACAGGTTTTAACCGCAACAACGCAAAAGTAAAGGCGGGGTTCGCAATGGATTCTTAGCGTACTTTGCGAACCTCACCTTTATTTTTGCGTTTACCTGATTTAACCCTTGCAAAACCGATGAAGTTCTTTCCAATGAGTAAAACACCCTTTTCTGTGATAAGCGGGTTGTTGCTGGTCTTAACGGTCTGGGGATGTGGATCATCCGATACCAAAACGTCCCAAACAAGCAACGCTGCCAAACCCGCGGATACCAAACCAGCCAGTACGGCCAAAAACCAAACTATTTTGTTCTACGGCAATAGCCTGACGGCTGGTTATGGTGTTGAACCAACGCAGGCATTCCCTGCGCTGATTGGGCAAAAGATTGACTCCGCCGGACTAAATTATACCGTTGTCAACGCTGGCCTGAGTGGTGAAACGACCGCCGGTGGCAAAAGCCGGATTGGCTGGGTGCTGCGCCAACCCGTAGCGGTCTTTGTGCTGGAACTTGGCGGCAACGACGGGCTGCGGGGGCTTCCCTTAACGGCCACCCGTCAAAATCTGCAGGCCATTATGGATACTGTTCGGCAGAAAAGTCCGCAGGCTAAAATCGTATTGGCCGGGATGCAGATTCCCCCCAATATGGGGACTTCTTATGCGAAGGAATTTAGAGGGATGTTCAAAGAGTTAGCCGACAAGAATAAGGTTGTCTTGATACCCTTCCTGCTCGAAAACGTGGGCGGTATTCCTAAATTAAACCAACCCGATGGCATTCATCCAACACCCGCCGGGCATAAAATTGTGGCAAACACGGTTTGGAAAGTGCTGAAGCCGGTGTTATAACGCAGACGTTCTACAAAATTTAAAATGGATAGCCTACAGCAATATTGAATACCAGGTTTTGCTTTCGCCAATTGCTGTCACCGAAGTCAATCTGGTTAATGACCCACTCGCTACCGTTGGTTTTATACGGCTTTCGTAGGGGCGTTGCCAGGTCAAAACGAACCAGAAAGTAAGATAGGTCAATGCGAATACCAACGCCGGTGCCAATCGCTATTTGCCTATAAAATTCCGGACTAAACTTTGCTTGAGCGGCTGCGCCGAAAATGTCATTATCCGAATAAGTCCAGATATTGCCTGCATCCACGAAAACGGCTCCTTCAATATACTGAGTAAATTTTGCCCGAATCTCCGTGTTTGCTTCAAGTTTGATGTCGCCCCCGCCATCCTGAAATAACAGGCCATTACGAATCGTATCGCGTGCAAATAGACCCGGTCCAATAGCCCGTGGCCGGAAAGCGCGAATGCTGTTACTACCCCCTACAAAATACTGTTTTGTTAACGGCAATTGCAGCCCTCTGGAGTTACCGTATGTAACGCCCAAACCAGCAAACAGTCGGTTCGCCCAGGTTATTTTGGGTGTCAGCTTGGTATATAAACGAGCATCGGCATCAATCCGTAAAAACTGCGCAAACGGAACGTTGAAGATAACCTTGTCCCCATCATCGTTTCGCTCCTTTGACAAAAAGTTGGCCAGGTTACCTGCAATTTCTAAATTGGTAGCCAGGCGGAACGTGGTTGGCGATGCTGAACGAAGGGATGAATTATAATTGAATGAATACAGGCTACTAAAAATCAGTTGTTGCGAGCGGCTTACCGTAAGGTACTGCTGCATGATGTACGGGTTGGTTATGATATTATTTACCGCAGAGTCGAGGAAGGCAGTGCTGATATTCGACGGCCTTACATAGGTGACGTTGAACGGTTGGAAAACATGTTCAACTTGCTGGTTCTGTCGCCAGGCATACCCAAAGGTTGTTTGGAATGAATTGAGGTCGTACAAACCGCCCCGAATAATTTTCTGGTACCCCAGGGTTACATTTGTCTTGGGCAGTGCCTGTCGGCGCTCGTCGTAATTGAAACGGATCGGGCTGACAAGCCGGGGAAAACTAAGCAATGCATCCGCCCCAAATCGATAGTTGGTAACGCTTTGCTCCCCACCACCTATTTGAAATTCAATCCCGGCATTCGTGTTAATGGTTAATAATTCGGCCCGCTTCATGGCATTGCGATTTCGCCAGCTCAGGGTTACCTGCGACCCGTTAAAATTATTTGAACGAGATGTACCGTCCACTTCGAGCCGTACCGATTTTGTGGGGTAAGGGGTCAGATAGTAGTGTACGTCGAGCACGGCTGAGTCCCCCTGTTGATCGGGTTCAAATCGGTTGCGAACAAATTTGAAGGCGCCCAAATTGATAAATCTGGACAGCGTTAAATCCTGTGCCCGGCTACTGTAACGAGCCCCTGGTTTTACCGTAACGATATCCCGGAATAGTTTGGGGTCAAAGCGGTGTGTCGAGTCAACAATAGTAAATTGTTCATCGCTGCGGTAAGCCCGGCGCCGATTTGTGTCATTCTGCGCCGTTGAGAGACTATAGTTCGGATAAAGAAATACATTCCGAATACCATAGGGAACCCCGGCCGCTTCGGGCATATCTGGTTTAATCGCGAAAAATAAACGGGTTCTATGCTTTATCGTGTCATTATCGGCCAGAATGGCCAGGTAATCGGGCAGGAAATAATAAAATCCGCGTTGTTTAATTGCCTGACTAACCCGCTCTCGCTCCAACTTCAAATTATCGAACCGATAAGGGTCTCCCTTTTTTAAGATTGTACGCCGGGCTGCCAATCGCATGGCCGTCTTCATTGACTCGCGAATATTCGTCGTGTCGATAAAGATTACGGTATCAAGGTAGAAGCGAGGCTTTACGTCAACGGTATACACACCCCGGGCCTTATAGCCAGCCTCTTTCAGTAAACCGGTAACGTTTGAGCCAAAATACCCTTCATTTTGCAATGTCGCTTTCCAGACAGGAATGTTGGACGAAATGGCTTTGGCGCTGGCGAATACAGGCTCTTCCCCAAATTTTCGCCGGAACCAGGCCCGTAAACCATTCCGTTTTGGCTCACCAAAAAGATAGTACAAGCCGACTTTGTAAGGATAGCCAAAGAGTTGCTTGTTTGGCCTTGGCCTTGCCAAAGCACCTAATTGTTCTTTTATCGTTCCTTGCTCAGCTTTATTGACGGTCGAATCCGCATTCAGAATAATGTCGGTACCGGCATAGAGTCGTTCATTGGCGGGCAGGTGTTTGGCAATATTACAGCCGTTGAGCGTAAGAATGGACAGGAAAGAAGCCATGTAAATCGTCAGGCGGTTACTGACCTGCACCTTCCTGGATAGAAGCCGGGACCAATACCGGCCAATAGCCGTAACGAGGAAATTTAAGTAAACAAGCATAATTAGTTCAGCGAAGGGCCTGTCGACCGACGAAAAATGTCAGACAGCGTATTAAAGTCTACCGTGATCACAAAACCAACGCCCGTTTCAATAATATAACCATCCAGCACTGCCTGATAATCATTACGCCGATAGCCCCGGAGTACATAGCGCCCATCGCGGCTAAGGTTGTAGTTCAGTGATACATTGTCAAAAACCTCATTTGGGTTTCGCGTCGCACTTTGTGCTGCATTTTCAAGCACAAAGTTTCGACCAACAGAAACTGTAAGCCGTCCCGACAGAAAGCTCTTCGACAAGCCCACATTCAGATCTGTTCGGGCTCCATTTGTGGTACCTCCTGTGTTGGCACTACCTGTTTGCGAAAGCAGATTAAAGTCGACATCGAAGCCTTTTAGAATACCCGACGCCAATTTGCCCAACTGTTCCGAAATTAATTTACTGACGCTATTTCGAGCCACACCTTCAGCCTGTGTATCCAAACCACCGTTGTTCGACGACGAAAAAAAGTCTGAAGTATTCTCGGGAAGGAAACGGTTTAAAATCAACAACGCAAATACCTGTTTGTTGATCTGTGACTGATCTTGCCGGAGCGTTTTCAGTTTGTTCTCGATCGTTGTTGCAAACGCACTGGATGCTGCGGCTCCGCTTTCCTCTGCCTCGGGTAACCGGATGTCGAAATCCAGTTTTGGAGCAGCCAGGTTGTTGCTGATCGTCAGGGCCACATCAAATGGTAACTTACGATTGAGCGCTGCTGCATCGACAGACGTTGACTCATTGCCGATCAGGTCGGCGGGGGAGGTAGATACCTGATAAATAGCCGTCATGTTTATATCGGCTTTGAGCGGATCGCCGGTAAACTGAATGTAGCCGCCCTTTTGAATTTTAAACTGTCGTTTCAATACCTGATAGGTCAGCGAGTATTCGCCTTCGGTTACATCGTAGCGACCTAAGACAGTTATCTCACCAGAGGCATTGACGCCTACATTGAGCCGTGCATTACCCCGCGCCCGTAAATAATCGCCGTTGAGTTCGTCGACAACAATCGTTAATTCCGATTTCTCATCGGCTTCTAGGTCGACCGAAATGGTGGCATTACTAAGTTGATCAAAGGCTAGTCGCGGAGCCAGGCTATCCCGCTTGGGGCGGTATAGGTATTTAGTTAAAGCCAGTGAATCGTTGTGCTTAATAAACGTGACGATCTTGCTGGACTCATTTACGTCCAGTTGCTGGTCTGGCAGCACCATCGCTACTTTGCTGCCGTCTTCGAGCCGGACCGTACCATTGATCGAGGCATTGGATCCGGCGCCTTTGATGCGCAGATCGGTACTGACCGACGCCTGTCCATAGGCATAATCATTGTCTTTTCGGCCCGCGTTAAGCACCTGGAAATGGTCGGCCCGAACGCGCAGGTTATAGGCCGCATCCGGTAGGTTTTTCAGAACAACGGTACCATCGGTTGTGAGGGTTCGCCCCTGTTCATCGCGGAGGTTAAACCCATCCAGCGTAATCGTTTGACCCGAAAAGGCTAGCTTTTCCTGGTCAATTCGGTAGGTTGCATTGAGTTGCTTGATGTTAAACGCGACAGAATCGAACGCAACGCTTCCGTCCATCTTTGGGTTATCTATGGCCCCTTCCACCGTGAAACCACCGGTAAGATTCCCTTTTGCCTGCCGCAACTCGCCAAAGCTAAAGGCTTCGATGGTACGCGCATCCAGGCGATTCAGTTTAATGGCCAGGTCAAGAGCTTGCTTTGCATCGTCGGGATTGTAGAACCCCGTAACGGTTGCGTCATTGTAGGGTCCGGCGAGCGCCGTATTCACACTAATGCGCCCGTCGGATGTGTTACTGAAACGGGCGGTGAGGTTGCCAATGGGTTTAGCCATTACCTTCAGGCTATCTACATAAACGGACCCGATAAAGGCCAGTTTACTGTCGGTACTCATGTAATCCCGAACCACCACTGTGCCGTTAAGCTGTCCGCTGGCCAGGGTTGTATCCTGATTGGCCAGGCGGGCCAGATTTCCCAGCTCAATGGCGCGGGCTGTCACCCGAATGGGGGCGTTGCCGTATTGCTCCGTACTGCTTATCTCCAGCGACTGTTCTCCGGTTTCGATATGAAGTCGGTTGAGCAGTACGCCATCTTTACCGTACTGCGCGAAACCAGCCGTATCTGTTTGCCAGCGCTGGTAGTTTGTCAGTAACCCATTAGGAGCAAAGTTGAACCGGTAGCTGGAGTCGACAATACTCAGCGTACCCGAAACACCGTGTAAATCCTGGTCGATTGAGTCTTTGTTAACGACCGCAAATCGGAATCGGTTGTTGGCCGCTATACCGTTCAGGTTTGTCTGGCGGATGGTGATGCCATCGTACAGAACGCCATCGATTCGTCCATCAACTTTTAGCTGGTTGTTAGCTCCCCGTAGGGTCATGGTACTGCCCTGTAAGGTGGTGGTGTCATAAACGACAACGCCCGTACGGAGTGTAGCCGACAGCGTGGTATCGCGGGTATTGTCCAGATAGGCATTGAACCGGACGGTGTCCATTCGGGTCAAGCCTGGTACAAATGCCTGGAAGAGCGGATTCTGGTAGGCCTTCACCGCCAGCGTAAAGGCGTGCGGGGGCGGAATGCGTTTGTATGTTAATGAGGGTATGGCAATATATTGGCTGATTTCACCTGCAATAATGTCGTATAGTTGGGTGTATTCAAACTGACCGTTTAGCGTCATCCGGGCACCCGGCAGTTGGGCAACCACGTTTTTAGTGTTCCCATCAGCGGCTAACCGCGCATAGAGTGAGTCGATGGGGTAGCTTTTGCCATTGAGGCTTAATACAGCATCGCTGGCCGACACAGTACCAACGGGCTTGGCAGGGTCCGTTGAGGCCATATCGAGTATAATCCGTCCTTTGAGCGATAGCGGGTCGCTGTAGAGTTTCAGCTGTTGCAGGTTTAATTCATTGATGACGGCCTGACCTGTAACGCTTGGGAAATCGCCCTGAAGACCAACTTTCGTATCGAGCGTCAGGTTAGCATTCGGGTCTTTTAATGAACCGATCAGGTTCAGATTACCATTGGCCAGGTTGCCTTCTGCATTCAGGTTCTGATACCGGTAGCCGCTCAGTTCGGCCGACTGTACAGCCAGATCAAAGCGCGTCGACAATGTTTTTGGGTCAATACCGCGCCCGTCCACCGTAGCCCGCCCGGTTACTTTACCAATGGTTTCGGGTTGCTTTAACCACTTGCCCGCATCGAAATCGTTAAGATTCAACGTGCCCTTGTAGGTCTGGTTTTTACCCGCAACAAAGCCCGCCAGCTTTCCATCGAAGGCGGCCGTACCCCACGCGGTATTGAGTTTGGCATCGAGAACGAGGTTATTCAATTGCCCCTGAATTTTTCCGGTGAGTTGAAGCGAGGGCGGCAGCGCAATAGAGGATGGAATTGACCCTTTGGGGGCTAGTTTGTTGATGTCGGCCAGACTGGTCACGGCCTGCTGCACGGTCATGTCGACGCCAATATGATCGGGGTCCGTCACATTCGTCAGGCGGCCACTGGCGCGTATTTTCGTGCCAGAAAGCATATCAAATTCCAGGCGGGGTAAGTTCAGCGAGGCTAACGTACCTGTGGCCTGTGCATTCGCTTTGAAGACGCCCCTGCTATTTCCGGCAAATGGGGGCGTATCGGCTAAGAATGGAGCCAGTTGCAGCACATCCTCTACTGATAACCGACTCTGACGAAGGTTGACGCGAACGCCCACACGCTTCGCAAAACGGGGGTTCGTCAACTGCCCCAATGAGTCATAACGCAACACCATCTGGTCACGTATTAAACTGGTGGGCGTCTGGATATAGAGTTTAGTAAGGGTTGTGGTGGTGTCGGTATAAAGCACGTTGCCTTCCAGTTGCTGAAGAACAAAGCCACTGGTTGACCGAAACTTGCCGTTACGGAGCTGTCCACTGATTTTCTGGCCTCGTTTGCCGAGGTCCTGATACACCAGAAACCGTCCGTCTATTCCCAGATTCTGTAGATCGAGGTGACCGTAATCAAGGCCCTTTTTCTGGCGCGGAGCCGTCTCATCGTCGTAACGGATGCGGTTGTTAGCAAAACGAACGTTGGTCAGTCGGGCTTGCCAACCGGGCGTAACCGGCGTATTGGCTACGGGTTGAGCGGCTGCTTTTTTTGTCGGTTTGGTCAGTAAGGCGGCTATATCGGCATTGTTCAGATCGAGCGATTTAATGCCTATTTTCTCGCCTTCCAAGTAGAAATAGTCCGACTCCATGGCGAGTCGTTCGGCGCTGCCTTTTGTCTGGAAATCGGCTGTTTCAACCTGTACGTCCCATTTGGCATGGTTAATCTGCCATTTTCCCAGTGCCAGATTGAGCGTATCTCCCGGTTTACTTGGGGCGCTTGGTGGTGTCGGTAGCCCTTCGTATAACCTTGTGTAGAGGTTGAGGCCATTGACAGCTACGTTCGACAGATGGTACTTTGACGTCGCTACGTCGGTCTCGCTGAACGAAGCCCGCAGGCTATCCAAATACGCATTGACATTGGCCCCAACAACGTCATCTTTGTACTTGATTCGCACGTCTCTCAGGGCAATACCATTCAGGTTGATCGCCATAGGCGTCGATACCGTATCCGAAGGCTCTGGCGCAGTCCCTGTATCGAAGGCATTGAGGATGTACTGAAAGTTAAAGGTGGTGTCGGGTAATGTGCGGTTTATATTCAGACGGATGTGTTCCAGTTCAATTTGATTGAGAGCAACCCGATTATTAAGCAGGCCCCACATGTCGAGGTCCACGCGCATCCGGCCACCGTTGAGCAGAGTATCCCCTTTCGGGGTCTTAAAATAGACGTCCTCCAGCTCGATCCAGTCAGGAATCGAATAGCTGATCCGTCCGATGCGAAAGGGCGATTGAAGTTTTTGAGCAAGGTATGAGTTTACCTGATTGGTAACCAGTTGCTGTCCCCAGGGCGTTGTAGCGACAATAACCACAAATCCTACCAGCAAGAGGATAATGGCAATTATACCAAGCAGAATACGGACAAACAGTTTTGACACAAGACGCTGAGTTTTGGCGAAAAACTAATCGGTTCGGGATTACGTCAGGAAGTAACACGTCATTTTATAACGAGTTAGGCGCTTATTATGTTACTAGATTATGGCCAAAGCTACTAATGTCCTTAAATATATCCTATTTGACCGGCATCAGTTTGGCCTACCTATCGAGCCCATTTTAAGGGAGAACAGATAGCGCTAGACACTATACGCCGTTTGGCCCTAAGTTGTTGCTTCAATCTTATTTTAATGTTATCAACCAGTTGTCCAATCCGGCAACCTTTTGTCCGGCTGCGTGCTCTTTCTTCGACAAGTTGTTGCAGACCCGGACCGTAGGGGGTAATTTTGGCTTTCACTTTAGTTCAACCATGAGCGATCTTTTTACCGCCGAGTCTATCATTAGCCTACTGACCCTGACATTTCTTGAAATTGTTCTGGGTATCGATAACATCATTTTTATTTCCATTGCGGCTAATAAACTAGCCCGGAACGATCAGCCTAAAGCCCGAAATATCGGCTTATTGCTGGCTATGGGTTTCCGACTGGTGTTACTGATGGGCATTTCCTTTGTTATATCGCTGAGCAAGCCGTTTACGCACATTGATGCGGGCTGGTTCAAAGCGGCTCTGACGGGCCAGAGTCTTATTCTGTTTGCCGGGGGGCTATTTCTGCTCTATAAAGCTACTTCCGAAATCCACCATAAACTGGAAGGTGGCGACGAAGGAGAGGCTGAAGGGAATGTGAAAGGAAAAGCCACGATATCAAGCGTGGTCACGCAAATTGCCATTACCAATATTGTTTTTTCGATAGACTCTATTTTAACCGCCATCGGTCTGACGCAGAACGTCGCCATCATGATGATCGCCGTCATACTGTCGATTCTGATCATGATGTTCTTTGCCGGGCCCGTCGGTTCATTTGTCAACGAACACCCGACTATCCAGATGTTGGGCCTCGCCTTTCTAATTATGATTGGGTTTATGCTGGTGGCCGAAGGCGCTCACTTGTCCGAAGTGGTCATCTTCAATCAGGAAGTCGGCACGGTGCCCAAAGGTTATTTGTACTTCGCCATTGCCTTCTCGCTCCTGGTCGAGTTTCTGAATATCCGGCTTCGGAAGAAGCAGTCGCCCGTAAAACTGCACAACTACGAAGGCCAACCCGACCGCGACGGCATGATTTAAATCAATGATAAATGATGAATCATGAATGACTTTCACACGCTGGTTACTGATCATTTATGCTTCATCATTCACTATTCATCATTTGCAATTTGCCACTTACTGATCAACTAACCGACATTCTTAGTAGCCTCCGCGGCTTCGGTCCTGAAATTTGGCTATCCGTGTCATTTTGCTTGCTGCTGATTGCCGAATTAATTTTCGTTCGGGTCATGCCCCTACCGAAGACACGTCGTTATCTGGCTGGGCTGAGTGTTCTTGTTTTGCTGGTAGCGGGCCTTTGGGCGGTATACATGCCCACGCGGGGCTTCCTGTTTACGAACCTATTGTTTGTTGATAATCAGGCTATTTTTATTCAGGCTATTGTTGCGTTAGGCGCTATACTGGTTGTCCTGTACGAGTTTTTGTCTTTCCCACAGGCCGAGACAGGACAATTGCTTCAGGTTCGCCGGGGCGTTGGTGTCATCCGGCAGCCAGGATTGCCGTTCGAGTGGTATTCCCTGCTGGTCGCCATGACGTTGGGCCTGTTTCTGATGGCGATGTCGGTCAATATGCTCAGTATTTATCTGAGCATCGAACTGGTTTCTATTTGCTCGTACCTACTTACAGCCCTCACGACTAGTCGGAAAGCGTCGGAAGGTGGCATAAAATACCTGTTGTTCGGGGCGGTAAGCTCCGCGATCATGCTCTATGGCATGTCATTACTGTATGGCATGACCGGTACACTCGACCTAACGGCGGATGCCTTTGGGGCCGAACTGGCTCGTCAGGAAGGTTCGGTTGTGGCCGTTGCCATGTTACTTACGGCGGCTGGTTTGTTGTTCAAGCTTGCCGGGGTACCCTTTCACATATGGACGCCCGATGCTTATGAAGCCGCTCCCATACCCGTCGCTGCGTTCTTCTCGGTTGGCCCAAAAGCGGCTGCGGTACTGGTGCTGATGCGGGTGATCACCGCCTTGCCCGCCGAGTCGGGGACGGGCGGAACAACGGCAGCTGTGTTGCAAACGCCCTTGGCCGTACTGGCCCTGGCGGGTATTTTGATTGGTAACCTGTCGGCGCTTCGGCAAACGGAGGCCAAACGACTGCTGGCTTACTCAACCATTGCTCATGCCGGGTTTCTGCTGGTGGGCGTGGTGGCTTTGAACAACGCGGGTTTCGAAGCGGGTTTATTTTATGTAGGTACCTATCTGTTTATGTCGCTGGCGGCTTTTTTTCTGGTCGATTTACTGGCGCGAAGCGCCGGGGTCCCGCAAAACGAACCGCTTACAATCCATAATTTTGCTGGCCTGGGCGCAAAGCAACCGCTACTGGCCATTGCCTTAACGGTGGTGATGCTGGGCTTGACGGGTCTGCCGCCTACCGTTGGTTTTACGGCAAAGCTACTGGCTTTTTCGGCGCTTTACGAAGCCTACCAGCAAACGGGTGATGCCTGGTTGCTCGCTTTGTTTGCGCTGGGTCTGCTCAATGCCCTGATTTCATTAGTCTATTACCTGAAAATTCCATTCCTTCTTTTTTTTCGGCCAATTCCTACGCAAACCGACGTGTTAGCACCTGTTGTTTTACCAAAGGCCCTGGTCTGGCTGGCGGTTAGTTTAACATTGCCCGTGGTCCTCTTATTTTTAAAGCCTGATCTGTTGCTGTACTTTATTGATAGACAGTAATTTTCCCGTTAACTCGAAGAGATCCTGTCCTTTCGGAAAAGGCGCTCACGTTTCGTTTATTTGTATTATAACAATCCCGCTGCACCTATGAGTCCTGCTCGCGACCTGATGGTCTTAGATATGTCCCTTGATGAACTGTTCGATCAGTTCGACAAACTCCGCGTGTTGATTATTGGCGACGTTATGCTTGACTCCTACGTATGGGGGCGTGTGGAGCGGATTTCGCCTGAAGCACCCGTGCCGGTGGTAACGGTCGATCGGCGCGAACGGCGCCTGGGTGGGGCTGGAAACGTGTTGCTGAATGTACAGGCACTGGGTGCCGAAGCCATCATTTGTTCGATCATCGGCACAGATGGACCGGGCGATCTGCTGGAGCAGGAGCTTTGCGATCGGGGCCTGAATTGCGATGGACTTATCCGAAGTAAATCCCGCATTACCACGATCAAGGAACGGATTATCGCTGGCTCTCAACAGGTGGTTCGCGTCGATACCGAGACGGATAAATACATTACTATCGACGAACGTGAACAGTTGATTTCCAAAGCCAAAGAGCTCATTCCAAGTTGCCATGTCGTTATTTTTGAAGATTACGACAAAGGGGTTCTGAGTAAAGAAGCCATTGCCGAGATCACCGATTTCGCCAATGAGCAGCGGGTTCCTACGGTGGTTGATCCCAAAAAACGCAACTTCCTGTCGTACCAGAACACAACGCTTTTCAAACCGAATCTGAAAGAGTTGCGCGAGGGCTTAAAAGTAGATTTTGATGTCGATAATGCCGAAGAATTCCAGGCTGTGGTTGAGCAGTTGAAGGAAACGCTGAACCTGAAAGGCGCCCTGATTACTTTATCGGAGCGGGGTGCATTTATCGATTATAACGACGAGAAACTGAAGCTGCCCGCTCATATTCGCAAAATTGCTGACGTATCGGGAGCCGGTGACACGGTGATCAGCATTGCCGCCTGTTGCGTAGCGCTGAAACAGCCGCCCAGCATCATTGCCGGATTGTCGAACTTGGGGGGAGGACTGGTTTGTGAGTCAGTAGGTGTTGTGCCTATCGACAAGGCCCAACTGAAACAGGAAGCGAAGGAGAGCTTGTAGTGTATTGTGGTGGTGCGGCATGCCGCACCACCACAATACACTACATTTCTTTCACGGCGTCCACAAAACAGCGGGCTTTGTCTGGATCGGTATCAGGATAGATGCCGTGGCCAAGGTTGGCAATGTAATGCTGGTGCCCGAAGTTGCTGAGCATTTGCTTTACCTCTGCCCGTATCTGAGTAAAATCGGCGTAGAGCACACAAGGGTCCAGGTTGCCCTGTAAGACTCGGTCCGGAATCAGCTCCCGCGATTCTTTCGGGTCCATGTTCCAGTCCAAACCGACTACGTCGCAGCTCAACTGCCCAATTTCGTGGCGGGCGAAGAAGGCGCCTTTGGCAAAAACAGTGACCGGGATATCGCGGTCCGATGCACTACCAACAAGATCGCAGATCTGTTTGATGTAAGGTAGAGAGAACGTTCGGTATTGCTCGGGGGAGAGAATACCCGCCCAGGAATCGAAAATCTGAACCAGATCGACGCCCGCCCGTATCTGAGCCTGCAAATAGGCTATCGTGCTATCGGTGATTTGCTGTAGCAGCGCGTGGGCAAAATTGGGATCAGTGTAGAGCAGCTTCTTGGCAACCGAAAAGGTTTTTGACCCTTTGCCTTCGGTCATGTAACAGAAAATAGTAAAGGGTGCTCCTGCAAAGCCAATGAGCGGCACACGGTTATTCAACTCCTTCTTTGTGAGTTTGATGGCATCGAGCACATAGCCCAAATCACTTTCAGCATCGGCAACGCGCAACCGACTCAGGTCGGCCTGGCTCCGTACCGTCGATGGGAACACGGGGCCCCGGCTTTCGATCATTTCATACGGCAGGCCCATCGCTTCGGGCACGACCAGAATATCGGAGAAAATAATAGCAGCATCCACGTCGAATGCGTCGACCGGCTGAATCGTCACCTCGGCCGCTAGTTCAGGGGTTTTTGCCAGCGTAATGAAACTTCCGGCCCGCTCCCGAACGGCCCGGTATTGGGGCAGCACACGCCCAGCCTGACGCATCATCCAGACCGGTACTCGCTCGGTCAACTCGCCCCGTGCGGTGCGGAGTAATAAGTCATTTTGTAAAGTCATGCCACAAAGATAAGCCCGGAACGAGGATTCATCTGCCAGGAGTTTCGCGGAGAGTCCTGCTTCGGTGACTTTTTCTTGCCGGTTATGGTGATAAAGCTCCTCATCCGAACTGGACAGTATTTGCGTTGAATTTATTTTGTGGGGTCCTGGCAAAATTTCCCAATTTTGCCAAAACTAGACGATGCTATGCCTTCTCTCTTTATCGACGCCGAACGGCTGCGCGACCTCAATAGTGGTTTGGGGCAGGTTTGCCTACACCTTGGCCATGAACTCGTTCGCCAGCGCCCCGATGGGTGGAAGTTAACGTTCCTGGTGCCTAAAGGGCAAACGGGTATTTTCGGTAACTCGGTAAGCTATATTGACGCATCGTGGTTACAGAAACTCTGGATTCAGGGCCAGTATGATGTATGGCACTGTCTGCATCAGGATTCCGCCTATTTGCCAGGTACATCTCAGGGGAAATTAATTGTAACGATTCATGACCTGAATTTTCTCGAACGGGCTGATTACTCTGACAGAAAAAAAGCGGATAAACTGGCAAAAAGTCAACGCATTATTGATCGGGCTACCGTGTTGACGGCTATTTCCCACTACACGGCATCGACGGTGAAAGAACATCTTCGTATTCCAGCCGCCAAGCCCATACACGTCATCTATAATGGTGTCGCCGTCGATCCGAAAAACGCGCCAACCGACATTCCTGCGGAGTCGGTACCGGCCGATGCGCCCATTCGTTCGTTTACCCAAGCGCCTTTTTTGCTGTTCGTTGGGGTCATTCACCCGAAAAAGAACGTTCATACGCTGCTACCCCTGCTCGAAGCGTTTCCCGATTATCGATTGGTTTTAGCCGGGCCGGACGGTCATCCATACGCCCAGCACATTCGTGAGCAAGCCCTAAAGCTTGGCATTGCCGACCGCTTACTGTTGCCCGGTTCGGTCGATGAAGCGACTAAATTGTGGCTTTATGCCCACTGCGAAGCGTTTTTGTTCCCTTCCCTCTCCGAAGGATTTGGGTTGCCCGTGGCCGAAGCCATGGCGTTCGGGAAGCCGGTGTTCATTTCGGACCGGACGAGCTTGCCCGAAGTTGGTGGCAAAGAGGTCTATTATTTCGAAAACTTCGAGCCGGAAAGTATGGCCAAAGTCCTTCATGATGGCCTGCACGACTTTGGCCAAAACCCGCTGCGCGAAGACCGGTTACGTCGCCGGGCCGCCGGGTTTAGCTGGCCCAGTGCAGCGGGGGAGTATTGGAAGCTTTATGAAGGACTGGTGAATTTAAACGCTTGAGTTAAGGGGCTTTTTGAAGACGGTTGCTCCGATTGTTTATCAGCACATTTTTAATTGACAATATAATCGCTGCGTAATAGATCAGGCATAGTGTTTCCAGAAAGCTTTCCAATACGGTAATGATCTGGTGCGAGAGGCCTAAATCAAACTTTGGAAACAAATATTTATTCATTGCCAGCAATGTCATGCTCAACCCATAAGCAATAATATATACCGGCGAGCTGGGCAGCCTAACTGCATAATTCACTTCACGGCGGTTCCGATAAAAGAATACACCACTCAGAATTACATTTAGAAGTACAGAAAGCGATACATAAAAGAAACCTACACCTAAACCTGATTTAATCGTTTCCTCCTGGCCTATAAACGCGTTTACTATATACAGACTAATGAACAGGCAGACAGACAGTGGCCAGTGCGAACCCTGCATGAAGGAGTGTACTAGGTTCCACTCCATCGCATAGACGCGACGAGCTTTCTGCGTCTGATATTCTTCTTCCATTTTTAGCAATCCCTTACGCCCGCCAAAGCCAGTATGGATGTCATGAAGTGCTACAGAGAACTCCATACCTTGGTCTAGCCGTTCACTAATTCCCTGTATATAATGGTCGGTGAGTTCGGCAATCAGGTCTTCATTGAGCAACCAATTTTCCTTTCGCAGATGGTTGTCAAGTATTGAAAGTTGGGCGGGAGTGAGCATAGGGAATTAGGTCAGTATAGTTCGAAATTGTTCGCGGCTCAATTGGAAAAGACTAACGGCGTACAATAAATAAGCAATGCAAAAGACCGACGCGAAAGCCGCCGTTAGGGGAAGAAAGCCTGACTTATATTCGTCGCTGAAGCAATTGGACAGACTTATTAAGGTCATTGGAAGGTTAGCCTGTTGCTTTAAATAACGCCAGGCCAGTTTTTGCCTATTATCATATTCGCTACCTCCGTTGACGAAGATATAGGTCAATGCCAAGCAGGGGCTAAGAAGGAGTATAGCAAAGGCGACATTGCTCGCCGTAGGTGTCATTACCGCCAATAATTGATAAATCAACACGCTCACAAGCAGCGTCACGACAATAGCCGGCCATCGGAAATAAGATTTCACAATGGCGAGGTGCCGGTTCTTTAGGTACTTACGGGTGCTATCTGCATAATTCCTCTGAACCGCCTGTAAACCTTTGCCTGCTCCCAGTTCAGCCCACGCCCATTTACTAGCATCGTCGAAGGAGAGGCCTGTGGCCATTTTTTGCTCGGTCAGTGTTGCATAATGATCGAGCAACTCATTCAACACATCGGTGTAGTCAATGTGAGCCAACTCGACCAAATCGTAGCGTAAACACTTAAGTTCAACATCCGTCAGCGCCATCTTTTACAAACTCGGTTTAAGGTTAAGGACCAAATTTAGATTCTCTAAGAATGCCGTCAATTCGGCGATGCGCCCGGTGGCTTCCGCGTGGCCGATTTTGGTGAGCGAATAATATTTGCGGGCTCGGCCATCTACTACCTGCGTTTCGGTTGTAAGCAAACCGTCCGCTTCAAGTTTGTGTAAAGCGGGATATAGGGCACCCTCCGTAATGGCCATCTCACCGGCCGTCAGTTCTTTTACTTTTTGCGTAATCTCATAGCCGTACATCTTTTCGCGGTCTTCGAGTAACCGCAAAATTATCACCGAGAGGCTACCTTTTAATAAAGAGGAAGTATTGGAAGCGTTCATGGCTCAAACGTACAAAAGAATTCTATATACCTACATATCTTAGGTATGGGAATTTTGCGTTTTGAACTAGTTTCCATAGGCAACCAGAACAGTTTCAGGCGTCGTATAATACAGTTGAAACCCCTTGCTCCGCATAAATGAAAACCGGTTCACTCGCTTATAGGCTAGTAAACCGGCCTGAACTGATGACAATACACGCGAGTGCGGAAACGGTTCTGACTGCGTTTATACATCAGCCTGAATCTTAAGCCCGATATCGCCACTCAGTAGCTCCTGAGAAAAAACTGAGTCGTGAACCACCTGAGAGCGATCTTTGATCAGTTTTGATTTCTGAAAAAAGACCTGAGCAACCTCATCATGGTTTAGCTTCTCAAAATGCTGCCCCAGACGAGTTAGCAGCATCGTCGTCTCTTCAAGCCCTTGCATCGCCTGCCAGAGGATGGCTTCTACATTTGTCGTAACTTCCGATAAAAGCGCGCTAATCGTATACGCATGCCCGGTATGGCAGCGGAACCGGATAATGTTGCCTTCTTTGAGTTGTGTAAGGGCTCCATGACATTCAGGACAGGTAAAAGGCGTTAACTCGCCCATGTCAATAATACCCATTTCAAAGGCGTTGTCCTTACCAGCGATAACAATCTCCATTTCCAGAAGCTTGAGCTCTCTCTTGGTCAATTTGATTGTCGGCCTGGTGGGTTCAGCCGTTAGTTGTGCTAGCAAGGCCGCCATCTGGCTCGCCGGAAGGGAGTGGTCAACCTCTACCTGCTCCTGCACATTGAGCGGCATTTGTGGAAATAAGGCGTCTTCTGGCTGCTGAATCATCGTTAAACCACCAAGGCGTTTGACAGACCAAAGGCCAGACGTACCGTCATCCAGAACCCCAGACAAGACAATGCCAATCACGCGGGAACCATAGGTATAGGCCGCTGAGCGAAACAGCGCATCGACAGAGGGTCGGAATCTGTTCTCTTTCGGCCCTCGCTTTACACCTATTTTACCGTCCTCCACCAGCAGGTGATGATCCGGAGAAGCTACGTAAATTTTCCCCGGTTCGATAAGCTCACCATCCTTTGCGATAGTCGCCGGTAGGGGACCTAACCGATTGAGAATTTGGTGTAGATTACTAACAGAGTAAGGGGGAATATGCTGGACAATCAAAATAGCTGCTGGAAAATTTGGTGGTAAAGCCGCTACAATCTCCATTAAGGCGGGTAGGCCTCCAGCTGAAGAGCCAATAATAACAATATCGCGCTTAACTGTTTTTTGGGTTGATTTTTCCATGCGAGTTGTCTTCTACTTACGTATATACTCCTCCTGTTCAACCGTATTGCTATCAAATAGTTTTCACGCCACTTCTTTCGGCGCAAAATCTGACCTATAGCTGTGTCAGCGCTGGGCCTTACGCAGAACGCTGCCGATGAGGCTGCCGGCAAATGTCAGTCCAATAGACCCATAGAGACTGAACGTTTCTACTTCCCGATGCGTACTGAGCGGGTCTGGTCCTACCACCACATAATACCCAACCAGAATCGTGAAGGCTTGCAGAATCGCCAAAGCCCACCCTTTTCGGGGCTCAAGAAACCCGATACCAACGGCTGATGAGGCAGCCCATAAGTAAGGCCAGTGGATAACCGGGCTTATTTTGATGAGATACAGCAGAAGTAGACTCGCCAATACTGTTAGACCCGCATTGAGAAAAAAACGCCGGTCAAAAAAGCCGGTTTGTTCAGCTGGTGCGGCCAATGGCCTGTCTTTTACCAATTGTTCAATCTGAGTAGCTTTGGCCAGATCCTGCTCGGCCTGCTCGGTTTGGTGAAGTTGCTGACGCACCAAACCACGCCAGTGGTACGGCTCGGCCATATCGCCATGGGTATGAAAAATCGCTTTATCGAAATCCTGAAACGCCGTCGGGTAGTCCTGCTGTTGGTAGTGAATCTGTCCGCTCTCCAGATGGAGTTCGGCAATGCTGTCATCGTAGCTCTTTCCCTGGTTTAGATCAGCCATTGCCGCCTGCTGGTCGCCCAGATCCCGATAAATCCGGGCGCGATACAAGTATGCCACCGCCGATGTAGGCCGTGTGGTAATGGCATTATTGAAGTAAGTCAACGATTTGGCAAGCTGCCCTGTTTCGTAGAGGGTGATGCCTTCCCGCAACTGTTCGGCCTCTTTCTGGGCATTTGTCCGTTGATCGGCATAATAGCGCAGGTAAATTAGATAACCGACAAAAGCAGACACTAAGGTGAATTCAAGCATAAGTCATCAGTATTGTACGATCTGTCAGGCAGATGGCAGTTGAATGTTTTATCTACAACATCCCTAAGGGTATAAGAGTCCCTAAAAATGCCTATTTAATGTACCAAACCTATGCATGAACCCTCAATTTCACCAACGAGGTTTTCGGGAGCAAAATCATAGGCCTTCAGATCAATCAGATAAACCCCGGTTCGGATTACCTTTGCAGGAAGAATGAAAACATACCTTCGATTACTCTCGTTTGCCAAACCACTGGGCCGCTTCCTGACGCCGTTCGTTTTAACGTCGTTGTTGTCCAGTGTCTTTGGCGTGTTAAATTTCACCCTGCTCATACCCCTACTCAGCATTTTATTCGACAAGGTCGATGCCAAAGAAATGCAGGCGTTCCTGAGCCAACCCGCTCCATCCATCACAACGGGACCCAGCGATTTTTTTCGCTATTATTTTGCTCAGGTGTTTCAGGAATATGGCAAAGTAGGAGCTCTGCAATTTGTTTGCTTTGTTATTATCCTGTCGGTGTTGCTCAATAATTTGTTTAAGTATCTTTCCGTCAGGCAATTAGAGTCGTTCAAGGCGCGTATGGTCGCAACGCTTCGCGAAGCGGTCTTTGCCCAAACGCTGCAACTTCATCTGGGCTTCTTCTCGAATGAGCGGAAGGGAAACCTCATTTCGCGGACAACGACCGATGTGCAGGAAGTAGAAAACTCCATTGCCAATACGCTGTCGGCCGCATCGAAAGAGGTGTTCCTGCTAATTGGCTACATCGTGGCCCTGCTCAGCATATCGGTCAAGCTGACCTTATTTGCCATTATTGTCATTCCCATTTCGGGCGGTTTCATTGCCACGCTTGTCCGGCGGATGAAGCGTGACGCGCAGGAAGGCCAGCAGCGATTGAGTGGTCTGGTCAGTCTGCTGGATGAGACATTCGGCGGCATGCGCGTGGTGAAAGGATTTGTGGCGGAGGGCTTTATTCTGGACAAATTTCGGCGCGAAAACGAAGGCTACCGAAACGCCATTCGGTCGCTGGCGAACCGGCGCGAATTGGCCTCTCCATTTTCGGAGGTCATGGGCGTCGTGGTTGTCGCTGGTATCTTGTTTTACGGCGGTTCGCTTGTCCTGAGCGGACAGTCCGATTTAACGGCGGCCCAGTTCATTGCGTACATCGCCATTTTCTCGCAGGTAACCCGCCCTGCCAAAGACATCTCGAATGCTTTTAGTGGATCGCAGCGAGGATTGGCTTCGGGCGAGCGTGTGCTGGAGTTGATCGATACCACTCCCATCGTTCAGGACAAACCCAATGCTGTTGCCTTGACCGGATTCCGGGATAAAATTTCGGTGCAGCACGTGTCATTCGCCTACAACGCCGATACACCCGTTCTGCGCGACATTGATTTCGATCTTCAGAAAGGAAAAACCATTGCCCTCGTTGGCTCATCGGGTGGGGGGAAATCCACGATTGCCGACCTCATTCCCCGATTTTATGACCCTACTGCCGGTAGTATTCTCATCGACGGCGTCGACCTGCGCGATTGTACAATGGCTTCCCTGCGGGGGCTCATGGGCATTGTGACGCAGGAAAGTATCCTGTTCAATGACACAATCTTCAATAACATTGCCTTTGGTAGCGCGGCCACTGAAGCCCAAGTAATGGAAGCTGCCCGCATTGCCAACGCCCACGAGTTCATTGTGGCTCAGAGCGATGGCTACCAAACGATCATCGGCGACCGGGGGGGCAAGCTATCGGGCGGACAACGGCAGCGCATCAGCATTGCCCGGGCTATCCTGAAAAATCCACCGATTCTGATTCTCGACGAAGCCACTTCGGCTTTGGATACCGAGTCTGAAAAATTAGTACAGGAAGCTTTAACGCGCCTGATGGCCAACCGGACAACCTTGGTCATTGCGCACCGGCTCAGCACCATTCAGCACGCCGATGAGATTCTGGTGGTGAATCAGGGCCGTATTGTGGAGCGGGGGCGTCACGACGAACTCCTGACCCTGGACGAAGGATTCTATCGGCGGTTAAGTACAATGCAGAGCGTTTAAGCGGTAATTATCTCATCATTACTTACTGACGACAATCGTCCAGTCTGGCCCGCTGAATACCTTATATTTGTCCGAAAAATTACCCTGGTTTACTGCAATGGAGAAATTCAGCAGGCTGTTGATATAGCCAACATCGTCGCCAGTAGGGGCTTCCCCAAAGGTGTTGACCAGCAGAACACGCCTGTCGTAGCGAATATCGTTTTTATGGAAAACCTGAACGTGTAGGGTTTCGCCATGCTTAACGCCTAACTGGTCGATCATAGCTTTAGGGATATTGCTCCAGACATTGCCGTACTGAACGTCGAGAACAGGGATGTTTCCTTTCACCACTCCTTTCTCATTGACCGCTTTCTGGTAAGGAAGGCGAACAACGTCGGCGGCTAACGTGGGGCCTACCTGTGCAAACGTAATGGTTTTGGAAGCCAGACGAGCGGCTGTATACGCATAGACATCGCGACCATGAAACGTATACGATGCGCCTGAATTTTTGAGCCGGTTAATGGCTTCATCAATCTGTCGGATTTCCTGAATGCCGAGGTGTTCGGCAATCAATGTGAGTGTGCCGTTATCGGGGGTGACGATGTAGTGCCCAGATTTCGTGAGCAGTACAACTGAACGCCGTTCGGTACCTACGCCGGGATCGCATACAGACACAAATATAGTACCTTTCGGATAATAGGGTACAGTTTGGTGGAGTCGATAGGCAGCTTCCCAGATGTTGTAGGGCGGAATCTCATGGGTAAGGTCCAGCAGCGTGAGACTTGGCGATACGCCCACCGCCACTCCTTTCATCGCCGATACTGCTCCGTCTTTCAGGCCAAAGTCAGACTGAAAAACCACGATGCCATTTTGCGCGCTGACCAGCGGCAGAACGAACAAGACAAAAAGAATCGAA
Organism: Spirosoma radiotolerans; assembly: GCF_000974425.1. NCBI lineage: Bacteria > Pseudomonadati > Bacteroidota > Cytophagia > Cytophagales > Cytophagaceae > Spirosoma > Spirosoma radiotolerans. The sequence continues at coordinate 854,671 of NZ_CP010429.1, forward strand.
CTGTAAAGAGACCGCATACGAGAATCGGGTTATGGATTGAACATAAGGCCGCTTTAACTTTCCTGACGGATAAACTGGAAGGCTAAATACTTCATTCGTTTGTGGGGTTGACAGTCAGGGGCGCGAAGGAAATGATCAGGCCTATCCCGATTTTAGTACTAACATCGGCAATCGTGTAGGCTATATGAATCCAATTAAAGTCAATAGCAGTGCATGTCAGAAAGTAGCCAAGGGGATAAATAACCCCCAAAATACCAAGTGCGTAGGCAATCTGCCGATATTTAAAAGACAAATCAGGCTGTGCCTGGCTGATAAGCTGCTTCCAGAGCTTGACTAAGGTGTGCAGAACAACACCATACCCAAGCATGGCAATGGCTCCCCACACCAATTTGGGACCGACCTGGATTTCGTTATCAAAAGCGAGTTGTTGATGGCCAATATAGCTCGTTAATACCATAAAGAAACTGCCTGCTACCAATCGGGTCAGTATCTGTGTACGAATAGCTGGCTGAAGTTTGGTCACTAAAGCCACCTGAATCAATAGCAGTGGAATGGTGATTGCCCAATCCATATAGCGAAATTGGCCAATGGCGTTGTATGACTCGCGTATGAGTACCTGCCTGTCGCTAGGATTGGCTACCGTTACCAGGTCGGCCAGCAGATCGTGGTAATAGCCTTGAATTCGGTAATAAGAGAGACCGGAGATGGCCGCCACAATAGCAGTCAGAAGAGGGGCTAGATTCTGGGCCTGGTGTAACGGTATACCTGGGCGTGAGGCCAGCGCAAAAATGAATGTACCCAGAAAACTATACGTAGCCACGATCAGCAGAAAGTACGTGACTAACGGAAAAACACCAACGACGCCCGCCGTTGGAACAAAAGAATCAGCTATTTCCATGAATGCAATAACGTTAGTAACCTCAAAACTAACGCTACTGCATTCATGGCGCAATGGTAAAGCCTATTTTGGTGTGCCAGACATTGCTTTCATCGTTGACATTTGTTGCTTGGACTTGTCAACCAGTTGCTGAGCAAACGCTTTTAATGAACTATTCTTGCCATACTGCAAATAGGTAGTTGCCATGTCGATCGCATCCTGACGATGGTCAAGAAGAAGGTTAGAAAAATTAGAATCCAGACTACTCGTTAGTTTATCGCTTGCCCCTGTCTGTTGTAATTTCAGATTCATAGCTTCTATATTCTGGCTTTGCTGTTGCACAAAAGCCTGATTTGGGCGAGTAGGCTTAATTTCAGTGAGTGCACTATTGAGCACATTTATATCGGCGTCTGTAGCGGCTAGCATTGTCTTCGCCATTTGCTTTAAAGACGAATCCTTCCCATTTTGAATTTCCTGTTTCAGCAAATCCTGCGCTCCTTGGGTATGTATTTTGGCTTGGAATGCGTAATCGAAATCAGGGTCTCCGGTTGCTTGTAATTTTTTCATTTTGGCTATCATCTGCTGTAGCGGCTGTAACAGCGTTGTTTTAGCTGGATCGCTGGCTTGCGCAGTACTAGCCGTTGCCGCGCCGGTGGTTGCTTGTGCACAGGCCATGAGCGAACTACTGGAGAGCAGCGCTGCCAGCGCCCAAATGGATAAATTAGCTTGTCGCGTTTTCATTGGGAGAACTTATTTTTTAGGTGTTAAACGAAGTTTACTATAGCCTAAAGACAAAAATAGAGCCAGAAGGTTTAACGGCAGGTACTTCGCTGTCAGGCAATTTGTGAGTTGGGCAGTAAACTAACACCTCTTCGACGAGAAATAGCCATTAAGTTACAGCTTTCACACGCTGGTGGAACCCCAGTGGAACAGCGCTCAATCCAGTAAAATGAAAATAGGGCAGTCTCCTGCCCTATTTAAAAAGAAATACACTCGTTCAACCAATTACAACCGAATAATCTCGGCGCCAATGGCATTGAGTCGCGTATCGATGTTTTGGTAACCCCGGTCAATCTGTTCGATGTTGTCGATGATACTGGTTCCCTGCGCCGACATGGCCGCAATGAGCAGCGCCACACCCGCCCGGATGTCTGGCGAGGACATCCGAATGCCCTTGAGCGGAATCTGCCGGTTTAGCCCGACAACAGTTGCGCGGTGCGGATCGCAAAGAATGATTTGGGCACCCATGTCAATCAGCTTGTCGACAAAGAAAAGCCGGCTTTCAAACATTTTCTGGTGAATCAGCAGGGTGCCTTGCGCCTGAACGGCCGTAACAAGGACAATACTTAACAGATCGGGAGTGAAGCCTGGCCAGGGTGAATCGGCAACGGTCATCATGCCGCCGTCCAGAAAGCTTTCGATTTGGTAGCGCTCCTGAGCTGGAATGAAGATGTCGTCACCCCGAAACTCCATTTGAATACCTAACCGCTTAAACTGATCGGGAATAATGCCTAACTCAGGAATCTGGCAGTTCTTGATCGTTATCTCCGACTGGGTCATGGCGGCAAGACCAATGAACGAGCCAATCTCAATCATATCGGGGAGCATCGTATGCTCTGTCCCTGTCAGCTCCGACACACCTTCAATGGTGAGCAGATTAGAGCCTACACCTGTAATCTTAGCACCCATTGAATTGAGCATTTTACTCAACTGCTGAAGATAGGGCTCGCAGGCCGCGTTGTAAATCTGCGTTGTTCCTTCGGCCATAACGGCGGCCATGAGCACGTTGGCCGTACCGGTTACGGATGCTTCATCGAGCAGCATGTACGTGCCGCGTAAATTACTGGCATCTACCTGGTAATAACCGCCATCGTTGGCATCGTAATTGAATTGAGCACCGAGTTTTTCGAAACCCAAAAAGTGGGTATCCAGGCGACGGCGGCCAATCTTATCGCCACCAGGCCGCGGAATACGCCCTTTTTTAAACCGGGCAAGCATCGGTCCAAGCAACATGACAGACCCCCGAAGGGCAGCTGCTTTGCGCTTGTAGGTATCCGTTTCGAGGTAGTCGAGGTTAACGTCGCTGGCCTGAAAGCGGTATGAACTTTCGCCAATCTTGGTAACCCATACGCCTAAATCGCCAAGCAGATCGATGAGTTGATTAACATCCCGAATGCCCGGAATATTGTGAATGGTAATGGGGTCTTTGGTCAGTAATACGGCACAGAGAATTTGTAGCGCTTCGTTCTTAGCGCCCTGCGGATTTAGTTCACCCTTTAGTTTGCGCCCGCCTGTGATTTGAAAAGATGCCATTTAGGAAATAATGAATAATGAGAAAACGAAGACTGGTTAACGAAGCCTGTTATCAACCTTCATTAACCAGTCTTCACGAAAAAAAACTACCGCCGTCTGCGAGGTGGCCCGTCATTACGTGACCCGTTATCGCGTGGTCCGCCATCGCGTGGTCCGCCATCGCGTGGTCCGCCATCGCGGTCATTGCGATTCCGGTTGCCAAAATTACGCTGTGAGCCATCGTTCCGGTTGTTTGACCGTCCCTGCTGGCCATTCCCGCCATCCCGGTTCCGATCATTCCGGTTATTATTGTTGCGAGCTCCGTTGTCCCGGTCGTTCCGGCGCCCCTGTTGCCCAATGCCGCCTTCCCGGTTTCGGTCATTCCGGTAATTGTTATTGACGATACGCTGAGGCTGATCGCCAGTACGCTCACGGGGCGTTGCTTCAACAAGCCCTTCTTCCCGAATGAGTTTTATGTCGTCGTAGAGTTTACCGTTCGAGAGTTCGATCAGGCTTTGATAAATCGTTTCGTCTTCAACGGACTCTTTGTTCCACGCCTGATAGAAGGTACGCATCAAGCGCGTCAGGTAGGAAACAAAGGCACGTCGCTCTTCGGGCTCTTCCAGCGAAACAGCCTTAGCGATCAGTAAATCTACATTTCGGCCGAAATGTTTAAACTTCAGGTGATGCGTATTATAAGGAACCCGTTGCGGTTTTTTGCCCAGCGCTTCTTCCGATGGGGGCGGATAAGGGCTGTCGACATCGAGGGTAAAGTTGGACATAATATACAGGTCGTCCCACAATTTATTGTAGTAGTCCTGACCATCCTTCATGTTCGGATGGATTTGCCGCATCAACTCGATCAGGATATGTGCATACCGAGTTCGGGTTGAGCGATCGTCAATGTTGACCATGTTGTCAACTAACTTTTGGATACTACTGCCGTATTCTTTCAAGGGCTTGCCCGATAGATGATAAAGAAAGCAAAAGTACGAAGGAATGGACCAAGGGGCAAGGGGTATCGAGCGAAGGGGCCAGCGACAAGCGGCAGAAAGCAAAGGTTGGTAGATGCATAAGCGCTACCTTTGCGCTATGTTCCGTGTTCAACGCCCGCTGTCTTCCTTATTTCTCATTTATCGCGCCGAATTTGCAGATACGCTTCGCCTGAGTATTCCGATAATTATTGCTCAGCTAGGCGTTGTTCTGATGGGCGTCACAGATAATTTATTCGTGGGGCGGTTGCTGGGTGCCTTACCGCTGGGTGCCGCCGGACTGGCCAACTCGCTTTCATTTCTGATGTCGAGCATTGGGGTAGGGGGCTTGACGGTGGTGGCGGCTTTGGTATCTAAAGCGAACAACCAGTCCGGTGGGCCGGCGGCCGTAAATCGCCTGTTTCGGGCTGGATTACGCGTTGCGCTTCTGTTGAGCGTACTGGTAGGAGGCTTGTCGGTGTTGCTGGCTTATAACTTTAGTTTGTTTGGGCAAACGCCCGAAGTAACCCGCCTGGCTCGCAATTTTATGCTCATTTTGAGCGTATCGCTATTCCCTTTGCTGGTCTTTGTGGCGGCTCGTCAGTTGTGCGATGGCCTTCGATACCCACGGGTGGCGATGGCTATTACACTATCGGCGCTTGGGGTCAATGCCTTGTTTAATTACGTTTTTATTAAAGGGGTTGGTCCGTTTCCGGCCCTGGGGCTGATGGGGTCGGCAACGGCTACACTTCTGTCCCGCGTGTTCATGGCCGGGGCCATGCTGGTGTATGTGTACCAGGCGCCCAACTTCCGGGCTTATCTAAAAAAAGAATTTAACTCGCTGCCCATCACTGCCGAAGCCTGGACAATTTTACGGCTGGGTATTCCCGGCGGACTGACGTTTTTCTTTGAAGTCGCTACTTTTTCGCTGGCGGTCGTTATTGTTGGCTGGCTAGGCGAAGCGCAGTTGGCGGCTCACCAGATTGCGATCAATATGGCCTCCGTGACCTATATGATGGCAACGGGTATTTCGTCGGCGGCCGCCATTCGGGTCAGTGCTGCCGTGGGTCAGGCCAGCCGGGATGGTATCTGGCGAGCGGGCATAGCGGCTTTTCTGCTGTCGGTCAGTTTTATGAGCATTACGGCCCTTGTGTTTCTAACCGCCAGCGATTGGCTGGTAACACTTTACATTCGCGACAACCCGCAGGTTATGGCCATTGCGGCCTCGCTGGTGATTATGGCTGGTTTCTTCCAGCTTTCCGACGGGGTGCAGGTGGTGGCTTTGGGTGGCTTACGGGGTCTGTCGGATGTCAACGTACCCACGTTGATTACCTTATTTTCGTACTGGATAGTTGCCTTGCCTTTGAGTTATGTGCTGGCTTTTCCGTTCGGTATGGACGCTGTTGGGGTCTGGATTGGCTTACTGGCTGGTTTGAGTATTGCGGCTGTCCTGCTGACCTGGCGTTTCTTTCGACGGGCAAGTTTATTTTTGGGGAACAGTAACCCGAAACCTCAGACCAGCTAGTTCACTTAACGCATGCCTTCCAGCATCTCTTCCCGCGTGGGGCGGTCGGCCATCAGATCATACGCAATGCCAGCGCGGTCGAGGTAATCCATAAAGGGAGTATAGGCGTCTTTTTCAACCGAAAAAACGTACCAGTTTTCGTAAGGCTCATTGAACAACTCCACTTCGGTCAATGACGCGCGTTTTTGTAAAGCCTCGTAGTGCGCCCTGTCGAGCATGGCTTGCTTAATGAGGAAGTACCACATGCTACCGGAAAAGTCTTTATACAAGAAACGCGCAACGGTTCGCTGCGCGTTTCTTGTGTTTATACAAAACCTGGTTATTTATTAACGGCCAGGTGAGCGGCCATAATGTAATCGGCCAGTACCAAGCCTGCTTCATTCAGATACAGGTCTTTTTTCTTCTTGGGCGTTGCGGCCGTTGTACTGGCAGCTGGTGTGCCCGTTTCGTCTACCGGTGCAGATGCCTGCGACACTTTATTGGCTGCAGCCCGTTTCCGCTCGGCTTCGTCCCGCTCTTTCCGGCGCTTCGATTCCTGCAAAGAGACAACCGTGTTCTCTTTCGCTTTCTTAAAGTCGGCCAGATCCTGCGCCAGTTGCTTTAACTCTGGATCAGACTTAAGCCGCTGGTCAAAGCGATCGCGCAGACGGCTCAGGATTTTGTCGTCCAGACCACGCGACTGCTCATATCGGGTCGTGTTGATCTGATCCCAGGGCAAGGCACTTGGCTGCGAACTTTCTCCGTATTCTTCTGCCGAGAAAGCCGATGGCAACTGAATATCCGGCGTTACGCCTTTGTGCTGTGTGCTGCTACCATTGATGCGGTAGAACTTCTGGATGGTCATTTTTACCTGACCAACTTTTTCTGGCTCTTTGGGCAACCACTGGTTCAGGTCAATGAGCGTTTGTACGGTTCCTTTACCGAACGTTTGTCCACCCACAATGACACCCCGTTTGTAATCCTGAATGGCAGCCGCAAATATCTCCGAAGCCGAAGCACTAAAGCGGTTTACCAGTACGGCCAACGGACCATCGTAAACAACCGTACCGCCGTCTTTATCCGAATATACTTCCGTCTCGCCAGTCGATTCTTTTACCTGTACAACAGGGCCTTTTGGAATAAATATGCCCGTCAGGTCGATGGCTTCGGTCAAGGAACCACCGCCATTGTCACGAAGGTCAATCACAATGCCGTCTACTTTCTCGCCTTTTAGTTCTTCCACAAACTTCTTAACGTCGCTTGTGGTGCTGCTGAAACCTTCTTCCCGTTTGCGGGCACCTTCAAAATCGCGGTAGAACATCGGGATGTTGATGACACCAATCTTAAACGGCTTCCCATTGTCAGTCACCTCGATCACTTCTTTTTTCGCCCGTTGCTCTTCCAGCTTTATCTTCTCACGCACCAGTCGGATTTCTTTTGGTGGCGCACCGGCTAACGCATTCGGCGAGAGAACCTGCAAGCGGACAACCGTGCCTTTAGGGCCTTTGATCAACTTGACAACCTCATCGACCTGCCAGTTCATGGTGTTAACCATTGGGCCATTATCGCCCTGCGCTACACCTGCAATCTTGTCTTCTTTATTGAGCAGTTTGCTTTTAAAGGCTGGACCACCAGGCAGCACATCAGTAATACGAATGTAATCACCGTCCTCGCGAAGCATGGCCCCGATCCCTTCCAGCGACTGGCTCATTTCCTGATTGAAACGATCGGCGTTGGTTGGCGACAAATAGTTCGTATGTGGGTCGAGAGCCTCGGCAAACGAGTTCATGTACATCTGGAATACATCGGCACTCTTCACTCGATTGATCGCTTTGTCCAGGTTCGTGTACCGTTGGTTCATCAAGGCCACAACAGCGCTATCTTTCCGGTTGCCCAGCCGTAGTTCCAACTCCTGGTTTTTCAGGATCTTAGTCCACAAATCATTTTGTTCTTCTACCGTTTTAGGCCACGGTGCTTTTTCCCGATCGGTATTAAACGTCTCGTCGGCGGTGAAAGTGAAAGGCTTCTTTATTTGCTCTTTAATAAAAGCACTGCGTTCCTGGTATCGTTTGCGGTACACATTGAACAAGTCATAAGCCGCGGTCAGATCGCCATTAACGAGCGCATCATCAATCTGATAGCGGTATTTCTCGAACGAGGCTACATCCGACGCCAACAGATAGGCTTTATTACCGTCTACTTCTTTCAGGTAATTATCCCAAACAACGGACGACAGCGAATCGTTGAGCCGTACTTTGCGGTAATGGTAAGTGGTCAGCAACTTTGCCACGAGCGTTTCCACTTTCTCCTGCGAAATAGACGGCTGGAGATCGTCGGCGGCAGTGGCTGATGTGGGCGATGATAGCGCACTGCCATGCGCTGTACTCGGCGCGTCCACGCCGGGCGCGCCATTCGATGGTGAATCCGGCTGAAAGCTCAGCATCAGCACGGGTACTAGGGTTACCAGATACTTTTTCATCTATACTACCCAGGTTAATGGCGAGAGAGTGAAAGAGCGAAAGAGCAAATTGGTAACCGGTAGTTCTCGCTCTTTCTCTTTTTCACTCTTTCGCTCTTTGAACTATTGTTTAACAATGTCAAGCAACTCTACGTCGAAGACTAATGTTGAGCCGGGTTTTATATCGGCTCCGGCACCCCGGTCTCCATACGCTAATTCAGACGGGATGTACAGTTTCCATTTTGAGCCAACAGGCATCAATTGCAAGGCTTCTGTCCATCCTTTAATCACTTCATTCACACCGAATTCGGCAGGCTGGCCACGTTCTACCGAACTGTCAAAAACCTTACCATCCAGCGTTTTGCCAGTATAATGTACTTTTACCCGATCCGTAGCCGTTGGTTTAGCGCCGGTTCCTTCTTTGTCGACCGAGTACTGCAAACCACTGGCGGTAGTAACTACCCCAGGCTTCGCTTTGTTCTCTGTTAGAAAAGCCGCACCAATTTTTTTATTTTCAGCCGACGCCTTCATGCCTTCAGCGTTCCGAACGGCCATCTGCTTCTGCATAAACCCATTCATTACCTGGCTGCACTGTTCTTGTGTCAATAAGGTCGACTGCCCCTTCAAGGCATCTTGCAGGCCACGCATCAGTAAATCACTGTTCAGGTCGTTTAATCCCTGTTGTTTAAGGTTCTGGGCCATAAATATCCCAATACTATAACTAACAGAGTCCTGTGTGGAAGCCAACGCCGATCCGACGGTGGCTGGTTTAGTGGCTGTGGCTGATTTTGCTGGAGTGGCCTTTTTTACAGTTGATTTCTTTACTTGGGCAGTCGCGCTACCGGCGACAAAAACGGCTGACGCCATACTGGCCAGCATCCATTTGTTGAACTTCATGCGAAAACGAAACGGGGGTGTAATGTAAGGAAACGTAATACTCTATTTAAACGTGAATAAGTAGGATAAAAGTTTAGATAGAATTCAGTTTAATGAAAAAGAGTACCTGGGTAACGGACCCAAAAGACTTGGCTTGGAATAGGGTTCCGTAACTAAAAGTACTGGAATAATTGGCAGATGCCAATTTTAGCCACTTTAAATATTGTTAAATCGGATGAACGGTTAGCTGGCTTCGGCCAATGGTTGAATACAGGCTGGCCAGTTAACGGAAAAGTCTAACATTCAGTAGTTGTTTCTGTATTTTATCTCGTTTTTATCAGTTTTTAATCGTACCTTTGCGGCCGAAAAAACAACATTAAATTCTCATTATACACATATGGAATCCGTAAGACCCGACGAGATATCAGCCATCCTTCGCCAGCAACTGGCCGGAACACAAACCGAGGCTGAACTCGAAGAAGTCGGTACGGTGCTGCAAATCGGTGACGGCGTAGCGCGTATCTACGGCCTCTCGAAAGTGCAGGCCGGCGAATTGCTGTCTTTCGACAATGGACTTCAGGCAATGGCTCTGAACCTGGAAGAAGATAACGTCGGAGCAGTTTTGCTCGGCGATTACTCAGAAATCAAAGAAGGGGATACCGTTAAGCGCACTGATCAAATTGCCTACGTAAATGTTGGCGATGGAATTCTGGGTCGTGTGGTAAACACCCTCGGCTTGCCGATTGACGGTCTGGGTCCTATTCAGGGTGAATTGTATCAAATGCCATTGGAGCGTAAAGCACCAGGCGTAATTTTCCGTCAGCCGGTAACCGAACCGTTACAAACCGGTATCAAAGCTATCGACGCGATGATTCCCATCGGCCGTGGCCAGCGGGAGTTAATTATCGGTGACCGCCAGACGGGTAAAACAGCGGTGGCTATCGATACCATCATCAACCAGAAAGAATTTTACGACAAAGGTCAGCCGGTGTTCTGTATCTACGTAGCCTGCGGTCAGAAAGCATCGACCGTGAAGCAGGTAGAGCAAACACTGCGTAAAGCCGGTGCTATGGATTACACGGTAATCGTAGCGGCTAACGCATCTGATCCATCGCCGATGCAGTTCTTCGCGCCGTTTACAGGTGCCGCCATTGGCGAGTTCTTCCGTGATACAGGTCGCCCGGCTCTGGTTGTTTATGACGATCTGTCAAAACAGGCGGTTGCTTACCGGGAAGTGTCGCTGCTGCTGCGTCGCCCACCAGGACGGGAAGCGTACCCAGGAGACGTTTTTTACCTGCACAGCCGTTTGCTGGAGCGGGCCGCTAAAATCAACGCCAACGACGATATTGCCAAAACGATGAACGACTTACCGCCAAGTCTGAAAGACCGGGTGAAAGGTGGTGGTTCATTGACGGCGTTGCCAATTATCGAAACGCAGGCTGGTGACGTATCGGCGTATATCCCAACAAACGTAATCTCGATTACGGATGGGCAGATCTTCCTAGAGTCGAACTTGTTTAACTCCGGTATCCGTCCTGCCATTAACGTGGGTATTTCGGTATCGCGAGTAGGTGGTAACGCTCAGATCAAGTCGATGAAGAAAGTAGCCGGTACGCTGAAACTCGATCAGGCTCAGTTCCGTGAGCTGGAAGCGTTTGCTAAGTTTGGCTCTGATCTGGATGCGTCGACTAAACTGACCATCGAGCGGGGCCGTCGGAACCAGGAGATGCTGAAACAGCCTCAGTATTCGCCGGTGCCAGTTGACCAGCAGGTTGCTATCATTTATGCATCGACCAATGGTCTGCTTGACCGGGTTCCTGTCAACAAAGTGAAAGAGTTTGAGAGCGAGTTCGGTATGATTTTGAGTGCACAATACCCAACTGTACTGAATGATCTTCGGGCCGGTAAATTGACCGACGAAGCTACGGCTGCATTGAAGAAAGTAGCCGCTGACCTTTCGGCAAATTATTAAAATGGTTTTCAGTTTACGGTTTAAAGTAGGCTGACGCACGCACAAGCGCGTCAACTCACTTTAAACCGTAAGCCGTAAGCCGAACACCTCACATGGCATCACTAAAAGAAGTACGCGCACGGATTTCATCGATCAACTCGACTCAGCAGATCACTAAAGCCATGAAAATGGTGGCAGCTGCCAAGCTACGCCGGGCACAGGATAACATTACGCAATTACGACCTTACGCTCAGAAACTGAGCCAGATGCTGGGAACGGTTTCGGCCGGAGCAGAAACCGCATCAGAAAACCCCTACAAGCAGGCCCGCCCCGTTGAGCGTGTCCTGTTGATCGTGGTAACCTCAGACCGTGGCCTGTGCGGTGCCTTCAACACAAACGTGGTGAAAGGTGCGTTGACGGTGATGGATGAGAAATATGCTGCTCAGGCTCGTTCGGGTAATGTAGAGATCATGGCCATTGGCAAAAAGGGCGCGGAAGCGTTCCAGCGCCGGGGTTTCAAAGTCAACACAGCCCACGTTGATGCCTTTGGTTCGCTGAGTTTTGCCACCGTTCGGACGGCAGCAGAAGAAGCAATGGAAGGTTTTGCCAACGGCCGTTATGATGTTGTCGAGGTCATCTATAACGAGTTCAAGAATGCCGCCATGCAAATTGTGCGAACGGAGCAAATGTTACCTATTGTTTCGGCTGAAAAGCCGGGTTCGTCAGGTACCGGTACGCCGGCGGCTGCAATTAACTACATTTTCGAGCCTTCCGAAGAAGAAATCATTACGGAGCTGATTCCAAAAACAATCAAAATACAATTGTATAAGGCCGTTCTGGATTCAAACGCATCAGAGCATGGTGCTCGCATGACAGCGATGGACAAAGCAACTGAAAACGCGGGTGAGCTATTGAAGGAGCTGCGCCTGGTGTACAACCGGACGCGTCAGGCAGCCATCACAACCGAGATTCTTGAGATTGTAGGTGGTGCTGAAGCGCTGGCCAGCGCTTAATTTCCTCTAGATTAGCGAGTAATAGATAAAGCCATTGCCCCAACGGGTGGTGGCTTTATTTGTTTTGGATTAAGTGTCTGTTAAAATTGTATAACTTGTTTTAATCGATTGATTTATAGGTGTTTATTTGCCATGCTGATCTAGTAAATGGCTCAACAAATTCGAACGAATGAGGCCTGATTTTAGTTATTTCGATAGGATATACGAACAGCTTTTTTTCAACGTTTACTAATCGGTTCGATACCATCTAACGATTCAAAAAAAATGAAAATTAACCGCATAATCACCAGTTTGTTAGTCGCCGGTACGCTGGCGTCCTGCGCTCCGGCCATTACGGTCAAATACGATTACGATCCTAAAGTAAATGTTCGACAGTTTGCCACTTATCGTATCGAAGCTGATCGCCAGCGCAATGCTGACCCCATTGTGGGTAGTAATCTGAACCAACGTCGGATTGCCGACGCTCTCGATCAATCGCTTAAAGCCCGTGGTTACAAACCTGTAACGCAGGGCGAAGCCGACCTGGTTGTTCGGTTCTTCATGGATTCGAAAGACAAGCAGCAAATTCAGTCCAACAACATGTACTCACCGTATTCGTGGTGGTACGGTGGTATGGGTAACAATGTTTACTCGCGCCAATATGAAGAAAACCGGGTTGTTGTAAACGTGTCGGATGCTCGTACAAACGACATCATCTGGCAGGGTTGGGCAACAGGTCAGTTAAACAACCGCAATAAGGAGCGTGATCGCGATCAGGCCTTCCGTGAGACGATCACCAGCATCATGAAGAACTTCCCGGAAAGTGCCGGACAGGATTACGGTGCTGCCCGCTAACAGGATAAATAACTTGGTTGAAAAACCTGCTACCCAACGGTTGGCAGGTTTTTTTATGGTCACTGGTTTTCGTTAATTTGTATCTTTTCTCACCGTGTCATGCCTGCCGTAAGCCGAGGAATTGTGTATTCTCTCCTGGCAGTAGTTGTTGTACTACTGCTGGGCATAGCGGCATTGATAAGTGTAGCTTCACAGCGAAACCAGCGCTTAAAAGATGCTACCATTGATTTTCAGCGCAATCTGAATCAGAAAGAAGGGAAAATAAAAGATCTTCAACAGCGGCTTGAAAACTGCGATACCGTCCGGGCGACCATTTCCAATGATTCAGGTTGGGGTCCTGCTTCTATCAGTACAGATACTACGGCTGTGGTTAGCCAAACTGTTTCTTCTCCTTCATTCTAAGGATAGACAAGAAAAAAACGTCTAAAGCAGCTTTACAAACCCGAGTGGATAAAAAATAGGCTGGTGGTGTACATGTCAGATGGCCTTGGGAAAATGTTATCTCCAAAGCTCTGTACCAATAGTCATGTTTTAAGAATCGGTAGCTCAGCGTTGATCTACATTTGCTTACTCAGGTCAGGTTTTAATAAAGACGTGTACATGGCTCTAAACCACGGTACACGTCTTTTACCGGCATTTCACTTCAAATATTTTTCAATTGTCTGTTGAATTAGTGGCCGACTCGCGGCTGAATTGTAGCCTGTCTTTTGTGTTGTAACGGCTAACTCATCAAGTTCGCGCCCTAGAGTCTGGCCTTTTACCTGACCTTTTATGGCCACCGCGTCGCGTTTGGCGAGTACCTCGCCCCATACCACCCGAACGTCGGCCCAGTATGCCCGATGTTTAGCCCAGAAATCTTTGGCGGCTTTGCATTTGGCGTCGTCCGTACGCCGGTATGTATTTAATCCTTTTTCCGAAGCCAGTAACTGATCGCCCGCTTCGGAGCGGATAATCTTATCATTGTCCTGCTCGTGCACATAGCCATCCGGACGAATTTCGTGGTGATTCGTCCGGCGCATCACATTGTAATCCGTTCGTTTGGTGTATTCGCGCCGAGGCAGGGGCGCATCAACGGTGCTTTCCCAATACGTGCGGCCGTCGACATGAATCCAGGTCGCCGATCCTTCATAGCGCGGGCTGTCATCTACTTCAAACACTTTCTGAGTCCACTGGCCTTTTACCTGAGCTGGGGTCAGCTTTATGCGTTTCCACGAGGCACTCTGGTCGAACTTGAGGAGACTCGTATTCTGAAACTCCCAGTCTTCACGCCAGTGCTTGATGACCATTGTGTCATTCACAACAAGCAAGTGCTGAATAACAAGTTTGGTCGGTTTGTTTGCTGGCCCTAATTCTTCGTCAACAAATACCAGTTCGGTGCCTTTGGCCATGTAGCGGTCCTTGAAGGTGTATGTCTTATCGGGTGCAAATGTCTCAGCATACAGGAAATTGACATCATGGCAGCCGCACTGCCCTTTTATGGCCGCAATATCTTCCGGCTTCGGTGCCGTTTGTGCATAGAGGGGACTGATGGCTATCAAAAGAGCCAATATGAATAACGGTTGACGCATAGGGAGATTCGTTTATGTATGAGAAATTGGTTCGACAAAATTATATTTATTTAGACTGTTTACAAATTATTTTCTTAATTGTTTGGACAAATTCTAAATAGGGTCTACGTTTGTGGCCTAGACCAGCTCGACAACACGTTAGGTCGATAATCAAATCTGGATTTAACTAAACGCCACCATGTCCCTGTTTTTACTGCTAATGCTGTCTTTCGCACAGCCAAGTCAAAACGATACGCTGAAAGCACGGCCCATTGACGAGGTCGTAGTAACAGCTACGCGGAATGAGCGGCCAATGGGGGCGTTGCCGCTGCCAGTTACGGTGATTCCTAGTAAACAAATTCAGCAGATGGGTAGTCTGCGGCTCAACGATGTATTGCGCGAGCAAACGGGCCTGGCCGTTGTAACGGATCACGGGCAGGGGATTCAGGTGCAGGGTTTCGGTCCCGACTATACATTAATTCTGGTGGATGGCGAACCCATTGTGGGGCGCACAGCCGGTACGCTCGACCTAACCCGGCTGGCGGTTGGTAACATCAAACAGATCGAAGTCGTGAAAGGGCCGTCGTCCAGTTTATACGGTTCTGAGGCTTTGGCGGGTGTAGTTAACATCATTACACAGACCCCCGGTAGTGAGTTGAACCAGGCTAAAGGTAGTCTGTCAGCGCGCTACGGAGCCAATCAAACCAGTGACTTATCCGGCGATGTAAGTAAACAATGGGCCGTTGGCCGGTCGGGGAGGGTAGGTGTTTATGCCTTTGTAGATCGGTACCAGTCGGCGGGGTATTCGCTGGGGAATGGCTCGACGCAAGCCCAAACCGTTGCTCCGTTTACAAACTACACAGCTAGCGGACGACTAACGTTTACCTTTTCATCGAAACTAAAATTAGCCGTATCGGGCCGTTTTTTCAGTGAAAGCCAATCAAATGACTTCATCGTTAGCCCTGATACTAAGGTATCCGGCCCCGGAACTGTACGCGATTATAACTTGAATCCCGTTCTGACGCATCAGGTTTCGGCAAACTGGAAAATCACGTATCGCTACTACCATACGGGTTATTACACCAATACCGATCTCCGCTACACGGCAACGCGTGAAGAGTACGATGCCAGTTTTTTTCGGCAGACATTTAACCGCCCGGAAGTAGTTGTCGAACAGATCATTAATCCAAAAAACATCCTGACTACCGGCGCTGGATTCATTGCTGAAGGGGTCGAAGCAACGCGCTACACGGATCATAAGCAGTTTAACACAACGTATGGATTTGCGCAATATGAGTGGATGCCATCGCTTCGCTGGACGGTTATTGCCGGTGGCCGTTATGATGCACATAGCCAGTATGCCAGTCAGTTCAGCCCTAAACTATCGGCCCGTTATGCCCTTAGTCCGCTGGTTGCCCTGCGGGGAAGCGTGGGCGTTGGGTTCAAAGCGCCTGATTTTCGGCAACTGTATCTGAACTTCGATAATGCGGTGGCGGGCTATAGTGTGTTCGGCACGCAGGAGGCTGCCGCCGGTATCGCCCGACTCCGGCAGCAGGGACAACTGGCAGAGGTGGTACTCGATCCGTCTCAACTGACAACGATTCAGGCCGAACGGTCGATGGCCTACAACGTGGGGGCACAGCTGAAATCACCCGTGTCCGCTTTGACCGTAAGCGTGAATCTGTTTCGTAACGATATCCGGGATTTGATCGAAACGCAGGTGATTGCCCGAAAAACAAATGGGCAGAATGTATTCAGTTACAATAATTTAAACCGGGTATTCACACAAGGCGCGGAGCTGGAAAGTAGCTGGCGATGGGCTGTTGGAACTGGCTCTCTGACGCTGAGTGGCGGGTATCAGTACCTCATTGCCAAAGATAAAGCCGTTGTTGAGGGTATTAAATCCGGAACGGTGTACCGGCGCAACCCGGAAACGCTGGTAAGCGAGCGTGTAAAGACAGCCGAGTATGGCGGCCTGTTCAACCGTTCACGGCATATGGCCAACCTCAAACTTTTTTACGAATCGCCCAAACGCGGACTTTCGGCTTCCTTACGGGCTGTCTATCGCGGGAAGTATGGCTATGCGGATCGGGATGGGAACCTGATTCTCGACTCAGATGGCGAATACGTTCGGAGCTACATGCTCTACAATGTGTCGGCCGCCAAGACCTGGAAAGCGTTGACCTTACAAGCCGGTGTAGACAATCTGACGGGTTATACCGACCCATCTTACATCCCAAATCTGGCAGGTCGCTTGTGGTATACATCGCTGCGATGGGCCTGGAAATCATAAGTAGCTTTTATCAGCCAAGTATCGATCAGCCATCTAAATCAGAAAAGCTCCATGTGTAAAAACTGCCAGTGTTTCCTTTTATCCGATTCCGCCAATGGGCGTATCACCCTGCATGATGGCATGGCCGTCAATGAGACAAGCCAGGCGGCCACACCGGCGCAAAATCTGTACAACATAGCGTTAGAGTTTAACAACATCACGCAATGGCTGTGTTACGACGATTTTCTGGCGCTTGAATGGAATGTGCGAAGTATCGATACCTCCGCCTATTTTGAGGCACACCCCTACGAAGAACGAATTCATCTGAGTACGCCATCACGTTTTCTCAAATTCAGCTTCCGGCTACATGAGCTAATTGAGTTGCGAAAAATGCTGAGCCGTGCGGTGGCGCGGCTGCACTGGTTTGAGGTATTGCGCAACGCCCAGAACTAAGCCTGATTGTGCTATGACAAATGTCCTCGTGTTTCGAACCGACATCAACACCGATGAGCGTATTCACCGGGCCGCCTGTCGGTTGTGCCTGCTGAAAGGAGTATGTCGGTGGCGTATTGACCTCGACGATGGGGCGGGTATGCCGACCCAATGCATCCTGCGCATTGAAACCGAATCGCTCACGGAAACGGATGTTATCCGGCTATTGACTGCTGCCGGGTTGCAATGCGAGGTAATAAACGAATCACTAATTAACTAACCAATTCCAATGACCAACAGTATGTACAAAGTAGCGCTGGCTATCGGCCTGAGCACCGCATTTTTCTCCTGCAGCAAGGAGGATAACCCAGTTGTTGTTCAGCCGCTGTCGGCCGTCACAGTGAGAGATATAGCCGCCGACCCAACCAGTATGACCTCTGCCACGGGTCAGCAGCCCGTAGCGGCCACAGGTAAGTTTACCCTGTACAGTTTGAAAGATAACAAGCAAATCGCTAACGCTGACTCGGCGACTAACAAATGGGATCTTGGCTTTCGGGGGACAACCATCATTGTCAACGGAGGGGCTATCCGTTCGGGGCAAGGGGGCGCTTATATCTATACCGGCACGTTCGATGAATTGACATCCGTACCTGCGTCGGTAACCTTTAGTCAGGATCAAAGCGCCACGACGTTGGCCATTACTACGGGTTCGGGTAAAGGCTGGTACAATTACAACCAGACGACCAATATTATTTCACCTATTCCCGGCAAAGTATTCATTATCCGAACCGGCGATGGCAAGTATGCCAAAATGGAGGTATTGAGTTATTACCAGAATGCGCCGGCTGCCCCCGATGCGAATAGTGTAGCCCGCTATTATACGTTCCGGTATCTGTACCAACCGGACGGAAGTCAAGTATTTAAGTAGAAAGGCCAATCTGTCTGAACAAACTTCAGCCCATAAATGCAAAAAAGACACCCTTCACAGGTGTCTTTTTTGTAGACGATACTAATCATCTATTCGAATGGATTACCGTCGTAGGTAACGCTGGCGAGTTTTTTATCCAGGTAATAGATTTGATCGGATGGAATCTGGTCGATCAGTTCGAGGCAGCGACGGGCAATGTATTCTTCTTCCATTTGCTCTTTCACATACCATTTCAGAAGTTCTTCCGTAGCATAATCGCTTTCACGGCGGCAAATACCAATAATCCGGTTAATCGAATCAGTAACGGCAATTTCCTGATCAAGAGCGCCTTCAAATACCGAGCGAAGCGTATCGAACTCCTGACTCACAGCCGGAATTTCGGGCGAGTAAGCCGTGGCACCCTGGTCGCAGAGGTAATGAAACAGTTTCATGGCATGTTTACGCTCTTCTTCCGACTGGTTGTAGAAAAAGCCCGCGCAATGATCAAGCCCATTCCGATCACACCAGCCCGCCATCGCCAGATATTTCGACGACGATACCATTTCCATTTGTATTTGCTGATTCAGGGCTAATTCAACGCTTTCCTTAACGGAGCTGCGTAATCTTGCTAAGTCTTTCATAAGAGTGACTGGTTTCGGTGAGACGTTTATGAAACAAAAGAACACAAAAAAAGCGGGTGTTGTTGGGCAGCCGCTCTTTTTTAAGAAATTTAGAGGAAGTCTATTTACGGTTAGTTAGCCGTTGTACAGCCGCATTCGCGGAGCATAGTGTTCAGTTCCAGCATGAGTTTGGCACCGTTTAATAGCTCGCGCAGGTGTATAATCTCGCAAAGTGTCAGCACATAACACCGCTCGGAGCGGGGAGGTGTCAGGATTTCAACATCATAAGCTGCAGCGGTGCTTAAGGCCATTTGTTGAATATCAACGGTTTCGACCATGCGCCGAAACTGAGCAAAATCACGGGCCGATAAGGGCGTATGCGTATCCCAAAAATCCAGAATTAACCGGTTGCTCGCATCGCACTGATAGACAGCTCCTCTGTCGGTTCGAAATACTTCCTGATACGTTGCTGAACCCTCTTTGCCCACCATTTTCATAAATGAATAAACAAAGATACAATGCATTCTTTAGTTTAGAGTGTTTCTAAACAATATTTTTTGCATCAGCTGCCTGATCGATTCAGCGAATAGTACATTCGTATGAATAGCCGCTGAAAATCAATCCGTTTTCGTTATACAGCATTAGTATTTTGCACCCGTTCGGACAAATCATCGAGCACTTGGGCAAGTTGGAGAAGTTGGCCAACTACCCCCACATCTGATGATTCATTAGCTGCCTGTTTGGTCAGTTTGCTTAACGTGTGCAATGACCCCGATATCTTTGCGATTTTGCCTTCTTCTAAGGCCTGTTTAAGTGAAAATAACTCATCTGCAACGTTTTCGAGGGTGAGGTTGCCTTCACCGAGGGCATCACTCCACTCATTTATTAACTCATTGACCGGGCTGATGTGCTCTGCGCCTTGCTGTAGCCGTTGTAGGGTTCTGGCCAGCAACTGTTGTGGGTCCTGTTTTGTTGGAGCTGACATAATGCGATTTAGTTTACGGTAGTTGGTTCACGGCAGGCTAACGCAAAACCAAAAACGCGTCGCGTTAAGCCACCGTAAACCAACTATCGGATACTATAAACTTACTGAGGCAATGGCATGTCCTGCAGATCTTCCTCCGTCAGTTTGATGGTGGCTGCCTTTACGTTTTCTTCCAGGTGCTTCACCGACGACGTTCCGGCAATGGGTAGCATAACAGGCGAAGCCGCCAGTAGCCACGCCAGGGCAATCTGGTAATCAGTCGCGCCATGTCGTTGCGCTACTTTCTTGATCGCATTTTCTGCTGCAACATTACCGGCATTGAGCGGAAACCAGGGAATAAAAGCGATGTTGTTTTGTTCGCAGTACTTGAGTACGTCATTCCAGCGCTGTTCGCCGAAGTTGTACATGTTCTGAACCGAGACTACATCGAAGTATTGTTTTGCCTCTTCGATCTGTTCGATACCTACTTCGGACAAGCCAATGTGGCGGATCTTGCCCTGCTGCTGGGCTTCCTGTAAAAAGCCAAGAAACTCTTCTGAAGGAACCTTCGGATCGAACCGATGAAGCTGATACAGGTCAATGCGATCCAGTTTCAAGCGTTTCAGACTACCGTTCAGCGCTTCTTCGAGGTGCTTGCGACTACCATCAACCGGCCATTGGTTAGGCCCCGTGCGGAGTAGCGCGCCTTTTGTACCGATAACCAGGCCATCCGGATAAGGATGAAGGGCTTCGGCAATGAGTTCTTCCGAAACGTACGGGCCATAACTATCGGCCGTATCGATGAAATTGATGCCTAATTCAAGGGTGCGTTTCAAGACACGAATGCACTCGTCATGATCTTTAGGTGGGCCCCAGATACCTTCACCCGTAATCCGCATGGCTCCGTAAGCCATTCGATTGACGGTCAAATCGCCACCAATCGTAATTGTACCAGCTTGAGTGGCTGGTTGTTGGTCTGTTGCTTGCATGAGTAGTTCTACTAGTTTACCAGTTGTACGCCACCTGTTCAGGCGGTGTATCTTATGCATAAACCAACAGAAAACCCTTTTGTATAAGTTGCCGCCTGAAGTTTTTAATTTTACCGCTTCTCAATGCCGTCCAGCACGCGCCGGATGACATTGGCCCGCTGCATGAAATCGAGCGATGTATGTACATCCTGATCATCAATCACCTGCTTGAACTGTTGTAGGAACTCGATATAGGCCGCCAGCGCATCCGAGACATTCGCCCGATTTTGATCGAAGATAGGGGCCCACATGGCCGGTGAGCTTTTCGCCAGGCGCACAGTTGAACTGAAGCCCGTGCTGGCCATGTCGAAAATAGCCTGCTCATCTTTTTCTTTTTCCAGCACGGTCAGCCCGAGGGCAAAGGCGCTAATGTGACTTAGGTGCGATACATACGCCAGATGCAGATCATGTTCCTGCGGGTTCATGTAAAACAGCCGCATACCTGCATCCCGAAATAGGCTTTCGGTCAGCGTCAGGCTATCCGGATTGCTTTTCTCGCGGTCGCAGATAATGAGGTTTTTACCCGATAATAACTCTTTAAAAGCTGCTCCCGGCCCCGAATTTTCGGTACCTGCCATAGGGTGAACCGCCACAAACTGTGCTCGTTTGGGATGAGCATCGGCCACGTCGCAAATAAGGCCTTTGGTCGAGCCGAGGTCCAATACGGTGGCCCCCGGTGGCAAGTAGTCGAGGACGGTAGGCAACAGGTCGATGATAATATTGACGGGTGTTGCCAGAACGACCAGCGTGCTTTGGGCAACGGCTTCTTCGAGTGGCAATACATCGTCGACGATTCCTTTGGCTAAAGCCAACTGTCCATTTACGACCGATGTATCGACGCCGATAAAGCGCATTTTGGGGTATTTCTCACGAATGGCCAGGGCAAATGAGCCGCCTAATAAGCCTATTCCTATAATGCTGACAACCATCTGAATTACACCGGCAACCCGGCGGGATTTTTTATGATTTTTTTGATGGACTATTGAGGCATCTTCAGACGGGCCGTTGCCTCTTCTATTCGCTCCCTGGGCAGGCACAACGACACGCGCACGTAGCGGTTTCCTTTTGGTCCAAAAATAAAGCCGGGGGCAATGAACACGTGTTTTGTCAACAGCAAATCATCGACCAGCGCTTCGGCAGAGGGTACTGAGTCAGGCAGCTTAGCCCAGATAAATAATCCCTCCTGATCAGTGGAGTAGGTACAGCCCAGCGCATCCAGCAACGCATGTATGGCATCCAGCCGGCCCTGGTAAACTGCATTGCGCTCCCGGTGCCAATCATCGGAGTTGGTGAGGGCTTCGGTAGCCGCGTCCATCAACGGTTTGAACTGGCCCGAATCCACGTTGCTTTTAATGGCCAGCACCGAATCCACGTAAGGCTTTTCCCCTGCCATCCAGCCAATGCGCCAGCCTGCCATGTTGTGTGACTTGCTGAGCGAGTTAAGTTCAATCGCCACCTCCCTGGCGCCATCTACCGATAGCAGGCTGATGGGCGGCTTCTTGTTTAAAATCAGGCTGTAGGGGTTATCGTGACATAACAGTAGTTTATAGTCATTCGCAAAGCGAACCGCCCGCTCAAACAGGGCACGGGTTGCAGGCGCGCCAGTTGGCATGTGCGGGTAATTCATCCACATAATTTTGACCGGGTGCCGTGGGTCTGTATTGGCGATTATGTCCTCCAGAACGTCCCAATCAGGTTGCCAGCCGTTATTTTCCATAAGCGGGTATTCGCGTACGGAAGCACCCACCATTGCACTCACGGCGCGGTAAGCCGGGTACCCAAGTTCAGGTACCAGCACCCCGTCACCATCGTTCAAAAACGTGAGCGAGATGTGGGTAATGCCTTCTTTCGAGCCAATGAGTGGCAAAATCTCCGTATCGGGGTCGAGTGGAACGCCATACGTATGATTGTAAAAGGCCGCAATAGCCTGACGAAGTGCTGGCGTGCCTTTATAAGGTTGATACCCATGCGCCGTTGGCTGCTGCACGGACTTGATTAAGGCATCGATCGTATTGGGGGATGGCATCAGGTCTGGATTGCCAATGCCCAGATTAATGACGTCATGACCAGCCGCCTGAAGACGACGGACTTCGGCCAGTTTTACTGAAAAATAATATTCCTGCGTTTGGTCGGCGCGGTGGGCAAGAGGGATAATCACTTCTGAACCGGGATTTATGGGATTTTTTTAGTTCCCTGATTTTATAAAAGACGAACCAGTGAGGTAATACAACATGCAAAGATACGCGTCCGCACAATGGCTACGAATCATCACAGACTTGTATAATAATGTGAATAATAGCTGATTGATTTTTGTCATCATTCACGTTATACCAGAAATCAAGGCTGGGCAGACACAAACCTAAGAATTCTGGTTCAGGCAGTATTTTAGGAGGGGAGCTAAGTGCAATGACTGCATCATTTCACCACTGTTGATGATCGCGATGGCTCGTTCCTGTGATACCAGATGGACGGTAATCTCCTCCGTAGATTCGAGGTGTTGCGCTTGTTTCAACTCAACGCCCGTTGCCAGAAAGGCATGCGTCAGGTTAGAATGCGTACCAGGGTTCGCCGAAAGGGTCATTAGCGGTTCCCAGTGGCCTCCACCAAAACCGGTTTCTTCCAGAAGTTCGCGTTGGGCAGCCACCAGCGGGTCCTCGCCGGGATCGACGACACCCGCACACAGTTCGTAATGAACACCGGCAAGGCCATGCCGATACTGTCGGATCAGAACCAGTTGGTTATCCGTCGTAACGGCAACAACATTGACCCAATCAGGGTATTCGAAAATAAAATAATTGGGAATGGTGCCACCGTTTTCCATGCGGATGGCTTCTTTCCGAACCGTGAACCACGGTAATGTATGGATGTATTCAGAGCGTTCGACCTGCCAGGGCCGGGGATCATTGTCGGGAGTCATAGCTACAAAGGTAGGCAGACCTATCGGACTAATTCATCCGCAAAGCGCAGGTATTGTTCCCAGTCGTAGTTCATGACATCGTGTTTGCCAGTCCGGTCGTGGTAACGAACGGTCTGCCCAATGGGCTGGTTCACGGCCGGGAAAGTCGTTGTGCCCAGCCCAACTTTGCCATAAAGGGCGTAAACGGGGGTCGTATAGGCAGCTCCCAAAAATTCACCTTTCGGGTCCGACCACTGGTCCCCATCGGCACTGGCAACGTAGAGGGGGCGGGGTGCTACCAGGGCCAGCAGTTCGTGCTGATCGACCGGCAGGTCGTCTACGCGCTTATTATAGGTTTTATAGCGCTCACAAAACCAGTGCGGAAAGCTGATATTGAGTCGTTCAACGGTTTCGCCATACCAACGGCGGGACAGGGCCGCACCGCCTTCACCCGATTCATTGGCAATAACGGCCGCAAATCGGTCATCCTGCGCACCAGCCCATAGCGCAGCTTTCCCAATGCGTGAATGACCGATGGAAATAACCCGTTTGGCATCAATGGCTGGATCGGTCTGGAGGTAGTCGAGTATTCGGCTCATGCCCCACGCCCAGGCGCCAATGGCTCCCCAGTTATCGGCCCTGGTTGTATCGCCCAGTACCGACCGAATGCCCGCATGCCAGCCCTCTGGGTAATCAGGTTCGAGATCGCCGTAATAGGCGGTAGCCACGGCGTAGCCTCGTTTCAGAATCATTGATATGGGCCAGCGCCGTTCCTGCATACCACGGGCTTTCTCGGTAGCTTTGTTATTGACCGAAACGTCGCCGGTTCCACTCATCATCCAGCGTGTTGAAAGTGGAAGGTCGGCTTCCGTTGTGACGCAGTGATTGCCACAAAAATTCAGTCCCAGAAAAACTGGCGCTGCCTTTCGGCCCTTGGGTACATATAGCAGGACATCAATGGATGGTAATTTCGGGTAGTCGACAAATTTGATGGATATCAGTTTACGGATGGCTAATCCATTCAGCGCAGAGGAGTCAACAGAAGTTGTCTGAAAGCGGAGTCTGACGGTTTGTTTAGGCGTCTTTCCGTACACATTTTCGGCAAAGAGTTGCAGGAGTTCGATCCGGCGAGTAGCCCATTCGGCCCGCGTTTTTATTGCTTTGCCTGATGCGTTAATTAAGGGGTTGGGCAATTTGTAGGTGCCCACTTTTGTTTCGTCGTAGTTGTAAACGGATTCGGCTACCTGTCCATTGGTAAAATGTCCGGTCAGCAAGGCAACGGCTAAACAAAACAGCAATCGAGTCATAAATAGGTTCGGAGAGAAACGTCTGATGAAAAAGCGAAAGGCCCTGTTTTTCATACTGTTTAGATGCTCTATACAGCGTAAAATGTATCTGAATTTATGGCTTTTTTGCAAAAATCATATTAACCAACCTGCCTGATTCGTTGTAGAGAGGACTTTTTGCTTTTGCGGATTTCGTTCGCACAACCTGAAACCTGATGAAGAACATCATTGCCCTTTTCGCTGCTGCGTCCTGTCTTTTCTTTTCGTCCTGCCATCGCCCCGTTGCCTATTTCCAGCCGACCTCCCATCCGGCGGCAGCCAGAATCCCGACTGAGCAGCCAGTGGCGCAGGCAAACACAACGGGTTCAGATTCGGCCAGACAGGTGACTAGTCCATCGGCAATTGTTCCGCAATCGATTATGCCCGCTGTTGCCAGCCGAACGAATCGACCTACGCAAGCGGAGGAGAAGCGCATTGAACGCCGAATGCATCGGATAAACGCTTTATTAACGAATCCAACAACCAAAGCTTCGGATCATCAACCGGGTCCTAAGCCCAAGAAAAAACTCAGACTAGGTAACCAGATCCGTCAGAGTCTGGGTATGAAACTTCGGCCTGAACTCAACTGGTGGCAGCGGATTAGCTGGAAGTTGAAAGCATCGGTACTTGTTATTCTGGTAGCGGTCCTGTTTGCTATTTTACACATTACCATACTCGCCATTATCTTCGGTATTGTGGGCGCGTTTCTGCTCATCAGCGGCCTCAAACGGTCATTTAAAGTGAGAAGACCCTGGTTTTGACCAGGCCGCTTTCTTATAAAGTTATCTTCTCCACACTGACTTCACCGTTACTAAATGTAGGTGCGCAAATTTATTTAGGGCAATCCCTTCACCGCTTCGTAGATCAGCTGAATGTACTTTTTGCGGTCGATGTCATAGACGAATTCGACATTCGGTGTTTTCTTCAGAACATCGAAAAAGTCGACGACGGTTGTGCCCGCCGTTAGGGTGCCGTTTACTTCTACATCGACATAACACGGCTTTGACATAAACATGGATGGGTCAATAAGCCAGGCAATGGAGCAGGGGTCGTGAAGGGCTGCGCCACCGTCCAGTTCGGGGCGTTCGCGCCGGTAGTAAATGGAAAAAAAGTCCATCAATTCAGCAACGACCTGCCCCGACTTATTCCCGATGGCTCTGAACAGCTCGATGTCTTCCTGAAACACCAGCGCCTTGTGTGTCACATCCAGGCCGCACATGGTTATGGGCACGCCAGACCTAAATACAATGGCAGCCGCTTCGGGATCAACGTAAATATTAAATTCGGCTGTGGGAGTGATGTTGCCCCGAAACGCCCCGCCCCCCATGAGCGAAATGCGTTCAATCTTGGCTTTTAACTGTGGATACGCCAGCAGGAACGTAGCAATATTGGTGAGTGGTCCTGTTGGAACAAGGGTTATTTTTTCTGTGCTCTCCGTCAGAATTGCCGCCATAGCCTCAACGGCTGACAGGAGTCCGGGTTTTAGGACGGGTTCGGGCAAAATCGGGCCGTCGAGGCCCATTTCTCCATGGACGTTATCCGCAATGATGAGCTCCCGGAAGAGGGGTTTTTCACTGCCTTTATACACCGGAATATCAGCCCTAATCAACGAGGTGATTTTCAACGCATTTCTTAGCGTTTTTTCCTGAGTCTGGTTGCCCGCTGATGTGGTGATGGCTTTGATATCAAACAGGCCGCTGCCAAACGCGAGCATTAGCATAACTGCATCATCGTGACCGGGATCGCAGTCGATAAGTATGGGTATTTTCTTCATTAGTTAGCAGGTAAGAGCATAAAGCTTACTCGAAGGCCAGGGCCGTTCGCACGTTTGGTCGCTAAGATACAGTCATTCGGATTCACGAACGGACAAACGACTCAAGAGTTCTTTTCTGACCTTGGTTACGCTTTCTACGAAGTTTAGCGGTTAACAGATTACCAGTCGTATTTATTCATATAGCGCATCATTAGGGCCTTTCCTGGTTAATGTATAGTTTACAGTCTAACCACTAATCGGTTACTTAACCCGTATTAAGTATATTTAACTAATTTTTAATTATAATTTTGGACTGTTTAGACGCAATTTTACGGTTTTAGGGGTAGTAAAACCTATTTATATTGAGGCCCTGTTCATCGAATGATTTTTCAAAAAACAAGCCTATACCTACTGTGTATCTGTTCGGTTATAACGGCCTCTGCACAGACAACGCTGACCTTGCGGCAAACGCTTCAACAAGTGCGGGAGAATAGCCCGGCTCTACGTGTTGAGCGACTGAATATCAACGCGGCCCAGGCTGACCAGATTACAGCTAACCTGCGCCCTAATCCAGTACTAAACAATCAGACTCTATTTCAACTCCAGCAAACGCCCGGAGCTATAGTGCCGTCAGGAGAGGGCGTTGGGGTACTAAACCGCCAGCGACGACAGTTCTGGTTACAGGCGACAAAGGAGTTTGATATTCACAACAAGCGCGCGTATCGAAGCCGCTTTGCCGAAGCCAACACCAATCTGGCCGTGCGAAGTGTAGCCGAAACGGAACGAGGCTTGCTGTTCGATGCGGCCAACCGTTATCTGGATGCCTGGTATGCACGCATCCAACTGGCCTTGTTGCAGCGGGCTAAAGCCAATGTCGACACGCTGGTTCAATTGAACCGGGTTCGTCTTAAAGATTTGGTTATCAGTAGTACTGATCTTACCCGAACACAGTTGATCTCAGATCAGTACGATATTCAGACTCGCACTGCTCAGCAGGATCTTCGTAACCGGCTGAACGATCTGCGCCTGGTGATCGGCGCGGCAGACAGCATCAATGTGGCGCTCAACGACTCGATTATTAACCCCGCGTTTAGTAATCCGCTGAGTTTGTATCCGTCTGTGAATGCCAGCGCAGACAGCCTGTTACAGATGGCGACTACAACGCGTACTGACGTACGTGTTGCTGAGGCTAACCTGGAATCGGCCCGGCGTAACGTGGACTTACAGCAAGTGCTCGCCAAACCGCGCAACGAAGCTGGATTAATCTGGAACCCCCAGAATGCAATTCCTTACGCGGGTGTTTTTCTGACCCTCGAACTACCTGTTTACAGCCGTAATCAGGGCGAAATTCAGAAGTCACGGGTGTTGCAGGAACAGGCAGGACAGGCGGCTGCCCTGGTTCAGCGGCAAATACGGGCCGAAGTGCAAACGGCTTACCAATCGTTTACGACGAGTCGCCAGAATATTGAACGGTATGTAGCTATTCGGCGTGATGCCGACCGGGTGCTGGCATCGGTTCGGTACGCGTATCTGCGGGGCGCTACTACCTTAATCGACTTGTTGCAGGCACAATCGTCCTGGTTCGAAACGCAAACGGCTTACTATCAGGCGCTCTATACCCACCGTCAAAATTATGTCCGGCTGTTATACGTAACCGGGCAGATTAACGCTTACTGATCATGAAACTTCATCCCATAGTCCTGTTGGCCCTTTTGACTGTTGCCTGCAAAGACAAGCCAAAGCCAGTCGTTACCTCCATACCGCACCCGACCATTAGCACCGATGGCACACGCATCACGTTTCCAGATTCGCTGATGATGAGTCCCTTTACAACCCAACCGGCTCGGTCGGGGGCGATCCGCACCGATTTTTCGGCACCGGGTCATGTGGCGGCTATGGTTCTGCGGTCTACTGAAAATCCGGCGGAACGGCTGGTGTTATTCGATGAGCCAAGTTTGTCCGATAACTACACCGCTATCTTGCAACATCGCATTAACATTCAGACAGAGCGGGGTAACCTGGAACGAGTAAAAGACTTGCAGGCGCACGGAGCGGCATCGGGCAAAGAAGTAATTGAAGCCCAAACGCAGCTGGCCAACGAAGAAGCGGCTATTATCTCAGACGAAGCAACCCTGAAACTGGCTGGCTTCGACCCTGAAGCCCTTCGGAAAGCACGCCCGAATACGATTCTGGTGGTGTGCGAAATACCGGAAAATCAGTTTGGCAGTATCCGGAAAGGCTTAGTCTGTAGGCTGAACTTTACGGCCTTCCCCAACGAGCGGTTCGTGGGTGTTATTGACAACGTCAACGACTATGTCGACAACACGACCCGCCAGATTAAGCTACGGATTTCAGTGGCCAATCCCGATGGCCGATTGAAAGCGGGCATGTTCGCACAGGCTGAGTTTGGTGTGTCGGAAGGCAACCTGATGACCGTTTCGCGCGACGCGATTGTAACGGTACAGGGGCGCGATTATGTCTTTATCCAGACGGGTCCAAGAGCCGTTGAACGGCGGGCGGTTGAACTCGGGCAGCAACGTGCCGACCGCGTGGTGGTGCAGAACGGACTGAAAGAAAATGACCAGGTCGTTACGGCCAATGTGCTGCAATTGAAAGGCTTAAGCTTTGGGTATTAATGTCTGGCTGAGGCTTCTGCTTTGCCCGGACGTCAACACTTTACAAGGCCAAGCAGGAGCTTGGCCCAGACAAAATAAATGATTCAGAAACTGATCTTTTTTTCCCTCAAAAACCGCTGGATCGTTGTTGGTCTTGCAGTGGCAATTATGGGGCTGGGGTTGTGGTGCTTCAAACTGCTTAAAATTGAAGCCTACCCCGATATTGCGGATACAAACGTTATTGTTATTAGCAAATACGATGGCCGGGCGGCTGAAGAGGTCGAACAGCAGGTAACGATCCCGATTGAGCGCGTGCTGAACAACGTACCGCACGTTACGGATCGCCGGTCGCGGACTATCTTTGGCTTGTCGGTGGTGCAGTTGAATTTTGACGAAACGGTTACCGATTACTTTGCCCGGCAGCAGATCATCGAACGGCTCAGCAGTGCCCAGTTGCCCGATGGCGTTTCGCCGGAACTGGCTCCGTTGACCACGGCTGTTGGTGAAATTTATCGCTACGTTATCGAAGCACCGGCGAGTATGACGCCCATGCAACTGCGCGATTTGCAGGATTGGGTCATCATTCCGCAGTTGCTTCAGGTACCCGGTCTGGCTGACGTAACCACCTTTGGCGGGCCGATTAAACAGTATCAGGTTATTCCCGATCCGGCCAAGCTGCGTAAGTTTGGCTTAACCTTGCAGGATGTCATTGAGGCTGTTCAGAAGAACAACCAGAACACCGGAGGAAACATCATTTCCCGGGGAGGACAGGGCTTTGCTGTGCGTGGCTTAGGGGCGCTCAAGTCGCCCGATGATGTTCAGAACATTGTGCTCAAAGCGAATGAAGGCGTACCGATTCTGGTCCGTGATGTGGCCAGCGTAGAAATAAATCCGCCGTCCCCTTCGGGTATTCTGGGGTACCGGATTCCTGACGAGAAACTGGACGTGATTGGAGCCACCGAAGGAATCGTTTTGCTCCGTCGGGGCGAAAACCCGAGCGAAGTGCTGGAGCTACTCAAAGAGAAAATTGCCGATCTCGAAGCGCGCGAACTCCCCAAAGGAGTTCACCTGCGGGTGTTGTACGACCGTGGCTTTTTGATTGACCACTCCCTCGAAACGGTTGCCCACACGCTCATCGAAGGTATTTCCATTGTGGCTATCCTGCTAGTGCTGTTTCTGGGTAGTCTGCGGGCCGCGCTGGTCGTTACGGTGACCATTCCCTTTTCGTTGCTGTTCGCCTTTATCTTGATGAAACTGGTTGGTATTCCTGCCAACCTGCTTTCGTTGGGCGCTATTGATTTCGGCATCATTGTCGACGGAGCCAGCGTCATGGCCGAGCACCTTATCAGGCGATACCGATCATCGGGACCGGCCGACCGGAACCAGGGTATTGTAAACGTGACGGCCCGATCCGCCGGGGAGGTAGCGCGGGAAATCTTCTTCTCGGTGACCATCATCATTCTGGCCTACATGCCCATCCTGTTGATGCAGCGCGTTGAAGGAAAGCTATTCAGTCCGATGGCGTTGACCCTGTCGTTTGCCGTAATTGGTTCGTTGGTTTGCGCGTTGACCGTTATTCCGGTTCTTATCTCGTTCGCCTTCCGTAAGGTACTGGCACCCGACGGTAAACCACTGAAAGAACATAAGAACTTCCTGTTATCGCCCCTGGAGCGCGGCTATCGATGGTTGCTCACGTCGACGTTGTTTCGGGTTCCGGGTTTGGTGGTTGGGGTTGGGATGGCGATTGTGCTGGTGATGATCGGTTTTGGCCTGAAGCTCGGCACCGAATTTCTGCCTGAGCTCGATGAAGGGTCTATCTTCATGCGGGCGTTTATGCCATCGGGCATTACCATCCAGGAGAATGCGAAAATCGCCCCCAAGATTCGGGATATTATCAGCAGGTATAAACCAGTAAGTTTCGTCATCACGCAGTCCGGTCGTAATGACGACGGTACGGACCCGTTCCCAACAGACCGCACCGAGATTCTGATTGGCCTGAAAGATTACAGCACCTGGTCGGATACAATTTCGAAGAAAGAGATTGTGCGGTCCATGCAGGGTAAGTTGCAGGAAGCCTTTCCGGGTGCCTTCTTTTCATCGGGGCAGCCGATTATTGACCAGGTCATGGAAATCGTGACAGGTAGCGCAGCTGACCTGGCCATTTCGGTGGTAGGTAATGACCTGACGCTGATGCGGGCCAAAGCCGATAGCATTGCTGCGCTGGTGAAAGCCATGAACGGTGCTGTCTCGGTAAACATCGAGCAGGAGGGACCTCAGGATCAGTTAGCCATTAAAATTAACCGGCCGGCGGCTGCGCGGTACGGTATCAATGTGGCCGAGATTGAAAACATGATCGAAGCAGCGATTGGCGGTAAAGCCATTGGGTCGATCTACGACGAAGCTAAACGCTACGATATTGTGGTGCGGTTCACACCCGAAAGCCGGGGAAGCATTGAGGCTGTTCGGTTATTGCAGGTGCCTTCGGCAACGGGTGCGCTCATTCCGATGAGTGAACTGGCCGACATTCGGTACGTTCAGGGCCAGACGAACATTTACCGGATCAATGGCAAGCGGATGGTGACGGTTCGGACCAACATTCGCGGACGTGACCAGGGCGGGTTTGTGAAAGAAATCAGCGAGAAAGTTCGGCAGCACGTCAAAATTCCGGAAGGCTACAGTGTCATCTATGGTGGTCAGTACGAAAACCTCGAACGGGCGGGTGGGCAACTGGCTGTCTCGATTCCGCTGACAATTGTGGTGGTATTTCTATTTCTGTTCATGCTGTATGGAAACGTCCGCGATACGCTGTTAACCCTTACGTGTCTGCTATTTGCGCTGGCTGGCGGTATTGGGGCTTTGCTGCTTCGGGGATATAATTTCAACGTTTCGGCGGGGGTGGGCTTCGTGTCGATCTTTGGTATTTCGGTAATGGCGGGGGTGTTACTTGTCTCAGCCCTGAACCGGAATCTGATCAATAACCCGAAGTCGTTAAAGGAAATTACCATCGAAACGGCACAGGAGCAATTCCGGGCCATTATGGCCATCATGGTTGTGGCGATCATTGGTCTTGTGCCAGCGGCCATTTCGAGCGGTATCGGCTCCGACGTTCAGCGGCCCTTAGCGACGGTTATCATTGGTGGGCTAACAACGACGCTGTTCTTCGCGCCACTCATTATTCCTCCTTTGTTTTACCTAGTTAACCGCCGTCGGCCCCGCCCAACGGCCTTGGATTCCTCCGGTCATCCAACACCGGAGCCCATCGAAGAAGGAACGGAGATATAACGTTTACTCCACGGCCTGTGTCCTCATAGGCCGTGGAGTAAACGTTGTTGTTTAATCTACGACAAGAACAATTTTGCCGATATGCTCACTGCTGGTCATCAATTCCTGTGCGCTGGCCGCTTCGGAGAGTGGAAAGGTGCGGTAGATGATCGGTTTGAATCGATCATCGCTGAGTAGCGGCCAGACTTGTTTTTCAACATCGGCGGTGAGGTTCGCTTTGAAGTTGGCATCGCGCGGCTTTAACATACTGCCACTGATCGTAATTCGCTTTTGCATCAGCGTTGGAATGTGAATCTGGCTGTCGGCACCCTGCATGGCATTGATAAACATTAGCCTGCCATCTGTTGCCAGCAGGCGCAGGTTTTTGGGCGTGTAGTCTCCGCCAACCATATCCAGAATAACATGGATGTTTATGTCTTCCAAGACTTTTTCGAAATCTTCTTTTTTGTAATTGACGCATTTTACGGCACCTATCTCTTCGCAAAAGGCACATTTTTCGTCGCTTCCCGCTGTGGCATAGGCACTGGCTCCGAACGCTTTAGCTAGCTGAATCGCCGTTACACCAATGCCGCTACTACCTCCGTGGATCAATAGGTTTTCTCCGCCAGATAAATGCCCCCATCGAAAAACCGTAGACCAGACGGTCAAAATCGTTTCGGGTAGAGAAGCCGCTTCAACAAATGTCAGATTCGATGGGATGGGGAGGCAGTGCCGCTCATCGACCGTTACATGGTCAGCATAACCTCCTCCGCTCACTAGGGCACATACCCTGTCGCCAACCCGCCAGCGGCTGGTGTTGGGGCCGCACTGCTCCACAACGCCAGCTATTTCAAGTCCGGGAATTTGGCCTGTAGGGTCCATGCCATAGCCACCGGTTCGCTGATGAATATCACTTCGATTGACGCCCGCTGCCCGTACACGTATGAGGAGTTGCCCTGATTGGGGTTGTGGCGTAGGTTGTTCCTGTAATTCGAGAACTGAACCATCGCCGGGACGTGTGATCATGATTGCTTTCATACCTGCATAACCATTGCGATCGCCTTTTGTCAGAAAAGGCATACATTCTTGGAAGCAAAGGTTGGTTTTCTCAAACCACCTCATCACAAAACGAGTAGTTATCAGTAAAAACTCACAAACTGGATCATGACTCAACCCGATCAATCAATCTCCGATATAAACGATGTCGTTCGTCAGCAACTGATCGCCTTACTTACCGGTAGCAATGCTCATCAGTCGTTCGACGATGCGGTGAAAGACTTGCCCACCGAACTGCGTGGCGTAAAGCCCGACAAACTGCCGTATAGCATCTGGCAGCTCGTCGATCATATTCGTATTGCGCAATGGGACATCCTCGAATTTTCCCGCGATTCCGGTCATCAGTCGCCACCGTGGCCATCGGGGTACTGGTCAAAAGAATTGGCTCCGGCAGATGAGGCCGCCTGGCAGCAGGCACTGGAACAAATCAGAGAGGACCGCGATGCATTTGTGGCGCTACTAAACGATCCAGGCCGCGATTTATACGCTCCCTTCGAGCATGGCGATGGGCAGAACCTGCTCCGCGAAACGCTGTTGATCGCCGACCATACGGCTTACCATGTCGGTGAAATTATCATTATCCGGCGGTTGCTGGATGCGTGGTAATGATGAATGATGCCGCCGTGGTCTGTGTCCTCACGGACCGTTGATTTAGGAGGAAAGCCTTGGCTGACGCGAAAGTAGTCCGTGAGGACACGGACCACGGAGGCATCACTCATCATTTCTAATTCATCATTCCTAAGCGAATTTCTCCAACTGCTTCACCAGCACGTTGAAATCTTTAGGGTAGGGAGCCACAAACGTTTGCTCTTCGCCGTCCAGTAACGCAAAGGTTAGGGAATGGGCGTGGAGCGCAACCCGATGAATCAGCGGAAGCTCTTCGGTGCCTTCTTTCAGGTTGAAGTTGCGCTTTATATCGGACAGAAAGACGGGCTTTCCACCGTATGTTGGGTCGTTGACGATAGGGGCCTTCAGGCACATTAAATGCACCCGAATCTGGTGCATTCGACCCGTAACGGGCATGCATTCGACCAAGGTTGCTGTCCGGTAGGCCTGTAAGGTATTGAAGATTGTTTCGGCCACTTTTCCATGCTCGCGATCAATGCGAACGGCGGTTCCGTCTTTGATGGGCGAAATGGGTAAGTACACCGAAATGCCCTCAAAGTTGTGCACCCCATTGGCCACAGCATGGTAGCGTTTCGTTACCTCGCGGTGCTCAAATTGCATGGCCAGGTGGCGATAAGCTTCCGGATTTTTGGCGATAGCCAGAATACCCGACGTTTCTTTATCCAGCCGATGGCCGAGTTGAGCGTCGGCATGGTAGGCTTTAGCCAGCCGCAGAATACTCTGGCCGCCCCGGTCCGTTGTCCGTTCGTCGAGCGAGGCTACGTGGGGCGGTTTGTTGATCAATATATAGTCCTCATTTTCAAAAAGGATGAGGTCTTCAAAGACTAATTTCATGGTATTCGGTTTACAGTTTATGGTATTCGACGGCTAGTTTAGCGTGCGAAGTATCCGGCTGATCGCCCATCAAACACCATAAACTGTGAGCCGAATCCCTCAAACTAAACACAAAAAGCCTCCTCCCAGTCGGAAGAGGCTCAGAGTAAACTATCTTGCTAAAGACTATACCGTCAGCGTACCGCGCTCGTAAGCCTTTTGAAGGGTTGCTTCCAGACCATTTTTGTTAATGGTCTTAATGGCCGACGTAGCCACTCTTAAGGTTATCCATTCGCCGGT
This sequence comes from Spirosoma radiotolerans, assembly GCF_000974425.1. NCBI lineage: Bacteria > Pseudomonadati > Bacteroidota > Cytophagia > Cytophagales > Cytophagaceae > Spirosoma > Spirosoma radiotolerans. The sequence goes on from NZ_CP010429.1 coordinate 889,863, forward strand.
TGACTCGACGAAGAACCGCTTTTTCTGCAGGTTCGGGAAGAATTTACGCTTAGTTTTATTATTAGCGTGAGAAACGTTGTTTCCCGTGCGTGTGCGCTTTCCTGTGATTTGACAAACTCTGGCCATTACCGTACTCGTTTTCCGTTAGAGGGCGCAAAATTGGCTAAATAATTCATAATCTGCAAGTCATTACTCCTTTTTTTTGAATCCATAGGGACAATGACGACATCCGCTCTTGCAGCAGTAGCCACGTTTGAGGTGATAAGCAGTCGTGAAAACGACAAACCCTTCGGGTGTGTAGTAATAATCCTCGTCGGCTAAACCGGGAATTTTTTTCTTACTGGGTTGCACACGTGCCTGGTTTTGGGCGTCTGTTTAAGAAACCGTATTTTTGAAAGCCAACGGGTTCTACGACCTGTTAGTTGCACAACGTTGCCGATTCCGGCCAACAAACTCATTTAACCGCTTTTCACTATGATACTCGAACCAACAACGCCCGTCTCGTCTGCCGATAAGGCCATGCAACTGGAATGGAAGTATGGCGCGCACAACTATCATCCCATTCCAGCGGTGCTGACGCGGGGCGAAGGCATCTTCGTTTGGGATGTAGATGATAAACGTTACTTTGATTTTCTGTCGGCCTATAGTGCCGTTAGCCAGGGACATTGCCATCCGCGCATTATTAAGGCGATGATGGAACAGGCTCAGCGCCTAACCCTGACGTCGCGGGCTTTTTACAACGACAAGACCGGCCTTTGCGAAAAATACCTTTGCGATTACTTTGGCTTCGATAAAGCGCTGATTATGAACTCTGGTGCCGAAGGGGGTGAAACGGCGCTCAAACTGACGCGCAAATGGGCTTATAAAGTCAAAGGTATTCCGCAGGATCAGGCCAAGGTGGTGTTTGCCGCCGGAAATTTCTGGGGACGCACATTGGCGGCTATTTCATCGTCCACCGACCCGAGCAGCACCAATGACTTCGGGCCGTTACTGCCGGGCTACATTATTATTCCCTACGATGACCTCGACGCGCTGGAAGCTACCCTTCAGAGTGACCCAAACATTGCTGGGTTCATGGTCGAGCCCATTCAGGGCGAAGCGGGCGTCGTGGTGCCGCATGAAGGCTACCTGCGCGGTGTGCGGGAGCTATGCACAAAATACAACGTGCTCTTTATTGCAGATGAGGTGCAAACGGGCATCGGGCGAACCGGTAAGCGTGTGGCCTGTGATCACGAAGGGATAAAACCTGATCTGCTCGTGCTGGGTAAAGCGCTCTCGGGGGGTACTATGCCCGTATCGGCCGTCATGACGTCTGATGAGGTTATGCTCACCATCAAACCGGGTGAGCACGGCTCAACCTATGGCGGTAATCCATTGGCCTGCGTTGTCACTATGGAGGCCCTTCAGGTGGTAGAAGACGAAAAACTGACGGAGAATGCGGCCGCCATGGGCGAAGTTTTCCGCGCCCGAATGACGGCCCTGAGTCAGAAAACAGAACTTGTGAAATCGGTGCGTGGTAAAGGCTTATTGAACGCTATCGTGATTCAGGAACGCCCTGATCTCGGTACAGAAACGGCCTGGGAAATCTGTCTGAAGTTGAAAGGCAATGGCCTGCTGACTAAGCCAACTCATGGTGATAAAATTCGGTTTGCCCCTCCGCTGGTTATCAACGAAGAGCAAATGCATGAGGCCTGCGATATTATCGAGAAAACGATCCTGGCCTTTTAGAATTGATGCATTAGGAAGCGGTATAAGGGCTTAAAGCCAGTATCGCCAGCAACGTTAATGACACGAGCAATGAGCACATCGACCACAACCAGCATTGGCATTATAGGCGCGGGTAACATAGCCCAGGGGTTTGCCCGACACGTAGCGAAGGCTGGTTATCCAGTAATGATCAGCAATAGTCGTGGTCCTGAATCACTGGCCGATCTGGTCACTTCCCTTGGCAATGATATCAAGGCGGGTACGGTAACAGATGCAGCACAGGCGGATATCGTCCTGCTGGCATTGCCGTGGCAGCACTTATCAGAAGGGCTTGCCGGTTTGCCAGCCTGGAATGGTCGTATTGTTATAGATGCCACCAACTTTATTGTTTTCCCGGAATTCAAACCGGCTGACCTCGGCGACAGGACATCGAGTGAAGTGGTGGCCGAGTTGGTGCCTGGCGCGCGCCTTGTGAAAGCGTTCAATACACTTGATGCAGCCGTGCTGGCTGCTGATCCGCATCAAGCCGGTGGGCAACGGGTTCTTTTCTTTTCGGGTGATGACAAGGAGGCTAAGGAAACCGTCAGTCAACTGATCAAAGCTATTGGCTTTGCCGGTATTGATCTTGGCGGACTCGTCACGGGCGGAAAATTGCAGCAGTTTGGCGGGCCTTTGCCTACCCATAACCTGATTAAACTGCCTAAATAATGCGCTTTTTTGCCAGTAAAATGAATGGGGAGCGCATCTGACTAGATGCGCTCCCCATTCATTTTAGACTTTTTTCGCTTATTGCATCGGCTTCCCATTTCTGAACGTAGCCACGATTTTGTCCCCATCCGCGAAGTAATAGGTTCCCTTGCCATTGGGGATATTGTTCTGGAACCAGCCCGCATACTTATCTCCGTTTCGGTAATAGTACACCCCATAATCGGAGCGGAGGTTATCGCGGAAATTGCCTTTGTATTTTAACTTGCCGTCTGCGTAATATTCGACGCCTTCCCCGTGTTTATCGCCTTCCTCAAACTCGCCAACGTAGCGTTCGCGGGTAGGGTAGACGAATGTGCCGGTTCCGTCTTCACAATCGCCCGATACGCAGCCGACTCTTGACGAACTACCAACGGGAGCCTTTGGGGCAATCACTGGCCGGGCGGCAACCGCAGGTGTATTCGTGGGTGTAATGGCTTTTGGTGCCATAGCCACCGGTGTTTTGATGGCTGTTCGGCTTTTTGGATACATAGATTCCGCTTCCAGCCAGCCTTTCCGAATGGCCTCAACACGAGCCGGTTTTGCCGGGTGTGTGGATGTGGCATGTTCATCGCCCAGGGCGCGTACGGCTACCGTTGCCTCGTCCAGTGAAGCGCCTAACTGGTGCAGCACAAAGCCCGAAAACTTATCGGCTTCAATTTCTTTTATCGGCTGGCCGCCCCGGCCGTCAATCGTGTGGCCCTGCAAATGGTGGCCAATTTCGTGCGCCATGATGCTTATCGCCGACCAGTCCGTTTCGGTTTCTTCTTCGATTTGCTGCATGAAAGCCCCATCGTAGACGATAAACCGCTGCCCTTTAAGAACAGTCGCAAAACAGTTGTCGGTGTTGGAGCACTCGATGACTTTGAAATTACGGATCAGGCCAATGGGTTTCAGGATTCGATCCACTACTTTCTCGGCATGGCCGTTGGAGGCCGTTGTTGGGGAGCAGACTACCTGCGGGCCGATCTTGCCGCCTGTATAACTACAAATGAAGGCACCCGACCCTAAGGGTAATGGCAGCGTATTGGTCTGGGCAATCAGGGGGCCAGCAAGGGCCGTACTCAACAAAAGGACAGGTAAAAATAAAGCCGATCTCACAGGCATAACCGGGTGGGTTAATCGTTCAACACGGCAGAATAACGACGAAAGCAGGCTGGCTATTTTAAGCCGTGAACAGGAAAGTTTTCCGGCTGGTTACTTAAACCGCTGTATGGCCACTTTTCCTTTGGCCCCCACGGCATAACAGGTGCCTTTGGCGCAGGCTACCGAATGAAAACCGTCCGTATCGAGCCGTTGCCAGGTTTGCCCCTGATCGGCGGAGAGGCTTGTGCCAGATGGACCAACAGCAAGCAAGCGGTCGCCGGGAAGCAACGCAACGGCTTCTTTCAGGCCGGGCGGATCGGTTGGGGTGAGGAGTGTCCAGGTTTGCCCACCGTCGCGGGTGATGGCGCCATTGGGGCCGGGCTGCTGTTCCTGCTTATAATTCCCGCCAACGACTACGCCAATTTTTTCGGTGAAGAAATGCATCCCAAACAAACCCGTGGCTTCGCCAGCAGGTAAAGGCGTGTTGCTGACGGCCCACGTGCGTCCCCGGTCTTTGGACCGAAACACGCGGCCAAATACCCCGCCACCCGACGCAATCCAGACGTTTCGCTTGCCTTGCACAACGATACTGGTGCCGCTGGCGGCAAAAGCAGCTTCGTTCGGCTCCATCACGGGAAGGCTGGCCGGGGGAATAGGTTGCCAGGTTTTGCCGCCATCGTCGGTTGTCAACATAAACCACCGGCGCCCAACAGACGGATCGGTTAGGGGGTCGCTGAAAATAATACCGTGTTGATCGTCCCAGAAATCAATTCCGTCAAAGAACACGCCCGTTTGTTGGGTTTGATAGAGAAGCGTCCAGTGCTGACCGCCATCCGTTGTTTTGTAAAGCCGGGCCTGACCTTTTTCGGCCGGGCCAGCGCTCATCAGGTAAGCGGTTTGGGCATCAATTGCCTGCACATCACGGAAATCGCAGCCTTGAGCATCAGGAACAGTGCCTGTTTGCCAGGTTTTTCCGCCATCAGCCGTATGAAGAAAGGTGCCTTTGGTACCGCCAATCCAGGCGACATCGGCTCCAGATACACTAACCGCCCGGAAACTGGCGTCGGTCCCAACGGATTGAGGTTGCCACTGAGACAAAGCGGGGACACTGAGCGACAGTGTCCCTATGAGGAGACAAAGGAGTTGTTTCATGAACGATCAATTGACTGCAAAGTGGCAAATTTTGCCGGAAAAGCCAGTCCATTGATCAATTATATGGCTTTATGGTTTCAGGCCACCCGGCTGGGGGGCTGGTGCTGTTTGCTGCGTGGCAGCCTTCAGGCGAATAATTTCCTCGGCCTGGCTACTGGCTTTAAAGTAATAATACAGGCCCAGTATTAGGAATATTTTCGACAGAATGAAAACGGCAATGAACGCAGGACGCCAGTATTTATGAACGCGAATATGCGTATCGTCGACCTCGACGTTTACATATGACTGCTCATTCGGACGGAATTCGGTCGATTTTTGATGGGTTTGCGTATGGGGAGCCTCTTCCCACTTTTTAATTTCTGTTTCGCTGATGCGTAGCGCAACGGCCTCCCGGATGCTGGGCGGAGGGGGCACCGCATGACGAAGGAAGAATTCTTCCATATCCGCTTCGAGTTCGTTCAGCTCGGCCAGCACGTCTGCATCCGTAGCCAGAAGTTGCTCAACTTCTTCCTTCTCTTTCTCTGTCGTTAAGTCTAACAGATACGCTTCCAGAATACCGTCTTTTAAATAGTTGTAGGTCTTCAAGGTGGTTGTGCTATTAAGACGAGCGGAGATGTTTGAAATATGTGTAAATAGACTTTAAGACATTCGTTCGAGACAACTGCAGCTTTTCGGCGATGGCTTCAAGTGAATATCCCTGGCAAAACGATAAATCGAAAACGATGTTTTCTACGTTATCGTTCGTATCAAAATGACCGTTTACATCGGAATCTGACAAAGTTAATGAAGAAACGGGAGCAACACATTTAGCGGCAAGTGCTTTTGCTCTGGCCAGACGAATGATCTCACCTGCCGTATGGGTCGGAATTTCAGCACAGGCCAGTAACTGGGGCGATGAAAACAAGTCGATTAATACCGCCTGCGCACGTTCGGGTTCTGGAATAATCCGTAAAATGACACCGTACGCCATTGAGCCGTACCGATCATACAACGTTAACTGGTCTGCATGTCTTATAACTTCCTGAGAAGTTTGTCTCTTTTCTGCCTGTTTCATTCCACTCCCACCCTAAAATTAACACAATAGGACGACTAATTAGTATCGATAGTCATCTTTGCTAAGATTATACCTTTAAGTTTATATATGGGTCAATACGTTAATAAACGAATGTTATATGACGGAAAATTTATTTAAACATCTGGAATTTTGTGTTGAAATCAAAAGAAACGTTAACATATATTAATAAATCGGCCTATTTAGCCTCCTATAAGGCATACATATTAATAGACTATAAATAAGATTGGATAAGGTCACTGACTGTATTGAGACCGAATACTTTGGGTGAGTAACTGATAAATTTCGGCTAGTTTTGGCTGATTGCTCAGGTAGGTCAAATGAGTCTCGATGGTTGTCAGATCACCCCGGCGGGCCGGACCCGTCTGCACAGCAGTGGGGTTTGGAGCCGCCAGCCCTTTCCGAAAGGTTTCGGCAATAATAGGTCGCAGCAAGTCGAATTCCAGTCCATCCCGAACCGTCAGATCATGCGCAATGGTAAGCAGGTGGTTGGTGAAATTACAGGCAAAAACAGCGGCAACGTGTAAGGTACGACGTTCTTCGGAGGTGATAATGTAAACGGTATCGCTCATTGCTTGTCCCAGTTGAACCAAGGTATCTTCGGTTGTGCTGTCAGTGGCTTCGATACAAAGCGGAATCTCATCGAAGAGCATGAACGACTGCCCTTTGGTAAAGGTCTGAAGCGGATAAAAAACGCCCGTTCGAACGGGGACATCGCTGTAAATAGCCATCCAGTTTTCCAGCGACTCCAGCGAGCGCGCACCTGACGTGTGCACAACGAGGGCGTTTTCAGGTAACACCAACTGGGAGCAAACGCTTTCGAGGGCATCGTCGGGGATGGCCAGCACGAACAGCTGCGACGGACTATCGGCGAAATTCAGTTCGGAGTGGGTATGAGCATCGTAAAGATTGCTGACCAGTTGCCGGGCGTGCTTGAGCTGGTGACTATATACCTCGTTGATATGATGGCCAGCATTTTCGAGCGCTGGAGCAAGGTGCCAGGCCAGATTGCCAGCGCCAATAAACGAAATTTCCATGCTCAAGTATAGACTATTTTACTTGAATCAAAGGTGTCTTTGTGGTATTGTCTATCCAAAGCAATTTGTCTACCAGGCTTTTTACCGATAGTATTACCTAATTAGGTACGTCATTTGTCAACCATTTGGCTAGTCAGCCAGTTACTTATTTTAATTAATCCTACTTAGCTATTAGATTAAGAAGCATAAATAGACAAGTCTCGCCTTCATCCCTATGGAAATTCTGGTCCTGATCGTATACGCAATGGCTTTACTTCTGCTATTCGTATATAACTGTGGTCAACTAAGTCTGATAGTCAAATATTTACGTTCGGAGAAACAGCGTCAGACACTCGCTCAGTCAGCTACACCCCTTTCGCCAGACCAATTACCTGTAGTAACGATTCAGTTGCCGGTTTATAATGAACTGTATGTCGTGGAGCGACTTATCGATGCCGTCGTGCAGTTACACTATCCGAAGGATAAGCTCGACATACAATTGCTGGACGATTCGACCGATGAGACCGTCGCCATTATTGCCCGGAAAATAGCGGACTACAAACGGCAGGGCTTTGCCATCGAACACATTCGTCGACCCGAACGCAACGGCTTCAAAGCCGGGGCGCTGGCCTATGGCTTGACGATTGCCAAAGGGGAACTGCTCGCTATTTTCGACGCCGACTTTGTGCCCGATCCGGAGTTTCTATTGAAGACCGTTCCGCACTTCGCTGACCCGAAGGTAGCGATTGTGCAAACGCGTTGGGAACACTTAAATGAAGACTTCTCGCTGATAACTCAATTGCAGGCCTTTGGCCTCAACGCGCACTTTACGGTCGAGCAGAGTGGCCGGTATGCGGCCGGACTATTGGCCAATTTTAACGGAACGGGGGGCGTCTGGCGAAAAGCGGCCATCGTTGACGCGGGTGGCTGGCAAAGTGATACCCTCACCGAAGACCTAGACTTAAGCTACCGGGCTCAGTTGCGGGGCTGGAAGTTTGTTTACCGGGAAGACGTTGGTTCCCCCGCCGAATTACCCGTAGCCATGAACGCGCTTAAGTCGCAGCAATATCGCTGGATGAAAGGGGCGGCCGAATGCGCCCGTAAGCTTTTTGTGAACGTCCTCAAATCGCCGGATGTATCCTTCTCGATGAAACTACACGCGTTCTTTCATTTGTTCAGTAGCGCTACCTTTATTCTGGTGCTGTTGCTGGGCGTAATGAGTGTACCCCTGATTTATATCCGCAGCCAGCATCCCGAGTGGGAGTGGGTGTTTGTGGTCATCAACTTATTTCAGTTTAATTTATTAATTCTCATCACGTTTTACGGAATTCCCGTCTGGTTTTTAAAGGGAGCGAATAAAAGTAGACTGGCCTGGTACTTTCCGATGTATTCGTCGCTCATGATGGGCTTGTCGCTGCATAATACGATTGCCGTTATTGAAGGGTACATGGGCCGAAAAACGCCTTTTGTGCGGACGCCAAAATTTAATGTCAAAACAGCGACCGATAGTTGGGCGGCTAACAAATACATCAGTCGCCGGATTAGCTGGCTAACGGTGGTGGAAGGCTTGTTGGCCTTATATTTTTTAGGTGGATTGGCGCTGGCTATTTATATCCACGACTACCGCATGTTTTTTCTTCACATCATGCTCATGGTTGGCTTTGGTATGGTCACCATCTATTCACTGATTCAGGCTGTAAATCGTTCGGCATCAGTGCCCGTTTAAGCCATCTTCGGCATAGGGAGCTCATTCAGATTAAGTAAGGGTAACGAATTATTGGCAGATTCTGGCTTGGTAATTGTAGGGGTTCTGGCATAAACAGGCGCATCATCGGGACTGAAAATTCTGAAACGATGCGTTGCCGGTTCGTATGGCATCCGCTTAATTCCTACTTTTGTTTATTGTTTATGCTGAATCTTAACAAAACGGCTAGCTAAAAAATCTTTCTAGCAACAGACGATTGCCCCGTTTCTGGCCGTTTGATAGAAGAACGTGCCATTCGCTACTAATTCTGAACCTTATAGTGTCTTCAATGGTGAACCCCTACTTTGTTCACAGTTCTGTCGTTAGCCACCTCGTTCCTACTGTTAGCCGACTCCTGTTTATACCAAACGGATGGTTGATGCTGGGATGCTGGCTGCTTATTGGGCTGGGCGTAAGTGTAGGGCAGGGCCAACCCGCTCCGACACCCGCCCGACGTGGTGCTGCTGCCCGACGACAGCAGGCTGTGACCGATTCGGCTCGTGCCGACGCGCGTCGCCGGGCAATCATGCGGGCCGATTCGGCGAAGCAAGCCATCCAGGATCGTAATGACAGCATTCGTGCCTTGCGAAGTGCCAACCGACGGCCAACGGTTAACTGGCCTGACCGACGCGCCACGCGTTTTTCGGAACGATCATCCAAATCACCCTTTATTCTTCGCGATCCGAAAGGTGTATCGACCGATTTTCGGCTCGGTCCAGATGGGGGCATTGCCGTAACGGAGCGCGTTCGTACGGGGGTGTCGTTGTCGGGAGCACCCATGAGCAACACGGCCACCTCTGCCGCGCCTGTATCGGGCACGAACGGCGCAGGCATAACGGCTACCAGCCCACCCGTTTCCATTCTGCCACCCTCGCAGTTTGGCCTACCATACCGACCCGCCGAAACGATTCCCTTTTCGACCTACAACCAGCTGCAAAACCAGCGCGTCGAACAGAATATCTGGCGAGAGTATAGCGCCAAGCGTGATGGGCAGAGTGCCCTGAGTGGGCGGGGACTGTCTCCTAAACTCGAATTGCCGCCTGTTATTGACCGGCTTTTTGGAGGTAGTCAGGTTGATTTTAAACCCAATGGTTTCGTAACGCTTGACTTTGGGTATCTCTATCAATTTATTGACAATCCGGTGCTTCCCGTGCGGCAACGTCGTAATGGCAACTTTCTGTTCAACGAGCAGATCAATATCAACTTCAATGGTAAGATTGGCGAAAAGCTGGGCGTACTGGCTAATTTCGATACAAAGGCTAGCTTTAACTTTGAGAATGCGCTCAAGCTCAATTACAAACCGGGCGGTGGGTTGCCCGCTTTTGGCACGGGTCAGGGCTTGCCGGGTATGCCTAATCTGCCAAGTGTCCCTAATTTGCCAGGTACACCGAATTTGCCAGGTATGCCGGGCATGAATGGTTCGACGCCCACGTTTACTCCTCAGAACGAGAGTATCCTGCAAGGGCTCGAAGTAGGTAACATCAACTGGGCCGTCAACAGCCAGTTGATTCCGGGTGTACAAAACCTGTTTGGCATAAAAACCCAGTTGCGGTTTGGTAAACTGAACGCCACGCTGGTTGCCTCCCAGCAGCGGTCGCGCAAGAACGAGATTGTACTGCGGGGTGGCACCTCCAACCGACCATATGAAATCCGGGCCGATCAATACGACGAAAACCGGCATTTCTTCCTGTCGCAGTTTTTCCGGGCCAACTACGAAGCCTCGCTGAAAACGCTGCCGCAGGTAACATCGGGGGTGAACGTGACCCGCGTGGAAGTGTATGTAACGAACCGGACCAACACGACCGAGTCACTCCGCAATATTGTTGGTTTCCAGGATTTAGGAGAAGGAAATCCTTACAGTCAGACGAATCCGAACCTGCCGCCATTTTCCCGGAATAACCGAACCCCATCGGATAATGCAGCCAATAGTCTGTACAATAGATTGACCGCTGATGCCGCCAATCCACTCCGGCAGGTGGATCAGACAAATGACATACTCACCAGCCGGTATCAGCTGGCCAAAGGTACCGATTATGACCTGCTTCGGGGCGCTAAACGCCTGACCGATCGGGAGTATAAACTCCAGCCCGAACTGGGTTATATCTCGCTGGTAACGCCCCTGCGAAACGATGAAATTCTGGCGGTCGCCTATGAATATACTTACCAGGGCCGACGCTATAAAGTAGGTGAGTTAACAGAGGATTATCAGGCCCGGCAGCCAAATGAGGTGCTGGTGTTGAAGCTGCTGAAGTCGGCAACCCTGCGCAACAACCTGCAATTGCCGATGTGGAATTTGATGATGAAAAACATCTATTCCCTTCCTACGGCGCAAATTACCCGGCAAGGATTTCAGTTGCGGATCATCTACAAAGATGACGTAACGGGTATCGACAACCCCAATCTGCAGGAAGGAGCCATCCAGAATATACCGTTGGTACAGGTGTTCGGTATGGACCGACTCAACCAGCAACTGGACGCCCAACCCGATGGTAACTTCGACTATGTGGAGAACATTACCATCGATAGTCGGTATGGGAAGATCATTTTTCCGACCTTGGAACCCTTTGGCGCCTACCTGGCCACTAAACTTGGGAACGACCCATCATTGCGGGCCAAGTACGTTTTTGATCAGCTTTACCGCACCACGCAGACAGATGCCCAGCAGATTTCCGAGAAAAACAAGTTTTTCCTGAAAGGGTCCTTTCAGTCGGGCAATGGAGCTGAGGTACAGCTCCCATTCGGTGTTAATGAGCAGTCGATCACCGTTACGGCGGGTGGCGTGCCGCTGATGGCTGGCCAGGATTATGTTTTTGAAGCACAAACAGGCCGGTTGCGAATTATTAACGAGAGCGTTACCAACTCTGGCCGGGAGATTCGTATAGGCTACGAACAGCCGGATTTGTTTCAGAACCAGATCAGAACGCTGATCGGTACGCGTCTGGATTATGCTATTAACCGGGATATAAGCATTGGCCTGACGGCTATGCACATGAAAGAAACGCCCGCTGGTTTCCTGACGCGCGTGGCGTTGGGGAACGAGCCGGTCAACAATACCATTCTTGGCCTGAATACCACCATCCGAAAGGATTCGCCGGGGTTGACGCGTTTGCTGGATGCGTTGCCGGGTGTACAGACCAAAGAGCTGTCGACGATCCAGCTAACGGCCGAAGTTGCCCAGCTATTTCCCGGCACCAACCAAAAGGCACGGAACGAAAGCTATCTGGACGATTTTGAGGCTGCCCGTACTATTTATGACCTGACCCGGCAACCAACGCGCTGGCGGTTAGGAGCCACTCCGCAACAATTCCCACAGGGGACATTTGCCGATCCGTTGCCGTTTGCCTACAACCGGGCCCGGATTTCGGTCTATACCGTAGACCCCAGTATTTTCGGCTCAACGGGTACGCTGGGTGTCACATCGAATATCGACCTGGACGACGTGAATGCGCACGTATATGAGCGGCCATTTTTACCGCAGGATTTGTTTCCGGGGCGGTCAGCCAGGGTTGTGCAGTTGCCTGAAAGTATTCTGGACGTAGCTTACTTCCCGAGCGAACGGGGGATGTACAACTACAACACGAATCTGGATGCTAACGGAAACCTACCTAACCCAAGACAGAATTTTGGCGCTGTAACGCGGGCGATTGCGTCGGATATTGATTTCGATAATGCCAATATCGAGAACGTTACGTTCTGGCTCATGGACCCCTTTGTACCAGGGTCAGCCGGTGTTGTTCGGGGTAGTAATGACGACAGCAAGAACACAAACAATACCACGGGGGGGAAACTGGTTTTCAACCTCGGGGATATTTCGGAGGACGTTATAAAAGACGGCCGCTATGAGTTTGAAAACGGGTTTCCTGCCAGTGCCGATAACACAGACTTACGCGTGGGTACGGTTCAAACCACCACCTGGGGAAAGGCCCCTACGCAGCAGTTTGTGACCAATGCGTTCCAGAGCGGGGTTCGTGACCGGCAGGATATTGGTTTGGACGGACTCAGTAGCCAGCCAACGATTCCAACAGGTGTTACGTCTGAACAGGAATTTTTTCAAAATTACCTGCGGGCTATTCAAACACGAGTGACTAACCCACAGGCGCTGGCCGACATTCAGCAGGACCCCTCGGGTGATGATTTTAAGTTCTATCTGGGCGAAGAAGCCGACCAGCAGAAATACCTTGTGGCGCGCTACAAGCGGTTTATGGGTATGGAAAACAATTCGCCCGAAAATACCAGCACCAATCAGTTCCTGACCCCGGCTTCCTCTACGCTGCCCGATATTGAAGATCTGAACATCGACAATACGATCAACGACAACGAGGCTTATTATGAATATGAGCTGGACTTACGGCCTGGAAGACTGGAAGTTGGAACGAATAAATACATCGTCGACAAAGTGTCTGTGCCGACCAAAGGCGCACCGGGTGGCGTGGTCAACTGGTATCAGTTCCGGATTCCGATTCGCGAACCGCTGCGGAAAGTCGGCAGCATCAACGGGTTTAAATCCATGCGCTTTATGCGGATGTACCTGACCGACTTTGCTGAACCAGTCGTGCTCCGGTTTGCGGAATTGCAAATGGAAGCCAACCAGTACCGTAAGTACACCGGCGACCTGACGCAACGCGGTTTGCAGGAAGTGCCCGAACCCTACGACGCTAATTTTACGGTTTCTACGGTCAACGTGGAGGAGAACAGCAGCACGCAGACCTCGACCGTTGGGGGCGCTAAATACATTTATTCGGTACCACCGAATTACCAGCGTGACCGGGATTATACCCAGCCAAACGTAGTTGAACTTAATGAGCAGTCGATGCGGCTGAGCGTGACCAACCTGCGTGATGGCGATTCGCGTGGCGCGTTCAAGAATACCAACTTCAACCTGTTGTTCCGGGAGCGTATCAGAATGTTCGTGCACATGCACAACCCCGATAACGAAAGCATGCCGGGTGTATCGACGTTTGTGCGGATTGGTACGGATTACACGGATAACTACTACGAAATCGAAATTCCGAATCTGATCGCTTCGCCCCCTAATAATTCTGATCCTGAAACGGTGTGGCCTGCAGGCAATCAACTGGATCTGGCACTGGAGGAATTGATTAACCTGAAAGCCAACCGAAACCGGCTGCTCACCCGCCGAACATCGCTGCCCTATTCGGAGCAGTCGGCAGACCAGCATTATATACTCACCGTGGTGGGTAACCCTGATCTGAGTTCGGTGCAGTCGGTTATGATTGGCGTTCGGAACCCAAAAATCGCTGGGGATGGCGAACGGCCCAGATCATTTACCGTTTGGGTCGATGAGTTCCGGGCCTATGGCTACGACCAGCATTCGGGCATGGCGGCTATTGGTGCGTTGAATATGAAACTGGCCGATATTGGTACGCTGACCGCTTCGGGCCGAATTACGACCTTTGGCTTCGGGGGCGTACAGACACGCATTGGCGACCGAGCCCTCGAAACCACCTCCGAATTCGGGTTTTCGTCGGCACTGTCCATTGACAAATTTCTGCCAGCCAGCTGGGGCCTTCGCATTCCGTTATATGTCAGCTATGACCACCGCAATGTAAACCCACATTTTGACCCGCTCGATCCCGACACGCCCTTGCAAACGTCGCTATCGACCAAACCCGAAAATGAGCGGGACAGCTATCGTCAGTTGGTGCAGGACAATACGACGCGCCGGGGGTATAACTTCTCGAACGTTCGGAAAGTAAAGACCAACCCGAATGCCAAGTCACACTTCTGGGACTTTGAGAATTTTGCGTTTACCTATGCCTTCAACGACGCCAAACGGACCAATATCCTTACGCAGGAGTATCTCCAGCAACAGCACCGGGGCGGCATTGCGTATACCTTCAGCGGTCAGCCTAAGGCTTTTGAACCCTTCCGGAATGTTGCCTCGTTTGAAGCTCCGTACCTACGCTGGCTCAAGGATTTTAACCTGACATTGTTGCCCACACTGGTGTCTATCCGAACAGATATGGACCGGAGTTTTATCAAAACACAACTCCGCTCGTCGGACCTGACGACCAATGGTATTGTGCCGCAGTACGAGAAGTATTTTCTGTTCAATCGCTATTACGACCTTACCTGGAATCTGACGCGTAGTCTGGTGCTGACCTATCATGCACAGGCCAATGCCATCATCGACGAACCCGCAGGTGACATCAACACCCAGGCGAAACGGGACTCGATCATCAACAGCATTAAGCACCTGGGCCGGATGAAAAACTTCGTGCAGGACATCCGAGCCACGTACCGGCTGCCGCTGGACAAGATTCCGCTCCTCGACTGGATTGCGGCCGATGCGGTGTATGGTGTGGGGTATCAGTTTCAGGCCAATTCGTTTGGCGTTACTGATTCGCTGGGTGTGCCTTTTGGTAATATCCTGCGAAACAACCGTGAACGGGGCATTACAGGACGCGTTGACCTGATTCGCTTGTATAATAAAATCCGGTACCTGCGTTTTGCCAATACACCCTCGCCTGTTCGCAAGAACTTCGCCCGGAACCCCGGCGATATCGAGGACATTGTTCGGGGGGAAAGCAAGGTGTTGAAAAACTTCACGCGGGCACTGCTCACCGTACGGGGCATCAATTTCTCCTATGTCTTGCAGGAATCAACGATCCTGCCCGGCTTTCTGCCAACGCCTAAACTGTTTGGGTTAAGCTCCGATAATGCCCCCGGACTGGGGTTTGTGTTAGGGAGTCAGGATCATAACATCGCCTACAAAGCCGCGGACAAAGGTTGGCTGTCGCCGAGTACCGTCCTGAATACGGCCTTTCAGCAAAACATCACCAAAAAGTTCACCGCTAGTACGACCCTGGAGCCCTTCAAGGATTTCAGAATGCAGATCAACTGGCGACTGGACCGGACGGATGCGTACCAGGAATATTATCGGCCCGGCTCGCAGGGTGGCCCGTTCGAGACGTTTTCTGCCGTACGCAATGGGCAATTCAGTATGTCGTTCTGGTCGTTCCGAACCGCGTTTATTGGCTTGCGGGGTGACAACACATCGCCCATTTTCGATAAATTCGAAAGCTATCGCCAGTACTTTATCGATAAGCTGACGGCTGCCAATCCGGAGAAGACGGGACGCTATGACAAAACATCGCAGGATGTTTTGATACCCGCCTTTTTTGCCGCCTATAGCGGGCAACCGGTCGAGAAAGCGCAGTTATCGCCTTTTTACAACTTCCCCCTCCCGAACTGGCAAATTGCGTACAACGGCTTGTCG
The DNA here is from genome assembly GCF_000974425.1 of Spirosoma radiotolerans. Taxonomy (NCBI): domain Bacteria; kingdom Pseudomonadati; phylum Bacteroidota; class Cytophagia; order Cytophagales; family Cytophagaceae; genus Spirosoma; species Spirosoma radiotolerans. The sequence goes on from NZ_CP010429.1 coordinate 905,624, forward strand.
GGGTTAGGGTTCATTCGGAAGAAGTTTAGTGCGTTTACCATCAACCATAGTTACTCATCGACGTATAGCGTTGGTAATTTTATTTCCAATCTGGATTACGGCGCTGCCTACGTCAATCTGGCCGTACAAGGTTACCCAATGGCGGCCTCCATTAACCAGATAGGCCAATATGTCCCCGTTTTTGCGATGAGTACCATTACGATGTCGGAGAAGTTTGCGCCGATGCTCGGGGTACAGTTCCAGACGAAAAACCGGATCAGCGGGCGGTTGGAGTACAACCAGAGCCGTGATATTGCGCTGAGTCTATCGAACTCGCAGGTGGCTGAACTGAGCAACAAAGACTTGACGGCTTCGATCGGGTTTACCCGGCAGAATATGCGTATTCCGTTCAAGATAAACGGCGCTTACAAAAAGCTGAAAAATGACCTGACGTTCTCCTGTAACCTGACATTACGCGACACACGGGCTATTCAGCGGAAGCTCGACGCTGAGCAGATCATTACGGCGGGTAACGTGAACTTTCAGTTGCGCCCACAAGTGAGCTACATTGTCAGCCGTCGTCTGAACTTCAATTTCTATTTCGATCGGACCTTCAACGATCCGCTTGTGTCAAATTCATTCCGTCGGGCTACAACCTCAGGTGGTGTTCAGGTGAAGTTCAATCTGGCGGAGTAGTGTAGCTGGCTAATTGAGCCGTCTACTAACAATCCCGTTCGTTTACCGGTTGATTCATTACATACTAACCAACATACCATGAACTATAAATCGCTTGGCAATACGGGTGTATTAGTTTCCGAAATATGCCTCGGTACAATGACGTTTGGCGGCAATGGCTACTGGAAAGCCATGGGGGAACTCCAGCAAAACGCTGTCAATGACATTGTAAAAACCGCGCTCGATAATGGCATCAACTTTATTGATACGGCCAATGTCTACTCATTTGGGGAGTCGGAACGCCTGCTGGGGCAGTCCATCAAATCATTGGGATTGTCGCGTGATGAACTCGTAATTGCGACTAAAGTGCGGGGCCGGATGGGCGAGGGTAAAAATCAGGTTGGATTGGGCCGTCTGCAAATCATGCAACAACTGGAAGGCAGCCTCAAGCGCCTGCAGGTCGACCATGTGGACCTGTATCAGATTCACGGATTTGACCCGATAACGCCCCTGGAAGAAACCATGCGAGGGCTGGAAGATGTCGTGCGAAGCGGAAAAGTGCGCTATATTGGCTGCTCAAACCTTGCGGCCTGGCAGGTCATGAAAGCCAATGGCATCGCGGATAAATACGGTTGGTCGAAATTTATTTCCACGCAGAACTACTACTCCATTGCGGGTCGGGACCTCGAAAATGAGATCGTGCCGATGGTGCTGGATCAGCAGATGGCTATTCTGCCCTGGAGTCCGCTGGCGGGTGGTTTTCTGTCCGGTAAATATACCCGCGATAACAAGCCCGAAGGCGACTCGCGCCGGTTAGGCTTCGATTTTCCGCCCGTTAACCAGGAGCGTGCTTACGATATCATCGACGCCATGAAGCCCATTGCCGATGCGCATGGGGTTTCGGTAGCGCGCATTGCGCTGGCCTGGGTGCTGGCCAAGCCGGGGGTGACCAGCGTGATTATTGGCGCTAAAAATACAGACCAGCTTCTGGACAATATCAAAGCCGTTGATGTCAGCCTGACGACCGAGCAACTCGATCAACTGGATGCGATCAGTGCCACGCCCATGCCTTACCCGCAATGGATGATTCAGCGGCAGGGTGGCGACCGGTTAGGCGTTGCTAATTTTTCGCCGAACCAGTCGACGGTAGCCGCCAAGTAAAGCTGTAAACGGAGAAAACCCGATGGGGTGCGGATGTGAAGCCAAATCCGGCTTGCAAATCCGGCCCCATCTACCGTATTTTGTGGGTATAAATCAATTCCCCTACAATGACTTTTCCTGCAGAACTAAGCTATACGGAAGATCACGAATGGATTCGGATCGAAGCTGACGGTACCGCCGTGGTTGGAATTACTGAATTTGCCCAAAACGAATTAGGCGATATTATCTTCATCGACGTAGCTACCGTTGGTCAATCGCTGGCCAAAGGTGATGTATTTGGCGCGGTTGAAGCCGTCAAAACCGTATCAGATTTGTTTTTGCCAATTGAAGGTGAAATTCTTGAACTGAATCCGGCCATCGAAAAATCACCCGAATTGCTTAACAGCGATCCGTATGGCGAGGGCTGGATCATCCGCCTGAAACCCGCTGATGCATCGCAACAGGATGGCCTGCTAACCGCCGACGCCTATGCGGAGTTAGTGGGTGCCTGATTCGACGTACTTGATACCAGAAGGCTCCGTAAGGGGCCTTTTTTTTAAACCATCTTTTTACTTCGGTCCCTTCACTTGAAAAAAGAGGAGGGCAGTTCCTCATGCAACTCCTGATTCGTTCTGCCCATATTATTGATGCTGCTTCACCGTTCGATGGACAGGTGCGTGATATTCTGGTCGACAATGGTCTGATTCGTCAAATTGGTGACGGTATTTCTGCCGATGCTACCGTCCGGGTGATCGAAGCGGATAATCTGCATGTTTCCTTGGGTTGGGTCGATATACGTGTGTCGACGCAGGACCCCGGTTACGAACACAAGGAAGACCTGACAAGCGTGTGCCGGGCTGCGGCCGCCGGAGGATTCACTGATATTGCCGTTTTGCCCAATACAGAACCCGTTATCGACGCCAAAGGAATCCTGGGCTATGTTCAGCGCCTGGCCGAAGGCCAGCCCGTTAGTATTCACGTCATTGCCGCCGTGACCAAAAAAGCGGCCGGGGAAGATTTTACGGAGATGCTCGACCTGCATAACGGTGGGGCCGTGGCGTTTTCGGACGGGAATCATCCGCTCCAAAACCCGGATCTGTTACTCAAAACGCTCCAGTATCTGCAACCCATCAATGGCTTGCTCATGAACCGCCCGGAAGAAATGCATTTGACCAAGTTTGGCCAGATGCATGAAGGCATTCAGAGTACATTGCTTGGATTGAAGGGAATTCCCGCTTTAGCCGAGGAGTTGATGCTTGAGCGTGACTTGCGCTTGCTGGATTATGTAACGAGTGAGGGCCAGTCTGACAGGAACTCAGGAACATCCCCGATAAACACAGTACCTCCGGCTTTGCATTTCTCAACAATTTCAACGGCTCGTTCGGTCGACTTGATTCGGCGGGCAAAGGCGCAGGGAAAGCCCGTTAGTTGCGACGTGGCAGCTCACCAGCTTGTTTTCGATGATTCGGCCCTGGCGAGCTTCGACACGAACCTGAAAGTTAATCCGCCCTTTCGGTCTCCCGACGACGTAGCGGCTCTGTGGGCGGGTCTGGCCGACGGCACCATCGATGCCATTGTATCGGATCATACGCCACAGGATGCCGAAAGCAAAAACCTGGAGTTCGATCAGGCGGAGTTTGGGGTGACGGGGCTCGAAACGGTTTTCGCCAGCACCATTACCCATAACCGAGCGCTGTCTTTATCGCAGCTGATCGACAAACTGGCAACCCGGCCCCGGCATATCCTGCGCCTTCCCGTCCTAAGCATTGCTGAAGGACAGCCCGCCAGCCTGACGCTGTTCGATCCCACCGGTATCTGGACGTACGACCGGCCACAGTCTAAATCAAAAAACTCACCGTTTCTGGGCCAAACGCTCACGGGCCGCGTTATTGGCACGGTGCATCGAGGCCAATTTACTCCTACCGTATGAACAGTATTCGCGCTTATTTTTCGCATCCGTTGCTGAAAATTCCCCTGCTCTCCGGGTTGGCTACGGGTGTTCTCTGCTTTTTGTACTTTCTTGGTTTATACGCCGTTGGCGTACCGGCTCTGGGTAATATCCGGGTGCTCGATTACGGCATTCACATCATCACGATACTCGCCACCATCTGGTATTACCGGAAGTATGTCGGGCATGGGCAACTGCATTTGTGGGAAGGGCTAACCATTGGCTATGTGCTCAATACAGTGGCAGCTTTAGTAACAGGATGGCTCATTTACCTGTTTGTTACGCAAGTTGATCCGGGTGTTTTTACCGAATACGTAACGAATTCGAAGAAACTTCTGCTGGAAGGCAAGAAGCAGATTACCGACCAGTTCGGCCCCGAAACGTTCGCTCAGCAGTGGAACAAGGTATCGACGATGGAACCTGGTGTTCTGCTTCCCGACGAATTGACCAAAAAAACAGCCCTGGCTGTACTGCCGGTACTCGTAATTTCGCTTATTTTTCGGAAGCAGGACTATAGCATCATGCAATAAGGTAACCGACTATGAATGACCAACCCTCTACTGCCCGTACGGCCCTGAAATGGGGCGCTATCCTTGGCCTTATTTTAATAGCCATTACGTTGGTGATGTACCTGACCGACCAGTCGACCAACCCGTTGTTCAGCGGGCTTACGCTCGGTGCCATGGTGGCGATGCTGATTCTGGCGATGCGGGAGTACCGAACGCTCAATGGCGGCTACATGAGTTATAGCGAAGGGTTGGGCATTGGCGCTCTTCTCTCTGCAGTGACAGGGCTCTTATCGTCTGCCTTTATCACCTTTTATAATGTGATCATCGACCCTACTATCCAGCAACGCGCTATGGAAAAAGCACGTGAAAAATTGGAAGCGCAGGGAAACATGTCCGATGAATCAATTGATCAGGCCATGGAATGGTCAGAAAAGCTTCAGTCACCTGGCTTTACCTTCATCGCAGGCCTTTTCGGAACGATAATAATGGGCTTTCTGCTGTCGCTAATTATTGCTGCCTTTATACGTCGCAATAAGGCAAATCCGTTTGAGTAAATAGTTTAACGGTATACCGACAACCGCAAACTGAATACGACAAACCATAACCCGTCCCTTCGTGCTGGCTATCTTCCGTAAAGAAATTAACCAATTTTTTTCGTCGCCCATCGCTTATATTATCATGGGCGTATTTCTGACGGCGGTCGGTTTATTACTCTGGGTTTTTCCGGATACGAGTCTGCTGGAAAACGGCTATGCCGACATGGGCACGTTCTTTAACCTAACACCCTATGTCATGTTGTTTCTGGTACCTGCCGTTACCATGCGTTCCATTGCCGATGAGGTGCGCTCGGGTACGCTCGAATGGTTGTTAACCAAACCGGTGAGTCGATGGGGCGTGGTAGGCGGAAAGTTTCTGGCAAGCTGGCTGCTTGTTATTCTGACGCTTTTGCCAACACTGTTGTACTATGTAACGTTATATCAGCTCGGTTCGCCCGTTGGTAATATCGACTCGGCTGGCGTATTCGGTTCTTACATTGGGCTGGTTTTATTAGGGGGCGTATTCGTGGCTATTGGGTTGTGGGCATCGTCACTCAATGACAATCAGGTTGTTGCTTTTGTATTGGGCGTATTTTTTTGCTTCTTGCTTTATGTGGGCCTCGGTGCGCTGGCGGGCCTGTCTGTCGCTGGCGGGTTGTCATACTACTTCTCTTTATTGGCACTCGATGAGCAGTACCGGGCGCTGGGCCGGGGCATTATCGACTCGCGGAACGTTATCTATTTGCTTAGTCTTATTCTTTTGTTTCTCTTTTTCACAGCCAATGGGCTGAAATCGACCAAATGAAACTAACTCCGACTCTATTCCGCTGGCTGGCCATTGTCTGGACAGTAATCATGCTGATTGGCTGCCTGACTCCTCATTCAGAATTACCGGATGAATTGGTGGACTGGAATGACAAAGCGCAACACATTGCCATATTCGCCTTATTTACGCTTCTGTGGCGACTGGCTGGACTCAAATTTACTCCGGTAGCCCTTACCGGCATCGTGTTCGGGGCGCTTATCGAAGTTCTGCAATACGTATTGCCAATTAACCGCAGCGCCGACTGGGCCGATCTTTTTGCCGACAGTATTGGTGTCGCTGTCGGTATACTCTTGGCTCCCCTTGCTCAAAAAGTAGTGGATAGTATTAGTCGTAAGTTAATCAGTGAATAAGCGGTAAATGGTCCGTGTGAAGTCCTGGGATAAGGCTTTTGTTGAGTTTTCGTTGTCCGGGAAAAATAAATTTTATTTTAACAGGCTATAATTCAATTCAAAACTTATAATTTCGTTAATACTCTAAAAGGTCCAGACAGTTTCTATTGTCGTCCAAAGCGAAATCGAAACTGTCTGGTCCTTTTTACTTATATACCCTTAACAATACTACGCATACATGAAGGTACTGAGCACCCTGCATGACCCCACTTTTACGGGTCGTGACTACAATCGGCTTGACCGATTCTTTCTCCAGTATATCAAAGACGAGCGTGATTTACCCTTCATCTACCTTACCCTACGCATTAGCCTGACCCTGATTCCCCTAAGCGTTCTGCTATTTATGCCCTTTCTGACGGGCTGGGCCTGGTGGGTGGTCGCTATCCTGCATTTCTGTTTTAGTACTTTCGGTGTAAAAGGTCCCTTTGGGCTCATGCTCCATTGCACAAGTCACCGGCAGTTCTTTAAAACGGAGTATAATTGGCTGAATTATTACCTGCCCTGGGTACTGGCTCCATTTTTTGGGCATACGCCTGAGACGTACTACAGCCACCATATCGGCATGCACCATCCCGAGAATAACCTTGAAGATGACGACAGCAGCACGATGACGTTCCAGCGCGACAGCTTTTGGAGTTTCATCGCCTATTTCAGTCGATTCTTTGTGATTGGGGTGCGAAATCTACTGACGTACCTGCGCCGGAAAAATCGACCCAAACTAGCGTGGCGTGCCATGACGGGGGAGCTTGTTTTTGCCGCTGTCTGCATTGGGCTCTGCTTTATCAGCTGGCCTGCCGTGATCGTTGTGTTTGTGTTTCCGCTGTTTGTTTATCGACTGATTGCTATGGTGGGCAACTGGACACAACACGCTTTTGTGGATGGTGAAGATCCCGGCAATGCCTACAAAAACAGCCTTACCTGCATCAATGTGAAGTATAACCGGAAGTGCTGGAATGATGGCTATCACATTAGCCATCACGTTCGGCCGGCGATGCACTGGACGGAGCATCCAACGTTTTTTCTGAAAACGATTGATAAGTACGCTCAGAATAAAGCCATTGTCTTCGATGGGATAGATTTCGGGCAGGTGTTTTTTTTGCTGATGGGCAAAAAATACGATGTACTGGCCCGACACATGGTTAACATCAATGGTGCCTTTGTTGATGATAACGATGCCATTGCCTTATTACGCCGACGGACACGACGCATCCAGGCCCCGGCAGGGCATAAGCCAGGCGTACCGGCCAAGTCCCGAATAGCTGTCGCCACTGCTTAGCAGATTAACCGAAAAATTGAGAACCGCCAACTGCACAGAAATCACTCACGTCTGTGCAGTTGGCGGTTCTTTGTTAACTATTGCCGCCGTCGATTCGCCGTTCAATGATCCGTTGGATATCGGCCGGTACATTCGACAGGAAATCGTAACCGGTGAGATTTTCCAGGTCGTCGACACTCGTTATGTAGGCACGCCAGGGTTTATCTGCTGCCGATTGGTTGTTCGGGATGTTAACGGCAATAAGTCGGGTGTTGGGCGAGATACGCGCGGCATCGTCGGAACCAGTTGGTAACACGACAATAATTTTCCATAAGGTAGACGGAACCGTTAGTTTTCCATTGGCGAGTGTGGTTGCATAGCCATTTTGACCGGTGCCGCCCGCGCCCCAGGTGCCGGCAATAACATATACCTCATTGCCGTTTGTTGTTAGTTGCCGTTCGTAGTCTTCTAAATTTTTCCAAACTTCCCGATTGTGTTTCGGCGCTTGTGGCACGATGTTGGTTAGGAGAAACGTGGCAGCATTTTCTTCGGGCGTAGCATCGCGGTCGTCGGATGGGCAAAGGTGCCCACGGTCGAAGCCGGTGTTGGTGTAATCCGATGGTTTGGCTGCATACCAGCCCGAAGGCAGCGTGGCATCCGGACGAAAGTCATTGGTTCGGCGGCTGTCACCTTTCCAGGCCGCACTGAGGTGCCAGCTAACCCAGTTGGCAATACCCCTACCTCGGTTGTACGACACTACATACCCTGACTTGACCATCAGGTAGTTGTTCGGGTTATCGACTGAAGCCGCACTGGGATTGCCCAGCGCCAGATTATCGTCGCGGGTAGGTTCGGTAGAGCCCGAAGCCGTTGGGCTGGTCGACTTGGGGATGCCGGAGGGTAAACAGCCGTTAAAAAGTACACCCAGACCGAGTGCTAAAACAATAGTTTTGAGTTGATTGAGGCCTTTCATTGATTTTGCTGACATTCTTGCGGAACTTTGACAGAGTATAAATGTAATGATTCTCCTCGCAGCCTATTATTGAAATTGAGTAAAGAATCGAACTGACCTAAAATAGACGATCTATCTGCTGTTATGTCTAAAAAAAAGCAATCAACAGGCGCTGAGAGTTCTCGCTCAGCCTCCGAAAGGCCAACGGCTGCTAAACCTGCGTTGACGACCGCAAACGGCCCTGGTCGGCCTGGTCCGTCCCGCCCGGCTGATTCAGCCCAGCGCCCCCCCGTGCGGCCTGTGGCTACCAAGTCTACCAGCGAGACGCCTGCCACCGACTTACCGATCAGCAAGCGTCCGGTAGAGTGGTGGCCTCCGCTGGTGCTGACATTGCTTGGTTTTGCGTTGTATATCAACACCTTTGGTCACCAGTATGCCCTCGACGATATTGCGGCAGTTGGCCAAAACTTGTTCGTGAAACGCGGGATCGCTGGTATTCCAGACCTGCTGCGCACCGAATTCTGGCACTTCAGTAATATTTCGCTGGGATACTACCGCCCATTATCGCTGATCACTTTCGCACTTGAACAGGAATATTTTAAGGACAACCCAAACATCAGCCACATGATCAACGCAGGCCTGTATGGCCTTACGGGTCTGGTCATTGGGGTGTTGCTTCAAAAATGGCTGGCTAACCAAACCATTACCGCCTTCCTGATCGGTTTGGTTTTTATGGCGCATCCCCTGCACACCGAAATTGTTGCCAACATCAAGGGCCGCGATGAAATCCTGAGTTTCCTGTTTATTTCCCTGATGCTGTTATCGTACTGGCGGTATCTGGAAACCAACCAGTGGGGCTGGATTGCGGGTGCCTGTGTATCGCTTTACCTGGCCTTCCTGTCTAAAGAATCGTCGATTGTCAGTCTGGCTCTGATTCCAGCTATGCAGTACTGGTTTGCCCGCCGGAATGTGTGGCAATCGCTGATTAGCCTTTGGCCGTTTTTGATCGTGGCGGCTCTGTTCTTCTACCAGAAACAGAAAATGATCGGCACCTTGAGCGGGACGCCACCCGTTGACTGGGCCAACTATCCGTATGCCATCGAGAAGACGCAGAAATCAACCATGTTCAAGTTTCTGGAGTACTACATCCGGTTGCTGATCTTGCCTCATCCACTCGTTTATGACTATTCGTACAATGTAATTCCGTCGGGTGGGAAAGGTGATTTGTTGACCTGGGCTGGCTTTTTTACCTTGCTGGGACTAATCTGGCTGGCTTGGAAAGGCTTTGTCAAGCGTACACTATGGGGCTTTGGCATCGTGTGGTTCTTTGTCACGATGGCACCTGGGCTGGGTTTTATCTGGATTCGGGGCGGTATTTTTGCCGAACGTTTTACTTACGCGGCCGTTATGGGTTTTGGCTTTGTGCTCATCTGGGCACTCCAGAAATTCTTGGTGCGTAAACCAGCGGAGCCGGCAGAAACCAGCCAGCCTGTGTTGGCCCGGTATGCTCCGTTGCTTGGCCTGATGGCTGTCGTAACGGGTTTGTACTCCTTCAAGACCGTGGAGCGCAACCGCGATTGGGAAAATAACTTTGTGCTCTTTAATTCAGCCTTGCCGTATGCGCCCAACAGTTGCCAAGTGCAGCGACACGTAGCCAACGAATGGATTGAGAAAGGGGTGAAAGACCGGGCGAAAGCCGATTCGATTGCCAACGCCACGAATGCGATTAAGCCCAAGCCAACACCCGAACAAATCAAGAAGGCGCAGGCGTTGATTGACACCAATATTGCCCATGCCAATAAGCATGGCCGTTGGGCGCTCGATCATTTGCAGGAGTCGACCCGAATTTACCCAAACTTCGGAGAAGCCTATTTCTCAATGGCGTATGTGTTCCAGAAAATCACGCCTAACGTCGATTCCGCTAAATATTATTACAAACAGACCATTCGGGCGGCCAATGCCTACGCGCCTGCCTATAATAACCTAGGAGTCATTTACCAGGGCGAAGGGCTTGCGCAAAACAACCGGCAGAAACTGCAACTGGCTTCGTATTACTACAATCGCTCGATGGTAGTCAATCCTGCCTACGTGGATGGGCAGAACAACCGGGCGAACCTGATGAAAGCAACGGGTATCGACATACAAGTTCTGCCCGATTCGATTATCAATAAGTACTAATGTAAGTTAGGCTATAACACATAACGGACCGATCGTCGTTACGATCGGTCCGTTATGTGTTATAGCCTATTATCCTTGCATCAACTCGGTCAAAATCTTTTGAGCCGCTGTCGATATGATAGTTCCGGGACCAAAAATGCCTTTGACCCCGGCATCGTATAAATACTGATAATCGCCCGCTGGAATGACACCACCAGCAATGACCATAATGTCATCGCGGCCAATTTTTTTGAGTTCGTCAATTAGTTGCGGAACCAGCGTTTTATGACCCGCAGCCAGACTCGATACGCCCACAATGTGTACGTCGTTTTCGGCCGCTTGCCGGGCTACTTCTGCCGGCGTCTGGAACAAGGGTCCCATATCCACATCGAAACCAAGGTCGGCGAAACTCGTCGCAATAATTTTTGCGCCCCGGTCATGGCCGTCCTGTCCCATCTTAGCCACCAGAATACGTGGTCGACGACCATCGAGTTCAGCAAACTGATCGCTCATCTCACGGGCTAAACGAAAGTTCTCATCGTCCGAGACTTCAGCTGAATAGATGCCTGATACTGCCCGGATGGTGGCCTTATGGCGGCCAAATGCTTTTTCCATAGCGTCGGAGATTTCGCCAAGGGTAGCGCGGTGGCGTGCCGCTTCCACAGCAAGCGTTAAAAGGTTCTGGGATGGAGATGGTGTTAAGGCTGCTTCTGTAAGGGCAGCTAGTGCCTGGTCAACCTTCGCCTGATTCCGGTTTTTTTTTACATCCTTCAGCCGGTTTAACTGACTTTCGCGTACGGCCTGGTTATCAATGTCAAGCAGTTCTATAACGGTTTCTGATGCGGGTTTGTATCGATTTACGCCCACGATCACGTCCTTACCCGAGTCGATACGGGCCTGTTTGCGGGCGGCTGCTTCTTCGATACGAAGCTTGGGAAGGCCGGTTTCGATGGCCTTTGTCATACCTCCTAACTCTTCTACTTCTTCAAGCAACGCCCAGGCTTTCTCAACTAGCTCTTTGGTTAAAAACTCGACATAGTACGATCCGCCCCAGGGGTCGACGGCGCGGGTAATGTCGGTCTCGTGCTGTAAGTAAAGCTGAGTATTTCGGGCAATACGGGCCGAAAAGTCGGTTGGCAGGGCAATGGCTTCGTCCAGCGAATTGGTATGCAGACTTTGTGTGCCGCCCAACACAGCCGCTAGGGCCTCAATCGTGGTGCGGGCTACATTATTGAACGGGTCCTGTTCGGTCAGGCTATAACCGGATGTCTGACAGTGCGTACGCAAGGCTAACGATTTGGCGTTCTTCGGGTCAAACTGCTTTACAATTTTAGCCCACAGGAGTCGGCCTGCCCGGAGTTTAGCAATCTCCATAAAGTGGTTCATGCCAATACCCCAGAAAAACGAAAGGCGTGGGGCAAAGGCGTCGATGCTCATGCCCGCCCGGAGGCCTGTCCGGATGTATTCGAGTCCGTCGGCCAGGGTGTATGCCAGTTCAAGATGCGCCGGGGCTCCGGCTTCGTGCATGTGATAGCCGCTGATACTGATCGAGTTGAATTTAGGCATGTGCTGGGCAGTATACGAGAAAATGTCGCCCACAATGCGCATGGATGGTTCTGGCGGATAGATGTACGTATTCCGAACCATGAACTCCTTCAAAATGTCGTTTTGTATTGTGCCCGACAACTTCTCGGGAGGAACGCCCTGTTCTTCGGCAGCCACGATAAAAAAGGCCATAATCGGTAGCACAGCCCCGTTCATGGTCATCGACACCGACATCTGGTCGAGGGGAATCTGGTCGAAAAGAATTTTCATGTCCTCAACCGAATCAATGGCTACTCCGGCCTTTCCTACGTCGCCGACAACGCGCGGGTGGTCGGAGTCATAGCCCCGGTGTGTGGCCAGATCGAAGGCCACCGATAATCCTTTTTGACCGCCCGCCAGGTTGCGCCGGTAAAACGCGTTCGATTCTTCGGCGGTTGAAAAGCCTGCGTACTGACGAATGGTCCACGGTTGCCGAACATACATGCTGGCATAAGGTCCCCGCAGAAAGGGCGGAATTCCGGCCGCGTAATTCAGGTGATCGGTTGTCGCTACGTCCGCAACCGTAAAACGGGGTTTTAGCTTAACGCCTTCAGCTGTCGGGAAGGGGGCAACCGCTGTAGCCTGAGATGGTGTCATCGGTTCATTAGCCGTTGTTGACGTATTCGGTACAGTTGCGAAAGAAGGTCTCATACGTGTTGTTACTAAGTCAGGTCTACTCAAAGTCTTCAGCCAGCCGTCGTTCAGGCAGTAGGCCTGTAACACGTTCGGGGGCGGTATAGAGTTGGATGTTGGGTTCATCGAAGCGAAACTTCGTGACACCTACCAAAACCTTTCCATTGCGGACAGCCTGGACCTTTGCCTGATAAGCCTGCTCAATTTCTGTCTGAACAAATCCATTGGCCAGGGCCTTGGCAAATCCGCCCTGCTTTTCAACCGTAAGAAATAAGGTCCAGGCGGCTTCTACCAACGAATGAGTCAATAGTTCACTATAATAGGACCCGGCAGCAGGATCAGCAACCTTGTCTAAATAACTTTCCTGTTTAAGCAGAATGGATACGTTCCGGGCAATACGGGCCGAAAAGTCTGTTGCTGACGTAGAGCGATCTGCCGATGTAGGCGTGCCCAACACCGTATCGAATGGATGAACCGTCAGAGCATCACAACCACCTATCACAGCCGCCATGGCTTCGGTCGTTGCCCGGAGTAGGTTTGTGTTAGGCGTTGCTTTAGCATCATAGAAGATGGACGTTTGGCTGTGGATGAAGAGCGGTGGGAGAGGAGCTGATGAATATGCCGACGTAAACCGGGCGAATAATACCCGAAGCGCTCTAAGTTTGGCAATTTCCATAAAATAACTCGTTCCTACGGATACCGAAAGCATCGTTTTGGGAACAAGTTGCTCGAGAGTGAGTCCACTATCGGTAAGTTGATCGTATGCATCGGCCAGAGAAGCCAGTGTAAACGCCAGTTCCTGTGTGGCGGTGGCACCAGCATTATGAAAGGTATGGCTATTCACGCATACTGTGCGGAACTGGGGTGAATCGGCCGTTAAGCGAGTGACTTCGGCCGTTGAGTCGCCAGCATCGAGCAGCAAACCACCTTTGAGGTTGTAAGGCGCAACGATTTTTAAGGCCTTGATTAGATCGTGAGCATGACCGGAAGCGAGCCGGAAAAAGACGGGCGTATCGCTCAGCTTAATGCCACTCAGCAGTCGGGATAAGGAGTCATTCAGGTTGTTAGCCGCAATCGGGAGATTGAGGACAAGGGCGTCGGCACCTCGGGCAAGAGCATCCCGCAGGATGACATTGTCTGATTTTTCGTCGGTTATTTTGTGTTCCGGAGCGTTCAGCCAGCCAGGGCTTTGTTTTTGGGCTGCCTGAATGGTTGTCAACTGTGACGGAGCAAGTGGACCTTCAGCTAGGTCGCTGGTCGTATAATAAGGTTCTATGGTAAAGCCTTCTTCGGTATGCCAGCGTAAGCGTTCATACTCATTATCGCCACGTTGGGCGGCCTTTGACTCGTTCAGAACCTGGGTTAACCAGGCTGATTTACCTGTGGCAGGGAACAGCGATAGAAAAAAAGGAACCATCAGATTCATTAGGACTTAAGGACGGGTAAAAGTAATCTTTTTATTTAAGCGAGGTAAGAACAAGGATGCAACGGCTTATTTAACCCCCTAATTGCATTATTCAAAGGGATTGCGGCAGGCCCTTGACCTTCCGGCCGAATCCCTTAATTTTAGCTTACTGTTAACCCATAGGAGATAAATTCGTCTAAAAAACGTGCCTTGCCCTGCGCGGTAGGTTAGATATTTTCATACATTTGTCTCCCTTTTTTGACACCACCAACGTAACTTAAACGTATACTCGTGAATCTAACTCCTCAGACAGGCATGCAGCGCGAAATAACGACGGTGTGGAATCGCTGTCTGAGTGTGATCCGGGAGATTGTACCTGAGCAAAGTTTTAATACGTGGTTCGAACCCATCGTTCCGCTCAAACTGAACGGCAATGTGCTGACTATTCAGGTGCCGAGCGAGTTTTTCTACGAATGGCTTGAGGAGAATTTTGTTCATGCGCTGCGCAAAGCCCTCGATACGGCCATAGGACGCAATGGACAGTTAGAATACTCGATCATTGTCGACAAGGGAAACGAGCAAAATCGCCCCTTGACGGTGAATGTGCCGACAACCAAATCGACGCACACGTCGAAGCCCGATAATGTCAATCCTGACATTCTGAAAAGCCCGTTCCAACTCAAAGATCTGGATTCGCTTACCCTCGACTCCTACCTGAATCCAAGTTATACGTTCGATAACTACGTAGAAGGCGACTGCAATCGGCTGGCCCGTTCGGCGGGCTATGCCGTGGCCGAACGGCCGGGCGTAACCTCTTTTAACCCGCTCATGATTTATGGGGGTGTTGGTTTGGGCAAAACGCACCTGGTGCAGGCCATTGGTAACTTTATCAAGAATAACAACCAGACTAAGTTTGTGCTGTACGTTACGTCGGAGAAATTTACCAATCAATTTTTGAACGCGGTTCGTTCGGATGGCATTCGCGACTTCACCGCATTTTATATGCAGGTGGATGTGCTGGTGATCGATGACGTGCAGTTCCTGCAGAAAAAGGAAAAAACGCAGGAAATTTTCTTCCATATTTTCAATCACCTGCACCAGTCGGGCAAGCAAATCATCATGACCTCCGACCGGGCGCCGAGAGCCCTGGATGGCCTGGAAGATCGTCTGCTGTCGCGCTTCAAATGGGGTTTGTCGGCCGATTTACAAACGCCTGACCTCGAAACACGTATTGCCATTATCCAGAAAAAACTTCAGGCTGAAGGCATATACATTGACGATGCCGTAATTGAATACCTGGCTCATAGTGTCAATACAAACGTTCGGGAATTAGAGGGCGTTATTGTGTCGCTGATGGCCCAGGCTTCTCTCAACCGCCGGGAAATTGACCTCGAATTAGCCAAGCAGACCCTACGCAATATCGTTGTTGACTCCGAGCGGGAAGTAACCATCGATACGGTTCAGGAAGCCGTAGCCAATTACTTCAACGTCACCATTGCCGACCTGAAAGCGAAAAGCCGTAAGCGTGAACTAGTACATCCCCGGCAGGTGGCCATGTATCTGGCTAAAGAAAAAACCGACCTTTCGTTGAAATCCATCGGCTATCACTTTGGTGGCCGTGACCATAGTACGGTGATTCATGCCGTGCAAACCATCAGCGATCTGGTAGCTAAACATGCTGAAACCCGCGATATAATCGAGAAGCTGAAAGCGATGTTTAAGTAAATTTGGTTATCTCTAACGACGGCCCGGTGACAAAGGGGCAATCAGGCCATCATACAAACGTTAACGCGCCATCAAATTAACGACTCGGCCTGGAATGCCTGCGTTGCCAATTCTCCGCAAGGCATTCTGTACGGATACAGCTGGTATCTGGATACTGTGCTGCCGGCCCCATCGTGGAAATGGATAGGTCTTGTTATCGCTGATGACGCCGGTAATTACCTGGCGGTGATGCCGATTCCTCTGCGGCAAAAACGGATGTTGGGCATACCCTATAGCTGGGTCGTTCATCAGCCGTTTTTCTGCCAGTTTGTTAGCGTCTTTAGCTCCGACCAAACGCTTGATCCGACCCCTTTCATGCAGTTCATGCCGCAACATTTTCGCTATGGATCAACATTCCGTATCCGTCAGTTGCCGGATGGGCCATTTTCGTTCGGTAGGGTCGAAACCAGGAGTACGCAGGTTCTGAACTTGTCCGTAGGGTATGATGTATTGTATCAGCGCTACAGTCGCGACAGGAAGCAAAACCTAAAGCGGGCGCTGTCTGCCAACTGGAGCATCCTTGCGTCTACCGACCCTGAGCCACTGATAACGCTTTTTTGCAAAAATCACACGGCTGGGATTGATGGAGGAGTGGCCGATTGGGCGTATGCTATTCTCAGGAATCTGGTCGCCGAACTGAGCAAGCGTAAGTTGATGACCCTACGCTATGCCTGTCGGGACGGGCGTATGGAGGCAGGGGCCCTGTTTGTATCCGAGGGGAATCGAGTCATTTACCTGTTCAATGCCGCGTCGGAAGCCGGGCGTCGGGGAAACGCACGAACACTATTGGTTGATCAGATGATTCGGGAAAAAGCTGGAATGAAGTTGTTATTTGATTTCGAAAGCCCAGAGAAATTGTCCATTCGAGAGTTCTATAAGAGCTTCGGAGCGAGTGATGAGCCGTTTTATGACCTGCGCTGGAGTCGGCTAAAGGCCGTCGAGAAGATTGCCAGAACCGTAGTGAACCGTTTGAATTCGTAAACAAAAAGGCGAGCTACCGTTCTGAACGGTAGCTCGCCTTTTTGTTTCTCTGTTTAATAATATTTTATTGGTTGTTTCAGGCCAGCATCGCGTTTAAGATCCATCTCCATGGAGCCAACAAAAAAGTCAACCTCAACCTTAATAGGCACTTTGTTGGCATCATCGGAGACGAAAATCCGGATAGATTCTTCCTCTTTAATAAGTTTGTTCTGGGGCAACACCGGGTTCAGCTTGATCACATTCACCTTGCCCCGTTTCGTTTTTACCACATCCTTGCCCCGATAACGAATCTTCATGTTGTAGATGGTATCGTCGTAAAAAGCCGGAACCTCAATGACCTGCCCACTGGCTAGTTTGCTGAAATCAATGGTGCGTAAGAAGTAGTACCCGCTAATGAGATCGTGTACATTATCGGGCACTTTAAACACATCTTTCTCCGTACGCTCTTCGGCTTTTACGGTATTCGCTTCGTGGTTGAACGTAATGTTTTCTTCCTTACGGTAGCTATTTTCCTGAAGATTGGTGTAAAACTTCTGCGGCAGAATTGCCGATGTATCGATGTAGGACCGCCACGTATCACGAATGCGCGTTACGAGGTCAAAAGCCCCCAGTGTGCGGGCATCGACATTAACCCGGTAGCAGGGGCGCTCGTTTACTTTGTAGAGCGACGGGCTGACATCGACCACCGCTTCGGCTGCGTTCAAAAAGCCATAGTGGACCCGGTATTCAAGATGTTCACCTGGCCCGAAGCTGGTATTTGTAACCCGCCTGTAGGCGTTCATGGCGACAAAAGCTGTGCTCAGAATGGATAAGATGCCAATGCCAATTAATAACTTCTTCATACGAACAACTGCCCGCACGCTGGGCTTCGTTTAGAACGATGGATAGGTTTGCTTGAGGTAGGTTAAATACCGCTTGAAATTTCCCCCAAACCGGCTGTCAAATTCCTGCCGAAAACGATTCTGCTGTTTTCGATAGGTAAGGTAACCAATGAAATACGCATTATTCGGTAGGTTTAGTTTTCCGAGTGACCGCTTTTTTATTGATCGTACACCTTTCGTACTTCGTTGATCGTTGATCGTATCGGACGACACAACGATTTGCCGGATGGTTTGCCACTTCAACGAATCTTTGACCACCGTTTGGGTGCTGGGTTTAAACGTTCGATACAAACTATCAAGCACTCGGGTGCCCTTCAGAATATGTTCATCGTACCGCTCATAGAACACTTTCGTCGCCAGATAATCCCGGTATGGTATCGAATTCATACCATACTTTTGAGCCAGAAACCGGAGCGCCCCATATTCACCCACAAAATCAGCCAGGTTTTCGTTGTATTCTAAGCTGTTCTTCACAAACAATGTACCGTGAGTCAGCTCATGAATGATTAACTCAGCCAGGCTTCCTTCGGGCCGATCCAAAAAACTGGACAGAATTGGATCATTCAAAAATCCCAGAGTCGACCAGGCTGATACTTCGCCAATACGTGTATCCAAACCTTCCCGTTTCAACTCAGCCTGGGCCGAATCGGCACGGTCTTTTTCAAAAAAACCTTTGTATGAAAAAGTACCAATGATTGGGAAATGCCACTGCCTGGCCACGAGTTGATATGGTTGTGCGGCCGTGACGACCCATAAAATTGGCTTTCCCTGCTGATCGTAAATTGACTCGTAACTGCCCGACTGATCCAAACCGAGCGAATCTAAAGCAAAACGCTTTATTTCCTGGATTAGTTCTATTTTTTTCTTTAATGAGTCTGGGTAGGCCGGATCTGCCAGCACTGCGCTAACGGGTTTTGTGTTCCACAAAATCCGTACCTGGCCCTTTGCCTGCATCCATCCATAACTGACCAACTCCCATTGCCAGACAACTAAGCCGATCAGAACCCCTATGAGAACAAGAGCAATTTTTTTGACCATTGGTTGGAAATATTCAACACAAAAGTAGGGAACTGTTGGGCAAATAGACTAGGCTTCATAGCGGTAAACCACGAGCGGCTTACTTCTGCCAGTCCCACAAAACGACCACCCAAGTCTCGCCAATAGCCGGATCGTAGAACGAGTGCAGCTCCTGAAAGCCCACGCGTGTATGAGCACGCAGCGAGCGGCTATTGTTGGCCGAAATATCCGTTATCAATAGCCTGAATCGGTCGCCATAAACCTCCTGATGGTGCCTAAACATCCGGTCAAACACCTGCTGTCCCCGGTATCCATCGGCTACACAAACCTGCCCCATCACGTAATAGGCATAGCTTGACAGAGGCTTGTCCGCATAGCTAAGTGAATCTATCAATGCGAAAAGAGGCAATAGCTCCGGTACATCGGCACCAAACTCGGGCAGCATTGTCAGGGCGTAGCCTACCACCCGGTCATCCTCTTTGGCAATAATGCTTGGGGCGGCCTGATTCATGCGGGTCAGAACGGCCGGGTCGTGCTCAACCGTGACAAAGCCCTGATTGAGCTGCACGTCAACAGAAACATTTTTACGAAGATTGGCTTGTTGCAGGGCAAGAATTCCCTGTACATCAGCTTCAGACTGAACGGTGGTAATCGTCATACGATAGTAGTACGCTCCGCTTTTGACAGAAAGGCCGCGTCGACTTCTGCTCCGATACCCGGTGCGTCGGGCAGTTCGATTTGGTACCCCTGATAGGTAATGCCTCCATAAACCGGGTCTTCGGCATGCTCAAAACAGCCATCCAGATCGCAGAAGCGTATGTTTTGCCGGGAAGCCGCAAAATGGGCGTTCGCCGTAAGGGCTAATCGCGACTCCGACATACAACCGATCATGCAGGGAATGCCAGCGGCTTCGGCAATGGCGTTGATCTTGAGGGCGTCAAAAATACCACCACTTTTAGAGAGCTTGATGTTGAAGTAATCGACGGCTTCCTCGCGCACTAATCGAATGGCATCCGTAGCGTCGAACAGGCTCTCATCGGCCATAATGGGCACGGTCGCGTTCCGGCGAATCTGGCGTAAACCTGCAATATCATGCCGTTTGATGGGCTGCTCGCAATATTGTACGTTCCAATCGCCGATGGCTCGTAGTACGCCCGAAGCGGTGACAACGTCCCAGCCCTGGTTTGCGTCGGTGCGGATCGGCGTTTTATCGCCAATCGCTTTTCGAATGGCCGCTATCCGGTCGATATCGTCGTACAGATTCGTGCCCAGTTTCACCTTAATGGCTTCGGCTCCTTTTTCCTGAATCCGCAAAGCATCCTCCACCATTCGCTCGGGAGAGTTGATGTAAATGGTTTCGTCTGTGACCAGCGCGCGTTTCGCCCCACCCAGAAACTGGTAGAGCGGCATCCGGGCGGCTTTGGCGGCCAGATCGTAAAGCGCCATGTCGAAGGCGGAACGGGTAGTCGGGTGACCGGGCAGATACCGGATCAGGGCCATCAGACACCCTTCAATATCGAGTGGATCACGCCCGATCAGGAGCCGTGCCATGTCATTGGCCGCGGCCAGGGAGGATGCCTGAGTTTCACCAACGATCATCCAGAAAGGGGAGCCTTCTCCCCAGCCCGTAATGCTTTCATCGGTTTGAATTTCGACCAGGATATTCCGGGCGTTGTCAATCGTTCCGAGCGAGATAGAAATGGGTGCCTTGAGCGGAATGTCGTAGCGGTAAAGGGTGACTTGCGTGATTTTCATTGGATTGTACCCGGCAGTATCCTGCTGTCGGTGGCTTATTAACCCCGACAGCAGGATACTGCCGGGTATACAACTATTCCGGGAACTGACTCTTGTCCAGACCTGGGATTAATCGGAGTGCATTTTTGTAGTACACTTTTTTCAGGATTGGGTCGGGTAAACCCATACCATACATCCGCCAGAAGGCGTGGTATTTTTTGTGGTAGGGGAAGTACTCGTCGTCGGTTTCGAGCACGCGGAAGTAGGTAGCGTATTCAGAGGGTACCCAGCTGTCTTTACCGAATAGAATCCGGTCCTGGTACTTCTCAAAAAACTTGCGGCTGGCTCTTGGCTGACGGCCTAGTTCGGCAATAACCGCCCCGATTTCTACATTCATGTTCGGGAAAACAGTCATCAGGCTGTCGAGCTTGATCAAGTCGTTAGGATACCAACCCATGTGGGCGGCAATAAATGTCGTTTTGGGATGCTTGCGGAATACGTTATGCTGCTCGGCGATGAGTTGCTCCCAGGGAACCGGATCATTGGCGGCCCGTTTGCGACCACCATGTAATTTGAGTTCGAGCCAGCGTTCGTTGTAGCGGTCCATAGGGTCCCAGAATGACTTAGGGTCAGCCGTGTGAATCAGGACCGGAACCCCCAGTTCGCCACATTTTGCCCAGATGGGGTCCAGACGTGGATCATCGACTCGAATGCGCTGCCCCGATTCATCTTTGGTATTAAGGCCCAGATTTTTAAAAATCTTTAGTCCCCGCGCTCCTTTTTTTACATCTTCCTCCAGCAACTTAACCGCATCTTCCGTCCAGCCTTTCCGACCAACCTCATCGAAATTGAGATTGGTAAATAAGGCCAGTCGCTTCGGGGCCGACTTGGCTGCATTGGCCAAAGATTTATCGAAAAACTGCGTGCCTTCCTGAACACTTCCCCAGCCACGACCGCTCAAATTGACCATAATGCCCATATTCAGGCTATCCATTTGAGCAAGCAGGCCCGTTAAATTCGCCTTGTCCATATCCCACTGGTGATTATGAACGTCGATAAATGGATACTTGGAACGGGTCAATTTGTGTTCCGGCACCTTGAGCGTCGAAACGGGATCATATTCTTCAAAACCCAATGGTTCGGGCGGCTGATTTGACTTGGTGGATTGACCACAGGCCACTATACCTGGTAACAGCAATGCGAAAACATAAGCCAGATGCTTCACGGGTTGTTCTTTGTCATGCTGACGAAGGAAGCATCTTCGCTAACAGCAGGTTTAGTTGAGACCAACAAAAATGTCTTGTGCGAAGATGCTTCCTTCGTCAGCATGACAAGTTAACGGTAAATCAGCGCTACACAATGCGCTGCGATGCCTTCGCCCCGCCCCACAAAGCCAATGTGCTCGGAGGTTGTGGCTTTAAGGGAGATATCCTCTTCTGGAATGGCCATCACTTCGGCCAGGCAGGTTTTCATCGCGGGTATGTGCGGATTGAGCTTAGGCTCCTGCAACACCACCGTTACGTCTACATTCGAGATTTCGTAGCCTGCCCCCCGCACCATGCGGAGCACTTCGGCCAGAAGTAGCTTGCTGTCGACGCCTTTCCAGCGCGGATCTTTGTCTGAAAAGTGATAGCCAATGTTGCGCATGTTGGCAGCTCCCAGCAGCGCATCGCACAGCACATGGCAGACCACATCGGCGTCGGAGTGACCAACCGGCCCGAATGTACTTGGAATTTGAATACCACCCAGCCAGAACGCTCGCCCTTCTTCAAGGCGGTGAACATCATAACCTTGTCCAACTCGTATTTTCATGCGGTAAATCCATTTTCACGAAGGTAAGCGTCAACCTGATGGAGAAATTCGGAGGCATGATTCACGGCTGCACTGGCGTCCTCAATGGAAATGTCGAAATCAATTTCGTAATCTCCACCCTGCCGTAAATTGAATAACTCCGAAATAATTACGCTGAACGATTCGGCAAACAATCCTGTCTTTATAAACTGTTTTCTAAACTCCGTATGGGCACCTGTGTGCGTTTTAGGAGTGCTATCACTGGTAGCCTGTAAGAGAGCCATAATGCTATGAAACAAAGAGTAATAAGCTCGGTTACAGGTTCCATCAGGAAAGTTGGCTTTAAGAAGAACTTGTGCTTCTTCCAGGTCTTCTCCCGCTTTCTGTAAGTAAGCGCTAACTCTTTTCAAGTCGCTCATGCGCAGATGCCTTCTTGTTGGATTGATTCGTAAAGAGGTATATGTCCTGATAAGTAATTGGACAGGCTTGTCGGAAAAACAGATACCTCTACATCATATTGTAAGGCCAAAGCCCCAATGCTGGGGGCCATCATTCTAACTTCCTTTCCGGCCTTAACCTGCTCATCTCGCAATAAGACCAGATAGTCCACATCTGATTCGGCATGGAAATCACCTCTTGCATACGAACCATATAAGATGACCCGGTCAAGGCGCTCACCATATAGCTCGGTGAGCGCCTGCTTTACTTCCTGTGATAAAGCCTGAAGTTGATCACCGGAAAGGGCTTTAGGCTGGTAGGTCGTTTGCATAAGGGGTATAGGTTAATCCGTCTGCCGGTAGTACAGGGTCGAGCAGTTGTCTTTCCGCAATACCTGCCGGGCCATTGTCTGAATACCGGCGGGAGTAACGGCCTGAATCTGGGCGGCTTCCTGATTAACCAGGTCCGGGTTACCTGCATTGGCCGCGTACGCGAGGTTCATGGCCCGGTTCAATAATTCAACTTCTGAGAATGCCAGTGTGGCTTCCGCCTGATTTTTTACTTTCGCCAGTTCTTCGTCAGGTACAGTCTGGTCAATGAATTCCTGGACAATCGACTCCACGGCGGCATCGGCTTCTTCCAGCGAAATACCCTTATTCAGATTTCCCTGAACCACCAGCAAGCCAGGGTCGATGGACGCGGTAATGTAGGCGTTTACGCTACTGAACAACGGATTTGTGCGCAGCAGTTGCTGATAAAGACGGGACGATTTGCTGCGTCCCAACATGTCGCCCAGCAGATCAGTGGTCTGGAAGTTAGCGTCGAAACGACCCGGCATGTGATAAGCTTTGTACAGGCTGTCCAACGGTACTTTTGCCGACGTTTCAATCTTTCTGGCCTGGGTCTGCTTCGGTTCGGTTGGGAGCTGGCGCACGTAGGGGGCACCCGCCTGAATCGGGGCGAACCACTTGGCGCACAATTGCTTCACCTGCTCAACGGTGACGTTGCCCGCCACCACCAGAATCGCATTGTTGGGCAGATAGTATTTAAAGAAAAACGACCTTACATCCTCCAGTGTCGCATTTTCGATGTGGCTAATGTCTTTGCCAATCGTTGCCCAGCGGTACGGATGTTGCTGGTAGGCCAGGGGGCGAAGCTTAAGCCAGACATCGCCGTAGGGCTGATTCAGATAGCGTTGTTTAAACTCTTCAATGACCACTTTTTGCTGGACATCCAGCACCTGTGGATCGAACGAGAGGCTCAGCATCCGGTCCGATTCCAGCCAGAAAGCCGTCTCCAGGTTAGCCGCCGGAAGAGTAATGTAATAGTTGGTAATGTCGGGGCTGGTAAAGGCGTTGTTTTCGCCACCAACCTTTTGCAGCGGTTCGTCGTAACTGGCAATATGTTGCGATCCGCCAAACATCAAATGCTCAAACAAGTGAGCAAAGCCCGTTTTGGTTGGATCTTCATCGCGCGAACCAACATTGTACAGAATATTAACAGCGGCCATCGGTGTCGATGCGTCTTCGTGGACGAATACCTGTAAGCCGTTGTCTAAGACAAATTTTTCGTAAGCAATCATGGAAAAAGCAGTTGCGTATAGCCTTCATACTATACTACGCATTGAACAAAAGTAAGGTTCTGGTCGTATAGAATCAAACGATGTAATTTCGACGACTACTTTGTCCATTCTCAAAAATACGTTTCTGGTTTTAAGCTGCCTGTTTTTGCCGCTCCTGGCTCCGGGGCAGGTACTCACAGACCCCACTGTTCAACAAACCGTTCTGACAACCCTGGACGATATTTACAATCTGGAATTCTCTGATGCCGACACTCAGATACGGCAACTTCAGGCGCAATATCCGCAGCACCCAATTGGCCCCATTTTGCGGGCCACTCAACTGGAGCTTCAATATTTGCCTTTACACGAAAATAAGGCCGCGACGGCGCAGTTTGTGCAGGCCGTAGATCAGGGGCTCGCGCTGGCCAAAAAGATGCTTGAAAAAAAAGAAGATGACCCGGAAGCGGTGTTTTTTGCGTTGACAGCCCATAGTTATCTGGCCTCGCTCTACAACAACAAAGGCGAGTCTTTAAAAGCCGTTGGTGAGTCGAAAAAGGCCTACAATTACCTGCGGGATGGCTTCGTGCTGATGGGGAAGAATCCCGATTTTTATTTCACAACTGGCCTATACAATTACTACATCGAACGCTATCCGATGGACCACTCGATTGTGAAGCCGTTCATGCTTTTTTTTGAAGATGGCGACATGCCGAAGGGGCTGAAACAAATGGACACTGCGACTAAAAAAGGACTTTTCATGCGGCCCGTCGCCAATTACTACCTGGCGCATATTCTACTGAAGCACGAGATGGACCCAGTCAAAGCCGTTGTTTATGCGAAATACCTGGCGGATAAATACCCGAGAAATCCACTTTTCGGCATGACCTGTGCCGAAGCGCTCCTGTTGGCGGGCCGCTATGCCGAAGCCCGGCCCTATGTGCAACGGTTGAAGCAGATGCCAAATAAACTGGTGCCAATGGCCGTTCACACCTTTACGGGAATGCTGGCTGAGTATGCCGACAAAGATGATAAGGAAGCGGCAGAAGCCTACCAAACCGCCCTTCGATTACCCTTCAATGACCCCTATACAAAAGAATATCACGCCTTTGCCTATGCAGGTCTGGCGCGTATTGCCGCCCGCGCCAATGACCCCAATCGGGCAAGGATAAATTACAGAAAAGCCCTCGCCGTAGGCCAATATAAATCACTGATCCGCGAAGCAAAAGGGTTTAAGTGATGTATGATATAGGCTGTATGGTGTATGTCACAAAATACATTATACATCTTTAATAGTCCACCTCTAAATTCAGCACTTTGCGTAGTTCATGCAGGGCCGGATTTTTCTCGGCGAGGAAGTTGAACTTATCCTGCGAGCTGTAAATCATCTTTTTAGTTTCCTGAACCATGACTTTGTGCTCCAGCTGAATCTGGCTGTTCTGTAGCTCGGTACGCAAATAGCCCATCAGATCAGGTTTTACGTCGGTCAAATACCCTACCTGTAGAGTGTTGTCGAGGGTCAGGTGAATCACTGTTCCATCGAGAACCAGGTCCCGATTAAGGACCAACTGTTCAGTGGTGGAGTCGTTCTGCTGTTGGCGAATTTTGGAGAAAGCGCGCCAAACGTCTATCAGTTCATCAAACGTGAACGGTTTATCTGGCCGGGTAGGAGCGGTTGATACTACTTCAATATCCGAATCGGCTGAAGGCACTACCGGCCCGGCCGTCAGCGCTACCGTAGATCGCAATCGGCTGGTAGCCGGGCGGGGTGGCGGAGCTATCTGTGGTCTGGTTTGCGCTTCGGGTTTGATGGCCACCGTTGGCGTAACTACAGTGGCTGGCGCTACTATCGGCTTTACGTCTACCAGTGCCGTCGCCACTTCATTTGGCCTTACTGGCTGGCCGTTTTGCTGACCTGTTCCCGTTGATAAAGCCCCGTTTGTACCGTTATTGGCGTGGTAGGCATTGGCGGGCTCGCTCGTAATGGGGTGGCTTTCGGTTAACTGATGGCCGTTACTCGCTGACTGCTGCGAGGGGCCGGGTGTTGGTTTGCCGTTTTTTTTTTCGTCTACCGGTAGCTCGGCAGGAAAACGTTCGGAGGCAGCGTTGCTGTTTGGCGGAAGCGTAAGCTCAGGTAACGTATCCCAGTTAAGCAGGTTACGTAAGTTTGCTAACTTCATCAGCCAGAGTTCCGTATGCAACCGCTGATCTTTAGCCTGTTTGTAATTCATGTCGCACTGCCCGCCCAGGCTGAGGGCCGAAAGCAAAAACGACATGGGTGCCCGAACGGCCTGGTCGAGGTATTGTCGACGGACGTTCTCGGTTACTTGCAGCAACTGCACCGTTGCCGCATCTTTACAAACCATCAAATCGCGAAAATGGCGACACAGTCCAACGACAAACTGATGTCCATCGAAACCCTTTCGCAGAATTTCGTCGACCGTCAGCAGGCTTTGTGGCAGATTGCCGGCCAGCAAGAGATCCGTTAATTTGAAATAATAATCGTAGTCGAGGATGTGCAGGTTGTCCAGTACTTCCTTGTACCGAATGATACGGTCGGCCGCGAAGGTCACGTTCAGGTCAAACATAGACAGCGCATCCCGCAGGCCACCATCGGCTTTCTGGGCAATCAGGTCAAGCGCTTCGGGTTCGGCAGTGATGCCTTCTTTGGCCGCAATACCGGCAAGATGGCCAGCAATGTGCTGTGGCTGAATCCGGTTGAAATCAAAAATCTGGCAACGGGACAAAATCGTCGGCAGGATTTTGTGTTTCTCGGTCGTTGCCAGAATAAAAATGGCGTAGGAGGGAGGCTCCTCCAGTGTTTTCAGGAACGCATTGAAGGCCGCCGACGAGAGCATATGAACCTCGTCAATAATATAGATCTTGTATTTGCCCGACTGGGGCGGATACCGAACCTGATCGATCAGATTCCGGATGTCTTCAACGGAGTTGTTCGAAGCGGCATCCAGTTCATGAATATTGAAGGACGCATTTTGATTGAAGCTCACGCACGATTCGCAGGTATCGCAGGCTTCTCCTTCTACAGTCAGGTTCTGGCAGTTAATGGTCTTAGCCAGAATTCGGGCACAAGTCGTTTTGCCAACCCCACGTGGCCCGCAAAACAGGAAGGCCGACGCTAAGTGATTGGTCTTGATGGCATTCTTAAGTGTGGTGGTAATATGCTCTTGCCCCACAACCGTGTCGAAAGTAGCAGGGCGGTACTTGCGGGCCGAGACCACGAAATTTTCCATACTCAAAGTTAGCAAGGCCGGGGCGCATTTCAAACGAAGGATCGCGTCTGTTCGGCATCAAATCTCCCGACCACAGTGAGGACACACGTTCCGGCTGGGTTTTTTACGGTCGCGGATGTGCTCGTTAAAGCCAGATACCAGAATACCCGTTGGCAGGGCAAACAAGCCAATGCCGACTATAGCCGTAATGCCACCCAACATTTTTCCTAAAGGTGTAATAGGGTGAATGTCACCGTAACCCACAGTCGTCATGGCTGTAACGCCCCACCACATCGTGGCCGGAATACTCGAAAATTTATCGGGCTGAGCCGGATGTTCCACATAGTACATGACGCTCGACACGATAATGAGCATGAAAACGACAAGCATCGTGCTCAGAATCAGCTCTTCTTTCTTTTCGGCCACCACGTTTTGAATCAACCGGAACGCGTGCGAATAACGGGAAATGCGAAACAGTCGGAAAATACGGAACAGGCGTAAAATTCGGACGATGGCCAGGTCCGTGGCGAACAGCGAGAAGTAGAACGGAAAAATGGCCAGAAAGTCGATGATGGCGCTGGTGGAGAACATGTACCGCAGGCGCCCCCAAAACCAGTGGCTATACTTGTCATTCTCAACACAAACCCAGAGACGGAGCAGGTATTCGATGGTGAAAAAGATCACCGAGAACAACTCGAAATCAATGAACAATCGCGCGAACTGCTCGTTGTATTCCTCCACGGTATGCAGGACAATAGCAATGGCATTCAGCGTAATAATCGTAATCAGCAGCAGATTAAAGACGAGGCTCATGCCCCGCCGTTTCCCGGCTGAAATTTCGAGTGTACGATAGACAAGTTTACGGAGATGTAGCATGAAGAAGATCGGTCGGTGGTTCTGCAAGCTACTAAGCAAATACGTATTTGCTTTCCGAAAAAAATAAGTTGCTGCTAATGAGTGGCTACGGAATCATGAGCTTGATCCACTGTCCGATAATGCCGGATGGTAAACAGGGCCGTAAGCATTGCGACAACCGCCAGTCCACCCGCAAACAGACCAATGGTGGGCACTGACACATACTCCTGGGCATGACCGGCGAGATACGATCCGGCAATATCGCAAAGGTTGATAAACGCCATATAGGTAGTGAACTGAGACCCTTCGACGCCGGGTCGACAAATGGCCATAAGCACCGGCATGGCCGCGATACTAATGCTGGGGTCCATGAAATAAAGCGCAACCAAACCCGTCTGGGCTACTTCGCGCTGAACCCACTGGGCCGACAGGGAGTTGAATACCAGCAGATAAACCGCTACCATCGCCAGCACAATGACCAGAAGTAGGCGTGGGCTGATGCGGTCGGCAACGTAGCCCCCTGCCAGCGCCACTGCAGTGGCTACCAGCATTCCATACGTACCTGTTAAACCCGAAACGGAGGTGTCGGTCCAGCCAAGCGTATGAATCAAGTGGTAGTTATACCCGCGCATGAACAAACTAATGCTCACATAAGCCGCTACCACCGAGCCAAAAAGGAGTAGACTTCGCCGAGCGAACAATCCCTTGAATAACTCGGTAAAGAGCCACCGAAAATCATGCTCAGGCCGCTCTAGTGGGCCATCGGTACTCACTGAGCGGGGGGCTAACGGCTGGCGTTTGACCGAAGGCAGAAGCTGGTCGTCAGGGCGTTCGCGAATAAAGAACGTTAAGGCGGTCAGGGCTAGCAGTAAGAGCGATTGAACCAAGGCCGCATTAAAAAAGCCGTATGTCCGCAGAAGTTGCGAGAATACGGCAGCCCCAACGCCGGTGCCAATCAGGAAACCCGCCCGCATGAAGGCATTGACGCGCCCACGTTCGTCTTCTGGAATAACCGAAATGGCCATAGCATCGACACTCGCATCCTGAATGGCGGCAAAAACGCTGTGCGTGAAGAAGAACCACGCCAGTGTGATCACATGTTTGGCCGGATCCTGCACGAATAATAAGCCCAGTGATGCTAAACCTGCCAGGCATTGGGTGCCGATCACCCAGGGTTTTCTACGCCCCATAGCCGAATTCTGGTAGCGGTCGATGAGCGGCCCCCAGATAAACTGAAAGGCCCAGGGTAATCCGGCAATGGCAGCAAATGACCCGATGACTTTAGGTTTAATGCCTTCTGCCGCGAGGTAGTTGGTTAACGCCGTAAGCGAAAAACCCGCCGGAATCCCCTGCATGACATATAGGTAAAAAAAGACAAAATACCGTAACAACCGACTTCGGCTTAGCGTCAGTGGATAGGTCGTTGGAGGAAGGGTCGTCAGCACAGATCGGGTTGAGTATGTAAGCCTATAGTCTTAAACTATAGGCAACCAGATATGTAGGACTTAACGATTAATAAATATGTTTCGGCTGTTGTCGAACTATCCTGCAAAAAAACCGTTAGTCTATTGCAAGAACCGGATAATCTCTCTAACATTGTCCGCGTTTTCAGCGCAAAACCGATGGCAAAGCTCGTTTATTTACCGACTTTCTTCCACACTACGCCATTTCGGTTTAGGTCCGAAAGGACTATATTATTTTGTTTGCCTATGTGGTAAACTATTTCCGCCAATTTTCTCGTTTTATTCACCTAACAAATCAGCTCGGATTACGCTGTCTCCGTTTCTGCGGCTTTACAACCGCCCAATAAACGACAATGATCAAACCAGAAGTAGTCAACGATCTATATATCGTTCAAGTCGCGAATGAAGATCATTTGCGCCTGGCCGAAACCATCTGCCGGGAAATGGAAGAAAGTGCAAAAGCTCGGGGAACCGGTATTGCCAAGCGCTCTCCCATTTATGTGATGGAAAAAATGCTCGAAGGAAAAGCTATTGTGGCCATGACGCTTTCGGGCGAATGGGTAGGCTTTTGCTACATCGAAACCTGGGAGCACGGTAAATTTGTGGCTAACTCCGGGTTGATCGTGCATCCCGATTACCGAAAAAGTGGCATTGCTACGCGAATCAAAGCAAAAGCATTTGAGTTGTCGCGGGCTATGTTCCCTACTGCCAAGATCATAGGTATTACAACAAGCCTGGCGGTAATGAAAATCAATTCCGATTTGGGTTATCAGCCGGTAACGCTCAGCGAACTACCCGCCGATGATGCCTTCTGGAAGGGTTGCCAAACTTGCGCTAATTTCGACATCCTGACCCGGACCAACCGCAAACACTGCTTGTGCACGGGCATGCAATACGATCCTGAAGAACATAAGAAGGAGCTGAAGGACGAAAAGTGGAATTTCCTCAAAGAGTCGAGTCTGTATGAGCGCTGGATGCGTATCAAGAAGCGTATTCTGATGCGGATCAGCCCGTCTGAACGGACGCGGTTACGCCGTGAACACGAGCTGGAAACGGCTTGAGCAATAGTCCATAAAACAGAAAAGTCCCGAAGTTGCTTCGGGACTTTTCTGTTTTATGGACCGTCCAGAAGTAGGTTTTCACCGGAAATACGGCTCAACTAGACAACTTATTCGCGGTATGTTATCTAAAAAATCAAAACTTAACAATTTGATAATATTTGGTTAATATTGGTCGATCAAATAATGTATTGGATATAAATGATTTAATTGAATAAAACAATATTTTATGCTAATAATGGTTATTTAGCGTAATAAAATACTGAATTAGCAGAATGAAGTGAACGCGATATGCATCACAATGCGCTTGCCTCGGATATATTTGGTAATATTTGGATAATATTAGCGTAATATTAGGGTAACATTAGTCGCTTCCATGATTTATGGCGTTGGGACGAGGGTAGTTTGTTTAATCATTTAATCACATTGAAGTCATGAAAAAGAATTTTGCTCTTCTCATGCTGGTAGGCTTCCTGGCAACGCAAGCCTACGCTGCGCCCATTAAAACAAGTAAACCCAAGGCCGCTAAGGCAACGCTGGA
The DNA here is from genome assembly GCF_000974425.1 of Spirosoma radiotolerans. Classification (NCBI taxonomy): domain Bacteria; kingdom Pseudomonadati; phylum Bacteroidota; class Cytophagia; order Cytophagales; family Cytophagaceae; genus Spirosoma; species Spirosoma radiotolerans. Next base: position 936,923 of record NZ_CP010429.1, read on the forward strand.
AAACCAACTGGCGAAGTACGTTTCCTACCCGGATGCCCTTAAGCCAACTCAGCAGGCTGGTGTCGTGGTCATTCAGTTTAAAGTGAATGCCGCCAGTGAGCTTTGTCAACTGGAAGTATTCAGTCAGAATGAACAACTCAACAATACATTGATTCGCCAGTTGACTGGCAAGAAAATAAACGGATACGGTAGCGATGCCGGTGAATTGCATACGGTTCGGCTGCGTTTCCAGCCAGATTAATGCCGTGACCGGTAACTGACCTACCCGTTATTACGAGTATTTTTACTTTCGCTCTGTCGAATGATAGTGTTTAGATCTAAACACTATCATTCGACAGAGCGATTTTTGTTTAACTGTTTTCTTACAACCTACTCATCTATACTATGTCTGAATCGCTCTCCCTAGTCTGGCTCCGGCGCGATTTACGCTTGCACGATAACGCGGCCCTGTATCATGCCTTGAAAAGTGGTCGCCCTGTTCTTCCCATTTTTATTTTTGACCGCAAAATTCTGGATGCGCTAGACGACCGCTGCGACCGGCGGGTAGAGTTTCTTGTTCAGGAAATTGATCGGCTACGCGATGAACTGGCTCAACTGGGATCAACCCTTGTTGTCCGGTATGGAACACCGGTTGATATCTGGAAAGAACTGATTACTCAGTATACCATAGCCGATGTATTTACCAATCACGACTACGAGGGCTACGCCAAAGAGCGCGATAAAGCCATTGGCGATCTATTGGCTGAACACAGCATCGGTTTTCACACCAGTAAAGACCAGACTCTTTTTGAACGCGATGAGGTACTGAGCGGAAAAAAAACACCTTACACCGTTTTTACACCCTATAGTCGCAACTGGCGCGAAAAACTAACGGATTTTTATCTGAAAGCCTACCCGACAGAAAAGTACGTTGGTCAGTACTGGAAAACCCAACCGCTACCTGCTCCTACTTTGAAAGAGATGGGTTTTCTACCGGTAGGCGACCCCTTTCCTCCACGAACGGTATCTCGGGTGCTACTCGATAACTACAAGAAAACGCGTGATATTCCTGCGCTGCCCCATAGCACAAGTGAGTTAAGTATACACCTTCGCTTCGGGACAGTCAGTGTCCGAGACCTGGCTCGTCAGGCAAAAGAAGCTGATGATCAAACGTTTCTGAACGAGCTTTGCTGGCGGGACTTTTACTTTCAGGTGCTGGATCATTTTCCCCATGTTGAAAAGAACTCCTTCCGGCGGGAATACGACCAGATCGAATGGCGCAACAACGAAGCGGAGTTTGATAAATGGTGCCGTGGCGAAACGGGTTATCCCATTGTCGACGCGGGCATGCGCCAGTTGAATACCATCGGCTGGATGCACAACCGCGTTCGGATGATTACGGCCAGCTTTCTGTGCAAACACCTGCTTATCGACTGGCGATGGGGGGAAGCTTATTTCGGCAAAAAACTCCGGGATTATGATCTCTCTGCCAACAATGGTGGCTGGCAGTGGGCGGCTGGGTCTGGCACTGATGCCGCTCCTTATTTCCGGGTTTTCAACCCCACACTGCAAGCCGGTAAGTTTGATGCCAAAGGCGTATACATTCGTCATTGGGTGCCGGAGGTGGACAAACCGACCTATCCGAAGCCAATGGTTGAGCATACGATGGCCCGCCAGCGAGCGGTTGATACTTATCGGAAAGCGCTCAAAAAGGTGAAGTAGCGGCTTTTCTGGTCTGTCTGGATTAGACTCTGGTAACGTCTATTTCAACAGTTCAAAGTTTCCATTGAACAACCCAACCCGGCTTTAGTACTTTTGGCCGGGGAACACCCGCCAGCCCAGTGGCCGTGTTCATGGCAATGAGCGTCAGCGGAACGGTGGTGCTGGTTTGGGCTGAAACGGCTTTGGTTGCCCGAAAAAACAGGTTGCCCCGGGCATCGACATCATCCACAACGGCATATAGCATATCGCCCGCTTTCAGGTCGTTCTGTTCGATCTGAACGTCTTCCGAAAGTGCAAAGGTCCAGCTTTGTCCCACTTTAGGCTGCCCCGCCCGGACGAGCCGGGCAACAACGTCGCCTATGAAAATAGGTGGAGCCGCGGGTTTATTTTTGAGCAGTTCGGTTAGTAAACTATCCATCACTATAGCTTCATTTCGGGTAGCTCGGGGTAGGTTATTGGCTATGTCAGCAGGGTCGTCCAGCGATTCAATGGGAACGCCGGCCTGTTCGGGCTCCTGGTCCTGAAGCCAACCCATGCGCCGGGCCTGCTCGCGTTCCAGTTCATAGGCCTCTCCCGACGATACGAGCATAATTTCTACAGAGCCAAGGCCATAGGATGGGTTGGTGAATAGCTCTTTCATGGCCAGAATCCGGTATAGGTAGTAGCCCGTTTCGGGGTTCATGGCCATCGCATAATAATCGCGGTGACCGGACTTATTAATTTTACGCTGCACCATACCCACCCCGCCGTTGTAAGCAGCCGCTACAAGTGTCCATGATCCCAGTCTGGAATAGAGAAACTTTAAATATTTGCAGGCAGCTTCGGTTGATTTAAGCAGGTTGGAGCGCTCATCATTGCCTGGTTGGATAGATAGCCCCATGTCCTGGGCTGTCTCGTCCATAAACTGCCAGTAACCAACGGCTCCGGCAGAGGATACGGCATGGGCATTCCAGGCGCTCTCGATCAGAGGAAGGTATTTGAAATCGTTGGGAATATTATGCTTTTGCAGGATTGGCTCAATCACCGCAAAAAAAGGAGCCGAGCGCGCTTTTAATCCATTCAGGTGCCGTTCGTAGCCTGAACTGCTGGCCAGCGCAAAGGCCAGTTTGGCCGATACATTACCTTGTTCGATCGGAACCATTTCTCCACAGAAATGCAATCGACCGGGACCTATACCTGATCGGAGGGCAGCCGGATAGAATCGGCTCGATTTGCCTTTTACGGGAGTTGTCTTTTTCTGGGCCAGTACCATTGATGTAAAAAGCAATGGAATGACAATCAGCAGAACAACCTTATGGGTAAATCGTATCAAAACAAATAACGTTGGTTAGACCATTGGAAAACGATGCCATGCCCTGGTTTAGTTCGTTACTGGATAATTCAGTGACTTAACCAGCGTTGACAAGCTATCTATAGATATTAAAGTGATTTCCAGGTCAGTATCCAGCCTGACTTTATTTGGGATAAGTCTGATAATTGAATGCCAAGACGGCCCGTGGAGGCATCTACTGCCGATAGCGCCAGTGAATACGTTTGCTTGTCGCTGGCCGAATACAGTTTTTCTGAACGCAGGTAAACCTTGTTGGCTTTTGTATCAATATCTTCGATAACGGCATACAGCATGTCGCCTTCTTCCACTTGCCGATCACCCGCCATACCATCACGGGTGAGGTTGAACACCCAAATCTGGCCACGTTCTAAACCCGACGTTTCTCTCAAACGTGCCTTAATGCCACCCCTGAATACGTCGGCTGCATTAGGTAACGGAATGTCGGCGGTTCGGCCACTTGTTGCAGATAATGCCTCTTTTACGGATATGTTGACGGCCTCTTGGGTGGCTTCATTCATGATAACTTCCGGGAGCAATACTTCATCATCATCGGCCTCAGCGCCGGGCATGGCACCCAGCGGCTCGTCAAGTGTAGCCAACATCTGGCCTGGAATCAGATTTTTGTACGAGCGATAATTGGAGAACAGTTCTTTAAACGCCAGAATCCGGTACAGGTATTTGCCTGTTTCGGCATTCAGGCGAAGGTAATAATAGTCCCGTTGTTGCTGCCGCCGAATATTGATGAGTAATGCGCCAATGCCATTGTTGTAGGCGGCAGCCGCCAGTGTCCAGGAACCCAGGCGGTTATACAGATACCGCAAATAACGGCAGGCTGCATTGGTTGATTTGACCAAATGTTGTCGTTCGTCGGTGCCGTGTCCTATGTTCAATCCCAACTCCCGGGCGGTGGCAGGCATAAATTGCCAATAACCAGCAGCTCCCTTGGGCGATACCGCAAACCCCTGCAAGGCACTCTCTACTAAGGGTAGGTATTTAAAATCCAGCGGTATACCGTGCCGAGCCAGAATTGGTTCAATAACAGGAAAAAAGACGGCTGCTCGCTGTCGGATGCGTAGCAATGCCTGATTCCTGGCCGTATTGCGCACCAATGCTGAAACCAGTCGACGGGCTACTACTTCTTCGTGGACGGGTACAGATTCACCACAAAAATAGACGGGAGGAAGGCCTTTAAACAGCGTTGGGTCAACGGTCAGCGTGGGCGAAAGGCTTGAAAAAGACGAATGGGTCGGCCTGTTCAGCGAAGCATTGGGGGAAAAAGCACTTCCCACAATTAGTACCACTACCAACGCAAGCAAGGATAACAGATTTTTCAAAAAGGTAAGTACACGTTTTAGCATTATATATTCTTTAGACCTAGTAGAGTGTCAACTGTAACATTAATATTTTTATTAAGCCTGTATTTTCAACTGCCAGCAAGTCACGTTATCTGACACGGACGGTAGATAACCGATTAATTATCAATGCTTAGTGTGAGGATGCCAACTTAGAATCTGGCGGGCGTAATAGGGTGGTGAACAAGTGGGCAAGTAGCCAAATGCGGAGTCTGGCCGACAGCTCGGTGGCTGACGATATATAGAAATGAATGCATAGTAATTACGGAGTTTTCTTTCTGATTGGACAAATTCGCTGGCCAAAGCATGCTCAAGCTTGTAGCGGAAGAGTTTGCCAAACAAAAATTCCCAGACAAATGATGTGCTAAATGAAGTAGTTAGCCCTTCTTTTTGTCGCGATTAACGTACGGTAATGCCTGATTGATTGTTGTAACAAAAGGAGAATGAGTAGGTGCTAATAGCTTGTATAAGTTGATAACTACCTACTAAACAGTATTATAGTTATTTATTTCGACAACACTTAGTAGTTAATAATCTATTTTCTTAAATAAGTTATAGTGTGAAATTGGTTTTGGGATTCTTTTGTAAACCTGATGATATGATATCATGTTAGAAAGTAACCTTGTTTTGTTGGCTGGTCAGCAAGTTTTGTGCCAGCTTGCTCTATTAGATTAGCCTACTAAACAGAAGAAGTCGCCATTAGGATAGCGACTTCTTCTGTTTAGTAGGCTATTGCTTACAACCAGTCCCAAAAATGAAGAGGACGGATGCCTCCTTCTATTTTACGCTTCAGGAAGCGCGGCCGACGAAACCGAAGTACCATCAACCCCATCATTAATTTCTTGATGGGCAAATGCTGGCCCTGAGTTTCCAGGTCCGAGACAGGAACCGTAGAGGTATTCGAAGCGGCCTGAGCAATGAGTTGTTCGGTGTCCGATAACGTTCTGGTCAGCGCCGTATTTGGGCGGGGTCCCCAAGTCGAGTTATCTTCGTCGATCAGCTCGATTGTTGGCGAATCTTTAATTTTCTTCGGTAAGGCCAGTGGTTTATGCCAGCTTGGCAATGGCTTCATGAGTTCGGCCATCGTTGAGCCACGGAGCATCAGGGCATACTGGCGCGGGTTACTGAGCAATTCTTTGAAGGCCAGAATCCGGAACAGGTAGTGGCTTGTTTCGCGGTGCAGGCGTAGGCGGTAATAGTTCGATTGGCCCTGTTGTTCCATTTTGTTACGAACGTGCGTGATACCGCCATTGTAGGCAGCTGCCACGAGTGTCCAGGAGCCAAGTTCCCGGTATAACTGGTGCAGATGTCGACAAACAGCTACTGTTGCTTTTTGTAGATTATAACGTTCATCTACTTTGCCATTTACTTCCAGGCCCAGTTCGCGGGCCGTACCAGGCATCAGTTGCCAATAGCCCGACGCGCCTTTGTAGGATACGCTGCTGTTATCGAGCGCACTTTCCGCCAGCGGCATGAAGCGGAAATCGCGGGGAATTTTGTATTTCCGCAGAATAGGGTCGATAATGGGAAAGAACGTAGAGGCTCGCATCCGGAGGTCGAGCAGAAATTCCTGTTGGGCGCCATACATCCGAAGAGTCTGAAACCATCGGCGCGAGACGTGTTTCTCATTTACCGGAACCTCTTCTCCGCAGAAATAAATAGGAAATTGGTGATTTGTTGAGTCGACGACCAAAAGTTGTGGGTTGTTCAATCCGTTCGACGACAGCGTTAATCGGCTCGTATCGGCCCCAAAAAAGGGGATCGCGAGGACCGGTTTTACCGCGGCCATGAGCAATGAAAAACTTACTTCTTTTATCAAAACTATAGTAGTTGTTGTGGCACATATAGACAAGAAAACCCGTACCGAAGTAGCGGGTTTATCCAATCATAGAGTACGAATCTAGTTGATTGCGGTCTACATACCAAATTATCGCCTAAGAATTATCCAACGGCCCGCCCAAAAACAGGATTTTATTTCTATAATAGGCCTGCCACGAGGGTCAACTTGCCATAATCGTAACGACCCCCCAAATGATCGAAAACCGCCTTTAACCCCCCTTCTGGCATGCCCACCGTGGCAATCGCTTTTTCGATTTCGCGCCGTTCGAGGGGGTCAATCAGAGCCACTAAATCAATATCGTAACCAGACTTTGATAGCTGCACCAGATGACCCGCAACGGAGCCTGTAGTGAGTTGTCGCTGAGCCGCGATCTCGCCAATCGACAACCCGCTATTGTACAAGTCGAGGGTTATCAGTTGCGTTGATCCTTTTGGCTTTTCGCCCGCATCTACCCGCCCACGTACGTAGCCGACAATCTCATCCAGAAAACGCTTGCCAAACAACTGGAGCTTCCGTTCGCCAACTCCACTTACGTTGCGCAACGCATCGGGCGTAACGGGCCGCTGGCGGGCCATGTCTTCGAGCGTCGTATCGGTAAAAATAACGTAAGGCGGTACGTTCTGTTCGTCGGCGAGTTCCTTCCGCAGCACCCGCAACCGTTCGAACAGTGTATCGCGCTGGGTTTCTGTTTTGGTTTTAACTTTCTCGACAACAGGCTTCGGTGCATCGTCTGGACGAACAAGGTCCACTTTTCGCCCGCCATACAGCACCTGATCAGCCAGCATACCCCGGCGCAGGGCGTAGTGTTGGTCGTAAGCGATTTCAATGACGCCAATATTGATCAATTGATGGATGTAGTTTCGCCAGTCTTCAAAACGAAGATCGCGGCCCGCGCCATACGTTTTTACCTGGTCGTAGCCGCCTTGCAGTACCTGCTGACTCCGGGAACCCCGCAAAATATCAATCAGCAAATTCATTGGAACTCGCTCCCCCGTCCGAATAATAGCCGACAGGGCCTTCTGAGCCAGAATAGTACCATCGAACGTAACGCGAGGGTCGCGGCAGACGTCGCAATTGCCGCAGGGTTCGGCGAGTTCTTCCGAAAAGTAGGAGAGCAGAATCTGACGGCGGCAGGTGTGGGCGTCGGCGTATTGCTGCATGCGCTCCAGTTTGGCCAGTTGTAGACCCAGATTTGCCGGGCTATTCTCGGCCAGCATCTCTTTGTAAGTAGCCACATCAGCAAAGCTGTAGAACAAAACGGTTTGGGCAGAAGCGCCATCGCGTCCGGCCCGCCCGATTTCCTGGTAAAAGCTCTCGATGTTTTTGGGCATATTATAATGAATCACCCAGCGCACGTTCGACTTGTCGATTCCCATACCAAAGGCAATGGTTGCACACATAATTCGTACATCGTCGCGCAGGAACGCTTCCTGCGTTTTTGAGCGATCGGCTGGGTCCATTTTCGCATGGTAAAAAGCGGCATTGAATCCTTTTTCCTGCAACTTAGCTGCCAGCGACTCGGTCGATTTACGGCTTAAGCAGTAAATAATGCCCGAGGTGTCGGGCTTCTGTTGCAACAGCCTAATGATCTGCTGAATGCGGTTCTGACCGGGGAGCACCTGTAGGCTCAGGTTGGTCCGGTTAAAGGAATCCACGAATATGGCCGGATCGTTCATGCCAAGCCGGGTCGCTATGTCCTGCCGGGTGAGTTTATCGGCTGTGGCGGTCAGCGCAATGGTGGGCACCTTCGGAAATTGCTCCTTCAGCACATGCAACTGCGTGTATTCCGGGCGGAAATCATGTCCCCAGGAGGAAATACAGTGTGCTTCGTCAATCGCAAACAAGGATAGTCTGGTCAAGCCCAGAAATTGGAAAAACGATTCGGTCAGGAGCTTCTCCGGCGAGACGTACAGGAGTTTGAGTTTGCCGTTGATGCAATCGTCTTCAATTTCACGCTGCTCCTTGCTGGTTTGGGTACTATTATAATAAGCGGCCTGGATACCGTTCATGTGCAGCGCGCCCACCTGGTCTTTCATCAGCGCAATCAGGGGCGACACAACGATTGTCAGGCCGGGTAGCATCAGGGCTGGAATCTGAAAGCAAACGGACTTGCCTCCTCCCGTGGGCATGAGTACGACCGTATCCCGACCACTCAAAATGGATTGAATGATAGCCTCCTGCATGGGCCGGAAGCGGTCATAGCCATAATAACGTTTGAGGTAATCGGCAGGTTGCTGCGTATTGGGTGTTGAAACCGTCATTGACTTGTTGAAGAACAGGTTTTAATCGCCCTAATCAGGCGCAGATAGTCTATGTGAGTGGTCTATTGGTGCTGATTAACAGACAACTATCTTTATTCCAAATTTAAGAAAAATTTAAGTCGTTTTCGTTGACGGATTCGTGATTTTATCCGCATCTTTCCGTCTCAAGAGCGAAAATTGGTTGTTCTTACTTAAACCCCAATCGAATAACAATGAAAAAGAAACTGTTAGTTCTATGCCTGTCGCTAAGTCTGTTCGTCGCCTTAGATGGTGTTGCTCAGGATACCAAAGGGTCGAAGGAAAAAGCAAAAAAAGAAATGAACGCGGCCGATGCATCGGCTAAAGCAGCCGCCAAAGCGGAAACCAAAGCGGCCAAGGATGCTGCTAAAGAAGCCAAGAAGGAGACGAAGGCAGCCGCCAAAGAGACAAAAGCAGATGCTGGGGCAACGACCGATGCCGCTAAACAAGCCGCCATGAACGATCGCATGGCCGCTGCCAGAGCGGCTAAGGCAGCCAAAAAAGCGGCCGCCGACGGGACAGCAGCCGCAGCGGAAAAGACAGAGAAAAAAGCCGATAAGATGGCCGACAATGCCGGGCTGAAGGATGACAAAATGAGCAAGTCAAAAAGCTCGACGGGGCAGATGAAAGAAGAAAAGGCGACCCCTGCTGATTATAAAGCGCCGGTTGACCCATCTCAGAAAGGCCCCAATGGCGAGAAAGTAATGACGGGCCCACGTGGTGGTAAATACTACATCAATAAAAACGGTAACAAGACGTATTTGAGTAATGTAAAAGGATAAGGTAACGAAGCCCGACGAACGGGGTAGATGCTGCTTACCGAGCCGGTGTCTATCCCGTTCTTTTTTGTGTTAATAATCAGACTGGTACGATTTCTCGAGCGGTACCGCACCGACAATAATTCCGTCTTTGATGAGTTGCTGAACAATCTCCCGGGGAGGCACTTCATTGAGGCCACCCGTCGTAACAATGGCTTTCCAAAAAGGTTTGTTGGTTGCCAGATTAGTCATAACCAGCAGAAGTTCATTATTCGAGGTGATGTATTTACCGTAACCAGAGGTGTAATTACGATTGAAGTCGATGCTCAAACTAACCTCGCTCTGGCAGGCTTGTCGTTTTTTGTCAATGGCTTCTTCCGGGTTATCAAAGTCAATGGAGCTATTGGATACCGTGCATACCTGATAACCAGATGGGAAGGCGGTTTGAAAACGGGCCAGGTAGGTTGGTACCATATGCTGTAGGTTCGACACAACGAGAATCCTCTTGAACTCGGGTTTGTCGTCTGGTTTTACATTGCTCTGTATCGATACATTCATGCAGCCAGTCAGCATAATTAGCTGACAAATAACCAGGAGTTTGTTCAGAAATGACTTTGTTACTTTACGCGCAAAGGAAAAGAACATAGTTGAGCCGGGATCAGAATTTGCTGGCTAAAGTTCATATATGGACAACAGACAAACCAAGCCTTCCGGTGAATAAATTAGTGGATTATACAAGATCAATAGTGCACGTTCTTTACCGGAAATACCAATAGGTCAACGTTATGAATAAGTCTACACTCGGTAAACTGTGCTTTTTTATACTGGCCGTGCTGTATGGTTGCAAACATAATCAGGAGCCAACCCCACCCACTGACGATGTCGTAAGTTTTGGGTCAGTGCCCACCGTCATTACCCGTGCCAATGCATCCGCTTTACTTTCGGCTACTCTGGTGGCTGCACCAACGGGGCAGGCACTTACAGCAGGGTTCGTTTGGTCGAAAACAAATGCATTGCCAACGCTTGCCGATAGCAAAACAACCCGCTCCTTAACGATATCTTCGCTGCCTTTCAGCCTGAACGATTCGCTGACGGGCCTGGAAAACAACGCAACCTATTTTGCCCGTGCTTACCTGACCACCGCAACGGGCACGGCATACAGTTCGGCTGTTACATTTCTGGTGCAAGTTAAATTGACCGATGCGTTTGCACAGACCCTGACCAGTCTTCTTCAGAACCGCGATATTGGGTATGGCTTCGTCATTTATGAGCATGATGAACTGAAGGCATCGGGGGCGGGTGGTCTTAAGTCGAGGTCGGTTGATGCGGAAGGCCAGAAACCATATACCATCGATACGAAAATGCATATTGCCAGTATGAGCAAGACGATAGCGGCCATGGCTTTTGCTCAATTGGCCGCTCAGAAAGGCATTCGAACAACCGATAAAATCAGCCCTTATCTGCCTCCATCCTGGACTAAAGGGCCTACTATCGATCAGCTAACTTTTTATGATTTATTCAATCACCGGAGTGGCATCATCGGTTTGGGAAACAATTGCCTGAATGGCGCTTACAGCGAAAATATCTATTCCGGTCTGAAACAGCTTATCGCGAATGGTGTACAAGCCGCTAACCGGGGAAAATACTGTTATCAGAATGCGAATATCGGTCTGATGCGGGTACTGATACCGGCCATGGCCGGGTATGTGTTTACCGGAGATGACGCGGTCGATGACCAGCAGACACAGCAACGCTATCTAGCTTATGTTCAGAGTAATGTCCTCGCAAAAGCAGACATCCAGGGCGCTGTTCCGACGTATCCAGTCAATGATCCAACTTATTGCTATACATACCCGTACATAGCGGGTCGTAAAGGGTGGAACCCTGGAAATTTTTATGCTACGCTGGGCGCTTATGGGTGGTATCTGACGCCACGCGAAGCCGGTAAACTATACGCTACGGTTTTGTCCTCAACGAGTCAGGCAGTGCTGCCCACAGCGTATAAAGATACCTTGTTACTCAATAATCTGGGGTGCTTTCGGGCCGCTACCAGTTTTGGTGATATCGCCTACCATGATGGCTGGTGGTATTATGACAGCAGTGTACCGTACATTGGGTTGCGGACAATCTGGATGAAATTGCCCAACAACCTGACTGTTGCTCTTTTTGTCAATAATCTGAACAGCCAGACAGGTTTATTTCCTACCGATAATGGCGTCGATATCGTTCCTTTTGTTTTTCGAGCCTATACATCGGCAAGGCAGCTGAGTGGTGGTCGGTTGGCGTCGGCTACCTTAACGCTTGAACACTCTGAACCGCACTGATAAACGGGAAAATGGATAAATAGACGAAGAAAAGTTAGTATGTTCAGGGTATAAACTCAGCCTATGCGCCAATTACTTATTCTGATCATCAGCCTCCTGCCCTTTTGCTGTCATGCCCAGTCTGGTCAAACGATCCAGACAACCGGGCTTCAGCAACCCGTCGAGATCATCCGCGATCGGTGGGGAGTCAATCACATTTTTGCTAAAAACGAACATGATCTCTTCTTCGCACAGGGCTATTCTGCAGCTCAGGACCGGCTATTTCAGTTAGAGATTTGGCGTCGGCAGGCTACAGGTACGGTGGCCGAAATGCTTGGTCAACAGGAAGTTAAGCGTGATATTGGTACCCGTTTGTTTCGGTATAGAGGAGACATTACAAAAGAGTTGCGGCACTATCATCCGCGCGGGCCGCAAATTATTGGGGCCTTTGTGGCCGGGATCAATGCATACATTACCCAAATCCTGAAAACCCCCGAAAAGCTCCCGTTCGAATTTCAGGTACTCAAAACAAAACCTGGCCTGTGGACACCCGAGATTGTTATTAGCCGCCATCAGGGCCTGATGTATAATGTTCGGGAAGAATTAAATTATGGTAGGCTGGTCAAATTGATCGGGCCTGACAAGCTTCGCGAATTGCAATGGTTTCATCCGGCCGCAACGCCGACCGAGCCGGACCTTACCCTGCACGTGAACGGGGATGAGCTTTTTCAACCTATTCTGGAATTATACGAGGCATTTCGTCTGCCGTTAAAATTTGAAGGGCAGGCGACCAAAGCCGACGAAGATGAAGCCCGCTTGCCCAAGCCGGGGCCTTTTTTAGGGGGCGATGCCGGTTTCGAGGCCGAAAAGAAATACAATGGCTCCAACAACTGGGTACTATCGGGCGCTAAATCGGCCAGTGGATACCCGATGCTAGCCAACGACCCCCACCGGGCTCAGTCAACGCCATCCCTGCGCTATTGGGTTCACCTACATGCTCCCAACTGGAATGTGGTTGGAGCGGGGGAGCCAACGCTGCCGGGGGTTTCGGTCGGGCATAATGAGTATGGGGCCTGGGGACTAACCATTTTTGAAACCGACAATGAGGATTTATACGTCTATGAGACCAACCCCGCTAACCCGAATCAGTATCGGTACCGGGGGAAAGGGTCAACGAGCCAATGGGAAGCCATGAGAATTCTAACCGAAACCATACCGGTGAAGGGCGGCCAATCGGTGAAGGCCACGTTAAAATACACCCGGCATGGGCCTGTTGTGTTTGAGGACATCCAGCACCACAAAGCTTACGCGATTCGGACGGGTGGGCTTGAGATCGGTTCGGCACCTTACCTGGCTAGTTTGCGGATGAATCAGGCGCGAAACTGGGCCGAGTTCAGGCAGGCCTGTCTGTTTAGCCGGGTGCCGGGCGAAAACATGATCTGGGCGGATAAAACGGGAACGATCGGCTGGCAGGCCGTGGGCCTATCGCCCATTCGGAAGTCTAGCCAGGGTAAGAGTTATACGGGTCTGTTGCCGGTGCCTGGCGATGGTCGGTTTGAGTGGGCTGGTTTTCTGCCAATCGACAAATTGCCTAACAAGCTTAACCCGCCTGAAGGGTACGTGGTAACGGCCAACAACAACCTGACACCGGTTAACTTTCCCAACCGAAGCGCTATTGGCTGGACCTGGGCCAGTCCCTCGCGGGCACACCGAATCGAGGAAGTGCTGAACGATGGAAGCCGCAAAAATTTGGTCGATTTTATGGCCCTGCAGGCCGATTACCTCGCTATTCCGGCCCGAACGCTGGTGCCCTTGCTCCAGAATCTGGCCTCGCCTAATGATCGTACCGAACAGGCATTGAGCTACCTCCGCCGGTGGGATTATAAACTCACCCCCAACTCAGTTCCTGCTTCGATTTATGTAACCTGGGAGGAACAGTTGAAGCAGGCAGTCTATCTCGCTAAAGTGCCTGCCAATGCCCGACCCTATTTGAAGAGTTTGCCGACCAAACGCGTCATGGATGCCTTGCTGATTCCAACAGCCGCCCGCGATAGTCTACTGTTGACCTGCCTCGATCGGGCCGTGGCTGAACTCACCACCCGACTCGGCTCCGACATGGACGATTGGGTGTATGGGCAGCGCAAGAACAAACATATCACCCTGACGCATCCACTCAGTAATCTGGTTGACGAGGCCATGCGCAAGAAGATCAACCTGGGCCCGGTGGCGCGGGGCGGCTACGGTGAAACTGTCAATGCTACGGCCAATACCCTGAATCAAACGCATGGCGCGTCGTTTCGCATCCTGGTCGATACAGAAGACTGGGACAAAACGCTGGGAATCAATAGTCCCGGCCAATCGGGCGATCCGGCTAGCCCACACTATAGCGATCTATTCCCACTCTGGGCTGAGAACGGCTATTTCCCGGTCTTCTTCTCGAAGAAAAAAATCCAGACGGTGGCTGAAGGCACGACGGTACTCAAGCCCTAACGTAGCGCTACATTTCGTACTTTTGCGGGTAATGGATATTCAGTCAATAGTAGAAGCCGATATTTTACGGTCAATCGCCGAACTTTATCCCGGTACCGCCGGTGTTGTTCAACTTACGCCGACCAAAAAAGAGTTTGAAGGGCAGTACACTTTCGTTACGTTTCCTTACACAAAAGTTCTTCGGCAGGCACCCGCTCAAATCGGACAGGTCATCGGCAACTGGCTACTCGCCAACAGCGCTGTCGTGAGTGCGTTCAATGTGGTACAGGGCTTTCTAAACATTAGTATTGCCGATGCTGCCTGGCTTAACGTGCTTAATGATATAGCCGCTAACCCGTCGTTTGGCACATTGCCGAAAAAAGGACAATCGGTGATGGTTGAGTTCTCGTCGCCCAATACCAACAAACCGCTCCACCTCGGGCATTTACGGAATAACTTCCTGGGCGATTCGGTTAGCCGGATTCTGGCTGCCAGCGGCTATGATGTCGTGAAGACCTGTATCGTCAACGACCGGGGCGTTCACATCTGTAAGTCTATGCTGGCCTACAGGCTGTTCGGCAACGGAGAGACGCCCGATTCGGCGGGGATGAAAGGTGACCACCTGATTGGTAAATATTATGTGCTGTTCGATAAGGCATATAAAGCCCAAATCGAGGAGATGGTGAGCCAGGGAACTGCCAAGGAAGAAGCTGAAAAACGCGCTCCACTGATGCTGGAAGTTCAGCAGATGTTGCGGCTCTGGGAGCAGGGCGACCCCGAAACCGTTGCCCTCTGGCGCAAGCTAAATGACTGGGTCTACGCCGGTTTCGATACAACCTACAAAACCATTGGCGTTACTTTTGACAAGACGTATTATGAATCGAACACCTACCTGCTTGGCAAAGAAATCGTCGAAGAAGGAATCCAGAAGGGTGTTTTTTATCGTAAAGAAGACAACTCTGTTTGGATCGATCTAACAGAAGAAGGCCTGGACCAGAAACTGGTGCTGCGTTCCGATGGTACATCGGTCTACATGACTCAGGATTTGGGTACGACCGATCTGAAGTTTCAGGATTTTCGTAGCGATCGTCAGATTTGGGTAGTTGGCAATGAGCAGGATTATCACTTTAATGTGCTGTTCGCTATTCTGCGCCGGTTAGGGAGACCCTACGCCAGCGAACTCTATCACCTGTCCTACGGGATGGTCGATTTGCCAACGGGCAAAATGAAATCGCGGGAAGGGACCGTTGTCGATGCCGATGACTTGATTCAGGAAACAACGGATGCTGCATCGACAGCCGCTGATGAAGCCGCCAAAGGCAAACTCGACGAATTTGATGAAGCCGAGAAAAAAGCGCTGTTTCAGATGCTTGGCCTAGGTGCTTTGAAGTACTATTTGCTGAAAGTTGACCCGCAGAAACGAATGCAGTTCAACCCGGCCGAATCAGTAGATTTGCATGGCAATACGGGACCGTATATTCAATATGTTTATGCTCGGATTCAATCTATTCTTCGGAAAGCTAGAGAGAGGAATATAGTAGCCCAGGGAACCGTTTTGGCTACGCAGTTAGACGATGTTGAACAGCAACTTGTATTTTTGCTCAGCCAGTATCCGCAACGGGTTAGCGAGGCCGGAACGGACTTTGCGCCCTCTTATGTTGCCCAGTATGCTTATGAGCTGGCCAAGACGTTTAACCAGTTTTACGATAAACTTTCGATCCTTCAGGAGACGGATGCTGTGAAGCTTCATGGCCGCCTTATTTTGTCGAAAACGGTTGGTGAAACTATTCGAAAGGCAATGGGTTTATTGGGCATAGATGTTCCCGAAAGAATGTAGCTAGTTGCTTATGTTTCAGTGCTTTTAATTTACCTTCACCAAAGTCTACTAAATGTCATACTAACCATGAAAAAGAATCTTGTTTTTACTTTAATTGGTGTCGTGCTCGTTGCGACCCTCACTAGTTTTATGTCTTTATCTACTCTCGTTAAAGGAATTTTCAGCGACAAAAAAGAAGCTGTCGCTGCGCCTGCTAATGCCAGCGCTCCTACCAAAAGTTTGTACGATTTTACGGTTAAATCCCTGGACGGTAAACCGGTATCATTAAGCGGGTTTAAAGGCAAGAAAGTCGTTATTCTGAACGTAGCGTCGAAATGTGGTTTCACTCCGCAGTATGCCGATTGGGAGAAATTCTACAAAGAGCATGGCGACAAAATAGTGGTACTCGGTTTCCCCGCTAATAATTTTGGTAGCCAGGAGCCTGGTAGCAGCGAAGAGATCGCTAGCTTCTGCCAGAAGAACTACGGTGTAACGTTCCCGATGTTCGAGAAAGTGTCTGTACTGGGCGCTGACCAGGCTCCGCTCTACAAATGGCTGACCGACAAGTCGATGAATGGCTGGAACGACAAAGTGCCAACCTGGAATTTCTGCAAATATGTCATCAACGAGAAAGGCGAACTGACGCACTTCTTCGCGTCGAAAGTAAAGCCTGGCGATGAAGAATTTAAAAAAGCAGTAGGCATTTAAAGGCGAAAGAGTGAAAGAGCGAAAGAGCGAACAGCCACGTATGGTTTTTTGCTCTTTCGCTCTTTCACTCTTTCGCTCTTTTCACTCATGACAAAGAGCTGGATTGCGGCTGCACGGCCACGTACACTACCGCTGGCCTTAGCCAGTATTATTCTCGGAAGTTTCCTGGCTCTCGCCAACCGCCATTTTAACTGGCAAATTGCTGTCCTGGCCACCCTGACAACTATTTTCCTCCAGATTCTGTCCAACTTCGCCAATGATTATGGCGATGCCGTTTCGGGCAAAGATACCGAACTGCGCGTAGGTCCCCGGCGAGCCGTTGCTACTGGCGATATTACCAAAGAGGCCATGTTGCGGGGGATTATTCTGATGTCGGTGCTGGCGCTGGTTTGTGGAGTGGGATTGCTGGCAGTGGCTTTTTATAACGTAGAACCCAAAATCTTCTGGTTCTTTTTTATGCTGGGATTACTCAGCATCGCGGCTGCCATTGGCTACACAAACGGCAAACGTCCTTACGGGTACGCGGGCTTTGGTGATATTGCGGTGCTTATTTTCTTTGGGTGGGTCGGTGTCCTGGGAACATATTTTCTCTACACGCTATCTTTCAACCCATTATTGCTCTTGCCCGCCACAAGCGTTGGCCTGTTTGCTACGGGCGTTCTGAACGTCAATAATATTCGGGATATTGAAACCGATACCATGACCGGAAAACGCTCCATTCCGGCGCGACTGGGTTTGCCATTGGCCATTCGTTACCATTGGGGCTTGCTCATCACCGGTATGGTTTGCGCGGTTGCGTATTCGTTCCTGACCGATGCCACCGCCGTTGGTTATCTCTATGTACTGTCCTTCCCGTTATTTATCCTGAATGGTCGCGCCATTGCGACGCACAAACGCCCGGCAGAGCTTAACGCCCGGCTTGGTCAACTGGCCCTGACCACGTTATTATTTGTTATCTTGTTTGGATTAGGACAGGTGTTATAGACTTAATGTACCAGTTAAAAGGGTAACGTTGTGCTTTCACTTCAGGTGGACATAAGTGCAATGACCTCATTTATCAGCTTACTCACCGTGTTAAGTTGAGCAGTGAACCCTAGTTCTCAATCCTTAGATAGGAAACTCGATGATGATTTAACCATTAGCTTTTTACCTTCGAGGCAACCCACTGTTTTTTTAGAAGTAAGAAAAGACATCGGTCTTTAAGGCAAAATGGGACCAAACTGGAAATAGGTCGTTTATGCGGTGATTTAGCGTTATAGTAGAGAAAACGGCCCTTTACTTTACTGGCGGATGAGTAGGTTGAGCACTACATGCGTATTTTATCCATTTTAGGGCAGCGTACGCACCAAGCCGCCGGGCGGTCAAATAATCAAGGTGAGCTTAGCTATTCCAAGTATTGAGTGTGCTGACATCCAGTTTTCATCCTGGCCCCGGTTTGCATTATATAGCCCCAGATTATACAACACATTCTGTGTGGCTCAGAATCATTTTAATGCTCATCTACACCTCATAAGAATAACCTTCTTATTTTATGAATGTAAACCTAGCAACATCAACCGCAAACGTGTTAAAGGCCCGTTTGGCTACTCAATTAATATTCTTCGTTTGCGGCTTAGGTATGGCCAGTTGGGCACCAATGGTTCCTCTTGCTAAAGATCGATTAGCCTTGAATGATGCTCATTTAGGCTTGTTATTGCTGCTTCTGGGCGCGGGGGCCATGCTCATGATGCCGACCTCAGGGTGGCTGGTGAGCCGTTTCGGGAGCCGTCTAGTCATGGTTTGTGCTGCCTTGGTTATGGCCCTTACCATACCGCTGCTGTTGCTCCTGCTCTCAACAACGGCTATGGCCATAACGCTCTTTATGTTCGGTTCAGCCATCGGAGCCATTGATGTAGCCATGAATGCCCACGGCGTACAAGTGCAAAATCTGTATGGGAAACCCATTATGTCATCCTTGCATGGCCTTTTTAGCGTGGGAGGCCTATTCGGTTCGTTAGGATTAGGCTTTCTGATTAAGTTAGGGCTCAATCCTGTCTATGCAATTGGCAGTATTTCCCTGCTGATGGTCATCATTAGCTTAACTCAATACAAACAACTATTCTCTGTTGATGTTGAGCAACAGATTATGGCTCAGTTTGCTACTGTAGAGAAGAAGCCAACGGCAGGCAAGCAGCGGTTCACTTGGTTGCACAGCAGTGTTATATTTTTAGGGTTGATGTGTTTGGCCGTTTTTTTAGCCGAAGGGGCTATTCTTGACTGGAGCGCTATTTTCTTACGGGATAGCAAAGGAATTGACCCTGAGTTTGCAGGGTCAGGTTATGCGGCCTTTTCAGTTGCTATGGCAACTATGCGGTTGGCCGGGGACAAACTCGTGACACGATTGAATGGCAAAACGGTCGTAGTGGGTGGCAGTTTATTAGGGGCTGTCGGTTTAGCCTTCGCGGTTTTGAGTCCTTGGGTATTTGGAACTTTAGTGGGCTTTGTGCTGCTGGGCCTGGGAGCCGCCAACATTGTGCCCATATTTTTCAGCGCAGCTGGCCGATTGCCTGGTATTTCACCAACGGTGAGTATACCGGCTATTACGACCATCGGCTATACTGGTTTATTAGCGGGTCCGGCTCTACTAGGTTTTATTGCCTACCATTTTTCGCTATCTATAGCTTTAGGCTTCATCGTTTTGCTATTGGTAGTAGTGGCACTAGGTTATCAAGTATATGGAAAAACGAACTAGGCACTCAAAATCTGAATTGATTCTACGTTGACTTACTCATTTGGATAGATCACGAAAGAAGTGATTTGACTTCATCAGTTGTTAGTATCGGGCTGGAAGCTATCGATTTTAGTTGTATTAGGCCGCTTCTTAAGCCTTTTACAGCCTCATAGGGCGATCATCGATTGATCTACACTACGCGAACCATCATTTATTCCCTTACTACTTTTCGCATTATCGTATTTTTACCAGCCTGAATGGTAAGTAAATACGTTCCAGGAGCATTCGGCATCGAAATGGTTTCTGAAACGGCGCTGACCTGGCCAAACTGCTTCTGATATACTGAGCGACCCTGTGCATCGTGCATCGTCAGACTGACTTCTCTTTTCTGAGTCGTAGTCAATTCCACATACACGACCTCGTGGGTCGGATTCGGGAACACCTTTACTTGGCCTCCAGCGAACTCTTCTTCAGCCGTGGGCAGCAAGACCAGTATGGATGCCTGCCCCGACACACGCCCTGCCCCACAACTGTTCTCAACGCTGGCTAGTGAATAAACCATCGATCTTGTTGCCTGGATGGTCAGGATCGTTGGATTCGCGCTGCCCGAAAAGGTAGTGCCATCGGATAAACGGCCGCGCCAGGGGCCATCGCCCGTAAAATTTAGCGTGAGCGAAATTGGCTGTCCCTGCAATACCGTTGTCGACCCTGTTAACGTGGCTGTTGGCAAGGGCTTAACCGTAAACCCTTCACTGGCCACCAGTTGTGCGTAGGCAATACCCCGTGGCCGTACCTGCAACCGGTAACCCGTTCCGAGTGGTAGCGTGTTCGGAATGGTGGCTTTCAGGGTGGTTAAGGGGCCTGAACCAACAATTCGTTCGGGCTGGAAATTGCCGGAAGCATCGGACAGAAGGACATCGTATTGCCAGCTAGCCGCCTTGGTCGTGTTTTCGGGGGTTGCCGTAACGGCAATCGTGCTCCCAACACAAACCGCTGTCGATTCTGCTACTTTAGTGGTCAGCTTAGGGGGTTGTTGCACCGAAACGGTAAACTGGTCGGTCAGACACTGCCGGGAATCTGTAACCACAACCGGAATTGTCCCTGACTGACTGGCTGCGTAGCGGATCGTTCGGCTGGTTTGTCCGCCCGGCCAGCGGTAGTCCCCTATCCAGGAGGCTGTGAATTGGAGCGTATCGGCAAACTCGGCCGTAAGTGAGGCTGTTTTGTTCACGTTTTTCATGATTGTAAACTTGTCCAGTACAGAACCGTCGGACATGACAAACTGGGCATCCAGTCGGTTGTCGTTTACGTCCAGCAGCATAGAGCCGCCCAGTGTGGTGTTATTGTAAACGGTAGCCGGGTGCGGAAAGTCGGGCGATTGGCCGCCTAGTTGCCCGCCAGATCCATTCACAACATAAATTGTGCCCTGGCCTTTTGTCAGAATGGGGCAGGAGTTGGGCGACCCATCATATCGGGCCGATGTATTCTCGGCAATATGGCTGGCTGAGTTGAATGTGTGGGCCAGGCCACGCAGCCCTTTCAGCCGATAGGTTCGTTCGTAGCCGTGGCTGTGCCCATTCAGAACCAGATCTACCCCAAAACGCTCCAGTATTGGGGTTAAATTCTCCCGAATCAGCTTCATAGATAACTCCGTGTCGGAGTTGTGGCCGCCTTTGCTATAGGGCGGGTGATGAAAAATCACGATTGTCCACGGCAGTTTATTGGCCGCCAGATCGCGCTTCAGCCACTGTACCTGGGCCGAGGTGGTGTCATACAGCCGGTATTGGCCGTCTTGCCTGCCCTGCGAGTCAAGCGAAATCAAATGCACATTGCCATAGTCGGCTGAGTAGTAGGATTTTGAATTGGACGGAAGCCCACCCGATTCGCCTTTCTCGGGAAACGAAAACAGCTTATAGTAAGCGATGTTGAAATTGGTTTCACTGTCGGCATAATCGTGGTTGCCGGGTGTTATAAACAGCGGTGTATTGCGCAGGCTGGGGGCGTAAAGAGGGAAAACCACTTGTTGGTATTCGTCTTCCAGTCCATACGAATAGGCATTGTCACCCAGCCACAGCCATAGGTCAGCCGGACGGTTGGCGGTTGCCTTCTGATAAGCCTGATAAACGTTGCGTTGATTATCGGTGCCGCTACCAAAATCGCCAAGTACCCAGAAACGAAGGGGGCGAGTGTCTCCGGCGGGCACGGCTGTTTTGACGTAGTAATCAGACCCATTTGTGAGTTGGGTATCGTCGTACCCAATGGCATAGGCATACCGGCTGGCGGGTTGTAGCCCTGCGATCGTCAGCGTATGTTCAAGCGTTGGTTGCGATTCGCGCATGTCTTTCGTCAGTTGGTCTGACGAAGTGCCAAACCAGACCCGGCCAATAGTAGGCAGGTCGGTGCGCCAGCGGACAATAACCGAGGTTGGCGTAACTACCTGTAGATAGGGACCCCGAACAAGTTTTGGTGACTGAGCAAACGCCGGTTGGTTAACAAAGTAGGAAAAGATTAACGCTAAGAATAGTCTAATTTTCATACGGTGGGTATTAACGTCACCGTAAATCTACGTATCCAGCATAAAACCTCCTATTTTGTAACTAACTATTCGACGATCGGTGTACTAAACCACTTATCTGTAATCTTAGTTGCGAACCAACGACTGATGCATACGAAGCAGATACCGAATTGGCCAATCGCTCTGATTATACGACTCTAACTGAGCTATTTTAAAGAGTAGCTTTCGTTCGATGCGTCTGCGTTCATCGGGCGGCAGGTTTTTCAGGCTCGTTGGTAACTCCGTGAGAACCTGGTTTAACTGGACGCAGGCCGTGACTGGTAAAGCAAAGTAGGTCGCTAAACGCTCAACATCGGATAGCTTCCAGAGGTCCGGTTTGGAGCGTCGGTTTCGAATGGCATTGCCACTCAGCCCAACGGCCATACCTAATTGTTCATCGTTAAGTGAACACTCCCGCAACCGCCACATAACGGCCTGATAATTATTGACGAATGAGTGTAATGCAGTGCGTAGATAATCAACCAAAGCTGTAGAGGTTTAAAGGAAAATAAACGTTGAACCAGGTTTATGTCAAAGAAGCAGTAGTGTACAACTAGCGCTTATAGGTTTATCTACAAGATTCATGCCGTTGTACTGTATATTTTTGTATACTATTAACAAAAATGGAAAAATGTTAACAAGTAGCTCTTGTTAACGAATGGTTTTCCTGAGCATTAAGCTGTTAGTCAGCTATATATAACACAAAAGTCACCCCTGATTGGAGTGACTTTTGTGTTATGTGCCAAGATCAGTTGTTACGCTCGATCTACTGTAAGGCGTAATTGAAACTCGTCCATCTCTATTTCAGCTACGGACGATTTGGTAGCCGACCCGTTCAAGTCGTTGACTAACTTGAGCGAGATTGCCTGTACTTCCTGCTGAATATAATCGCTGTTGGTTTCGATAGCCTGAGCGAGTACCTCATCGGTCCGTTCCAGCACAATCTGAATCTTGTCCGTTACCGAGAAATCCCGGTCTTTGCGGAGGTTCTGAATCCGGTTCACAAAGTCACGGGCAATGCCTTCCCCGCGTAATTCGTCGGTCAATGTTACATCCAGGGCTACGGTAATACCGCTTTCACTAGCAACGAGCCAGCCGGGAATGTCTTCGGTTATAATTTCGACATCAGCCAGAGAGATGACGAGTGGTGCGTTCTGAATTATGAAGGATTGTTCGCCATTTTGTTCCAGCGACTTCAGGTCGCTTTCGGTCATGGCCGTGATGGCGGCTGCCACGTCTTTCATCTGTTTGCCGAATTTCGGGCCAAGAGCTTTGAAGTTCGGTTTGACTTTCTTCTTCAGAATACCACTGGCATCGTCTACGAACTCGACGGCTTTAACGTTCACCTCCGACATGATGATCGGGCTTACGTGCTCAATCTGACGGCGTGTATCGGTATTCAGCACCGGAACCAGTACACGGCTCAATGGCTGACGAACTTTCAGTTTATGCCCTTTGCGTAAGGAGTGGACCAGCGAAGAAACCTGCTGAGCCAGTTCCATTGACCGTTCCAGTTCGGTGTCGATTAAGGTTTGGTCGCCCAGCGGAAAATCCGTTAAATGTACGGATGTACCCGTCTCGGTTAAGTTGCGATATAGCCAGTCGGCGTAGAAAGGCGCATTGGGCGATATCAATTGCGAGACCGTTGTCAGGCATTCATGCAGTGTTTCGTAAGCCGCCCGTTTGTCGGTGGTCAACTCGCCGTCGGGCGCGGCCCCGGTCCAGAAGCGTCGGCGTGATAACCGAACATACCAGTTGGATAACTGATCGTTTACAAATTCCTGAACAGCCCGGCCTGCTTTGGTTGGGTTATAATTGTCAAACTGCTGCTCGACTTCCAGAATCAACGACTGGAGTTTGGACAAAATCCACCGGTCGAGTTCTGGGCGTTCGGCCACGGGAACCGTGCGGCCCGAAAACGAAAACTGATCCAGGTTGGCATACAGCGCAAAGAAGTTGTAGGTATTCGACAAGGTGCCGAACAACTTCCGTTGTACCTCGCCAATGCCATCGGTGTTGAACTTCAGGTTATCCCAGGGTTCTGCATTGGTGATCATGTACCAGCGTGTGGCATCGGCCCCGTATTTACCCAATGTCTCGAAGGGATCGACGGCATTGCCCAGCCGCTTCGACATTTTGTTGCCGTTTTTGTCCAGCACAAGGCCCGTCGAAACGACATTTTTGAAGGCGACCGAATCAAACAGCATGACGGCAATGGCATGGAGCGTAAAGAACCAGCCGCGCGTCTGGTCGACGCCTTCTGAGATAAAGTCAGCCGGAAATGCCTTTTGAAATACGTCCTTGTTTTCAAATGGATAGTGCCACTGTGCATACGGCATCGCCCCCGAATCGAACCAAACGTCGATCAGGTCAGACTCGCGCTGCATCACCTGCCCGCTTTCCGAGACGAAATAAATTTCGTCTGCATAAGGACGGTGTAAATCATAGGTGCCATCTGCATGGGCCTCTAAAAACGCCTTGTTTTTGTCGATATAAGACTGATAGTCGGCCTTCCCTTCCCGAACCCACTCGCTCATTCGCTCATTCGCCTTTTCGCTCATTTCGACAAGTTCCGCTACCGACCCGATACAAACCTCTTCTCCGCTTTCGCTGCGCCAGATGGGCAAGGGTGTTCCCCAGAACCGGCTTCGGCTAAGGTTCCAGTCGACCAGGTTTTCGAGCCAGTTGCCAAAGCGCCCGGTTCCTGTACTTTCGGGTTGCCAGTTGATGGTTTTGTTCAGTTCGACGAGCTGATCCTTCTTCGCTGTTGTCCGGATAAACCAGCTATCCAGCGGATAGTACAAAATAGGTTTATCGGTCCGCCAGCAGTGCGGGTAAGGGTGTTCGTATTTTTCGACCCGAAACGCTTTGTTTTCCTCTTTCAGCTTGATGGCAATGAGCACATCCGTCGGCTTGAAATCCGGGTCATCGCGTTCTTCGTCGGAGTAATATTCTTCCTTGACATACCGACCGGCGTAATCTGTGATTTCAGCTACAAACTGGCCGTGTTTATCCACAATGGGCACGTCTTTTCCGGTATCGTCCTTCACCATGATGGGCGGAATTCCCGCTGCCTGGGCTACCCGAAAGTCATCGGCCCCGAATGTTGGCGACGTATGAACGATACCCGTACCGTCTTCGGTCGTGACGAAATCGCCCAGGATAACGCGGAACGCAGGCCCGTCTGGCTGAACATAGGGCATTAACTGTTCGTACTCAACGCCTTCCAGATGCTCGCCTTTAAACTCGGAAACAATCGTCCACGGGGCAATTTTATCCGTAGGCAAATAGGCGTCAAAGGCGGGGTGATCAACGGCATCGACCTGTCCTTTCTCATTCAGCCAGCGCCCAACCAGGTTTTTAGCCATGACCACATGCACCATCAGATGCGTGTAGGGATTGAACGTTTTTACCAGCACATAATCGATGTTCGCGCCTACGGTCAGGGCCGAGTTGGCCGGCAGAGTCCAGGGCGTAGTGGTCCAGGCCAGAATGTACACGTCGGCATCGGCCGAGTCGAAGAAGAGAAAGCCCGATTTGCCGCTGGGCTTCACCTTAAACTGCGCTACGATGGTTGTGTCACGAACATCCTTGTAAGTACCAGGCATGTTTAGTTCGTGCGAACTCAGGCCCGTACCGGCTTTTGGCGAATAGGGCTGGATGGTGTAGCCCTTGTAGAGCATTTTTTTGCCATCCACCTCCTGGTCATATAATTGCTTGAGCAGGTACCAGACCGACTCAATGTATTCGTTTTTATAGGTAACGTACGGATTGTCAAGGTCGACCCAATACCCCATTTTCTGGGTCAGGTCGTTCCACTGATCGGTGAAACGCATGACCGTTTCGCGGCATTTCCGGTTATAGTCTTCAACGCTGATGCCGCCTTCCGACTCAGGTTTTCCAATCGCATCTTTGTTGATACCCAGCTCTTTCTCGACCTGTAACTCGATCGGCAGGCCGTGCGTATCCCAGCCGCCTTTCCGGTCGACCTGAAACCCTTTCAGCGTTTTGTAGCGACAGAAAATATCCTTTATCGTCCGGGCCATTACGTGGTGAATGCCGGGGGCTCCATTGGCTGAAGGCGGGCCTTCGTAAAAGGTAAACACGGGCTTTCCTTCGCGGAGAGCGATGGACTGTTCGAAAACCTGATTCTGGTTCCAGTATGTTAAAACCTCGGCCGCGATCGTCGCGTAATCGAGGGACTCATATTGCTGATACTTCACGTCTGAGAGGATCATACGCGCCAATTGGTCTGTATTTGACAACTAAAGCCAATTGTGCGGTTAAAAAATAAGTGCAAAGATAGGGAAATAGATGGCATAGGCTGGCTACCTCCCGGAAGCAAAGCGCTGTTGATAGCCAACAAAAAAGCGAACCGTCGTGGTTCGCTTTAGGGATATGGATAAACCAGTGCAAACCTTATGGGGTATTGGGGCGGTTAATTTCGTCTATAATAGCCTTTACTTCATCCAGCGGCAGCTCGGTCGCCGAGGCAATTGCAGCGGCATCGTGGTTCAACTTCAGCATAGCGGTAATAAACTTGATCTCATTTTGGCGACGCTCCAGTTCGCGTCCCTGCTGTATTAATTCTTCAGCTATCGTCTTGTGCTGTCGACGCTCCAGTTCACGTCCTTCCTGGATTAATTCTTCGGCTACCGTCTTGTTCTGGCGACGCTCCAGCTCGCGTCCTTCCTGGATTAATTCTTCGGCGACTGTCATGGTAGAAGAGTTGGTTTTTGTCGAAATACGGCTAAAAATACCAAATAGTTCAATTTTGGTCAAGTTGGTGGTATACGATAAATAGAGAAAGCCGGTGGTGATAAAACGCTGACCGGACGGTGTTTCGACCAATCGCTGGACCACATCGGCAAACGTGTCCAGCAGGCGAGTCAGCTCCCGTTTCCGGCGGCTGTTTTGCAATAAAATGGCAGTAAACCGGGCATAATCTGACCGTAAGACAGGCAGCCGTTCGTCGGAAAGTGCCGACAGGTCGATCAGCAGATAGTCGAATGCGGGTAAATAAGGTGCCAGCGTTTCATGGAGTAGGGCGAAGTAGTCGGGTACACTCCGCTGTTTCTAGCGCCGATTGCCATGATACACCAGAACGGGAAGGCCGGGCGTCAGCGGTTGTTTTTGTTTAAGCTGACTCTCCCAGAGATTAAGCAAATACCGATTGATCTGGAAATGCGGGTACTCTTCAGTATAACTTTTATGTTCCAGCAAAAGCACCAGCCGAACGGCCTGATCGCCATACGTCACCGAGAAAACAAGGTCTGCAAAATGTTCGGCCAGTTGCTCATCGGTAAACGTATCGACTTCGCGGGTTAACGTTGTATAGTCGATACGGTCGCGGACCGATTCTGGTGCGAAGGTGTTTAAAAAGTCGATCAGGATTTCTGGTTGCGAAAATGTTTCTTTAAAAAACCTGTCGTGCGGGTTATCAGGTTGTGCAGCCATTAAATTGTTAGGATCACGAACTCAACCCGGCGGTTCACTTTCCGTTCTTCGTCGGTGCCCTTAGTTAAAATAGGGCGCGTGTCGCCGTAGCCGATGGTCTGAATTCGGTCGATGTCGATGCCCTGCTGCACCAGATAGCGCTGGCAGGCAATGACCCGGTCGCGGGAGAGTTGCAGGTTCTTGTCATGGTCGCCGATGATGTCGGTATGGCCTTCGAGCCGGATGCTCATGTTGGGGTTGTCCTGCATCATGGCCACCAGTTTGTTCAACTCCGCAAATGACGCCGACAACAGGTCTGACTTCGACATCTCGAAATAAATATTCTTCAGCGTCACCTTGTCGCCGACGGCCAGGGGCGTCAGGGTAATGTCGCGCGTAAGTTTTTGACCGCCCGCTACTTTGCTAAGGTCTAAAACGCCACTGCTCGACTGATACCCGCGGGCGGAGGCTATGTAGGTGTAGACCTGGCCCTTCACAAGGCTCATGCGGTAGGCACCCGTCGAGGCAAAGCTTTGAACGGAGTCAATTGCTTTCTTGCTAGCCGAAAGTTGATAGTCGATGGTGGCCGTTACGGGTCGCTTAGTTTTTGCGTCGCTTACCACACCCGATACCGCCACCAGGGTGGGTACAGGAGCCGGTGCTGGCTTGGGTTTTGGCGTCTCCATCTCACCCCCTGATTCGCCTGAGGGAGCGGGGGGTAGGGTTGTCGACTTCTTTGGTACTTTAGGAACGGGTGTTGGCGCTGGTGCCGGTGTATAGACGACTTCGTCGGCCGGGTTATCAACGCGCAAATTGTAAATGTTCCAGCAAATAAGGTGGTCATTCTGGCACTCGAACAGATCGAAATTTTCTAATCCCTTGTCTAATCGCTCGAAATACAAGGAGAACGTGACTTGATCACCCGGAAAAGTATTTCGACCAATGAGTATTTTTTTGCCGGTAGCCGGGTCGATCTGTTCTCTTTTTGTGGGGATACCTTCTGCTTTTACAAACGTAAATCGTCGTGCACCGTTAGCTGCAATTAAATACCCGGTCGGGTCAAAGGCAATGGTTTCTGTGCTCATCAACTGCCGGTTTTGATTGTAACGAGGCTGGCTTTTATCGGTAAACGTCAGGTTTAGAATCGTATAATCCTGTGTTAGTCGAATGCTGTTCACCGTTACGCCGGGGTCGGCAGGGCGGCCTGTGCCTCGTTGATTGCCAGCGTTGGGATACGTATCGTCTGGAGCCTGCTGGCCGCCAGATGGGTATTGCTGCCCGCCACCCGACGGGTAACCTGATGGATAGGTGCCGAATGTACAGGATGAGCTTAGCCCGGCCAGAAAGAGGAAGATAAGGTAGCGTTGCCGCATAAGTTTTGGTAAGTAAAGAGTTACAAGTTAATCAAAAAGAATGGGCTGTGTAAGGAGGGCATGTGTTGCCAACGGTTGTGATGGCCCTTCTGTTTGCTGTGGCTATAAGACGGGCAAAGTAGGAAGATAGTTACAGAGAGTGGCGTAAAACTTTTGCTTCCGGAAATCAGGCAGCGAAACAAGGCCGGGATAGTAAAAAATACACGACTCAATCTTACTACATAACATGATACTGTTCTGAACCCCTGCTGCTTATGGCATCCGATAAAAAATCGCTCGTCTCCCGAAGAAAGTTTCTCGATCTGACAGCCAAAGGAACCCTGGCCTCATCGGCTATCATCAGTGGATTTCCAACCATCGTACCGGCCTCGGTATTTGGAAAGAACGCGCCAAGTAACCGGATTAACGTGGCGGCCATCGGTACGGGCCGCATTTCGCGCGGGCACGACATGCCGGGTGTCTGGCAGTACGACAACGCGCTGATCATGGCGGTTTGTGACCTGGATAGTAAACGCGCCGAAGCCGCCAAACAACTGGTCAATGGCGTTTATGCCAAGAAAACCGGAAAGGATTATGACGGCGTTCGGGTATACACCGACTACCGGGAATTGCTGCTCAATAAAGACATCGACGCCGTGCTGGTCAGTACGCCCGACCACTGGCACGCGCCCATTGTGATCGACGCCGTGCGGGCAAAGAAGGATGTATACATGCAGAAACCGGCTTCGCTTACCATTGCCGAAGGGCGCATGATGGCCGATGCCGTGAAAAAGTCGGGCCAGATTGTGCAGGTCGGGAGCCAGCAGCGTTCGTCGGAGCAATTCCGGTATGCCGCCGAACTGGTGCGCAACGGCCGAATTGGCCAACTAAAAACGGTGTATGTCGGTCTTCCCGGTGATCCGTCGGGCGACGAAGAACCCCCAATGCCCGTTCCGAAAAACCTGAACTACGATATGTGGCTGGGCACCACGCCTGAGGTGTATTATACCGAAAAGCGGGTGCATCCGCAGGCCGACTTCGACCGGCCGGGCTGGCTCCGATGTGAGCAGTTCGGAGCCGGCATGATTACCGGTTGGGGCGCTCACCATGTCGATTCGGCGCACTGGGCCATGAATACCGAATATACCGGCCCGGTCGAAATATGGGGTAAAGCCGATTTCCCGAAGCACGGGCTGTGGGACGTTCACGGTATATTCAGGACTGAAGCGCTATACGAAAATGGCGTCCACATGATTGTGAGCAATGAGATTCCCAACGGAATTAAGTTTGAGGGAACGGAAGGCTGGATTTTCGTATCGCGGGGCGATGCGGCCGTGACGGCCAGCGACCCGATTGCCAAACAGAATGCCGCCAAGAAGCTTGACGCCAGCGACCCGAAAATTATCACGTCGGTGATTGGCCCTAACGAAACCCATCTGACGGTTAGCAAAGAGCACCATGGCAACTGGTTAGAAAGCATCGTCAGCCGTAAAGAACCAATTGCTCCAGCCGAAGTAGGCCACCGTTCGTGTTCGGCCTGCCTGCTGCACCACGCGGCCATGAAACTGAATCGGAAACTTTACTGGGACCCCAAGAAAGAACAATTCAAAAACGACCCCGAGGCCAACAAACTTCTGTCCCGCACCCAACGGGCACCTTATGCCATTAAACTGATGGCCTCGGCGAAGTAAAATTTCGGTACTTGGTTTACGGTATTCGGTTTACGGTTGGCTAGTGCATACATGAACGCGCCAGCCAACCGTAAACCGAATACCGTAAACCTTAAACAACTTACAAACCAACTTTAATGAAGTTAACCCCCACCGTTAGCGGCCTGTTGCTGGCTGCTTTAGTTGCTGCCTGTCAGTCGTCCGAAAAAAGTGAGAAACCGATGGCCGACTTTCGCCTGATAACCCTCGACCCCGGCCATTTCCATGCGGCCCTGGTGCAGAAAACTATGTACGAAGGTGTCGATTCGACGGTGCATGTCTATGCACCTGATAGCCGTAGCGACCGGTCCGCCGGTGCGGGACCGTCTGACCTGCAACTGCATCTCGACAAAATTGAAGGCTACAACACCCGCGCCGAGAACCCGACGCACTGGAAGGAAGAGGTCTATAAAGGCGCTGACTTTCTGGATAAAATGCTCGCGGATAAAGCGGGTAATGTCGTCGTGATGTCGGGGAATAACCGGCTAAAAACCGACTATATCCAGAAAACCGTTGGCGCAGGTTTCAATGTGCTGGCCGATAAGCCGATGGTCATTAGTGCGTCGAACTTCGATAAGCTAAAGGAATCGTTCACTACGGCCGAGAAAAACAAGGTGCTCCTCTACGATATCATGACCGAGCGGTACGAAATTTCGACCATGCTGCAGCGGGCTTTTTCGCAACAACCCGAGGTCTTCGGTACGCTCGAAAAAGGTACACCCGACAAGCCCGCTGTCACCAAAGAGAGTGTGCATCATTTCTATAAGAACGTATCGGGGAGTATTCTGACGCGTCCGGCCTGGTTTATGGATGTGGCCCAGCAGGGTGAAGGAATCGTGGACGTAACCACGCACCTGGTCGATCTGGTGCAGTGGGAATGCTTTCCCGAGCAGGTCATCGACTACCAGAAAGACATCAGCCTGACGTCGGCCCGGCGCTGGACTACCGACATGAGTCTGAGTCAGTTCAAAGCCATTACCAAACAGAACGCCTTTCCCGATTACCTCAAAAAAGACGTCGTGAAAGACAGCATCCTGCGGGTGTACAGCAACGGCGAAATCAATTACCAGCTTCGAGGTGTCCATGCCAAGGTATCCGTTACCTGGGCCTACAAAGCACCGGAAGGCGCGGGCGATACGCATTACTCCATCATGCGCGGCACCAAGGCGAACCTGATCATCCGGCAGGGGGCCGAGCAGCAGTATAAGCCAACGTTATACATCGAGCCCATTGCTGACAGCAAGGATATGGACGCGGCCCTAAAAGCCGCTTTACCCAAAATCCAGCAGGAATTTCCGGGCGTTGAGGTAAAGAAGATTGCCTCGGGATGGGAGGTGGTTATTCCTGAGAAATACAAAGAAGGCCACGAAGCCCATTTCGGTCGGGTGGCTCAGAAATACTTCGACTACCTGAAAGCAGGCAAGATGCCCACCTGGGAAGTCCCCAACATGATCGCTAAATACTACACAACCACGCAGGCACTGGAACTGGCGAAGAAATCTAAAGAGCGAAAGAGTGAATGAGTGAAAGAGGGGCTAACGCGCTGCCTTTTCACTCATTCACTCATTCGCTCACTCACTCTTTCACTTATTATGAACTCACCACAAGCTGCCAATCGGCGTAATTTTATTAAAGAAACCATCGCCACAGCCGCAGGCCTGGTTGTGCTACCCACATTGCCTATTGAGACTATTGGCGCTCCGGCCATTTTGCGCAGCGGGACTTTAGGCAGCGACGCTGTGCCTGTAGGAGCCTCCCGCATTCGCTTTGCCGTCATTGGCATCAACCACGGGCACATCAACAGCCAGGTAGAGGCTGTGCTGCGGGGTGGGGGCGAATTCGTTTCGTTCTACGCCAAAGAGCCGGAACTGGCCGCACCTTTTGCCAAGCGATTCCCGCAGGCAAAGCAGGTCAAATCAGATACCGAAATTCTGGATGATAAGTCTATTCAACTGGTGCTCACCTCCGGTATCCCGGCCGAACGGGCTCCGCTGGGTATCCGCGTCATGAAAGCCGGTAAGGATTTTATGACCGACAAACCCGGCATAACCACCCTCGAACAACTCGCCGAGGTGCGCAAAGTGCAGAAAGAAACAAAGCGGATTTACTCGATCATGTACAGCGAACGGCTCGAAAACAGGGCGACCGTGAAGGCGGGCGAACTGGTAAAAGCCGGGGCCATCGGCAATGTGATCCAGACCATTGGGCTGGGGCCGCACCGCATGACGCCTAAATCCCGGCCGGACTGGTTCTTCGATAAAAAACAGTTTGGGGGCATCATCTGCGACATTGCCTCGCACCAGTTCGACCAGTTTCTGTTCTTCACGGGCTCCAGGAAAGCGGATATTGTAGCCGCGCAGGTGGGCAATGTCCACTTTCCGCAATACCCAAAGTTTGAAGATTTCGGCGATGTGATGCTCCGGGGCGACGGCGGTATGGGCTACATCCGCGTCGACTGGTTCACGCCCGACGGTCTGAAAAGCTGGGGCGACGGCCGCCTGACCATTCTGGGCACCGAGGGTTTTATGGAACTACGCAAGAACATAGACCCCGGCGGACGCGACGGCGGTAACCACCTGTTCATCACCGACAACAAGGAAACCCGTTACATCGACTGCAGCAAAGAGCCGCTGCCCTACGGCGAGCAACTGGTGAACGATGTAATCAACCGCACCGAAACCGCCATGCCGCAGGAGCATTGCTTCCTGGCGATGGAACTGGCGCTAAAGGCTCAGAAACAGGCGCAGGTTGTGAACTTTAAGAAGTAACGATTTCGTCAGTATCTTATCTCAACCAAAGCGTCAGGTCGCGTAACCTTTTCTTAGGAAGGTTGGTCTGACGCATTGCTTTCCCAAATAGGTGAAGATATAGAGCTGGGAAAGTCTTTAAATGTTAATATCTGCAAGTATAGCGGGTGAAGGCTTAGGGCTGTGCGATAGCAGTAGCGAATTGGCGGTTTGAAACATGTGCTAATTTGAAAACTAGCCCTGAAGTCAAGGACTAATGTTCAATAGCGGAATATTAGCAGAAGCTAAAGTTAGTGTAAGATTTTCAGCCGAAGTTTATTTCGCCAGTCATGTTATTACAAATGAAATATTAGCTAGCGTTTCCTACATTTAGCATCTTGGAAAGATAAAGTCGGTTTAAATCCAACCAAGCGGCTGTCTCACCTAGTGTCACAATTACTTTCTCATTTTGTTTGTTGCTGAATCTTTCAAGCACATAACCTATTGATTTTTCGTCAGTGTAAAAGAATATGACAAAGTCAATTAACATCAAAAGATGAGCAGTGTCACTCATCGAAAAGATAGAAAATATACCTCTCGAAGAAGTTGATTTTTCTTTCGGTTTAATAAGACAACTGTGGTATAAAAGAACATCGATAATATTATTTAATGCTTCAAAAAGTGATGTTTTAGTAATAGTCAAGTTTAAGTCTAAGAATTGTCTTATTCTTTCTTCGTCAGGTTTATTTAAATTGAAAGACAAATACTCAGATAGGGAGGAAATGGAAGCACGCCAAACTAAAGCATAAAGAAATAATTTAAACAAGATTGGATGGATATCATTGCACTCAATATAATATTGTGTTTCAATTTTTTTAATATTAAATTTTTTCGGTAAATCTTTGTAGGCATGCATTTCCTCAAGAAATCTTGCAAAATGCGTTTCTAAGATTTCTATCCTCTTCTCGCATGATGTACATAGAATGAAATTTTCTTTGGGTATGTCTTGTATTTTTCTCCCTTTTCCTTTCTGTTAATTAAAATTGCGTGTCTTGGTTCTATAAACTCAAAAAGCCCCTTGCACATAAACTTTGGAATTATGTGAGAGTTGCGTTTGTCAGCAGGATGAATTAAGCAAAGTTTCCAGTTCGGAAGCTTCATGGTAAAATACTAGATAACAGTTGTAGAAGTCTTAAAATCCTGCAAATTTTGAAAGTCTTGCAATGTCATAAATTAATTTTTCAAATGATTCATCACTCCAAAATTTTGGGTGCATATATCCATGCACAACACTGTTCCTATTATTGCCATTGTCAGTTATTTTAGAAGTTAAAAAATATAGTTTCAATTCTTCTAAAAGGGTTAATAGCTCTTGGCTTTTATGCTTATTCTCTTCAATTGCCAACTCTATTAGCTTGGTACCAACTTTTCGTCTTTGAGGTGTACCATCCTTATTCAAGATTTCTATTCCATACTCGCTTGTTATTGATCTAATTAGTTCTTCCAAATATGAGTACGCAAAAGGTGATAAAACAGAATATGAATTAGGAAAAGCTTCGTATACTTCTTTGACAACTTGCCAGTCAGGAGCCCAATTCCAAAAGTGCGAATGCAGTATTATTTCATCAATATATTTATTAATATCCATATATGATGTCAATATTTCCTTTTAGAAATTACATTGACGTTAAGTTCTCTGACTAAGAAAAAATCTTTATCCCTAAACATACGAAAGTTTTGCCATGCTTCCTGTATTCATTTTAAGCTGAAAAATTTTTTTTAGCTTAAAATGATGAACCTAGTCTTATCGGTTAAGCCACTTCTAAATATACTCATTTTACCGCCCCATAATCTGCACAGCGCAGCCGCCCCTTTGGCCAGATGAAGCATTAATTTCGTCTTGGCCGTAACGGGTTTCTTTTCGATGACGTACGCTTCCGGGTTGGTGACCCAGTCGCCGGTGGGGGCGTCACGGTAGAGGGTGGCTTCGTAGGTTTTGCCGGGCTTCAGAAACGACAGGTCCAGTAGCAGATCGCGGCTGTTTTCATCGGTGATGACTCCTACTTTTGGAAACGGATTGCTGGGTAAGGGCGTTAACCCAGAAAAAACTGAGAAGAACAGTCAGGCGATGTTTGGTAAAAAAAGGCATAGTGAGTTGGAGTAGATCGGTAGGCGGATAAGGCTGTTTACAGAGCCATGAACACAGGCATTTACTCAAATGTAAGTCAAATTGATTAATTGTACCTACGGGCCGCGTTCGGCTTCAGCCCGTATTCATAGGCATTCAGTTACGGGCTGAAGCCGAACGCGGCCCGTAGGTACGTCTCACTGAATTTTTACCACAAGCTTTGCTGTTAGCTCTCTAAAATCCTGCTACCCCTTGGCTGCTACCATTCTACTCATTGACGACGAAGCCCGGCTGCGTCAACTCCTGGCCCGAATTCTACAACTCGAAGGCTATGCGGTGCTGGAGGCTGAAAATGCCCGCGCCGGACTGAAAGTTCTCGAACACGAGGAAGTTCAATTGGTAATCAGTGATGTAAAGCTGCCCGACAAAAACGGGATCGAATTATCGACTCAGATAAAAGAACTCTACCCAGCTACCGAAGTCATTGTCCTGACGGCTTATGGGACCATTTCGGATGGGGTAAAGGCGATCAAAAATGGGGCCTTCGACTACATTACCAAGGGCGATGACAATGACCGGATTATCCCGTTAGTGAGCCGGGCGGTGGAGAAAGCCAACCTGCAATTCAGAATCAAACAGCTTGAGCAGCAGGTTAGTCAACGCTATGGTTTTGAGCGGATTATTGGCCGATCGAGACCCATCCAGCAAGCCATTGAGCTGGCGCGCAAAGTAGCCGTAACCGATACCACTGTGCTCCTGACGGGCGAAACCGGTACGGGCAAAGAGGTATTTGCCCAGGCCATTCACCAGGCGAGCCCTCGTCGTGTTGGGCCTTTTGTGGCGATCAACTGCGGAGCGTTGGGAAAAGATATTCTGGAAAGCGAACTGTTTGGCCATCGGAGCGGGGCCTTTACCGGGGCCAACCGCGACCAGAAAGGCTTGTTCGCGGAAGCAAATAAAGGCACTATTTTTCTGGATGAGATCGGCGAAATGCCTCTCGATTTACAAGCGAAACTGTTGCGCGTACTCGAAACCCACGAGTTTCTGCGCGTGGGGGATACCAAACCCACCAAAACCGATGTTCGGGTGATTGCGGCCACCAACCGGGGGCTGGAAGTGGAAGCCAATGCCGGCCGTTTCCGGCTGGATTTGTATTACCGGCTTTCCGTTTTTCAGATCGAGTTGCCGCCCCTGCGCGAACGGCGCGACGATGTTGCGGATTTGGCGGGTCAGTTTGCCCGGCAGGAAGCGGCCAAAATTGGCAAACGTGACGTTCGACTCCACTCAACGTTTGTGCAGAAATTACAAAGCCACGGCTGGAAGGGCAATATCCGGGAGTTAAAAAACGTGATCGAGCGGGCGGTTATCCTGGCCGATTCGCCCGGTCAGGGTCCCATTGAACTGACACCCGATCTGCTGCCTTATGAGATGCAGGAAACCAGCTTGTCAAGTGACCCAGCCGCCCTGGATTTGGCAACCGTCGAACAGCAGCACATCCGGCGGGTACTGCGTCAGACAAACGGCAATAAAACCGAAACCGCGCGGTTGTTGGGTATTGGTCTGACTACTCTTTACCGAAAGCTTCAGGAGGCAGGCCTTGGGGATTTTGGGTAGTTTTGAGGCCTTATCTTTCTGAAAATAGCAGCTTGTTTTGCTATTTGTTCAGGCGTCGAGATTAAAATTATTAAAGGCTAGAGCGGGGCTAATTTTATCCACTCTGTTGTACAAAACAGATGGCAGGCTAAACTGAGTTGCCTCATTAAAATATTTAATTATACTTTTCTAATATAGAACTCTCGCTGGATAAATTTCTTTGCGTGAGATTTAAAATTTTTCTAATATTTTTAATTTCCTTCTCACTTCATTTTAATGTCTCCGCGCTTGTTTTGTGTCGAAGCAACACCGACAAACGCTATGCAACACCAGACTATCCTCCCAATCTTGCTTTGTGACTTTGGGATGCTTCTGGCTTTTTCACTGGTGTTTAACAAGTGTATACTGTATAGTAAGACTAATCAGCGAGTCATTTACCGAATGAAGCTCTCTCTTATTGCACCGCTGGGTGTGAGCGGGGAGCGGACCGCTTCAACCGTTCTCACTACGATTTCCCATGTCTTCCTTTATAAATTGTCAAATTAGTGTCGTGTCAAAATAAGATTGTTATGAAACGAATTGCCTCGCTCATGCTGATGAGCTTTTGCACCTTATTATTCTATACAAGCTGCTCCCATAAGGAAGAGGAGAAAGAAGAGGAAGTCAGTTACTCGGTAAGTAGTCCTTTGCAGACGGATACAACGATCACCAACCAGTACGTGGCTCAGATCCGCTCCATTCAACATATCGAATTAAGAGCGCTGGAAAAAGGCTATCTGCAGAAAATCTTCGTGGATGAAGGTCAGATGGTCCGGAAGGGGCAAGTCATGTTTCAGATTCTGCCGATCCAATACCAGGCTGAACTACAGAGAGCCGAAGCCGAAGCCAATTTTGTCGGCGTCGAATACACAAATACCAAATCGCTGGCCGACAGCAACATCGTTTCGAAAAACGAATTAGCCCTGGCTAAAGCCAAACTCGACAAGGCCAAAGCCGAAGTGTCGCTGGCCAAAGTACACCTGGGCTTTACGGAAGTCAGAGCGCCTTTCGACGGCATTATGGACCACTTTCAGGTGCGGCTGGGAAGCCTGGTGAACGAAGGTGATTTGCTGACTACGCTCTCCGACAACAGTAAAATGTGGGTGTACTTCAACGTGCCGGAAGCCGAGTACCTGAACTTTAAAACCCACGCGCAGGAGGAAAACCTGAACAGCGTAAACTTACTGATGGCCAATCAACAGGTTTATAAATACTCCGGCGTGGTTCAGACGATCGAAGCTGATTTCAACAACGAGACGGGTAACATCGCTTTCCGGGCCACCTTCCCCAATCCAAACGGGCTGTTACGGCATGGCGAAACTGGTAATATTCAGATGACGCTGCCCCTCCGAAATGCACTGATCATTCCGCAGAAAGCCACCTACGAAGTTCTGGAAAAGAAGTATGTGTATGTGATCGATAAGGATAATAAAGTTCGGTCGCGGGAGATCACGATAGGGGCTGAGATGCCACACATTTTTGCCGTTCGGTCGGGTCTGAATAAAGATGATAAGATTCTCCTGGAAGGCTTACGCCAGGTTAAGGAGAACGAAAAGATAAAATACAAATTCGTGCAGCCTGCCGCGGTTATCTCGAATTTGGGCTTGTACGCCGAATAATTAAACCGTCTAAAAAACAGGAGATATGTTCACTCAATTCATCCGTAGACCGGTATTAGCTATCGTGATATCCATCATGATAGTCTTTATTGGCGTACTGGCAATTAAGCAGTTACCGATTTCGCAGTTCCCCGATATTGCACCTACCACTGTCAACATATTCATCGATTACCCTGGATCCAGTGCCGACGTTCTGGTTAAATCCACGCTGATTACGCTCGAACAGGCCATCAACGGGGTTCAGGACATGCGTTACATTGCCACCGATGCCACCAGCGCCGGTGAAGCGACCCTCCGGATTATTTTCGAACCGGGAACAGACCCGAACGACGCCGTTATCAGGGTCAAAACAAGGGTTGACCAGGTTATGCCGCTGCTCCCTGAACTGGTTCAGCGGGAAGGGGTTATCATCACGCCCATCCAGCCCAGTATGCTGATGTACGTCAACCTCTACGCTAAAGAGAAAGGGATTGACGAGAAGTTTCTCTTCAACTACGCTACGGTGAAGATGATCCCCGAAATCCAGCGGACCAAAGGGGTAGCCCGAGCGCAGATCCTGGGTAGCCGGCGTTACGCGATGCGTGTCTGGCTGAACCCCGACCGCATGCGGGCCTACAACATTTCCGTAGAGGAAGTGATGAAGGCGATGGGTGAGCAGAGCATCATCGGACGCCCGGGCCGACTTGGTCAAAGCTCCGGGATTGCTGCTCAGTCGCTGGAATACGTACTGACGTATAAGGGCCGGTATAGCGATCCCAAAGAGTACGAAGGCATTATTATTCGGGCCAACGCACAGGGCGAAAGTATTCACCTGCGGGACATTGGCCGGGTTGAGCTAGGTAGCGAATTCGTAAACATCTATTCCAATCTGGATGGTCATCCGTCGGCCGCTATCGTGTTGCGCCAGAACTATGGCAGTAACGCCAGCGACGTGATCGAGCAGGTGAAGAAGAAACTCGAAGTAATGAAAGAGTCCTTCCCGCCGGGCGTAGATTACAAAATCAGCTACGACGTTTCGAACTTCCTGGATGCGTCGATCGAGCAGGTAATCGATACATTGCGGGACGCGTTCATTCTGGTGGCCCTCGTGGTATTCATCTTCCTGGGCGACTGGCGGTCGACGCTCATTCCAATCCTGGCGGTTCCCGTGTCGCTGATCGGCGCGTTCTTCGTGATTCAGGCGTTTGGCCTCTCCATCAACCTGATTACCCTTTTCGCCCTGGTACTGGCCATCGGTATTGTGGTCGATGATGCCATTGTGGTGGTGGAAGCGGTGCACGCCAAGATGGAGGAAAAGCCGCATCTATCGCCCTTCGGCGCGGTCAGGCAGGTGCTGGGTGAGATCAGTGGCGCCATCATCGCCATTACCCTGGTGATGGTATCGGTATTCCTGCCGATCTCCTTCATGACAGGACCGGTCGGTACCTTCTATCGGCAATTCTCGATTACGATGGCCAGCTCCATTGTGATTTCGGCCCTGATCGCTCTGACGCTGACTCCCGTATTGTGCGCCATGCTGCTGAAAAATCACCACGGACACGAGCGGAAGAAAAACATCCTGACCCGGATGATCGATAGTTTCAACCGCGGCTTCGACAAGATGACCGGCCGCTACGTGGGGCTGTTGCGGCTGATCGTTAACCGACGCGTTGTCACGGTCCTTGTATTAGCCGTTTTCTGCGTAGGCATTGCCTACGAGAATGAGATTCTGCCCGCGGG
The DNA here is from genome assembly GCF_000974425.1 of Spirosoma radiotolerans. Lineage (NCBI taxonomy): Bacteria > Pseudomonadati > Bacteroidota > Cytophagia > Cytophagales > Cytophagaceae > Spirosoma > Spirosoma radiotolerans. The sequence continues at coordinate 977,064 of NZ_CP010429.1, forward strand.
CTTTATCCCGAACGAAGACCAGAGTACGATTTACGCCATCATCCAGACCCCTCCGGGTACTACACTGGAAAAAACCAACCAGGTTTCTCAGTCGCTCCAGAAAATCTGCGAAGAGGTGCCGGGTATCGAGTCGGTATCGTCGCTGGCTGGTTACGAGATCATGACAGAAGGCCGGGGATCTAACGCGGGTACCTGTCTGATCAACCTGAAGCCTTGGGGCGATCGGGACAAGAACGTGAAAGAAATCATGGAAGAACTGGAAGGTAAATCCAGGAACCTCGGGGCGACCATCGAGTTCTTCGAACCGCCAGCCATCCCTGGTTTCGGTACGTCGGGCGGTTTCTCCATGCGTCTGCTGGATAAAAACACCGACACCGATTATCGGGAGTTTGACCTGGTCAACAAGAAATTCATGGAAGATCTGGGCAAGCGGAAAGAGCTGATGGGCTTGTTTACCTTCTTTGCTGCTAACTACCCACAGTACGAACTGGAGATCGACAACAACCTGGCCATGCAGAAAGGCGTATCCATTGGCAAAGCGATGGATAACCTCAACATCATGATCGGTAGTACCTACGAGCAAGGGTTTATCAAGTTCAACCAGTTCTTCAAGGTCTACGTCCAGTCTGACCCTGCCTACAGAAGACTGCCATCGGATATTTTGAAACTGTTCGTCAAAAACGATGCGGGTGAAATGGTGCCTTACTCGGCCTTCATGAAGCTGAAAAAAGGCCAGGGACCGAACGAGATTACCCGGTTCAACCTCTACAACTCGTCGGCTATTCAGGGGCAGCCCGCCAAAGGCTTCACCACAGCCGATGCCATTGCCGCCATCCGGGAAGTGGCCGCCAAAACCTTGCCGAAAGGCTATGATATCGCCTTCGAAGGTCTGTCATACGATGAGTCGATGCGGGGTAACGAGACCCTGATCGTCTTCCTGATCGTGGTATCGTTCGTGTATTTGGTACTGGCTGCCCAATACGAAAGCTTCATTATTCCGCTGGCGGTATTGACCTCGTTGCCGGTCGGGATATTCGGTTCGTTCTTTTTGCTGAAAGCGATGGGACTGGAAAACAACATTTACGCGCAGATCGGCCTGATCATGCTGGTGGGTCTGCTGGGTAAAAACGCTGTACTGATTGTAGAGTTTGCCGTGCAGAAACGACAGCAGGGTGAGACCATTCTGAATGCGGCCATCGAAGGAGCCAAAGTTCGTTTCCGCCCGATTCTGATGACTTCGTTCGCCTTCGTGGCGGGTTTGATTCCCCTCATCGTTGCTAAAGGTGCCGGTGCCATCGGTAACCGTACGATCGGTGCTTCGGCCATGGGTGGCATGTTATTCGGAACCTTCTTCGGAGTCATTGTTATCCCCGGCTTGTACTACATTTTCGCGAATATGGCCGATGGTCGGAAGATGATCAGAGACGAGGAAGAGGGCTCATTAACCGAAAACCTGGTTCATTCAGTAGATGCATTTCCACAACACGAAGAAAGTGAAGTCAATGAGAAATAAACGAATAGTCAGTTGGTTAGGGATAGCGTCTTTTGCGCTGATCAATGCTGCCTGTACTGTACCACGCCTGGTTCAGAAAACAGAAAACAAAGCCGTTCCTGCGAGTTACAACAGCTCGCAGGACACAACAAATACGGGAAAGAGCCGGTGGCGGGATTACTTCGTTGACCCCTACCTGGCGGCCCTGATTGATACCGCCCTATATAACAACCAGGACCTGAACGTTACGTTGCAGGAAATTCAGATTGCCAACAACGAAGTATTCGCCCGGAGCGGGGCCTACCGGCCATTTGTTGGCCTGGGTGGAGGGGCCGGAATCGATAAAGTGCCCCGCTACACCAGTCAGGGGGCAGCCGATGCCGCTACTGAAATACGGCCGGGGGTAGAAACACCCGAGATTTTACCGAATCTATACTTTGGGGCAACAGCCAGTTGGGAAGTGGATATCTGGCGCAAACTGCGAAACGCTAAAAAGTCAGCCGTTGCTAGCTACCTGGGTTCTGTTGAAGGGAAAAATTTCCAGGTAACGAACCTGGTCGCTGAAATCTCCAACTCATATTACGAGCTGCTAGCCCTGGATACCCAACTGGATATCATTCAGCGCAACCTTGTCATTCTCAACAATGCTCTGAATATCACGAAGCAGGAAAAAGAAGCGGCCAAAGTGACCGAACTGGCGGTACGTCGGTTCGAGGCTGAGGTATTCAAAACGCAGAGTCTTCAGTACGAAATTCAGCAGAGGATCGTCGAAACAGAAAACCACATCAATTTTCTGGCGGGGCGTTACCCACAGCATATCCAGCGGAATTCGCAGAGTTTCAGCGACATGGTTTTGCCGACGATTGAGGCCGGTATCCCATCGCAACTGTTAGCCAATCGGCCCGACATCAGACAGGCTGAGTGGAACCTGCAAGCGGCCAAGCTCGACGTAACGGTGGCAAAAGCAAACTTCTACCCTTCGCTGAACCTGAGAGCGTTCTTTGGGGTAATGGCCTACAATCCATTGTATATCTTGTCGACTCCTCAGTCGATCATCGCATCGCTGGCGGGTGATTTGGTTGGTCCCATCGTCAACAAGAATTCCATTACGGCCACCTATAAGAGCGCCAATGCCAAGCAGATTCAGACCGTTTATAACTACGAGAAAACGGTGTTGAACGCCTACATTGAGGTGGCAAATCAGCTATCGAATATTAACAACCTAGGCAAAAAGTACGACGCGAAAAATAACCAGGTGCAGGCACTGACCCAGTCAACGAATATATCGCTTCGATTATTTACCTCTGCCAGAGCCGACTATATGGAAGTATTGCTAACCCAGCGTGATGTACTGGAAGCTAGAATGGAACTCATTGAAACCCGAATGCAGCAGATGCATGCCGTAATCAATACGTATCGGGCACTTGGTGGAGGCTGGAGATAACCTGTGCTTTGTAAGCGCACCTGCCTTCATTAAATTAGATTATGACTCCCTGTAGCTGTGTTTTCTCAGCTACAGGGATTTTTTTATAAATCGGCTATTGATGTATCTATTTGTTACAGGAAAATAATGTGTCAAATAAGCTGGAACAACCTGGGTGCCGTGTAGTTTTGATGGCAACTGATCATACATTATCGACAATTCATGTCTACATCACATTCCTCGCTGAATAAAGTGTCCGCCCAGGGGTTATTGGTCGCTATTGGTATCGTGTTCGGCGATATTGGTACATCGCCCCTGTATACGCTAGCGGCTGTTGTGCGCGGCAAAGAACTGAGCGAAACGCTGGTTGTGGGTACGCTGTCTTGTGTGATCTGGACGCTGACCTTGCAGACAACAATCAAATATGTGGTAATTACGCTCCGGGCGGATAACAAAGGCGAGGGGGGAATTTTCTCCCTCTATACGCTTGTCCGCCGGTTTACGGGCCGATGGCTGATGTATCCGGCCGTCATTGGCGGCTCATTCCTGCTGGCTGATGGGTTGATTACGCCACCCATTTCGGTCTCGTCGGCTATTGAAGGCCTACTCATCTTCTACCCGCATCTCGACACGGTCCCAATAGTCATTGCCATTCTGGTTGCGCTCTTTGTCAGTCAGCAATTTGGAACACAGCTGCTGGGAAAACTCTTTGGACCCATTATGTTGGCTTGGTTCACCTTCATTGGAGCCATTGGCTTCTGGGCGCTCTGGGGCCATCTGCCGGTGTTGAAAGCGCTGAATCCAGTCTGGGCATTTCGGCTGTTGGCCGAGTATCCGGGCGGATTCTGGCTCTTGGGGGGCGTCTTTCTCTGCACAACCGGAGCCGAAGCACTTTACTCCGATATGGGCCATTGTGGGCGGGGAAATATTCGGGTTAGCTGGGGCTATGTCAAACTAATGCTTTTACTCTCTTATGCCGGGCAGTCGGCCTGGATGATGCAGCACCTTGGTCAGCGGTTAGGCGAAACCAGTCCTTTTTATTCCATCGTTCCGGCCCCTCTGGTGGTGTTTAGTATCATACTGGCTACACTGGCGACCATCATTGCTTCGCAGGCGCTCATTAGTGGTTCATTTACGCTCGTGGGCGAAGCCATGCGGCTGAACTTATGGCCCCGCCAACTCGTCGTTTATCCCTCCGACTTTCGTGGGCAACCCTATGTGCCCTTCGTAAACTGGGGGTTGATGACCGGGTGTATTCTGATGGTTCTGCACTTCCGCGAGTCGGCCAATATGGAAGCAGCTTTTGGGCTGGCCGTTACCCTGACCATGCTCATGAGTACGGTATTGATGAGTGCTTATCTGCGGGTGAAACGGGTAAACATGGTGCTCGTTATCGCTATTACGGGCTTGTTCCTGACGGTCGAAAGCACATTTTTAGCAGCGAATCTGGTGAAGTTTGAAGAGGGTGGCTGGATTTCGGTAACGATGGGTCTCATTCTGATGGGTATGATGGTTTTCTGGTATCGGGGCGAGTCCATCAAGGCACAGCTCATTCACTACGACTCTTTACCCGGCAATTTGCCGCTGCTCAAACAGTTAAGTAATGATAACGATATACCTAAATTTGCCACGCACCTGGTGTATCTGACAACCGCTGAAGATACCCACAAAATAGAATCAGAAACGCTTTATTCGATCCTGAACCGGGCTCCTAAACGGGCTGATATTTACTGGTTTCTTCACTTGTGCGTCGAAGATGAGCCGTATGTGATGCGCTACAAAGTGGATACGCTGGCGCATGAAGATGTCTATTTCATCACCTTTTACCTGGGTTTCCGGGTGCAGCCCCGGCTAAACCTGCTGTTTCGGATGGTGGTGGAAGATATGGTCAAAAACAAGGAGGTAACCATCGAAAGCCGCTATCAGTCATTGAATGTCCACCGCGTACCGGGCGATTTCCGGTTTGTTCTGTTCCGATCTTTTCTGTCCTATGAGAACGACTTGCCCATCATGTCGAAACTGATTATGAAGGGGTATCTGTTACTGAAACGGATCGCTTTGCCACCCCAGGCGGCCTATGGCCTGGATACTAGTAATGTGGTTATTGAAGACGTGCCACTGGTGCTGACGCGGCCCGCCAACCTCCGCTTGACACGGGTGAAATCGAAAACCCACTCATCCGAAGCGTAAGCTATTTTCTACGCGTGTGTGAGTAGGCTTCCCATGTCTGTGAGGACCCAGACACGGAAGACGTAGGAAGTACACCCTATCAAAATGAAAAGCCGACCCTACCAAAATGGTAGGGCCGGCTTTTTTTATTGCAGTTAGTTTAACGTATTAGTAGATATAAGTATCTGAAAAATAAATAGTTAGCTTGAAGGAGCTGAGTGGTCTATTTTTTTGGGCCATTTCTTGGCATAGCCCCATTGACTGTTTAACATCATATCCCAATTACAATGAGTACTGTCCTGCTTCTCGTCGTATCAGCGTTAGTCTGCTTCGCGCTCTTTTACAAAGCCATCGACTGGTTCGAACACATTTAACGACAAACGAACGGATGAGTGAATCCCGCACACGCTACCGGTCGCTCATTTGCTCTTTCCCTCTCTTATCATGCTGCTAGGCTTATTTATCATCGCACTGCTGGTCTTCGCATACATGCTGTATGTGCTGATTAAACCGGAAAAATTTTAACCTGAACGTCCCGCCACAGGCAGGAGCAACACACATTCACATGTCAACTGAATTAACGGGTGTCGTGGTCATGTACGGATTAACCGTACTGCTGGCCATTCCCCTGGGCAAATACATTGCCAACGTCTTTAAACCAGAGTCTGCCAACGGACCACTTGAACGGTTCATCTACAGATTGGGAGGAATTGATCCTGCCCGCGAAATGAGCTGGAAAGAAAACCTGGTTGCCCTGCTGACGATCAACGCCGTATGGCTGGCTTTCGCCTTTACGCTGCTGGTTTTGCAGGGCGTTCTGCCGCTTAATCCCGACGGAAACCCGTCTATGACGCCCGATCTGGCGTTTAACACCGCCATCAGCTTCATGGTAAACTGCGACCTGCAACACTATTCCGGTGAGTCGGGCCTAACGTATTTGACCCAATTGCTGGTCATCAACTTCCTGATGTTCACGTCAGCCGCCACTGGTATGGCCTCGCTGATGCTCATTGTCCGGTCGTTTTTGCCGAAAGTTGTCGACACGGTGGGTAACTTTTACGTATTTTTCGTGAAGTCGATTACTCGTGTTCTGCTGCCGATTTCATTTGTTGTGGCCATTCTTCTGGCCTTCAATGGGACACCGGCCAGCTTCGATGGCAAAGACAGCGTCATTACCATGCAGGGCGATACCGTTGCGGTATCACGCGGACCGGCGGCTGGTCTGATTGCCATCAAACACGTGGGTACCAACGGTGGTGGCTATTTTGGCGTTAACTCGGCCCATCCGCTCGAAAACCCGAACTACTTCACCAACATACTCGAAATGGTTTCGCAGGTTCTGTTGCCCATTTCTATGCTGTTTGCGCTCGGATTTCTGATCAATCGTCGGCGGTTCACGTGGGTGGTTTATAGCGTAATGACCCTCGGTATGCTCTGTTTACTCATTCCGACGCTGATCACCGAAGTGCACGGAAATCCAGCCATCGCTCATTTGGGCGTTAGTCAGCCAACGGGTGCCATGGAAGGGAAAGAAGTGCGTTTCGGTCCGCTGGCTTCGGCCTATTGGAGTATCGTAACGACCATCATTTCGACCGGTTCGGTCAACTCCATGCACGATTCGTCGATGGCCCTTTCGGGTACGATGGAACTGCTCGGCATGATGACCAATGCCTTCTACGGTGGCTGTGGCGTTGGTTTCATGAACTACTATTACTACCTGATTATTGCCGTCTTCATTTCGGGGCTAATGGTTGGGCGGACGCCGGAATTTTTCGGTCGGAAAGTAGAGGCTCGCGAAATCAAAATTGCCTCCATCGTGGCGCTGCTGAGTACGTTGCTGGTGAAAGGCGGAACGGCCCTGGCGGCCTGGTTCCTGGTCAATTATCCCGACATCGCCAGTTGGAACGTGAAACCGTCGGCCTGGTTAAACAACCCCGCCAACCATGGTTTCACCGAGATACTGTACGAGTTCACATCGGCCAACGCCAACAACGGCTCCGGTTTTGAAGGGCTGGGCGACAATAACTTTTTCTGGAATTACGCAACGGGTATCGTGCTGATTCTGGGCCGGTTTATTCCAATCATTGGACCGGTGGCCATTGCTGGGCTTCTCGCTCAGAAGAAATACGTACCAGAATCGTCGGGAACGCTACCAACGGATACGGGTACCTTCGGCTTGATGACCTTCGCCGTAATCCTCATTATCACGGCCCTATCGTTTTTCCCGGCGCTGGCACTGGGTCCACTGGCGGAGTATTTCAGTCTGAAATAAGCACTTCAGTTTAGATATATCAGCAAGATAAATGCCTGATGCATCACTAACTAATTATATAAATACCAAAAATGGCAAAGCAAAATTCATCTCCTTCACTGTTCCAGCGCGATCTGATCAGCACGGCCGTACGGGAGTCATTTGTCAAACTTAGTCCGGCTATTCTGATCAAGAATCCGGTTATGTTCACCGTCGAAATCGGCACCGTCGTGATGGTGCTGGTAACGGCCTACATCGCCATTACGGGCGATACCACACAGGGGTCACTGGCCTACAATGTGTCGATTACGTTTATTCTGCTGCTCACCATTCTGTTTGCCAACTTTGCCGAGGCCATTGCCGAAGCACGGGGGAAAGCACAGGCCGAATCGCTCCGGAAAACGCGGCAGGAAACACCCGCCAAAGTCATCCGGTCAGTGGGCAACCTGTACACCAACGAAGTACAGATGATCTCGTCGGCACAACTCGTCAAAGGCGACGTGTTTCTCTGCGAAACGGGCGACATTATCCCGTCCGATGGGGAAATCATCGAAGGGCTCGCCACCATCGATGAGTCGGCCATTACGGGCGAATCGGCCCCGGTCATTCGGGAAGCCGGTGGCGACAAATCATCGGTGACGGGCGGTACCAAAGTATTGTCGGACCGCATTAAAGTGCAGGTGACCACCCAGCCCGGCGAATCGTTTCTGGACAAAATGATTGCCCTGGTTGAAGGGGCAACCCGGCAGAAAACGCCCAACGAAATTGCCCTGACGATTCTGCTGGCGGGGTTTACCCTGATCTTTATTATCGTCTGCGTGGCCCTGAAACCCTTTGCCGATTATGCCAATACGCCCATCACCATTGCAGCACTGATTTCGCTCTTCGTCTGCCTGATTCCAACGACCATTGGCGGGTTGCTTTCGGCTATCGGAATTGCGGGTATGGATCGCGCCCTGCGGGCCAACGTGATTGCTAAATCGGGTAGGGCTGTCGAAACGGCGGGTGATATTGATACCCTGCTGCTGGATAAAACCGGCACCATCACCATTGGTAACCGGAAAGCAACGAATTTCTATCCGGCGCCCGGTATTCCCGAATCGGATATGATTCGGGCCTCGGCGCTTAGTTCGCTGGCCGATGAAACCCCGGAAGGCAAGTCGATTGTCGAACTGGCCCGCAGTGGTAACTGGGGGCCCGACGTGACTTCGCTACTGTCGACCGATGGCGCTACGCTGATCAAGTTTACTGCCGAAACACGTTCGTCGGGTATCGACATGCCCAGCGGTCCGAATGGCGCTCCGCTACGGATTCGGAAAGGGGCTACGGATTCGATTCGAAACATCGTCACGCGGGCGGGCAATACGTTTCCGGTCGAAACCGAAAATCAGGCGAAAAAAATTGCCGGTAATGGCGGAACACCCCTGGTCGTGATCGAGAACGAGCAGGTGCAGGGGGTTGTCGAACTGCAGGACGTTATCAAGCCGGGTATTTCGGAACGGTTCGACCGGTTACGGAAAATGGGCGTTAAAACCGTGATGGTCACGGGCGATAACCCCCTGACAGCCAAGTTTATTGCGGAGAAGGCGGGCGTCGATGATTACATCGCGGAAGCCAAGCCGGAAGATAAAATGAATTACATCCGCCATGAGCAAACCGGTGGTAAACTGGTAGCGATGATGGGCGACGGAACCAACGATGCCCCGGCGCTGGCCCAGGCCGATGTGGGTGTGGCGATGAACTCCGGCACCCAGGCAGCCAAAGAAGCCGGTAACATGGTGGACTTGGATAACGACCCGACCAAGCTGATCGAAGTCGTTGAAATTGGGAAGCAGTTGCTCATTACGCGGGGTACGCTGACCACCTTTTCGATTGCCAACGACGTGGCCAAGTATTTTGCCATCGTGCCGGCGCTGTTTGTTGTATCGATTCCGGCGCTGGAAGCGATCAATGTCATGAAACTGCACAGTTCGGAGTCGGCCATTCTGTCGGCGGTTATTTTCAACGCCATTATTATCCCAATGCTGATTCCGCTGGCCCTGCGCGGGGTTGAGTACAAACCCATTGGCGCATCGGCGCTGCTTCGGCGCAACCTGTTCATTTACGGCCTCGGCGGCATCGTCGCTCCATTCGTTGGCATCAAACTGATCGACCTGGTCGTGGGCCTGTTTGTCTAATATAAAAACTAACATCATGAAAAATCACATCGCTCCAGCCATTCGCCTGACGCTCGTTCTGCTGGTCATTCTGTCCATTGTTTATCCGCTTGTGGTAGCGGGCGTTGCCCGGTTTGCACCGGGAGAAGGGAAAGGGGAAACCGTAACGGCCAACGGAAAAATAGTTGGTTATGCCTTAGTTGGTCAAAAGTTTACCGAAGATCGTTATTTCAATGGTCGTCCGTCGGCCGTAGACTACAATGCGTCTGGTTCGGCGGGGTCCAACAAAGGCCCTTCGAACCCCGATTACCTGAAAACGGTTCAGGCGCGTATCGACACCTTTCTGGTGCATAATCCCAGCGTTCGGAAAGAGGATATTCCCGCTGAGTTAGTTACTGCATCGGGTTCAGGGCTCGATCCGGACTTGTCGCCTGTAGCGGCCAAAATTCAGGTGGCACGGGTAGCTAAAATTCGGGGTATCTCCACGGAACGGCTAACACAACTGGTTGATGAACACACGAAAGGCCCATTGATGGGTTTGTTCGGTCCGTCGACCGTGAATGTACTGGCCCTGAACGTTGCGCTGGACCAACTTAAGTAACGCTGAACGCCTGATTCGATCCATTCCTGATAAGGCCGACGAATCGCTCATCCGGGTGGATGGACGGTTAGTCGGCCTCAACAACAAGTATGAAAAAGTTTATTACCACAGTAGCCGTTTTAATAGCCAGTTTCTCAATTGCTGTAGCGCAAACGACGGATTCAACTACGTCGTCGGCTCCAGCGCCGACGGCTGCCACCACGACAGCCAACGCCGGACTAACCGTTTCCGGCTATGTCGAAGCCTATTACGCACACGATTTTACGGCCCCCAAAACCAGTCAGGAGCGGCCCGGATTTTTATACAACCACAAACGGAATCGGGAAGTGAACGTGAACCTGGCGTTTATTAAAGGTGCCTACACCAGCGACCGGGTCCGGGCTAATCTCGCCATTCAGGTGGGCACCTATGCGCAGTATAATTATGCCGCCGAGCAACCGCTGGTAAGGAATATTTATGAAGCTAATGCGGGTGTAAAGTTGAGTAAAACAAAGGACTTGTGGCTGGATGCGGGTATTTTTCCGTCCCATATTGGCTTCGAAAGCGCCATCTCGAAAGATTGCTGGACATTGACCCGAAGTATACTGGCTGAGAATTCACCGTACTACCTGTCGGGCGCCAAGCTGACCTACAATACCCCGAATGGCAAATGGACCTTGCTGGGATCCGTACTGAATGGCTGGCAGCGGATTGCCAAACTGCCGGGTTATTCGGGGCCGTCGCTCAGCACACAGGTCCAGTATAAACCCAACGCCAATCTGGTCCTGAACTGGAGTTCGTTTCTGGGCAGCGACCGGCCTGATTCGTTGAAGCAGACGCGCTTTTTTAACAATTTCTACGCCATCATCAATCCCAATCGGCGGGTGAGCGCCATTCTTGGTTTCGACCTTGGCGCCGATCGGAAGCCCATCGGTGCGGGTGATCGGCGGGTCGGGTCCGGGAGTTATGTCTGGTATTCGCCGGTGGCCATTGTCCGGTATTCGGTAAGCGACGCGGTTAAGCTGGCGGGACGGGTTGAGTATTACGATGACAAGAATGGGGTGATTATTGCTACCGGAACGCCCAACGGATTCAAAACCTGGGGGTATTCGCTCAACATCGATTATGCTATTCTGCCCAATGCCCTGTTCAGAGTGGAGGGGAAAGTGTATGATAGTCAAGATGCTATCTTTGACTCGAAAACCAATCTGAGCAAAACAAATACAGCTTTGACAACGAGTTTAGCGGTTAGTTTTTAAACCATTTTCGTCAATTCGACAACGGTGCCAACCCGATGAGCCCCAACGACCAGAACGCAGCGCATTTTCTAAATCTCCTCCGCCAGTCACGGCGGGGGAAGTTCAAGATTTATATTGGCATGAGTGCGGGCGTGGGCAAATCGTACCGTATGTTGCAGGAAGCGCATGCCCTGCTCCGCGCGGGCATCGACGTCAAGATCGGGTTTGTCGAAACCCACAAACGGGCCGAAACCCACGCGCTGATCGATGGGCTTCCGATCATTCCCCGGCGCACCTTGTTTTATCGCGGGCGGGAACTGGAGGAGATGGATGTGCAGGCCGTTCTCAACCTGCACCCCGAGTTGGTGATTGTGGATGAATTGGCGCACACCAACATCCCCGGCTCGAAGAATGAAAAAAGATGGCAGGACGTTGTCGAGATTTTGGATGCTGGTATCAACGTTGTCAGTGCCGTCAATATTCAGCATATTGAGAGTTTGCATGCATCGGTGCGCACCATTACGGGTATCGATGTGACCGAACGGGTGCCGGATCGGGTGCTGCAAATGGCCGATGAAGTAGTGAACATCGATCTGACCGCCGACGAGCTGATTACGCGGCTTAAAGACGGGAAAATATACGAACGAACAAAGGTTGAAACGGCGCTTAACAACTTTTTTCAGCCCGAGCGGATTCTGCAACTGCGCGAACTGGCACTGCGCGAGGTGGCCACGGCCGTTGAACGGAAAATAGAAACGTCGCTGCCGTCGAGTGTGAAGGCCAAGCCCGATCGTTTTCTGGCCGCCATCAGCTCCAATCATGAAATTGCCCGCCGGGTGATTCGCAAAACAGCGCGACTGGCCGCTTACTATAACTCGCGCTGGTTTGTGCTGTATGTGCAAACCCCGGACGAACGTTCGGATCGCATCAAGCTCGATGTGCAACGCCATTTGATCAACAACCTAAAAGTAGCCACGGAACTCGGGGCTGAGGTTATCCAGGTGAAAAGCAGTAACATCGTCAATAGCATCATGGCTGAAGTAGAGAAACGAAACGTAACAACGGTTTGCATTGGTAAACCACACCTGACGCTGCTCCAGATTATTCTACAAACGAACGCCTTTAACCAGCTTCTCACTAAACTGTCGGGCTCCGATACCGACCTAATCATACTCTCGTAGTAGCCATGAGCATTAAAAGCAAAATAGCGGCTGCCCTGGCCTTTATGTTCGCCATTATTGTGGCGCTTGGTGGCTTAGGCGCGTACTATCTGAACGAGCTTTCCAACGATTCGCAGGCCATACTGAAGGATAATTATATTTCGCTCCAGTACGCCAGCAATATGCAGAAGGCCTTGGCGATGATTACGGACCCGGTTGAACGCGACCCCGATGGACTGTCTGAGTTTGAACAAAACCTAAAAAAGCAGGAGGCTAACATTACCGAAGTTGGCGAACTGGAATTGACCAGTGGCCTGCGCCGGGAGTTTAACCGGATACGAACCGGCACGTTGGACCCGGTTATCGTTTCGCACATTCGGCAGCACTTATTTGGGCTCGATGACCTGAACCGGCAGGCCATCATCCGAAAAAATGAAATTGCCAAACAAACGGCCAAAGACGCCCTGTTGTGGTTGCTGGCCGTTGGGACGTTGTGCTTCCTGATCCTGTTTTCGTTTATCATTAATTTCCCCGGTTACGTGGCCAATCCGGTTCGGGAGCTAACGCGCGGGATCAAGCAGGTGGCCAAACGCAACTTTGAAGAGCGCCTGCACATTGAATCCAACGATGAATTTGGTGAGTTGGCCCGCTCGTTCAACTTAATGGCGCAGAAGCTGGACGAATACGAACACTCCAGTCTGGCCAGGGTACTGTTTGAAAAACGCCGGATTGATACGCTCATTCAGATCATGAGCGAAGGCATTGTGGGGATGGACGAAACCAAGCGGATTCTGTTTGCCAACCCGGTGGCCTGCCGCCTGCTGGGCGTCGAGGAAGCGCAGTTGATTGGTCAATATGCCCCCGACGTGGCTGCGTCGAATGACCTGATGCGGACGTTGATTCAGGATGTGATGTCGGGGAACAAAGCCGAGCCCGAACGCAATGGTTTCCTCAAAATCTATGATCCCGGTCCGGAGGGTTCCGGCTTAAACGGGGCCGCTCCAGAAGGGGAGGGGAAAGAAAGTTATTTTAACCGACGGACGCATACGGTGGAAGTGACGCCTACGGGCGAAGATCAGCCCCAACTGGCGGGATATGTGATGGTACTCGAAAACATAACGCCCTACAAAGAGCTGGACCTGGCAAAAACTAACTTCATCGCTACCATCTCGCACGAACTGAAAACGCCCCTGTCGAGCAGTAAGATGAGTCTTAAATTGCTGGAGGACAGTCGGGTAGGTGCCTTGAATGAGGAACAGAAGGCGCTCGTTGCCAATGTTGGTGACGACATAAACCGGCTGCTTAACCTCACTGGCGAACTTCTTAACATGGCGCAGGTTGAATCGGGTCAGATTCAGTTGAACATACAGGCCGTTGCGCCTGCCGACATTGTCAATTATGCCACCAATGCGCTGAAGGTAGCCTCCGAAAATAAACATATTACACTGGCCGTGACCGCACCCGCCGGGCTACCCATTGTGCTGGCCGACCCCGATAAAGCCTCCTGGGTGTTGGTCAATTTTCTGTCAAACGCCATTCGGCACAGCCCTGCCGACGGGGTGATTGAGGTATCGGCGCGCAAGGCCAACACGTTTGTTGAGTTTCGGGTGCGCGATTATGGTTCGGGCATTCGACCGGAGCACCAGAACCGGGTTTTCGACCGCTATTTCAAAGCGCCCAATGTAAATGGGCAGGTCAACGAAGCGTCGACGAGTGGCACGGGGCTTGGGCTGGCTATTTCGAGCGAATTTATTCAGAGCATGAATGGGCAAATTGGGCTAGATACGTCCGTAACGGACGGTGCCGCTTTCTTTTTTCGGCTCCCCATCGACGCCGAACCGACGAACACGCGTAGATAAACTGGCTTTGGTACTTATAGATTCATTAACTACACACAAACGATGAATCGAATCAGTACCGTAGGACTTGTTGGTATCGTACTGCTGTTGCTTAGTATGCGTATGGCCTGGTGTCAGAACACAGCGGTTAACTGGAAAAAAGTTAAGGTGCTGGTGTACACCAAAAACGGGAAGGGGTATGTACATGATAATATTCCAAACGCCGTTCAGTGCATTCAAAATCTTGGCCGGCAGAATGGCTTCTCGGTCGATGTATCCGACCAGCCCACGGTTTTCACGGAAGCTAATCTAAAGCAATATACACTCCTGCTGTTTCCAAGCACCAACAACGATGTGTTCGATACGGATGCCCAGCGGCTGGCTTTTCGGCGATACATTGAAGCAGGGGGCGGCTTTGTCGGTATTCACTCCGTTATGGGCACCGAGCGCAACTGGGACTGGTTCAAACGGATGATTGGTGGCACCTTCGCCTGGCATCCGAAATTTCAGAAATTTACCATTGAGGTGATCGATACGAAAAATCCGTCCATGCAGGGCCTACCCAAATTGTGGCAAAAGGAGGATGAATTCTATTTCACCAAAGACATGTCGCCCGGCCCAACGGTCATTATGGCCAATGACTTGACGACCCTCAATCAGGACGAGCCCGAAAAAGTAAAAGCCTTTGGGGGCTCCTATACCAAACTTTACCCCTCAGCCTGGTACTACAATTTCGATGGGGGCTATACCTGGTGCACGACCCTGGGCCACGCTAAAACCGATTATGAAACCGATACGACCTTCATCCGACATATTTTTCAGGGAATTCGGTACGTAGCCGGACAGGTCACGAAAATTGATTTCAGCAAAGCCTACGCAGATTCCCGGGATACTCCCATTCGGTAAGTAAGTTTAGCTCAACTCCGTGGGCCGTGTCCTCAAGGCCCACCTGTGTGCTGACAGCACCACGAGCTTAACCTGACAATTATGGGGCCCTCACGTTTCGCTTCCGTTTAGTAAAGCCAGTGGCCAGCCTATGGATTATTTATTCATATTGCATTGACAGTCAATTGTCTATTGTGCTGGTAGGTCTATCTAAACCGTAGTATTTTAATGGAAACTTTAGTCTCTCCTGCAACGGGTGGGTACGTTGCAGATGTTCGCCCGGTTGCGCAGACGGAGCGTATTCAATCGCTGGATGTGTTGCGGGGTGTTGCCCTTCTTGGCATTCTGCTCATGAACATTCAGGGGTTCGGCCTCACCGAAGCCAGCCTTCAGCAACTTGTCCGAAATCCGCACGGGGGCAACTACTGGCTGATGACGCTGGTGCATGTGCTGTTTGAAAACAAGATGCGGGCGCTATTTTCCATGCTGTTTGGCGCAGGCATTCTTTTGTTTCTGGCCAAGAGCCGGACAGGTTCGGGCATGGCCGCCCCCGAGTTGTTGATCCGGCGTCAGCTATGGCTCATCGTTTTCGGACTGATCAATGCCTGGGGCTTGCTGTGGCATTACGACATTCTGTTTCACTACGGCATTGTAGGTATTTTCCTGTTTCCGTTCAATCGGTTGTCGCCCCGCGCTTTGCTGTTATGTGCCGTTTTTACGGGCCTGATTTACAGTGGTAAGGTGTACTGGAAATTTACGGAACAGAAGCAGGCGTATGCGAAATTTCAGCAGGTTACGGCCCTCGAAAAAAAGAACAAAAAGGGAAAGCTCACCGACGAACAAAAGGACGATAAGTCGGCCTGGGAAGGTATGGTGAAGGAGAGCCAGTATGATCGGAAAAAAGACAAAGCGGATGTGCTGGCGATGCGCTCCGACTATGCAAGCGTCTGGAACCATCAGGCGCCTAAAATCAAGCGGATGGAGGCTCCCTTTTTCTATCAGATCGGGTTGTGGGATATTACGTCGATGATGTTGCTGGGAATGGCGCTGTTCAAATGGGGTTTCTTCTCGAACCAGCTTTCCACAAAAGATTACGCGCTGCTGGCCACGGGTGGCTTGCTGATTGGGCAGGTAATGGCCTGGTTTTCATTGCCTACTTACGAGATGGCGGTCGTTGATTTTACCCGCTATGTTAGCCGCAACAGCCTCCCGGTTTCCGATTTTCTGATGCCGTTCGAACGAGCTTTTTCGGCCATCGGCTGGGCCAGTTTGGTGTTGCTGTTGTACCGGCTCGGCATCGCCAGTTGGCTCTGGAAAGCCGTCCGCTCGGTTGGGCAGATGGCCTTTACCAATTACCTGATGCAATCGGTGTTGTGCACGCTGTTCTTTTATGGGTATGGCCTGGGTTATTATGGCGATCTGAAACTGTATCAACTCTATTTTGTCGTTGCCGAGGTCTGGCTCATACAGACCGTCTTTAGTACTGTCTGGCTGACCTACTTCCGATTTGGGCCGCTGGAGTGGCTCTGGCGTTCGCTAACCTACGGTGCGTGGCAAGCGATGCGGTTACGATCGAACCCCCAACCCACGGCTACAGCCGCTATCCTTGCCTAGTCTTGTACAACCTAAACTCCTTAGTTCATGGAAACGAATCCAATTTTACCCATATCGGCTGATGCCGCCATAGCTGGGCTGGCCGCTACCCGGCCGTCCGATGCTCAGGGTGTTGTTCACGAACTGGCCCCGCAGCCAGTTGCCAAAGCGGACCGTATTCAAACCATCGACCTGATCAGGGGAATGGCACTGTTGGGTATTTTAATGATGAACATACCCGGCTTTGGTTTTCTGGGTTCTGGTTTCAACGCGATCCTCCGCAATCCAACGGGGCCTGATTTTTACACGTTCGCCATTGTAGGAACGGCTTTTGAAGGGACGATGCGCGGTTTGTTTTCCATGCTTTTCGGCGCTGGAATGGTGCTGTTTACACAAAATAAACGAGAACTGGAAAACGGCCCGACCGTTGCCGAGTACTATTATCGACGACTGCTGTGGCTGGTTTTGTTCGGCGTCATCAATGCGTACGTCCTCTTGTGGCGGGGCGATATTCTGTTCTTCTACGGCCTTTGTGGCATGCTGCTGTATCCCTTCCGCCAGACCAAAGCCGTCTGGCTAATTGGGCTGGCCGTGGTGTGCATGGGCATCAACAGCATTCGCCCCGAGTTGTGGTACAGTAATTTACGTGGGAATCGGGCGGGTTATCTGGAAGCCGTTAACCTGGAAAAAGCGCATAAAAAGCCCACGGAAAAACAGAAAGAAGCAAAGGCTGCCTGGGAGAAGTTTGAGAAGAACTTCGCGCCGAATCCTAAAAAAGATGCAAAAGAACGTAAAGAAATGCGAAGCGACTACGGTACGGTCTTCGCCCATTTACTCCCTGAAAACAGTAATTCCGAAACATTCTACACGTATTATGGCAGTTGGGATATGCTGCTAATGATGTTTATCGGCATGGCGCTTCTTCAGTGGGGGTTTTTCTCCAACAAGCTCCCTACCTCGACCTATGCGGTTACGCTGCTTGTAGGCTATGGCCTGGGATTGCCCATCAGTTGGTTTTACGCCGTCGTATCCCAGATCGACTGGGTACAACATACCGGACAGATGGTCGATAACTACCGAACGCTGCCGTTTCAACTTTACGATATCCGGCGGGTTTTGCTGGCCCTTGGGCACGCCAGTTTACTATTGCTCGTTTACCGGTCGCAGGTAGTGCCCTGGCTCATGCGGGCGCTTACGGCTGTAGGGCAAATGGCTTTCACTAATTACCTGATGCAGTCGATTATCTGCACACTGTTTTTTCACGGCTATGGGTTAGGGTATTACGGGAAACTAGCTCATTATGAGCTGTATTACGTAGTTGTCGGCGTGTGGATTTTTCAGCTGATCGTGTCGCCAATCTGGTTGCAGTACTTTCTGTTTGGTCCGTTTGAATGGCTCTGGCGTTCGCTCACCTACTGGAAAATGCAGCCCATGCGCCGGACATTAGCTACTGTTTAATGGGTACCCTCCCGTTTTATGAGTAAAAAGTGGCATGCCGCAAAAACCTTTGACAAAGCTGGTAATGCTGACAATCAGGTTATTATGGATCACAGCTTTGTCAAAGGTCAACCTAACGTTACTCGACTACACACAACGCCAGATAAAAGAAACATGTAATGGTCTCTTTGCATGCAGGTTTTACGGGGTGTATTGCCGTAAAACCTGCGCTGTTGTTTATTTTTATTTTTGCAGATCGCACAACGTCAGTTGTTCGACATAAGGAGTGAGCCGGTCTGCACAACCCGCGTTATCGACAAAAGCGCTCACCTGATAAGGCTCCCAGTGTGCACCCAATCCGCGATTGAGCGGCCATCTGTAATAAATCTCAATAAAATGGTTGCCCCAATAATAAAGCTTAACGTGGCGGTCGCTGCCCTGCCGTTCAGCGATAAAGCGCCCTTTGATGGGGATTAGTACTAACTGCTCAGAAAATGTTAATTCGTTTAACTGCTGTACGTTCATCACTTCAAGAATGGATAAAGAAGAAATTGATTGTTTTCCGTTTGGCAAACGGGGACTCGATGAAAAAGTGTACAGGTTTACTCTATATGTACAGTAAATAAATGTGTTTGTGAATTGGAAAAAATAGGTAATAAAAGATGGTGGTTCATGTTCATTAAGTAGTTACGATCCTTAATAATGGATATAATAGTGAATTGTGCAAACAATTTGTTCGCAATATAAGCTGTATAGTCTAATATTATTTACTTGTTCCGTTTAATGTATATAAATTTACTCTTATAGCCTGTTCATTTCCTTTAAGACGGTTCGACAAATGATGCTTATTAATGCAAGCTTGTCAATAAATAAGGGACAATTATTGAATAAAATATTTATCGGTATTTATCCGTAAGTCTCAGCCTGTATAACTCACTTTTTCAGGCATTTAGGTTGAATAAATTGCTGAAAAAAGGGACTAGTTAATAGAAGAAATAAGTAAACGGGAAGGCAAACGTACTGGTAAGAACAAGTGAAATTAGTAAACTATTTATTGGCTACTTTTAATTATAGGCTCCTGTTTTTTTGTCGATAAATGCAGAATTTTTTTTTAATATATAGCTGATTTTTTTATGTAAGTGCCCGGATAATTAATTAGATGTATAAATAACGACTAAAAGATGAGGGTTTATTATAAAAATCAATTGAGCACTAAGTCGTATGTATTTTCGCGGGCGGCTCAGAAACGTCAATCGCCAGATATGGGTATTTAACGGTACATTAAGTGATCTTATTCGAGTCTATCTTACTTGTAAAACGAGTTGGGGAAAGTGCAACGGTTATGCATATAGGTTTATCAGTTAGTAACTAAAATCTCCTAAAAAGTCAGAGGGAGACTTCGGCTCACTATGAGCAAAGTCCCCCTCTAATGTGTTAAGCGGTTCAGCCAGTTGAGCTGTTCGCTATCATTTATTGCCCGCTGCCTGCTACGGCATCGACACCCGACTGATTAGCCGAACCGGTGCTGTATAACTGATTGAAGAGAAGCTTGAACGTACCATGCGATTGCGCCCGGAACGTGATCTCGGGGCCGAATGCGTAGAGTTTGCCTGTGCCAACCGGGGCGACGAAAGCAGCCACGCCATCCTGCAAATACGATTGTCCCCAGGCCCAGCCACTGCGCAGTGGTTTGCCGCTGTCGAACCAGGCCAGTGGTTTTACCAGTCCTTTGGCAATCGCATCGGGGGCTATTTTGAACACCGGGCTGGCGTCGAAATACACATCGGTCTTGTTCGACATGCCCCAGGTTGCGTGCTGGGTCGAGTCCAGATTTACGCGGAGCACACTACCTGGAATGTAATATTTCTCACCAGGCAACGGCTTTTCGACGCCACTGGTGGTCATCTCGGTAAGCGCATTTTTGACTGGTAAGCCCAGGTGGTAGGCCAGGTTGGTACTGCTCCCAATGGTTACTACGGTTCCGCCTGTTTCCAGGAATGTTTTCAACTGTGGAACTGATTTCGCGGCTGTGATTTTACCCATCCATGGACGGTATTCAGCGGGCGTATTTTCAACCTTTGGCTCCGAGCCGAACAGGCTGAAAATGTCTTCATCTTTGCCGCCAACGGGTGGAATCGCGCGGGTCACAAAAACGATAACGTCGAATTTTTTCCGCAGGTCGCCCGCGTCGATGTCTGATGGATAGACTACCTTCATGGGGAAGTGATACTGCTCCATCATCCAGCGAATCCAGCCCGACGGCATCGAGCCGCCATAGGTGTCCCACAGGGCAATGCGCATGGGGGCTACTTTCGATAGCGTTGTACCCGGCCGTTTCGACAGGGCGGTTACGTCGATGCCAAGGTCTTTTGCCGATTTATCCAGCAGTGATTTTGCTTTCGCCGATGCCGGAACAAAGAAAGCACCCGCTTCAACCGCCGATTTCTCGCCAATGCCGTTAGGCAGGCGATAGACCTCAACGCCCGACGCGAGCAGGTCGTTTACCGCGATAAAGGAATTGTTCGATTTGGCGCTCAACAGATAGCCCGCCCCCGCATTGCCCGTAATATGACCTTCCGGCGACTGGAGTTCGCCGTAGGGTAGTTTCTGAAAGGGACCATCGAAACCATCCAGAACACGGTCAAATTTGACATTCATCAGGTAGGCAAGTGTCCAGCCAGCGGCATCGTACGGACGAACCGGCGGGCCACCCGGATACTGAAAATCGTTGGGGTGATCCTGTGGCTCGAACATGTCAATCAGGTGTGGCCGGAAAGCCTGATCGGCCTTCACCACATACGAACCTGCCGGGTATTTTTTGCCCGCTACGCTAAAGTTGGCGGTGGCTTTCTGAACCTGAATACCCGTTCTGATCAGCGCGTTGACAAACTTAACGGCGGTGGCGAAATCCGGTTGATTGGCTGGAATGATAAACCCACGCGGATCGCGCAAAACGGGCGCTTTCATGATGGTGTCATAGTATTTGATCGGCATACCCCCGCCTTTGGGAATAAAGCCATACTGCGCCAGCGCTGCGTTGGTGGGCGGCACCACTTTCTTCGGGTCGTTTTTATAGGCTTCGTCGATGGCATCGATTCGCTTCGGCGACAGGGCCCAGTAGTCTTTACTCCCCCGCTCGATGGAGTTTTTGCCCATGCGGTAGATGTTGTACAGTAACTGGTCGTGCTGGCGAGCGGCATAATCCAGCACCGCGTAGTTGAGCGACACGGAATAATCGATGGATTGCTTGAAATGCCATTTTTGTGGCGTAACCGGGAAGGGCGTATTGCCATTCGGAATCAGGCGCTTGGGAACCAGCGGGATGCTTTCGGGCGTTGGTCCGCCAATGATTTCAGTCAGCAGGCCAATCATGTTGTGGAAGTGCGTTGTGGTCCGCAAACCACCGTTGTACCAGGTCGAGAAGACAGAGCCGCCCAACCGCGTGAAGCCGGGTTTGTTCTCGCTGTTCAACCGGTTGATCATGGCAGCGCCCAGGGCGTCGATGCCTGTCACCATCATGGGATCGAACACATAGTTGAACGGATCACGATACGGCGGGCCCGCCAACACCGACCCCGCAGGGCCGCTCTGGTGGTGATTGTACATGATTTGCGGAATCCATTCGACGAACAACTGGCGGGCAATGTTCTGGGTTTCCTTCATGTTCAGCATGAAGAAATCGCGGTTGTTGTCGTGCCCGACGTATTTCTGGTACAGGCGGGGAACATTATCCAGCGAACGTTTTTCGGGTGTAGCCTCCCGCATGTACCAATTGGTTACGATTTCCTGCCCATCAGGATTGGCATGGGTCAGCAGAATGACATCCTGATCCAGAATGCGTAAGGTTTCCGGGTCTTTGCGGCTAACCAACTGATAAATCGTTTCGATGAGCTGGTGCGTCCCGACGGTCTCGGTGGCATGTAAACCTCCGTCGATCCAGACAATCGCCTTGCCTTCGTCGGCCAGGGCGTGGGCCTGCTCGTCGGTGAGGTTTTCGGCGCGGGCCAGCTTCTGGGAAATCTCTTTATAGCGGTCTAATTTTTTGAGGTTTGCCGGGGAGGAGACAATCAGCATGTATTGGTGGCGACCTTCTTCGGTCAGACCAATATCGACCAGTTTTACCCGGTCGGAGGCTGCGGCTATTTTTTTGAAATAGGCCTCCGTTTGCGTGTAGGTAGCGAGTTGATAATCATCGCCGATGGTAAAGCCAAAATGCTCTTTGGGCGACGGAATCGTTTGTGCCCAGGCCGATGTGAGACTAAGCAGCAGCGTACCGAAAAGTAGACTGGAAAAATAGCGCATTGTTGAGGGAAAGTAGGTTAATAAAAGGAGTTGTAAGGTAATGAGTTATGTGTAAAACTTTTGTGGCTTATGCGGTCAGCGCTCCCTCCGTGGCCCGTGCGGTCGGCGTTCCGATTTTCATGGACCGCCTGACCGGATGGTTTGCTGATGCGAATGTGGTCCGTGAGAATCGGAACGCCGACCGCACGGGCCCCGGAGGTAAGTAAATAAATCACTTCTTGCGAAAACGCACGCCAACCCGGCAGTCGCCGACTTCACCGCGGGCTTCATCGCATACGTTTTCCTGGAAACCGGCAATCTGACGGCCATCGGCCAGGTTCAGGATAAATTTGAAGATGAAATAGTCGTTCTGCGCAACGGTGCTAAGGTTGGTGCCTGTGAAGGCCGCTAGTTGGGCTGCCGTTACGGTAAACGTTTTAGGGAACTGCGTTACCGTTTCGTATAATCTATCGCTTGCCCCAACCCGGCTCGGAAGCGGAAACTGGGTCACGCTGGGGTAAAGACCACCCGGCTGCGAAACAACGATCGGGTAGGCCGGATTACCGCTGGCGGCTGCTTTGGTAAAGCCCAGATAGACATCGATTGACCTTACTTCGGCCTTCCCGAAGCCTTCCCATTTCAGCGTATATTCAAAGACCTGACTGCCCAGGTTGGCCGCGCCCAGATCAAAAAACGAGGTGTTGGCTGTCGCGATGGTCGGTAGTGCCGACTTGTCGATATTGACCGCAACCAGCGGAACGGCCGTGTAGGCCCAGTTTTCCCAAACATAATCCTCTGTTTTGCAGGCATCGAGTCCGACCAGCAGCAGGAGAGAAGCGTATAAAAATATCTTTTTCATGGTTCCGTCAGATTATTTATCCCAGAAAACAGGTGTCGTTTGTTGAGCGGCCTGCAATTGATCGGCTTTGTCCGAAATGGTCGCGTTCGTTGCTAATTCCGTAATGGAATAAGAAAGCCGTAGCGGGAATGTATTCAATGGGGCAATGGGTGCAGGTAATACGGGTAAGCCTGTCCGGCGGTAGTCCGTGTAGGCTTCGATGCCATTGCCGTAAAGGGCGATGTATTTTTGGGTCATCACGGCGCTTAATTTCCCCGCTGCATCAGCGGCATCGTATTGAGCCGCCCGGTTGGCAACAAACGCACTGATTGTAGCCGCTGCCATGGGCGGTGCCGAATTGCCCGACGTTGTGGAGATCGTATTGACGCTGTTCAGATGCGCCGTAATGCCATCCTGAAACAATTGTTTAGGGTCGCCGGTCGTGCCGAGGGTGAGGGCTGCTTCGGCCAGCATGAACTTCACCATGGCGTTGGTTATAAACGGAAACACACCCGCCCCGGTGCCGTCTGAGTTCGTAACCACTTTGGGGGCCGACGTTGCCCCGGTGTTGGTGATGAAGACATTCGTAGCAGGCACATTATTGATTGGGCTGTTGTCGTACAAACCACCCGCCGGATAAACGCCTACTGTGGCTTTCAGGGCGTTATCGTTGGGCGACGCACTGGCATCGCCCGTGTAACGGCCAAAGTAGCCATTTCCGGTTGGCGTGAAACCAACCGTGTAGTTCGATGTCTGCCGGTAGAAGTAGTACCGAATCCGGGGATCGTCAGTGTTGAATAACCGCTCAATGAATCCCTGACTTAGGTAGTAGCTTTTGCCTGCCTGGTATTCCGTTCGGTGCCAGGGATGGCGGTTGGCCGGGGTTTCGGTGGTGCCAAAGCGAAACGAGAAATCCTGCGCATTAGTCGTAATCAGGGGCGCGTTGGCGCTGAGTAAGGCACTGATACCCGCCTTCGCTTTGTCGGGTTGAACAAGCCGAATCTGATTGAATAATTTCAGTTTCAGGGTATTCCCCATGCGGATCCAGGCCGCTTTGTCACCCTTGTAAATGATGTCGGCGGTGGTTGGCTGGATCGCAAAGTTGCCTTTGGCGGCATCGGCCAGACCGTCGTCGATCAGCAGAAACAACTTATCGTAAATGGCCGAGCCACTCTCGAAGGCCGGGTCAGAAACGCCATTGCCTTTTGTGGCATCCGTGTACGGAATGTCGCCCCACAAATCCACCATGAGGCTATAGATGTAGGCTTTCTCCAGTTTGGCAATAGCAACATAATCCCACCGTTGCAGGCGGGTGCCTTCCCGAATAACGATTTCGATGTCATTCAGGACCTGCGTATACAGGGCATTCCAGGATTGCTGGTAGTCGGTGCCGTCCTGAAAATTGCGGCTCGTGTTGCTGGAGTACAACTGTTGCATCAGGATGGAGGTGCCCTGATTCACATCCCGCAGGCTACCCGCCATCGACACCTGGGTGGCGGGCAGTAACAATTCTAAAGTTGGCGTTACGGGATTGTTTGGGTCGGCGTTGATATCAACAAAGTCTTTGCATGACCAGCCAATGAACAGCAGGCCCACCAAAGAAAGACGTCGTATATGGATGATAAATCGCATAAGATGAGTTCGAATGGAAATGATAAGGGACTAATCAGAAGCTAAACCGGAGATTGACACCCAGTCGGCGCGTCGTTGGAATGCCGATAAAATCGAAACCCTGCGAATTGCCCGCGCCCAGCGAACTAACCTCGGGATCGAAGTTCAGGTGCTTGGGGAAGTTAGGAGCCAGATACCACAGGTTACGACCACTGAAGGACAGGAACGCCGATCCGAACGGTGTTTTTGATAGCCATTTCTTTGGGAACTGATAGCCCAACGAAACCTCCCGAAGCCGGAAAACGGTGGCATCGAAGATGTTGGTCTCTCCCGCACCACCCGGTCCAAAACCACCCGTGAAGTAGTAATCGGCAACGCCAATGCCAATATTGTTTGGGATTTTCTTGCCTTCGCCATCGAGCAGGGGTTTCAGTGTATTTACATCGCCCAACACGCCTGGGCCTACCAGAATCGCTTCCCGTTCTTCGGTGTCTTTAGTCACGCCCCGGCTCAGCAGTTCGTAGGCTGTAAAGGAATACATATCGCCCCCCTGCTTCCAATCGAATAACGCGCTGAGCGTAATGCCTTTGTAGCTGAAGGTATTGGTGATGCCCAGAATAAAATCAGGGTTAGGATTTCCAATGGCGGAGGTTTTACCGCTCAGAATGGGTTTGCCCGTGTTCGGGTTCACCAGAATATTGCCAACTTCATCTTTCGCATAGGTCGAGCCGCGAATCTGACCGTAGGGCTGCCCGGCAATGTGAACGCTTCCTAAATCGGAGAAGCCACCATAGGGCAGTTCCTTCAGTGTACCAATGTCCAGAACGATGTTCCGGTTCAGGGTGAAGGCCGACGAAATATCCCAGCTGAATCCGTTTTTAAGTTTCACTGGCGAGGCATTCAGGCCAATTTCGATACCTTCATTGGAGGAACGCCCGAGGTTGATCACCTTTTGACTATAACCCGACGAGGGGACGGCATTGACCGTAAAAATCTGCGACGTACTGAGTTTTTTATAGTACGTAATGTCCAGGCCGATCCGGTTGTTGAAAAACTGCAACTCGGTCCCTAATTCGAGTTCGGTGATAAACTCTGGTTTCAGGCTGGCGTTGGCGAGCAGATCCGACTCGGTTAAGGTGCTCTGGCCAAGAAACGGCGACGAGATGGCGCCTGTAGTGGAACCCGCGCCTAGCACGGGGTTGGCGATGTAAACTGTTTGGGTCTGATAGGGCGTAGCTTCGTTGCCTACCCGCGTGTAACCCGCCCGGATTTTACCGAACGACAGCACCCCTTTCGATAGCTTGAGGGCTTCGGTGAAAATTAGCGACGCACTGGCGCCCCCATACAGGTAACTCCGGTTGCTGGCCGGTAGCGTAGACGAGACATCGTTGCGGGCAACCAGGTTCAAAAACGCGAAGTTTTTATAATCCAGTGAAATGTCGGTGAAGAAGGCGAAGTACCGCTGTTTAAAGTTATTCCGGTTGTTGGGCAACACACGGGGTATGGTAACGCTGGTGTTATTCAGGGAGTTGATGCCCCGGAAAATGATGCCGTCGCCAAACACAACCTGGCGTTCGGTGAGCCGTTGGTTAACGTTGTTTCCTAGGATCACTTTCAGGCCGATGTTTTCCGTAATGGGTTTGGTGGCCGTTAGCAGCAGCGTGTTATCCAGTTCCTGCCGGTAAATATTATCGGTGGTGATGTTGCCGTTGGGGAAATAATCGCCCCCTTTTCCATTCACGACGATGCGTCGGTCGGTATAGGCGTTGAACCCAACCGTGTTCTGCACATTCAGCCAGGGAAGCGGATCAACACCAACAACGACGTTCCCATAGTACCGATCTACTTTGCTTATGGTGGGGCTGTTCACCACCGACCAGTAGGGATTGTCGGTACCAACCCGGTCATACACGTTGTTGCCGTTCAGTGGATTTGTGTTGGGAAAACCAGTCAGGTCATAACTGGTCGGTACAAACATCAGAATGTCCATGATGGAACTACCACTGCCATTGGCTGCGGTCACCTGCGGTGAAACCTGATCTGTATTGACGTAATTCAACGCGCCACTTACGTAGAATTTGTTATCCAACTGAGCATTTCCGCCGATGTTCACGCCTGTGCGGGTAATCTGGTTCTCGCGCACAACGCCCTGGTTTGCCGTACGGGACAGGCCAACCGTAAAATTACCTTTCGAACTGGCATTCGAGACCGACAGGGCATTCTCGAAAACGCTGCCCGTGCGGAAGAAGTTTTTAGCGTTGGATTGAGCGTAAGATTGATAGGGTATCTGAATAGGCGTAATGCCATCGGCCTGGTAAAACTCCGGAAACACCGTCGATGGATACCGGTTATTGGTCGTGAGCGGATGCGGAATGGTTGCCCGGGTTGGAATCAGGCTCGTGTACCCAGCGTAGGGTGGTCCCCAGGAACCGAAGACACCACTCCGGTAATCAAAATTCGTTCCCTGACCGTACTTGGTCTGGTAATCGGGCAGTCCAGCAACGGTCTCTGTGGAATAGCCGGTGCTGTATGTGATTTCCAGCCCTTTCTTGCTCTGGCTTTTTCCGGCCTTGGTGGTCACAATAATGGCCCCGTTGGCGGCTCGTGAGCCATAAAGAGCGGCTGCTGCGGCCCCTTTCAGGACAGTCATGGTCAGAATATTGTTCGGGTCCAGGTCAAACGCCCGGTTAGTTATGGTCGATCCCCCAACGGTACCATCGGTACTACCAAAACTGGAGTTATCAAAAGGAACCCCATCGACCACGAACAGCGGCTGGTTGTTATTGCCCAGTGACGAGTTTCCCCGAATGGTAATGTTCGTGGCTCCTCCGGCCGCCCCACCCGATCCCTGTACGTTTACCCCGGCTACTTTGCCGGTGAGCGCCCGAAGCGGGTCGGGTTCAGAACGTTGGGCGAGTTTGTTGGCATCCAGCGTGCTGACGGAATAGCCAAGGGCATTCTTGTCGCGTTTGATGCCGGCTGCCGTAACGACCACTTCGCTGAGTTGCTTGGTATCGGCCTCCAGCGCCACGTTAATTATTTCCTGATTGCCGACAACGACTTCCTTCAGTTGGAAGCCAACCGAAGAGAAAACCAGTGTCGTTGATTTGTCAGTAATGGGTAGCTGATACGTTCCTTGGGCATCGGTGACTGTTCCAACCGTACCACCTTTCACCGTTACCGTCGTGCCGGGTAGCGATTCCTTTCCGGCGGCATCGCTTACCTTACCCCGAACAACCCGCTGCTGGCCGAAGGAAAGAAGAGGAAGTAAAAAGAGAAGAGCAAATAAACGTTCTTTCATACAAGTATAAAGAGAGTAGTATAAGAAAAGCGATTGTAAAGATTAAAGGGCAATTATAATTTATTGTGTTTTATTTATAGGTCATAATGCAGAATAAAATTTTACTAAATTATTATAATTACATATTATATTTTTTACTTGCTAAAAATAGCATGATAAAGAATTGATTCTTGCTTGTGATGGTCAGTGAAGCGGTTCGAAAACGGCAGCGGCTCAGGCCCAATGAGCAACAGGATGTCGGCAAGGCATTTAAGAAGACACCAACCATGGCTATCATGGGGCAATGGCCGATATGTGTTCGGTCGTATACAGGCAAAGCGCTGCATCCTCTGAGGCTGGTTGACTTCGATGATACAACAAGCGCTTATCACTGAACACACAAAAGCCGCCAGGGACATTCCCGGCGGCTTTTGTGTATACTAAGTCAGATTACTCTATTTCGGTCCCATCCGGATGGCGCCATCCAACCGAATTACTTCGCCGTTCAGCATGGGGTTTTCGATAATGCTTTTCACCAGCAGCGCATACTCGCCTGGCCGACCAAGCCGGGAAGGGAAGGGCACCTGCTGACCTAAGGAAAGCCGGGCCTCTTCCGGCAAACTAGCGAGTAACGGTGTTTCGAAAAGTCCCGGTGCAATAGTCATGACGCGGATTCCGGAGCGGGCCAGATCGCGGGCGATAGGAAGCGTCATGCCCACAATACCCCCTTTCGAAGCCGCGTAAGCGGCTTGCCCGATTTGTCCGTCGTAGGCCGCTACCGAAGCCGTATTGATAATAACGCCCCGTTCGCCTTCGAACCCCTCGCTATGATTGGGCTCATTTTTCTCCATGGCCAAAGCCGCCAGCCGAATAACGTTGAATGTGCCAATCAGGTTGATGGAAATCACTTTCTGGAAGACGGACAGGGAATGGGCGCCGTAAACACCATCGACCTTGCCGAGTGTTTTTCGGGCTTCGGCAACACCCGCGCAATTGATGGCGATCTGCAAACTACCGAACGTTTCGATGGCCAGGTTAATAGCAGCCTGCACATCGGTTTCGTCGGTCACATTGGTCTTATGGAATCGGACAGATGCGCCTAATTCGTCGGCCAGCGCATTACCCAGCGTGTCGTTCAGGTCCAGAATAACTACATTGGCTCCATTGGCTGCCAGTAGGCGCGTTGTTGCCTCGCCAAGCCCCGAAGCTCCTCCGGTAACAAGGGCCGTTGCCTTAGTCAGTTGCATAGCATGTCAATTATAAAATGGCCATTAATTCTTTCAAGTGGCGAATGTCGTAGGTTGGTGGGTCACTGACAGATTGATTTTCGGGGTTATAAAAAACAGTGTCCAGACCAACGCCTTTCGCGCCCATAATGTCGGCTTCGTAATTGTCTCCAATCATCAGACTGTTTGCCGCCGTCGTACCGCTTATCTCCAGGGCATACTGAAAAACGAGTGGATCGGGCTTTTTGGCGTTGGCATTTTCGCTCGTAACGACATGCGTAAAATAATGTGCAATGTCGGAGCTATTCATCTTCACCGCCTGAATTTCGGCAAACCCGTTTGTGATGATGTGCATGATGTAGCGTCCCTGCAGGTAATCCAGCACCTCTTTGGCCGATTCCAGTAAATGGGGCTTGCAAGGCAACATCCGCAGATACTCGGCGTTCAGGTCGGTCTGAACCGCTGACTCATCGACGCCCAGCGCCCGAAAAACCATCGGAAATCGGTGCTTCCGAATGTAGCCATGCTCGATCAGGTTTTTGTCGTAATCGGCCCAGAGCTGCTTGTTTATCGCGATGAAATGTCGACTGAATTCGGCGGCTGAGGCAATGCCCAGATCGGCCAGCCGATGTGTTTCAAACAACTCGGCAATACACTCAGACGAATTTCGGTCGAAGTCCCAAAGTGTATGGTCGAGGTCGAAAAAGAGGTGTTTGTACATGGTAATGGGTTTACGGTGTATGGGTTACGGTATCGGTGGAGCCATGCGTTGGCCCGCAACCACTACCGTAACCCATACACCGAAAGTGCTAGACATTGAGCACAAGTCGTTCTACGGGCTGGTTATTCACCAGATGGCTATCGACGATTTCGGCGACGTCGGACAGTTGAACATTGCCGTAATAGGTGCCTTCCGGATAAACGACCAGGGCTGGCCCGAAGGCACAGGCGTCGAGGCAACCGGTGCGCTGGGCGCGCATTTCTTTTAACAGGCCGCGTTCGGCAAGGGCCGCTTTGAAGGCATCGACCAGTTCATTCCCATGGGCTTCGCCACACGACTTTTTGGGGGCAACCTTCTGGTTATTGCAAATAAAAACGTGCTTTTTGTATTTCATAAGTTTTTTGAATCAGTATCCAAAGGTAACAAGAAGCCCGGCAACGGCCATTTCTTTGCGCAGACAGATTCGTAGATCGACGGGTTTACCCACCGAATAAAAAATTAATTAACCAAAAAAGGAACAATGCGTTGTTGTGTGTATAAACGTACCTAGCCCCACCTATTGTCTGATAAGCAGATGATTGGCCCCTATATTACCTTACTGAAAAATTAGTACTACCCATTTATGAGTCGTGTAACAGAGGTGCCCCAGGAACTCGACTTGCCCAGCGGGCAGAATCCTATAAATAAATTTACTTTTCATGGCCTGTATGATCGGTACGCCCCCGCCCTGTTCGGAGTCATCACCAAAACCGTTCCAAATGAAGACGAAGCTGTAGCATTGCTGGAAAAGACATTCGAAACGGTTCATGTGGAATTAAGTAAATTTAAACCCGGGAAGCAGCCGGTATTCGCCTGGTTATTAACCATTACCCGAAAAATTATAGCTGAAGCGCTGCAATCGCGCAATAAAGTGCCGTCCCATGTATTTCAATTAACCTCTACTGGGAAGGTTATGCCCTCGACCAGTAGTATCGCTCCGGTTAATAGTTTCTCCACAACCTCAACTCATACTCAATTGAAAGAGCTGCTTGATTCTGTACTCTTTAAAAAATGCACACCCGAAGAGGCCGCTCAAACCATTGGAATACCGATTGAAACGGCCCGCCAACAATTGCGTCTGGCCATGCAACAACTACGGTCGTAGCCGTGCCTATAGGTCAGTTAGCTGCCGTTAGCCGGCCGAACGACGGTGTGCAACGTGCTCCATGCCAGATCCAATTCCTGTTCAATTTGCTGCCAGCTAGTCTCCGTCGTGCCGCCGGGCGTATGGCCGGTTTCATCGCACAGGCGCATGGCATTTGCCCGGAGGGTGGCATAGGCGGAGAAGGATGAAACAGGTTGATTGTATAAGGCTGCTGATGTTTTCTCCAAGGCAATAGATAAGTCAGCGTAGGAGTAGCGATCCCGCTGGCGATGAACAATCCACCACTCCAACTCCAGAGCGGCTACCTTCTGCACATCGAAACGTTCTACGGTCAGTTTCTGAATGGCTTCATAATACGTAACCAGGGCAGGCATCGCTTGCTGGTAATCTGCCCGGGAATGGCCCTTCTTGAAAACAAAGGCAGCTTTAGTGGCTAAGAACGCCAGACCAAAGGATCGCCAGAAAGGGGCATGAAACTGTTGCCGCAACCCACCCGCCAACTGCCAGAATAACAACGCCGGATTTCTATCATAATAGGATCGCCACATGGCTGTTTCCAACCGGGCAACTTCTTTTGCGTCAAACTGTCGAATGCTGTGCTGTCTCGGCACAAGTACATCGACCGTGACCCAAAGTAAAAAAGCAACCAAAGCTACACGCCAGAATAACCTCTTCGAGACGGTTTGGTGGGAGGAAGCTGATTGGGAGGAAGAGATTTTCACGTACGTTACGGAGGAGTTGATGGAATGTTAACGGAACTGGGCACTTAACTTATTTTTTGTCGGGATGACAAAAAAGCTGCTTGTTGTAGCTCAATTTTTTAGTCAAGTCAGGTTCTCAAACCTCACGAGTCAGGTTTAATGATTAAGCTCAGTAATAACGTATTTTTCATTCTCGCCGGGCGGTCGGCCGCTGCCGTTTTAACCCGGCGAGAATGAAAAATACAGTTTTCAACTAAAAACCTCGAAATTGCCTGATCAGGCAATTTCGAGGGGGAGTTAGCCTTACCGTACTAGGACTTCTTGGACGAGGTTTTTGTCGAAGCCAGCGTCTTTTTCTTTGCCGGTGCGGTGCTGGTTCCTGATTTGCCGGTTGGGTTTTGCTGCGTCATGGTAACCGGGTCCCAATGCACTATCTTTTGCTCAAAGTAGCTTTCGTTGCAGGCCAAAACCGGCGCGGCTGCCCGGAAACCAAATACGGGGTCCTCCACCGTTCCCTGACTCCCTTTGCGGACATTATCGAAGAAATCGCCGAAGTGCTTGGCGTGGGCATCGTCGTTCTTGGGGGCTTCAAATTTCACTTCCTTCACCGGTTCCGACTTGCGTGTTTCGGGTGGGTAAGTTGCATCATATTTCTTGACAAACTCCTGCTGAACCGGCTCCGTGAACGTAAAGAAGCTATCGTAGCCGCCATAGCCGGGTGCAACGGGAAGTTTCTTCTTGGTCATGATCAGGTTGTTTTCCGAGAACTCGATCTGCCCTTCGTTGCCAATAATCCGGGTTACATCGTTGATCTTTCCGGCATTGGCAAAATTAACCCGGAGCACCATCTGAAAGGCTTCATGCTGATCTGTTTTGGGGTAATCCATGATGCAGGCCATGATATCGGGAACGTCGCGGCCATCTTTCCAATAGGCCAGATTCCCCGACGAGTAGATGCGGGTTGGCCCCATCGTGTTCGTGACGAAATGGACGCCGGTAATCAGGTGAATAAATAGGTCGCCTGCTACGCCCGTGCCGTAATCTTTGTAGTTTCTCCACCGAAAGAACCGTTTTTCATCAAATGGCCGCTTGGGCGCGTCGCCCAAAAACCGATCCCAGTCGAGGGTTTGGGGGGAGGCATCGGGTGGAATAGAGTATTGCCACGCGCCAATGGCGTTGAAGCGGTCGTTGTTGGATTCGATGTAGTTGATCTGGCCAATATCACCTGCTTCGACCAGTCGCTTGGCTTCCTGGAAAGCCGCGCTACTGATGCGCTGACTACCTACCTGCATCGTTTTGCCCGACTTTTTCCAGGCATTGATAACGGCTTTCCCTTCGTTCAGGTGCTGCACCATCGGCTTCTCGCAATACACGTGCTTCCCGGCATTGAGAGCTGCAATGGTAATGTGATCGTGCCAGTGATCCGGCGTTACGACGAGTACGGCGTCGACATCCGGCCGAGCCAGCACTTCGCGGTAGTCGCGGGTCGTGAACAGTTCCTTGTCTTTGCCGTAAGCCGTTTTGGCGTGTTCGAGCCGGCCGTTGTACAGGTCGGCAACACCCACCAGTTCTACGTCCGGATTGCGCAAGGCAGCCTGCGTGTCGAAATTACCCTGAACGCCCATGCCAATGGTGGCAAAGCGAATTTTGTCGTTCGGGCTAACCTTCATCAGATTCGGGATGTAGGCGGGGGCACCAAATGGCCTGGCAATACCTTCCGTGGCGATTACTGCCGATGCGGCCGACAAGCTTTTTATAAAGGTTCGTCTATTGGCTTGCATAAGAAATGCGTGTTTGCGGGTATGGATAATAAAGCGCTCCGGACGGGAGTTTTACCCGGCATCGTGGATTTGCTGCAAATTGACAAAACTGGTTTTTTTCGGTGTATAGGGCTTTCGCTGGTATGGCTTATCAGGCATAAGTAAGTGGGCTGATTTTTGTCTTTTAAAGGAGCCTGATTTGTCTATGCATGCTTATGAACTCCCTCTCCCGTCGCCGTTTTTTACAGTCATCAGCCGTTTTGGCCGGTAGTACGCTGGTCACGCCCGTTACTTCATTCGGCAAAGCTGCGCCGAAGCCACTTCGGTTGGGTGGGCCTGTTTTCCTAAAAAGTGATGACCCCAATGAACTCGCCCGAGAACACCGACGCCTACAGTACAGCGCGGCCTATGTTCCGGCGGTTGACCTGAAAGATACCGCTAAACTCTCGGCTATCCGCAAGGCATTTACCGACCAGAATGTGATCATTGCCGAAGTCGGTGCCTGGGTGAATATGCTGGATCAGGATGCCGAAAAGCGTCGTAAAAATCTGGCTTATGTAACGGATCGGCTGGCCCTGGCCGAAGCCGTTGGCGCCCGGGTTTGTGTCAATATCGGTGGTTCCTACAGTACCACTCACTGGGACGGCCCCGATGCGCGGGACATCAGTACCGATTATTTTGAGGCCACGGTCGAAAATTGCCGAAAGGTGATTGATGCCGTAAAACCCAAACAGGCCAAGTTTGCGCTCGAAATGATGGGCTGGAGTTTACCCGACGGCCCCGACTCGTACCTTAAGTTTATCAAAGCCATTGACCGTCCTGCGTTTGGCGCTCATGTTGACATGGCGAATATCATTAACAGCCCCTCGCGATTTTTTAGCAATGCAGCCCTGATGGACGAGGTTTTTCGAAAGCTGGGCCGCTGGATTGTGTCGGCGCATGCCAAAGATATTGCGCCCAAAGACGGCCATTTTATGGAAACCATGCCGGGTCGGGGTAATCTGGATTATGCGGCTTATCTCCGCAATGTTACGTCGCTGCCACAGGAAGTTCCGCTGATGCTGGAGCATTTACGCACCGCCGAAGAGTACGATGAAGCCCGCCAGTTTGTGATCCGGAAAGCAACGGAAAGCCAGATTCCACTGGCCTGAGGAACCAGATGTAGAAAGCTCGTGCAACATTCCGGATGAAGTTGCCTCTTTTATTTAAATTACGCCCTAAACCGATAAACCACCTTACACCATGACTATCAGGATTTTATTAGCCGCTATTGCTTTCGTTGCTATAGCGTTTCAGGCAGCAAGTGCCCAAAGTTCGACGGCAACCAGCGATCCGTTACCGAGTGTTGCGGGGAAATGGGCCGGCACGTTCGACGGAGCGTCGTCTGGAAAGTTTGAACTGGTCATCAATGAAGACAGTAACAAAAAGCTGACCGGGCAAGTCATCATGCTGGCCGATGATGGCAATCGTTATCCCATTGATTTAAAAACCATTAGCTGGGAGAATGGGCAGCTCAAGGCAAGCTACTCCGCCGATGGTAACGATGTGAGCTTCAGCGGGAAATACGCGAACCCAGCCCTGAAAGGAACCTGGACGTCAGCTGATGGGCAAGGCTCCGGTACCTGGCAGGCAACCCGATAAGGCAGGCGGAAACCCGATTCGTTTAGTCCTGATGTCGGGTTTTCAGTTGAGCTACTCGGTTCTCTAAAATTTTTGTCATGCAGACGAAGCCGGGCGCCCGGCTTCGTCTGCATGACAAAAAGTATGGTCTATTTACCCCCTTATAAATCAGGTATTTCTAGTATACGAACCTTCATAATGGGGCGCTCATTGTTGGGAACGATCACAATAAATGAGTTATTGACCGTTTCGCCATTTCGCAGCATATGGCCAGCCTGAATATTGGTGGTTGTTACCACTTCTTTCCCTTCTGCGGTTTTAACGCGCTGCCGGTAAGGCACAACAAAAGGACGCGCCATCACCTTCCCATTTTTAGACGTTAGCCGCTTTCCGGTGGCATTCAGGCAATCGAAATTTGCCAGTTCGTTTTGGTCATCCTGCCCCAAAAGTGCCTGCTTTGGCAACATTATTTTGGTACAGTTGCTTTTGTTGGTCGCGTATATGGTCAACTCATAACGCATATACGACTCGCCACTGATGTCGATACGGCGTTCGTTTCTAATCTCGAAACCATAGTCGATTCCGTTGAGCTGGGCGGGCTTGCCCGGTTCAACATCATAGGCCTGCTGGCCGAAAAGCGGGGAGTAGAGGGCTGTTAAAAAGAGAAAGCAACAAAAGAAACGGTTCATGGCAACAAATGGGTAACGTTACGCTGTAAAAATACAGGTTAGGTGTATTTCTACCGAATGACTTTTGCACTAATTGCTTACACCTGTTTGCTGAAACAGCTCTGACTCATGCCAATGGGCCTGCCTATGCAGCAAGGGGTTTTGAAAATTTGTTGCCTCTGGTTATTTGTCACGATACTTAACTTATACCCTGCCTTCTGGTTTATCAGGTTAAAAAATGACACCATGAAGCAATCCATAACAAGGCGTTTGACTCTGGCCCTATTCTTAATTAGCCTAACGTCAGGCTGGGCCCAAACGTCCCTCCAGAAAGCGAGCCCGACCAGTAAAACACTACCCGGCCCCGACGAACAATATGGAAAATTATTTGAAGCCGTTCAGTTAAAATCCGTATTCCCGGATTCCAAAACGTTTGCGGATTGTACCCCCAAATTTCCAGCCGCTACTATTTTAGCCAACTACGAAACCGCCCAGAAACGGAGTGATTTCAACCTGAACGCCTTTGTTCTGCAGCACTTTACGCTGCCCATCAAGCCCGCGTCGGGGTACACCAGTAAGGTGGGTCAGTCGGCTCAGCAGCACATCGTTGATTTATGGCCTGTACTTACCCGCCCTGCCACGGCTCATGCCAAGGCCGATGTGCTGGCTGGATCACTGATTCCCTTGCCCAATCCGTATGTTGTACCGGGCGGCCGTTTCGGCGAAATTTATTACTGGGATAGCTACTTCACGATGCAGGGCCTGAAAGCGTCCGGAAAAACGCTCCTGATTCGGAATATGGTCGATAATTTTGCCTACCTCATCCGAACGTTTGGCTTTATTCCCAACGGCAATCGAACCTATTTCCTGGGCCGGTCGCAGCCGCCGTTTTTCTCGCTCATGGTCAATCTGCTGACGGAAGTGCAGGGGCGTCGCATCCTGCTAAATTACCTGCCTCAGCTACAGCAAGAGTACGATTTCTGGATGGATGGCAAAGACCGGTTGACGACCCAGCAACCGACCCACCGGCGGGTAGTGCGCCTGGCCGAAAACGTTTATCTGAATCGGTATTATGATGACAAGCAAACCCCGCGCCCGGAATCGTATCGGGAAGACGTGCTGCTGGCCCGCCGGGCCAAAGATCCTCAATTGCTTTACCAGCACATTCGCGCCGGAGCCGAATCAGGCTGGGATTTCAGCAGCCGGTGGTTTCGGGATAGGAAAAATTTAAAAACCATTCATACAACGGACTTTATTCCGGTTGATTTAAATTCCCTGCTCGTCAATCTTGAACAGACGCTGGCCGACGGCTACCGCTTGAAAGGGGACCAGGTTCAGTCGAAAAGGTATTTAAAACTGGCCCAGCAACGGCGTGAAGCCCTTTTACGCTACTGCTGGGATGCGAAGCGGGCGTTCTTCTTTGATTATGATTTTGTTGCCAAAAAACCAGCTTCGGTTTATTCGCTGGCGGCTGTTTATCCACTTTTTGTCCGGATTGCTACAACTGGTCAGGCGGTGGCCGTGGCTCAAAAGCTGGAGCAGTCGTTCTTGAAACCCGGTGGCTTGACAACCACGCTGGTCCGTACGGGTGAGCAATGGGACGCGCCTAATGGCTGGGCTCCGTTGCAGTGGTTAGCCATTCAGGGCCTGCGCAATTACAACCAGCTCCCGCTGGCCAATAAGGTGAAAACGAATTGGGTAAACGAGAACCTGCGGGTGTACAAGGCCAGCGGAAAAATGGTCGAAAAATACGACGTGATCAGTACGGCCGGGGCAAAAGGGGGCGAGTACCCGAATCAGGACGGTTTCGGCTGGACAAACGGTGTCCTGCTGAAGTTACTGACCGAACGTTGAGGTGGCAACGGCTTCCTGAATAAAGCTAATCATGCTTCTTGCGCTCACCGAACACGCATTTCCTTAGATGAATAGGTGAAACACAAGTTTCGATCTGGTAAACTTTTTAGATTTGACATAAATCATCCGTCGCCGAATGTTTCTACAACCATTGCTTGATCATTTTGAGAGCTATATTCCTCTGAAAGAAGTTGAAAAACAGTTATTTGACGGTAGGGTGACTCAACGGCAGATCAGACGCCGACAAGCTATTTTGCAGGAAGGATTTCCCTGCAAACACTACTCGTTTGTTGTGAAAGGATGTTTTCGCCTGTTTGGAGTAGACGCAAAAGGAGTCGAACATAATCTTCAGTTCGCGGCAGAAAATGACCGCCCGGCAGACCGGTGGATTGCCGACATCGGTAGCTTTCACTCCGGTAAGCCGAGCCAATTATTTATTGAGGCCATTGAGCCGTCTACCGTACTGCAAATCGAACAACAGGATTTATACTTTCTCTACAAAAACATTCCAAAGCTCGACCGAATTTTTAAAGTCATTATTGAAGACAAGTACGTTGAGTTGCAAAATCGGGTGTTGCAAACGATCAGCTCAACGGCTCAGGAGCGCTACCTGGCTTTTCTGGAGCAGTACCCTACACTAGCCCTACGGTTGCCTAATACGCAGATTGCCTCCTATTTAGGCATTACGCCCGAATTTTTAAGCAAAGTCAGGAAAGACATGGCTACCGATGTCACAGGCCTTAAGAAAGCTTAAGGTGCTTTAGCTGAGCTTTACAGACGATTTATTGTCGTGGGGATAGGGGATAGAATGCCAGGCAGGAAAGTAATTCTTCAGATTTTATTTACCGCTAACTGGAAATGTGAATACTAAATCGACCCAGGAAGCCACACGGCTACCGTCGACGAAGCGGATAACGCGGCTAATCAAGCAGCCATGTGTCCCCGCTTTGTCAATGGTAGCCATCTGATGACTTATACCGGCTTGCTTAACAGATGCGGCCGTTCGTTGGCCACTTTCAGGATAAGCTCACCAAAAAGCGTATTGGCCCAGGCAAACCATTTTCTGGTGAATTTGGTGGGGTCGTCCTGATTAAATGATTCGTGCATAAAGCCCGTTCCGGCATGGGTCGTCTTTAGAAAACGCAACTGCGACAAAATCTCCTGGTCGTCGGTGGAGGTAAGCGCGCGCATGGTTAAACTCATCGTCCAGATGTTGTTCACCAGCGTGTGCGGACTGCCAACGCCTTCGGCGGCTTTGCCTTTGAAAAAATAAGGGTTGTCTGGACTGAGCACAAACCGACGGGTATTCCGGTACACTGGGTCGCTGGCCGACAGCGCACCCAGATAGGGGAGCGCCAGCAGATTGGGCACATTGGCGTCGTCCTGAAGGAGATGGTTCCCGTAGCCGTCTACTTCGAGTGCGTAGATTTTGCCGTATTTGGGATGGGTGTAGATGGCGTACTGTTTCAGCGCCCGTTCCACTTCATCGGCCAATGCCCGGCAGTCGGTGGAGAGGGCAGGCGTGGGGCGAATCTGCTCGACCATGGTTGCCAGTTGCCGGAGCGATACAACCGCAAACCAGTTCGATGGTACGTAAAATGGAAAAACCGTAGCGTCGTCGGACGGGCGAAACGTGCTGTTGATCAGGCCAATGGGCCGGGTTGGATTGCCATAGCCATCGCCCGGCACCGTATCCGTCGACCAGGCCGTGTTCCGGCTAAAGTGGTAAGGACCGTGGCTAGCTTTGCGTTGCTGCTCGCGGCAGGTTTTCAGCACCAGCTGCATGGCCTGTAGCCAGTCGGCGTCAAACGGGCTGGTATCGCCCGTGGTTTTCCAGTAATGATAGCCCAGCCGTATAGGATAGCAAAGCGAATCGAGTTCCCATTTCCGTTCGTGAAGGCCCGGCTTCATGTCGGTAACATCCTTTTTCCATTCACCTTCCTTGTTGGCGTCGGCGTAGAATGCATTGGCATAGGGGTCCCGACGAATGCACAAACTTTGTCGACGAATAACCCCCGCAATGAGTTGCCGCAAGGGCTGATCCTGCTTGATGAGGGGCAAATAAGGCCAGACCTGTGCGGTACTGTCGCGCAGCCACATGGCGTCGATGTCACCCGTAATGACAAACGTATCGGGTTGGCCGTTGGCGGTACCAACCTGAACAGTGGTATCGAGCGTATTGGGAAAGCAATTTTCGAAGAGCCAGGCCAACTCCGGGTCTTTGATAGTTTTGTGCATTCGCTCGATGGTCTGCTCAACGGCCGAGCTGGTAAAATTGCGTTTTGCGGCTGCCGTCCGAACAACGGGGAAGGCGGCTGCGGGGGCCGCCCATAACGATTGACCAGCCAGCAGTCCTGCACTTGCTCCGGCTGACTGTTGGATAAACTGACGACGATTCATTGGAAATAGGTTCGTAAAATGAAGGCACGAAGAACATAAAGAAAAATTAAAAAATCGGTTTTCTACAGGCCTTCATGGCTTAATAGTGTACATAATACGGTTAAATCAGCGCTTCCCGATTATTCGTCCGTAAATTTCTCATTTTAGAGACGCCAGAATGCAAAAAAAACGTAGGTAGTTTATGTATGATCAAATCTTATAGTATTACCTAACGCTCAATCTTTTCCTTATGATTTGGTCAACCTCTATTACGTACACACTCCGTTTACTGGGCGCAGCCGGAGCCTCTGTCGGGCTGTATGCCTGCCTGAATACACAAAAAGCCAGTACCCAAACGACCGTCGTGACAACAACGCCCACAGCCGTTTCCCGATCAGCATCGGCGGGTGAAGCAACGAACGCCAGTCCTACGCAGATCGGGTCCGGGACCCTCCAGTCGGAACCAAAGCGTATTCTTGTTTTCTCGAAAACCAAGGGCTGGAAACATACTTCTATTCCCTTTGGCATTGCGGCTCTGCAAAAACTTGGCCGCGAGCACACGTTCAGGGTGGATACGACAAAAAATGCGGATTACTTTAACGATGATAGCCTGCGGCATTACCAGGCCGTTGTGTTTCTGAGTACAACCGGCAACATTCTGAACCAGAAGCAGCAGGCTGCTTTCGAGCGGTATATTCAGGCGGGGGGTGGCTACATGGGTATTCATGCCGCGGCCGATACCGAATATGACTGGCCCTGGTACAATAAACTGGTAGGCGGGTATTTTGCCAGCCACCCGAGCCAATCCAATGTACGGAAGGCGACTGTTGACGTGATCGATAAAAAACATTCTTCCACGGCCCATCTGCCCGATCACTGGGAGCGCACGGACGAATGGTACAATTACCGGTCCTTGTATACCGACCTGACGGTGGTCGCCAATCTGGACGAAAATACCTACGATGGTGGCATCAACGGAAGCAACCACCCGATTGCCTGGTACCACGAGTTCGATGGCGGGCGGGCGTATTACACGGGTGGCGGTCATGAAGATGCCAGCTTCAGCGAGCCGCTGTTTGTTCAGCATTTGCTGGGGGCGCTTACCTGGGTCATGGGGAGCAACAAACCCCTCGATTATAGCAAAGCCTACGCTGTGACGATGCCCGAAGAGAACCGGTTTGTGAAGACGGTTCTGGTCAATGACCTGAACGAACCGATGGAACTCGCCGTAGCTGATGATGGACGGGTTTTCTTCACCGAACGGAGCGGGAATCTGACGGTCTACAATGCCAGCACGAACAAGTACAAAGTTATGCACAAGTTTCCGGTAACGACCAAGCAAGGGTTTGGCGTGCAGGGCATAACGGTCGATCCCAACTTTGCAACCAACCATTTTTTGTACGTGTATTATTCTCCGGATACCGACAAAGACCCCACGTATCATCTGTCGCGCTTTGTGGTCAAGGACGACAACACGCTCGATCTGGCTTCTGAAAAAGTCGTGCTGAACGTACCCGGTGAATTTGAGGCCAGTGCGCACCACGGCGGTTCGCTGGCATGGGATAAAGAAGGTAATCTGTTTCTTTCGACGGGGGATAACACCAATCCGTTCCCATCCAACGGTTACTCTCCGATTGACGAACGACCCGATCACCTCACCCTCGATGCCCAGCGTTCGGCGGCCAACACCAACGATTTGCGGGGCAAAATTCTGCGTATTCGTCCGCAGGCCGATGGTACCTACACCATTCCCGACGGGAATCTTTTCCCGAAAGGCACCGAACCGTCGGACCGCGCGCAAACCCGCCCCGAAATTTACACAATGGGTTTGCGCAATCCGTACCGAATCGCGGTGAATCCGAAATCGTCGGTCTTGTACTGGGGCGAAATTGGCCCGGATGCCGGCAAGGACAGCACCATCGGGCCACGGGGCTATGACGAGTTCAATCAGGCCAAAAAGCCGGGCAACTTTGGCTGGCCTTACTTTATCGGAAACAGCCAACCGTATCCCGACCTCGATTTTGCCACCAACGTGGCGGGACCGAAATTTGACCCCAAGGCACCAATGAATACCTCGGTCAATAACACGGGCCTGAAAAATCTGCCGCCGACTAATTCGGCCATGATCTGGTATCCGTATGCAGCTTCCAAAGACTTCCCCGAGCTTGGCCTGGGTGGCCGAAGCGCCATGGCTGGGTCATTCTATACCTACGACAAGAGCTCGCCATCGAAGAACAAATTTCCGGAATACTACGACGGTGCGCTGTTCATTTTCGACTGGATGCGTAACTGGGTGATGGCGGTGCGCGTCGATAAAGACGATAACTATATTCGGAATGAGCCGTTCATGGCCGGCAGTGGCGATTTCCGGCGGCCCATCGACCTGGCATTCAGCAAAGATGGGGTTATGTATATGCTGGAATACGGTTCCGTCTACGGGGCCGATAACGACGACGCCCGCCTGGTGAAAATTGAATACAATACCGGCAACCGAGCCCCTATCGCCCGAGCAGGTGTGGTCGATTCGGTAGCCGTGGCTCAGCGTGATGCCCGCTCGTATCTCACCTCTGACCCCCGTGCTCCCGAGCTGGACGAAGCCGTTGGACAGGCCCCATTGCGGGTTAAATTCAGTGGACGCGGCACGGATCTGGACGATGATGATCAGGTCACTTACCAGTGGTTGTTCGATGGCAAAACGGTTGGGTCTACCAAGCCAATGGCCACCTATACCTACACGCAGCCTGGTGTGTACAACGCTATCCTGAAAGTAACGGACCGGATGGGCCAAGTGGGTATGGATACTGTTACTGTGAAAGTTGGGAATGCCAAGCCAGAGCTGGCCATTGTCACCCCCGACAATAAATCATTCTACTGGGAAAATAAGCCGTTTACTTACACGGTGAAGGTGACCGACAAAGAGGACAAGAAAATTGATCCCAAGCGCATCAAGGTTTATTACGAATACAGTGCTCAGCCGAATGG
This sequence comes from Spirosoma radiotolerans, assembly GCF_000974425.1. Classification (NCBI taxonomy): domain Bacteria; kingdom Pseudomonadati; phylum Bacteroidota; class Cytophagia; order Cytophagales; family Cytophagaceae; genus Spirosoma; species Spirosoma radiotolerans. The sequence goes on from NZ_CP010429.1 coordinate 1,020,351, forward strand.
TGCGCCAATGGCTGCCCCACAACAGGGACACCAGGAAGTAGCGCAGGTGGGTGGTGGATCGCTGGGGAAAACGCTGATCGCCAGCAGCGATTGTAAGGCTTGCCATACCATCGACAAGCCGTCTGTTGGGCCAACGTTTCTGGCCGTTGCCGGGCGGTATAAAGGAGAATCCGGCAGTGTGGAACGACTGGCCCGGAAGATCATTGAAGGCGGTGGAGGCAACTGGAGCAAAGACCATCTGATGAGTGCTCACCCGCAGATTCCGGCCCAGGATGCGCAGGAAATGGTCAAGTACATTTTCTCGCTGACGGATGCGCGCAAACAGAAAGCCGTACCCGCGCAAGGGAGCCTCGCCTTAAATGAGCACAAGCCCGAAGATGCCCGTGGGCAGTATAGCCTGCTGGCAAGTTACACCGACAATGGCAGTAAAGCCGTTGGGCCGCTCACCAGTACGGAGGTCGTTACCTTACGCAGTGCGAAGGTGAAGACGTTAAACGCCGATGCATACGTAGGTTTCCCCCGCTTCGGTAGTCGCCTGAGTGCGGGTGGCCATAAGGCGTATGTCTTGCTGAAAGGCATTGACATGACTACCATCAAGTCGTTAACCTATGACTATTCGTCGCTCAACAAAGACGGCGAGATCGAGGTGCGGCTGGATTCTTACGCTGGTCCGGTAGTGAGTCGCGCACCCTACAAAGCAACCGGCGACTGGAAAAAGACTAACCAGGTAACGGGTACGCTCGACAAGCCCTTCACCGGCAAACACGATGTGTATATAATTGTGGTGAAACGTGATAAGCCTAATGACAGCATTATTCAATTAAACAGTATTCAGTTCAATCAGTAAGAGCCCGTGGTCCCTGGGGACACGGACCACACATCCGGCTAGTTGCAACGGTATAGAAGAGAGCGGTCCGTGAGGACACGGACCGTGGAGACCTTCCTTGAGGGGAAGTCAGTGGAACTGCCCGCGCCGTTTTTAAGAATCGCACCACAGCCGTGGCCGATCGGCGACCCGGCTGATGCCACCACAGTAAACGCCAAGTCCTGACCTTACTAACTATGTAAGGTCAGGACTTGGCGTTTACTGTGGTGGCAGTTTCTTAAAACTGCCACGGCAAGGTTTTGAGAAACCTCGTTGATTAGTAAGCCGTGTGCGGTTTTAAGAAACCGCTCTTGTCAGTTTTAAGAAACTGACACTGTGCCCTTGGTCCGTGTCCTCACGGACCAAGGGCACAGTGTCAGCCAGACCATCCGGTCCGGCGGTCCGTGAGGACACGGACCGTGGGCACTTACCTTGAAGTGGCCCCGCTGACACCACAGTTCTACTAAAAAAGGATTGGCAAAACGACCTTACTGAACAACAAGCGTTTCGGGACTCGGTTGCTTGTCGGGCGTTTTGACGGCAATCAGGGTGATGATGGCGGATAGCAGAAGCGATCCAGCCATAAAAATGTAAGAGGCTCCGAAGCCGCCCGTTGAGCCATTCAGATAGCCAACCAGATAAGCACCCGCGAAGGAGCCCAGCGCTCCGCAACTGTTGATGAGGGCCATTGCGCCACCCGCTACGTTCTTGGGTAGCAGGTCGGGAATGATAGCGAAGAAGGGGCCATAGGGCGCATACATAGCACCGCCCGCAATGATCAGCAGCACAAACGATAGCCAGAAATTAGTGGCACCGATCAAATACGACCCGTAGAAAGCAACCGCGCCCAGTAGTAAAAACGGCCACACAAAGATTTTTCGGTTCAGGGTTTTATCCGAGAAGTAGGACGCACTTAACATCCCGATAATGGCTAGTACATAGGGAACCGAAGACAGCCAGCCGGTTTTAACAATGTCCATGTTCGGGGCTGCGTTGATAATGGACGGAAGCCACATCACAAAACCATAAACGCCAATGCTCCACAAGGCGTATTGCAGGCTCAACAAAATGACGATTCTGGATTTAAAGGCTGCTGCGTAATTTTTAACGGGTTTGATACCCTGCTGTTCCTTCTGCAATTCGGCTTCCAGATCCTGTTTTTCTGATTCGGTGAGCCAGTTGGCATCGCTGGGTTTGTCGGCGACGAGCCGCCACCAGAAGAACGCCCAGATAATGGCGGGAAGTCCTTCCAGGATAAACATCCACCGCCAGCCAACCGATTTAATCAAATAACCAGACAGCACCGACATCCACAGAATAGTGGCAGGGTTGCCCAGAATCAAAAATGTATTGGCCCGCGACCGCTCGGCTTTGGTAAACCACCTGCTCAAAAAGAGAAGCATTGATGGCATTACGGCGCTCTCGACAACGCCAAGCATAAAGCGAATGACAATCAATAGGTTAACATTGCTGATGATCCCCGTTGCCATGGCCAGACCACCCCACAGAATCAACGACCAGAAAATGAGTTTCTTGGCACTTCTGTTCTCGGCATAGATAGCGCCGGGCACCTGAAAAAAGAAATAACCCAGGAAGAATAGCGACCCCAGCAGGGAAGACATGGACGGGGTAATCTTCAGGTCCGTTGCCATGCCGCTGGCGGCTCCAAACCCAAAATTCGCCCGGTCAAGATAGGCCAGGCTATACGTAATAAAGGCGATTGGTATCAGGCGGTACCAGCGAGTAGGGGCTAATGTCTTTTCCATTAACACCTAAAGCGTCTTTTCTCGCAGATATACGCAAGAGCATGAACCGATAATCGCTGAATAGCCCAAATGGGCAACAAAAACCGGCTGGAAATGGTGGAGAATTGTAAATGAATAACGTCTAAACTATTCTTTCGAGCCTATTTATAGATAGATTGTCCGCTGTTAATTGTAGTGAACACTTCGCCCCGTTAAATTGGTTTTATAAGGGTGTATTGCTTATTTTTACAGAAGTACCTCAGCCCGTATTGCCGAAAAGCAATCTTGTGTACTATCACTCTAAGGTAATGCATGTCATGAACATACAGTATATTTCAGATGCTCAGGGTAGGCATACGGCCATCGTGATTCCGATTGAGGAGTGGAACAACATCACGGCAAAACATCAGGATTTAAAGTTGCTGGAAAATCCGAAGTAGAAGCCATCTGATTTTAGTGGAGCTATTTCTAAAGAAACGGCTGATCAACTGCTTCGTTACACAGAACAAGCACGAACAGAATGGGAAAACAGTATATCCTAGATGCCAATGCTGTTATTGATTACGTAGGTGATAAAATTCCGCTATCGGCTGCTATCGCTATGGATAGCCTCATTAACGATGAATTCAATACGTCTATCGTTGTTAAAATCGAGGTTCTGGGTTTTGACGAAGACCCTGTAGAAATGCAAAACTAAACGATTTTTTAGCGTTGGCTACCATCTTTTATGTAAATGATGTGGTTGCTGATAAGACGATTGACTTACGAAAAAGAGATAAAAAGCTAAAGCTTGGCAATGCTATCATTGCCGCTACAGCGCTGGTATATGGGTTTACGATATTGACTCGTAACACCAAAGATTTTCGGCATATAGACGGGCTTGACTGTATAAATCCGCATGAGTTTTCCTAACGGCATTGTCCATAATTTATTCGCTTCTATCCCAAGTTCGCTACCCGAAGAATTGGTTGACGAAGTTATAACGGGCAAAGGCTTTAGGGTAGAACGTATCGTCTCGAAAGGGCACATCTCCCCCGATGGGTTCTGGTATGATCAGGACCAACACGAGTGGGTGCTACTCGCCAAGGGAGCAGCCCGGCTCCGAATCGACGGTGTCGACCAGCCGATTGAGCTATCTGCTGGTATGCACATCAACCTGCCTGCCCACCTCAAGCACCGGGTGGAGTGGACAAAAGAAGACGAAGAAACCGTCTGGCTGGCCATTTTTTATCAGGCTACATAGCGAAGGAGCAAACCCAATACGGCCGCTCCGCCAATGATGCTTAATTCAGGAAGTTTCTTGAAGCGGTAAAGCAGCCCCATAGTAGCCAGCGCCATCAGAATAGCCGGAAGGTCTACCAGTTGTCGACGCGCCAGCACGACAACAGCCCCGGCAATTGCGCCAACGGCGGCTATGGTGATGCCATTCACAAACGATTTAACGCCCGGATGCTTGCCCCAGCGCTTGAAATAAGGCGCCGGTAGGACGGTCAATAAATAGCAGGGCAGAAAGGTGGCTAAGGCCGCTACGCAGGCACCCGGAAAACCGGCTACCAGATAACCAATAAAAGCCACGGTGATCACCACGGGACCGGGCGTTATCATGGCGACCGCCACGGCATCTAAAAATTGCTGTTCTGTTAACCAGCCATATTCTTTCACCACGCCCCCATAGAGAAACGGCACAATGGCCAGTCCACTCCCAAAGACAAAAGTCCCGGCTTTGGCGAAAAAGAGAGCTAGCTTCCACAGAATCGAGTCTGAGGCAAGGCCTTCCAACGGCGGAAGAAAGGGGGCGAAACTGCTCCCAATGCCCGTTCGAATAAAGTGGGGCGGTGTTTTGACCAGCCAGTAAATGACTCCCGAGCCCAAGACCAGCCACAGCAGTTCCGATTCCATAACGGCAGTAGCCACCGCCGATAGGCCAAACAAAACCCAGCCCAGTTGATCGGTGCCAACGGTTTTCGTCGTGAGTTTGTACGTACCGATGGCAATGATGCCGATAACGGCAGCGCCAATGCCGTAAAAAATGGCCTGCATCCAGGGGAGTCCACCCAGGCGAACATAGACCCAGCCCAGGGCCACCACCATGATAAAGGAAGGCATAACAAAGGCTATACCCACCAGCGTTGCGCCCCAAATACCATAATGAACATAACCCAGGTAGATCGCCAGTTGGGCGGCCAACGGGCCGGGGGCCAGTTGCGCCAAGGCCATTCCTTCCCGGTAGTCGGCCTCGGTGATCCACTGCCGATCCACAACCAGATCGCGGTGCATGGCACTCACCAACGCCGGTGGACCACCAAAACCCAGGGTTCCCAGGCGAAGAAAATAACGCACCAGCTCACCCAGTGAATAAGAAGCAGGTAATTTCATGTGTCGGGATCTTGTACTTAGGCACAAGAATAAGCTGTCCCGTCAGAAGGAAATAGAATGGATTTAACTTTTTGTATCTGCTTTACTTTTTAATCGGCTTTTGCGGTAGTCGGACGGATTTTGCCCGATTAACTTTTTGAAGATTCGGGTAAAGTGGCTTTGGTCGGAAAAGCCGGTCAGGTAGGCGATTTCAGAGAGGCTGTAAGCCGTTGTTTCCAGCAACTGGAGGGCTTTCTCAATCCGTAGCTTCCGGATGTATTCGCCAAACGAGAGGTCGTCGAAATACCGGGCGAAGGTGCGCGAAACATAGGCCGGATTAACGTCCAGACTTTCGGATAGTTCCGTTAAACTAAGCGTTAGGTTCGTGTCGATCTGATCCTGAATCAGCTCTTTGAGCTCATGCACCCAGGTTGGCGGCTTTCGTTTACCCGTTGGTTGGAGGTAGGAATGCAGCACCTGAAGCAACAACCGCTCGGTGGGACTTTGGGTGTGTTTAACTGCCTGCAGGTGTTTGGCCCAACTGTACAAGGCATCATAAATGATCAGGCCCTGATCCAGGAGTTGCTGGTCATTGGCGATGTTGAACGCCAACCCTGCCGAAATGGCCCACAAGCCCGCCGATTGGGCGGCCAGCGCATGATCATCGGTATCGGCTCCGCGAATGATCGGAGCCATTGCCTGCAAAGCCGGATCGGTGAGCGAATGTTTTTGAAGGAAGTAGTCGAACGTGCACCGGTCTTCGTAATGCGTGTATTCGACACCTGGCACATCGAACGGAATGGCGTTCAGGGGCTGGGCCTGACTAAGAACCTGGCCCTCCGGGACAAAATAAATGACCGCATCCCGATCAATGAATCGTTTGATCAGCCACGGGCAGGCCAGCCGGTCAATCTTGGGGCGTTCGCGCGTAATCCAGTTCATGGGCAGAGAGTGAACAAAGATAAGCGGTAATCGGCATAGCTGCTTATTGTGGGCCACGAGCGCCGGGAAATTGGAAATGCGAAAGTCAACCCTTATCCATTGACTCTTTTCAGCGCCAGATGGGGCGTTATCCGTTGCGTTAGTATGTCCAGGTCCACGGGTTTCACCAAATGGGCATCGAAGCCCGATTCCCAGCTCAGTCGTATGTCTTCAGGTTGATTGTAGCCACTTAATGCAATCACCACGATCTCCTTTTCGGATGGCTGCATTCGAATCGTCCGGCAGGTTTCATAACCGTCTATTTCGGGCATTGCCAGATCAAGCAGCACCACATCGGGCCGCAGGCGTTCGGTAGCCTCGATACCCTCCCGGCCATTGGGGTAGCTACAGGCATCATAGCCTTTCAGCTTGAGCAGCATAACCAGTGTAAAGGCGGCATCCGGGTTATCATCTACGACCAGTATTTGGCAACTGTCTGGTTTTGCGTTAACCATATTCGTTATGGGTTACTGTGTGGTTGGGATGTTTCAACGGCAGATATATACTAAATTCACTACCTGCACCGACCCCGGCACTAGCGACTTCAACCCGCCCGCCGTGCAGTTCCGCAAACTGTTTGACGAGCGTAAGCCCCAGGCCCAGCCCCCCCTGCGAACGGATAGAGGATGTATCGACCTGTACAAACATGGTAAAGATTCGATCTAATTGATCAGCGGCAATGCCGATGCCATCATCACGTATCCGTAAGCACGCTTCTCCGCCGACTTGTTCCAGAGTCAACCAAACGTGGCCGTTGTTATGGGTGAATTTGGCCGCATTGCTTAGTAAGTCTCGAATCATTTGGGTGAGTCGAATGTCGTCGCCCTGCATATAAAGAGGCTCGCCGGGCAGGCTGGCCATGAACTGGCGCTGCCCTGTCTCCACCAATGGCCGGGCTGCTTCGATAGCCTGCCTGACCAGACTCGTTAGGTCAAGACTCGCTAGGCGCAATTGGGTTTTGCCCTGGTTAATCCGGCTCACATCCAGCAAGTCATCGACCAGGCGAACCAGATGGCTCACTTCCCGGCTCATCAGCGTTAGGGCCGATTCAAGCGGCAGCATTTCATTGGTCCCCTTCGTTAATTGCAGAATCTGTACCGTGTTAGACAGGGTGGCCAGTGGGTTGCGTAGTTCATGCGCCAGCAAGGCCATAAACTCGTCTTTTCGTTGGGCGCCTTCTTTTAGTTCTTCCTCCGCCTGTTTTCGATCCGTAATGTCAAACATGACACCGCTCATCCGGCTTGGCCGTCCGTCGACTTCTTCGGTAATGCGACCATAGCCACTCATCCAGCGTAGAGTGCCATCGTCTCGTATGATTCGAAAATCAGTATCATAAATTCCCTGCTGCTCAATAGCCTGCGTCAGTTGATCGGTTACCCGTTGGCGGTCATCTGGATGTATGTGCGACAGGAAGTCTGCCGGTTGCATCGGTTCGGGCTGTAGAGGCATACCCAGCAATTTGAAATGTTGTTCATTCCAATAGACTTGGTTAGCCGCCAGGTGCCACTCCCAGGTTGCCATCTCGGCCGCTTCAACCGCAATGATCGTACGCTTTTGCAGCCGATTAAGGGATTCTTCGGCTTGTTTTCGTTGTGTGATGTCGCTGGCAACGCCAACCCATTCGACAATTTTAGACTGGGTATTGAGCAACGGGATGGCCCGTGATAAGGTCCAGCCAATCGTTCCATCAGCAAGAATGATCCGGTGTTCCAGTTCAAAGATGCTCTTGGTTTCAATGGCTTGCTCGATGGCGGCCTGAACCTGGGGTTGGTCTTGCAGAGGAATGTACTTTTTAAACCAGTATTGGCTGGGTTTTTCGGTAGTAGCCAGGAATTCCTGCCCTTCCAGCGTGAGCATCTGGCTCCAATCGGCATTCATGCGATAGACGGCATCGGAAATAGTCGTAAGGAACATCCTGAAGTGTTCCTGAGAGGAACGTAATGCCTTCTCGGCATCTTTCCAGTAACGACTTGGATCGAGTCGAGGGGATGATTCATCCTGATCGTTAATTTCATTAGCCATATTTCGACTTTAAAATGCTGGAAAGCGGTTACAAGCCGGTAATACCCTGGTTTAAAAGAGTTAAATCTTTGCTGCGCTTACAACTAGGTAAGTGCGACAAAGTTTATTGCTGTGATTAATCAGTGATGGTAAGGTACCGATCCTTCGTTTAACAGGGAAACTTGTACAACTATGCCCGTTCAGTGTGTTGGCTAGGGCACTCAAAGAAGGCAGGGTGAAGCAGATGACTTCACCGCTAAGAAAAGTCCGGCTTCAAGGCTAGGTGAAGCCGGACTATGACAAGTTACTGATTTACAGGAATGTATAATCTTTTTTTTACACTAGTTTAATACGGATGCCAGCTTACTCCCCAACAACGATACCTTCCGGTGCATCCTGCGTAATGGCCCGTTCTATTTTGCCAACCAGAAATATATAGGAACACGCGCCAATCAGACCTAAGGTGCCAATGAACACAAGGGCCGGTTTGAAGTCGCCGTCTTTGGCCAGAAAGCCAATCACAATGGGTACGACAATGGAAGCCAGATTCCCCATGAAATTAAAAACGCCCCCGGTCAGGCCAATCAGGTTTTTGGGGGATAGAATAGACACGAATACCCAGGAGATCAGCGCCATGCCCGATCCAAAGAACGCCAGCGCCATAAAGAAAATAATCAACGCTGTATCGTCGGTATAATTGGCACCTATGATGCTGATAGACAATAGCAGCCCAATAATGATGGGCGCTTTGCGAGCCATGGTCACCGATTTTCCCTGCTTCACCAACCGGTCGGAAACAAAGCCCGACAGGAGCAGACCCGCGCAGGCTGCTAAAAAAGGCACCGAAGCCAGATAGCCCGATTTGATGAAGTCCAGCCCCCGGTATTTTACCAGGTAGGTTGGAAACCAGGTAAGGAAAAACCAAAGGGTGGCATTGACGGCAAACTGCCCGATGTAAACGCCCCATAGCGTTCGGGTGGAGAAGACCTGTTTTACATTAACCCATTTCCAGACAGCCGCCTGATTCGTGCCTGGCTTCCGCCCTCTGAACAGGCCACCGCCTTCTTCTATGTATGTCAGTTCTTCTTCACTCACGGTTGGGTGGTCGAGCGGATCGCGGTAAAAAACATACCAGATCACACCCCAGAGCAGCCCAACGATTCCGGTGCCAATGAACAGCCCCTGCCAGCCGGCCAGATGCTGCACATTGACCAGCACCGGTGTCAGAAAGGCAAGGCCAATGAATTGCCCCGATACATAGAGGGCAATGGACGAGGCTCGTTCGTGCTCGGGAAACCAGCTCGTTACGATCCGGTTATTAATGGGGTAAGAGGGTGCTTCGAAGGCACCCGTGGCCAGCCGTAGCGAAAACAGGCTGGCAAATCCTTTCACAAATCCCTGACAAAGGGTGGCAATGGACCAGGTAATCAAACAGAAGGCATACAGGATGCGCGGACCAAACCGGTCAGCAATTAATCCGCCCGGAATCTGAAGGAGCGCATACGTCCAGCCAAAAGCGGAAAAAATGAACCCCAGCTCCTCCGACGACAGGTTCATGTCTTTGCTCAGGGCCGCGCCCGCTACGGAAATATTACTACGATCCAGGTAGTTGATGACCACATTGACAAAGACAAGGGCTAACATCCCGTAGCGCACCTGCGTCTTTTTACGTCTGCCAATTGCTTGCTCCATGTTGAGGGTGTTCGGTTTGTGGTTTTGGGTTTACGGTATTCGGTTTGTGGTTTTTGGTAAGCCCAGCCCAGACAACCACTTGACTACTACTAGGGCTGTGTCCTCATAGCTCTGTCGGGGCGGTCCGCCGGTGCGGACAGTAACAGCGTAACCATCCGGATAAGTGGGCCGTGAGGACACGGCCCACGGAGACGTGTGTGGTTTAGGGTAAAGTGGTTGTCTCGAACGGACTTACTGTAAACCACAAACTAAACCGCAAATTACCTCGCTGTCCAGCCGCCGTCTACGGTGAGCATCGAGCCGACCATAAACGTGGCGGCATCGCTGGCCAGGAAGATCGCGGCCCCCTGAATTTCGCGCAACAGGCCCCATCGGCCCAGCGCCGTAGCACCCACCACAAATTTTAGGCCCTCTTCGGTATCGGCAATAGGTAGATTCATTTCGGTCAGAAACGGACCGGGACAAATGGCATTGACCGTAATGTTGAATGGAGCCAGCTCCAGGGCCAGCGCACGGGTCATTTGCACCACTGCGCCTTTGCTGGATGTATAGGGCGTCCGGTTCGACAAGCCAACCAGACCAAGTGTACTGGCCAGATTGATGATACTGCCCCGGCCTGCTTTTTTCATGGCTGGCGTAACGGCCCGGCAGCAAAGCCAGGTGCCGGTGACGTTGACATCCATGACCTTGCTGAAATCCTCGAGCGTCAGTTCGTCGATGGGCCCCCGAATGTTGATGCCCGCGCTATTGATCAGACAATCAACTTTCCCGAATGCATCCAGCGCTGCGTTGACCATCGCTTCAGTTTGGTCAGCTTTGGTAATGTCGGCCGCAAACGAAATGGCTTTAACGCCATAGTCCGTACTCAATTCCTGGGCAGCGGCTGCGCCTTCTTCGGCGTTGCGGTTTACCAGCATGACGCTGGCTCCTGCGGAAGCCAGTCCGGCGGCCATCGCTAAACCCAGTCCCTTTGAGCCACCCGTAATGATGGCTGACTTTCCAGTGAGGTCAAATTGCTTAATACCCGGAAGAAGTTCTTTACTCATTTTTATGTATTCGTAGGTTGTATTGATACGTTGTTTCAATGGATTCGTAGATAAACGAGTCTACCTCCGTGGTCGTGTTGTCAGTTTTAAGAAACTGACAACACGACCAGTGTAACCGGCCGCACAGGTGGTCCGTGTCCTCACGGACCACGGAGCCAGCGAAGTTAGGCCGATAACCTTACGTAAGCCCCAAAGACTGTTTGCTGTAATGAATGCAGGCGACAATATTTTCCTCTTCGAGGGCCAGTTTGCCATCAGCATCCAGTTTGCCCATGCGGGGAAGGCCGCCGGGGTATTTGTGCTGCCTGACCGTGCGGAGCATGCGCGCCAGGTCAGAGCCCGGTACGCTGCCCATGGTTTCCCAGTAGGTATTGGTCAGACAGGGAATTTCCAGCGGGTCACGCGTGATCATTTCCAGACTGAATGTACCTTCTGGGTTATGCTGTTTGCAGAGGTCAACCATCTTTTTCAGGTTCAGAATACCTTTCCCCATGGGCACCTCCGACAATAAAAACCCATCGGGATATTCCTCAACCGCCATGTCTTTGACGTGCGTGCTGAAGACATAGGGCGACAACGTCTGGACAACTTCCATCGGATCTTCAAGGAGGGCCATACTATTACCGAAATCGAGCGTAACGCCGATCCATTCGCTGTTGACCTGCTTCAATAGATTGACTAGGTCTGGCGCTCGCCAGTCTTTGTGGTTTTCAACGCCCAGTTTGACCTTATGCTTCCGCAGAACGGGCTCGGCTAACTGCAGAGAAGCCAATGCCGTTTTCTTTAACTCCTCGAAGGCTTCGGGTGAGTGGTAGGTTTCGTAGCGTCGTCCGGTTGAGCAAACCGTTCGTAACACATGCGCTCCGGCTTCCCGTGCATTGACAACGTCCTGCTCAAACTTAGACACGTCCTCTGCTTTTTTGGGCAGGCCAATGGAGCCTTCCAGGTAGAGGCCATATTTCTCGCGCTCATCACGCACCTTTTTGGCAAAATCCGTTGACCAGCCGTTTACGATCACCTGCACGCCCCCGGCTCCCAGTTGGTGGCAATGATCCAGCAACTGAATGGCATTGGTAAACGCTGGATACTTCTTGCTGTCTGTTTTTGAATTCCAGCGGCTCCAGTACGAATGCACCACAATGCCCATGCGCGTGTCTTTCGCAAACGTCGGTAATTGCGGAAGCGACAGGGCAGCCGCGCCGAGTGACGCTTTTTGGATAAAATCTCGTCTTTTCATGCCTATAAGGGGCTTAGGTTGTCCGGTTATTTTCCGCTGGTAGCCTTGCCTTCAGAGATATAATTGTTCAATTCTTTAGCGGTCCAGGGAACAACCCGCCCCTGCGAGGTAACCCGTGTCATGCCCACCACGCGCTTCCCGATGGGACCTGCGTTGTTGCCCCACTCATTTCGGATGTACATCAGAATGGCCGTAATCGAACCATCGTCCATGGTCGAGTGAGCCGGCATAACCGGCAGAATGTCCGGGGCATCATATACTTTTTTGGCCACTTCTACCGGGCCTTCCATGCCGTGCAGGATGATAAGCGACAGGCGTTTTTCGTCGCCCAAAACCCAGTCAGAACCGATGAGGGGCGGGGCAAATCGCTTTAAACCGGCACCGTCTGTACCATGACAGCCGGAGCAGGTGCTGAGGTAATGCTGACGTCCTGCTGCGAACAATTTTTGCTCATCGTCGTTCAGCAGGCTCTTTTTGGGCAGGTTGGCTCGGCTGGCAACGTGGCCCGGCCATTCGAACATGGCGCCCAGGGTAGCCAGCCGGGTAGGGTCGATCTTGCCCGCCGACTGGGTCATAATTTTGGGCGCTGCTGCCAGCCTGATCGGTTTTAGCTTGCTGTTACTGCCCTGAATCGATAAGCCCGTCAGGATCGCTTTTTCCTGCCAGGTCAAGGTTGCGTTTGGCGTGTTCAGCATGGCCAGCAGAGCGGTTAGTTCGGCTGAATTCCGCTTGCGAATGACGGACGTAGTCAACATTTCCAGAAAAATTTCTTTCGAAGGCTGAGTCGTTTGCCAGGTGGGTGATTTCGTCAGGCTTTGCAAAAAAGCAAACTCCCGGTCCTGAAGGCTGCTGAGGGCGGCATCCCGAATCAGGGCCGATTCACCATATCGGTTTACGATGCCCGCCAGCAAGGGCTGTGCGGCATTCTGGTCAAGTACGGCCGCCGTAAACGCCATTTGGAGCACTTGTTCAATCGGGGCTTTCTCCCAGTCCTTCACCAGTTGCTCACCCAGTTTGGCGCGCACTGTTCTGTCTGTTTTGGCGAAGGGTTCGAGTAGCCGAAGAGCCGTCGTTCTGACGAGGGTGTTGTTGTCCGTCAGGAGGCCAAAGAGAACCGTCGGGCTGCTCATTTGTAGGCCATCCAGCGTCCATAAGGCGTGGAAACGACCTAGCTGATCGGTGCCTTTCTGCGCTAAATCCGTCAGGGCCTGCCGGGTACTTTTATCCTTACGCTCGATCAACAGTCGCTGGGCCATATCCCGGTGCCAGCCGTCGGGATTGGAGAGTTCGGCAACCAGCTCCGCTGACGAGGCTGTAGACAGTTTTTTCGGCTTCGAGGCCTGCCAGTTCTCGGGAACGATCCGCCAGATGCGACCGTAGTTGACGGGTTTTACCAAACCGCGGGCAATCGTCTGTTCTTTCAAATAGGGCGTTACATAGGCGCTATGCTGGATAAGACCTCTGTACATATCGGCCACATAGAGCGCCCCGTCAGGCCCTGTTGTCAGATGAACGGGCCTGAACCGTTCGTCGGTCGATGCCAGAAACTCCTTGCCGGGGTGGGGGTCGTGGGCGGCAATGAGCAGTTCTTTATTCTCGGATATATTTCGCTTGATCAAGTTTCCGGCCGGTTCGCACACGAACACATTGCCATAAAAAGGTTTGGGTAAGGCCATGCCCCGATAAACGAGGGGCGAGCAGGCCGCCGTAAATTCCAGCAAATGCCCTTCTTTATCCAAAGTGCCGGGTATGTACCCCCGGTTGACAGCCGGATTAGGCCGGATGGGGTAAACCCGCCGGTCGATGGTCAGGCCATAGTCGATGCCTGTCGTGGGGGTGTGGTGTTTGTTGCGGGAGAGGTAATTGGGCGGCACCAGATCGGCGTGTAACTGTGACCAGTTGTAATTGTAATACAACCGCCCCTGGTCGTCGTGGCTGATGCCCCATTGGCCACGAGCTTCCGTACTGTCACGTTGCCACGCTCCGTTCACTTCTTTGTAGCGAAAACGCGACTTGGCGTTGTAGAGCCAGTTGTCCATGCTACGCCAGAGTCCATTGCCCGAATGCTCGGGAAGGCCGCTACCCGCATAATCTTTGTCGATGAGGGTTTTCGAGTCGGCTTTACCGTCGCCATTCAGGTCTTTGGTCATCCACAACGAACCATTTTCGGCCACCAGCGCCCCGCCGGGAACCAGCGCCAGGGCGCGGGGCATCACCAGGCTGTCGAGGTAGACCTTGCTGACGTCCATCTGGCCATCGCCGTTTGTATCCTCCAGCACGGAGATCCGGCCGACGGGCTTATTTTCGCCTTCGCCGTCGATGGTTGGCATGAACCCACGCATCTCCACAACCCACAGTCGGCCATCTTCATCGAAGGTAATGACGACAGGATCCTGCACCATGGGTTCTGCGGCAACGAGCTGCAACTTCAGGCCGGGCTCAAGCTGAAAGGTCGCTAATTCTTCGGTGGGCGTTCGGGCAGGAGAAGGACCTTCGTCCAGCAAACTACCAAATTTACCTTTGAAGCTTACCAGGCAAAAAAGGGCAGCACCCAGTAAGCATACGGAATAAACGGGCTTAGTCATGGCATACAAGCGGCTTGCAAACGTTCAGTGTACTTCTTCGCAAACGATCACTATGCATGAAAAGCTTAATAAGCTTGACAAATACTACAACTATTTCTGCAAATTTCACAACTGGCCCGTCAAACCGTCAAACGAACACACAAAACAGTATATAAGGCCCTATTCATCGTTTAAAAACTACATTGATACACTGACGAAACACATTCATTCATGTCAACACGATTCACAGATCAGGTCGCGATTATTACCGGTGGTGCCGATGGCATTGGAAAAGGAATTGCCCGGCGCATTGCTTCGGAAGGAGCCACGGTTGCGTTGTTCGATATTAACAGCGCACTGCTCGACCACACGGTGGCTGAGTTTGGTAGCCAAGGGCATAAGGTGACCGGATACGTTGTCGATATTTCGGACGAAGCATCGGTAAAAAACGCCGTCGAACAGGTAGTGCAAACCCACCAGCGGCTGGATATTATGGTTAACTCGGCGGGAATCGTCGGGCCAACCAGCACAAAAATTACGGACTATTCAGTTGATGAATACGACCGCATCTACGCGATCAATTTACGGGGGGCTTTTCTGATGACGAAGTATGCCATCCAGGCTATGGAAAAAGCCAATTATGGGCGAATACTTCATATGGCGTCGATTGCCGGTAAGGAAGGGAACCCGTTTATGGCGGGCTATTCATCCATGAAAGCGGGCGTGATTGGGCTGGTAAAAGGGGTGGGAAAAGAATATGCCGAGACGGGCATTACCGTAAATGGGATCGCTCCGGCGGTGATCAAAACGGCCTTGAACGAGCATACTGCCCCCGAACAACTGGCCTATATGACGGCCAAAATACCCATGAAGCGACTAGGGACCGTGGAGGAAGTGGCGGCCCTTGCCGCCTGGGTTTTATCAGAAGAAGCGAGCTTCAATACGGGTTTTATTTTCGATTTGTCGGGTGGGCGGGCTACCTATTGATCACCGTAAGCGCAAACACCCACTCCAGCAGTTCTGAACCTGCTCTGGGGTGAGTGTTTGCGCTTACGGTGGTACCAACTGCCCTAACCACTGTTGTTCGTTTGTTTATAGAGAACAAAGATACGTTGTGTTGATTTTGTTGTATAAACGCTCTATTACTTCATATCGAGTATATGAAAGGTTATAATTAAGATGTTAACAAATGAGTGTATTATGTGTATTAGATTTCTTTACATGAATTTATTGATTCGATATAAATAGGGTAAAACATCAATTTGGCACACTATTCGTGGGGATAAATTTTAGGTAAGTAAGCGTACGAAAATAGGAAAACGTATAGTACAATACAGTTGCTGAGAAGAAACGTAAAGAATAATTGAAAAAATATTGTTTTATAATTTGTGTGATTTAAGTGTATATATAGTGTACAAATGAATGCTCTTAAGTTATCATTTAGAAAGTAACTATTATATTGTTTTAGTAATTAAATGATTGATAATCAATAATATATAT
The DNA here is from genome assembly GCF_000974425.1 of Spirosoma radiotolerans. Classification (NCBI taxonomy): domain Bacteria; kingdom Pseudomonadati; phylum Bacteroidota; class Cytophagia; order Cytophagales; family Cytophagaceae; genus Spirosoma; species Spirosoma radiotolerans. The sequence continues at coordinate 1,036,337 of NZ_CP010429.1, forward strand.
TTTTGTGTAGTCTTCTTCGGGCTTAGTCGGGGCAGGGTTTTTCTAATCGCTTGAACCTTCAGGAAACGATTCGCCAATTAATTCGATATACCAAGCACTGTCTTTTCCGTAAGTACATTCTTCATCAGAATGGCATCCCATTTGTCTGGGAGAGTAGTCGTTATCAATCTTCAGCGAGAATTTTCCCTCTCTGGATTTTTGGGCGTTTGAACAACTAGTAAAACTATTGGTACCTGCTCGGCCACTACTCGTATGGAAAAAGACATTTACGTAAAAAAACATGAACTGGTTAATCATGTCATTGGGGAGAAGGCATCCCGGCTGTACCAACTAGTTATTCCACTGGTTTTGTTCATGGCGCTGGCAACAACGTCGCTGGCGCAAATATCGGGTACCGTTTACAGGGACTTTAATGAAGACGGCGTCCGCAGTTACACCGCTACTGCCCTGGGTGAGATTGGCGTTGGGGGTGTGGTCATCAACGTATACAACAGTGCCGGTGCTTTGGTCGGATCGGCCACGTCCAGCACGGCTACAGCCAACGCGGGCACTTATACCGCCAACGTAAGCGGTGCTGGCCCCTATCGGGTCGAATTTGTCAATTTACCAACGGGTTATTTCGATGGCTTACGCGGAACGGCCAGCGGAACATCGGTTCAGTTTGTTGCCAGCTCGCCGGCAACGAATATCAACCTGGGCATTAACTACCCCAGCGATTATTGCCAGGCTGCTCCTAACTTCCTGGTGCCCTGTTATGTAAATGGTGATTCTGAGGGTGGGGGCACCTCCGGTGGACAGGGTGTTCTGGTTACCTTACCCTACAGCAGTACGGGCAATACGCCTGCCGAATCGGCCATCGCGCTCAATAGCGAAATCGGCACGGTATATGGCGTAGCTTACCAGCGGCAGTCCAAAGTAGTGTTTACATCGGCCTTTGTCAAGCGGCATTCAGGGCTTGGAACGAATGGCGCTGGTGCTATATATATAACAAAACCTGGTTCAGGGACGACCTATACCAGTAGTTTATTTACGACATTACCCACTGCTGTAACGGCCGTTACCCCATTTGGCAATAGTGTCGTTGGTAGTAATAGCAGCCGAGGCCTTCCGGCAGCGACAACTACTCAGAATTATGATGTTACGACCTTCGATCAGGTAGGTAAAGCCGGTTTGGGTGACCTGGAAATGTCAGACGATGGCACGCAATTATTCGCTATGAATCTGGGAGACAGAAGGCTCTATAAAATTCAGATTGTCAATCCGACTTCGACCAATCCAACCGCAGGAACGTCAATCAGTTACAGTCTGCCTACGGTTACCCAAACGACCGGTAGTGTTTTCCGGCCGTTCGCCCTGAAGTACTACCGGGGACAGATTTATGTGGGGGGCGTGACGACCAACGAAGCTGTAACCACCACAGTAAATTCGGGAACCGGATCGACGGGTGGGACAACGCCATTGATTACCCGCGATACGAGCGGAATGAAAGCGATCGTCTTCGCCTTCAATCCAGTTACGGCCAGTTTCACACAGGTACTGTCTTTTCCGCTCACATACCGAAAAGGCGCTTCTGATAATGACCAGACGGGGGTAAGTCGTGCGGATCGCTGGTTTCCCTGGACCAATATCCAGCCTACGATTCCGGCAACGGCAACCTTACCCAATCGCTATGCCCGAAACGATGGTACTACAAGCCTTAATTCCAGCTATCCTCAACCAATTCTAGCCGGGATTGAGTTTGATGTTGATGGCGATATGATTCTGAGCATTCGTGATCGTTTCGGCGATCAGTATGGTAACAATAACTATGGCACAAATACGAGCAGTACACTACTGTATCGGGCTATTTCCCCCGGTGATATTTTGCGGGCGGGAAAATGTGATCCAAACGCCAATCTCTGGACAATTGAGAACAATGCCAGCGTGTGCAACGGTACGGCAACGGCTGGTGCCAGTACCACACAGGGGCCCGGTGGTGGCGAGTATTATTACAGTGATGCTATTTCAATTCCAAACACGACAAATCCGTATCACGCAGAAATGAGTGAGGGAGGCCTTGCTTTACTGCCCGGTCGGGATGAAGTGGCATCCGTTGTGATCGACCCAACGACAAATATTGATGCAGGCGGTATTCGGCGGTTCAAAAATTCGGATGGTTCGGGGAGTCCCTCCACCAGCGTACAGATTTATACCAGTAGTAACGTGGCTACCTATGGCAAAGCAAACGGGCTGGGTGACCTTGAACTAAACTGCGATTTGCCTCCCATTCAGATTGGGAACCGGGTTTTTCGGGATGTCAATAACAACGGGATTCAGGATGCGGGCGAGCCTGGTCTGGCTGGCGTTCAGGTTGTTCTACGAGGACCCGGATCAACGACCATTGCTACTGCCACAACCGATGCCAATGGCGAATACTACTTTTCCAGTGCCGTTGGCACCTCTACGGCCAGTTCAATAGCTAACCTAGCTTTGACAAGCGGTGGTAGTTACACGTTGAGTTTCCCAACCAGTGTGAGTGCCTTTGCAATAAGTACATTCCCCAACTCCGCTACGGGAGCCAATGCCGATGCTATTGACTCTGACCCTACTGCCGCCGGGATTATTGCCTTTACGTTAGGACAGGCTGGTCAGAATAATTTTGCTTACGATGCGGGTTATGCCTGCGTTCCGCTGGCCTTGTCACTGACATCAGCCATCGTCTGTGCGGGGCAATCGGTCAGCCTAACGGCTACGTCGGGCTTCAGCAGCTATTCGTTCTCAAGCGGACTCACTCAGGTAGGCACAAGCAATGTCGCCACAATCGCTGCTGCTACGAATAGTAATACGTATTCCGTAACCGCGTTGAATGCGGATGGCTGTTCGGGTACGGCATCCGGTACGGTTACAGTAAATCAGCTACCCGTGGTAACATTGTCGTCGGCCACCATTTGTGCCGGTCAGTCCGCTACGTTAACGGCGACGGCAGGTTTAGCCAGTTATACCTTCTCGCCGGGTTTGACGCACATCGGTACGTCCAACTTGGCCACGGGCATAGTGGCTGGTACTTATAGTGTAACAGCAGTAAGCGTTGCTGGTTGTACAGGTGTATCATCCGGTACCGGATTAGGGGCAATCACGGTCAACCCTGTGCCGTCCCTGAGCCTAAGTTCAGCCACCATCTGTGCCGGTCAGGCCGCGACCCTGACGGCAAATGGGGCCGGCTTTGCCAGCTATGTCTTCTCCTCGGGTCTAACGCACATCGGGACAACTAATACGGCCACGGGTACGGTGGGGGGCACTTACAGTGTGACGGCCACCACCTCCTTAGGCTGTTCAGCCACGGCCACCGGCAGCATCACCGTGAATCCTGTGCCAGTGGTGGCCCTCACCTCGCTGACCATTTGCGAAGGGCAGGTGGCCAGCCTGACGGCCACACCGGGCTTTGCCAGTTATGTCTTCTCGTCGGGACTGACTCCCTTGAACAACTCCAATGTGGCCGTGGGCACCGTCGGTGGGGTATACTCAGTCACGGCAATCAGCGCCGAAGGCTGTGCGGGAGTGGCCTCGGCCACGCTGAGCATCGCCACCAACCCGGTGGTAACGCTGTCGTCGGCCACGGTGTGTGCCGGTCAGTCGGGGGTCCTGACGGCCACGGCGGGGTATGAGAGCTATGTTTTCTCGTCGGGGTTGAGCCAGGTCGGCACAAGCAATGTAGCGACGGGTATGGTGGGAGGTGTTTACTCGGTGACGGCTGTAAGCAGCGGCTGTTCGGCCACGGCTACGGGCAGCATCACGGTCAGCCCACTACCGGTAGTAGCGCTTACTTCACTGACCGTTTGCGAAGGCCAGGTGGCCAGCCTAACGGCCACACCGGGCTTCGCTAGTTATATCTTCTCGCCGGGGTTGAGCCAGGTAGGTACTTCCAATGTGGCCACAGGCACAGTGGGCGGCACTTATAGTGTGACGGCCATCAGCACCGAAGGCTGTACGGGTGTGGCCTCGGGTACGGGTCTGGGCAGCATCACAGTCAACCCCCTGCCGGTAGTGGCTCTCACCTCGCTGACCGCTTGCGAAGGGCAGGTGGCCAGCCTGACGGCCACACCGGGCTTTGCCAGTTATGTCTTCTCGTCGGGGCTGACTCCTTTGAACAACTCCAATGTGGCCGTGGGCACCGTCGGTGGGGTATACTCAGTCACGGCAATCAGCGCCGAAGGCTGTGCGGGAGTGGCCTCGGCCACGCTGAGCATCGCCACCAACCCGGTGGTAACGCTGTCGTCGGCCACGGTGTGTGCCGGTCAGTCGGGGGTCCTGACGGCCACGGCGGGGTATGAGAGCTATGTTTTCTCGTCGGGGTTGAGCCAGGTCGGCACAAGCAATGTAGCGACGGGTATGCTTGATGGCACCTACAGTGTAACGGCCACTACCTCATTCGGCTGTTCAGCTACGGCGGTGGGTAGCATCACGGTCAGCCCACTACCGGTAGTAGCGCTTACTTCACTGACCGTTTGCGAAGGCCAGGTGGCCAGCCTAACGGCCACACCGGGCTTCGCTAGTTATATCTTCTCGCCGGGGTTGAGCCAGGTAGGTACTTCCAATGTGGCCACAGGCACAGTGGGCGGCACTTATAGTGTGACGGCCATCAGCACCGAAGGCTGTACGGGTGTGGCCTCGGGTACGGGTCTGGGCAGCATCACAGTCAACCCCCTGCCGGTAGTGGCTCTCACCTCGCTGACCATTTGCGAAGGGCAGGTGGCCAGCCTGACGGCTACACCGGGCTTTGCCAGTTATGTCTTCTCGTCGGGGCTGACTCCTTTGAACAACTCCAATGTGGCCGTGGGCACCGTCGGTGGGGTATACTCAGTCACGGCAATCAGCGCCGAAGGCTGTGCGGGAGTGGCCTCGGCCACGCTGAGCATCGCCACCAACCCGGTGGTAACACTGTCGTCGGCCACGGTGTGTGCCGGTCAGTCGGGGGTCCTGACGGCCACGGCGGGGTATGAGAGCTATGTTTTCTCGTCGGGGTTGAGCCAGGTCGGCACAAGCAATGTAGCGACGGGCATGGTAGGGGACACCTACAGTGTAACGGCCACTACCTCATTCGGCTGTTCGGCCACGGCTACGGGCAGCATCACGGTCAACCCACTACCGGTAGTAGCGCTTACTTCACTGACCGTTTGCGAAGGCCAGGTGGCCAGCCTAACGGCCACACCGGGCTTCGCTAGTTATATCTTCTCGCCGGGGTTGAGCCAGGTAGGTACTTCCAATGTGGCCACAGGCACAGTGGGCGGCACTTATAGTGTGACGGCCATCAGCAGTGAGGGTTGTACGGGTGTGGCCTCGGGTACGGGTCTGGGCAGCATCACAGTCAACCCCCTGCCGGTAGTGGCTCTCACCTCGCTGACCATTTGCGAAGGGCAGGTGGCCAGCCTGACGGCCACACCGGGCTTTGCCAGTTATGTCTTCTCGTCGGGGCTGACTCCTTTGAACAACTCCAATGTGGCCGTGGGCACCGTCGGTGGGGTATACTCAGTCACGGCAATCAGCGCCGAAGGCTGTGCGGGAGTGGCCTCGGCCACGCTGAGCATCGCTACCAACCCGGTGGTAACGCTGTCGTCGGCCACGGTGTGTGCCGGTCAGTCGGGGGTCCTGACGGCCACGGCGGGGTATGAGAGCTATGTTTTCTCGTCGGGGTTGAGCCAGGTCGGCACAAGCAATGTAGCGACGGGTATGCTTGATGGCACCTACAGTGTAACGGCCACTACCTCATTCGGCTGTTCAGCTACGGCTACGGGCAGCATCACGGTCAGCCCACTACCGGTAGTAGCGCTTACTTCGGCAACGATTTACGATAGCCAGATTGCCAGCCTAACGGCCACACCGGGCTTTGCCAGCTATATCTTCTCGCCGGGACTGACCCAGGTAGGTACTTCGAATGTAGCGACGGGCACGGTAGGCGGTGTCTATTCCGTGACGGCCATCAGCACCGAAGGCTGTACGGGTGTAGCTTCGGCGACACTAACCGTTGAGCCAAGTCCTATTCTAACGCTCTCATCGGCCACTGTCTGCGCAGGCCAATCGGCCACATTGACAGCTACGCCGGGCTTTGATACTTATGTTTTCTCGCCAGGACTCACCCAGGTAGGGACCTCGAATGTCGCGATTGGTACGATTACCGATGCTTATTCCGTAACGGCCAGTACCAGCAATGGTTTTTCGACCACGGCGACGGGTACCATTACGGTGAATCCAGTACCAGTAGTATCGCTTACGTCGGCAACTGTGTGTACCGGTCAGTCCGCGACGTTGATAGCCACGGCGGGGTATGATACGTACATATTCTCGCCAGCACTAACGCAGGTGGGCACCTCCAACCTGGCCACGGGCACAGTGGCGGGGACCTACTCGGTAACGGCCATCAGCAGTGAAGGCTGTAGCGGAGTGGCTTCGGGTACAGGTCTGGGCAGCATTACCGTCAACCCCGTGCCGGTGGTCGCTCTCACTTCGCTGACTGTTTGCGAAGGGCAGGTAGCCAGCCTGACAGCCACACCGGGTTACGATGCCTATATCTTCTCGTCGGGACTGACCCAGGTGGGCACTTCCAATGTGGCGACGGGTATGCTTGATGGGACCTACTCCGTAACGGCTGTCAGCACCGAAGGATGCTCCGCTACGGCGACCGGTTCCATTACGGTTAATCCAGCCGTTGTCGTGAGTTTGTCGTCAGCCACGATCTGCGCGGGTCAAACCGGCGTATTGACGGCCACGGCCGGTTATGATAGCTATAGCTTCTCGGCAGGCCTGACACAGGTAGGGAACTCTAATGTGGCTACTAGTATTGCGGCTGGTGTTTATTCTGTCACGGCGATCAGCAGCGCTGGTTGCTCGGGTACAGCGACAGCGAGCATTACGGTCAATTCGATAGCCGCTGTAACCCTTACGTCGGCCACGATTTGCGCGGGTCAGTCCGCGACATTAACCGCTTCGCCAGGTTTTACGAACTATGTTTTCTCTGTCGGTTTAACTCCCATCGTTGACCAGCCTAACGTGGCCATTGGCACCGTTGAGGGTACGTATTCGGTGACAGCAACCAGCAGTGCGAGCTGCTCGGGAACGGCAACAGGTAGTATAACCGTAAATCCACAACCGGTAGCTGCTATCTCGGTTAGTAGCGCCACACTTTGCGAGGGCCAAAGTGCGACGTTGACCGCCAGCGGTGGCGATACCTATCTATGGTCGACCAACGAGGAGACGGCTTCCATTGTCGTAACGACTGGCGCGGTATACTCCGTGACGGCCAGCACGGTAAATGGCTGTTCGGATGTGGCCAGTACCACGGTCACCGTTAATCCAGCACCTGTTCTGACGGTCAACTCCGCTACGGTTTGCGCGGGCCAATCGGCTACCTTAACGGTGGGCGGCTGCGCGGGCGGCACGATCAACTGGTCGACGTCCGAAAGTCAGGCGAGTATCGTCGTCTCACCTGGTATGACAGCCATTTATTCGGCAACGTGTACCTTCGCAACCGGCTGTTCATCGACCACCTCGACTACTGTCACGGTCAATCAGACCCCATCGTATACAGCAGCACCACAAGCCATAAGTGCAACCTGCACGGGCGCAGTGGCCAGTAACGATGCCCGAATTGACCTGACAACCTTACAGAATACAGAACGTGCCGATATCGTTTTGGGTAGCACATACGGCAGTGGCCCTGTTTATGGGGCGGCAACGAACCTGACGGTAACGGCGGGTGTGGTCAGCTTCACCAATCTTCCAAATCCGGGAGCAAGCCAACCGTATACCGTTCGCCTGTACAGTGCGGGAGGCACCTGTTACACCGACGTAACGGTCATTCTCGAACCAACTTATTGCAACTGTCCGGCTCCGAAATGCGTACCATTTATAATTCAGAAAACGAAAAATAGTCGCCAGACAGCCTTACGTTAGCGTATACAGAGAGAATTAAAGACAAACCTCGGCGACTATCCATTGCCGGGGTTTTGTCATGTTATAGGTCTAGTAAGCCATTTAAGTCTAGGCTGAGAATTGTGTTTCCTTTCCATGGGCCGTGCGGTCGGCGTTCCGATCCTCACGGTCCACTTATCCGGATGATGAGGCCGTTTCGGATGCTCCTAAGCGTTTTGAGGACACAACCCATGGATGGAGGATTGCTGTAGATAAAGTAAACCATAACCAACAAGGCCTTTTAAATCCGGTGCCAAGTTGGTACAGTACCCATCATCTCCTTCTTATTATGAAAAACGCCTATAGAGACAGCCGCAACGGAAACGGCCTGTTGACTCGTTTGAGGCTGGCCTTATACGCATTATTGTTTTTACCAACTGTCATGGCTTCAGCAGCCCGGCCCGTGCCACCGCCTAAGGGGGGCGTTCGACAGGCCGATGTGATCATTTATGGAGGAACATCGGCGGCTGTGATGGCCGCAGTCCAGGTGAAAAAGATGGGAAAATCGGTCATTGTCGTCTCGCCCGATACGCATCTGGGCGGTCTGTCGTCGGGTGGGTTAGGGTTCACCGATACGGGAAACAAAGAAGTGATTGGAGGATTGGCCCGTGAGTTTTACCAACGGCTGTATCAGCACTATCAAAAGAAGGAGTCCTGGGCCTGGCAGAAACCGGAAGAGTACGGAAACAAAGGACAGGGAACACCCGCTATTGACGGCACCAGCCGGACAATGTGGATTTTCGAACCTCATGCCGCCGAGCAGGTTTTTGAGGACTTCGTGAAGGAGTATAAGCTGACCATTTATCGCAATGAGTGGCTCGACCGATCACCCAAAGGGCTTACGAAACAAGCCGGTCATATTCGTTCGTTTCGCACCTTGAGCGGTACGGTTTATAAAGGGCTGCAATTCATTGACGCTACCTACGAAGGCGACCTCATGGCTGCCGCGGGCGTGAAGTATCACGTAGGCCGCGAAGCCAACAGTGTCTATGGTGAGACCTGGAACGGTGTGCAGGCGGGGGTTTTTCAGCACGGCCATTATTTCAAGGCCAACGTCAGTCCATATAAAGTGCCCGGTGATCCGGCTAGTGGGCTGCTCCCCGAAATCTCGTCTGATAAGCCAGCCGCAAACGGAACGGGTGATGCCAAAATACAAACCTACTGTTTCAGAATGTGCCTCAGTAATCACCCCGACAACCGGGTGCCCTTTCCAAAACCCGAAGGCTATAACGCTGACCGCTACGAATTACTAGCCCGTGTTTTTGCCACCGGCTGGCGCGAAACCTTCGACAAATACGACCCTATCCCTAATCGCAAAACCGACACCAACAACCACGGCCCGTTTAGTACGGACTATATTGGCAAGAATTACGATTACCCGGAAGCTAGCTACGAACGCCGAAAGGCAATCATTAAAGACCACGAGCTTTATCAGAAAGGACTCATGTATTTTCTGGCGAACGATGCGCGCGTTCCAGCCGATGTGCACCAGCAAATGCAACAGTGGGGATTGGCCAAAGACGAGTTTATGGATAATGGTAACTGGCCGCATCAGCTTTATATTCGCGAAGCCCGGCGTATGCTCGGCATATTTGTCATGAAAGAGGCCGATGCGCTGGGCAAGACCACCGTTCCGCAACCAATCGGCATGGGATCCTACGCACTCGACGCCCACAATGCCCAGCGGTACGTAAAAGAAGATGGATTTGTGCAGAACGAAGGCGACATTGGTGTTCATCCCGACAAGCCCTATTCGATTGCCTACGGATCTATTTTGCCAAAAGAAAGCGAGTGTGCTAATCTGCTGGTGCCGGTTTGTGTGTCCAGCTCGCATATTGCGTATGGCTCCATCCGGATGGAGCCTGTATTCATGATTCTGGGACAATCGGCCGCCACGGCAGCTGTTCTGAGCATCAATAACAACGTCAGTCCGCAGCGTCTGCCCTACGAAACGTTGAGCAAGGTTTTGTTGAGCGATAAACAACGGTTAACCTTAACGCCAGCCAATTAATCGGGTAATGTAAAGCAGTCCCTGTATAATGGACAACGATGCCCGTTGTACACTGACAAAGTCCACCTTTCGCATCACGCATGAATCGACGTAATTTTCTTGACCGTTTAGCCGCTGGCAGTGGCGTTGCTTTAACCGTGCCATTCCTGCCATTTTCGACCACCGCCCAAACCCACCGCTCCTTTGCCCGAACCGGACAAGCCGAACGAGCCGCCGATCTGGTCATTGCCGGTGGAGGCCTGGGCGGATGTGCCGCAGCCCTGGCTGCTTTGCGAAATCATAAGCGGGTTATTCTGACGGAAGAAACGGATTGGATTGGTGGACAGATGACCCAGCAGGGCGTTCCGCCCGATGAACACCAATGGATTGAAACCCATGGCGCCACTCAGCTTTACCGCGATGTACGCACGGCCATCCGAACGTATTATAAACAGAATTATCCGTTGACGGCGGCCGCTAAAGCCAGTCCGTTTTTGAATCCGGGCGATGGGGCGGTGTCGAGGTTATGCCATGAACCGAAGGTAGCCCTGGCGGTGCTGGAGCAGATGATGGCTCCCTACCTGAGTTCCGGTCAGCTGACACTGCTTCTCGACCATAAAATAAGTAGTGCCGATGTACAGGGCGATACCGTTCGTGCCCTGAAAGCCGTGAGCCTGCGTACGGGTAACGAGGTAATTCTGTCGGCTCCGTATTTCGTTGATGCGACCGAACTGGGCGACCTGCTCCCGCTAACCGGAACCGAGTTTGTTACCGGAGCTGAATCCCGATCCGAGACCCGCGAGTTGCACGCGCCCGCGAAAGCGGACCCCAACAATTGTCAGGCATTTACGGTCTGCTTCGCTATGGATTATGTGGCAGGGGGCAATCACGTTATTGATAAGCCCAAAGACTACGCCTTCTGGCGTGCGTATTCACCGGCAATAACGCCCGCCTGGTCGGGGAAGCTGCTCGATTTGACGTACTCAAATCCCAAAACGCTGGAGCCGAAACAACTGGGTTTTCATCCGGAAGGCATTCCTACGGGCGACAAGCTGAATCTGTGGAATTACCGCCGGGTAATCAGCAAGGCCAACTTTAAGCCGGGGACTTACGCCGGTGATGTTTCGGGGGTAAACTGGCCCCAAAATGATTACAGTGCTGGCAACCTGATTGGGGCAACCGAAAAGGAGTTCAAAAAACACGTTGATCGCGCCAAGCAGTTAAGCCTATCGCTCCTTTATTGGCTACAAACGGAAGTGCCACGTCCGGATGGTGGGCAAGGCTGGCCGGGAATACGGTTTCGTCCTGATACTATGGGCACCGAAGACGGGCTCGCCAAATATCCGTATGTGCGTGAGTCCCGGCGCATTAAGGCCGTCTTCACCATTCTGGAAGAACATGTCGGCGCAGAAAACCGCGCGTTGATTACGGGTAAAAAAGACGGCAACGTAGCAGCCGAGTTCGCTGATAGCGTGGGTGTTGGCTATTACCATATTGATTTGCATCCCAGCACGGGCGGTAACAATTACATTGACTTTGGGTCATTGCCATTCCAAATACCGTTAGGCGCGTTGTTGCCGAAACGCATGAAAAATCTGCTTCCCGCCAACAAGAATATCGGGACAACGCACATTACCAACGGGTGCTATCGACTGCATCCTGTTGAGTGGAGCATTGGCGAAGCGGTGGGAATGCTGGTGGCGTATTCGCTCGACAAACGGGTTAGTCCGCACGCGGTTCGGGAGAAAGAACAATTGCTCGATGGCTTCCAGAAACTGATTCGGTCGCAGGGCGTGGAAACCCATTGGCCCAGGGCCTAAGTTGTTGGGTACTAACGTTCCGGGGCTGTGAGGACACAGCCCCGGAACGTCGGCTGGGCAGACCGGGAAGAGATGTGGTCGTTGACGCGAGTAGCCGATTTGCGTCTTAAACGTCGGACTGCCTCTGCGGCTGGATGCCGTTAGGTGCAAAACCATAACCTGGCCGCGTCTTCGGCATCAAACTCTGGTGGCCTAAACCCTGTTCTACTTCGGCTGTCTAACCGGCAGTTCAATACCTAAACTGAATGTACAAACTCATCGCGTTGCTTCTTCTGGCGTTTCCGGCTTCGGCCCAGATGGCCATTCCGGCTCTGATCCCCGCTCCGCAAACCCTCGAACCCGGCACGGGCACATTTGCCATTACGGCCCAAACCCGGCTCGCTATTCTGACTCCGGTGGCCGATGTGCGCCGAATGGTGATGGACAATTTACCCGGTATCCCTGCTTCGGACGCTCCTAAGCTCACAAAAGCAGTCACGGTCCGGCTGGCTCCTGTACCGGGTGTCGGGCCGGAGGGCTATGATCTGGTTGTAACGCCAACGGGTATTACCCTGACGGCTCCTGAAGCTGCCGGCCTTTTTTATGGGCTGCAAACGATGCGGCAGTTAATGCCAGTAGTCAAAACCGTTCGGGGGCAGTCGATTCCAGCTCTGCACATCCGCGATCAACCCCGTTTTGGCTGGCGGGGATTAATGCTCGACGTGAGCCGCCACTTCTTCGACAAACAGTTTGTGAAGCGGTACATCGACCAGATGGCGCAGTATAAATTCAACGTTTTCCATTGGCACCTCTCCGACGATCAGGGCTGGCGTATTCAGATCAACAGCTTGCCCAGACTAACCGAAATAGGGGCGTGGCGAGCTGCCAGAACGGGCGGACGCTGGAACGATATTGAAAACGCACAACCAGGTGAAGCGCCGACGTACGGTGGTTTCTATACACAGGACGATATTCGCGAAGTGGTTCAGTACGCCCAGGACCGGCACATCATGATTGTGCCCGAAATTGACATGCCGGGCCACATGATGGCCGCTATTGCCGCCTACCCGGCGCTGACGTGTGACAAAAAACAGGTGCTGGTGCCCACCAACGGCAAGTTTTATAAGCTGGAAGACAATACCCTGAACCCCTGCAACGATAGTACATACCGGTTCGTCGACAAGGTATTGACCGAGGTCGCTCAGTTGTTTCCGGGTCCCTACATTCATGTGGGGGGCGACGAAGCCTACAAGGGATTCTGGGCGACTTGTGAGGAATGTAAAGCCACGATGGCTACTAATAACCTCAAAACGGTCGAAGAATTACAAAGCTATTTCATCAATCGGGTGGAGAAAATTGTGCAGTCGAAGGGGAAGAAACTCATTGGCTGGGACGAAATTCTGGAGGGTGACGGTCCGGCGGTTCGGTTAGCGCCTGATGCCACGGTGATGAGCTGGCGGGGTATGAAAGGGGGAATCGAAGCGGCCAAACAGGGTCACCCAGTCATTATGACGCCCGCTCAGTTTTGTTACCTGGACTTATACCAGGGCGAACCATCGGCCGAACCCAGCACCTACGGCATGGTCCGGCTCAGTACTTCCTACGCCTTCGAACCTGTCCCCGACAGCGTGCGGGCCGACCTGATTCTGGGTGGACAGGGTAACCTCTGGACAGAATCTGTACCCAACATACGTCATGCCGAATACATGACCTGGCCGCGTGCCTTTGCTTTGGCCGAAGTCCTCTGGTCGCCCAAAGGCCAGCGCAACTGGCCCGACTTTATGAATCGGGTGGAGGCTCATTTTAAACGCTTCGATGTACAGGACGTGAACTACGCCCGCAGCGTGTATAACCCCATCGTTACGCTGAAAAAGCACCCGACGGGAATGACGGAAGTGACCCTGAGCCACGAACTCCCCGATACGTATCTCTATTACACAACAGACAATACCGTTCCCGATGATCATTTTCCGCTCTACACGCAGCCCTTCCTGATGCCCAAAGGCGCCGACCGGGTTAAAGTAATCGCCTATCGGAACGGAAAACCCATCGGGAAAATGGTGGAGGTGATGATGCCGGTTGCGGAGAAAAAAGTGCAGTAAGGTCGTGTTGTTCTGCTCTACTTATCAATAAATTTTTCTTTGTGGTTGCGGATAAAGTCAACTTGTATCTGACTTAAACTGTCAACCTCAGCAAGCTCATAAAATTCATCATCAAATCGTTTAAATAGGTTGGCCCCATAGGATTGGCTAAGATCAGTAGGCGCTCCGTCCTGATTTTCGTTGTGTTTATTCGTTTCTTTTTCGAAGACGTTATTTGCTCGCTGGGTCAAATCAGCTAACCTGTCTGCTCCAACAAGTTTTAGAGCGCCTGGTAAGTACCTGGAATACTGGCCACTCGAATTAGCATAAAATTGATTATACCCACCGTTGTTTACCTCCGACTCCAGTATCCAGATCATATAGATGGCCTGTCTTGATTTATTCCAACCTTGTACGGTTTCATACTCTTCCTCCTCCGTATAGCTGGTAGGTAACTTTTGAGATAAGTTATCAAAAACGACTTGCAGAAGTTTTTCATCGGATGTTGTATCGATGATCTGTTCCGTTAAATTTTTATAAATAGGTCTATTTTTAAAGTCGTTAAGAAACTTACTTATCCGTGCATCCGCTGTGTCTTTGACATTAACGTTGTCTTCTTTGTGCGGCTTTTCTGAGCAACCTACAAGATTGTAAATTGACATTAGTACTAGTAGTAATAGACCTGGTTTCATGACCGTTCTCCGTAAGTTATTGTCTTTATTCGCCGTAGTCTTAAACTACGGCTGAGTATTATTCGGTCTCTGACCGGTACATAAAACTGTCTACTGTTCCGGTCAGAGACCGGATAGCGCCAGAGCGTAGTCTTAGACTACGCTCTGGCGCTACTTTCAACCAGCCAGCCTTCAGCTACTTCTTTCCGCCTTTCAAATACGGCCTTAGCGCTCCGGCCAGTCGTCGGTAGCCTTCGGCATTGGGGTGCAGACCGTCCGAGAATAAGGACTCGTCGACTTTGCCGTTAGGCTGCAGAAAAACAAAACCCGGTTGTACGAAGGCGGCATTTGCTTCGGTCGTCATTTGAGCAATGGCTTCGTTGAGGGTATCCACGCGGGTTTCGCCGTCCCGGCGGGGTAAAATACCCACCATCAGAACCTCGGCGGTGGGTTGGCGGGATTTAATGGCCTGAATCAGAAACTTGAGTCCCGCTACGATTTCGGCATCCGTGTTTAACTGAAGGTTGTTCGTGCCAATCATCAGCACCACCTGATCGGCTTTGTAGCCGTCCAGTTCGCCGTGGTAGACCCGCCACAACACATTCTCGATGCGGTCCCAGCCATAGCCCATATTTTGGGCGCCCAGCGGTTCCAGCACGCTGTTCCAGGAGTCAGCGCCGTTGATACGCGAGGCTTTGGGTTCTCCACCCCAGAAATGCGTAATGGAGTTACCCATGAAGATAATCCGGGGTGGTTTCGCTTTCAGGCGGGCCAGCATATCGCGGTGGCGGATTTCCCAGTCAAACGATCCGTCGCGGTATTGGGTGCGTGGCTTCATGGTCGAGCGGTCGCCCACGGGTTCGTTCAGTAGAGTTCGAATGGTTTTTTCGTAGGCGTCGGCATACTGCTGCATGCCCAAATCCGTCGGGTGTGTTCCGTCGACCATTGCATCCATATCCAGATTGATCTGCGACTTGGGCAGGAGGTAAATCCCGTTGATACCGTCTGCTTTCAACTGCACAAATGCCTGGTGCATCAGTGTGTTTACATCGCTGTAATATTGCTGGCGGATGGGGCTGATGCTGCCATCGGTATAACCCGCATGGTCGACTAGCAGGACAGGTATCGTTGGGCGTTTTTGCCGCAGCATTTTCACGGATTCCAGGATCCGGCTTTTGATGTCTTCGGGTTTGATCCCTACCGTGGCAATCAGATTCGGCAGGCAATCCAGCACATATAGGCTGGCATCGACCTGCGATACCAGATCGACGACTTCCTTCTCGAGCCGGCCGTTGCCCGAAAAACCCAGATTAATTAACGGCCGATCCAGTTTGCGCCCCAGAATTGCCGTCCAGGCCATGCCGGGCCGCGAGGCACAGGCACCCTGTGCAATGGACGTACCGTAAATAACCACTGGTTTTTCGAGCCGAACGGGCAATGGCGTTAGCGTCACGCCTTTCGGAACGCCGATTTCGAGCCACTGAACGGAGTTATACAAGGGCAAAAACAGGCGGTATTCCCGGCCTCGTTTGTAGGAGTCGTTTGGCTCAAGGTTGGCATACCGGTACTGTATCGTATCGCGGAAGGTGTATTTTCCGGCGGCCCACAGCCAGTCGCCATCGCTGTTCCCGGCGTACAGATCGACCCCGCTCACGCCCGTAGCAGGCATGTGTGGCAGTGCCTGCTGCTTGTTGCCCACCACATACCGGACAACCACCTGATCGGTAGTGGCCCGAAACCGGATCATCAGCCCCGCCGAGCTATGCGACAGGTTCCAAACTTCTTTGCGAACGGTTTTCTCGGCTATGGCTGGCAGACGGTCATAAGGATTTCGTATATCGTTGCCGGTCCAGGCCTGTCCTTCGATAACGGGAAAATCGTTTTTGGCGGGGTTCCACCATACGTACTCGACGGGCGTTTGGGCAACAGTAACCAGGCGGGTTGTACACGCCAGGAGAAAGCAAAGCATCCGCATTTTTTTCATGAATGGGCAGGGTAGGGCTTATCGATGGGTAAAAGAAGGTTGTAACCGCAGGGAGCTAAGATACAGTTTTTGTACTTGATCAGGCTCTACATAACTTATCCGCCGAATGTCGCGCTGTCTGGCGGCCGTCTTCCGGATAGCATACTAGACGACTCATAGTCAGCAGGATACGGTTCAACGGTCGAATACTAACCACTCACAAAAAAAATCTTGGAAAGTGCGCCAGTCAACGACCACTTTTACCCACTCATTTATTTCTACTACATCTTCATGAATCAGAAAACATCACCCGCCTTCGTTGGCGCTTCGTGGCTTGCTCTAGGAACTGGAATGTTCGGCTATTTAATCGGCCTTTGGCGGTCCGACATGCTCTTGAATGAAAAGGGCTTTTATTTCACGGTTTTAATGTTCGGTATTTTTTCGGTAGTCTCCGTACAGAAAAGCGTGAGAGACCGGCTGGAGGGACTACCCGTAACCGATATTTATTACGGAATCTGCTGGTTTTCAACCATTCTGTCCATCACGCTTCTGACCATTGGATTATGGAATGCGACCTTGCTGCCGAGCGAAAAAGGATTCTACGCATTCGCCTTTTTGTTAGGTTTGTTTGGCGCCATCGCTGTCCAGAAAAATACGCGGGATAATCAGGAGTTGCCAAAGAAAGACTGATCAGAGTTTGGGCAATCGCCGTAAGTAGCTTTCCTGGTCAAATTCGATAGGTTTCTCCAGGGCTAGGCCGGAGAGGAGAGCCTGCCCTGGTACTCGGTGGGTAATACGCCGAACTGATCCCGGAAACATTTGGCAAAATAAGACAGGGAGTTAAAGCCAACGGCATACGCTATTTCGGATACATTCCCCGATCGGCCGTCGAGGAGTTGGGCCGCTCGTTTTAGGCGCATGACCCGAATAAAATCGCCCGAGGCCTGTCCGGTCAGGGCCAGTAGCTTGCGGTGTAGTTGCATGCGGCTCAAGCCCACTTCCCGCCCGAATTGCTCGACACTGAATTCCGAGTTGTTTAAATTAGCTTCTACGATTGTCATAACTCGGGTCATGAATTTCTCGTCGGCTGAGGTAACGGTAATCTGGTTGGGTTGAATGCGGATTTCCCGGCTGAATCGCTCGTGCAGCTTCCGGCGATTCCTGATCAGGTTCTGCGCCCGGATCAGTAATTCCCGCGAATCGAACGGTTTGGTCAGGTAATCATCGGCTCCCGTTTCGAGCCCGGTTAGTCGCTTGTCCTGTGCCGATAGGGCCGTCAGTAGAATGAAAGGAATATGACTCGTACATTCATTTGATTTAATCTGGTGGCAAAGCGCAATACCATCCATATCGGGCATCATCCAGTCACTAATGATCAGGTCGGGTAAGTGAGTCTGTGCCATGGTTAACCCTGCGCGGCCGTTCTCGCCTGTCATTACCCGGTACTGAGTCTGCATCAAATTTCGGATAAATGTCCGTACATCCTCGTTGTCTTCAACAATGAGCAGCAACGGTCGCTCATCGTTGGCCTTGTTCATGGGTGATTCAGAATCAGGCCCGGGCGATACGGTCGCTACGAGTTGTTCTGCCGGAAGCCGTTCGGGTACGAATGGGTTGGTTGTCTCTTCGGCTAACGCGACGAACGGAAGCAGCACGACGAACCGGGCACCCGAACCAGCTTTGTTTTCGACCTGAATACGTCCCTGATGCAGGTCGACGATTTCCCGGACCAAAGACAGCCCAACGCCAGTTCCAGGTTGGCGGTCTGCCCGCGACGGAGTGCCCTGATAGAACCGCTCAAATATCCGCTCCGTCTGGTCTGGTGTAATACCGATACCACTGTCTTCGACCACGATCTGAACAAACGTAGCTTCATCGAGCGCTACCGGTTGGGCATATACCGTTATCTCACCACCATCGGGCGTAAACTTAAAGGCATTGGACAACAGATTCGTGATTACTTTTTCAAGTAAATCCGTATCGTAACTCACTGGCAGGCGCTCGGGTGACAGTTGCACCGAGAGGTGCATATGGCGTTGTTCAGCCAGTGACGAGAACAGGGAGACAACCACGCTTACTAGCGGTCGTATGTCATTGGTTTGTAGCCGTACGTCCAGCCGACCCGATTCAAGTTTCGACAAATCGAGTAATTGGTTAATCAGATGCAATAGCCGCTGTGCATTCCGGTACATAATGCTTACTTCCGTTTGGCGAATAACGGTTTCAGACGTTTCTGTCAGCAGATGAAGTTTTTCGCTCAGCGTACCGATAATGAGTGTCAGGGGCGTTCTGAACTCGTGGGTCACATTGGTAAAGAATCGGGATTTTGCCGCATCTAATTCCTGCAATTGACCGGCCTGAGCCGTTAGTCGGATGGCCTGGCTTTCCAGCAGATGCGTTTGGGTTTCTAACTGCTCATTTTTTTCGGCAACGACCTTACTTTGGGCCAGCAGCACCTGGTCATTTCGGATTTTCAGGCGCTGCCGACTCATGATCAACCCCGCAATAATCAGGGCAGCGAGCGAACCGAGACCCAATGCGTTACGCCACAGTCGGGATACCTCCTGTTCTTTTTTTAAGAGTTCAATTTCGGCCTGCTTCTTTTCGGATTCGTAGTCGGCCTGCACCCTGGCTATCTTTTTCGCACTCTCTCCGTTGAAGATAGAATCTTTCAGAACAACCCATTTTGACTGGAAGGCGTAGGCCTTGGCAAAGTCGCCGGTTTGGGCGTGTGCCGTTGCGAGACCTTTGTACACTTGCAGCCGGCCGTCTGGCTTGCCGAGTTGCTCGACCAGCGTGCGGGCTCTGTCAAAAAAAGAAAAACTTTCCCGCGCCCGTCCGGTCGCGAGCCTGATCTCTCCCAAGCCAATCAAGCTGGACACCATGCTGGCGGTGTAGTTAAACTGGGTCCCCACTGTTAAGGCCCGTTGTATAAACTGTTCGGCCCGGTCGTACTGCTGCATCCGGGAGTAGGTCTCGCCCAGGTTGTTGTCACAAATCACCAAGCCTTTTGGCTCATGTAAGGCGGCAAAGCGTGTCCGGGCCTGGTTCAGGTAGGTAATGGCTTTGGGATAGTCTTTTTTTAGCTGGTAGATCAGGCCGATATTTTGCAGCGTACCGGCCTGATTGCGGGGCTCGATACCGGCGCTTTTACGAAACGATTGCCAATAGTAATACAGCGCCTGGTCGTATTTTTCCTGGTATTTAAAAACAATTCCGATGTTATTGTAATTCAGGGCGACAGCCGCCTGATCGCCGATTTTTTCATTGACGCTGAGGCTTTTGAAATAGTAGGTTATGGCCTGCGCAAAATCGCCTAGCCCCCGTGCGCTTACCCCTAAATTGCTGTAGACCGCAGCAATGCCATTCTGATCGTTCAATTTCTCAAAATACGGTAGGGCGGTTTTCGACAGGTCGATTGCTGGCTGATACGCGCCCTGCGACCATTGGTAAACGCCCAGGCTGAGGTAACTTCGGCCGATGCCCCGCTGGTAGTTAAGCCGACGGGAAAGCTGCAGCGCCTGTTCAGCATACTGCTTTGCTTTTTTTGGGTCGTTGCTATAAAATAAACCGACGGCTTTATTTAACTGAATTACCCGATTGGTATCGGCAGGGGTTCGTTTAAGAAGCGTCTCCAGACTATCGCGCTTGCTCTGTTGTGCCACGGCCGAAACCGGCACGGCCACCACCAAAACGCCAAGAAGTACCAGGAAGAAAAGCTGTTTCATACAGGGAAGGGTCAACAAGCTGGAAAGGTATTCGCAGGGAGCACAAGTGCCGCAAAGAAATTAGGCATCGGTAAGGCGGGCATCATATTCGCAGGTAGCGCCTGCTCAGACGTAGGTTGTTCTTAGAGCAGTGGAATCGTAACCCAAAAGTGAGTAGCCGTTTCGGTTACGCTGATGTCTTGTCTACTCAGGTAACCATACAGCGATTTCAGACTGGCCAAGCCCTGTTTGTTGGATGTTTCGACGAATTCTTTTTTCTGTAGACTGTTCCTGACAAACAGCGTCTCCTGTTCGGTGTAAATCTGAATCTGTAGCGGACTCTCGTCATCAATAATGTTGTGCTTAATCGTGTTTTCCAGTAAGTTCTGGATCGTTACGGGAACAATCTGCCGGGTCAGGTATTCCGGATCAACGTTGATCTCGATCTGGAGCCCATCCCCGAAACGGGCCTTTTGCAGGTCGATATAACTCTGGGCGAAGGTCAATTCATCCTGAAGACTGACAAGCTCTTTATCTTTATTTTGCAGGATGTACCGGTAAATGGCCGATAGCTTTCGCAGAAATACCGATGCGTCTTTTGGTTTGATCAGGATCAGGCTGTTGAGCGAAGTCAGACTGTTGAACAGAAAATGCGGGTTCAGGTGGTTGATCAGGTTCTGATACTGAATCTGGGCTTTATCCCGTTCCAGCCGGGTCGTTTGCATCTGAAAGTGGTGAAGCCGGGCCGTTTGCCGAACGCGGTAGCGATAAAACAGATACGTCAGCGTCAGGACCAGGAAAAGCAGTCCGATCCGGAACCAGCGGGTGTTATAGAATGCCGAATTGACATGAATCGTCAATTTAGCTTCGGCGGTTTCTGTTTTTCCCGCCACCGCTTTCACCCTGAACGTATAATCTCCCCCCGGAATTTTGGTGTAATTGGCAACGGTTCGGGTGTCGGCCTTCACCCAATGATCATCGTAGCCGTCTAAGGTGTAAAAATACACGTACGTCTGTTGGGCACGGTTCAGCACGGAATAGCTGATACTGAAATTATTCTCGCTAACTCCCAGCTTAACCGTCGGGTTAGGCCCTTGAAGAGCGATGGCCGTGTCGGGTAAGGTGAGGGCACTGATCAGGACGTTGGTGGGTGTCGGCTGGCTATTGATTCGGCGCGGCATAAACTCAACCACATAATTTTTTAAGGTGGTGAGTATGTTGCCGTTTCGGAGGGGAAACATGTAGTTGACGTAACCAATGGTAGCTTCGTTGAGCGATAACGTGATGTTCTGGACCGACGATTGGGCCGGATTGATGATTGAAAACTTGTTGAAGGAGCCCATCCAGATATCCCCATACACATCGACAAAGGCGGATTTACACTCGTTTGAGCACAGGCCATCCTGCTCGGTCCAGGTGCGGAAGCTGGCCCGAGCAGGGTCAAACTCAACTAAGCCGCTCCCGGATACGGGCAGCCATAGCCGGTTTTTCGCATCGGCACTAAACGCAAAATGGTCGGTAAAGCCCGTCGTGTGCAACTGCCGTGTTGCCATTAAAAAACGCTGTTGTTTGGCCGAGAACCAGATAAATCCTTTCCCGTTGAGGTCAGCCCATAGCGTTCCGGCTTTATCGAAACTGGCAGAACAAACCCTGATTCTGGCCTTTCCCGTCTCAGTGGGTAGGTCGAAAATACGCCACTGGCCTGATGGCAGGTGATACCGAAAGATAGCATCACTGGTGC
The DNA here is from genome assembly GCF_000974425.1 of Spirosoma radiotolerans. Lineage (NCBI taxonomy): Bacteria > Pseudomonadati > Bacteroidota > Cytophagia > Cytophagales > Cytophagaceae > Spirosoma > Spirosoma radiotolerans. The sequence goes on from NZ_CP010429.1 coordinate 1,058,233, forward strand.
CAAACAACCAGAGCCAGTCGCCCTGCCGAACCAGGGTGCTAAAATCCTGGGCATGCGTCCTTACAACGGGCGGCAAGGGAAAAGGAGAAAACGTTCGGGTTCGTTTGTTAAAAATGACCAGTGATTTTGTTCGGCAAATGATCAGTTCGTCTTTCGTGCGGCCCGTAACCATCATTGGCAAGCCGAACCGATACTGATTCGGCTCCGTAATGGGTAGTTTGTAGGTCGCCAACCGGCTGGCGGCCGGGTCGTAAGAAAACAGTTCGTTATCGGCCGATAGCAGCCACCAGCTTCCGTTGGCGTCTTCCAGAAACGAGGTCAACCCCAGGCCATTGGCCAGGTCCGGGTGCTGGCGGGCCAGATTATGAATCTGGTAAAACGTCTTTCCCGGATTGGTATACGAGAGGCCGTTAACCGTACCGAACCAGATCGTGCCATCATTTTGCTGCCAGCCCGCCCAGAAAAAGTCGCTGGCTATGGATGTTTTCTGAGCAACGTCGTGAAAGAATTCCTGAGGCTTATACTGGTTCGCATCAACATAAAACATGGTGTATGTCCAGGAACTGACCCACAGGTTATGGCTTCGATCGACGACGACCGTACCCAGTGGGAAAGCCGACCGGCCTGTTCGGCTGGCCAGTGCTATGCGGTTGGTTATTTTCTTTTTCGATAGATCGTATACCAGAATGCGCTCGTCCGTATTGTCAGAAAAAATCAGTCGATTCGTACCATCTCGTGTTAAGGCTGACGTGTGGTGGTGAGAAAAAATAGGGAGTTGATCGGGGTTGTTGCGGTGATTGAGAAACTGCCCCGATTTGATATCCAGGTAATTAAGGCCATCTTTTTCCGACGTCAACCAGAGACCGTTGCGGTGCGGGTCTTCCAGTAGCCCGTTTTTGGTGATTGAGTTGCTGGAAATGGAGGCTGGATTCGCGGAATTATGGCTGAATGAAGTGAATTGATTGGTACGGGTGTCTAGCAAAAAGATCCCTCTGTTGGCACTGGAAAACCAAATGCCGCCCTGTCGATCGCACAAAATAGCCAGGCATTGGCCCAGGGCTTCATTGCCGGCGGTCTTGTGGTTATCAAACTGTCCTGTGCGGCTGTTATATCGGCTGATTCCATCGTCCGTAGCTACCCATATGGCCCCGGTTTTATCCTGGCATATCGCATGAACGATGTTATTTCCTAAGCTGGTCGGGCGCTGCCGGTCGGTTTTGAAAACGGTGAAATGCGTACCGTCATAGCGATTCAACCCGCCATAGGTGCCGATCCAGAGGAAACCATCGCGGTCCTGCATAAGGCAGTTGACAACGTTGTACGACAGGCCCTGCGCTTCCTGAATGTGTTGAAATTCGAGGGTGAGATTGGCTGGCTGGGCGGCCAGCCAATGGGATTCCAGCATCAGACAACTGCAAAAAATGAGCCATCGGAGGAGAGAAGTCAGGCTCATTTCTCCAGCCATTTCTTAAACGAAGGGGCTTTGTCGCGGCTAATGTCAATGGCAAACTGGTGATTGGGCGCCTTTAAGATGAGCTGCAACTTAAGATTGGCTAAGCCCTTCACACTCTGCACCGAATTAATATTGATGATACAGTGACGGCTCGCCCGGTAGAACTGGTCAGGGTTGAGCATGGACTCAATCTGGTCGAGCGTGTCGTAATCCAGAATGTACCGTTCGCTCGTGTTGGTTACCATAAAATTAAGCTCGTCGCGCATGATGTAGGCGATGTCCGCAATCCGAACAGGAACCCAACTGTTGCGGGCGTTTCCCAGAAAGTGTTCTTTATAGGTCGGTTTAAGCGCTGTTGGCGACATGTTGAGCGCAGCCATAAGTTTCTGCACATCGATGTCTAGCTTACCCGGCTGTTTAGTCAGGGAACGGGCCTTTGTAATGGCCTTTCGAAGTTCATCCCAGTCAACGGGCTTTAGGAGGTAGTCGATGCCGTTGACCTTAAAAGCCTGAATGGCATATTCATTATAGGCTGTGGTGAAGATGATGGGACAGGTCAGCTGGAACTTCTCGAAGATGGTAAAGCTAATGCCATCGGCCAGTTGAATATCCGCGAAAATCAAATCGGGTTCAGCGTTTTCGGCAAACCACCGCAAGGCCGTTTTTACACTGCCTACCGTGCCAACAATGGTAATGGTCGGATCGACTTCGGCAATGCTGGCCGTCAGTTCCAGCGCAACTAATTTTTCATCTTCAATGATCAGGGCATTCATGGCAGGACGTTTTTGGCCAGGGAATCTAGGGCAAATCTTTCATTTTCAGTAATCTATTCCAAGTTTTCGGTATTGAACCGTAGACAGAAGGACTTGAATGACGCAAATGGAGAAACGAATGGTAACGACGAGAGTCAAAGCGGGTAAGCCAAATTTTTACACGACTGGTAAGCGAAAACCAACGACTCGTACTGGAAAAATTGGCGGTAGGTACTTTTTTTTCAGTACTTTACTTCCGGCCTACGTTATGAATTACTTCGTTAACTATCGCTCTATGACAAATCAGCAACTCACACTCGTAAAACAAAGCTGGACGCTCCTGCGGGAGGTAGATCCCGCCATATTGGGCGACGTCTTTTATGGGCGTTTGTTTTTCAACTATCCTAACCTGCGACCGCTGTTTAAAGGGCCGATGGATAGACAGTACCAAAAGTTTATCGACATGCTTAGCATTCTGGTTGCCCGCCTGGACCGTCCCTATGCGGTGGAGCAGGAAATTAGCCAGCTAGGGCAAAGTCATGCCCAATACGGCATAAAGCCCGAACACTATGAACCTGTTAAAGACGCCCTGCTCTGGACTCTGGAACGGGGCCTTGGCAACGACTGGAACGACGATGTACGACAGGGTTGGATTGCTTGCTATGATAGGCTCACGAGGGCGATGCTCGGCCGCGAAAACAACTTATAGTGAATTAACTACGTTTCAACAGCCGAACCTGTGCATTCATCGTGAAATGTTTGATAAAGGCTCCTGAGATCAGCCAAATTTACAGCACAATCGTAAATAATCCGCCGAAATCTACTAGGCAGGCGGGCTTTTCTCCAACCCTTTATACCACAAACACAACAATTCATGGACGCTATTTCGTTTGCCCCTACCACTTCATTTCTGAAAGCTGAAATCGGAAAACTGGTTCGTCAGGGCGGGCCGGATGTTAAGGACTACCAGCGGGTCGACAACATGATGATTCGCCTGAGTAGCCAGGTCCGGTCCGGGCTAATGACCGATGAAGAACTCGCCAGCATTCGTACCGAATTTGGTACAACGTTATCGAACCGGACGATGCAGGGTTTCATGTTTAACAAACCCCACGGCTACGCTGGCGACTATGAAATTATTGAGCGGATGTATACCTGGCACATCAGCCCCGATCAGCAATACACAAAGTGGGATCTCTTCCTGCAAAATCATGCCGCCTGCCGGGCCGTTCGAAACCGTAAAACCTATTTTAAAGAGGTTGTTAGTGCGTACATGAAACGCCATAACCGGACCGAGATTCGGATGCTGAATCTGGCCAGCGGCCCCTGCACGGAATTAGCCGAGTTTATCGCCGAAAATCCGTCGTACCGAATCCGTACGGATTGCGTTGATCTGGACCGTAACGCCATTGCGTATGCCAAACAGAAATTTACGCAGCCTGCCGCCGACGTTCGGTTTATTCAGAAAAATGTCTTCCGGTTTATGCCCGATCAGCAGTACGATATCATCTGGTCGGCTGGGTTGTTCGATTATTTCAACGACCGGCAGTTTGTTCAACTGGTTAGTCGGTTTGCGTCATACCTGACAGTGAGTGGCGAACTGATTATTGGCAACTTCACCGACAATCATCCATCCCAATCGTATATGGACCTGGTGGCCTGGCCGCTCAACTACCGTACCCCTGCTCATCTAGCAAGTCTGGGCCAGGAAGCCGTCAATGCAGACTACTCGGTTCGCGTGGGTCAGGAACCCGAAAAAGTGAACCTGTTTTTGCATATCGAGCGCGGACCGAGCGGGTTGTAAGCTCATTGGTTGTTCCTTCCTCTTTTTATTCCGTTAATCTCTCCTCTCTTTATGACTGACTGGCGTATCGTCCAGTCAGTCACCTCTTGCCATGACTACCGACCAAAAACAGCTTATCAAAGCAACCATCCCCGTTCTAAAAGAAAGCGGCCTGTTGCTGACCACCCATTTCTACCAGCGTGTTTTTGCGCATAATCCCGAATTAAAAAACACGTTCAATATGGGCAATCAGCAAAATGGCCATCAGCCCACAGCGCTGGCAATGACTGTGCTGGCCTACGCGGAAAACATTGACGATCCGTCGGTCTTGTTGTCCGCCCTGAACCGCATCGCCAGCAGGCATACCAGCCTGGACATTCGGCCGGAGCATTACGATCTCATCGGCCGTCATTTGATTGCCTCCATTGGCGAAGTGCTCGGCGCAGCGGCCAGCCCGGCGCTGCTGGATGCCTGGACAGCTGCCTATGGGCAGTTAGCCAGCCTGATGATTCGTATCGAAGCGAAGTTGTATGCTACGCAGGTAACAAAACCGGGCGGCTGGACGGGCTGGCGCCCCTTTCTGGTTAACGCTAAACAGAACGAATCGAGTGGGGTTACTTCCTTTCGTTTGTACCCGGCCGATGGTGGCCCCGTAGCCGATCCTGGTCCGGGTCAATACCTCAGCATTCGCTTATTTATGCCAACGCTGAATTTGCTACAGTCCCGCCAGTTTACAATTTCCAACGCCCCGAATGGGCAGTATTACTGCATAACGGTCAAGCAGGCAGCGGGCAAAGACAGTAGTCTGAATGGACAGATCAACCGCCAGCTACTGGATGTTATTCAGGAAGGAGACCGCCTTGATGTAAGTTTATCCGGTGGGGCTTGTCCGATGGCTGCACCGGCCGGGGTGCCTACACGCCCGGCCTATCCGAGCGGTTGCCCTATGCACCAGATGGCCTGACTGGAGTGGGGCGCAATGCTTCCCTGGAGGCTGGGCCGCTCTGTTTTTAGTTGGTAGAATTTGCCCGAATTTTTGTCACAGAAAATTGCGATTATGGCGTTTTTTTGAGCTTTAAGGCCAATAAATCGTTAATTGTTACAGCCGTGCTGTAGAATGTTACGAGCCTGCTAACCCCTGCACATCGCTTCGCCGTACGTTTGTATCGTCCTTACCAAAAACGATAATCATGGAAAAGCGAAATGTATGCCGAACAGCCACAATCCTGTGTGCCCTTTTTGCCCTTGCCATTAGTGTTCGAGTAGATATGATTACCTGGCAGTGGCAGGAAGACAAACCGATGGGGGCAGCCCTGGGCATGCTCAGTATTATTTTTGCCTCGCAATGGGTCCACTACCAGAAGCGAATTGATTCAACGAAGGCACAATCCCGGTTTCCTGACTGGTTACGGCGCTTGCTACACTAGACGGCTTACTCACTTGATTCATGACCGACGTTACCTACACGCTAGACCTGGACAGGGAGACAACGGACGATTCGTGCGTCACCTGTGCACACTTTGAGTCTTATCTGGACCGCTACCAGACGTTATATGATCCGTGGGAATATGGGGTTTGCCTCGGTGCCCATGTCGCCGATAAGACCTTGCCTTTTGGTATTCGAATAATCTGTTCACTTCATGCAAAGAAGACACCGCCCATTTCTATAGAGTCAGTTCAGTCATGAATTTCGCTGGCTGTTCAGCCTGGTTTTGTCTGATAAAAGCTTTACGTATATAAGGGTACGTTATGATGGCTGGTAAGTTCTTTCTGTTATCAGCGTTTATAAACTGCCCGTTTTTTATTCCATAGCTGTTGGAATTCGTGAGGTCATAGTTAAGACTCTGGCCCCACGGGGAGGTTGTATTTTTCATAAAACGGTTCATCGTCAACTACGTACAACTGAACGGCTAAATGCCTACGACTGGTTGTAATATTTTTGAGGAACAGAGCCGGTTGCCCCACCTTCGCAGTCTCAAATGGACTTTCAATTAAGAGTGTCGCACGCTATAAACGGACGCTTCTCCTTCCTGTTTTCAACTGCGTACTATGGCGACCCTGTTTCATTAACGAATAAAACTAACTCCAATCAAGTATACGTTCACCCATATGGCAAACGAAAAAACGATCATCGACGAATGGTCCGTTAAGGATTTGGAAGATGGCTCTTCCCTGACCATCACGGTCGTAAACTGTACGGAACTGGGCAACCAGTCACTACCAGGCATTCAGGTGTTTTACATGGGTAACATCATTAATTACGAACCGCTTGCCACCGAGCGATGGGCTTATCAGGCCACAAAAGCAGACGTAACGGAGTATTTGCTGGAAGATAAATCGTGGATGGTTCATGCCGATCAGTTTGTGAAAAACTACCTGGTCCTTGGTTCACCCCTGAAAGCGAAAGTCGTCGTTAAAACCCGCAGTTCTAAAGAAATTACTAAAGAGTACGACCTACCCTTTGCCGTGTGAAGAGCCCGGCAATTTGCTCATTAAGGGCCGCGAATGCCACCGACCGCGGGTGATAGAATGAAACCCGGCTAGGCTTCCTGAATGAAGAGTTTGACAACAGATGTATTGAACAATACAATGCAGAGGATAAGCCTGTTTTTTACCTCGTTACTACTGATTAGTGCGGGCCTCGGATGTCATTCCGGGACCGGATCGGTTGTAGAGCAACCGCCCAAAGCGGAACTGACTGTAGTTACTGATTCTGTGGCTGCTACCCAGACCGTGTTGGCCTTTTTGAGTTGGTATAAAGCGCACATCGGAACCGCCAGCCAGATTCAATTGGTCGATCAGGAGCCGGGTAAACCTTATTCGGTCAATCTCAAAAATGGAGAACGCTATCTGGCTTATTTGAGAACCAGTAACTTGTTGACAGACAGTTACCTCAACGAGTGGCGGCTGTTCTTCAGGCAACGCAACGAAGGATTTAAGGCTAATCCGGAAGTTGAAGGGCCACCCACTGGATTCGACTACGACCTGGTGTTGCTAAATCAGGACGTCGATCAACAACTTGACTCGCTGAAATCGCTGAAGATAGAGAAGGTGACTGTGGCCGGGCCCCGTGCCAGGGTACAGTTTTCACTGCTTGGTATCTATGAGTTTCGGCTTGTTCGGCGTAACAACCACTGGCTGATCAATGAAATCCTAAACCTGAATGAGGAATAAGCTCGCTACACGCAAGCCAACCCGTTACTTCTGAATTCTAGACACATGATGAAACTAATTAGCCTGATTAGCTGGGCACTGACCAGTGGATGGAGCGCCTGCATGGTTTATGCGCTGATGAACAGAAGTCGGTATAATGATGCCGGTGGACGTGATCAGGAAACGGCCCTGATTGGCCTGGGAGTCTTTGTCCTTGTCGTATTGATTGTCCTGAACCTGCTGCCGTATTCATGGGCGAAAATCTGCGCCCTGGTCATCGGGATTTTACTCTTGCTGTTAGTCTACTATATCCAAACACACTGACCGTCTTCGTACCTAAATCACTTACTCGCTGACTCATGAAACACTTTGGCGTTGGGTTACTCGGGGCAATTCTCGGCTACATGATCGTAGCGGGAATCGGCTACTTCCTTATCCTTTATTTGTCTTCTAATAACCATGACCGGAAAATGGAGGCCAGCATGACCAGTATCTTTTTTCTGGGTCCCGTCGGTTTCGTTATCGGCTTTGTTGTGGGCTACTTCTGGTCCAGGAGCTGACGGCGGTTCCTTAAAGCAGTAAAGCGCTTTCTACAAACATTGCGTAATAAGCTCATAATAAAAAAATAGCATAGTTCGCGTCAGAATAAGCATATGAACGACTCGGTATCACATTGGTACAACGCGACCGCTCCATCCGTTCCAGACCCTTATGGCTTCTCCATTGTTGGCGAAAAGCGTGTTGAAGTCAAACCCGGAACATTCCTTTACTTTACCATCCTTCAACAGGCTAACGGTGACTTTTTGGTGCGCTGTGATCCGTCTGGACTGGCGGCTGCTAACCTCGAGTATAGAGAACGCACTATTTATGCACCACAGGCTCAGGCGATGCCTGCACAGGTGATCTGGAGTATTATTTTAGAAGGGGTAGTAGTACGGTAGGTATTGAACGAGATTTTGTCATCCCGGCGGAACCGTCGGGATGACAAAAACAACCTAATGCGTTTTCAATGAGCTGTTTGTGGTCATTATACACCAGCCATGCCAACCATACGGTCTGCTAAGTTCAGTCCGATACGCTACGTGATTTTCCAATTCGCCGTCTGGCTTCAGTCAGGCTTAACCAGCTTTCCTTCTTTGTATGAGTGGTGTTTGTCGGCCGCATCCCGGCCGGCCTCGTTGTCAACGAGCGCAAACGAAGCTGGGTCTGCTTTTTTTAACACCTTCCCGTTATAATAGACTTGTTTCGTATCTTTTGCATACCCGTACTCAAGAACCGTGAACGACGTTACGTCGGTGTCGGACAAGGAATTGTGTTTATAAAAAACGGTTTTAACATCCTGTGCGTAGAAATCCGGCAGCAATCGAAACGACGCTTTGTCCGCTTCGGCAATCAGGTTACCCTGGAAATAAATATGGGTATTGTCGGTGGCATAGTTGATTTCAGATTGGTCCCATTGCCTGAATGAAGCGGGGTCAGCGGATGGCAGGCGGTTGTTCTGGTAATAGACATTCCCCTGATCGGTTGCATAATACAGGCCGACAATCGTAAATGAATCCGGCTTCGCCAGGTTGATCCGTTGGATTGTCGACGTGGCCGATCCATCCATAAGCGTCGACGCGTAGTAAACGTGTTGGTTATCCTTTGAAAAGTTTCTGCTCAGAACGCTGAACGACCTTCCGCAACTACCAGCAATGGGCGTCAGATTGAAGTAGGCTGTTTGGTTGTCCTTCCCAAAGTTGTAATCGAGCGGCTGAAAAGACGCAATGTCCTTGACGGCAAATCCTGTCTCTTTATTATAGCATCGAAACTTGTCTTTCGCGTAGTCATCCTGGATCACTTCGAATGAGTTGGCGTCGGCGGCAGAAATCGGATGGATTACGTCCCTTCGTTTTGTTTCGAACAGCTTAAAATCAATGTAATTAGCGCAGTAAAAAACGGAGGCCTTATCTTTACCATACTGCTCATTAAGCGCCCTGAAGCTAGCCCCATCCGAACCAGTAAGGGCAATGCCGCGATAATACGCCCGGTTTTTATCGGCGGCAAACACGTCATTCAATGCATTAAACGAAGCGACGTCTGCCTCGCGAAGTCGGTAGTCTTTGTAATAGACAGATCCATTTTTGGTTTCATAACCCGACTTTTTACAGGAGACCAGGACTCCCAAACCGACCAGCGAAAGCAGGATGTGCAGTAGTTTCATAAATAACAAAGAGATCAGTTTGATAAACCGGAAGATGTCTGCCATTAATACGGTTGCGGTAGCGACTACTACGCGTCGCTACCTCGCAGGATTAGCGTTTTATCACGTTCAGCGTCTTGCTCTGTTCGGCCGTACTCACCTGCAACAGGTAGGTGCCTGGCTGTTGTTGGTCTAAACTCATTGGCTCCCGATGCTGGAATTCGCCCACGTTGATTTGACGATCCAGGATGGTGCGCCCCTGCAAATCGACCAGCCGCAGCCGAACGTCCTGCCCGCTGGCCCCGTCGATAGCAACCGTAAAATCATGCTCAACCGGATTGGGGTAGCTCACTGCCTGTAAACTCACCTCTGGTTGGGCTACGCCCTGTCGGCCCCGGCCACTGGCTACATCCCGATCGTCGGGTGACGTAATAACCGTTCCGGCAACACCCACGGCGACGAACTGGCCGGGGCCATGCGTCAGGCCGTAGAGGTGGGCCGGAACGGTAGACTGTCGGGCGGTCCAGCTAAAGCCATTGGGTGAGGTATAGAGCTTGCCATCAAGTGAAACCGCTACGAACTGCCCGTTGGCATACACGATATGGTTAAATCGGGCGGTTGGATCAGCCGTGTAGGTAAGCCAGCTTACCCCATTCAATGACCAGCAAACAAGGCCGTCGTACCCAACGGCTATCCACACCCCATTCCCATAAGCAACGCTCTTGATTTGCTTTTGGGTACCCGAGTTGCGGACTGTCCAGAAAACTCCGTTCGGTGAGGTAGCAATGGCGCCAAACTCACCCACCGCCACAAACAAACCATTGGCGTAAGTAATGCTATTATAGCTGGACGACTGTCCAATGGTCCCCTGACCCCAGGTTTTGCCGTCGAGGGATCTATACAAAAGCCCCTTCTCGCCGACAGCGATAAACCAGCCTCCTCCGTAGGTAACTCCCCGCAGGGTTTGCCCAAAGTTGACGCTGCTGTAGTTCCAGACTTTACCATCCGTTGAGGTCTGAATGATGGCGTCCTCGCCTACGGCGACAAACACACCCGCCCCAAAAGCGACGTCGTAAAAGCATTTGGCACCACCGACCAGGTGTATCGTTTCGCCAGCCCCATAATGCTGACCATCCGATGAGGTAAGTGCCAGATTGGAGCGGAGCGACCGATTTTCTTCGGACGGATATTCGCCCACGGCTACGTAGCGCCCGTTTCCATAGGCCGCCCCATATAAATTAAACTCTTTATCAACGATGGGCCATTTCCACGCTAGTCCAGTTGAGGAATAGCCGATACGGCCTTCTGCTCCCGCAGCCATAAATTGACCGTTGAGGTAGTGGACCCTGAGAAGAGTGAGTTCGGACCCCGACGAGCTGGCTGTCCAGTTTATACCATCTATTGATGTCAGTTGATCATTGTCGGGACCGCCAACACTAAGCACATATTTGCCGCTAATGGGGTTATAAAAAATGTCATTATAATAAATGTACTGCCCTTGTGGATAAATGACATTTTCTTGTTTCTTCCACGTTATTCCATCGGCTGAGGTCAGGATTATATTGAATAAACCGATACTTACCAGGGTTCCAGTCGGGCTAGCCGCTATCGAATACAACCTTTTATCGGTGCCTGATTGTTGCTCGGTCCAGATAATGCCATTAGGGGTTGTTCTGATCATTCCATCATCACCAACTGCCACAAAGCGATTACCTGCATAAACAATATCATTGAAATGGCTTGTGGTGCCGGTTGTCAGGGTTGTCCAGTGTGTGCCGTCAGCCGAACTGATGGCTGTACCTAACGGCCCAACGGCCATGAATAGGCCGCCACCGTAGGCAATCCCATGCAAGGTTGTACCTGTGCCCGAAACTTGCTTTACCCAGGTCAGGCCATCTACTGAAGTGATTATCTGTCCGGAAAGGCCCACTGCGACGAACAGGTTTTTTGCATAAATAACCCGGCTTAGCCAAGTATTTGGTGGTGATTGCGAACCATCTGCCTGGGTTTTCCAGGCAATCCCGTCGGTAGATACCCGAATCAGTCCCTTCTCTCCGACCGCTACGTATCTGCCCGCCCCATAAGCTATATCAGATATATCTATGCTTTGGCGTTTCTGGTCCTGCTGTGTCCACTTTATTTGTGCGAAGCCAGGCAGTGCTAATCCTAGCAGACTGATAAGCCAAAGGTAATAGACCCGAAGGCGGTTAAGTATAATGTGTTTGCTTCTGGCAGACAAGGGTAAAAAGAGAGGTTTTACCAAAATGGCGGGATGAGTTGGTTGTGTGTGTGTCATCGTGAAGAATTCGTAAAAGAAAGACCATCGGCTAGAGCCGTATGATCTGGCTGGCAGATGGATGGGACGAAGGTGGGGGATGACGACCCGGCCGCCCAAAACTTTTTGAATGAGTCGTGCGATTTAGTGAGTTGAAGCGTCGCGGGTGGCCATTGAGTGGTTTAGATTACCTCGCATCAGCACAGCGTACCGTCGTTCCCGGGTAGCTGATTTCCGTACCGTTGTGAAACGTAATCATCGGCGTTTCTTCAGGGGCTCCGATAGGCGCAATGCCCGCACTAGTAGCCAGCATGTCAATCTGCATACCGGCAATAGTTGTGTAGCGCGACTACTGTAGATTGGCATTAAAGAAAGGTTAAATAAGGAGGATAGTTTATAAATTTTTTGATTAATGCGTGTATGTTGGTTTTAAATTTTGCATTTTGCCGTTAAATAGATATTTTCTCTTTTATTCTATTGTTCATTTTTTAACCTCAGCTATACTATGCTTAAACACTTACTTTGCTGTTTTTTGTTAGTACTTGCAGCAACCGGGCCACTCTGGGCGCAGACCCGGCAAATAACGGGTACGCTGCGTGATGAGCAGGGCCAGGCTATATCTGGCGCAAACGTAGTCATCAAAGGAACGACACGTGGTACAACAACCGATGCCGCTGGTGACTTTAGATTATCGGTGCCTAATGAAGCCACTACCCTGACCGTCTCTTCTGTAGGTTACACAGCGAAAGATGTTCCGGTGTCGTTGAGCCAGACGCAACTCACGGTGACGCTGGCCGCTGATGATCGGCAGTTGGGCGAAGTAGTCGTAACGGCCCTTGGTATCAAACGGGAAGCCAAAGCGCTGAGCTATGCTACCCAGATGATCAAACCCGCTCAGATCAACGAAGTTCGCGATGGTAACGTGCTGAACACCCTGCAAGGCAAAATTGCGGGAGCGTATATCACCCAGGGTTCGGGTGGGCCCGGAACGGGTTCCCGGATCGTACTGCGCGGAAACCGCTCCATTCAGGGTACCAACAATGCCCTGATGGTTGTGGACGGCGTTCCGATCAACAACAGCACGTTTGGGCAGGCCACCAGCGACTTTGGTAGTGTTGCCAACTCGGATGGCGCTTCGAACATTAACCCCGACGACATTGAGAACGTGACGGTGCTGCGCGGTGCGTCGGCAGCCGCTCTTTATGGTAGTCAGGCTGCCAACGGGGTCATCCTGATCACCACAAAACGCGGTAAAGCGGGTAAGGTAACGGTCGATGTGAACTCCGGTGTGTCGGTCGATAAACCGTTTGCGTTGCCATTCGTACAGAATCAGTACGGACAGGGCGTAGGTGGCAAATTAGATCCGGCTGCTGGGGCCAGCTGGGGTGCGGCCATGACCGGTCAGGCCTACACAAACTACCTGGGCCAGCCGGATACCTATTCGGCACAGCCTAATAATATTCGGGATTTCTTCCGCACGGCGGTTAGTTTCAACAACTCCATCGGAATCACAGGGGGATCGGAGCGGTCACAAACGTATCTGTCCTACACCAATAATTCGTTGCAGGGAACCGTGCCGGGCAATGACCTGACCCGCCATACCATTAACCTGCGCTTATCGAATCAGATCAGCTCGAAGCTGTCGACCGATGCCAAAGTGACGTACATTAATCAGGCCGTGATAAACAAACCACGGACAGGTGAAGAAAACGCGCCGGTCATCGACCTGTACCAGATTCCCCGTAACATTAGCCTGAGCACGGCCCAGAACTACGCAGCGCCTAATGCCTTTAATCAGCCAACGCCAACAGCCTGGCCATCCACGCTGAATTCTATCTACCAGAATCCATACTGGATGACCAATCAGACGGCCATCAACCAGTATCGGGATCGGGTCATCGGGTTCGTGCTGGCCAAGTACCAACTGACCGATTTTCTGAGTATTCAGGGCCGGGCTAACCTGGATAAGTATTTCGATAAGAATGAAGAAAGCTATTCGCAGGGCACAATTTTGTGGGCCAATCAGGCGGGTGGTAAATTCTCCCGGAATAATATCGTAAACACCCAAAGCTGGTATGACCTGTTGATCGAAGGGAAAAATAAACTCGGGCCTGACTTTACGCTCGATTATCAGGCGGGGGCTATTATTCAGAATATCCGTTATCAGTCTACCAATGCCATCGCGGACGGCCTGAACGTACCTAATAAGTTTAACCTGAACTTTGGTACAAATCAAAGCCTGACCGATGACTTGACCCGTGTGCAGACGCAGTCCCTGTTCGGGCAGGCATCGCTGGCCTGGCGGGATGCTATTTTCGTGAACGCCAGCTTACGGAACGACTGGTCGTCTACATTACCAAAACCGTATTCGTTCCAGTATCCATCCGTCGGCGCTTCGGTTGTTTTGTCGGATCTGCTTAAACTCTCCGGTCCGCTGTCGTTCCTGAAAATAAACGGTTCCTTTGCCCAGGTGGGTAATGCGGCCGATGCCTATCTGTTGCAGACCAACTATTCCTATTCGCAGGGGGCTGGGTCTGGGTTTATTAGCCGGGATGGTACGCAGGCTATCGGTAATCTGAAACCTGAGATTACGAAAAGTGTGGAAATTGGGATTGATGCCCGATTCTTCAACAACCGGCTTGGGGCAACGGTTACAGCCTACAAAACCAATTCGATCAACCAGTTGCTGAAACTTGGTTTGGCTCCGGCATCCGGGTTCAAGGACCAGTACATCAACGCAGGTAATATTCGTAACATGGGCCTTGAGGTCGTTATCAATGGAACGGCCATCAAAACCGATCGTTTCACCTGGGACCTGACGCTGAACATGGGCCTGAACCGAAACAAAATCCTCAGCCTGTCGCCTGATATTAAAACGTCGTTTCTGTCAGGGGGCTTTGGCCGGTCGGCATCACCAATTGTGGCAGAGGGCGGTTCATACGGTGATATCGTGTCTTTACGTTGGGCAAAAGACCCTGCCACAGGTCAATATCTGATTGGTTCTCAGTCAAGTAGCCCGACCGTTACAGAAGCCTCTGTTTCGTCTACCGGCTTGCCTGTTATTACAACGGATCAACAGCTCATTGGTAATTTCAACCCAAAAATGCTCCTGGGCTTTACCAACTCGTTCACGTATAAAGGCTTTTCACTCCGCTTCCTGATCGATGCCCGCCTAGGTGGTATTGCCGTATCGGGTACCGAAATGAACCTGGCGTTCAGCGGAATTCCAGAAGTGACAGCCCAAAAGCGTGATGGTGGCTGGGTACTGCCGGGTGTTACCGCTGGTGTAGCCGGCGTAGATGGTGTGACGAAAATTGGGGCCGGAAAAGCTAATTCGACAGCCATTACGGCTGAGCAATTCTGGCAAACTGTGTCGGGTAAACGCTATGGCGCAGGTGAGTTCTTCGCCTATGATGCTACCAACGTTCGCCTGCGGGAAGTGTCAATTGGCTACGGTATTCCGGTGCCTTCCAATTTCTTCATCAAATCAGCCCGGTTGTCGTTTGTGGCCCGCAACTTATTCTGGTTTTACCGGGGTAGCTCTATTCTGGACATTCCAGGCCTTGGCAAACGGAAGATGTGGTTTGATCCCGATGTCAACATCAGTAATGGTAACTTCCAGGGTGTTGAATACGGTACGCTGCCGTCGAACCGGAGCCTGGGTCTGAATCTGAAACTTTCTTTTTAATCTGAAACTATCGTCACTATGACATCCTATAAAGCGATATTACGGCAGACAGTTGTGGCGGCCTGCCTTTCGGCTCCGTTGTTCTGGGCTGTTGGTTGTACCAAGAATTTCGACGAGATCAACACCAACCAAACCAAGATAACCATTATTGGCGCGGGCGAGATTCCGTACCTGTTTTCGAAAGCGCAGTCAGCCGCAACACTCCCTGGTGGTAATTACCAGGTTGGACAAAACCTCTTTTCCGATCAGTATGCGCAGTATTTTGCCTGCGTCGCCACGTATTTCCCCTCCGATCGGTTTGTGATTCGGATGGATTGGCTGGGTGGTCCCTGGACAGCACAGTACACGGAGGTCGTTCCCCAGTTGAAAACCATCCTGGCTAGCACAGACGCCAAGTCGGCGGAAAATGCGCTGGCAAATGTTTGGTGGGTATATTCGTTCCACCGTTGGACGGATTACGTGGGGCCGATTCCTTACTTCAAAGCAGGTGAGCCAGCAACATCGGTAGCGTATGATGCACAGGACAAAATCTACGATGATTTCTTCAAGCGGTTGGCCGCTGCCACAACGGTGCTGAAAGCCAAAACGTCTGAGAAACCGTATGGTGATTATGACCTCATTTACAAAGGCGACGTAAATAAATGGATCAAATTCGCCAACACGCTCCGGCTCCGGCTGGCGTTGCGGATTTCGAAAGTGGATCCTGCCCGTGCGAAAACGGAAGCTGAGGCAGCCGTCGCGGGTGGCGTACTGACCACCAGTCCCGACGACGACGCGCTGGTGGCACGTAGCACCAAAGGCGGTGACAACAACGGGTTGGCCATCATGTCGGACTGGAACGAGTTTCGGATGAGTGCCGCTATGGAATCGGTGCTGAAAGGCTACGATGATCCACGCCTGCCAACGTACTTCCTGCCTGCGGTGAAAACCAATACGTATGAGGGCTTGCGCAACGGTCTGGCAACAACCCAGTTAACGGACCCCGTCAATACCGCTGATTATAACTCACACGTTGGACAGCGCTGGACATCAACCGGCCTGGGAACGGCTCAGAACGTAATGGCGACCGCCGAGGCTTATTTCCTGATGGCCGAAGGCGCGCTGAATGGCTGGGCTATGGGCGGAACAGCGAAGGACTTTTACAATAAAGGCATCGCGATGTCATTGACCCAGTGGGGAGTTACGAGTGCTGCGGCTATCAGTGCCTATCAAACCAGCACGAAAACGCCGGTGGCGCCGAACGATTACCTTAAATCGGCTCCATTAAGCAATATCCCGGTTGCCTGGGGAAGTACGGAAGCTATTCAGCGGGAGCAGATTGGCACGCAGAAATGGCTGGCTATTTTCCCCGATGGGTTTGAAGGCTGGGCCGAATACCGCCGGACGCGCTTTCCAAAATTATACCCGGTTGCCAACTCCGACAACCCCGATATTCCGGCTGGTGGCGTGCTGCGTCGAATTCCGATTCTGCTGGTTGAGCAGCAAACCAACGCAGTAGAGGCTAAGAAAGCTGAATCGCTCATTGGCGGTCCAGACAAGGTGACGACGCCCTTATGGTGGGATAAAAACTAAATTTTCTTAACCGCAAAGGGCGCAAAGGAAACCGCAAAGAACGCAAAGATTTTCACCGCGTCCTTTGCGTTTTCCTTTGCGCCCTTTGCGGTTTATCTTTAGACTATGAAGTTGCTTTCGATCTGTTTATTGGTACTGCTCTTTGCCTCCTGCGACAATCAGGATACGCTATTCGAGAAATTACCAGCTTCCCAAACCAATGTCACGTTCAAAAATTCACTGGAAGAAGCGCCAGAATTTAACGTGCTGAAGTATGGCTATTTTTACAATGGCGGTGGCGTGGCCGCTGCTGATTTTAACAACGACGGCCTGGTCGATTTGTACTTCACGGGCAACCTGAACGCCAACAAACTCTACCTGAACAAGACCGAACCCGGCTCGGGCAAATTGACTTTCGATGACATTACCGATAAAGCAGGAGTTGGCGCAGCCGAGGGCTGGAATACGGGTGTGTCGGTGGTAGACATCAATGCCGACGGCTGGCTGGATATTTACGTTTGCCGATCGGCAGCTACGGATGCCCGACTGCGCCGAAATCTACTGTTCATCAACAATAAGAATCTCCGGGATGGATATCCCACTTTTACCGAAAAAGCCGCCGAGTATGGGCTCGATGATTCAGCCTATTCAACCCAGGCCGCCTTCTTCGATTATGATCGGGATGGCGATCTGGATTGTTTTTTACTAAACCATTCGGTACAGGAATATGCCGGTTTTAGTCGAATGATCAGCGACTATAAACAGCAGACGAATACCAATTATTCCAGCAAGCTGTACCAGAACCAGAATGGTAAATTCGTGGATGTTTCGGTTGCGGCTGGCTTAACAGCCAATGTGTTGAGTTTTGGGCTAGCCGTAGCCGTCAGCGATTTTAACAACGATGGCTGGCTCGATTTCTACGTCTCGAACGACTACAATGAAAACGATTATCTCTACATCAATCAGCAAAACGGCCGATCCGGCGTTCCGGCATTCAAGGAAGTGGTTCGGGAGTCGATGGGGCATACGTCCCTCTACTCGATGGGTTCTGATGCGGCTGATGTGAACAACGATGGGCGTATCGATTTGCTCACGCTGGATATGCTCCCCGAGCGGAATGAACGCATCAAACTGACGTCGGGCGACGATAATTACGACAAGTACGCGCAATTGCTGCGCTCGGGTTTCCATCACCAGACAATGCGCAATATGCTCCAGTTGAATGTAGGTGAAAACAAATTCGGTGATTCGGGCGCTGCCCTTCCTGTGTTCAGTGAGATAGGCCAGCTGGCGGGTATTTCCAATACCGACTGGAGCTGGGCCGGGCTGTTTGCCGATTTCGATAACGACGGTTGGAAAGACCTGTTTGTGAGCAATGGCTACGCCCGCGATTACACCAACATGGAGTTTTTGAAGTTTACGATGGATGAGCAATTGAAGGCCCGACAGACCGGTAAGCCCGCTGCCACGTCGGACCCACTGGCCGTGATCGCCAAAATGCCCAGCATCAACGAGCCTAACTTCATCTTTCGGAACCGGTCCGGCGATCCAGGGGGGCAGTTGACCTTCGCCAACGAAACCAGTACTTGGGGATTCGAGGAGAAAAATCAGTCGAATGGAGCCGTATATGCTGATCTGGACAATGACGGCGATCTGGATTTAGTGATCAACAACGTAAATGCCGAAGCAAGTATTTACGAAAACCATGCCGATATGAAAGGTCCGAATCACCACCTGAGCCTTCAGCTAAAAAGCCCTAACCTGGGGCAACTCATGGGCGCACGGGTAACCGTCTGGGCGGGTGGCCATATGCAGGTGCAGGAGTTTATGCCGGTTCGGGGTTTTCAGTCGGCTATGTACGGGCCGTTGTTGTTTGGGCTTGGTAAGGCTTCTACGGTCGACTCGATGCGAATTCGGTGGGCCGATGGGAAAACGCAGTTTGTCAGTTCCGCGGGTCTGAACAAGGTGCAGAACGGCCAGCTTACCGTTGCCTACGCCCCAACGGCCGATAATCAACCGGTTACTCCACCAAAAACTTTCTGGCAGGCTACCGGTGGAATGGCCTGGACGCACCAGCAACAGGCGGTCAACGACTTTAAAATTCAGCCGTTATTACCTTATATGCTTTCGCCAACGGGACCCTATTTTGCCATTGGGGATGCAAATGGTGACGGCCGCGACGATGTATTTACGGGTGGTGGGCGAGGACAGGGTGGCCAGGTGTTTCTGGCTGGAGCCAACGGATTTACGCCCATGCCCCAACCGGCTCTCCTGGCCGATCGAGCCTACGAAGATGCCGGAGCGGACTGGCTCGATGTAGATGGCGATAAAGACCTGGATCTGGTTGTGGCCAGCGCCGGATACGAGCTACCCATCGATGACCCTCGCCTGCAGGTTCGCCTGTACGTTAATGATGGGAAAGGACACCTGACCAAAGAAACTACTTTCCCTACTATTCGGGCGAGTGCGTCCTGTGTTCGCTCGGCGGATGTCGATGGAGACGGTGACCGCGACCTGTTCATTGGAGCGCGGGTCGTGCCAGGCCGTTACCCCGAAATGCCCCTCAGTCACCTTTTGCTGAATGATGGGAAAGGTCATTTTTTGGATGTAACAAGTCAGCAACGAGCCTTAACGCAACTCGGTATGGTTACAGATGCCGCCTTTGCCGACCTTACGGGTGATGGACGCCCGGAATTGATTGTGGCTACAGACTTTGGTCCCGTTCAGGTTGTTTCGTTTCCGAACGGAAAAGCCAAGGTACTCGACCAGGTACTGCCCGCCACAACCGGCTGTTGGAATCGGCTGTTAGTACAGGATTTCGATCAGGATGGTAAGCCAGATATTGTTGCGGCAAATGCCGGGCTGAATAGCCAGCTTCAGGCTACAACAGACAGGCCATTGACCCTATATGGCATCAAAAACGTAGCTGGTTCCGTGTTGCCGGTCCTGGTGGGTTACGATCGGAACAACAGCGCGGACAGGCAGCCACATCCGTTCAACGCCCGCGATGAAATGCTCGACCAGGTTGTGAGTCTGCGGAAAAAATTCACGGATTACATGAGTTATTCGAAGGCAACCATCACCGATCTATTTGAGCCCGATGAATTAAAGCGAGCCCAAAAACTTGACGCGGCCACGTTGCAAACCGTATTGTTTCGCAACAGCGGAGGCACAAGTCCCAGCTTTACGATGCAGCCATTACCGATTGAAGCGCAGGTAGCTCCGGCTTATGCCCTGGCTGCTGTTGATGTCAATCACGATGGCTTACCAGACCTGATTGTGGGTGGCAATCGCGAATACAACCGTGTTCGGTTGGGCAAAGATGACGCCAATCGGGGCCAGTTATTTTTGAATCGGGGGAAGGGAGGGTTCGCCTACGTGCCAATGGAACAGGCGGGCCTGCTGTGGGATGGCGACATTCGTGATCTTGCCCCGGTAACCGTAGCCGGACGTACCGAATTACTCGTCGGAGCTACTGGAAAGGCGATACGGGTGTTTGCGCTCGTGAAGTGAATAGCTGGATTGCCCGAACTGGATTCTTGTCTATGTTTTGGGTCGCCTGGTTAGTTGTACACACCTTCTTATGTTTTTCTGAATTTAACTGTTATTTTTCCTTACTTAAAACAGGTATTTTGGATCAGCGGCACCGCACAATCGAAGAGAACGAATACTTACTGGAGCTCTGGCAACGAGCAAAAACCGGCGATAAAGTCGCTTTTTGCCAACTGGCTGAGAAACAGTACAGGGCTTTGTTTGCCTACGCCACAAACTTTACCGAAGATCGTGATTTTATAAAAGATTCAATTCAGGAGATATTTATTCGTATCTGGGAGAGACGGGCCACGATTACGATTCAGTACGTATCTATTTACTTGTTCAAATCGCTCCGTAATCAGCTTCTTCAGGAATTTCGACGGAGTAAGCCTTTCCAATCATCGTTGAACAGCCCGGAAGTGAGCGAACTGTCGGACTGGCAGACCATTGAAACGCAGATTGAGCAGGGAGAGGCCGACTCAGAAAGTCAACTCAAAGTCCGTCAGGCCATCAATACCCTGCCCAAACGCCAGCAGGAGGTCGTTTTTCTTAAATTTTACAACGGGCTCGAAAACGACCAGATTGCTGAGCTAATGGACATCAACCGGCAGTCGGTAGCTAACCTGCTCTACAAAGCACTTGGTGCGCTGAAAAGCCAGGTGGCTTTTTATGCCTATTGGCTGGTATTTACTTTTCCACTGCTCTAATTCGGGTTAAACATGTTTAGTATTTTCTTTAATCCGTCTGGGGAGTGCATCCAGTCGGTGTTGTCCAATGTTTCCTTACCTACTTCGGCAAATCTGGCAAACATCTGTTTTTCATAATGCGCAATGGCCGATTTTAAATCAGCAAACGTTTCGCTGGTTAAACATTCACTTAATTCCAAGGCGTCAAGCATGGCCATATTTACGCCTTCGCCTGCATACGGTGGCATTAGATGGGCAGCATCGCCAATCAATGTGATGTTTGGCTGTGCTTGCCAGGATTGGTCCAATGGCATGCAGTAGAGTGGTCTTGGCGTAAAAAAGTTTTTTTCGTATTCGAACAGTTCGAGCCAGATGTTGTCCCATTCGGCGTATTCTTTTTTAAACCATTCCAAGACCTGTTTGCCGTCCTTAAAATCAATACCGCTGTTCACCCACCAATGGACATCTGCTTTCCAGCCAATATAAAAGTCCAGACTACCATTGCCTTTGGCACTTACCATTATTGTTTTTGAATCGCCAAAGGCCATGATTTTGCCACCCTGTAATAAGTCATAAATTTGGGGAGCATTCGTTTGAGCATCGTCAATATTTCTTTCTAAAATGGTAACGCCTGCATAAAACGGGTTGATTGGCGTAACGAATGGCCGAATTTTAGAATTAGCCCCATCTGCCCCAATGACAACATCGGCAATAACCGTGTTGCCATTTTGAAAATTTAGTTGAAAGGCATCGTCGATGCGTTCAACCGAGGCCACATGACTGTCCCAGACAACGGTGCCGGGCTGTAACGAATCCAATAATAGGTTTCTTAATGGTCCCCGGTCAATTTCGGGCCTGAACCATTCATCGCCAAAATCGCCCGTAGCCTCTTCGGTGTGTTCGTCATAGAAAATTTTTGCTTTTTCATCAACAATACGGAGTTGGTCAGCGTCCGGTCTGTAATTCGCTTTGAAGGCATCCATCAGACCTGCTTTCTCAAGTGCCTTCAATCCGGATTCAAAATGCAGATCAAGTGTTGCGCCCTGCGCCCTTACATCTCTGTTGACATCTCGTTCATATACGTTGACATGTACACCTTTGCGCTGTAAAAGCCTGGCCAGTGTCAATCCGCCTGGGCCACCGCCTATGATGGCCACTTGTTTGTTTTTTACTAACATGTTTGTAGTTGATGGTTACACTTTTTTCTGTACAGCGCAAAATTATGGCTACTTTTAAGCACGAAATAGCCGTAAATACTATTAAAATAGTCGTAAATGAAAATATCGGTTACGGATGAGGGGTCGGGCATTATGGTAAAATTTGCCCACGCCATTGGCGCCGTCGTACGCGGTCGTTATATCTATATTCCCGAAAGCAAGGGAGCGGGATACCTTACAGGCTTTTCCTGGGGAAACGATCTGCGGATGATGATTCGGAATTACCATCTCAACGAGGATGTCTTTGTCGAGCGGACAAATGTGATGGCTGAAGGGCAGGAGGACGTTATTTTTCTGCTAAGCGGCATCTTTCCCTCACCTGTACCATCCGAAAAGCAGCTATCGCCAGAGCGAGCCTATGTGTTTATCTGTATGCAGGCTGTTTCGTCCATATTGGAAATGCCGTCAAATACATTTTTCGGCAGTGTAACGATTGCGGCAACAAGACCATATCTGCGTCAGCTTTTTGGCAACATACAGCACCCGGTGGTAGAAAGTATTCTGGAAGCCAGGGATGGCTTTGTGTTTGAAACGAGCATTTCACCCGAAATAATTAAAGTTGCCAGCGATTTTTTGCACCAGACTGTCCCTGAAAGTCTGGAAAATCATTACTATAAACTGAAATGTGAAGAGTTGCTGTGCTATATTTTTGCCTTGCTGGTTCAACGGGAGGCTCTGCCAACGAGCAGTATGCACATCGACGATATTAAAGCTATTTATGCCATTAAGTTACGTTTGCAAGCGCACTTACACGAACCTCCCCATATTGCTGCCCTGGCCAGAGACGCTGGTATGAGCGAACCCAAGCTGCGCAAGCTGTTTAAACAGACCTTTGGCAAAGGTGTTTTTGACTATTACCAAACTTCACGAATGCAGGAAGCCGCCAGGTTACTGAAAGAAAAACGATTGACGGTCTCAGAGGTTGGTTACCAATTGGGATTTACAAACCTCAGTCATTTTTCAAGAGTTTTCGCCCAGCATATCGGCATGAAACCCAAGAAGTATCTAACCTCTTAAAAGAACAGCCTTCCCACCGTCGATTTCGAAGCCGGTGCCAGCGATGGCGGGTCAAGGCGCCACAACTGGCGAATTGCCCTACACTCTTCTGCCAGGCGGGCATGTACCATCGCTTAAGCTAATTTTATCAAGTAAAAATACTTATTAATAAATGTAATTAAATATAGCGTGCTATGTTTTTAAAAATTTTTATTTTGTTCGATTTAGTTCGAAGAATTTATTAATATTGTATTAAAGTTCCCTATTATATTAGTTTAACGAATTTATCTATGGCAAAAGATTTACTCAGGCTTGTTATCCTGTTGTTGGTGATAAGCACACCCGTATTGGCTCAGTCCATTTCGGGTAAGGTCACAGGTGGCAATGACGGCCAGCCTTTACCCGGTGTTTCTATCGTAGTGAAAGGAAGCACATTAGGTACAATAACCGATGCTGATGGTAAGTATACGATTACGACCGCCAAGAACAGAACGCTCGTATTCTCCTTTATTGGCTACAAATCAAAAGAAGTAGCTATCGATAGCCGATCGACCGTTGATGTAACGCTGGAAGAGGATGCTTCCAACATCAATGAAGTCGTTGTAACGGCGTTTGGTATCAAAAAAGAAGAGCGTGCCCTTGGTTACGCTACAGCGGTTGTCAACAATGAAGCGCTTGTTAAAACGGCATCGCCAAACTTCGCTACCGCCCTCTACGGTAAAGCGCCGGGTGTAACCATCAATGCTACGCCGGGTGGTGCTACCAGCGCGGTAAGCATCAGCGTGCGCGGTCTGGCCTCTATTACCGGTAATACGCAACCGCTGATCGTGATGGATGGTATCCCCATTCGGAACGGTGAGGTACGCAATAACGATTACTGGGGTGATCAACGTATACGGGGTAACGGTCTGCTCGATCTGAACCCCGCCGACATCGAGAACATCTCGATCCTGAAAGGCGCTTCGGCGGCTGCACTTTATGGCTCAGAAGCCGTTAACGGGGTGGTCCTGGTTACGACCAAAACGGGTAAAGGGAAAAAAGGCCTTGGCGTGGATTTCAGCGCCAGCTATAGTGTCGATAAAATTGCGTACCTGCCGCGTTACCAGAATGTCAGAGGGCCTGGGTATATGCTGAACTACAACAACGGTGGTCAGGATGCCAACGGATTTATTTATTACGATACGGATGGCGACGGCAAAGGCGACACCCGCGGATTGCTTGGGGCTACGGTCAATTTTGGTCCCAAATTCGATGGGCAGCCTGTAATGGCTTTCGATGGCGTTGTTCGGCCCTACGTGCCATCAGGGAATAGCTATGCCGATCTGTTCCAAAATGCACACAGTGCCAACATTAACCTGGCCGTGTCCAAATCGTCGGAAAACTCGACCCTGCGTTTTTCGTATACCCGCCAGGATAACGGTATGATCAGCTACGGGGCCAAAAACGAAAAGAACATCATGAACCTGAACGCCAGCTTTAATGAGAACAAAAAGCTGAAAACAGATCTGATGATCAACTACGTCAACCAGTACACGCACAATCGCCCGTTTAAAGTTGATCGTATGATTAACAACTTTTCGGGGATGATGAACCGGTTCGAGTCGGCCGACTGGTATTTCAACAAGTACCAGACGAGCCAGGGATACAAGTATGTAACGGGAACGAACCAGAGCCTCACACCAAACGAAAACATTATCCGGAATGGATTCAAAACGGATATTGGCGATTATGTATGGAGTACCCGTGCCAATACCTACGATGAGTACAGCAACCGGATCATTGCCAGCATCACCCAGAACTGGCAGATCACCGATGAACTGTCGCTGCGCGGCCGGGTTGGTACGGACTTTACCTCGGAACGTATGGAAGACAAGCAACGGAGCTCGACTCCATTGGCATTTGGCTACTCTGGCTCCTTCGCCATGCGCAATAACTTGTATACCAACGTGTACACAGACATTTTGCTGAACTATACCAAAAAAGTGAATGATGACATTACGGTTTCGGCTAGAGGTGGCTACACGGCGAATAAACTGCTGAACACGCTGATGCAACGGGAAACAAACGGTGGCTTGAGTACCGAAAATTTCTTCGACATGTCGGCTTCAGCCAACACGCCAGGCTACAATACAGCCTACAACTACCGCGATCGCTACGTTCGGGATGCTTTCCTGGGGACGGTAAACTTCGATTATAAGAATTTCTTCTTCATCGAAGGTACCATTCGCAGAGACCGTACATCGACGCTTGCCAAAGGAAACAATGCCTTTGTATATCCCTCGGTCAATACGAGCCTTGTTTTGAGCGACATATTCCGGTTACCGACGGTTATCGACTATGCCAAACTAAGAGGTTCGTGGGGTATCGTGGGTAACTATCCAGGCATCTATAGCGCCAACAATGCCTACAATCAGGGAAGCCTGAGTGTGCAGCAGAGTGGTGGGAGCTCGGTGCTGTATACGAATATCAGCAGCGACTACGGTAACGACAAAATACGGCCGGAGCAGAAACATGAATTCGAATTTGGTTTCGAAGCCAGACTGTTCAAAAGAAGACTGGGCATTGACCTGTCGTATTACAACGCACAGATTGTCGACCAAATTTTACCGCTGACGATTGCCGCTACCTCAGGGGCTAAAACGATTCTGGCCAACATCGGTACCTTGAGAAACCAGGGTCTGGAACTGGCCCTGAACGTGTCGCCATTGAGAAGCAGTGATGTCAACGGCCTGAACTGGGATTTGACCTTGAACCTGGCGAAAAACAGCAACAAAGTTGAAAAACTGGCCAACAACTCAACCGAGTTATTACACGCTGATTATGACGGAAACGCAGCTCAGCTACGCTCGGTAGTTGGTCAGCCAATGGGCGATATCTATGTACACGGTATCCTGAAAGATGCCAGCGGACGCAATGTGGTTGGCCCGAATGGCCTCTATCAACTGGATGGTGTTAACTGGATAAAAGCCGGAAACGCCATGCCGAAGCTAACGGGTGGTTTGCTGAATAGCTTCGGCTATAAAGGCTTCAACCTGGACGTGGTGGTTGACTTCCGCTACGGCGGTTCGATCATGCCAACAGGCATCAACTGGATGACATCGCGTGGTCTGACCGAAGAAAGCCTGACCGCTATGGATGCCGAGCACGGTGGCCTTAGCTATTACATAGATGCAAACGGTAAAGGGGTTCAGACATCG
This sequence comes from Spirosoma radiotolerans, assembly GCF_000974425.1. Lineage (NCBI taxonomy): Bacteria > Pseudomonadati > Bacteroidota > Cytophagia > Cytophagales > Cytophagaceae > Spirosoma > Spirosoma radiotolerans. Next base: position 1,084,700 of record NZ_CP010429.1, read on the forward strand.
GCATCGGCTGGTCCGGCTGGTCAAACGGTATACCACGATGGTATGTTGATGAACGGCGTACTGCCAACGGGCGAGGCTAATACCAATGTTATCTCGCAGGCTGTTTATTACAACAGCACCTACAACTGGGGTGGTCCACAGTATGGCAACGCCCGTTATGAGCTGTATGTGAAGGAAAATACCTACGTCAAAATGAGAGAGATTTCGTTAGGCTATCGGATTCCGGCCAGCATCACCCGTAAAATTGGTACCCAGAATCTGACCCTGTCAGTATTTGGTCGCAACCTGTTCTTCATATACAGAACCATCAAAGATCTGGATGCTGAGCAAACCAACGTAGGTACGAAATGGTCGGATAACATCAACAATGCTGGTAATAACCCATCGTTCCGCACCATGGGTGTCATGTTGCGCGCCAGCTTCTAACCTTATGTCAATCATGAAGATGAAAAAAATATCTATTTTGTTTTTGGGAGGGCTTTTGCTGGCAAACGTGTCCTGTAAAGAGTCTGATTTTACCGACGCATACCCCAATCCGGCCAAGATTGCGGAGACAACCGTAGAGAAGCAATATACCGGCGTACTCTATGCCAATAAAGATTATGTACTTCCAGGCTACCGGTATTATTTCGTTTCCCTGCGTACATCCATCAATCACTACACGCAGGCAACGGGCTGGGTTAACGAGTCGGGACAGTACGTTCCGGGTTCGTCAGGGATCGAGGACGTCTGGTACAACTATTACAATATGCTGGCGCAGTACCGCGAACTGCAGAAAGTATATGCGTCGAAGACGGCTGAACAACAGGCTAACCTGAAGATTTTCATGCTGACAGCCGCCGTTTATGTGTATGATTATACCGCGAAAATGGTCGATCTGCACGGCTCTATTCCCTTCAGCACGGCCGGTTTGCTGAGTACGAATGGGGGCGAATACACCGCATCCAGTGCAAAGTTCGATACGGCCGAAGGCATTTATACCTTCCTGCTGGACGATCTGAAACGGATTGCGACCGAACTGAACGGGATTACGTTGAACGCCGGCTACCAGAAATCGTTTCAAACCCAGGATTTTGTGAACAAAGGTGATGTTACGGCCTGGAAGCGCTATACGAACTCGATTCGCCTGCGGTTGCTGAACCGCGTATCGGACGTGGCCAGCTTCAAAACCCGGTCGAATACGGAAATGGCTGAGATTCTGGGTAATGCAACCACCTATCCAATTGTCGAAACGAACGCGCAGAATATTCAGATCAATGTCTACGATATCAACACGGACATCAATTCGAAAGGGTTCCGCGATGGTATCGAGGGCGATGGCTGGTACGGGAATACGGCCGGGAAGGCGATCATCGATAACATGAACGCCAACAACGACCCCCGTTTGCCGATACTCTTTGAGCCAGGTGCCAATGCCGCCGGGAAGTATATTGGCATTGATCCGTTGGGTACCCAGGCCGCTCAAACCGCTCTCGTAAATGCCGGTCAGGTTGCAATCTACAACCGGTATACATTGAGTCGTAACCAGTTCTTTCCCGGTATCCTGATCAATGCCCCGCAAATGAATTTAATTAAAGCGGAGTATTACCTGAGAACAGCCAATGATGCGTCAGCAAAAACAGCCTACGAAACAGCCATCACGCAGTCGGTACAATTCTACAATGGAATTCTAGCACTGACCAACGCCACCGGTATTACAGGATCTGCCATTCCTACGCCAGCAACGGCCACGTCTATTTCGGCTTACATCGCTGGTCCGGGTGTGAACTGGAGCAGCGCGACCAGCGCCACCGACAAACTGAAGCTGATTGCTACTCAGAAATGGCTGCATTATAACCTGGTTCAACCGTACGAAAACTGGGCCGACATTCGCCGGCTGGACTACCCGGTATTGAACTTCCAGGCCGACAACGCGAACAACCAGACCTTACCGCCCGTTCGGTGGACGATTCCGGGGAATGAGATTACGTATAATGCAGCCAACTACGCGTCAGTAAAAGCAACTGATAACCTGACGACCAAGATATTCTGGGATGTGAAGTAAAAACTCCCGGTACCAATAAGACAATAAGTGTTAAATTAGAATGGGCAAACCGCTTGGCTTGCCCATTTTTGTTGCCAGGCCAGGTTCTATTTTCCCTGATTTTCCAGTACCAGCAGTTGTGGAAAGGAGGTGATGCCTTTAAAAAGCAACTGGGTCATTTCGCCAACCGTGTGGAAATAGGAGCCCAGCACAATATCCAGATCGCCATCCTGATCGATGTCGGCGGCTTCCATAGTTAACCATTTTCCATTGGCGGCTTCCGGAGTGCTAAACGGTTTGAAAGTCAACTGGCCTTCGTTGACCAGGTAAAGAAATCCTTGCTCCGGCTGGGCCAAATTGGTGTAGAACGAGGTGACTGCAATATCCACGTCACCGTCCTGGTCGAAGTCGCGGGCGATGGCTTTGCTGGCACCGTAGATGGGGTAAAACCAGGCTTCGCGGAAGTTGTCTTTTTTGTCGTTGAGATAGATGTGTACGCCGTGGTAATTCTTGTTGACGGCTGAGTAATCCCAGTTGTCGCCGTTGGCCAGCAGAATATCCTGAAACCCATCTTTGTTGAAATCGACGAGCTCAAAATAGCTGGACCCAAACACGGGTGGGAAACGTAAAACGGTTTTTTCTTTAAAGCGCCCGTTTCCCTGGTTGTAGAAAATGGATACTTCTTCCCGTGCCTGCGCCATCAGCACCAGGATATCGGGCTTTTTATCCTGATTGAAATCGGCAATCTCTACTTTTCGGGCACCAGGAAATGCCTTTAATACGTGTTCCTTCGTTGGCTCGAACCCATCGTACCAGAATAGCTTTCCGGCGTTATTCCCGAATCCGCAAATAACAACATCGTCTTTACCATCGGCATTGAGGTCGCCGGAAGCAAACTGCACGGGACGGGGCAAATTCTGAATATTTATCGGGCTGGAAGCGGGCTTTGCCGATCTTTCCAGCGTCATCAGCCTGCCCAACTGCTGATCGGACGGACTGAAGATGCCGATGGTGAGGAGCCGTGGTGCTGCATTTTTCGGAAAGTCTATATCCGTTGGTGGGGTATCGATCCACCATGTATCGGCCAGTTGGAGTTGTGAATTGAGCACATACAGGGCATTCTGGGCATCACCTACGTAAAGCTGAGCGGTAGTATTGTCGTACTTCAATAGGGTGGTTTGCGGTACCGGTTTATCGCTGAGAACCAGTTCCTTTGGCCTGAATAAAGGAAGCGCATTGGTAACGGTCAAATGTGGTTTTTGCGGCAATGGCTCGGCGGGTGCTGTCTGTTCGTAATAGTGAACAATTTTGTTCCAGTCACTTAGGGATAACGCAGCCGTTTTGGGGTAAATCGTCAGTTTCCGAATCGCTTTTTCTTCTTCGGGTGAGAGCGGTTTCAGGGTGTCCTGTTCGGGGAGTTTGAGGCCAAGCCGCCTGGCCATGTTCGGCAGAACGCCTGTAACCCAGGTCGTTTTGTCCAGGAGTTCCGGTGCAGGAAACAAATGACAACTCCCGCAATGGCGCAAAGCCAATTGTTTGCCAGTGGCAGTTGAATCAAGTATCGTTGCCCCTTCATTACCTGATGGGTTACCATCAACGATATCCGGTCGGTCGGGAACAGAAAAAGATACTATCCAGAGGGAAATGAGAAGAAGCAAACCGATTGTATAAGAAGGCATTGGATGAGTGCTGTCCGGTAAACCCAGTGCAGATGATTTAACCAGGGCATTGCACCGGGTTTCAACCCGGTGTCGGCCAAGATTTAGTCAAAAAAGCTACCAAAGGATATGGCTCTGTCTGGCTATTTAACAATATAGTTAATAAATTTTTTTCTAAACCACAGTATATTTTATATAAAATTTAAAATAACGGTATCTTTGTTTTTTACTTGCTCCCGTAAAAATAGGTCTTTTTGACCACGCCTTGCTGCAAAAGTTCTGAATGCTTCTCTTATAGCGTCTATGCGTTTTTTTACTCTTTTCATCGTCCTTATTAACTTGTCGTGGCTGGCTGTTGCCCAAACGCCGGCGCCCTTTGGTGCTGTTCCATCGCCCCGGCAGTTGCAGTGGCATAAAATGAAGTACTACGCCTTCGTCCACTTCAACATGAACACGTTCACCAATGAAGAGTGGGGACACGGCACCGAAACCGCGAATATGTTCAACCCCAGCCAGCTCGATTGTCGGCAGTGGGCGAAAGTAGCCAAAGATGCGGGCATGGAAGGAATTATTATTACGGCTAAACACCACGACGGTTTCTGCCTGTGGCCGTCGAAATTTACCGAACACTCGGTCAAAAACAGTACGTGGCGCGATGGAAAAGGCGACGTCCTGAAAGACCTGTCGGCAGCCTGCAAAGAGTACGGACTAAAATTCGGGATTTATTTGTCGCCCTGGGATCGGAACCACCCCGCCTACGGTACACCCGAATACAATGACATCTTTAAAAATACGCTCAAAGAAGTCCTGACGCAGTACGGCGACGTGTATGAAGTATGGTTCGACGGTGCCAACGGTGAAGGACCTAATGGTAAAAAACAGGTGTACGACTGGCCGGGCTTCATCGCGACGGTACGCCAGTACCAGCCCAACGCTGTTATTTTTAGCGATGCCGGTCCCGATATTCGATGGGTGGGTAATGAAGATGGGTACGCGGGAGAAACCAACTGGAGTACGCTTAACCGCGATAAGGTGTATCCGGCCTATCCGAACTACTGGGAGTTAACCTTGGGCCACGAAGATGGCACACACTGGGTGCCTACCGAAGTCAATTGCTCGATTCGGCCCGGCTGGTATTACCATGCCAGTGAGGATAACAAAGTAAAATCGCTGGAACACCTCGTCGACATTTATTACAGTTCCATTGGTCGGAATGGCAACTGGCTGCTCAACCTGCCCGTCGATCGGCGGGGGCTGGTTCATGAAAACGACGTGGCCCGGCTCATGGCGTTGAAAGCCTATACCGATAAGGCGTCGGTCAATCTGGCTGGCGGGAAGGCGATTACGGCCAGTAGTGTCTTTCGCAAAACCCCGGCCTACGCGGCTACGAACATTCTCGACAAAAGCCGCGATACGTATTGGGCAGCCGCTGACGGCGCAAAGCAAGCCACGCTCGCTATTGATCTGGGCAAACCCACGACGCTTAACCGGTTACTTATCGAAGAATATATTGCCCTGGGTCAGCGCGTAAAAAAGTTTTCGGTAGCGGCCTGGCAGGCTGGAAAATACCAGACCATCGCGCAGGGAACCACCATTGGCAATCGACGTATTCTGCGGTTTCAGACCATAACGACCAGCAAAATCCGGGTGAGCTTTGAAGAGGCAAAAGCCAGTCCGCTCATTCGGTTGATCGAGATGTATAACGCGCCCGAACTCATTGTTACACCCGTAATCAGCCGGAGTAAAGATGGCTTGGTAACCATTGCCTGTCCCCGCACCACCGACCCCATTATTACCTATACCACCGACGGGTCGGAACCGACAGCCAGTAGTCTTCGCTTCGGTGAGCCGTTTGCCCTAATGCAGGGCGGAACCGTCAAAGCCCGGGCGTTTATCGACAACATGAAAAAAGCCAGCAGCCCCGTTTCGGCTGAATTCGATATTAGTGCTGCCAAATGGACGGTTGTGTCAGCGGGTGGTTCGACAGCCAGTAAGAGTGCCGACCGGCTGATCGATGGAAATGTCAATACATTCTGGCAACAGCGCAAGACCGGTAACGAGCCAGCCTCGGTCATTCTGGATTTGGGCGAGACGCTGCCCCTGCGTGGGTTCACTTACCTGCCTCGGCAGGACGGTAAAAAGGAGGGAATCGTCTATCGGTATGTGGCATCGGTGAGTCAGGACGGTAAAACCTGGTCGGCTCCTGTCAGCCAGGGCACCTTCAGCAACATTAACAATAACCCGGTTATACAGTCGGTCCGATTCGATCAGGTGCAGTCGGGGCGTTACCTGAAATTCGACGCGCTCGAAACCACGGCGGGTAACGACGCCACCGTTTCTATTGCTGAATTAGGGGTGCTAACGCACTAATAGTCAGATGCCAAGCGGGGAAATGTTTTTAAGCACGGAGGCACGGAGAGCACAGAGGTTCAGTGAATAGGACTTACGCAACCTTGTCTAACTCTGTGCTCTCCGTGCCTCCGTGGTTAAAAACCTTATTGCCTCAATACTAACTTTTCTCTTATACCTCAAACATGCTGAAATCAATTACCTGCCTGGCCATCGCATTGATTCCGATGGGGTACGCCGGGGCGCAGACCACCCCAAAGGCCGCTGATTCGAAACCATATGCTTTTACAAAAGGATTGGTTGCCTTAACCGGCAGCCGCTACGGACGGGAAGCCATTTATACCGATCCGCTGGCTTACCAACTGTACAGCGGGACGCTCAAACAACCCACAGAAGGAGCCGTTTTCGGTACTGATGAGCAGGGGGGCGGTATTAAATGGATGGCGGTAACGGCTGATAGCCTGAATCGGCTCCGGCTTCGGGGCGGATTCAGGGGCAATGGCGGGGCCCCCGCAGGCCCTGGCGTAGTGGCCGGTAGTTTGCGGGGTGGTATTGGTGGGGGCGGGGGCTATACCTACCTCACATACCCATCAACGCGTGACCAGATCGCGTTGCTGACTATAAAAGGCAACAGCAACGTCTACGTAAACGGCGAGCTTCACATGGGCGATGCCTATAGCATGGGATATCTGCACATTCCTGTCAAACTCAAAAGAGGGCTAAATGAGTTTTACGTGCGGGGCGTCATGATCACGGCGAACCTGTCATTTCCAGACAAACCCGCCCTGTTATCGACCGATGATCCAACGCTACCCAGCATCCGGTTAGGCGAATCGAATGCATCCCTTCAAGGGGCTATCGTTGTGATTAACACATCGACAACATCCTTATCGGGTTTGCAGCTAACCAGTAAATTATCGGGGAAAACCCTGACCACAGCCGTTCCCGTCGTTCCGGCTTTGTCGAGCCGAAAAGTGGCATTTATGTTCGATGGGAGCGGCATCAGCACAAAAGGTACGCAATCCTGTGAACTGACCCTTACGCAGAAAGGAAAGTCACTCGATGCGGGTACCGTTTCGATAGAGGCCGTTCCGGCTGGCGCATCGTATAGCCAGACGTTCGTTAGCCAGATTGATGGGAGTTTGCAATATTATGCCGTAACTCCTCAGTCGTCGGCAGGCACGGCTCCCTCGGCCTTGTTTTTGTCGGTACACGGGGCAGGCGTGGAGGCAAGTGGTCAGGCGAGGGCCTATAAAGCCAAAGACTGGGGAAATCTGGTGGCGGCTACCAATCGTCGGCCGCGCGGTTTCAACTGGGAAGACTGGGGCCGCATCGACGCGCTGGAGGTGTTAGCCATCGCCAAAAATCGTTTCAAACCCGACCCACAGCATGTGTATCTGACCGGCCACTCGATGGGTGGGCACGGCACCTGGTTCCTGGGCGCAACGTATCCCGACAAGTGGGCGGCTATTGCGCCCTGCGCGGGGTACCCGACTTTGAAAGAGTACGGTTCTGCCGATGGAGTGATTCCAACTACCAGCAATGATCCACTCGAACAAATGCTGCTACGGGCTGGAAATCAGAGCGATGTACTAAAACTGACCAGCAACTACAAACCACTGGGAATTTATGTTTTGCATGGTGATGCCGACCGGACTGTACCCGTGACCTACGCCCGACAGATGCGGAAGATCCTTGGCGAGTCGCAGCCCGACATGAGCTATTACGAATACCCCGGTGGCAGCCACTGGTTTGGCGATGAGAGCGTGGACTGGAAACCGTTGTTCGACTTTTTCAAATGGCACAAGATTGCCGTCGATTCTACGGTGAACGACATTGATTTCACAACGGCTAATCCGGGTATTTCGTCGACCTATCGCTGGGCGTCCATTGAACAGCAAATGAAGCCATTGCTCTATAGCCGGATGCAACTCAACCGCAACGGAAAAGCCATTACAGGGACCACCACGAATGTGTCTCTTTTGAAACTGGCGCTGAACGAGTTTGCCGCCAAAACGCCACTAACCCTCACGCTGGACGGCACGCCGGCCATCGCCTACACGACGATAAGTGCTCAGGATACACTATTCCTTCGCCGGGAAAACGGGCAGTGGCAGCCGACGCAGCGACCCGATGCCGCTCAGAAAGGGCCGCATCGTAACGGTACGTTTAAAGAGGCTTTCAACAACCGAATGGTCTTCGTTTATGGCACCAGGGGCACCAAAGAGGAAAATGACCTGAACCTGCAGAAAGCCCGTTTCGATGCCGAAACTTGGTATTATCGCGGAAATGGTGCCATCGACATCGTGGCCGATACCGATTATTCTTTGCCAACGTATGCTGGTCGGGGCGTAGTCCTGTTTGGAAACGCCACTAATAATGCCGCCTGGAAACAGCTGCTGGCCGATTGCCCGATCCAACTGGAGCGCAATCGTGTGCGGGCGGGCGATCAGCAGTGGCAGGGCGATGACCTGGCTGCTTATTTCGTCTGGCCCATTAAAGGTTCTGCCACCACGTCGGTGGCGGTCATTGGCGGAACGGGCGTAAAAGGCATGCGGGCAGCTTTAGCCAACCAGTATTTTGCCGGAGCCAGTGGTTTCCCGGACTTTATGATTTTCGGACTCGACATGGTCAGGACGGGTAGCAAGGGTGTCCGAATGGCGGGGTTCTTTGATAACAACTGGAAATTGACACCGGAGCAATACAGTGTTAATAGCCAGAAAAGTGGACGTGAATAAGCCTCTCTTATTAACAAGTTATTTTAACCGGATGGTATTCCGTGGGGACATGTCCTATTCCGTGGTCCGTGTCCTCACGGATCACACATCCGGTAGGTAAAGCTGACTGGCGCGAATGTGGTCCGTGAGGACACGGACCACGGAATACCAGCCTGTTAAATAAGAAATATAATCTTATTATTTCTGGCGCATGGCCCACTCCTGGCCGGGGGCATCGACGCGGAAGGTTTCGAGGTTTCCCTGATCCTGTAAGGTGACATAGGCCGTTCGGCCATCTTTGCCGCCGAACGCAATGTTGGTCGGTTTTTTGCCAATTAGCTGAATCTCCTGAAGAACCTTGCCCGCTGGCGATAGTTTAACCACGGTGCCCTTCCCATAGCGGACAATGTATAGGTTTCCCTTCGTGTCGCACCGCATACCGTCCATGCCGAAATCGGGGAACTCGATGAGCAGTCGCTTGTTGCTGACCTGCCCGCCGGCCGACAAATCATACGCCCATACTTTTCGTTGCACTGACTCATTGACGTACAGGCTTTTATTGTCCGGGCTGACGTCGATGCCGTTGGTAGTTCCCATGTTGGCCTCCAGCAGAGTCACCTTGCCGTCGGTATCAATACGCCAGATATTACCGGTATTGTCTTTCCAGTTTGGGTCGCTGGCATACAGTCGGTCTTTGCTGTCGATAGCAATATCATTCGGCTGATTCATGCGCGGCTCATTGGCGAAAACACTGAGTTTTTTGGTGCCCATCACCACTTTCAGAATGTTGTGTTTCGGGTAATCGGCAATGAACATATCGCCCCGTTTGCTAAACCGAATTCCGTTGCCGATGCTTCCGTCTGGTAGCTCAACGAAGACGCTCGCCTTGCCATCGGGCGTTATCTGCCCAATGGTACCCTGCTTGCCAAAATTCACTGCGTATACCATGCCGGCCTTGTCGACGGCCGGGCCTTCCACTCCGGACGTAAAGCCGTTGGCCGGGGTAAAAATGCTTGATTTCACTACGTCGTCAACGATTGGCAGAAGAGTAGTTGCCGATACGGAAACGAGTCCGGCACCCGCCAGGGCCAGGCTGACAAAACGGTTTATTGGGATGAACATAACGTATGCGTAAGGGTATAAAACGGGCCAGAAATAATCCGGAATGGCAAAAGTAAGGAAAGATGGGCTTGTGTACTACGAGCGCGGTTGCTGCGTCACCACCACGGGGTTGGCGATACCGTTGAGGTCATACACGATTTTTCCTTTGCGGATGGTCATTTCACATTCCAGCTTTTGCTTGCCTTCAATTTTATGGCCGGTATAGTCGAAAAAGCCGAAATAGCCGGTATCCCGTACCTCAAATTTGCCTTCGTGCAGCTTTAAAATCGCCACATCGGCTACTGAGCCGACCGATAAGTGACCCAACTCGGGACGTCTGATCGCCTGGGCCGGACTCCAGGTGCTGGCCTTGATCACACTCTGGAGATTCATGCCCATCGCCATAAACTTCGACATCACATTGAGCATGTCTTTCATCGCGTTGTTCATGCTTCCGGTATGAATATCCGTGCTGATGGTGTTGGGATAAAAACCGCTTTTGATAGCCGGAATGGCCTGCGAAAACGCAAAGCTGATGCCCCCGTAACCTACATCGAAGATGATTCCTTTTTTCTGGGCTTCCCACACAAACGGCTTTACTTTATTGGTCGTTACGTCCAGAATAGGCTCGCGGGTTTTCAACTGGCCGAAGCAATGGGTAAAAATATCGCCGGGGCGCAGGTGTTTCATGAACAACTCTTCGATGGACAGCGTGGGTGTGCTGCCGCCAAAGTCGATCATAACCGGTACGTTGGCCAGCTTCCCGGCCTCAACAGCACGGTTGGTGGGTGTCCAGTCGTAGCCGTTAAAATGGGCTAATTTGACACCCACAACGAACTCCGGGTATTTTTTGGCCATATCCGCCGTTTGCTGAGCGTCCATGTCATCGATGTTCTGTTCAAATTTGCCTCCCCGCATACCGCTGCCAACAATGTTGAGCAGGGACAACACCCGTGTCTGCGATAAGTCGATGGTTTGTTTTTTGAACGTCTCGAAATCGCGCCAGCCCGAGCAGCCCGCATCCACAATGGTCGTAACGCCGTTGCGAAACGTAAAGGCATCGGGAGGCAAGGCATTGGGGCCGTTACTGTACGTCTGGTCGAGGTTCGTACCGAAAAAGACGTGCGTATGCATGTCGATCAGGCCGGGCGTCACATACAATCCCTTTGCATCGACCACCTGAATGGCTCCCTTGGGATCAATGGATTTGGCAACCTGGGCAATTTTTCCATCGGTAATGGCGATGTCCATAATGCCGTCGATGTTGTTTTTCGGGTCGATCACATGCCCGCCTTTGATAACGACATTGTACGGTTGGGCCATGGCCAGTTGGCTCAACGCGCAGCAAAGGGAGAATAGGAGTAGGGTGATTTTTTTCATGGTTGAGGGGATTTTCATTCCTCCTTTGTCGGAATGACAAAAAAGCTACGCTAAACAGCCGCTTTGGTTAGTTCTTCTTTAATGCGTTTGGCTACGATTTTTTCCTGTCCGGGCTTGAGCATCCAGACCGTTACGCCGATGTTGCTGGGGCCGCTGCCGCCCACTTCAATGGAAGGGTCGCCTTTACGCAGGGCTTCCTGTATCTCTTTGCTGAAGTCGGAATGTTGTGCTTCTTGCCCAGCGCTACCCATTCTTCGTGCATGATCTTGCCTTTATCAGCTTCGATGTGCAGGAAGTGCATGGGGGCCGTTTTTTTGTTGATGGCTTTCTCCACATCGGCGGCCGTTTCGACCACCACGATTTTGCAGCCTGTGTTGGTCAGCGCATGGTTATACACGATGTCGTGGGCTTTCTGGCAGATCACTTCGGTTTTCAGGCCGGTACCTTCCAGGTGGGGAAGCAGCTCCACTTTTTTCTGGTCCATGCCGGTCAGAATGCCCGCCAGGCCGAGGGTCATTCCCGAGAACGCGCCCGACGTAACAACGGCCGCTTCGGAGTGAACCATCTGGGCGATTTTTGCGCCTACTTTATCCTGAATTTCATCCAGCACTTCGTCGTGCATCAGCGAGCCGGTCATGTAGATGAGCGTACCGGCCGCATTGATATACGTACGGATGCCAAATTCCTTGAATAAATCGCGCTTGGGAGCCGCCACCGGGGTTGCTTCCCACGATAGAGGAAGACCGCCAGCCAGACCACCTAAAATGGGGACGCTCGATAGGCGTCTGATGAGTTTTCGTCTGCTTAACATGGAGGAGAAGAACGGTTAAGAGTTTGCTGTGGTGTTGGTTTCTTAAAACCGACATAATTGCTGACGCGAACTGTCGGTTTTGAGAAACCAACACCACACCTGTATCCTCGGTCTGTGTCCTCACAGACCGCCTTACCGGATAGCCAATCGGGCCGACTCACCAGCGGTCTGTGTCCTCACAGACCAGGGATATGTGGCGGTTCTTCTATGTGGTGTCGAGTCCTCAGACCCGACACCGATTGCTGACACGAGCCTGTCGGTTTCTCAAAACCGACACCACGGGCAATACCACCATACCACACCTAGATATAGGCAATGCAATCCATTTCAACCAGCGAATCGCCCGGTACACCGCCATAAACGGCGACCGTCGTCCGCACGGGTGGCTTGCTGCCAAATCGGCCTTTGTAGACCTCATTCATGCCTTTGTAGTCGTTCAGATCATGAAGGAATACACTTACTTTCAGGACCTTCTCCATCGACGAACCCGCTTTGATCAGTTCTTTCTCCAACTCCTTGAGCACTTCGTCGGTATGTACCTTAATGTCGCCCTCTTTGTGGTAGCCTTTGCCCGCTACGAAAACCAGATTGCCCAGCTTGGTTGAACCAGAGAAGAGCGGCACATCATCCTGCGTAACCACGTTAAAGACTTCTTTTTGGGCAGCGGGTTCGGCCGTTGAGTTGGTTGCAGTCATTGCTTTGCTGGCAGTGCTCAGCCCGACGATACCGGTTACAGAAGCGAAAAGGCGTTTAAGAATAGAACGGCGTTGTGTTTCCATGAGAAAATAAACGGATTGGTTGTTATCGTTTGGTTTTTGTTTTGCGTTTGGGGGCAGGGGCAGCTTCTTTATCGATAGCGACTCTAACTTCATTGACTTCCCCGGCGGTAATGGCATCGGCTGTGTTACCGAAGTTCTGCCGAATGTGCGTCAGCACTTCAGCCAGGTCTTCATCTTTCAGGAAGCTGTGCTGGGGCATGGCATTGTTGTACGATTGCCCTTTGACCTCAATGGGGCCTTCCAGTCCTTTGAGCAGCACCGTAATCAGTTTCTTTTTGTCGCCCGTTACCCACTCCGAACCAGCCAGGGGCGGGAATCGCTGCGAATCGCCCAGGCCGTTGCGCTGGTGGCAGGCCGAACAGTAAACGCCGTACACTTTGCCTCCGGCAACGGGTTTATCCCGGTCCAGATTATCGGTGATAATATCTGGATCGCGGATGTTCGACATCTTCTTACGGGCTTCCATCTGAGCCAGCTGGGCCGCCCCGAAAGTCTGCTTATTGCCTTTGTAAGTAACCCGCCAGATTTTCCCTTTCTCGGTTTCGGCAATGTACAACGAGCCGTCAGGCCCCATGGCAATGCCCATCGGCCGGTAAGCAGCATCGCTCACGTTCACAATGGGATCGACACCCGCAAAGCCATCGGCAAAGACCTCCCAATCAGTCGATAACGTGTTGGCTTTAGCCGGTACAAACCCAATGAAGTAACCTGCCTGCGGATACGGAGCGCGGTTTGTTGAGCCATGAAAGGCAATAAAGGCCCCGTTTTTATATCGTTCGGGGAAGCCATTTTTGGCGGCTGTACCTTGGTAAAACAGAATATCGTTAGGCGCCCAGTGGGCCGGAAAGCCGATCAACGGCTTTTCGTAGTCTCCACAACGGCCAACCGTTTTGCCGTCGCCACCGTATTCAGGGTTGAGCAGCTTTTTACCCTGTGCCTGATCGTAATAACAGTAAGGCCAGCCCCCATTCATCCCGTCTTTCACCTGAAAAAGCTCTTCGGCGGGGAACACGGCACTTTGCCAGGGGGTGTATTTCTCGGCCCACAGCATCAGAAAATCATCGCGGCCGTGTTGGAGCGCATACAAACTATTGTTGACCGGGTTCCAGTCCATACCAACCACAGACCGCAAACCGGTGGCATACCGATAGCCATCTTTCTGCGTCTGCCCGTTCTTGTTGGCATCGAATCGCCAGATGCCGCCATGATCTTCTAGCATCGGGCAGGGGTCAATACCCGCCATGTTGGGTGTCCGGTTTTTGGGTTGGCATCCGTTGGAAGCCGCCCCGAAGGCCACGTAGATATGCCCTTCGTTGTCGAAGGTGACGGGCTTGGCAATGTGTTCGTGCATGCCATGCTTGTGATCGTCGGTCAGGATCGTCTCCATAGGGCTGCTGGGAACCAGTTCGCCGGGCTTCAGTCGATAGCGAAAGACGTTCAGCTCCGAACTGAAATACAGATAGCCATTATAAATGCGCATGGCAGTCCCATAAGCCCGCTCGCGGCCCAGACCACCGAACGTCTTGATAATGTCGGCGCGGCCATCCCCGTTGGTATCCCGAAGCGCGATGACGGATTCGTTTTCGTTGCGGACAAACCGGGCTTTCACGTAAATGTCTCCGTTTTCGTTAACGGCCAAATGCCGGGCCCGGCCGGGCAGACTATCCACAACCACAGTTGCTTCAAAGCCTTCGGGTAGAAACAGGCCACCATTCTCATCCGTTTGAACGGGAAGCCCATTCTGGGTCGTTCGCTGCGTAAATCCGACAAAAGCTAGTAAGGCGAGAATGAGGCCTTTGATGTAAAATTTTGTCATCGGTTAGGGAAAGGGTTTTGTTTTTGTCATTCCGACGAAGGAGGAATCTTAAAATATCCTCTTACCGAAGATTCCTCCTTCGTCGGAATGACAAAAACACGCTTTGGTACAAGGTAAAGATTTGATTTATAACCTATTGTGTATTCGCAATGCCAATGCCGTTCAGGTCATACACGATCTTGCCGCCTTTGATGGTCATCTCGCATTCGAACTTCTGTTGGGCCATCATCTTATAACCGGCTCTATCGTAGAAGCCAAACGTGCCCTTCCGCATAGAAAAAATAGCGACATCGGCAATCGCCCCAACCGATAAATGACCCAGATTTTCGCGTTTAATGACCTGAGCGGGCGTCCAGGTACTGGCTTTTATGACACTCGGAATGGCCTCACCCATGGCCACGAATTTGGACATGATGCTGAGCATGTCTTTCATTGAGCCGTTCATGCTGCCGGTATGTAGATCGGTGCTGATCGTTGTCGGGTAAAATTTGGCTTTTATGGCCGGAATTGCCTGTGAGTAGTTGAAACTGGCTCCCCCGTAGCCTACATCGAAGACGATCCCTTTCTTACGGGCTTCCCATACAAATGGCTTCACCGTTTTGGTCGCTTCATCCACAATCGTTTCGCGAACATTTCCTTCCAGAAACGTATAGGCGTGGGTGAAAATGTCGCCGGGACGCAGGTGCTTCATGAACAACTCACTCAGGGGAAGGGGCGGGGTGTTGCCGCCGAAGTCAACCATTACGGGCATATCGGCCAGCTTGCCGGCCGCTACGGCATGATCGACGGGTGCCCAGCTTGGCCCCTGAAAATGCGCTACCTTGAAACCGACCACATCGTTTTTGTTTTCGAGGGCTACTTTGGCGGCCATCGTTGGGTCCATATCGGTGGTGTCCTGCTCAAAAACGCCCCCACGCATACCTGCCCCCACAATGTTCATGAACGAGAGAACACGCGTTTTGGAGGTGAAGATGATGTTCTTCTTGAATGTCTCGAACGACTTCCAGCCCGCCCCGCCCGCATCGACAATGGTTGTAACGCCCACTCTGAACGTAAATCCGTCGGGGGAAACGGCCACGAGTCCGTTGCTCAGGTAGTGATTGGGTTCGGTGCCGTAGAACACATGCCCATGAATGTCGATCAGGCCGGGTGTGACATACATACCTTTGGCATCGACAACCTGCTTGGCCTGTTTAGCGTCTATCGTTTTGGCGACCTGAACCACTTTGCCGTCCGTGATGGCGACGTCCATCACCGCATCGATGTTATTTTTCGGGTCGATCAAATGGCCCCCTTTAATAACAAGGCTGTACGGCTGCGCCCAGGCCGAACCAGTGAAAAGGAAAAGGAGTAGGAATAAGTGTCTGGTTTTCATGGTTTAGGGTATTGGTCTTTTGTCATTCCGACGATAGGAGGAATCTTAAAGTTAGCTATTGGTAAAGTCTAAGATTCCTCCTATCGTCGGAATGACAAAAACGCTAGACAGCGGCTTTAGTCAGTTCTTCTTTCAGTCGGGCGGCCACGATTTTATCCTGACCGGGTTTAAGCATCCAGGTGGTCATGCTGATGCCGTTCGGTTCACCAACGACTTCGATGGATGGGTTGCCATTGCGCAGATTTTCCTGCAGGGATTTGGTGGTCAGGTTTATTTTTCCGGTTTCCCACAGTACCCGCATAGACGGCGTGTGATTGCCTAAGGCAGGCGCATAAGTTTCGACCGTTACGCCCTTGATGCCTTTTACGGCACCGGCGATAACGGCTACCCGATCTTCCAGCATTTTCCACTCTTTCTGGTGATCCTGCGCCACGAATTTGTCGAGGGCGACATACATGCCCAGAATCTCTTCTTTGTTGACTTTCATGCCCCGGCCAATGGTGGAGCCACGAGGTGGCATGCTGAGCCGGGCGGCTGCGATGTATTGTTTTTTGCCCATCAGGATGCCCGCGCTTTGTGGACCACGCATGGCTTTTCCGCCCGATACACAGACCAGATCGAAACCCATGTCATTGAATTTCCAGAGGTTTTCGACGGGTGGTACGTCGGCCGCAATATCAATCATGGTAGGGATATTGTGTTTCTTTCCCAGGGCTACCCATTCCTGATGCTGAACCTGCCCCTTGTCGGACTGGATGTTCAGAAACCACAGGAGAGCCGTTTTACTGTTGATGGCTTTTTCAGCTTCTTCCAGCGTTTCTACCTGAATAATTTTGCAGCCTGTATTAGTGAGCGCATGCGAGTAGCCGATGTTGTGGGCTTTTTGGGCGATCACTTCCGACTTCATATCAGTGCCTTCCAGATGGGGGAGTAGCTCCACTTTCTTCTGGTCCATGCCGGTGAGCACACCGGCCAGCCCCAGGGTCATGGCTGAGAAACAGCCCGCCGTTACGACCGCCGATTCAGCATGTGTGAGGGCGGCAATTTTCTCGCCGACTTTCGTTTGTACATCATCGAGCATGACAAATTCCTTCGACGATGCCTGAATTGTTTCGACCACATCATCTTCCATCAACGAGCCCGTCATGGCGGTGTAAGTCCCAGCGGCATTGATGAACGTCCGCAGACCAAGCTCTTTCAATACATTTCGGGAGGCCGCTTTTGCCGGGGCCGCCAGGGCCGATTGTAAAGGGGCGATACCACCGAAAAGGCCGCCCACTAAGGGCAGGGTCGACAGGTTTTTGATAAGATTTCTTCTGGAGAGCATGTTGAATTGGGGTTGAGGGCGAAGCGCCTTTATTACTCAAAAATGAATGTTCCGTATTTTTTAAATTCGTGGAAACTGCCACTTGTTTTTTGCCACGACCAGGTGGCGTAACTATGGTCGTAATCGATCCGGTAGAGGTTTCCCCGCCACTGGGTGCCTGCGGTTGGGGGTGTCTGCAC
This sequence comes from Spirosoma radiotolerans, assembly GCF_000974425.1. Classification (NCBI taxonomy): domain Bacteria; kingdom Pseudomonadati; phylum Bacteroidota; class Cytophagia; order Cytophagales; family Cytophagaceae; genus Spirosoma; species Spirosoma radiotolerans. Next base: position 1,102,215 of record NZ_CP010429.1, read on the forward strand.
AAGGGGTCTTAGTAGGCGGTAGGGAATAAAAATTTCGCCTGTCCACCCGCTCACCGTTGCCTTGCTCACTTTGTTTCCCCCCTGCACGCTGGTTGCGTGTTGTACTTTCGACTTGCCTTCATAATGCCAGGGCTTCCAGCCATTGAAGTCGCCATTGATGTTTGGGACCAGGATGGCTAATTCATAATTCAGGGGAGAAAGCTCATATTCAAAGTAGATGGGCACCGATTGGTCGGGCCAGAGAAACACCTCGATGACATCTTCCTTGAACAGCGCCCCGTAATCCTCCCGAATGGTTGCCGTTAGTTTCTCATCGTCATTCTGAAACAGGAAATAAACACCGGTGGTGGAGTACAGAAGTTTAACCTTCGTTGAGTACGGTTTACCCGCTGATTCCTGAGGGGTGATCCGTACCCAATCGGTTTTGGTCCAGTTCGCGTTGTCGCCGTTTCCATTGACCTGAAAGTCGTCCGTTTTCCGGACGACGAGTTTCGTAGAATCGCTTTTCTGAGCATAGGTCGCCGAACAGATTCCCAGAAACACCACACAGGCCAATAGGATACGATTCATGTTGACGTTGACTAAACTTTCGTCTTGATAAAAATCAGCGTGTTTTTCTGTCATTCCGACCTTAGGAGGAATCTTAAAGTTTTCTATTGGTAGGATTTAAGATTCCTCCTAAGGTCGGAATGACAGAAAAACACTTTGTTTGGGTTTGATTTGAAAAGTTTAAACGGGCTCATTATGAATGTACCAAACAGCCAGGGGCTATTTGGTACATTTATTTACACATAAGCAATGCAATCAATTTCGACCAGCGAATTGCCAGGCACACCCGCGTGTGTCGACACCGTTGTGCGAACGGGCGGCTTGTTGCCAAACCGGCCTTTATACACTTCGTTCATCGCCTTGTAATCCTTCAGGTCGTGCAGCAGCACATTCACTTTCAGGACTTTGTCCATAGAAGAGCCTGCTTTAATCAACTCCTTCTCAATCTCTTTGAGCACATGATCCGTATGCGCCTTAATGTCGCCCTCGAAGTGAGCTCCCGCTCCGGACACAAAGATCATATTGCCTAGCCTGGTCGACCCCGAATAGAGGGGTACGTCCGTACTGGGTACCTCCATTTGTGGTTTGCCTTCGGCGAATGCGTTGGTAAACGAGTCTGCTCCGGCTGCGCTGGTTAAGGTGGCAAGCAGGCGTTTTAAAATGGATCGGCGGGGTGCTTTCATAGGAAGGTTAAAGAAGGAAAAGGAGAATTTGAGCGGACTTACTCTTTAAGAAACTTAATGATTGTCAGTTAATTAAAAAATATTAACAGGAATGCCCAAAAATGAACGAATTCACATCCATATACTGGTTATACCGTCAGCCTGTTGCTTTAGGCTGACGGTATAACCAGCAGAGTCGAGTTGCTACTTGTCCCACCAAACGACGCTGGAAAGGGTGTTGCTACCGCCTTGCCGAGTCCGTGCGTCGATGAAATTGGTCTTGTTATACGTCTCTTCCGAATCTGGAATCACAAAGCGGGTCGGTATTTTTCCGCCGGTCAGGTTTCCCGGATAGTTGGTTGGGGTAAGCGCCGGATACCCAGTCCGTCGCCAGTTTGAGAATATCTCGTATTCATCTTCCAGGAAAAGAGAAACCCATTTCTGTGTCTGGATCTGCTCCATTTGCTGGGCTACGGTGCCGCTGGCTTTATAGGGATTGGCCGCCAGATACGCGTTGATCCGGGCTTCAGAAATAGTGCCGCCTGTTCCAAACAGCGCCCATTGCCGTATACCGGCGCGTACGGCATTGGCGTAGGCTGTAGCTGCCGTCGTTCCGCTTGCCCATCCGCGCACGGCGGCTTCGGCCAACAGCAGATTCGTTTCCGCATTGCCGAATACAATCAAAGGAGCGCTGTATTTTAGCAACGTGTTTGGATTAGGCTCAGAAAATGAATTGAAATTAGCGGGCAGGTTATTATAGGCTGCGTTCGGCATGCCGCTTTGTAAGGCCGTTGTGGTGTCGGCGGTAAACGTTTTACCATCGGTCGTGGTCCACACAATGGAGATCACGTTCAGGCGCGGATCTTTGGTGTTCTTTAAATAGTCGATAAACGTTTTGGCATACTTACCGCCTTCTACGTTATCGCCACCGGGTGTTACGTAATCGGTGCTTATCAAGCCATTGGCAATGAAGTTACGGCTGGCGGTTTGTGAACCATCGACATAGGCAATTATTGCCCGGTCGGCATCGTCCAGAATAACCCCACCCGCTATGGCTTTCTCAACCCAGGTTTTCGCCAGTGCAGGGTCTACTTCGGTCAGGCGCATGCCCAGCCGGAGCATCAGTGAATACGCAAATTTCTTCCACTTGGTAACGTCTCCGCCGTACATCAGGTCTGCCGTGCCAAAGGTAGCTTTGGTGGCATCAAAAGCCGCAATCGATTCGTCGAGCTCTTTCAGCATGTCCGCGTAAATAGCCTGCTGGGTATCGTATTTGGGGCTGTAGTTTTTATCAGACAGTGCCTTGCCAGCGTCGAAGTACGGAATGTCGCCATACATATCCGTCAGACGGTGGAACATGTACGCTTTCCAGATTCGGGCCGCCGACAGTTTGTTCACGTCCAGTGGGCTGGTCGAAACGGCGTCGATGACCTGACGAATGGAAATCACCGCGCCCTGCCCGGCTGTCGTACCCGCATAAGCCGACCAGTTGCCGGTCGAATAGGTGTAATTAAAGTATTTGTCACCCGCTGCCGGTACTTCTTTGTAGGTAGCGAACTGCTGCATCGACTGGCCGATGGTCAGGTAAGCGGCCCCGGTAAAGTTGGTGCTTACACCGTCTAGCTGAGCTCTGGTAAACAGGTAGCCAGGTACCACTTCAGAATATTTATTGGGGTCCACGTTCATCTCCTCGAATCCCTTGTCGCAGGCAGACAGGAGCAGAAGCAACGGAGCTATGTACCCTATTTTTCGGATTAGATTCTTCATCGTCGGAAAGTTTTTTGTTAGAATTTCACCATTAAGTTTACCCCAAGACTTCTGGTTCTAGGTACGCCGAATGCTTCCAGACCTTGTGCATTGGTGCTGGTATAGCCCGACTCCGGATCGAAATACTGATTCTTTTTGTCCTTGTACAGAATGGCCAGGTTACGGGCCACAAACGAAATTGTGGCGGATTGTACCTTCAGGAAAGGCAGCTTGCTGACGGGTAGATTATAGCTCAAAATGACCTGACGCAGCTTCACAAAGTCATTGTTGAACATAAACATGGCCGTGTAATTTTTGTCGTTGTCATAATAGGTATCGACGTCTTCCTTAGCCCATGTTTTGGTATAGGGTGCTCCTTCGGGGGTGACGCCTGTTACCGTAATACCCGTTTCACGACCCGGAAGCGTTTCCTGCGGCAAACCAAACCGGTAGGCATACTGGTACAGGTTGGAATAAACGATGCTGCCGAACTTGCCGTCGACCAGGATATTCAGCGAGAAGTTTTTGTACCGGAAATTGTTGGTGATGCCCATGGTGAGGGGAGGAGTTCCCTGACCAATCTCCTGTAGATCACCCCGAACGGCGTACCCGCTGGCCGTATTGAAAATGACGTTACCATTCGCATCGGTCTTCTTCTGGTAACCCCAAACCGTACCGTATGGCCTGTCCACTACGTTCCGTACCAGGCCACCGCCAACCCCCTGACCAACGTCAATACCAGTTATGCCATCGGCAAGCCGTTCGATTTTGCTTTTGTTATAGGCCATGTTGTAGCTAACATCCCAGGTGAAAGGACCTTTGCTAACGGGTGTTCCGGTCAGGAGTAACTCAACGCCTTTGTTGCTCAGCACGCCCACGTTCAACAGCGCCGAGGTGTAGCCCGACGAGAGAGCGATGTTGGAGGTTACGATATCGTCCGTTGTTTTCCGGTTGTAGAGCGTCAGATCAATACCCAGCCGATTATTCAGGAATTTAGCTTCAAAACCGCCTTCGTAGGTGGTCGACGTCAGTGGTTTCAGGTCGGGGTTTGGCACCTGCGACGAAGACAATACCTGTACGGGACGACCATTATGGCCACCCTGCTGCATGGAGTAGTACTGATAAATCTGGTACGCATTTACCGTTGCGCCACCGACCTGCGCCCAGGAGGCCCGCAACTTGGCAAAGCTGATGGCTTTCGGTAAGCGAAGGGCATCCGATAAAATCAACGATCCCCCAACCGATGGGTAGAAGATACTGTTGCTCTTCGGGTTCAAGACTGAAAACCAATCCTGCCGACCGGAAAGCGTCAGATAGGCCACATTTTTATACCCCAAATCGGCCGAAGCGAACACCGAATTGATGGCGCTTTTCAGGTACGTTGGAGTAGTCGTCGAGGTAGCCAGATTGGTGTAGCTGTAGAAATACGGCACCGTAAATTCGTTACCCGCAATGACGGTCTGGTCGAAAATGCTCCGTTGGGCGTTAAGACCCGCCATGGCCGAAAAGCTTACATTGTTAAAATTGGTATTGTAATTAAGCGTCAGCATGCCATTGGTTTCTGAGGAGGTCGTTTTGCGGCCTTCGTAGGAACCCAGTGGCTGATAAGCATTATTGGTTGGCTGTACATACTCCGACGAGAAACTGTAGAAGTCCTGGCTTACGCTACCTTTCAGAAATAAGTTATGGAGGATGTCATAACGGATACTTCCCTGGCTGATAAACCGGTGTTTCGTGTCATTATTTTTGAACTTGTTAATGACGAAATACGGGTTTGGTGCGGCAGGTACCGGATTCCACTCCATTTCTTTGCCCGTAACGGGATCATAACCGGGTGCCAGGCTGCGAATGTCGACCACGTTGGCAATGAGGTAGGTAGCCCAGTGTGGGTTAAAGTCGGCATACCCAACTTTGGGGCGGTTCGTCCCTTCTTCCACGTTGTACTGAAAAACGGTTTCAACGCTCAGTTTTTTACCCAGAAACGCATTCATGCTGAGATTTGCAATACGTCGGGCAAATGAAGAATTCGGGACGATGCTGTTCGACTGCGTATTGTTCAGCCCCAACCGAAAATTCATTGTTTCGCTGCCACCCGTGAACGCCACCGAGTTGATGTAGTTGCTGCCGGTGCGGTAGAAGTTCTTCAGGTTGTCTTTCTGGGGTGAATACGGGTGCAATTGGCCGTCGACCTGAATGGTGGGCTGCCCATCCATGCGGGCACCGTATGAAAGGCGTCCCGTACTTTTTGCCTCCGTAACAGTGGTTGGTTTTTTGCCATCCACACCCTGGCCGTATTCATACTGCCAGTTCGGAATGACGGCGATGTCCTCGAAGGTCGTATTGCTGTTTACCTCTATACCGATTCCTTTTTGGGAGCGTCCTTTCTTGGTGGTGATCAGAATGACACCGTTGGAAGCACGGGCGCCGTACAGGGCCGCAGCTGGTCCTCCTTTCAGGACACTGATCGATTCGATATCGTCCGGGTTGATGCCGCCAATGCCATCTCCGCGGTCAACGTTCATACCGTTCCCATCGGCAGCCGTACCACCAGGCGTGCTGTTATCCATCGGCATCCCGTTGATCACGTACAGCGGCTGATTATTTCCGTTCAGGGAGCCATTACCCCGGATAATGATGCGGCTCGACCCACCAGGGCCGGTGGCCATACCCGTCGCGTTTACCCCGGCAATTTTACCGGTCAGGGCATTGGCCACGTTGTTTTCACGCGCCTGCGTCAATTCACCCCCTTTTACTTCGGTGACAGCGTAGGCAAGTGCTTTTTTCTCCCTGGCAATACCAAAGGCCGTTACGACAACTTCTCCAAGGGTGCTGGCTTCAGGCGTCAGGCTTACCGTCAGTTCACTTTGATTGCCAACCGTAACTTCCTGTCGTTTGTACCCTACAAAACTGAAGACTAAGATAGCCGGGGTCTGATCGGGAATATCAATGGAAAACGTACCATCGGCCAGGGTCGTCGTGCCCCGTTGCGCTTCTTTCAAGACGACACTTACACCGGGCAAGGCAGCCCCTTTTTCGTCGGAAACAAGTCCCGTTATTCGTCGTTTTGGCGCTTCCTGTTTCGTTGCCGATGGGCCATCGGGCTGTAACTCCTGCCGTTTTAGAATGATACGTTCCTGAAAAACCTCGTAGGAAACCTGATAAGGAGCAAGTACTTTGTTAAGTACGTCGGAAAGCAGTTCGTTCTGAAATTTGTAATTGAGTTTGCGTTCAGCCCCGAAGATTTGCGGGTTATACAAAAATTTGATGTGAGTGACTACCTCTAGTTTATCCAGTACCTTCTCTACGTCGGCGTTGGACAGTTGAATGGTAACTTTTTGCTCAAGGACCTTTTGTCCATTTACCTCGAAGGCATGGGCTAGGGTCACGAAAGCGACAGAAAGGAAGGCCTGGTAAAATCCAATGCGCATGATTTTCTGTAATGTCTTTTGACAAAGTACTCGTTTTGACATAGTTTTGGCTTTTGTCGGGTGAAAAATTCGGCACAATAATGTCCCAATCCGCATTTTTTGCGGAGTCGTAATGAGCTTTACAGGAGGGGCGTTTTTTAAGTCGGAGATGTTAGCGCATCTTCGACTTTCTTGTTGACTGGGTCGGGTGATCGTTGACCATAGGCATTTTGATGTTTAGATTAGGTTATTTGTTAAGGTGCTTACGGGTTATTGACAGCCGTTGCTGGCGATCATAATGGTGCCATCCACTTGTTTATAGCTGGCGTTGATGGTGTGGCAGATGAGGTCTAGTTTTTCGAACAGCGGTTCGTCGGCAAAGGAAGCCGTCAGGTAGCAGGCTTGCATTACCTCCCTGTCAAAAACGATGTCTATACCATACGACTGCTCAAGCGTGGCAAATACATCGGTAATTGGCGTTCGCTTGAAAACGATCGTTTGCTTTTGAGTAGCCTGCTCAAGAAGAGCCGGTTTTTCTACTAAGCTCTTGATTAACTGCGGTTTTTCCGGCGAAAAGACAATTTGCTGGTTGGGTGTCAGCACAATGCCGTCCAGCTTATACGATTCCGTCTGGTTGCTGGTGGGCAGTTGTTTCTGGGCATATACGGCCACCCGACCTGTTTGAACCGCAACTTTCATCTGCCTGGCCCCTTCGAACGCCTGCACGGTAAAACTGGTGCCTAATACTTTCGTTACCAGCCCATTAGCGTACACATAAAACGGCTTTGACGGATTTTTCATCACCTCAAAGAACCCCTTCCCTGACAGGTAAATTTCCCGTTTATTGCCGGTAAACTGCTCTGCATAACTCACCCGGCTTTTGGGATAGAGCATGATCGTACTTCGGTCCGGTAAGGTCACCAGTTGAGGAGCAGTGGTCGTATTGCTGACTTCTGAGAGGGGCTCTGTTGCCTGAGCCACCAGATCGGTATAAGTTACCCCTCCTTTGTTGGTCGCTGGGCGGAGCAGATACCAGCCAAATAAACCCAAAACAACCAGAATGCTGGCCGCCATACCATAGCGGATGGGCGCGAACTGGAACCATTTTATGGGTATAACGGAAGTCGCCGGATTATCGAGCGAATGCCGCAGCCGATTTACCTCATCCTGAATTTCCCGATCCGAAATGGGTAAGCGTTCTATGAATTGCTGGCCGTATGTAGTATGTAGCGAAAGGAGCAGCGCAGCCGCTTTATCGACGAGTTCGGCTTTGTCGGGATGTTGCCCCAGCCATTCCTGCCAGAAAGCAGTAGCCGCCGGGTCATTTTCTAATTGCCAACGCTGGAAAGACGAATCGAGAGCTAATTCTTCAGGTGCTAAATCCCGGTACTCCTGCATACGGTATTTGTGAATTTGGAGGAAAGATGCAGGAGTGAGCGGTCAATACTCTCTTTATCGAAATTTTATTTTAAATTTTTTAAATAAACGGTAGAATAAGGTTTAGTGTGCCAAGCGTAAAAGGGCCAATGAGCCCTTGATTCCGAGGGCCGTGTCCTCTCGGCTCTCTTGAGATCGGAGGAGTTTTTGGGCTGACGCCAGAAAGGGCCGTGGGGACACGGCCCTTGAAAGCACTGGAGGCTTGCTATTTCCACGCATTGCGCAGAAAGCGAAGCCAGTTTTTGTGGAAAATATTCTCGATGTCTTCTAAAGAATAGCCTCGTTTGGCCAATAAGCCCGTCAGGTTTTGCAAATCGGCGATGGTGTCCAGGTCGCTGGGAGATTGTTCGATGCCGTAGGTGCCATCGAGGTCGCTGCCGATCGCAATATGCTGGCTGTTGCCGGTGAGCTGGCAGATGTGGTCGTAATGGTCGATGATCGTTTCCAGGCTAATGCCGAAGCTGGCCGGGTTACTAACCCGCTGGGTAAAACCGGGTTTCATCATCCAGGCGTCGAAGCAACCACCAATGACACCCCCGCGCTCGGTTAACTGCCGGATTTGATCGTCGGTCAATTGCCGTTGGTGCGGCACCAGCGCCCGGCAATTGTGGTGGCTAGCCCAGACGGGTCCTTTGTACAGAGAAAGTGCTTCGGTAAAGCCCTCGTCGGTCAGGTGAGTAGCATCCAGGATAATACCCAGCCGATCCATTTCCCTGACCAGTTCGCGGCCCTGGGGAGTTAATGGACCACTCAGGCCAGTACCCGGTGCATACCGGCCGGTGCTGTAATGCGCCGGACCCAGCGCCCGTAAGCCATACGCATAGGCCTTTTCCAGGTAAGACAGGTTAACCAGCGAGTCGGCGCCTTCCAGACTAAGAATGTAGCCAACCGGCTTATTGTCAGAAGGAATTGTCTCATCGAGCCAAAGCGTAAGGTGGCTTTCGAGGCTGGCCCGATCCCGAATCTGGACCATCTCCCCGGCATCGACCATGGTTTCGTACCAGGCCCGCTGCGCCTGCGTCATGGCCCAGGCCTGCTCCGGTGAGTTCCAGCCTGCACCGGGCAAGTTGCCGTTACTCTGATTAAATCGGGCAATTTGCGTGGCTACGACCAGGCCAATATGTCCCCGACGGAGATCGGGCAGAGAAACCGTCCCTTTCGCCCGGTCAATTTTATCGGTCATATCGGCTTCCTGTTGCCGAATTTGATGGGCCGTCATCCGGTAGTCACGGTTCCATTCGATGGCGTTCAGCGCCATGTCGAGGTGGGCATCAATAATGAACATGGTATGCTGAAATTGGTTGTTGACTTGTGTGGATTGTGTTGACAGTTTCTTAAAACTGCCATATTGGATGTAAATGAGGTTTTAAGAAACCTCGGTGGTCGGATTTGAGAATCCAGCCCCACGTTAATACCAGGACCGTAGTAAAAAAGTACTTACTTAGGTGAGTTCTCATCCTTCTGAGCTAATTTCTTTTTCACCACATCAGCGGGATATTTCAGCGCCAGTCGGCGGATGTCGTAGCTGAACTCCTCGTACGTTTCCTTCCAGAGCTGGGCTTCTTCGGGTGTATAGTCGTAAAAGCCTTGTGCGTTCAGAACGCCTTTGCCGCCTGCCTTCACAATGTCGTCGATCAGTTTGGGAACTTCGGTCTGGTTGCTCAGCGTCGGCCATAAGTCTTTCATAACCGTGTGGTAAGCGGGTACACCTGTCAGGTCCATCCACCGAAAAACGCCTACCAGCGTCATCCAATAACCCGTATTGTTGCGGCAGGCCCGGTCCACATCCTCTACGGTAGCATAGCCATTTTCGACCAGGTTGAAAGCCTCCCGATACATGGCGTACATCAGGCGATTGGCGATAAACCCGCGAATATCTTTACGGACCAGGGTCGGTTCTTTATCCCACAAATGGGCTAATTCGTAGAGCCATTCGGCGGTTTGGGTATTGCTTAGATCACCACAAATGATTTCCAGAAAACGAGTCGTATGAGACGGTTCTGTCCAGTGCAGGCCCAGAAAGCGTTCGGGCAAACGGATTTGTCGCTGGAGAAGGCTAATCGGGATAGCGGAGGTGTTGCTCGTGATGACAGCATCATCGGCCACAACGGCTTCAATCCGGTCATAAACCGATTTCTTGATCGCTATGTCTTCCAGCGTACACTCCAGCACTAGTTTACAGTCTTTTAGAAGGCTATAATCCTCCGTAATCGTAAGCTGCTGAAGATACACGTCCGGACTGTCTGTGATCAGTCCTTCCTGCTGGGCTTTTACCAGATGTTCCCGGATGCGCGGCTCAGCTGTTTCCATATCGACTGGCAGCGGAGCTACGGCCACTACCGGATGCCCCGACAGCAGCAGGCAGGTGGTGATGCTGCAACCCATTAGGCCCAGCCCGACTACGCCCACGGGAATAGATGCCGGCTTAAGTGGCTCGTTCATATTGATTTATCAATTACATGAGTTGACTGATATCGACTGATTTCGGCTTACGGGTAAGCAAATGAATAATGGTCCAGGCCAGCAGATAGGTACAGCCGCAAATCGTAAACAGCAGATTATAGCCGCCTGACAGATTCCCGGCTGCTTTGTACGAGTCGAGCAAACTACCCACCAGCATGGGAAAGAAAATTCCGCCCACAGCCCCGGCCATGCCTGCTATACCAACGGCCGAACTGACAGCTTGTTTCGGAAATAGATCCGACGCCATGGTAAACACGTTGGTTGCCCAGGCCTGATGAGCGGCTACGGCCAGACTAATCAGGCCAACTGCTGCCCACACATCCGTTGCAAATTGAGCAAGTATAATGGATAATTCTAAACCGGCAAACACAATAAGGACGGTTTTTCGGGCTTTCAGTGTCGGCCACCCGTGCTTGATCAGCCAGGAGGATAAGTAGCCGCCACCCACGCTGCCCACGGTCGTCGCGGTATAAATGAGCATCAGTTCGAGGCTCGGCTTTTTCAAATCCAGCTTGAAGGTGGATGAGAAATAGGAGGGAAGCCAGAACAGGAAAAACCAGTAAATCGGGTCAATCAGTCCTTTGCCGGTGATGAGTGCCCAGGTTTGTGGGAGGGTGAACAGCTTGACCCAATTTATCGCAATTTTATTGCCGCTTTCGGCCTCCTGACCGCTGGTGATGTACGTATATTCGGTTGCTGACAGTCGTTTCTGTTTAGCCGGAATATCATAAAACACGAGCCAGAAGATTAGCCAGACAAACCCCAGTGCCCCTGTAATCCAGAACACTTCCTGCCAACCGTAATGAGTCAGAATCCAGGGGACAATAAGTAATGCAACGACCACGCCAACGCTGGTGCCTGCGTTAAATAGCCCCGTGGCCAGCGCCCGTTCTTTGGTGGGAAACCACTCGGCTACGGTTTTGACAGCGGCCGGGTAATTGCCTGCTTCGCCCAACCCTAATCCCACTCTGGCCAGCCCAAACCCGAATACACTTCTGGCCAGGGCATGAAGCATACCCGCCACGCTCCACCAGACAATGGTGACCGCGTACCCAATACGGGTGCCGACCTTGTCGATAAACCAGCCAAAGGCGAGTAACCCAACAGCATACGCAGCCGAAAACGCGGTGACGATCCGGGAAAAATTAGTTTCGGTCCAGGAAAATTCAACTTCCAGAATAGGTTTCAACAAGCCTATTATCTGGCGGTCGAGGTAATTGATGGTGGTAGCCGAAAATAACAAAATGACGATGATCCACCGGTAATACGTGGGTTGGGAATTAGTCACAACAGGTAGGGTTTAGCGTATAATTTTTTCAACCACAGAGGCACGGATAACACGGAGCTTTAATGGGAATAAAATCAGGCAATCAAACTCTGTGTTCTCCGTGCCGCTGTGGTTGAAATCTTTTTAAGTCTGAGGGTTTTTAGTAAACCGGTTCGTGCTGTGCGGTCCGTGTTCTCACGGACCACACAGCACGAACCACGGGCACAGTCGGTTTTTGACCAGATAAAGAACCTGGCAAAGCGTCTATTTCTGCTCCATAGCCGCCTGCATAGTTTTAACAAAATCCTGCCAATGCGCTTTCAGCCCGGCCCAGTTTTTTGCCTGGATAAGGGCCTTGTCGAACAGGTGGCTACCGATGCCTAATCCATCGGCCCCGGCCTTAAAATAAGCCGCCATATTGTCGAGGCTGACACCACCCGTTGGCATTAGTTTCAATTGATTCAGGGGCGCTTTTACATCCTTTATGTATTCGGGGCCAAGGGACGTGGCCGGATATACTTTAACCATCGACGCCCCTAATGTCCAGGCTTTATAAATTTCGGACGGGGTAAAGGCACCGGGGAAAATAGGGACTCCGCGCTTCACGCAGGCTTTAATGACTTTTTTGTCGACAACAGGAGTGACAATGAATTGAGCACCAGCGTCCAGCGCCTGATCGAGGTCATCGAGCGTACAAACCGTTCCGGCTCCGATATTCAGGCCTTCGCGGTGGTGGTTTGTCGCGTTCTGGATGATAGACGCGGCCCCCGCCGTGTTCATCGTTATTTCGATGGTTGTCAGGCCCGCTTCCCGGTAAACCGGCAGAATGTGGTCAATAGCGTCCGGGGGCAGTCCCCGGATAATGCCGACTATCGGCGCTTTTGAGAATAATTCCCAGGAGAATGTGTGCTGGCTCATTTAGGCAGGAGTACGTGTTGATTTTGCGCTATTTTTAGTTGTCCGGCCATGGTCGCTTTATCAATCAGATTCGCGGAAATAGTGGTTGTCCGGTCGCTTAATTGAAGTACTTCCATCGCCAGTTTATACAACTCATACAAGTTATTTCCACTGCACAGGATCAGTTGCCATTTCGGTTGCTTGATGAGTGTTTTTAGTTCGTCGCCGATTAGAAGGCCACTTAAATAAAGCGCGTTCTGTTTCTTGCTCAGTTTGTTGAATAGCTGGTTTGTCCGGACCCGAAATAAGGCGTTTAGAATCGACGAGTCGGCGTCATTGATTCCCGACGTAAAGGCGGTCAGGTCACTGTCAGAAAACGTGTGTAAATCAGTGGGTTCTACAGAGTCCTTCAGGATGCTGTGGTAGGCCATCAGGTTGAATAACTCGCCCGTCATAAAGGTGCGAAAGTCGGTAACCTGCTGCTGCTGAATGTAAATGTGCTTTGAATGAGTACCCGGAAATAGCAGGATCGACTCATCGACGCTCATCTGTAGAGTGTCCAGCAAATCCAGCAAGCCAATGAGCTGGGTTTCTTCTCCACGCATAACGTCGTCCTGCGTTCGGACGCCCGAAATCAGGGTAAGGTCGTGCGGAAAGTCAGCCTGTGCCGAAAGCTGTCTGGTACTGGCCAGGCTACCGTCTGTAGGGAAAGGCAGCGTGGCGTAGGGAACCTCCTCCATACCGATGGAGGAGGAAGCCATCCCCGAAATAACGATAGGCGTACCCGTTAGGTCGATGGCTGTTTTGCTGGCTAGCCAATCGACCTGACGCTTCAACTGCTGGCGGAAAAAGTGTTCTCTGGAAACCCCCTGGCTTTCGCCGTTCGCTTTCCAGTCGCTGAAGGTGCTGGCTACGCCTTCCTGTGAAGTGACTTCGCTAATGAGCCGAAGGTCGGTGCTGTCTATGAGCCGTAAGCGAAACGAGGACGTCCCCCAGTCACACCCTAATAGATGATTTTTCATTAATTCTCCTTTTTGGTACGACTTACGGTAAGGCAAAGGCGACATACGATCCGCCGGGTTTCAGGCCATAGCGGGTACCACCAGCGGCAATAGCGATATACTGTTTTCCATCGACCATGTAGGTGATGGGTGTAGCAAAACCACCGGCGGGCAGCTTGTACTCCCACACGACTTTACCCGTTTTTTTGTCAAACGCCCGAAGCGTTTCGTCATACGTGGCTGCAATGAAAATCAAGCCACCTGCTGTCACAATTGGCCCTCCGTGGTTTTCCGTACCGGTTGGGGGAATGCCTTTCTTTGTCAGTTCGGGGTATTCGCCAAGAGGCACTTGCCAGAGGTATTCGCCCGTGTTGAGATTGATGGCGTTCAGCGTGCCCCAGGGTGGTTTAATGGCCGGGTAGTTGTCCTGGTCCCGAAACTGGGTGTTGCCGTTGTTCAGGTAGGGGGGCATGTACGGAAAATCTTCCCCCTCGGTCGTGGGCGTGTTCACCACTGAACTGTGCTGATCGTTGGATGCGACGGCGGGTTTGGTGTCGAGCTTGAACAGGTACCGGATAATGGCCTCCCGGTCGTCGGCGGTAAGGTGTCCGAACGAAGGCATCCGGCCCCGTCCCGTTACCAGAATAGAGGCTACCTGTTCTTTCGTCAGCCGTTTGTCAACGTCAGTCAGGTTAGGGTAGGCCTGAGCGGTCTGGTTACCCGCTCCCGCTTTTTCGCCCGCAGCGTGGCAGACGGCACAGTTGGTATTGAACAGGGTTTGGCCGCGCGTGAGGGCTACGCCACCAGCCTGCGCCCGAACGTCGCGCATTTTGAGCCACCAGAGCATGGTGTTGGCATTCTGGTACAAAATGCCATCAGGGTCGGCGGCATTGCCACCCCACTCGGCCCCGCCACCGAAACCGTATAACAAGGTGCCTTCAAGGTTGGGCGGCATGTATTTACTGCCGTGCCGGCTGTTTTTGTAGCGATCGAGTACATACGCATGGGCTTCGGGCGTCCGGGTCGTGATTTCACTCTCCGTCAACTCCTGCCGGACAAATGGTGCTGGTTTTGTTGGAACGGGCTGGGTAGGCCAGGGCTGTTCGCCGGGTAAGGCGGGCGAAGTAGGTACCCGTACTTCGTTTACCGGAAAAAGGGGTTTGCCAGTATCCCGGTCGAAGACAAATACATAGCCATCTTTGGTGGCCTGCGCCACCGCATCTACCATCTTTCCGTTGTGTTTGACCGTAATCAGATTGGGTGGGCAGGGCAGGTCACGGTCCCACAGGTCGTGGTGCACCGTCTGGAAATGCCAGATTCGTTTGCCGGTTGTTGCATTCAGGGCAATGACGCAATTGGCGAAGAGGTTCTGCCCTGGGCGGGCTCCGCCATAAAAGTCGACGGAGGGCGATCCCGTACCGGCATACACAACGCCCCGCTTTTCATCGACTACCAGGCCGGCCCAGCAATTGGCTCCGCCTAATTTTCTGTACGAATCTTTGGCCCAGGTTTCGTAGCCATACTCACCGGGAAGCGGAATGGTGTGAAATACCCATTCGAGCTTGCCGCTACGCACATTGAACGCCCGCAGATAGCCTGGAGGAGCATCGCCCCCTTCGTTGACGGCCGAACCGGTAATCAGTAAATCTTTGTAAATAACGCCGGGGGTCGTGACCCGGATTGACAGGTTGGCTACCTCATGGCCAAGAGTTTCCCTGTCGCCAAGCCCTTCGTGCAGATCGACCGTTCCATTTTTGCCAAAACTCTCCACCAGCTTTCCCGTTGTGGCATTGACTGCATACAGAAACGAGCCTACTGTATACAGAATCCGTTTATCCTGGCCATCTTCCCAGTACATGACCCCGCGAACCGGATGGAACCGGGGCTTTTTTTCGGGATCGGCGAAGGGGTCAAATTGCCAGTGTTGCTTTCCTGTGGCGGCATCAATGGCAAACAGTTTTAGCCTTGGCGACGTACCATAGAGCACCCCTTTTATAACGATGGGCTGGCACTGGATGTCCATACCCCGCTGACCACTGGCCTTGTTGTCGCCGGTATCATAGCTCCAGGCGAGGGTCAGATTTTTTACCGTCTGGGTGTTGATTTGAGACAAAGGTGAGTAGCGATTTCCGGCAGCATTGCCGCCATAAGTCGGCCAGTCGTTGTTCGGTGGGGACTGTTTTATGGATGGCTTGTCTTCATTCAAGGAGAGGTAACTTCCCAGAATCAATAGGCCGAATAAGGATTTCAGGACAAAATTCATGGACTAGTTAGTCGGTTAAGAGTTCTAGAACAAAGGCGTTATTTAAACGTTTGCAGAAGCGTTTTTTGAGATTCTCTGGCATGTGGGCCGCCCCGCTTCGTCAGAATGACAGAAAATGCCGATTATGGCTCGTTCAGGCAAGTTTAAACGGAGTTCAATAGTACTTGATCCGCATTACTTCGCTTTCTCATAAAATTCATAGGTAATTTTCCAGGTCACTTCCTTGCCGGGAGGGGCCTCCAGCCGAATATAAGGTTCCGGGCAGGAGGTGGTGGCGCAGGCCCAGTAAACCAGCTTTTCCATGGGATGGTCACTGGTAATGTGGACGCCCGCCCCGGTCTTCTGGTTTTCGATACGGATGTCGTAATCGCTGGAAACGGGTTTGAATCCTTGCAAACCCGCACTATAGACCTGTTCTTTTTTTTCTAACTCCCGCGAATAAAATAGCCGGTTGCCCTCCGCCTGAATGGTGGTCCCGAATCCCTTACCCTCCGCTTTTACCTCGAATGGAAACTTAATGTTGACCGTGGGTCCAGTGGGTTGTTTGTCGATGATAAAGAAGTTGTGGTCATACACGCTTGTCTGGATGGGTTTGCTACCCGTGTTTTTGAGGCTATGCTCCAGCACCAGTTCAGGTTTGCCCTTGCTCAGTCGAACGGTTTTGGTGTACCGATACCCATAGCCGGTCGGATCGGTTAGTTCATGCGTAAAATTAATCTGGTCTTTGTGGCGTTTGACGGTCCATTTGCCGTGATCAGCTACCTCGAAATACTTCGCAAAAGAGTAGGCTTTATCGTCTGGCTTGCGGAGCGACCCGACCCCAATCTTCACGAATGTATCACCGGGTTTGGCGTCTGCGTAGCCCAGTGGTGTAAACTCCTCGGCGGGCCCATTGATGGCATCGTGCATCTTGGGGTCGTAGGTGTCAAACCATTGATCAATAAAACTATGTCCTTTGTAGGTAAGATTCCCGAACGCACCCGCCCAGTCGAACCGGGTGCCCTGATAGTACCCCTGCTGCTCATCCGGTAGGTATAGGGTCGTTTCAATAACGCCATTCGACAGTTCGGCCTGCGGCCATTCAGCCAGAGGCATTGTTGCGGCACATAAGCCGAAAATAGCGGTTGTCAGTACTATTGCCTTTTTCAAAATGGTATGTGTTTGTAAAGGCCTATAAGGTTTTTGAAACCTTATAGGCCTACTTTGTTAGATCACCTACAAATTTGGGTTAATTGACGTATCGGTGTACGGCAACGGGAACCAATAATTTGCCTTGGTAATTGGCTTGATTGGTTGCAGATCTTCAGGACTTTTGGCCGCATTGGCAGCTTCTACTTGCTCCAGCCGAATCAGGTCAAACCACCGGGTCCGTTCGCAGGCAAACTCCCAGGCGCGTTCCTGTACCACGGCGTCGGCAAACTGAGCGGCCGTAAGGCCATCACCCGGTGCAAGTGCCTTGGTTCCCGCCGGCAAACCCCGCAGCCGAACCGCATTTAATGCATCATAGGCTGCCTGATCCGGTCCACCCGTACCGCGTGCTTTGGCCTCTGCATAGATGGTCAGTACGTGTGGGTAGCGCATCATGACAGATGGCAGCGAAATGCTGGACGTAACGACATTACCTTTGATGTACCATTTCTTGTAGTACGGATGTTTCGTCAGGCTTTGCTCCCAGGGAATGGTGGTAGCACCCAAGCCAAACTGCGTCCGGAAGGTAGCATCTTTACGGGGACCAGCGGGGAAGTTCTTAAAGAAATTGAGTTCGGCAAACATATCGTCCCAGCCCCCCTCTTCACCCGGCATGGTTGTGTTGCCATACGTAGCGTTGGCCGTACCGCTGCCTCCCGTAAATCCACTGATCTGAAATACCGATTCCGGAATAATTGCCACGGCCGGATCGTTGTCGAAAACGGCGGCAAACGTTGGCATCAACGCAAAACCATACGCAGCGCGGTTGTCAATCACTTCCTTGGCTTTGGCCGCAGCCAGATCGTATTTGTCGGTTTGCTTCAATGGCCAGCCCGCCATGGTCAGGTACACATCGGCCAGGAACGCTTTGGCCGCCCCCGCATTGGGCCGACCCGGATCGCGCCGGGTGTTGGGTAACAGGGTCTCCGCTTTCTTCAGATCCTCGACGATCAATGCATAGACCTCCGCTGGTGTCGATTTTTTGATGGTGAGTAGACTGGCCGAGTATTCACCCGCCAGAACCAGTGGGATATTGCCGTAAAAACGGGTTAACCAGTAGTAGGAAAAGCCACGAATGAAATAAGCCTCGCCCGCAATAATGTCGATCGTTGCCTTGGTACCGGCCGTTTTCGTGTAATTGTTGATCACGTTGTTGGCGCCCTGAATGGCTTTGTAGCAACCCGTGTAGACAGCTCCTGAGCGCTGGTTTGTGGTCGATACGTTAAACTGGTCGAACTCGCGCCAGTCGGCTTTGTTACTGGCTGGGTGCGTCGTCACATCGTCGCTACCAATGGTTGCCGCATTGGCCGATGGGTGAAGGAATCCATAGGTCCACTGATTGCCCAGGCCCCGATAGGCTCCGGTCAGGGCCGACTCCAGACCGTCCTGAGTCGAGAGAACATTTCCGCCGTATAACAGCCCGGTCGTATCTTCTTCAAGGTAACCTTTGCAGCCTGCGGTGAGCAGGGCCGCCAAGCCAAGTATGACTAATTTTTTCATGATTTGTTAAATAGGTTTACGGCTTACGGTTTATGGTTCACGGTTGGGCGGGCATGTTTGTGCGTCAGCCACCGGAAACTAAAAACGGAAAACCAGTTTTCTTAAAAGCCCAGGTTTATACCGAGCGTATATTGTTTGGCATTTGGATAGGAACCGTAGTCAATACCGATGGCGGTATCGGTGTTCGAACCGACGCGGGCGGACTCTGGATCCGGGCCCTTGTATTTTGTGATCGTCAGCAGATTCGTTGCGCTGGCAAATACCCGGATATTCGCCTTGTTATGAATGAATCCAGTGGGTACGTTGTAGGAAAGGCTTACGTTTTTCAAACGAACGAAGCTGCCATTTTCCAGGAACCGGCTCGACTGGGTGAACGGCTGATATGTTTTCGTAAACGCCGGAACGTCCGATGTTTCATTACCGGGCCGGTAGTAATCCCGAATCTCCGACAGAATGAATTGCCGCGCATCGCCCGAGCCTGACAGGGCTGCTGCCCGAGTATAGTTGAGCTTATCGACACCAAATACACCGTTGAAGAATACATTCAGGGTCAGTCCTTTATACGTAAATGTGTTGTTCCAGCCACCCGTTGCTTTCGGAAATGCCCGGCCTATAATCTGAAAGTCATCCGTTGTGATCGAATTGTCGCCGTTGAGATCCTGATAATGTGGATCGCCTGGTACACGACCCTGCTTGGCTGCTGCATCGGCTTCGTTTGGTTTCCAGGTTCCCAAATACTTCAGGCCCCAATACGAACCCAGTGGCTCGCCTGGTATCAGCATAAATTCATTCGTGGTCGACATGCCACCCCCAACGCCCGTACCCTGTCCCAGCCGGGGCAGCCCACCCAGACTGAGTACTTTGTTCTGTAAAGTAGACAGGTTCAGATTCGTCTCCCAGCGGAAACTTCCCGCTACCAAAGGTGTACCGCCGATTGAAAACTCAAAGCCTTTGTTCTCAACCTCACCCACATTTCGGGCCTGGGTACCACCACCGGCATAGCTCGGAATGGCTACGTTCAGGAGAAGGTCGGTCGTGTTCTTCTTAAAATAATCAGCTTCAATATGCAGCCGTCCGTTCAGAAATTCCATTTCAAGGCCTACGTCCACCTGCTTGGTTGTTTCCCACTTGAGGTCTGGATTGCCGGGGTTGCCCAAAATAACCCCCGAGGTGGCAGCCGTGTTGTTGAACGCGACCTGGGCTGAGCTATAGGACGATATCGTCGAGTAAGGACCAAGGGCCTGGCTGCCGGTCATCCCCCAGCTTCCCCGCAGTTTGAGGTTGCTGAATACGTTGAGTTTCTTGATAAACTCTTCCTCCGATAAACGCCACCCAAGCGCTACGGATGGGAAAACACTATACTGGTTGCCCGCTGCAAACTTGGATGATCCATCCCGACGGACGGCCGCTGATACCAGATATTTGTCTTTGTATCCATAGTTGATACGTCCCAGCAACGACAGCAGGGTCCATTTCTGATAACTCGACGCTACGGTAGCGGCTGTATTCCCGCCGATGTTGTCATAGCCCAATTGCGGAAACCGTAGTCCTGATGCACTGGCGGTAAAGTCTCTACTAGTGAATTGCTGTGTTTCCAGAACGGCAACGGCGTTAATGGAGTGATTGCCTATTTTGACGTCGTAATTCAGATTATTCGTGTTTTGAAGGGTCACCTGCTCGGCCGAATACCGGCTTGCGGTCGGTACGTTGTTCGAGAGTCGCTTGCCGTTTAAGTTCAGGTTTTGCAAATTCAGGTAATTGACGGCGTACTGTAAATCGAGCGAAAGCCCTTTGATGGGGAGCTTATAGTTCACCCCACCATTGATGTTGATACCGCTCTTGTTGGCATCGACTGACTGATCGTACAGATAATCCAGCGGATTGCGGTAAACGGAACCAATCGGGTCCGTAAACGTCGGCTGGCCATCGGCACCATAAGCAGGCGTGGTGGGTGCCCAGGCCAGTGCCTGAACGATGGCGCCACCGTCGAGCGTGTTGTGATTTTGTGACCGTGTAGCCCACAGATTCAGCCGAAACGAAAGTTTGTCATTGATCTGCGTATTTATGTTGGTCCGCAGGTTATACCGCTTAAACCCGCTGTTGTTGACGATACCATTTTGATTTAAATAGTTTCCCGACACCAGAAAGGTCGTTTTGTCGCTACCACCCGACAGCGTAATTTGGTGTTGTTGACCAGATCCATTACGGAATACCAGGCTCTGCCAGTCGGTGCCGCCATTTTGTTTGAACTGCGCGATCTGATCGGCCGTAAAGGGCAGATTGGAGCCCGTAGCGGTGGCGCGGGCATTGACGATTTCGGCAAATTCTCCGGCCGGTAATACGTCGTATTTTTTGATGACTTCCGACGTACTGAACTGACCTTCGTAGTTGACTTTAAGGCCTTTAGAACCTTTTTTGGTCGTAATGATCACCACGCCATTGGCACCGCGACTACCATAAATGGAGGTCGATGCGGCATCTTTCAGGATCTGAATGGTCTCAATATCGCTTGGGTTAACAAAGTTAAAATCAGCGCCAACGAACCCATCGACCACGTACAGCGGGTTGTTATTGCCCAAAACGGAGTTCGCTCCTCTGATCCGAATCCTGGCATCGCCACCAGGAGCTCCATTCGTCTGGCTTACCTGCACACCTGCAGCGCGTCCCTGCAGCACCTGATCCAGTCGGGTAACCGGCTGCTGGGCAAATTCCTTGGTGGAAATGGCCGTCAGCGCACCCGTTACGTCGGTTTTGCGTTGGGTACCGTACCCAACGACAACTACCTCGTTCAATGTTTTCTGGTCCTCCGCTAACTGAATCGTAACAACGGAGCGACCATTAATAGGCACTGTCTGGCTTATATAGCCGATATTCGAAAAGACCAGCGAGCCATTACCCGGCGCATTCAGCGTGAAATTGCCAGATGCATCGGTAGCGGTACCCACCGTTGTACCGCTAACCTGAACATTGACGCCCGGCAACCCCTGATTGTCGGGGCCGGTCACCGTACCCGTCACTCTGGCATTCTGAGCGAAGGCGTAGCCTTGGCACAGCAGCAGCAGCAGGAAGAGATAGTTTACATGTTTTTTCATGATTAAAAATTAATTGGGTAAAAGGAATACTGATTTTTAGTGTACTAGGGGATTGTTTAATTGTCTTTCCGTAGCTCGCTGATTACCAGTCGACTACGGAACCGTCGAGGGCGTTATATGACTCGGGGTTTTTCCAATCGTGGCCGATCTTGTCTTTCATCTTGTCTTCATCCAGTTCGACACCCAAGCCTGGCCCTTGCGGAATCATCACGGTGCCGTCTTTTTGCAGTTTGAAGGGGTTCTTTAAATACCCTTCGCCTAGGGAGACCTGCTCCTGTACCAGAAAATTGGGTATACTGGCTGCCAGATTAAGGCCAACGGCGAGGGAGATTGGCCCCATTGGATTATGCGGGGCAACGGGCACGTAGTACGCTTCGGCCATGCCCGCAATCAGGCGGCCTTCGGTGATACCACCCGCATGGCACAGGTCTGGTTGAACAATGCTGACGGCTTTCTTCTCCAGTAGTTCACGAAAGCCCCATTTGGTGAAAATGCGCTCTCCGGCCGCTATGGGTAGGTGGGTACCCCGAGCAATGTCAACCATCGTATCAACGTTCTGCGCCTGACACGGCTCCTCAACGAACATCGGTTGAAACGGCTCTAACTGCTTGATGAGTACTTTGGCCGTTTGGGGTGAAATATTTCCATGAAAGTCGATGGCAATGTCCATCTCAGGGCCACCAGCTTCCCTCAGGGAAGCGAAATTATCGACGGCATATTTGATGAATTGGGGGTTTTCGACAATGTTGGCCGGGTTCTTATGGGCAACGCCTGTTTTGATAACCGTATATCCTTCGGCCTTCCGTTTCTTGATGTCTTCCGCATTGCTGGCCCGACCGTAAATCCGGACCCGGTCGCGGGTAGGACCACCCAGCAGCTCATAAACCGGCACATTCAGAAGCTTCCCTTTAATATCCCACAAAGCATGGTCGATGCCACTCAATGCACTCGTTAAAATGGGACCGCCCCGATAAAAGGCGTGTCGATAAATCGCCTGCCAGTGGTGCACAACATGCCGGGGGTCTTTACCGATCAGATACGGTTCTACTTCTTTAATCGCCGTCTGGATTGTTAGCGCCCGACCCTCGAGCAAGGGTTCGCCTAAACCGACGACGCCCACATCGGTATGGATTTTAAGGAAAATCCAACGGGGCTTGACCAGGAAGGTTTCCAGTTTTGTAATCTTTACCTTACTATAATCGGCAAAGTGGCCTGGGCTAACTGCATACGACGATTTCGGTAACGCCATTACGCCCATACCCGTAACACCTAAAACGGACTGTATAGCCGCCCGCCGGGATATGCCGGTTTTTCTGTTCGATGATTTCATTCTGTTCTGAGTTAAGGAATTCAGTCAGTTTAATCGTTTAAGCAATTGTCGAAAAAAAATAGTTGTGGAACTCTTCTATGGCCTGTGTCCTCACAGGCCAGTTATGCGTCAGCTACTGTGAGCCATTTGGTAGAGTGGCCTTTGTCCTCGCAGGCCATGGAAGAGCTCCACAACTAGTGCTCTACGGCCTGATGATTGTTCCATCCATTCGGCGCACCTGCCAGTTGGACTTGGTGGTGATGGGATACTTGGCCGCTTCCTTCTCGTTGATGTCTACCCCTAAACCCGGTACTTCGTTGACCGACATGTAGCCCTTGTCCATCGTCGGACAACCGCTGAAAACAGCTTGCGTCTTCTCCGAAAAAGCCACCGCTTCCTGAATCCCAAAGTTCCACACCGCCAGATCGATGTGCGCGTGGGCCGCGTGGCCCACCGGCGACACATCCCCCGGTCCGTGCCAGGCCGTCCGTACGTTGAACCACTCGCCCAACCGGGCCACCTTCATGGCCGGGGTGATGCCCCCAATCTGAGAAACGTGAATCCGGATGTAGTCAAACCACTGGTTGACCATGGGCTCCTTGAACTCATTGATGTTGTTGAACAATTCGCCCATTGCGATGGGCACCGTGGTGGTCTGCCGCAGTTGGGCAAACCACTTCATGTTCTCGGGCGAGAAAGGGTCCTCGATGAAGAACGGCCGGTAGTCTTCCACCTGCTTGATCATGTTGATGGCCTCGATGGGTTGCACCCGCTCATGGACATCATGAAGCAGCTCGATCTCTTCTCCGCACTGTTTGCGGACTGTCTCGAACATCTTGGGCACTGACTTGAGGTAGCCCATTACATTCATGTAGGCATCGCCTTCATAGCCGAAACCGGCCGTCTTGAAGTCAGGTTTGTCGACGTTGCTGCCCACCCCACCGTACCCGCCCTGCTGGATGCGGATGTACTTGAAGCCCTGCTCCATGAACTTCTTGACGCTGTCGGCGGTGGCTTCGGGGGTGTTACCACCGGCGTGGGTGTAGCAGGGAATGGCGAAGCGGACTTTGCCCCCCAGCAGTTGGTAAACCGGCATCTTGGCTCGTTTGCCTTTGATGTCCCACAGGGCCTGATCCAGCCCCGAGAGGGCGTTGTTGAGCACCGGCCCATTGCGCCAGTAGGAGCTCACGTAAGCCGACTGCCACATATCTTCGATGTTATCGACATCTTTGCCCACACAAAACTCATTGAGGTAGGTGTTGATGGCGACCACGACGGCAGCTGCCCGTTGGGTGAAGGTGGCGCAACCCAGGCCGTAGAGTCCGGGTTCGGTGGTTTCGACTTTGACCACGATGAGGTTAGATCCCTGGGGGGCGGTGGCGATGGCTTTGACCGATTTGATTTTGACCGCGGGCGTGCCGATACCGTACTGAGGTTTGATCTGTTGTTCGCGAGCCTCGGCGGTAGACATACCACCAAACAGGCCAAGCAAGCCAGCTGAAGAGCCGAAGCCTAACATTTTTAACGTGTCACGGCGACTTTGATCAGGGTTAATCATAAGGCAAAATGTGAGAGTTTAGCAAATTATAGTTGAGGTAGTTCATCGACGTCGTGCCCAGAAAACGAAAGTAAGTCTGCCACATGGTCGGGCGTTAAATTATAGTTTTTTGTCCCACCAGACCCGTGTATCCAGCGTATTAGGTCCCTGCCGTGTAATTGCTTCGTTCAGTTTTCCTGAGTTGACAACAATCTCACTATCAGGATAAGGCATACGTCGGATGAAGTCGCCTTTTACTTCGGAGCCGGGATAAGGGTTTTTCTTCAGCGCAGGGAAACCACTACGTCGAAAATTGGCGAATGCCTCGGTACCGTCCAGGAAAGAAGCGACCCAGTATTGGGTGTTGATCTGATCCAGCGCCTTGGTGGCGTCCAGCGGGTGAGCGTCCAGATAGGCCTTAATACTCGCTTCTGGAATGGTTGAGCCGTACGACGCCATTTGCTCCAGATTGGCCCGGATGCCTTTCGCATAATAGTCAGCAGGAGCGCCCGTCACCCAACCCCGAACGGCAGCTTCGGCGAGTAGGAACTGGGTTTGAGCATAGGTGAGATGGTACTCAGGCGCGTCCAGTTTCAGCACCGTGGTCAGATTTACCTGGGTGAAATCCCATAGGCTGACTACCTTGTTTTGCGCCAGAACCGTGTTGATCGATACATCGTTGTAGCCCATCGGCATACCAATTTGCACCGCTGGATCCGATGAGGCCCGCGGGGCTACCTGTTCCTGACCACCTTTGGCCCCTACGTAGCGTACGGCAAAAATGGGCAGGCGGGGGTCATTATTTGCTTTCAAATAATCGACAAAAGGGGCCGCCAGGTAGAAATTGGTTTTTTCGCGAGCCTGCAAGTGATTGGCTATGTAATTGTTATAAATAGCTGTATGCCGCAGGGTTGAGTTGTCGGCATTGGATTGCAACACACCACCAGCCACGGCTTTTTTTACGTATGTTTCAGCCATCGCCGGATCAACCTTGGTTAGCCGCATGGCTGCCCGAAGCATAAAGGAGTACCCTAACTTTTTCCACTTCGCTACGTCGCCACCATATAAGATATCCGTAACAATTGGCGTTTGCGCGGTAGTTAGACCCGCTGAAGCTTCATCGAGTTCTTTTAACAGATCTTTGTAAATATCCTGTTGTGCGTCGTATTTAGGGGTAATAATCTCCGTGGTATACCCCTGTCCTGCTTCAAAATAGGGAATATCTCCATACGTGTCGGTCAGAATCATAAATACGTAGGCTTTCCAGATACGGGCTGCCTGGTAGGTGTTTACCTGCAACGGATCGCTCTTAGTTTGATCCAGTACCGCCACCAGTTGTTTGAGCACATTGCGGTAAAAATTCTGCCATACCAAGGGCGTATTGCTACTATTGACCTGGTCATAATTGGCACCGGATAATGAGCTGCCATAGGGCGTAATGATCTGTTGCACAATGCCAAAGTTGTAGGTCAGCATACCCAGCGTGCCAAACCCATCGAGGTAGTTGGTGTTAATAATGGCCTTGTTAAGTACCATTGGAGCGGCCAGAGACGTTGGGTCTACCTTGTTTGTGTTTACCGTATCAAAGCCCTGATCACAGCCCATCAGCAGACTCAATGAGAGGACCAGCGTAAGTGTATAGTTTATATTTGGTTTCATGTTTTTTTGGGTTTATGGTATTCGGTTTACGGTTTTCTGTTACGCATAGCGGTCTTGCGTCAGCTACCGAAAGCCTCAAACCGAATACTGATCAAAATCGAACATTCAGGTTAAAGCCGATACTGCGGGTTGGGGGAAGCCCTGGCCAGAAGTCTAGCCCCACGCTGTTATCCGAGGAAACCAGCGCTTCTTCGGGATCCATGTTTTCGGTCCATTTCTTGATGATCAGAACGTTGTTGGCGACAGCATTCAGCCTTAATCCTTTAATGAACAGGTTCTGAGGAAGTAACTTGGTGAAGTCGTAGCCTAACGTAATCTGCCGCAGTTTCCAGAAGCCGGCGTTGTTTACGAAATCTTCGTTGATACCCAGTGGATTAATGGATTCGTAGAAGGGCTGCACAGCCGCTTTAGTCGTGTTGATCTCTCCATTTGGATTCACTCCGTTGCCGATCACGTACCCTACATCCCGACCCGGTAACGTCCGTTTCGACAACCCGTGCCGCATGTAGTTGATGTTACGACCCGAAATCATTTTATGACCCAGTTTGAAGTCGATCAGAACCGAGAGGGATAAGCCCTTGTAGTTGAACGTGTTGGTAATACCGCCGAAGTAGGAGGGGAGGGCGTTCCCCACATCCACCAGCGTGTTGTTACGTAGCGGCATCCCACTATTTTGATCGAATACCTGCCGACCCTGCGCATCCCGCAAATACTTGAAGGTGTACAACTGGCCGATGGGTTTGCCCACCACCTGATTCAGTACACGACCGCTGCCACCACTTACCGTAATGACGGTATCATTGGGCGATAACCCCAGTTGTAGGACTTTGGACGTATTGTAAGAGGCATTGGCACTCACATCCCAGCGAAATGAAGGGGTAACCACGGGTGAAAACGTCAGCAACATCTCCAGCCCCTGATTCATACTCCGTCCAACGTTGATCAGCTTGCTGGTATACGACGAGGCATCGGAAATCTGAGCAGCCAGAATCTGGTCTTCAGTTGTTTTGTGGTAATAGGTAAAATCAAAGCCTACTTTGTTATTAAACAGCTTCAGTTCCAGACCAACTTCGGCTTCCTGGATACGTAGCGGACGCAGGTTTTTGTTCGGAACTTGCGAGGCATTTATGCCGCCCACCGGCACCAGTTGTCCCGACGGATTCGGGAACGAGTTGTTATCGACCTGATAATAGAGCGCGTTCGAATACGGATCTACGTTGTCTGACCCGACCTGCGCGTAAGCCGCCCGTAACTTCCCGAATGACAGCCAGGCGGGTAGCCCTTCAAACGCCTGCGAGAACACGAAGCTACTGGTAACGGAGGGGTACAAAATACTGCGGTTAGACGGAGCCAGCGTCGAGAACCAGTCGTTTCGAGCCGTTGCGGTCAGGAACAGGAAATCCCGATAGGAGATGGTTGCCGCCCCAAACAAGGAGTTGATATTCTTCTCCGACAGCGCGTAGATGGGGTTTTTAATCCGGCCGTTGGCTACGGTGTACAGGCCTGGCTGTATAAAATCCTGTACCGTTACACTATTGTAGTCAATACGGGCGTACCGTGCGTTGCCACCCAGCGTTATATCCACACCGATTTTCCCAAATGTTTTGTTCGCTCCTAAAATGAAGTCAATGTTTCGTTCGGTGTTCTGGCGTACGTCCTGTGTATATGAACCGTTCACGTAGCCAACAGGAGCTTTGGCAATCGGCGCATACCCATTCGGAATATTGTAATCCTGGTTTCTGATATAAAAGTCCTGAGCAATCCGTCCTTGCAGATATAGCCAGTCGGTAAACTGGTATTTGAGGGCAACGTTGCCAAAAAGCCGGTCACGTTTGATATTCTCGAAGTGATGGCTCATGGAATAATACGGGTTGTTACGTACCAGAAAGCGCGCGATCGAAAGTTCATCCCCATTAGCGTACGTCTGATTGTCGCGCAGGGCCTGAAAAGGCATCGAATTGGCCAGTGTAAACACGACCGTCGATACCGAAAAATCCTGCGCGTTTACCTGTGGAGGATTGACGTTATTCTCCTTCGAGTAATTTATATTTCCCGATGCGGTTAGTTTGCTGTTAATGTTCTGGGTAAATCCCAGGTTAATCACTTTGCGGTTGAAGGTATTATTCTCCATAATCCCCCGGTTGTCGGTATTGCCAAACGACAGGCTGAAACCACCGTTGGTGCCGTTATTGGCTACGGTTACGGTATTGGTAAAGTTGGTGCCCACGCGGTAAAACTGCTTCACCCGATTGTAAACCGGTTCGTAAGGATAGGTTTTGTTGTCGAACAGGGTCTGCGTCATGCCCGGCTGAAACTTTTCGCCAAAACTCCACACGCCCGACGATGGGAAAGCTGTCGTTGGTCGTACACCGCCTTCGCCTTGTCCATATTCGTACTGAAAATCCGTGAAGTCCAGCGGTGTATCGGTTGTAAAATTGGCGTTATACGTCACGCCGAATCCTTTACCTGCCCCTCGGTTTTTGGTGGTAATCATCACCACGCCATCTTTGGCGCGCGAGCCGTACAGGGCCGCTGCGGTGCCTCCTTTCAGAACGGTCATCGTTTCAATATCATCGGGGTTGATGCTGCTTAACCCATCGCCCCCATCCGAACTGTTGACAGGAAGGCCTGTCGTGCTACGGGCGCTATAATCGCCACCGAGGGAGCTGTTCGTATTGTCGATCGGTACGCCATTCACAACGATGAGTGGGTTGTTCTGACCACTAAACGACGACTGCCCACGAATCCGAATCTTGGCTGTTCCAGCGGGCCCTGTTCCCATGGTGGTAATATTGACACCCGCCATTTTGCCCTGTAGACCACTCACAAAGTTGGGGGTGCGGTTGGTCGAGATCTGGTCCGCATTGACCGTCGCCGTAGCATAACCCAGTGTTTTAGCCTCTTTCTTGATCCCAAGCGCCGTAACGACTACTTCGTTGATAGATTTAGCATCTTCGGCCAGCTGCACATTGATGATCGAGCGGTTATTGACTGGAACGGTCTGGCTCACGTAACTGATGTAGGAGAAAATCAGCGAAGCGTTGGCAGGTGCATTGATGGTATAGTTTCCTGAGGCATCGGTCGCCGTTCCTACCGACGTACCACCCACGACCACGTTGACACCGGGTAGGCCCTGGTTATCTGCGCCGGTTACTTTGCCGGTCACGCTGTTCGTTTGTGCGACTGTTAGGCCGCTACTTATCAGCAAATAGAAGAGAAAGACTAGAGATTTTTTCATGTGGTTCAAAAGATTAAGGAAAGACAATTAGGTAATGTGGTCTGGTTATATCAACTTTAAAAGTTGATATAATTATATTTTTTATGACTTTTGGATAAAGTCATCCAACCCAGACTAGGCTGGGGTTCAGAAATTCATTACTGTACTTTTTAATTAATCTTCAGGTTGTATCTCTGCTTACGCTTACTGGACTTGACCGCTAACCAACAGCTTTTGGGACTCACTTACCAGTTATGGATGGCGCCATCCGGGCTTTTCAAAACCGGGTGTGGGAACGGCGTTTTAGTCGTAACCTCCATCACGAATGTTGCTTTCTTCGGATCGAATTTGACACCTAATCCCGGTTCTGGATTGAGGTATAATTTGCCGTTTTTGAAATTGATGTAATCTTCATTAAAGTAGGCCGGGCGTTCGGGTTCGCCACCGCCCAGCTCCATCAGGCAGCGCGTAGGACTGCTAGAGCCGAGTACGTGCACCAGAGCGGCCGTCGACAGGGGGCCTGTAAAGTGGGGAATCATACCGGCATAGTGCGTCTCACAGAGAGCAGCTATCTTTTTAAATTCGCCAAGGCCGCCTGTGTTGGGTAATGTAATCCGCGTGTAGTCGATCAGGCGTTGCTCGATGAGTTCGTTAATGTCCCATCGATCACCAAATTGCTCGCCAACGGCAATGGGCACGGTGGTCATCTGGCGAACCGTTTTGTAAACCGCCGGATTTTCGGACCGAACAATGTCCTCGACAAAATAAGGCTCCATGTTTTCGAGTGCCTTACAAATCTTGATACCTTCCGTGGTATCAAATCGGGTATGTAAGTCGAGCGCCCATTTACCACCACCGCCCACGGCAGAGTCGATTCGTTTGCAGAATTCGATGGTCTTTTTGGCATTGTCATAAAAATCGAAGGGTTCTTCGCCGTTGCCGCCCGTTGGCCCGATGCGATAGGCGCGTAAGCCTGCCTCGATACAATCGCGGGCGCGTTCTTCTTCTGTTTTAGCTTTGGAAGCCCGAAAGCCGGTGGCATAACATTCGACATATTCCCGGGTGGCTCCCCCCATTAATTCATAAACAGGAACGCCCAGCGCTTTACCCTTCAAATCCCACAAGGCCATTTCCAGGGCACCGAGGGCGTGCAATTTTTCGCGGCCGGGCGGATAAAACATGCCTCGGTACACGTTTTGCCAGATGTGCTCGATGCGGAACGGATTTTCGCCGATGATCATTTGGGCGCACTGTTCAAGCATATCTTTGGACCCGCCCTCGCCAATACCGATCAGACCCGCATCTGTCTGAATTTCAACAATACCGCGTGCCTGGTTGAAAAGTGGTTTGTTATAACCGGGGGCACTGTAATACCTGATTTTAGTGATTTTAAGTTTAGGAACCGCCTGAGCCAGACCCATTGGCAGCCCGGCCCAGACCGCCGTTGAACCGACTAATGCAGACTTGAGAAAGTTTCTTCTTTCCATAAAGTTAAGGGTAAGGAATATAGGAATTAAGGGCTAAGCGTAATCAGTTAAGGGTAAGGAATAGTCAAATTCAGTTTCCTGCTTAAACGATTAAGCAGGACGTCAAAACTAAGCTTTCAGTGTTTTCTTTGTTTTTGACGACGCACGTTCAATTAATTCTGCCTGCATCAGTATCTGGGCGGGTTCGTCGGGCTTGTTTTTCAATTTGTTTATCAAAAGTTCAACGGCTGTCTGGCCTAAATGCACAATGGGTTGTTTTAGGTAGGTAATGGGGCAATAATAAAGTTCAAAGACTTCAGCCTGTCCGAAACTAACGATGGCCAGCTCATCCGGAACCTTCAATCCCAGCTTATTGATGTATTTTAGTCCACTAACTGCCAGGCTGTAGGTAGCAAACAACAACGCGTCAATCGGCTGGTCGGATGAGAGCATTTCATCCAGTGCCCGTTTAACTCCGCTCTCAATATCATTGATCCGAACCTCTTTCAGCCAGGATGAATGGTGTGTTATGTTGTTATCCTGAAGTGCATCCCGATAGCCTCTTATCCGTTCCTTCATGTGAAAAAGCTGCGAATCGTAGGCAATCATGCCAATGTGCTTGTACTTATTGCGGACCAAATGTGTACCGGCGTCATACGATGCCTTGTAGTGATCAGTCGAAACGAAGTCCGTCGCTATTTCCGGGAAATACCTGTCCAGTAGCACAAACGGAATATGCTTGTTCTTCAGGAGTTGAACTTGCTGGTCAGAATTTTCGGCCGATACAATGATAAATCCATCTACCTGCCGGTTGACCAGTACATCGATTAAATCCTGTGACTTTTCTGCATTTTCGTCAGAACTACCAATAATGACCGTATATCCATATCGTTTGGCTTCATCTTCAACTACCCGGGCTATGTTTGCAAAAAATGGGTTCGATATATCGGCAATAATCAAGCCTATGGTATGCGTTTTTCCGCTACGTAAACTCTTTGCTAAATGGCTGGGCTGGTAGTTTAACTCCGAGGCTATCTGCTTAATCTTTAAAGCGATCTCCTGCCCGACCCGGCTCTCTTTCTCTTTTCCATTCAGCACATAAGACACCAACGCTGTAGAGACCCCCGCTTTCTGAGCTATATCTTTTATAGACACCTTCGTCTTACTCATGCGATCAATGTGTGTTCAGGCGCACACGAATAAGATGGACGTTACCTGATGGAGTTATTATGACCCAAATATAAGCTTAACCGATTAAACAAAGCAATAAATATTATTATTTCTACTATTTTTTAGCTTATTAGGTAGTGAATGTATAGGCAGACGACGCGCGATGGCGCGAGGCTCCGGCCTCTGGCCGGTATTGACCAGCTTGTGTGTATAAGCAAACCAGCAACGACACACCGGCCAGAGGCCGGAGCCTCGCGCCATCCGCCCGCGTCATCAAGGCCCTTCTTGCGAAGTAACCATTACGATCTTCGGCTTTTGCATTGTACCTTAGTCTTAAAATAATCAGGTAATTCTCACTTCATTTAATGACGTACAAACAGTTATTACTGGGGGCCACTTTGGTTGGTCTGCCCTTTCTGAGTTTCGGCCAGAAAAAATACGCTGCTTCCATCACAGCGGCCGATCTCGAAAAACACCTCCGCATTCTGGCCGCCGATGACATGGAAGGCCGCGAAACAGGCCAGGCGGGCCAGCGTAAAGCCGCTGAATACATTTCGAAACAGTTTGCCGCTGAAGGATTGAAGCCCATCGTGAAAACAGAGGATGGGAAATTGGTTTATCAGCAACCCTTTACGCTTTACAAGAAAAACTGGGGCGATTTTTATGTGAGTGCAGGCGGTAAGCGATTCGAGTATCTGAAAGACTTTGTGGTCAATGGCCTGCTCTATCAGCCCACCGAAATAGCCCTGGAGTCGGTGTTTGTTGGTTACGGTATCGGCGAAACCAATTATGACGATTATGCCGGACGGGACGTAAAAGGGAAAGCTGTTGTCATGCTGGAAGGTGAGCCCAAAACAACGGGCGACAAATCACTAATCAGCGGCACCAGCGAAACCTCCAAATGGGGTGGCCCCAATGGATGGCGTGCCAAGAGTTTGCTGGCGAAGGAAAAAGGAGCGGCTCAGGTGTTTATCATTTCGGCCGAGTCGCCGGAGGCATTTAAGCAGGTACTTGCCCAGCGGGGTGCTTTGCAGGGACGGTTTAACCGATTGACGCTCAAGCCGGGCGCCGAAAATGTAGGCTCGATGGGTGTATTCCTCGTTTCGTCGGAGACCGCAGCAGCCCTGCTGAACACGTCGGCGGCCACACTCACGCAGACGACGGCCCAACTTGCTCAATCGACGGCTCCCGTTTCTTCGTCGCTGGCAGGGCATATCAGTGTCAAAGCAGACCGGGTGGAGGAGAAGGCTCAATCATCCAACGTGTTGGGCTTTATTGAAGGCACCGATAAAAAAGATGAAGTCCTGATTGTTTCGGCCCATTACGACCATATCGGCATTAGCGCAGACGGCCAGGTCAACAACGGGGCTAATGACGATGGCTCCGGTACGGTGTCGGTGATCGAGATCGCTCAGGCCTTTGCTAAAGCGAAAGCCGAAGGGAAAGGACCGCGTCGGTCAATCCTGTTCCTGACGGTTTCGGGGGAAGAAAAAGGGCTGCTCGGGTCTCAATATTATGCCGACATGAGCCCGGTTATTCCGCTCGACAAAACGGTGGCCGACCTGAATATCGACATGGTGGGCCGGGTCGATGATTTACACAAGGGGAAATCAGACAACTACATTTACGTCATTGGCTCCGACAAGCTTTCGTCTGAGTTACATACAATCAGCGAAGCCGCGAATGAGAAGAACGTTAAAATGGAGTTGGATTATAAGTATAATGACCCTAAAGATCCCGAACGGATTTACTACCGTTCTGATCACTATAATTTCGCAAAGCACCAGATTCCCATCATTTTTTACTTCAACGGTTTGCACGGCGACTACCATAAGCCAACTGATGATGTAGAGAAAATTGACTTCAACCTTGCCGAACGGAGTGCCCGCCTGGTGTTCTACACGGCCTGGGAAATTGCCAACCGCGATGAACGGCTGGTGGTCGATAGCAACAAACAGTAAAACAGACGTTTATGAGGGGAACAGCTGTTAATCTGTTCCCCTTATATCTTCTAGTGGGCGGTTAACCAGTTGCGAACGCGGGGGTTAAAGTCGTCGATACACTCCCAGTGAAACGCATGTCCGGCATCGTCGTAGAGGTGCAGTTCGCTATTGGGAATGGCCCCGGCTACTTCTTCGCTCATCCAGACGGGGGTAAAAATATCTTTACGGCCACCAATAACCAGACAGGGCTTGTTTATCGAACTCAGTTCTGCCAGCGTATTGTGGGTTATGCAGGCTTCGGCTTGCCCTTCGAGGCCGTGCAACGGCTGGGGCGATGAATCAACGGCGGCCTGCTGCCGACCAGCCAGAAGGTCGGCAAACATAGTGTCGTCGTCCCAGCTTCGTTTGGCGTAGATCAGCAACTGAATGTAATTCGAAAACTCCTCGGGTCGTAATCGGGCCTTGATGGTGGCCATGTGCCGAAAGATCGCTTCGGCCGTTCGGTCGCAGCGTGCCCATGGGCACATGAGTACCAGCGAACGTACTTTATCAGGATGCCGTAAGGCAAGTTGCTGGGCAATGGTGCTACCCATCGAGACCCCCACAACCCGCACTGAGCCCAGGCCAAGCGCGTCGATCAGGCCCGCGTAATCGTCGGCCATCTGGGCGGTAGTGTAAGGTCCTGCCGGTTTATCCGACTGGCCAACGCCCCGGTTATCGCCCATAATGCAGCGAAACTGGTGGTGCCAGTCATCGGCGTGTTTTTCCCAAACGGAACCGGGTGCTGTGATACCCATGATCAGCAGAAGTGGCTCCCCCGAGCCTCGTTCCTCATAATACAGGTTGATGCCGTTGGTTTTTAGTAGAGGCATGGTGAAAGAGTGAAAGGGCGAATGAGTGAAAGAGTGCCTGTGCAGCCGGTTACTTACTAACCGACCGGGAAGGTTTCTTAAAACCTTTTGTCGTTGTTTATCGAGGTTTTGAGAAACCTCACTCATCAGATGTAAGCATCTGACGGCACAACAAAGAGTGAAAGAGGAAATGAGTGAAACCTCTGGATGGCATTTATTCACTCTTTGATTCCTGGAAGCAACGTTTCGTACACCCAGCGACCGTCATGAAGGGTGACGCCGTCGGGATCATCCATGGCTTCGGGGCCTTCATCTTCGCAGATAATCCAGCCGCTGTATTGCTGCTCGACCAACCATTGAGTGATACCTACAAAATCAACTTTGCCGTTGCCGAGTAACGCAAATTCGGGCTCGCCGTTCCAGTCTTTATAATGGACAAGGTTGATGAGCGACGCGTACTCTTTCATTTTGGTCAACGGGTCCATGCCGCCGTTGATGAGGTGGCCGACGTCGGGTGTCCAGCCCGTGACCGAGGCATCGAGCGATTCGATAATGACCCGGTAATCCTCCTCCGTACGGGTGATGGACGAGTGGGGCGAATTGGGGTGAAACGTGCAGGGAACCCCCTGATCGACCGCCCGGCGCGATACCCGGTTGACAATATTAACGAGGTTACGACGACGGGTTTCGAGGTCATGTCGCCCCGTTGGTTTCTGCACGGTGCACAGCAACGCCCCCGGAAAGTGTTTCAGCAAGGCAATGGCCCGATCGGCCTCGTATTTTTCCTGCTCGGTTTCGTCGGGGTTGTTCCAGTCCAGTGCCAGGGCAATGGCTGCCAGCTCAACGCCCTGTTCGGTTAATTTTACGCCCAGACTGTCGGGGTCGGGCAGGTCGCCCATCCAGTTGAAGATAGGTTCGATGCCCGCGAAACCTGCCTGCGCCGTAATGTCGATCATGTGCCCCAGGCGGTTGGCGTGGGTTTGACCATTGTTATTCATGAACCAGGTATAAGCTTCGGCACCAAAGCGAAAAGGGAAAGAAGAGTCCATTTAAGAATAAATAGTAGTAGCTAAGGGACTGCTGATTTTTATGATCCTTATGATTTGGAAATGATTGAAACATCATAACTGATCTTAACAATCCTAAAAATCAGCGGTCTATTCAATGTGTGAAGTCAATTATTTTTCCATCGGGTGTTCTTTCAACAACTGTTGCGGAGAGTAAAAATCCTTTTTGCGTTCGGTAGCGGCCCGTACTCTCTTAACCTGGTCGGGAAGCACGGCGGGGGCCTGATTGCCGAATGAGTTTCTGACGTAGGTTAGTACGGCCGCAATTTCATTGTCTTTCAGTAACCCGCCAAACGGGGTCATGGGCACCTGTCCGGGATACGTTTTACCAACGACGTCGATAGGCCCCATGAGTCCTTTGAGGGCTATTTTTATCAACCGTTCCTCATTTCCCGACACCCAGTTGGTGCCGGTGAGAGGAGGGAAGCCAGAGGCAGTAAGCCCTTTTCCATCGGGCTGGTGACAGGTGGTGCAATAGCCTTCCTTCGAATAGATTTGCTTGCCCATGTTGTAGAGGGCCAGCTCTTCGCCTTTCAGTGTCGATGTCACGACCTTTTCTTCTACCTTCTTCACGTTGACCCCTTTGAGGTGGGCAACGGCCGCTTCGTGGGCGTGAACCATCCATTCATCCAGCGGTTTTTTGGTGGCTTCGGCCAGAATAGGAAGGCCCTTTTCCTTACCGATCCAGGAAGCGGCCACAATGGCCGCCAACCGAACCCGGCTGTTGTCGTCCCGGACGGCCTGCATGAGCAGATCGGCCTGGTCGGCAACCTGATGGCCGGTATACCGAACAACCTGAATGGCAGCGGCCCGGGCGTGGTAGTCTTTCGCTTTAAGCACTTGCCGCAGCAGTTTCTGGTCTACTTTATTCATACCCCAGCTTACCCAAAGCCCTTCCAGCAGATGATGTTCGTAGCGGGGGTCATTCTTATCGAGTCCGGCTACCCAGGTATTTAGTTTCGCCAAAACCTGATTGACATCCCGACCGCGAAGTTCGCGCCGGGTGCGGTAGCGCGTGCGGTACTCGGGTAGTTTGAGGTTATCCAGCAGTTCGTCGATGCTGGCACCGTCTATTTTAGCGGGCGTTACCAGCGGCCGCGATGGGTACGTAATCCGGTAAATCCGTCCGTGCGAATGGTCGCGCAGGGGGTCGCGGGCGTTGTGCTGCATGTGCCCGATCAGGATGTTGTGCCAGTCGATCAAATAGAGCGAGCCATCGGGTGCGAACTCCATATCGACCGGACGGAAGTTGCGGTCTTCACTCACCACCAGATCGGCCCGGTGCTTACTGATGTAGCCCGTACCGTCGTCTTTCAGGGTGTGCTCTTTCATACCCAGAAAACCAATGGTGTTGTTGATCAGGAAATCGCCCTGGATGTCGTCCGGAAAGTGGCGGCTGGAAACAAACTCCAGCCCGGATGTTGGCCGAACCCGGTGAGCCTCTTCAATCAACTGAGCCGATTTGTGGGTAGCTTCACCATAGCGCGGCAATACCGAACCGGGCATCATCCACCGCACATCGGGGCTGGAGGTTTCGGCAAAGAACGGCTGGCCCCAGTCGTCAAACGCAATGCCCCAGGGGTTTGGAATGGACAACTGTGCGGTGCGTTCCAGTTTATGAAGCTGTGGGCTGTAGCGATAGAAGCCGCCATTGGTGGCCCGAACGGTGCCGTAAGGCGTTTCTACGTTGGTGTGTAGAAATACACCTTCTCCCGAGTAGATAGCGCCCGAAGGATCGACCGTAAAGGCGTGGCTGTTGTGGTGGGTGTCGTGGTCATCGAAGCCGCTGAGCAGAATTTCCCGTTTGTCGGCCTTGCCATCGCCATCGGTATCAACGAGCAGTTTCAGGTTAGTGCCCTGTGACACATAAACGCCTTCTTTCGCAATCTCGAAGCCAAGCGGCAAGTGAAGTCCATTGGCGAAAACAGTTTCCTTATCGGCCTTCCCGTCGTTGTTGGTATCTTCAAAAATCAGAATCTTGTCGTCGGGCTTGGCATCGCCCGGTTTGTAATGCGGATAACTTGGCATGACCGCTACCCACAGCCGCCCTTTGTTATCGAAGGACATCTGCATGGGTTTCGCCAGGTCAGGAAACTCTTCTTCAGAAGCAAAAAGCTCGATTTTGTAGCCCTGAGGTACTTTTAGTTTGCTCAACGCTTCCTGCCCGTAGAGGTACGTCAGGCTACCATTCTTCTCCGGGTTGAAATTGGTTTTTACGGCGGGAAGTTGTTTCGTTTTCTTGTCGGCCGCAGCAATGTCCATTTTTTCTCCTTTCGCAGCGGCCATCCAGACGGCCGTATCCCGAATGGCGGTCATTTCCCGAATCTTCTCTATTTCGGCCGGGTAGTTGTCCGGGCCAAAGGGATTGTACCGGCGACCATACACGTGAACACCGTTCGGAATTTTATAGTCATTATGCCACATCCAGTTCTTTTCCAGCACGGCATCGTGCACCAAGGCCCGGTTCGGTTCGGCTTTTGGGGTTGTTTTACCAAAAATCTGATCGGCCAACAGAACGCCCAGTTTTTTATAGCCAGCTTCGTTCAGCTGAGAGCCATCGATGGTCAGCGGTTCCTTGCTGGCATCGTACCATTGTTTGGAAGGCGTAAAGGCATCGACAAATAGGACATTGTTTTGATCGGCTACCTCTTTCATTGCCTTCGTGTAAAGCAAAAGGTTCTCGTTTTCCTTTTTGCCGTTTGGCAGATCATACATAGCCGACAAATCCTCGAACGCAATGGGCGACACAATAGCGAGCTTGGGTGCACTGACCCCGTTGTACGTTTGCTTCAGCGTCCACTTGATAAAGGCGTCCAGTTCCGCCTTGTAGTTGGCCAGTCCTTCTTTTCCCTGAAAAGATTCGCTATAGCCAAAAAAGGCAACGATCACATCGGCTTTCAGGCGGGTGAGCCATTGGTCGGGATAATCAAAATGCCCTTCACTCTCCGAATTGTTGGCGTACTCCGTCTGAAATTTCTCGGCTCCCGGAAAGGCCCAGGGCGTGTTTCGGCTGGCATGGGGCCTGAAGCCGGGGGTATCACCGCCATCGCACATGTTCCGGATGTAAAGCATGTCATCGGGATAGCGAACCTGCATTTCCGTCTCGAAATGACCGTAGTTCATCATCCTTGACCCCAGATTACCACCCAGGAGCATAATATGAGACCCTTTCTTGACGGCCAACGGTTCGACGGTGTTAACCAGGCCCCGGTTTGTTTGAAACGCGCTAACCGCAATCAGCACGAGCACCGATACAATGAGCAATCGATTGAGGGTATTTTTTCTGGGTAGCGACATGGCGATTGTTGAAGATAATGACCAACTAATTGTACGTATGTGCTTCGCAAACACGTATCAGGATTTGTTCGGATGGCCGTATGGTACGTCAATGGCTAGTTTGCCTTTCCAGGTTTTAGGGACTGGCAAACCCAGTTCCCAATGGATGGCATTGATCACCAATCGCTGAAATGATTCTATCTGAAAATCTTCGGGGTGTCCCAGGGTGGTTAGAAATGCTTTGCCACCCCACTGGTTTTTCCAGGTCCAGGCGACAGGGTTATCAATGGCGGCTTTGTCGGGATTGACCGATTTTCCCATCAACAGCGGAACGGCTCCTTTGGCCGGATAGTCGGGCAGCACCCGGTAGAGCCAGGAAGCTGCGTGGAAACTGGGCGCAACACCGGTCAGGATGGGGTTTTTGGCGGCTTCGGGAATGATCGTGACATCGGTTGTACTTTTGTGGCCGTAGTGGGTATGCTGCGCCTTACCACCCCAGCCCGGTGGTGCCCCAAAAGCAAACTCGCCAAATGAATTCCAGTGTTGCCGTTCGTCGCCGTCGGGGTAATTGAACGCGTGGGTTGTGGTTCGGAACCCCATTACGGGCTTCCCCGATTTTAGGTAAGCGTCGATGTAATTCAATTGATCCTGAGGAAGTTGCCGCCAGCGAAGGAAGAAGACGGCCAAATCAGCTTCTTTCAATGCCTCCAGGCCGGGAATGTCTTTCTCACCATTGTAGTCGGGATAAGCTTTCAGCACTTTCGTGCGCATGCCGTAGTTTTTCTCTAGTTCGGCGGCAATAACAGGTAATGTCAGCTCTCCGCTGTATTCGTGGTCGCCGGTGACGAAAACGACATAAGGTTTCTTCGCTTTGGCTGAAGGCGATGCACTGGCCAGGACCTCCGCAAAAGATAACGGGTAGGCTAAAGCCAATAGACCAGCGGCCTGTTGAAGGAAAGTTCGGCGTTGGTTTTTCATGTAAGGCGTTTTTATACGGAAGAGTAAGCTGATAACGTAAGAAAATCCAGCGCTGAATTTACTTGGTTCGCTGGCCTGGCGGCCAAAAAAGTTATGGTTCGAGCCGTTGTGCCGTCACGTTTTGTCCACAATTAATAGCGCCATTTTTGAACGTATGTGTACGCAGAACGGTGCGTAGGGATAGTAGAGTCGTCCTGTTATGGCTCCCCGGTCTTTGAGGGCACTTCAGTGCAGAACAAAACAAAAAAGAGCGTGCCCTTGGGTAGCTCCATCAGGCTAATTACAAAGCGGTCATCGCACTTTGCCCTGTACTTAGGGGAAGACGCAGGCCACGGCGTGTAGACTAATCAGACCAATCATTTGAAGCCCGAAAATTGGGCCGGGCCGCTGGGCGATTCGGACAGGATTAGCTTCACGGCTTCGTGAGCGTTAAGTAACCCACCCGACCGACTTAACCTTTTGAACGCTACTGTTTGACCCGACCGCCCCGGCCTCCGAACTTGCACATCCGGTTTATAACTGCTCCTGAGGAGTATGTCCTTCACCTGTACCGCCGTTAGTTTCGGAAAATAGGATCGCAGTAAAGCCGCTACGCCTGCCGTCATCGGGGCCGCCATGCTGGTGCCCGAAAAGCTGGCGTACTCATTATGAGGAAGCGTCGAGAGAATCTCGGTGCCGGGCGCAAAAATATCCACGGTTTGCAGGCCATAGTTTGACGACCGGCTGGGCAATCCCTCGCCGATGCGCCAGGTGCTGTTGCCGACGACCAGCACATTCCGGGCCGTTTTTCCATTTTCGTACCGGGCCGACGGATAGGCTGGAAGCGAGTCATAGTTTTCACCGTTGTTGCCCGCTGCGTGCACGATCAGCACGTCATGTTCTTCGGCGAATCGGATGGCAGCATCGACTTGTTCTTTAAAGGGAGATAACCGCTTGCCAAAACTCATATTAATTACTTTGGCTCCATTCTCAACGGCGTAGCGAATGCCATTGGCCACATCTTTATCGCGCTCATCGCCATTGGCTGGCACGACAGAAACGGGCATAATCCGAACGTTGTCGGCCACGCCGTCTATCCCCCGACCATTGCCCCGTTTGGCGGCAATGATCCCCGCTACATGACTGCCGTGCATGGCCAGTTGCTGCGATTGACCAATGATCAGTCGGGGGCTTCCGTAATAGCGTTCGGTTGGGTTGGCCGGGTTGTCGCCAACAGATGCGCGTGCATTATAATCCGGGTTATAGGCAATGGTGGCTTCACTGCCCATGATCTGCCGGAACCGTGCCCAGTTCTGGCGAACCAGGACCGTGTAATACGAAAATGGGCCATATTGGGGGAAATACCCGTCAGCCAGAATCGTTTTTACCGCAGCGGCTATAGAATCAGTTCCCAGATCGACCTGACGAATAGCGGCCTGTGAGGTTGTCGAATCCGGTAAGCTGGCGGCAATCTGACGAGCTACCGCCCAGAATTTCACGGTATCGGCAAAGGCCATGCGTTTGGGCTGATCGACCGCGTAACGGTTCAGAAACTGCTTTTTGGCCGTCTGGTAGGTGTTGTATTGCCGTTTCTCGGAAGGGCTAAGTGTGGCAGGGTTCGCCTTGTCGTACTTATTTCGCAGCAAAACATAGGTTTGGGTAATTTCGGGCTGGTCGTATTCGTAGGTCGTGCCATCTTTAGCGCCCATAAAATTCCAGCCATTCAGATCATCAGTATACCCATTTTTGTCGTCGTCGATTTGATTATCCGGTCGCTCTTTCGGATTCACCCAGATCACATCGCGCAAATCCTCGTGGGTAATATCAACGCCCGAATCCAGCACGCCCACGATAACGGGTACCGACGTTCGGCCTTTCAATAAGTCATAGGCCCGATAAAGACTGATCCCCGCTATGGAATCGGCTGTGGGGTCGAGGTAAGGCCAGTTGCGCGGGGGCTGATTTGGGGAAGAACGCTGACGGACAAACGGCGTTTTTGACACGAAGATTTGCTGTCGTTCCGGGCAATCATCCGATAGGAGTTGTAAGGCCAAATTTTCGCCATTGTTTGTATAAATAAGTTTATAAAGGCCTGTTGCGTTATTACCGCACGAGTTTTGCCCCGTAATTTTTTGTAACAGCAGGGTATCGCCCAGTTGCCGATACCGCATAGTTTCGGGGGCGGCAGATGCACTTTCTGGTGTGAGAAGCAACGTATCCCGTTGAAATGTCATTGTAGCCTGGGCATTCGTCGATGCCAGCACCACACCCTGCCAGCGCGTACCACGAACGGGCAATTGCGCCTGGGCAACCGAAAAAATCCCGATCAGGAAGTAGGCAAACAACAGCTGAACTTTTGGTGAATTCATGATTGATTCCGTTAACTTTCGTCGAAAATAACGCTTTATTAATGGATACTAACGGTACGATTGCCTTAGTAGTCTACATCAATTTACTCAGAAGAGCACGTTTTATGGATTATTCATTCGCCTTTTTGATTTGTTTATTCCTTGTTGGGTTCGTTTATGCCTCAGTAGGGCATGGAGGAGCCAGTGGTTATCTGGCCACAATGGCGCTGTTCGGGATTGCCCCGGCATTGGCTAAACCGTCGGCGCTGATCCTGAATCTGTTCGTGTCAACGATCTCATTTATACAATTTTACCGCGCCGGATACTTTCGGTGGAATACGTTCTGGCCCTTTGCCATAGCCAGTATTCCCCTGGCCTTTCTGGGCGCTCGTATACCCCTCAGCGACACGCTGTATCGGCAATTGCTGGCGGTTTGCCTGTTATTGGTCGTAGTTCGGCTGCTCTGGACAGTGCGGGGACAGGAAGAGCAAACGCGGCCTATTCCGTTGGCCGGGGGGCTACTGACGGGGGGCATCATTGGGTTGCTATCGGGTATGATCGGTATTGGAGGAGGCATTATCCTGAGTCCGTTGATGCTCCTGTTTCGGTGGGCACGGCTGAAAGAAGTTGCTGCTACCTCAGCCTTATTCATTTTTGTCAATTCCCTGTCGGGCCTGTTTGGCCTTCTGAGCAAAGGATACTCGCCCGACCCAACCTTGTATGGCTGGATTGGGGCCGCTTTTGCCGGGGGCATTTTAGGCGGGTATTTTGGAAGCCATCGGTTCAACGTACCAACTTTACGTTACATGCTCGCTTTTGGTGTGGGGGTAGCCTGTGTGAAATTGATTTTTACGTAAACGACCGGGGCGCTTACATACGCGATTAACTATTCATAAAACAAAAACGCCTTCCGATTGATCGGAAGGCGTTTTGATGAAAACTGACTCGTTGCTTACGCGACGATGCGAACCCGAACGGGCTCAGGAACAATCTGCGTACCATCATCCAGCGTAACCAAGAACAGAAACTGAATTTCCGTATAGTTTGGCAGCGCAACGGGTGCTGTTGCCACTGAAGGATATTTCGCTTTGAACGCAGCAAGTGTTGTCGTGAAAACCGCTGTCGTGCCACTACCGGCAATAGGGGCGGAATTAAAGGCGGTCGTTGCAGTAGCTGCATTCAGTGTAGCCACGTTGATACCCGTAGCTCCTCCAACCACTTTGGTGATCTCCTTAATGGTACGACCACTGGTCGATGGAATCGACAGGGTAAACTGAATGGGGGCACCCGCTGCCAGCGACGTAACAATAAAGGGGTTAAACCCGTAGGTTGTCGTGCCGGGAAAAGTTACCGGAATGGCCGGGCGGTTATCACGAACCAGGTCGCTGTAAACGAGGTCGTCTTTGCAGGAGAAACTGCCACCTGCCAGAAGAGCAAGCAACAATATATTTATGAATGTATTTTTCATGCACTATGCGTGTTTAAAGTCTTGACTAATTAATCGATATCCCACCAAACACGAATGTTCGATTGAGGAGACGGGTTCGGGAAGTTCGGATTGCGCTGAACCTCGTTGCTGATGTACACCGCCCGTACTGGCCGTGTGCCATCGATACCAGCCGCATTCTGCGAAGGTTGCAGCGTTGGGTAGCCCGTCCGACGATAGTCATTCCATAGCTCTAAACCATTACCCGTAAACGCAATGTATTTCTGGGTGATAACCTGAGCAATTTTCTGCTCTGTCGTTCCTGTCAGGTTTGCTACTGTTGGATTCGCAGTCAGATAAGCATTGATCTGATCGGTGGTTAAACCGGCCAGTGACATTGATGCTTTAATTCCTTCCGTATACAGCGCCTGTGGATCGCCGGGGGTGCCCAGACGAAGCGCGGCTTCGGCCAGAATAAACGCCCGCTGGAAATTCGTTACCAACCGAACGGGACCTTCTCCCGAATTGCCCGTAACGTATTTGTTATAACGCGACCAGTTTGCGGTTGGTGTTGGCAATGTACCGCGGAAACCATTGTCGATCGTTACGTAGTTAGGGCCAGGTTTTGTGAAGAAAATGGGTAGCCGCGGATCATTCAGGCTGTTGAGCAGATTCAGATAACGCGTACTCAGCAGCATATCGTTCTGGAATGAACTCACAAACGTGTACGTATACCGAGGGTCCTGGCTACCTACGCTAGAGCCAAAGTTGAAGTTCATGTCGTTGGCGTTGCTCGTAATGTAGTTAGCCCCCGTCAGTACTTCATTGATCACGCTGGTTGCCAGCGCTGGTTCTTTACGGCTGATCGTCATCGCAAATTTCAACAGCAGGGTATTACCCGCCTGCTTCCATTTGGTCAAATTACCGGCATAGATGATATCATCACCAGCGGGCTTGAGGGTTGATGCCGCATCGAGATCTTTGATTCCTTCACGGACCAGATCGAACAGGCTCTGAATACCCAGCGTTGCGTTGCCTTTGTAGATATCCTCCTGCTTGTCGAGCCGTGGCGCGGTATTGGCTTCACCCTGCAACGCCTGCGAATAGGGAACATCTCCCCAAACATCGGTGGCAATGCTAAAGGTATACGCCTTCATGATTTTGGCAATGCCTGAATACGCCTTTGAGTTTGTCGCATCACCCAGTTCAATCAACTTCTGGTAGTTGATCAGGGGGCCGTTATAGAGTTCGCCATTCCACTGGTTCCCAAAATCGGCGCTGTTTGTTTGGTAT
This sequence comes from Spirosoma radiotolerans, assembly GCF_000974425.1. Taxonomy (NCBI): domain Bacteria; kingdom Pseudomonadati; phylum Bacteroidota; class Cytophagia; order Cytophagales; family Cytophagaceae; genus Spirosoma; species Spirosoma radiotolerans. Next base: position 1,147,206 of record NZ_CP010429.1, read on the forward strand.
ACGTCATAGTTAGACGGATTGTTAGCAGCACCCGCCAGTTGGTTCACCAATACAGAGGCAAACCGGTTCAATTCGTTGGCATTCACAAATGCGCTGCCACCTTCGGCCCCCGCCAATAGCACCGCCGGAGTCACACTCGTTGGGTTATTAGGGCTTACGTTGACGTCTAGATAACTGCTGCAGGCGCCCATTCCTAGAAAGAACGGGACGAGCAAATAGCTTTTTGGAATTATAAATTTCATGAGTAATTCGAATGAATAGAGTGATTAGAACGTGAGCCGAATGTTACCGCCGAAGTTCCGTGTATTTGGCGGTCCGTTCAGGTCAAGGCCCTGAATGTTACCAGCTCCCTGGGTGTTAACCTCTGGGTCAGCTGGGAAGTTAGGCGCATAGAAGAACAGGTTACGACCGCTCACGCCTACCGAAATAGTACCAAATGGCGTTTTGCCCAGGAGTGATTTCGGTATGGTGTAATTCAGGGCCACCTCGCGCAGACGATAGACTGTTGCATCGTAAACGGCGGCTTCCGAAGCCAGACCACCTAACGCACTCCAGTAAGTTTGCGGTGCTAGCTGAATGTTGTTCTGGCGGAAAGTACCATCCGCATTCTGAATCACGCCTGGCAGAATGCGCGGCTGATCGCGATCAATACCCGTTACATACATTGAACCGTTTTGGCGAGCATCAACTGCATTGAACGAGAAAAGCTGACCACCCTGACGGGTATCTACCAATATAGACAGGGCTACGCCTTTGTAGGAGAATGTATTGGTCAAACCGGCGATGTAGTTAGGCTGCGGATTCGATATAACCGAGTTGGCGATACCTGGCACAAACTGCCCATTGGTTCCACTGACAACATACTGGCCGGCAAACTGACCGGTTGCATCATAGTACAAACCATTTGGGTCTGTATTCTGAGCCCGGGCATTGGCTGTACTGACAATAACGCCATAGGGATAGCCTTCGTAAATAGAGGGAGCAATACCGGTGAAGGAGTTACCCGTGATGTTGGACGACTTCACGCCGGGAGCAATGGAAACAACCTTGTTCCGAATCAGGGTATAGTTCAGCGTAGCATCCCATTTGAAGCCACCGATCCGTAGCGGAGTTGCATTCAGGACCAATTCAACCCCCCGGTTTTGCAACTCACCAACGTTGGTTGTCCGGGTGTCGAATCCCGACGAGTTGGAAACCGCTACGTTGAAAATCTGCTGCGTGCTTCTCGAATCGAAATAGGTAGCATCGATGCTCAGACGGTTCTTGAAGAAGCCGAGATTTACGCCAAATTCGTACGAGGTGACAAATTCAGGCTTGAGGGTGTTGCTGCCAATCCGGGTTCCAATGCTGAATCCAGGTGTATTGTTGGGGGCCAATGGATACGTAATACTGGCAACGTTATTACCATATGACGTGGTTGAATAGGTCGTACTCAACTGGTATGGATCCGCATCGCGACCAACTTTTGCAATGCTGGCCCGTACTTTCGCGTAGGAAAGTACATCAGAGTTAATCTTGAAGGCATCTGTTGGGACAAAGCTAATCGACGCAGCCGGATAGAAATACGTGTTATTTGCTTTCGGCAGGGTAGACGATTGGTCGGCACGTCCCGATAATTCCAGAAAGAGGTAATTGTTGTAATTCAACGACAACTGGCCATAATAACCTACCAGACGGCGCATTGTCGAGCTTTCGAACGTACCTGTGAAAACCGTACCGCTGTTGATGTTGTAAAAGCCCGGAAGCGTCAGCGAAGCAGCATCGGCGGCTGACTCCTGCGTTTTCCGCTGATTAATGTTATTGCCTAACAACAGGTTCGCATTCAGCCCTTCCATAAATAAGTTATCCTTGCGGGCCGTGATCAGTAAATCACCGTTCAACTCATTCCGGAAAAAGTTGTCCTGCTGTACTTCACCAGCTGGAGCACGACCCGAACCAATAGGGAGAGTCAGCTTACGGCGATCGGTGTAGGTATCGCCCGTAACACGGTAGGCAACAGTCAACCATTTAGCCACATCGTAGCTCAACTGGAAGTTACCAAAGAAGCGGTCAACCTGGCTATCCAGCCGTTCGTTGTTAACACTCCATTGTGGGTTGTTCGTGGATGGCGTAAAATAGATGCTCTTCCCATCAGGACCCTGATAAGGTTCGTTAGCCAAGTCATAGCTACGTGGAATCCGGGTGATTTGGCCGAATGCGCTGGCGCCATTACCACCAGGAACACCGCGTGATACCGTTTGTACGTACGTGCCGGTACCGCTGATTTTTAGCCCATTCTGCAGCTTGGACTCACCACCCAACTGAACGTTCGTCCGGTTGAACTTCGTGTTCTGAACGATACCACTCTGAAGCGTATTACCAATGGCAATGATGTAGTTGCGGGTAGCATCACCCGAGGCAATGTTCACCGAGTTCTGCAGAATAGTGCCCTGCCGGTAAAAGTCCTTCACGTTATTCGGATATGCCTGATACGGCACTACATTGCCCTGGTTATTGGTTACAGAAGTTGGTCCGCCTACGAATGGAGGGCCCCAGGAGTTGTTCGATGTGGGTGTAAAGAGGTTGTTGGCTCCCTGACCATAGTCATTCTGAAACTTGGGAATGCCATAAACGTTCTGTACGTTGTACGACGAGTTAACCGTTACTTCCGTCTTGTTATTCTGGTTACGACCCGATTTCGTCGTGATCACGATTGCACCGGCCGATGCCCGCGAACCATAAAGAACAGCCGCAGCGGGTCCTTTCAGGATGTTGACAGACTCAATACTTTCTGGGTTGATGTCGGCCAGACGGTTGGAAGGCTGCGTACCGAACAGGGTGTTCTGAGTTGCGTTAACGTCGTTGCTGAAGATGATACCGTCAACAATGATCAGCGGCTGGTTGCTGCCGTTGAAGGATGTAATCCCCCGAATGTTGATGTTTGTTGATGCACCCGGTGCACCACTGGACCCTGTAATATTGACACCGGCTACTTTGCCCTGAAGCGCATTGAGCAGGTTGGGCTCTGAGCGTTGAGCCAGCACGTTGCCGCCTACTTCCTGCGTTGCGTACCCCAGCGACCGCTTGTCACGCTCGATGCCCTGGGCTGTTACGACGATTTCATCGAGACTCTGTGAGCCAGCGACCAGGCTTACATTGATGGTTGTTTTATTGCCAACTGCTATTTCCTGGCCTGTATAGCCAATGAAACTAAATACAAGTCTTGCGTTGGCTGGGACGCTGATTTTGTAATCCCCGTTGGCATCAGTTATGGCACCACGAGTTGTTCCTTTTACTTGCACGCTCACACCCGGTAGAGTCGAGCCGTCATCTGATGAAGTGACGCGGCCACTAACGGCTATATCCTGCGCTATGGATGGCAAACAGAATAACAGCGAAAGCAGCCAGCTTCCGAATAAAATTTTCTGCATTGGTGAGTAAAGATTTAATTAATAGTAAAAAAAAGTAAAATGGGAAACAAAGGTACAATATGAGATTGGAACAACTAAAGAATATGAGATTTTTTTTAGAAAGTAATAGTAAAAAAAAGCATTGTTGGGAATTGACTTTTAATATGTGCATATTCAATTTATTATGCAGCTCCATCCTATGCATCAGTACATAGGAGTGCCATCACTGCACTAGTCGTCGTAACTTATTTAAGTAAATCAGTAAATAATTTCTTTAATGTACGTACAGCCAAAATTGAATAATTTGATGAATAAACCATTTATTTGTGCCGGCCTGTTAGGCCTTAGCGTATTGGTTATCCCAGCTGCATTTGCGCAAAATCCGGGCTTGAATGCGCGAATGGATAAAACCGCCGAGAGCCTGGAAAAAAAGGTGGTCGCTTGGCGACGGGATTTTCACCAGCACCCCGAATTAGGCAACCGTGAATTTCAAACGGCCGCTAAAATTGCGGCACATCTGCAATCGCTCGGTATGGAGGTGAAGACGGGTGTTGGCAAAACGGGTGTTGTGGGGCTGCTCAAAGGAGGTAAGCCGGGACCCGTCGTTGCCTTGCGTGCCGATATGGATGGCCTGCCCGTAACCGAACGGGTCGATCTGCCGTTCAAATCAGAAGCCCATACCGAGTACAATGGCCAGCAAACAGGCATCATGCATGCCTGCGGACATGATACCCACGTAGCCATGCTCATGGGCGCAGCCGAAGTGCTGGCTTCTGTCAAAAGTGATTTGCGAGGTACGGTTAAGTTTATCTTTCAACCAGCCGAAGAAGGCGCACCGGCTGGCGAAGAAGGGGGCGCCAAGCTGATGGTGAAAGAAGGGGTGCTCGAAAACCCGAAGGTGGATGCCATTTTTGGCCTGCACATTAATTCGCAAACCGAAGTAGGCACGATCAAATACCGCCCTGGCGCAACGATGGCCGCCGTGGATGAGTATGCGATCAAAATTAAAGGAAAACAGACCCACGGCGCGGCCCCCTGGTCGGGTGTCGATCCGATTGTGACATCAGCGCAAGTGGTGATGGGGCTGCAAACCATTGTGAGCCGAAACGTCATCCTCACCGACAATGCCGCTGTAGTAACGGTGGGTGCCCTGCATAGCGGTATTCGGCAGAACATCATCCCGGAGGAGGCTAATATGATTGGAACCATCCGGACGTTTAGCCCCGAAACACAGACGTTGGTTCATCGACGCATCAATGAAATTGCGACGAACATTGCCGAAAGTGCGGGCGCGAAGGCGGATGTAAAAATCAACATCATGTATCCGGTTACGTACAATGATCCGAAATTGACGGACCAAATGGCTCCTTCACTGGAAGCTGTGGCTGGTAAAAATAATGTGAAGCTGACACCAGCCCAGACGGGTGCCGAAGACTTTTCCTTTTTTCAGCAAAAAGTGCCCGGCTTTTTCTATTTCCTGGGAGGGATGACCAAAGGGAAGAAGGTCGAGGATGCGGCCCCCCACCACACGCCTGATTTCCAGATCGACGAAGCCTGCTTTGTGCTGGGTATGAAGTCGCTTTGCCGCCTGACAGCCGATTATATGGAACAGTCGGCCAAAGGGGGCGCTGTTAGCGGAAAGTAGTGAAAGCGTTTAATGTCACAAATATGTCCAGCAGACGGAGAAATTGGCTCCCGTTTGCTGGACATATTCATTTACGTGCCTTGCTGATTACGCAGTATTCTGGAGAGTAATCCTGGTAAAAAACGTTTCAGGTAGATGCCATAGGTTTCTTTACCACCAATATACACTTCTTCTTTTCCCTGACTAACTGCCCGTAACAGCTGCTTCGCAAAGGCACTGGCAGACATGCCTTTCTCCTGATTTTCATCCATCTGGCCGTGTTTCTGGCCGTTGGCATTCAATGCATTCGTCGAAATAGCGGTACGAATATAGCCAGGGCAAACCAGGGTTACGCGCAATCCTTCCGCATAGGTTTCGGCGCGAAGTGCGTCGAAAAAACCATGGAGCGCATGTTTGCTGGCGCAGTACCCCGAACGCTGTTTGGTGCCTAGTTTGCCCGCTACGCTGCTCGTGACCACAAAATGCCCATGACCTTGTGCCAGCATAATGGGGAGAACGGCTTTGGTGAGCGCTACCACACTAAAGAAATTGATGTCCATGAGCCGTTGGTAAACAGAAAAGTCGGTGTCGACAACGGCACTGCGTTGTGAAATACCTGCGTTCTGGAAAATGTAATCAATCCGCCCAAAGCGCTGGTATACAGCATCGACGCAACTGGGCAAACGTTCAGTGTCGCTCATGTCCATCGGCAACACCATAATATTGGTTTCCGGAAGGCCAGTTTGGCTGGCCACTCGTCTTAACTCCTCCTCACGCCGGGCTGACAAGACTAGGCGAACGCTCTGAAATCGGGCCAGCTCAATAGCAACCGCTTCGCCAATGCCCGATGAGGCACCCGTAATCCAAATTACAGCGTCAGAGAATACAGGGGGCATGGCTGCTTAGCTTGAAAATTTGAGGCTGGCTTCTTCCGCCTGAACGACCAGGCCAATTGGTTTACCAATGGGTAAAGCCAGGTTATAATCGACATGCCCGGCCGGAAAATTAAATAGGACTGGATAAGCGTAACCCGAGACAGCATCGGCAATAATCTCGTAGGAATCTTTGCCAAACGGCAGAGACAAATTTGCGCGCATGTCCGTAAACTGACCGACAACTAGACCGGCCAGTTCGGCCAGGCGACCGGACCGGCGAAGTTGCGTCATCATACGATCAAGGGAAAAAAGCGTCTCGTCGATATCTTCGATGAAGAGAATTTTTTCGCTAAAGTCGAGATCCGTTGGCGTGCCCAGCGAGTTGATCAGCATGGTCAGGTTTCCACCCACAAGTTGGCCGGTTGCCTGACCCTGTCGATTCAGGTAATGTATCGGGGCGTCATAATGAGTTGGAGGCATGCCAAACAGCCATTGCCTTACAGATTCCAGTGACTCGGCCCGGTCGGGATCACCAAATTGCCGGGGCATAAGGCCATGCAGACTCACCAACTTGTGATTACACAGTAAACTCAGCAGGACAGTTACGTCGCTAAAGCCGACAAGCCATTTAGGGCTGGCCTGTAGCCCTGACAAATCGAGTCCATCAGCAATACGGTAGCAACCATAACCGCCCCGAGCCGCAAATACCGCCCGCACTGTTGGGTCATCGAAAAGTCGCTGGAGATCGGCCCGGCGGAGGTCGTCAGAGCCCGCAAAGGGACCCTCCGTTGCGTGTAGGCTAGCGCCTTCGATTACATTAAGCTGCCAGCGGTGGCGTAAGATATGTAATCCTTCAGCCAGCTCATCATAAGGAAACCAACTGGCTGGGGCCACCACCCCGACGGTATCGCCGGGCGACAAAAAAGGAGGTACAATCACGTTACGGTGTCTGATTTAGGGTTAACGGTATTTGGTTTATGGCCTGCAAAAGATAGCATTGAGGTAGTGGAAGCAGCGGCTACCAACAACCGAGTACCTACGCTTAATTTAGGGGAGCCTCTTCGGTTTCGTCGAGTTTATCCAGATCAAGCCGTACTGGCGTCTGCTCGCTGCCGTCAAACATAGGTCGAAACTTTTGAGCCCATTTTACTTCGTTGTATCGGTAAGAGAAGCGGGTGTGCACATTTTGCATAAAGGTGTCATCCAGCGCCTGGACGGAAACCAAAAACTCCGTGTCTGATTGTTCAAGATCTTCGGGAGTGCAGCCATACAAGGGGCTGTGTTCGGTAATGGGGTGAACCAGCGTCCAGTTTGTCGGGAAAAAAGACACCTTGTTCCGTTCAAGACTCAGGTTGTAATACTTTCTGGATAGTGCCCCATCGGATTTTGGTTCCACCCGCGACATGGATACCGAAACCTCCAGGTTAATAAGCTGATTGGCCCTCGTATTGATAATGCGAAACATCCAGCCATTGACGTCCAGATAAGGAGCAAACACCGCTTGTTTCGAAAATCGAATGTGCGCCATTGGACGGGAAAAACGCCCGTAAAGCAAGCCTGTGGCCAGCGCGAACGCCAGTAATCCCATCATGGATTCAAAGGCGGCAATGGAACTGGTCAGGAAACTATCCGGCGAAATATGACCGTAGCCAACCGTGGTGAGCGTTTGTGAACTGAAGAAAAAGCATTTCCAGAAAGGGCTGTAGAGTACCTTATCATCGGCGGCTTTAAGGCTGTCGGCCCCGGCCAGCATATACACCTCGGCAAACAACGTATTGGCGGTTACATAAAACACAAGCAGCCAGCTCAGAAACTGAATCCAGCCCATGGTGATCAGCCGGTTATATACATTGAGCCGATCCCATAAGGAGCTATTGACCCGGACAATATTGAAGGTGCCATCCTGATTGATGAGCCGCGAATGAGAATCGGTTAATTTAGTGCCAAAGCCGATATCGTCGCGCCGAACTTCCTGCTCAACTAATTTACTTTCTTTATTTGTTTGGTTGAAAAGGCGTTGATTTGCAGTATTCATGGTGGATCGGTCGGGCTGCGAAAGTAGTTCGATAGGCCGATTAACAAAGTTATTGCAAATTTGACCCGCTCTTCACTGCTCAACCTGAAATTCTGTTTAACCTATGCACCCAATTGAGATTGTAACCAGTTTACTCGGTGTAACAACACTACTGGCGGTCATTGCCCGTCGGCTACGCATCTCTTATCCCATACTGCTGGTTATTACCGGACTAGTTATTGGCTGGGTTCCTGGTTTGCCACCCGTAATTTTATCCCCCGATGCTGTTTTTCTGGTATTTCTACCCCCACTGCTTTACTATGCCGCCTGGCAGATCGACAATGTGGAACTGAAGCTGTATAGCCGCTCAGTATCGTTTCTGGCAGTTGGGTTGGTGCTGTTTACTTCCACCGTGGTGGCGCTGGTTGCCTACACGTTCATTCCCGGTTTTTCGTTGGCGCAGGGGTATTTACTAGGCGCCATCATTGCGCCACCCGACGCTATTGCAGCCTCGTCGGTAATGAAAGGACTGAACGTACCCAAACGCATTACAACCGTACTGGAAGGCGAAAGCCTGATAAACGACGCCAGTAGCTTGATTATTTATCGCTACGGGTTAATTGCTATTCTAACCAGTCAGTTTGTATTATGGAAGGCGGGCCTGCAATTTATTGGTATTGCGCTGGCTAGTGTGTTATTAGGCTTACTGATTGGCTGGGTCGCTATCTTCGTCCACAAGGCTATCAGCCGGGACACCGTCACAAATACCGCCATCACTTTATTGATCCCGTATGGCTCTTATCTGATCGCCGAAGAATTACACATCTCCGGTGTGTTGGTTGTCGTAACGGTTGGCTTGTATGTATCGGCTCGTAGTGTGGACGTATTTACCTACCAAAGCCGGTTGCAGACAAACTCGGTTTGGGAAACCGTCGTGTTTCTGCTCAACGGACTGGTCTTTATCCTGATTGGTCTACAATTGCCTACTATCGTATCGGAGTTGAATGGCTATACGCTTACGCAGGCGCTCAACTATGCTCTGCTTATCAGTGCTGTCGCCATTATTTGTCGGATTATCTGGGTTTTTCCGGGCGCTTACCTGCCCCGATGGTTTAGCAAACGCATTCGTCAGCGAGAGGTAAAACCCAGTTGGCAGCAGGTTTCGGTTGTGAGCTGGGCTGGTATGCGGGGTGTTGTCTCCCTGGCCGGTGCGCTGGCTTTGCCGCTCACATTGCCCAATGGCCAGCCGTTTCCGGGCCGTGACCTGATTTTGTTTATCACCTTCGGCGTCATCTTCTGCACGCTGGTGTTGCAGGGACTCACACTCCCTGTCCTGATTGATGAGTTAAATGTGCGCGCGGTGGTGGATGAAAAGCTGGAAGAGCGTAAGCTCAGACGAAAAATGGCGCAACAAGTTATCACACATCTGGAGGCCAACCACTCAGCAGGATCGGTTCATGACGATGTGCTGAATTATGTAAAAAATGCATATGAGTTGCGCATCAATGAGCTCAATGGAATGCTTAGGGCAAATAACGCATCAAACCGGCCCGCCGAACTGTATCAGGAAGCCATTCGACTTCAACTGGAGTTACTGTCCGTAGAGCGGGCGGTGTTAAGTGAACAGCGCAAGGATAGTTTGCTGGATGATGACACACTCCGAAAGCTGGAACAGGAGTTGGATCTGGAAGCCGCTCGACTCTCCCTGGTACAGCCTGTTATATGAACTAAACTGTATTTTTTAATATATAAAAGCGAATACTATATACACTTGTTGAACTATATTAAATAGGATCGTTAGTTTGCTATTAAAATTTATAGGTATAGTAGCAATCAATTAGGTAATAATACTTAATTTGGTGCGAAAATAAAGGAAATCGTCCGTAACGATCCTTAACAACAAAGAAAATATGAAATTTCCGTCAGGTATGATTAGTTTAATCGTACCAGCTTTCAACGAAGAAGAGAACTTATCCGTACTGGTTCATCGACTCATGACTGTCATGGAACCATACGATTCTTACGAAATTCTGATTATTGATGACGGTAGTACCGACCAGACGCGTCATGTACTTCGGCAGTTGAGCCAAGCCTATTCTGTCGTTCGGTTCCTGTCGTTTTCCCGAAATTTCGGGCATCAAATGGCTTTACGGGCTGGCTACGATAATGCGCGTGGCGAAGCCGTTATTTGTCTGGATGCCGATCTGCAACATCCGCCAGAACTGATTCCAACCCTGATTGACAAATGGCGCGAAGGCTACGAAGTGGTGTACACCGTTCGGCAAGCTGATCCCAAATTGTCGTGGTTCAAACGAACGACATCGAAATACTTTTATCAATTACTTCGCAACGTTTCCAACTTACAGATTGAAGATGGGGCCGCTGATTTCCGGCTCCTCGATCGCAAAGTGGTCAACACGCTGAAGCAGTTTAAAGAAAACGATCTTTTTTTAAGGGGTGCTATCTCCTGGGTAGGGTTCCGGCAGTGCCGTATTCTTTACGAACCAGCCGCCCGATACGCTGGCCGGTCGAAGTATTCATTCCGGAAAATGCTGCAACTGGCAGCCATGGGCATCACGTCTTTTTCGACAAGACCGCTATACATGTCTGTTTTGCTCGGATTCGGTATGTTTTTTCTGGCGTCTTTATTCGGTGCGGAAGCGTTGTATGAACATTATTTTACGCATGCGACCGTATCTGGCTGGACAACGCTGGTCCTGCTGATGGTGCTCATTGGGGGCGTCCAGTTTATAATGATTGGAATCATCGGTGTATATTTGGGCAAAACGTTCGTGGAAGTCAAAGGCCGCCCGGCTTATATTATTGGCGACACGAGCGAGATAGAGGAGAGCGTAACGACATGGCAAGCCCCAATTCAGGAAGTATTTTATTCACCGTTGACGTAGAAGAGTTTGATACCGCCGTTGAATTCGGTCACGATATTCCCTTAAGTGAACAAGTGGCCGTTTCAACGCGTGGGTTAACCTTACTGGCCGAGCGATTTGAGTCGGTTGGCGCCCGAACAACGCTGTTTACAACGGCCAATTATGCCCTTCACGAACCTGCCTTCATTCGGTCGCTGGCCCGCAAACATGAAATCGCGTCGCACGGCTATTTTCATACAACGTTCGAGCCTGCCGATCTCCTGAAATCCCGGCTAGCCCTGGAAGCCTTGTTAAATCAACCCATAACGGGTTTCCGGCGGGCACGAATGGGGTTCGTTGATCCCGAAGACGTACATCAGGCGGGCTATACCTACAATTCATCGCTGCATCCTACCTGGCTGCCTGGCCGGTATAACCACTGGGGCGAACCCCGTCACCCGTTCCGCGAATCAGGCGTCTGGCAGATTCCGGCTTCAGTAACGCCTACACTGCGCTTACCGCTATTCTGGTTAAGCCTGAAAAACTTCCCGTTTGCATATTATAAACAGCTTTGCCGTCAAACGCTGCGAGCAGACGGTTTTCTGAACCTGTATGTTCACCCCTGGGAATTCACTGACCTGTCAGCTTATGAAAAAATCCCTGGATACGTCCGTCGGCACTCGCGGGATGAACTACTGGACCGGGTCGAAAAGTTGTTGCGCTATCTGAAGCCGCTTGGTCAATTTGTGACGATGGGTGAATTTGCCAATACCTTGAGCTTACATACATCCGTCGGAAAAGTAATCTAAAAGGTATCCCAAATGCAAAAGGGCGCACAGTTTCAATGCTGTGCGCCCTTTTGCATTTGGGATATTATCTGTCTAGATGAAAATGACATCGTCGATCACCTCCGTACCCATGTCTTTGTTGACAAGCTGAATGAGTTTCTGCTTGGCGTTGACGAGTTCGTTACGAAGGGGCGCTGAGGCAATTTCGATATAGAGCTTACGATCACGGACGTAGAGCCGGTTCGTGCGGGAGGCAATGGATGGCCCCATCATACGACCCCAGAACGCTTCAAGGTACGTCTCATTGAATCGGGTTTGAAGCTGGTAGGCTTTCAACAACTGCCCAATAGCATCTTTTAAGGACGTAACTCCGGCCACGCGGGTGGCATTTTCACGATTATAGCGGTACGTCTGGTTCATGGGGAGGGGTTCTTATTGCAAAAGTAAACAATGAATTGACTTAATTGAGCGGAGGGAAGCGAACCGTATTAAAAAAAGTTAATCATGTAGAAAAAAGAAGTGGTGTTTGGATTCACGCCGTTTGGCTAGTATACTTGCGCCATCAAGTCAATTGCAACGCGTCATCTCTATGACTTACGACGCGCGTTGATTTATAAAGAAGCGAGGAGAGATCAGGCTCTGTGAACCGCTGGCAACCTACCGCATGGCAAGGTGCTAACTCCTGCCTAAAGTTATTTAGGGACTATAAATCGTTAACACACATGCTTTATCTTCAGCAATGTATGTCCTCCGGGGCTTACTAGGCATCTCCACCAACCGACACGAAAACCGGGAGGGTTTGTCGTGCTTTTCACTATCCCGATGGTCGACGGTTTGTCGGTTGACGTTGCCAGAATGCAGCGCCAATCCGGCTAGCCTACCGCGAACCTCAATCGATAAAACCACAAACTGTTTCTAAATCCATGGCTGAACTACATTTTGATACCCTACAACTGCATGCTGGCCAGGAGGTCGACCCAGCAACCAATGCCCGGGCTGTCCCCATTTATCAAACGACCTCGTTTGTCTTTAATGACTCGGCACATGGCGCTGATTTATTTGCGCTAAAAGCATTCGGTAATATCTACAGCCGAATTATGAACCCCACCTCCGATGTGTTTGAGAAGCGTATTGCGGCTCTCGAAGGGGGCGTGGCTGCGCTGGCAGTAGCATCGGGTCAGGCGGCTCAGTTTATTGCGCTGAGCAACATTCTTAGTGCGGGCGATAACTTCGTAACGACTTCATTTCTATACGGCGGAACCTACAACCAGTTTAAGGTTTCGTTTAAACGGCTTGGTATCGAAGCCCGCTTCGCGGATGGCGACAAACCCGAGTCGTTCGCCAAACTGATCGATGGGAAAACGAAAGCGATTTACCTCGAAACGATTGGTAACCCCGGATTCAATATCCCTGATTTCGATGCGTTTGCCGCTTTGGCAAAAGAGCATGATCTGCCGCTGATTGTGGATAACACGTTCGGGGCTGGTGGCTATCTTTTCCGCCCCATCGAGCATGGAGCCGCCGTGGTTGTCGAATCAGCGACGAAGTGGATTGGCGGGCATGGCACCAGCATTGGGGGCGTTATCATCGACAGTGGAAACTACAACTGGGGCAATGGCAAATTCCCGCAGTTCAGCGAGCCATCAGAAGGTTATCATGGCTTGGTATTCAGTGATGTATTTGGAGTGGGTGGCCCATTTGGCAACATCCAGTTTATTATTCGCGCCCGCGTTGAGGGCTTGCGTGACTGGGGGCCGGCCATTAGTCCATTCAACTCGTTCCTGTTGTTACAGGGTGTCGAAACACTATCCTTACGGGTCGATCGTACGGTGCAGAATGCCCTGGCGCTGGCTCAATGGCTCGAACAGCATGAGCAGGTTGAAGCCGTCAACTACCCTGGTCTGGAAAGCAGCCCGTACCACGATTTAGCTAAAAAATACCTGAAGCGCGGTTTCGGAGGTGTTTTTTCTTTTAAAGTAAAAGGAAGCAGCGAGGCCGCCGATCAGTTTGTAAACAATCTGAAAATGGTGAGCCATCTGGCCAACGTTGGGGATTCAAAAACGCTCATTATTCACCCTGCCGCTACCACGCACCAACAGTTAAGTGAATTGGAACAGGCGAGTGCAGGCGTTGAGGTGGGCGTTCTGCGTGTGTCGGCGGGGATTGAACATATAGACGATATTAAAGCTGACTTCGAGCAGGCTTTCGCCAAGATTGCCGAACCGGTATTAAGCTAGTTTTAGGTTTGGTTTATGGTGTACAGTATACGGTTATTACCCACAAAGGCCCCTGACCGTATACTGTACACCATAAACCATAAATTTTTTTCGATTGAATCTTAACTACTTCGATTATAAGTATTCGTTTCCGCTCGAATCGGGAGAAAGCTTGCCGGGGTTCCGGTTGGCTTATACCACACGCGGTACCCTCAACAGCGACCAATCGAATGTTGTTTGGGTTTGCCATGCCTTAACGGGAAATGCGGATGCTGGCGACTGGTGGGGCGGTATGGTTGGGCCGGGTAAATACTACGACCCGGAACGCAAGTTTATAATCTGCGCCAATGTTATTGGTTCCTGTTATGGATCGACAGGGCCCTTGTCAGTCAATCCGGCGACGGGTAGAGCCTATCACCACGATTTCCCAATGATTACGGTTCGGGATATGGTAGCGGCCCTGGATTTGCTTCGCCAGGAGTTAGGCATCGAAAAAATTCATGCTTGCATTGGTGGATCCGTAGGGGGCGAACAGGCGCTTGAATGGGCCATTTTGCAGCCGAACCTGATCGAAAATCTGGTATTGATTGCGGCTAGCGCCATTGCCTCTCCCTGGTGCATTGCGTTTAACGAAGCGCAACGGATGGCGATTGAAGCCGATCCGACCTGGGCTGAACAACGTGACGACGCCGGTCTGGCAGGCATGAAAGCTGCCCGGGCCATGGCCATGATTTCGTACCGAAACTACGATACGTACGGGTTTACCCAGGCCCTTGATAACAATGAGCAATTAGATGGGTTTAAAGCTGCAGGCTACCAGCGGTATCAGGGTGAAAAACTGGCTGACCGGTTCAATGCGTTTACGTATTGGGTACTGTCGAAGGTGATGGACTCGCACAATGTAGGTCGAAACCGAGGCAGCATTCTAAATGCACTGGGACAGGTGAAGGCCCGGACCTTGGTTGTTGGTATCCGGTCTGATCTGCTTTTTCCGCCCTCTGAACAGCAGTTTCTGGCCAGACACATTCCTAACGCGTTCTATGAAGAGATCGACTCCTTGTATGGGCACGATGGTTTTTTAATTGAATTCAAACCACTGACGGGCATTATCCGGAAGTGGATGGCGAGTGCAGCTTCGGCTGCCGTGGTTCCGACAGCCAACTCGTTACTAGATAGCAATCAGTCGGTTAAATAGTTCATTATGGTTTGGTACGAAGCCGACGTTCGGGAAGTAGAAAATAGAGTAGCCGCTATACCTCAGGCAACCAATCGGGTTGTTTTTTATGGGAGTTCATCCATTCGGCTCTGGACAACACTGGCACAGGATTTCCCCAACAGTAAAACGCTTAATACAGGATTCGGCGGCTCAACATTAGCTGCCTGTGCCTGGTTTTTCGAGCGATTGATTGTCCCGGTTGCCCCCCAGTCACTGGTTTTTTACGCGGGTGATAATGACCTCGGCGATGGTCGCCATCCGCAGGAAGTTTACTTGTTTTTTTGCGCATTTGCCGAAAAAATGAGCCGGTTACTACCTGGTGTCCCCTGGTATTTTTTGTCCATCAAAGTCAGCCCTGCTCGCTGGGGGATTTCTCAGCAGATTCTGGAAACAAATAAATTGATTCGTGATGAGTTAATTAATGTGCCTGATTGTCAGTATGTTGATATGACGACGCCTTTGCTGGCCGCTGATGGTAAACCGCGCCGGGAGTTTTTTGAAGGTGACGGCTTGCACCTGAGTCCGGTCGGTTATCGGGTATGGCAACAGGCTTTGCAGCAGCAGGCGCAGATTTTTTAACGATTTGTTTATCCACATAGTCGTTGAGGTTCTCCTTAATTAGTGCAATTTCACAGGTACCTAATGCCGACGTTATGCACCGTGAGTATCATAAATGGTTTAGCCCCAACCTAAACCGCGACATGGAACTGCTTATTTTGGGTCATGCTGGTGCCCGTGTGCTGGTATTTCCCACTCGTCGTGGGCGGTTCTATGAGTATGAAACACTAGGTTTAGTAGATGCGCTGGCCGAGAAAATCGAAAATGGGTGGCTGCAGCTCTATTGCGTAGACAGCATAGATCGCGAAAGCGTCTATAATAGCGAGGCTCATCCCTATGATCGTATTCGTAGGCATGGACAATATGAGCAGTACATCATTAACGAAGTGCTGCCTCTGTCGCGGCTCAAAAACCCGCAGCCATTTATGATCTCGCACGGCTGTAGCCTGGGCGCTTACCATGCGTTAAACATTGCTTTTCGGCATCCACAGTGGTTTGGCAAGGTCGTCGCGTTTAGTGGCCGCTATAATCTGTCGGAGCCTGTTGGGGAGTTTCGTGGCTTGTTTGATGACTATTACGACGAAGAAATTTATTTTCACAGCCCCAACCATTTCCTGCCCAATCTGGACGATTCCGCTCTGCTCGATTCGCTACGTCGCCTGCAAATTGTGATGACTATTGGCGCCGAAGACCCGTTTCTGGCTAGTAATGTCACCTTAAGTTCAGCCCTTCAGGACAAGCAAATTGCCCACGAACTGTATGTATGGGAAGGCCGGGCTCACCAGGCCAGCGATTGGCAGAAAATGGTGCAACTGTATTTATAGAAAGCTGCCTGCTCCTATAAGGTGTTAAGGCAATTTTTCGGCCAGGTATAAATAAGGTGGGTGAAAATGATGGGTAAAAATCTTCTCCTCACTATCCGGGTACTTTTTAAAGTACTCATTATCTGCTTTCAAAACGATTGTTGTCCCGGTTCGTACATAGTCATTGCTGTTGTAGTAGCTGGGGGCCACGTAGCCGCTGAGGTTCTTCTTGACCGTTTTGGAAGCCAGCCGTCCCAGGTATTTCTGGTAGTTTCGCTGCGCTTTCAGTGCCGGTTTACTCAAGCTATTGTAAATGTACTTGAGCACAATACGTTGGGGTAATTTCTGTTTTTTGATCAGAGCCGGTGCCCCCTTGAACGGGTTTGTGGTGTTGACGTCGTTGATCGTTTGAATGGAAAAAGGGACTTCGGGTACCCAATCTGCTGAGTTAACGACGTTATAGCCCCAGCCATTTTGTGTAGCCGCTTCGTACTCGTAGGCGAAGTATAAATTGCCCGGTTTTGGCCCTGCGCTGCAATAGGTCTTGAACTGAATATCGGCCGGAAGCCGGGACTGCTTCTGTAAACTTTTCAGGTGGGCGGTCAGCAAATAAGCAATAGCACCCCCCTGACTATGCCCCATGATGAGCATGTTTTTGATACCTGCCCGGTAACAGGAGTCGATCTTGGGCAACATGTCTTTCACCAAAAAAGCCGTGCCGACCAGCCAGCCCACGTGAATGGCAGCTTTAGGGTCGTCTGCCAGCTGATAACTGAATTTCTCGGAATCGCTGATCTGAATTTCGCCCTTTGCCGGCACCATGGCTGCATAAAAATTGCTGAGCCAGCTAACGCTATTGGCGGTCGTTCCCCGAATACTGATGACGGCTACGGACTGATTATCGGCCCATAAATCCCAACGATTGTCTAGCCCCATGACGGGCGACCGATAGGCAAGTCTAAATTGTTGCGGAGCCGGAAACGAACTGACGTAGGTAGAATCGCCAAACTGGGCCGACACTTTGAGTAGTTCAATGTACTCGGCCTTGTCGAAGCCCGGTTTGAGTTTTTGGCCGAGAACGGCGCACGGAAGTACGAGCAGAGCGACAAAAGTAGATAGGTATTTCATCGGTAGGGAATGGTTTTGGATACGTATGCTGCCAGGTTGATGAATGACGCTCTAATTGATCAGCCGCAGGACGTTTACCCTACTCATGATGGCCGGTACACGTTAAGGAGGATCATTCTTTAGTAGTCGAAAGTTGCCTCCTTAACGAGTTGTACGGCAAAAGGTTAACTTGTTAGCAGGCTGGTTTCCTGGACAATTGCCTGCGCTTGCACTAAAGCTCGGGCGTAAGGCTCCACCAGTACCCGACCGACCGGATTCGTTGACAGATCGGCATCCCATAAGCCGGAATGATGCCAATAGTCGGTGTGGTCCCAATCGGGGCGGTCGATGATCGGGTATAAGCATACACCCAGAAGTGGTACATCGGCTTGTAAAACGGCCAGACATTCACGAGCAATCATTTTGACCCAAATGGGCCGGTCGATTCCCGAATGACTGGTCTCGGTGAGGGCGATGGGCCGCCCATAACGTCGGTAGGCTTTTACCAGCAAGTGACGTAGGGGCACCCAACGTGGATCTGGAATGAGATCATTCCAGCCCAGAAACGTACCTGTTCCATCAATCCACTGGTTATTGTAATAGTAGTTGAAACCCAGCAGGTCGACGTATTCGGGAGATCCGCCTAATTCAGGCGCTAGTTTACCCGCCAGCATATCCACCGACTGAAACTGGTTTTCATCGGCAATCGCTGCGTTAATGATCTGTTCCTCAGTTGCATTGAGCGGGGGCACCATTTGCACCAGCGGTTCGGTAGTTAGTATGCGAATGGTGGGGTCGAGTTCACGCATGGCCGCGATTCCCTCAATGTAGGCACGCATCAAACCAATTTTTACTTCCCAGCCTTGTTTGGTGCAATAGGGTGAGGTACCGCAGGCATCGCCCCCCAGCCACGACATGAAGCTTACCTCATTGATGGGCGTCACAATCAGTGTTTCGTACGGGTAGTGTTCGCGGTAAAACGTAACGAACGCCCGGCATAAAGCCGCAAAGCGTCGGGCAAACATCGGGTGTAGGGGCGTCAGGTCGTCGGGATAGCCGAAGTGGCATAAATCCCAAACCTGCTGAATACCCTGTCGATGTCCTTCGGCCATCATGGCGCTGACAACGCTCCAATCGTATTGATACGGTCTTTTCTCAACATGGCTCCATTGAATACCTTCCCGAACGGTTCGAATATTGAACGTCTGGATTTGCTGGTAATCTTCACGGATCAGTTGTACATGTCCCGACTGGCGTAATAAATCGACTCGGTTTCCGAAGCAGTTTAGCTGGTCGCTGCATTCGTAACCAGCCCACCAAAAGGACTGGAAAGGATTTGTGAATGGCGAGGTTGTTGAGTTGAGTAGCAAGGAGAAAGTGGTTGGTATACCCAAATATCAGGAAAAGGAAGACAGCCGTCAACAACTGGTCCCTTTTCTGAGGCAAAGGTTTAATTTAGCTAAGTATCATGAACTGGCCAGGCTGTTTCATGGAGATCCGGTAGAACGTTAAACGTCGTCACTTACCCAGCGCCTGAACAATAGCAATCACGAGTTTGGCCGAGTTGCGGGCAGCCGTCGGGTAAAATTTATCATAAGCAATGTGCGCTTCGGCATCGGCCCGGTCGCTTAGGCTGCGAATAATCAGATGCGGGACCTGAATCTGATAACAAACCTGTGCCACAGCAGCGCCTTCCATCTCAGTAGCATCAGCGCCAAAATCAGCCCGCAAACTGCTCACTTTGGTCGGCGAGGCCACAAAAACATCACCCGTAACCACCGTGCCCGTCATCACCTTTACCGGCCGGTTCGACACGCCCCCCGACGCCAGCGGGATGCCTTCCAGCGACACACCTTTTACGACCGTTTCGGCTACTTTTAGCAGCGCGGAGTCGGCCGGGAAGTAGACTGGGTTAAATTGTTTGGTCAGCGCGTTTCGGGTTTGCCGGGTCGGTGTATTTTTATCGGTAATCGAGCCGTAATCATGATGCGCTGTTCGTCCGGCAATGACGATGTCGCCAGGTTGAAGATCGGGGTTTGTGCCACCGGCAATACCCGTAAATAAAACCCGTTGCGGCCGAAAATGGTCAAGTAACAGAGCTGTTGTCATGGCAGCGTTCACTTTGCCTATTCCTGTCTCCGCTACGACAACCCGTTGATTACCAATTCGTCCGGTCGTGAATGTGATCCCATCGACAATAACTGTTTTGGGTTTCTTCAAAGATTGGTTGACCAAGGCTACTTCGGCTCCGAACGCCCCTAATAAACCCGTTACAGGGCGGGGTTTGTAGTGCTGACCCAGGGACACATTGGCGAGAAGAAGGAAAATCAGGGTTACTTTTTTCATCTGGTTGTATTTAAAAAATATGAATTCCTGCAAATAGCGTTGGCCGTACCATGCCTGTGCTGTCGGTTTCTTAAAACCCACATAGTGAGGTTTCTCAAAACCTCGTTCAGGCTATTTAGTAAGGTTTTAAGAAACCTTGCATGTCAGTTTTAAGAAACTGACACCACTGTAACTGACATCACCTTAAGAAGATCAGTGCCCGCTGGCTAAAGCCAATACGCAAAAAATATCGACAATCCACAAGCCCAGGGGCACCTCGCGGCTTTTGCCAATGGATACCTTGATAACGGTCCATAATAAAAATCCCCAGATCAATCCCTGGGTGATCGAGTAGCTGAACGGAATCAGGACAAGCGCCAGAAAAGCGGGTAGTGCATCATCTAATTGGTCCCACTCAATGCGCGTAATGGGCTTCATCATAAAAGCTCCCACCAGCACCAGCGCCGGAGCTGTCGCAATAGACGGAATAATGGAAAGCAAAGGCGACAGGAATAGAAAGGGTAGAAAACAAAAGCCTGCTACGATGGCCGTAAGCCCGGTACGCCCACCCTGAGCAATGCCCACCGCCGACTCAATGTAGGCCGTTCCGGGACTGGTGCCCACTAGGCCCGCCAGCGTAGTTGCCACGGCATCGGTTAGGAGCGATCGGTTCAGGTTTCGCGGCTGGCCATCCGCATCCTGCAGGCCGCCAGCTTCGGCAACACCTACGAACGTAGACAGGCTATCGAACAGATCGGTAAAGGCAAAGGCGAAAATAACGGGCCAGAGCGACCACGAAAGTGAACCGACCAGATCTAGTTTCCCAATCATCGAAAAATCAGGCATGGACCAGATGCCCTGGAAATTGACCAGCGTTTTTTGCCCGAAATTAACGGCCGAGGCATCGCCCCAAAAACGCCCAATGGGCCAGGCTGCGAGTGTTGTCAGGATAATGCCGATAATAATGCCCCCCGGTATGTCGCGTACCACCAGCACGCTCATGAGCAAAAGACCAAAAACAAAGGTCAGTACGATAGGGTCGTTGAATGATGCAATGCTCACTAAGGTAGCCGGATTGGCCACAATAAATCGGGCGTTTTCGAAACCAATAAGGGTGATAAACAACCCAATACCCGCCGAAACGGCATAGCGTAAGGGTTGTGGAATGGCCCGCACAATGGCCGACCGAATATTGAATATTGACAGCAATAGAAACAACATGCCCGCCCAGAACACGGCTCCCAGGGCCACTTCGGGCCGGATGCCCATGCCCTTCACGGCGGTAAACGTAAAGAAGGCATTCATGCCCATGCCCGGCGCGACAACAATCGGATTTCGGGCATAAAGCCCCATCATCAGACTGCAGAAAAACGAGAGCAGCACCGTTGCTGTCAATACACCACTAAATGGCAAACCTGCCTGGCTCAGAATGGCCGGGTTGACAACAATGATGTACATTGTTGCCAGAAACGTGGAAATACCAGCAAGAACTTCAGTTCGACGGGAAGAAGTAGTAAACGCAGTAGACAAGAGGAATAGGGTTTGGGTTGGGCGGTTGTAAGGGTCAAGCGGTACAAACTACAAACTACCCGCCACAAACTCAAACGCCTGCTAACAAACTTCCGGCCGCTTCATCGACCCAAATCTGTGCATTCGGATGCGTTTGCATGATGCTGGCTGGAATTTGCTCCGAAACGGGTCCTTGCAGAGCGTCGCGTAAAATGCCCGCTTTTTTCGCCCCGCTAACCAGCAGAATGACTTGGTGGGCTTCGGTCAGGTGGCGCAAACCGAGCGTAATGCCCTGAGTGAGTGTGGTTTCTTTCTCAAAATATTTCTGCCCAACGGTTTTGGTACTTTCGGCTAATTCCGAGATGTGGCACCCTAATGTAAAGGATGTACCCGGCTCGTTTAGGGCAATGTGTCCGTTCATACCCATGCCAACAAGCAGTACGTCAAGT
Source organism: Spirosoma radiotolerans (assembly GCF_000974425.1). Classification (NCBI taxonomy): domain Bacteria; kingdom Pseudomonadati; phylum Bacteroidota; class Cytophagia; order Cytophagales; family Cytophagaceae; genus Spirosoma; species Spirosoma radiotolerans. Next base: position 1,168,943 of record NZ_CP010429.1, read on the forward strand.
CCTCCTTTTGCCTGAATCAGCGCATCGATTCGGGTACATTCGGCCGTGAGATCGGCGGCTTTAGCGTCGAAAACATGAATCTGATCGGGGCGAAGCGCCAACGGGACGAATAAATCCCGAAATACATAGTACGAACAACTTCCGAAGTCGTCAGGCCCGAAGCCAACCCATTCGTCGAGCCCAACGAAGGTACACTGGCTAACGTCTACGCGGCCCGCTTTGACCAGTTCAACAAACCGGTGATAGGTTTCAATCGGTGTATCGCCCGATGCCAGACAGAGCGTTGCGTCAGGTTTCTGATTAATGATGGCGGCAAGATGCTCCGCCGTATACTGCGATAGGGTGGCGTGGTCGGGAAATTTCTGAATGGTCACGTTTTTTTATGTTTGTGGTTTAGGGTATTCGGTTTACGGTTCGTGGTTCAGGGTTTGTAGTATTGAGGTTTGTGGTATACGGTTTGATGTTTACGGTTGTGCATCCGTGACCCGTATCGTTTTCCGTGTCCCGTGTCCTCACGGGCCACTTTTCTGACATGAAACGGTTTCTGACGTGAAGGTGACCCGTGAGGACACGGGCCACGGATGCATAACCACAAACCGAATACCGAACACTTATTTCAACTCGCTCGCCCGCACATCGCGGCTCCAGCGCTCAGTGCCTTTCTGATCGTAAACTTTGATGTTGAGCACCCGATCGGCCAAGGGGCCGCTGACACTCAGAAGGCCAAAATTACGGTCTGTGACCAAGGTGCCATCGACGTAAGTCGGCAACTTTAACTCGTCGGCCAGCGGTTTTGCCGGGCTAGACGTCAGGGGCGATATGGTTAGATCGTACAACGGATACGTTCCGGCTCGATCCAGCTTGTGTAAGATCGAGTGGTGGCGGTCGCCAGTGATGAACAGGACGCCGGGAATTTTGGCGTCCGAAATGGCTTTGAACAGCCGGTCGCGTTCAGTGCCGTAAATGGCGTAATTCTCAAATGACTTGGTTGGATTAACAATCTGCCCACCCGTTACGATAAACTTGAACGTTGCTTTGCTGAATGTTAGAGCGTCCAATAACCATTGAAGTTGTTTATCGGCAAAATAGGTCTTGTCGGGACCGTCGGGCATTTTGTCGGGCGCCCGAAACGTGCGGTCATCGAGCATAAAAAACTGGCAGTCGTTCCAGGTGAACGTACCGGCACAGCTTTCGGGGAATATAAAATTCGGATTTGCCCAGAATAACTTGAACGCGTCGAGGGTCACTTCTTTCAACCAGTAAGAGCGATCGGAGTCGTCGGGCCCATAATCGTGATCGTCCCAGATGGCGTAATTGTGCGTAGCGGCCAGCAGCGGCTGCATCTCCGGCAACGAGCGCGTATGGGTATACCGACGCAACACCCCGCTACGGCTGTTCCAGTCTGCCTCCCGCGTGTAGGTATTGTCGCCCGTCCAGAGCATAAAATCGGGCTTCTGGGCCGCCAGCGCCGTAAAAATCTCATAACCTCCGCCGTAGGGCGTTCCGGGCCGGTCGAACCTAGCTTCGTTGACGTAAGTGCAGCTTCCGACGCCGAAGTGAAACGTCGGAGGGTCGGTCCGCCACTGCCACAGGTTTTGGGTTTGGAACTGAGTCGGGTAGGGCAGGCTCACCTTCTGGCCCTCGATCAACAGTTCGTACGTGTACTTTTTTCCGGGTTCCACCTGATCGGCGAGCAGGTGGGCTGTAAAAGCCGTTTGCCGGTTGGTGTATACTTCGTTGGTCACATAACTGGTCGGCGGGTTGCCGTCAGCCGAGCTTTTGTCTTCATGGTAACGGATCTGGACATGAGCCGGCTGACTGGTTTGCACCCAGAGTTTTACCTCGCGCATGTCCGAATAGCCAACCATCGGCCCCGACTGAAGCACCTTCGTCTGCACTGCATTTTTTTTGCCATTTCGGGCAACGGGAGCCTGTCGCTTCGCCGTCGACTGGCCATATAACACGGCCTGACCAGATAATAGAAGGACTAAGAGTAACTGAATTTTGTACATGGGGGAAAGATGGCGTAATTTTGCGGTTCGTTCAATGAAGTCATGCAACTAAATAACCGTACTTACCAGATTCAGGATGTCAATGTATTGGATATAGCCGATGAATTCGGTTTGCCTTTATACGTCTACGACGCTGACAAAATTATCGAAAAAATCGGCTTGCTCCGGTCATCCTTTAGCGGAGTCAACCTAAAGATAAAGTATGCGGCCAAGGCACTGACCAATATATCAATTTTGAAGTTGATGCGTCAGCAGGGCGTTGAAATGGATTCGGTATCGGTCAACGAAGCCCGCATGGGTATGCTGGCTGGTTTTGCACCGGGCCAGATCATGTTTACCCCCAGTGGCGTGTCGTTTGAGGAGATCCGCGAAGCGGTTGATTTGGGCTTACAGCTCAATGTAGACAGCCTGCCGCTGCTGGAATGGGTGGGTCAAACGTATGGAAGTCAGGTCGCGGTTAGTATCCGGATCAACCCGCACATTAGCGAGGGCGGCAATATCAAGATTTCGACGGGTCATGCCGATTCCAAATTTGGTGTTTCAATTCTGCAGCGGGACGCCATTCGTGAACTGACTGAAAAGTACCAGATTCCGGTTTCTGGGCTGCACATTCATACCGGCTCGGATTTCAAGAACGCCGATGCCTTTCTGCGTGGAGCGGATATCCTGTTCGACCTCGCTGCCGATTACCCAAATCTGACATTCATCGACTTTGGCAGTGGCTTTAAAGTAGCTTACAAAGAAGGCGATCACGTAACTGACGTGGCCGAGCTGGGCCGTAAAGTATCAGCGGCTTTTCAGAATTTCTGTCAGCAATACGGGCGCGATATCGAGCTTTGGTTTGAGCCGGGTAAGTTTCTGGTCAGCGAAAGCGGGCATCTGCTGGTTAAAACCAATATCGTTAAGGAGAATCCGACACGCACGTTTGTAGCTGTTGATTCTGGCTTGAATCACCTGATTCGCCCCATGATGTACGATGCGTATCACGACATCAAAAACATCTCGAATCCATCGGTGGCGGACGAAACGCCAGTTGAGAAAACCTACAACGTCGTCGGGTATATTTGCGAGACGGACACCTTTGCTACTGATCGCTCATTGCCTGAAGTAAAACCCGGCGATGTGCTGTCGTTCGAGAATGCGGGCGCGTATGGCTTCAGTATGGCATCGAATTACAACGCCCGGTTTCGCCCTGCCGAAGTGCTTGTGTATGAGGGACGTCCATACCTGATCCGTCAACGCGAAACGTTCGATGACTTGTTACGGGGCCAGGTCGATATACCCGCATTAAATTTGGAAGTAATAGAGCAGTAAAATAGGTTTACGGTGTGTAGTTTACAGCGGACCGGCTGCATCCGTGGCTCGTGCTCTCACGGGCCACTTTTGCGTCAGCCAACCGTAAACCACAAACTGTATACCAAAACCCGAAACGCACAAACCAAAAACGAATAATGGGACGCGCATTTGAATACCGGAAAGCCCGAAAAATGAAACGATGGGGGCAGATGGCCAAGACCTTCACCCGTATCGGTAAAGACATTGTGATGGCCGTTAAGGGCGGTGGTCCAGATCCTGACACCAACGGTCGGCTACGGGCTATTATCCAGAATGCCAAGGCGGCTAACATGCCGAAAGAAAACGTAGACCGGGCCATTAAAAAGGCATCGTCCAAGGAGCAGGAGGATTACAAAGAAATCGTGTACGAAGCCTATGCTCCTCATGGCATTGCGCTCGTAATTGAAACGGCTACGGATAACCATAACCGCACTGTAGCCAACGTTCGTAGTTACCTGAACAAACTGGGGGGTAGCCTGGGCACGCAGGGCATGCTCGACTTTATGTTCGACCGGAAGTCGGTATTCCGGATTCCCGCCGAAGGCATCGACCAGGAAGAGCTTGAACTTGAACTGATCGACGTAGGCGGTGATGAAGTAGAATTCGATGAAGAAGCCAATCAGTACATCATTTATGGTGAATTTACGGCATTTGGCAGTGTCCAGAAATTTTTGGAAGAGAAAGGGTACGAAATTAAACAGGCTGAGTTTGAGCGTATCCCGAATGACTATAAAGAGTTGACGGACGAGGAAGCCGCCGATGTAGAGAAGCTCATTGAGCGAATCGAAGAGGACGACGATGTTCAGATGGTTTATCACAACATGAAATAGAAAAAGGCCGGTTGAACCGGCCTTTTTCTATTTAGCGTAAACTGGTTTCTTCCCGAATGATCTGGACCCAGCTTTTGAGGATCAGGGGCGGGGCGTTGCGGTCCAGCAAGGCAAACCGAACCGTGGCCTGGTAGTAGTACAAACCCGTGGGCAAAGCCGACCCGTCGCTGCCCCGCCCATCCCAGCTCAGCGTTGCCCCCGTGCTCTCATAGACCTTGGCCCCCCACCGGGTGTAGACCACAAAGCTCACCTGCTCGACAAACCGAGGACACTTCAACGGTGTAAACACATCGTTCTTGCCATCCCCGTTGGGGGTGAACACGTTGGGCAGCACAAACGAGGGGCAGGCCTCGTTGCAGACCTTGTTGGAAGGCGCACTCTCCAGCCCCCGCTGGCTCACCGCCGTCACATAGTAACAGCCCGCCACCGTGCTCAGGTTGCTGTGCTCGAAGCGGGTGGCAGGCACGGCCACGCTGCTCAGGGCGGCCAGCGTGTCCTGCCGGTAGCGACCGTAGTAGATCTTGTAGGCCGCCACGTTGGCATCACAGCTGGGCCCCCCGCCCGGCGTCCAGCTGAGCTGGTTGGTGAAGCTGGTCTGGTCGCAGAGGCTCTCATTGGTCAGCCTGGCACAGGCCAGGCTGTCGAGCGAGAGGCTGGGCGGGCAGGGCCGGGTGGTGTCGGTGGGGCTGGCACAGAGGATCTGGCTGTAGTTGGTCAGGATGCCCAGGCGGGTCAGCTGAGCATCGGTGTACTGCCCACGGGTCATCACCCGGTAGCAGTAGCTCGAATCGGCCGAGAGCACCCGGCTGGTGTTGCCATCGGCCAGGAAGCTATCGGTGCCGTCATCGGTGAAGACGTAGGGCGTGCCCTGGACGGCCACCTCGCGGATCTTGTTGAAGGGGCCGTTGGGTCCTGATCGGCTGCGGTAGATGTCGTGGGTCTGCTTGTCGTTACTCCAGGGCACGTTGGCCTGCCAGGAGAGGGTGATCTGGCGGTTGGCGGGGCTGGCCGCCAGGCGCACCGAGGAGGCCGGCTCGGTCACATCGAGCCGGGTGAGCTGGCCCGTGGTGGGGTCGGTGTAGTAGAACTCCAGGCGGTAGCGGTAAGCGTTGGCCACCGTGTTGAGGGCCGAGGTGGAGCTTCCCCGGTCGATGTAGACGGTGTCAGCGGCTGAAGGCTGGAGGGAGGTGTTGATGGTGGCGATGGGGGTGTAAGTGGTGCCGTCCAGGCCGGTGGCCCGCTGGAGCCGGTACTGGTAGGGCCCGCCCAGGTCGCCGGGGTTGAGCCCGATGGGTCGTGTCCAGCGGACGGTGATCTGTCCGGTGGCGGTTTGGGTGGAGTCGACGGTGACCTGGGTGATGACGGGTGCCAGCAGGGGCAGGTTCAGACAGGCCTGCTCGGAGGCCCGGCTGGCTCCGCCGTTGGTGCCCCCGTTGACATCGGGGTAGAGGGCCACCAGTCGGTAGGAGTAGGTGACGCCCCGTCGCAGGGCGGAGGTGTCGGTGTAGGTGGTGGCGGAGGTGGGCACCTGAGCGATGAGGGTGTAGCCCGGTGGCACCCCGGTGGAGCACTTGTCCAGGACAAGGGGCTCACAGCCCTCTTTGCGGTAGATGGCCAGCTTGGTACCGGGCAGTCCGCAGGTGTAGGGGCTCCAGTTGAGCTGGATGGCTCTGCCGTTGGCGGTGGCGGTGGGCCGGGCGGTGAGGTTCTGGATGGGTGGACCGATGAGCCGGATGCGGAAGGTCTGGAAGGAGACCAGGGAGGGGGTGGGTTTGGGGGGCACATCGGTGACCTTGAAGGTGACGTCGTAGGGGGTTTCCCGGATCTGGTTGCAGTTGGTCTGCCAGGTGAAGGTGGCGGTGGCAGGTTGGTTTTGGGTGATGTCTCCGTTGATGAGTCGGGCGTAAGCGGGCTGGATGAGCTCGGCCGCTGGCAGGGGCTGCCGGTCGGCTCCGATGTTGAAGACCCCGCCGAAGCCGGAGATGATGACGCGTTGTCCATCGGGGTCGGTGGCGGTGACGGGTTGGTTGATGAGGGTGCCCGCTTCGACGCAGAGGTCGGGGATGGGCTGGATAAGGGGTCGTTTGTTGGGGCTGTCGACCACAATGATCTGCATGTCTCGGGTGATCTCGCCAATGAGCACGCCATTACGCCACTCCTCGATGATGAAAGCGAAGTTAAATTGGCCGAGTTCACCAGGGGCATCCCAGCAGAGTTCGCCGGTGATGGGGTTGATTGAGAAGGTAGGCGGTGCACCGCCGTCCTCGCGGGCGGTGCTAAAGCGAGTCGGATCCTGATAGGCGGGGATCGCTCGACCGACACATCCGTTATCCGTCAAACTAGTTGCAGGCACACTCAATCGGTAGGCGAGGCTGTCGCCATCGGCATCGAAGGCGGCCGGGTTGTGGCAAAACTTCTGGCCGACCCGTCCCGAGTCTAGGGGTGGGTTGAGCATCACCGGGGTGGAGTTGGTCAGCAGGGCTGCATTGATGTAAATCGTCGTCGATACAAAGAATCGAATTTGGTCAGAGCTGGCGGCTGGCGGAAGGTTCTTGGTATCAGCGTTTCGGTTAGGTACAGTAACCCCAATGGTGTAAGTACCAGGTCCGGGATAGGTATGAATAGCCGTATAGCTGTTAACCGATGACGTCCGGCCATTAATGTAAACACGGCTACTGCGCCGAACATCAGCCGTTGTGCCATCACCAAAGCAGAACGTGTAATTTTCTGCCTGATCGGCTGCCGGTTTACCTTTCACTTCATCAAAATAGGCCGTAAAGGTTACTTTGTATGTTAGGGAAGTTTGGGAAATACGTTTAGTCGTAATCTCGCCAGCCCGAACGTGGGTTGCCTGACTAATGCTGGGGTAGAGTACAGCACCCAAAAAAAGGCTCAAAAGCCCAGATAGATAAAGAAACCGCATAGAATTATCGCGTTTTTCTTAAAACGCTTCACCGGGTGAAAAGTGTATTAATATTAGGTTGTAAGATAAGGTAAAAAGAAAAAAGGAGAAAGAGAAATAGTTTGTGGCTATTTCTTTCTCCTTTTACGCCACTCATTAGCCTATTTTCTACCGCAACGTCATCTCCTCCCGAATGATCTGGACCCAGCTTTTGAGGATCAGGGGCGGGGCGTTGCGGTCCAGCAAGGCAAACCGAACCGTGGCCTGGTAGTAGTACAAACCCGTGGGCAAAGCCGACCCGTCGCTGCCCCGCCCATCCCAGCTCAGCGTTGCCCCCGTGCTCTCATAGACCTTGGCCCCCCACCGGGTGTAGACCACAAAGCTCACCTGCTCGACAAACCGAGGACACTTCAACGGTGTAAACACATCGTTCTTGCCATCCCCGTTGGGGGTGAACACGTTGGGCAGCACAAACGAGGGGCAGGCCTCGTTGCAGACCTTGTTGGAAGGCGCACTCTCCAGCCCCCGCTGGCTCACCGCCGTCACATAGTAACAGCCCGCCACCGTGCTCAGGTTGCTGTGCTCGAAGCGGGTGGCAGGCACGGCCACGCTGCTCAGGGCGGCCAGCGTGTCCTGCCGGTAGCGACCGTAGTAGATCTTGTAGGCCGCCACGTTGGCATCACAGCTGGGCCCCCCGCCCGGCGTCCAGCTGAGCTGGTTGGTGAAGCTGGTCTGGTCGCAGAGGCTCTCATTGGTCAGCCTGGCACAGGCCAGGCTGTCGAGCGAGAGGCTGGGCGGGCAGGGCCGGGTGGTGTCGGTGGGGCTGGCACAGAGGATCTGGCTGTAGTTGGTCAGGATGCCCAGGCGGGTCAGCTGAGCATCGGTGTACTGCCCACGGGTCATCACCCGGTAGCAGTAGCTCGAATCGGCCGAGAGCACCCGGCTGGTGTTGCCATCGGCCAGGAAGCTATCGGTGCCGTCATCGGTGAAGACGTAGGGGGCTGCCTGGACGGCCACCTCGCGGATCTTGTTGAAGGGGCCGTTGGGTCCTGTCCGGCTGCGGTAGATGTCGTGAGTCTGCTTGTCGTTACTCCAGGGCACGTTGGCCTGCCAGGAGAGGGTGATCTGGCGGTTGGCGGGGCTGGCCGCCAGGCGCACCGAGGAGGCCGGCTCGGTCACATCGAGCCGGGTGAGCTGGCCCGTGGTGGGGTCGGTGTAGTAGAACTCCAGGCGGTAGCGGTAAGCGTTGGCCACCGTGTTGAGGGCCGAGGTGGAGCTTCCCCGGTCGATGTAGACGGTGTCAGCGGCTGAAGGCTGGAGGGAGGTGTTGATGGTGGCGATGGGGGTGTAAGTGGTGCCGTCCAGGCCGGTGGCCCGCTGGAGCCGGTACTGGTAGGGCCCGCCCAGGTCGCCGGGGTTGAGCCCGATGGGTCGTGTCCAGCGGACGGTGATCTGTCCGGTGGCGGTTTGGGTGGAGTCGACGGTGACCTGGGTGATGACGGGTGCCAGCAGGGGCAGGTTCAGACAGGCCTGCTCGGAGGCCCGGCTGGCTCCGCCGTTGGTGCCCCCGTTGACATCGGGGTAGAGGGCCACCAGTCGGTAGGAGTAGGTGACGCCCCGTCGCAGGGCGGAGGTGTCGGTGTAGGTGGTGGCGGAGGTGGGCACCTGAGCGATGAGGGTGTAGCCCGGTGGCACCCCGGTGGAGCACTTGTCCAGGACAAGGGGCTCACAGCCCTCTTTGCGGTAGATGGCCAGCTTGGTACCGGGCAGTCCGCAGGTGTAGGGGCTCCAGTTGAGCTGGATGGCTCTGCCGTTGGCGGTGGCGGTGGGCCGGGCGGTGAGGTTCTGGATGGGTGGACCGATGAGCCGGATGCGGAAGGTCTGGAAGGAGACCAGGGAGGGGGTGGGTTTGGGGGGCACATCGGTGACCTTGAAGGTGACGTCGTAGGGGGTTTCCCGGATCTGGTTGCAGTTGGTCTGCCAGGTGAAGGTGGCGGTGGCAGGTTGGTTTTGGGTGATGTCTCCGTTGATGAGTCGGGCGTAAGCGGGCTGGATGAGCTCGGCCGCTGGCAGGGGCTGCCGGTCGGCTCCGATGTTGAAGACCCCGCCGAAGCCGGAGATGATGACGCGTTGTCCATCGGGGTCGGTGGCGGTGACGGGTTGGTTGATGAGGGTGCCCGCTTCGACGCAGAGGTCGGGGATGGGCTGGATAAGGGGTCGTTTGTTGGGGCTGTCGACCACAATGATCTGCATGTCTCGGGTGATCTCGCCAATGAGCACGCCATTACGCCACTCCTCGATGATGAAAGCGAAGTTAAATTGGCCGAGTTCACCAGGGGCATCCCAGCAGAGTTCGCCGGTGATGGGGTTGATTGAGAAGGTAGGCGGTGCACCGCCGTCCTCGCGGGCGGTGCTAAAGCGGGTAGGGTCCTGATAAACTGCGATTGCCCGTCCGACACAACTATTATCGGTAGGTGCCGTTTTGGGCACACTCAATCGGTAGGCGAGGCTGTCGCCATCGGCATCGAAGGCGGCCGGGTTGTGGCAAAACTTCTGGCCGACCCGTCCCGAGTCTAGGGGTGGGTTGAGCATCACCGGGGTGGAGTTGGTCAGCAGGGCTGCATTGATGTAAATCGTCGTGGAGACGAAAAAAGGAATGATTAATGACTGATCGGGTGGAGGCAGATTAATCGTTCCCTTATTGCGATTGACAACGGTAATGCCAATGGTGAAGGTGCCCGGCCCAGCATAGGTATGCGTAGTCTTATAAATGTTTATGGATGAGGTGTTGCCGTTGATGTACGTTATTTTGCTTCGCTTAACTACCTCGGTGGTCCCGTCGCCAAAGCACATGGTATACTCGTTAGCCAAATCGGCTGCCTGCTTTCCGCCATTTGGGCCGGTGGTATAGTCATAATAGGCGGTAAACGTAATCTCGTACGTCAGGGAGGTTGTGGAAATCCGTTTTGTCGTGATTTCCCCCGCCCGTACGTGGGTGGCCTGGCTGACGCCCGGCAATAGGATACAACTTAGGAAGAAAACCGGAAGGCCAAGACTGTAAATAAATCGCATACGATTAGTCCATTTGCATCTTAAACGTAAACAAATGGAAAAGCGTATTCTTTTTGCTGGTGACTAACGCCGTGATTAAACTTTGTAAAAACCCGGTCTGTTAAAGACGGTTTTCCAGAAGAATTGGAGGAAAACGCCTACCTGTTTGGCAAACGCCCGTTGGTTTTCCAGACCACCGAACAGGAGTTGCCGATCCCGAATGTTAACGGCTAGTTTCCAGACGAATACGACAGGAATCATCAGGATATAATGGAATATAAGCACCAGGTACGCGCTCATTCCATACTGCTTACGTACCCAGAGTAGTTGCGATACCTGCACCTGTGATTTAAAGCGGTTGATGTGCGTAACCACGTGTTGCTGGTTATCTTCACTACTGCCATATTCCAGATGAATGAACTGGACATCACGCAATAGTAGGAGACGTCCCTGTTTTCCCAGTCGATAACCCCACTCAACATCTTCACCGTACATGAAAAAACATTCGTCCATCATGCCTGCTTTGTCGATGACGGATTGGCGGGTCATCAAAAACGCGCCCGACAGCCATTCTACCTGATTTGGGTCAGCAAAATGGGGATCGGGCATCAACCGGTTCAGCAGTCGCTCGGCTGCTTCTCCGCCAGGCAGGATATAAAATGCCCGGCGCATCTGCCCAAACGTAGTGTACAGATTGGGGCGCAGTTGCCGATCCGCTTTTAGCTGTACCGCACTCACGGCCGCTACATCCGGCTGGTTTTGCAGTACCCTGACAGCGCTGGCCAGCGCATTGTCGACCAGGAGTGTGTCTGAATTGAGTAAAAGAAGTAAAGGCGCTTGAGCCTGACGAATGCCGAAATTATTGGCTCGGGCAAAGCCCGAATTATAGCCCATCTGAAACCACCGTATGGCTGGATAAACTGTCTGGATAATCGCCTGACTGTTATCTCCCGATTGGTTGTCGACGACCAGTATCTCAAACGTAATGCCTTCCGTATACGCATAAATCGACGCCAGACAATTCAATATGAGCTGGGGCGTCTTGTAATTAACAATGATAATGGACAGATCAGGCAAAGCAATTTTGTGGTAATGGAGGAGAAAGAGATGGGTTGTGGTTTACGGTTTTTGGTTGTGCATTTGGGGGATGTGTCGTTTTCGTGGTCCGTGTCCTCACGGACCACATTCGAATCAGTTTTCCGTGGCCCGTGAAGACACGGGCCACGGATGCACAACCGTAAACCTCAACCCGTATACCACAAACCTCAATACAACACCCAGGTATCTTTGCCTCCTCCGCCCTGCGAGGAATTAACAACGAGCGAACCTTTACGAAGGGCTACTCGGGTGAGGCCGCCCGGAATAACATTTACCCCATCCCCGTAGAGAATATATGGGCGCAGGTCTACGTGTCTACCTTCGGCATGGTCGCCCACAATGCAGGGAACTCTCGAAAGCGAAATAGTAGGCTGAGCAATGTAGTTGCGAGGATTTTCCCTGATTTTCTGACGGAACGAATCGTGCTCTTCCGGTGAGGCTTTTGGCCCGATAAGCATACCATATCCTCCAGCTTCGTTGGCTTCTTTAACGACCAATTGTTCGATGTTATCCATGACGTATTGGCAATCCTCTTCTTCCCGGCAGATGTATGTTCGCACGTTTGGAATGATGGGTTCTTCGCCCATGTAGTACTGAATAATACGGGGAACGTAGGCATAAATTACTTTGTCGTCGGCGACACCGGTACCAGGCGCATTGGCCAAGGCCACCCGTCCTTTTTTATAGACTTCAAAAATGCCGGGTACGCCAATCATTGAATCCGGATTAAACGCCTGTGGGTCCAGGAAGGTGTCATCGATCCGGCGGTAAATGACATCGACGATTTGGAATCCTTTGGTAGTGCGCATCTTCACATACCCACCGGATACGACCAGGTCGCGGGCTTCTACCAGCTCGACGCCCATTTGCTGGGCCAGATACGAATGTTCGAAATAAGCTGAGTTGTAAATACCTGGCGTTAGTACAACCACCGTTGGATTGGGTCGGTCGGCGATGTATTGAAGCATCTGGAGCAACCGGGTAGGATAATCGGACACCGGTCTAACTCCGGTCTGGGCCAGCACTTCCGGGAATGTCTGCTTGTTGAGTTCCCGGTTTTCCAGCATGTACGAAACGCCCGACGGACAGCGCAGGTTGTCTTCCAGAACCATCATGGTGCCATCGGCACCCCGGATAAGGTCGGTGCCGGTAATGTGGCACCAGATGCCTTTTGGCGGCCTGACACCCAGACAGGCAGGCAAAAAGGATTTGCTGGACTCGATCAGGTCGCGCGGTACAACGCCGTCATTCAAGATACGCTGCTCGTTATACACATCGTCCAGAAACATATTGATGGCCTTAATGCGCTGAATCAGGCCTGCTTCGAGTCGATCCCATTCGGCCGATTCGATGATGCGGGGAATGATATCGATGGGCATGATGCGTTCGGTTCCTTCGCCTTCCGAGTAGACATTGAAGGTGATGCCCATGCTCATCAGCGCCCGTTCGGCTGCATGCTGTCGCCCAATAAGATCCTCGCGGGTGAGTTGTTCAACGCGTTGCTGAAACGGAACGTATCCGTCTCTTACCTGCATTTGGCTGGCGAACATCTCATCAAAAAAATCTTCCGTATTATAATCGCTGAACGAAAAATTGCCATTGTCCTGACCCTGTGATTGAGTCATTCCATTGAGTGTCTGCGATTGTGATTGGTGGGCCTTTTGTTTTTTCATAGAACAATATATGGCGACAGAAATAATTTGCCAAACAGAATCATGTTTGGGCGCATAATGTACAAAGAAATCACTGTAAATATAAAGGATTGTAGTTGCTTATAAATTAACGGATAATAAGACAGAAGTATACGTATCAGCTGCAATCTATAAGATCGGCTATTCAGCAATGCCTTAGTTTATTTTTGTCGCGCTGACGTCAGCGCGACAAAAATGGCTATCGCGGATGCGCTACACTGTTTATACTTAAGCGCTTATAACGTTTCAGATTACTGCGATTTTATTCATGAATGGAGGCTGGCTTACTTTTTTTCTTCTGACTGCAACGGTAGATATACCTAGTACGTACAGTGAACATTGCCGGGAAACGGGTCTGCTTTGGGTTTAGTTTCCGTTTACATTTTTTTAACAAAACCAACCTAATACATTTATGAAAGCACTGCTTGTGTTTAGTTGCGTGGCTGCCCTGGTGGTAAGCCTGAATGCCTGTAACCGTAACTCCGTCGATCCATCCACTGCTGATGCTTCTGCCCGTTCGGGTGGCGTCGTGAGCACGTCGCTTACCGGACCGCACAACCTGACCGCCGTAGATGCCGCGACGCTACCTGCCGCCATTACGACGTACATCAGCACGAACTATGCTGGCGCAACCATTAAGGAAGCCCTGAAAGATGAAAAAGGAAATTATGTGGTGGCGATTACAGTCAACAGCACCATTAAATTATTGCTGTTCAAGGCTGATGGTACCTTCGTAAAAGTAGCCGAGGGTGGGCCTCGTCGTCCTCCCCGCGATTCTGCCAACCATGCCCCCGGCGATTCCGCACATCACCCCAAACACGCGCCCGGCGATTCTGTAAATCATCCAAGACCACCGAAGGCTGATTCCGCCCATCATCCTCACCCCGGCAAGGGTCCGGATGTGACACCTGTAGCCGCGTCTAGCCTGCCAGCCGCTATTACATCGTACATCAATACGAATTATGCCGGTGCTACGATCGATAAAGCTGTGCAGGAAAAAATATCCGGCGATTACCTCGTTGCGATTACCACAACGGACAAAAAGCGGGTTGCCCTGCTGTTTGGTTCAGACGGCACTTTCAAGAAAGCCGTGACGGGTCGCTAGCAGACAGACCTGGACTATTTTTTTTATGAAAAGACCCGACATTAGTTGGGTCTTTTTTTTGTTAAATAATAATGCGGAATATGGGATCTTGTTATTGATTACGAGTAGATTAAGTACCATAGAAACGGAAGGTTTATAGCAAAATGACCTGATGGACAAGCTGGACGTACCTACAGCATGCAGGTTGACTCAAAAGACGCTTTTGCCACAAACATTAAAGTGCTACGCGCCCAAAAACGTCTAGTTCGCGTTAAATAATACTAAAAATTTGTATTAGGGGAAGCGTATAGTTTACTATTGTATTCAATGATTAACATGTCAACACTTATGAAGACAATAGTATGTACACTAGCCTTTGTTTTGCTGGGATTCTCGGCCGTAATAGCCCAAACTGAGAAAGGGCGTTGGACCGTTGGTGCCCAAGTGGGAAATTTTCAATACAGCACCCATAATGGATACAATTCATTCTCCGGGAGTATATCCCCTTCGGCAGGTTACTTTGTGGCGAATAATTTAGTAGTGGGCACTGGCGTACCACTTAGCTTAAATACAAGTAAATATTACAACTCAAACGGAGAAGTCCATTATAGAAGCACGGGCATCGGTTTGGCTCCTTATGTGCGTTACTATGTTGGTAGCAACAAGTTAAAGCCTTATGTAGGTGTTTCTTACACCTACTCGTCAACAAGACAACGATCGGAAATGGGTTATCAGACGCTTAAATCCGGCGGATTTACATCGATTGTATCGCCAAGCATTGGGGTCGCTTATTTTATCAATCGTTCGGTAGCCCTGAGTGCTGGCCTGAATTATGTATGGGAACGATATAATAATGGTAACCAATTTTATGATGCTTCTGGAAATCCGATTGAGAATACCACGTCAACCTCAAAGTTCTTGTCATTAACTATTGGCTTTCAGATTTTCCTGGGAAAATAAACACTTGTACTCTAGGTTGCGAGCCACCAAGGCGGCCATATTAGCGATCGCCTTGGTGGCTCGCAACTTGAATTACCACAAATAATGAACTGGGTTCTTGATTCGTTCATCGTAAACTCGCTTCACTGCCGCCATTTGGTCGGCGGATGGCGCGGGCCGGTCAAGAGCCTGTAGATTGGAGGTCAGGTGGTCGGGTTTCGACGCGCCGGGAATAATGCAGCTTACCGCATCGAAGGTTAAAATCCAACGCAGGGCATCTGGGGCGAGGTTAGCATCGTCGGGGAAAACAGCTCTAAGTTCATCGACGGCGGCCAGGCCTGTTTCATAATCCACGCCAGAGAAGGTTTCCCCTTTATCGAAGGCTGCGCCCTGCCGATTAAAATTCCGGTGATCATTGGCTGAGAAGGTCGAATCGGCACTGAACTTGCCGGTTAGCAACCCACTCGCCAGCGGCACCCGTACAATGACGCCCACATCCCGCCGAAGGGCTTCGGTGAAGAACAAGTCAGCAGGGCGTTGCCGGAACATGTTAAAGATAATCTGCACCGTCGTCACGTTTGGAAACTCAATGGCTTTCAGGCCTTCCTCTACTTTCTCGACACTGACGCCAAGATGCTGGATTTTTCCCTCTTGCTTCAGCCGGTCGAATTCGGCGAAGATTTCGGGCCGGTAGAAAACGTCGGTTGGCGGGCAGTGCAATTGAATAAGGTCAAGGGTTTCCAGGCCCATATTGCGCAGGCTATCCTCCACAAAGGCACGCAGCACGTTGGGCTGATACGCTTCAGTAGTATGCGGTTGCAGCCGACGACCGCATTTGGTGGCTACGTAAATCCGTTCGGATCGTGACCGGACAAGTCGGCCAACGGCTTTTTCGCTTTCCCCATCACCATATACATCGGCGGTGTCAATAAAATTAATGCCCGCATCCACGGCCGCATTAAGAATCTGGTCGGCGTTATTGTGGCTGAATGGATCGCCCCATTTGCCGCCTACCTGCCAGGTGCCGAGGCTGATTTCGGAAATGGTAAAACCTGTTTTGCCGAGTTTTCGGTATTTCATCTAGTCGAGTTTGTATAAGGGTTGATTGTAATTACAACTTAATCCCAAAGCGTTCACCGAGTTCCTCCAGACTTTTGATGACGGGATCGACAACGGGAATGCCGTTTTGGAGTCGTTCCGCTTCCATCTCCCGTTCAGGGTCGCCAGGAATCAGTACCTGTTTTCCGTCAATGGCTTTGGCTTGCCGGAATCGTTGAATCCAGGTGTCCATGTGGGTTTTAAACTCGTTGGCGGGCCGAAACGCATCAATGCGCATGGCACCAAAAAAATGCCCTGTTCCTGCGCCAACGCCTTCATTAGCCTGCATAAAGCCTGCCGTCGCAAACGGAGGAACCCAGGGTCCGTAATTGGCACCCGACAACACGCCCGAAAAAATATCGACAATAGCGCCCAGCCCATAACCCTTGTGAGAACCATGTTCGCGGTCGGTGCCAAGCGGAAGCAGTGCTCCACCATTTCGGATCGCGTTGGCATCCGTTGTCGGCTGGCCGTCGGCATCCTGCGCCCAGCCCAGGGGAACATCCTGCCCCTTACGCTGTAAAATTTCGAGTTTGCCATACGCCACCGCTGTCGACGCGAAATCGGCCAGAAAGGTCGGTTCTGTGGCGGCTGGAATGGCTACCGCTATCGGGTTAGTACCCAGAAGCTTATCCAACGAAAAGGTAGGCGCTACCAGCGGGGCCGCATGCGTCATCGCCTGCCCGATCATGTCATGTTCAGCAGCCAGGAGCGCATGATAGCCGGCAATGCCAAAGTGGTTGGAGTTGCGCACGGCCACCCAGCCGGTCCCGGCTAGGCGGGCTTTCTCGATGGCTACCTGCATGGCCCAGGGACCTACCACCAGACCCAGGCCACGGTCGCCATCGACCACCGCCGTTGAAGGCGTTTCATGAACGACACGAATATGAGGTTGCGGATTAATTCGGCCATTATCGTAAAGCCGTATGTAGCCTGGCAAACGTGCAACGCCGTGTGAGTCGACACCCCGCAGGTCGGCACTAACGAGGACATCGGCCGCCAGTTGGGCATCCGTTTCGGAGCAGCCAATGGCCAGGAAAATTTGTTCGGTAAATAGTCGGAGTTGGTTCGCGGTAATCATGGTCGCAAATTAGCCAACAGCTGGGGAATGGGTTAAATTTTTCTAAAAAATGGGGCCACTACGTAAAATATACTGTTATTGACCATAGATTCATTCACGCACACAGCTTATGAAGTCAATATTCCGACGTCTGCTTATGGTGGCTTTTGTCCTGGTAGGCCAATACGCCATTGCTCAACCACAGGATACCCTCACCACCGAACAACTGTTGCAGCGCAAAGGCACGGCCTACACGGCTTTGCTAAGGCCATCCCGCTACCTGGCCCTCGACGTAAACCATTTGCTGGGCGGCTTTCAGCGATACCGGTTTTTTGTGGGCGATGAACTACATTTCAAAGCAGGGGGCGAAAAATACCGTGAAGAACTCTATGACGTAACGGATAGCACGTTCAGTGTGCTGATGGCTAATCAGGTCATGAACCGGGATGAACCCGTAACCTTCCGCTTTACTGATGTTCAGAAAGTTTATTTGCATCGTCGGATACCGTTTGTCACGGCAGCCGGCACGCTTTTTCCCATTGCCGGGGGTGTTTATCTGCTGGCAGATATCGTCAATAATCGCGGATTTTACAGCAACACACTACCCGTTGTGGGGACATTGGTGCTGAGCGGAGCCTTGTTCCATATCATTAGTAATCCCCACATCCGAATCAATAAAAACCACCAGCTAAAAGTATTGCGAACGTATTGACAAGCTGACCAAGAGGCACGTGTTGACGGTTCTTTGAACTTGCTACGAGGGGTACAACGGCTTACTCTGTGTTCTTTTGACACAAAAGAGGGCGTATTTGGTTTTATCAAAACCGTTTTACATTTGTCTCATGTCAACCTCCATCGAAACGCTTCAAGCCGATTGGTATCAGCAATACGCTGCGTATACAGAGGCCTATCAATCGGGTCGTTTGTCGTTTATAGCCAACCTGTTGCCGCAAACGGCTGTGCAGTTTTCGGTGTATCAAACGCTGGAAATTCTGCATAAACGACTTGGTCATGAAACGCTTCGCCGGGCGTTGGACCCGGCCGAAACGCTGGATAGTCCTGCCCAGATCTATTCGGATGGTTCATGGCTGAAACGCAGTAATATGGTTGGGGTGAATGTTCGTACCCTGGGCTCCTTCTGGAAAGTGATTACCTATGTACTGACCTTACCCGCCAGTCACGACAGTATCCATTTGCTGCCCATCTGGGAGCCGGGAGTCGTCGGGAGTTTGTATGGCATGGTGAGCTGGCAAATCAATCCAGAGTTTTTTGATGTCGAACTGGCTCGTTTTGTCCCCGGCCTCGACTCCGTCGAAAAACAACTGAAGGTAGTCACCAACCTGCTTCACGCCATGGGGCGAACTGTGGGCATGGACGTGATTCCGCATACCGATCGCTTTTCGGAGATGGTGCTGGCATCGCCATCGTTATTCGAGTGGGTGCAACGCGACGAAAAGGGCGGGAACCCGACTACGTTACTGGATCACTCGAGCCTGGTGTATCGCTACGTAGAGGAAGCGATCTGGCAATTTCTTAAGTTCCGTGGAGCTGCCGATGGAACTCCTTTAACCTTCACCAAAGACGCTTTCTTTGCAACGACTTCGACGGTTGGTGTACCCGGACTGACCGATGATCAGCGCCAGCGGATTCTATTCGGATTGCCGAATGATTATAACGGTCGGCTGACCAGACGGCTGGGCCTGATCCGTCACCTCACCGCGCAGGGGCTGGAGACGCTGCCCATGACCATGGCGCCCCCGTACCGTGGTTTACACATCGATGCGGACGACTTTACGACGGACGATTTTGGGCAAATCTGGTACCAGTATGCCTTCGATAAGCCTCAGCAAATGTCGCGGGTGTTCGGGCCGCTGGCGCGGTACCGTTTTTACGAATCGAAGGACAATAATGAGCATTGGGAACTTGACTTCGATCGGCCCAATCTGCCTGCCTGGAATTACATCTGCCGGAAGGTGAAAGACTGCCAGCAGAAATATAACTTCGACTTTATGCGGGGTGATATGGCCCATGTGCAGCTTCGTCCGTCGGGCGTTCCGGCCAATCCCGATGCGTTTTATGATCCCTTACAGGCCATAAAAAAATACGTACAGGCGAGTGGCGTTCCGTATTATGCATTTTTTGCCGAAACCTTTCTGGCTCCGCCCGACACAATGGGTTATGGCGACGAACTCGATCATCTGGAGGCCATCGAAGCTGATTCGACCCTGGGCGATTTGCAATCGCTTGTCGTGGGCTCGCCGGAATTCCGTCGGCAGTTTGCCACTTATGTCGATCACCTCAAAACGCGTCGGTTTGCGCCTAACTTTACCGTGATGACTGCCGATAAGGACGACCCAAGGTTCGATGCGTTTTATCGCACCGGTAATCTGTTTCGTTATTTCACGGCACTGTTTTTAACAGACATGCCCAGCTACGTCGGGCTGGGTTTCGAAGTGCGGAATCGGCACGAAAAACGGGGACTCAACGAAGAGTACACAAAACTCTATGTTTTTCAGATTGAAGACGACCGCCAGCCCGACAAGGTAACGCATGGCCCGTTTATCTGGGGACAAAATGCGGAACAATTTGCAGCTATCGGCCGAATGCGGGTTTTTGCGGAAAGTATCTGGTCTGCTATTGCCGGTAAAGAAACCCGCTGGCTGGTTGGCCCGACGGATGGCAAGAGCTACATAGTCTGGACACACACCGAACCAACCGGGTATACCTTTGTGGCCAGTATGACTGGCGATTTACCAAAAACCGGCTTGGGACTTGTGCCTGGCGAAGTGGTTTTTGAGGAAGCAGGCTGTCAGGTTTATCAATTGCCGAAGCTACGTGATTAGTTTATACTCCGTGGGCCGTGAGGACACGGTCCAAGGAAAAACCTTCTTCTTACCCCGGAGAGTTATCTCAACAAAAAGTTGATGAATGGCGGATGCTTTATTAAGCCAAATGCCATCGCTTGAGTGTACCTTTACTACATGAATCGCAACGTACTTGACGGTCTTAACTTCGCTTCTAAACTAACGCCCAAACGCATCGCCAATGCGCTGAAGGTGGTGTATAGTTATTATGAGTCCCGGCGAACGGGGAAAGCCACGCACCGGGGCTTACCCATGTCGGTCTCATTCGAGCCAACGACTTCCTGCAACCTGCGCTGTCCGGAGTGCCCCAGCGGATTACGATCCTTTACCCGCCCAACCGGAATGCTGGGCGAAGAGCTTTACAAGCGAACCATCGACGAGCTGCACGAAACTCTACTTTATCTGATTTTCTACTTTCAGGGCGAACCTTACCTGCACCCTCAATTTCTGGAACTGGTACGCTATGCTACAGATCGTAATATTTATACGGCGACCAGTACTAATGCACACTATCTAACGGATGCCAACGCCCGTAAAACGGTAGAATCGGGCCTGGATCGCCTGATTATATCGATTGATGGCACCACGCAGGACGTGTATGAGCAATATCGGGTAGGTGGGAAGCTGGAGAAAGTGCTGGAGGGTACAAAAAATATTATTCGCTGGAAAAAAGAGCTCAAGTCGCGCACTCCACATGTGGTCTTTCAATTTCTCGTTGTGAAGCCCAACGAGCACCAGATTGCTGAAGTGAACAAACTGGCCCGCGAACTGGGTGTTGACGAAGTGGGGTTGAAAACGGCTCAGATTTACGAGTACGAGCATGGCTCCGACCTGATACCGACCCTGGATAAGTATAGCCGGTATGCGCCACAAGCCGACGGGACGTATCGAATCAAAAACGGCTTTGGTGATCACTGCTGGAAGATGTGGCATTCCTGCGTCATTACCTGGGATGGACTCGTTGTTCCCTGCTGCTTCGATAAAGACGCCCACCATCGACTCGGCGACCTCCAGACCGAATCCTTCGCTGACCTTTGGCAAGGTGCGGCCTACACCGATTTCCGCCAGACCTTACTCCGGTCCCGCTCCGAGATCGATATGTGCCGCAACTGTACAGAAGGCACCAAGGTCTGGGCTGACTAAAAAGTAAAGAGCGAATGAGTGAAAGAGCGAAAAAGTGGAGTCAAGTTTAGACACTCATTCGCTCATTCACTCATTCGCTCTTTACTTTTTGTGAAACATTCCGTGAAACAGTTCTTGCTTTCGTGAAAACTAACCGGCATCTTTGAACCTGCATCGTACAGAGCCATGGGTAAAGTCATTGCTATCGCCAACCAAAAAGGGGGCGTCGGTAAAACCACAACAACAATCAACCTGGCCGCCAGTTTGGCCGCCCTCGAATTTCAGACGCTCATTGTTGATGCTGATCCACAGGCGAATTCCACGTCAGGGCTCGGCTACAATCCGAAAGAAATCGAGAACAGTATTTACGAATGTATGGTTGAGGGCGTTCGCCCTCAGGATGCTATTATTCAGACCGATTTTCCGAATCTGGATTTGCTGCCATCACATATCGACCTCGTTGGGGCCGAAATCGAGATGATCAACCTCCAGAATCGGGAGGATAAAATGAAAACGACGCTCGACAGCATTCGCGACGAGTACGATTTCATTATCATCGACTGCTCGCCATCACTTGGTCTGATTACAATTAACAGCCTGACTGCGGCCGATTCGGTGATCATTCCGGTTCAGTGCGAATATTTCGCCCTGGAAGGTCTGGGTAAACTGCTCAATACCATTAAGATTATTCAATCGAGACTCAATACGCATTTGGCGATTGAGGGTATTCTGCTGACGATGTACGACCTGCGCGTTCGGCTATCCAATCAGGTCGTTGGTGAGGTCACAAGCCATTTCCAGCAAATGGTTTTTAGTACCATCATTCCGCGTAACATTCGGCTGAGCGAATCGCCCAGCTTTGGCGTACCTGCTCTGGCGCAGGATGCCGACAGCAAAGGAGCCGTCAGTTACCTGAATCTGGCTCGCGAAATTCTGATTAAGAATGGCATGATGCCACAGGAAGCTTAAATGAGGTATGATATATGCTATAGGGTGTATGCGCACAGGCACTCATACATATATCATACATCCTATAGCATACATCTTTACGTATGGACAACACCAAAGCACCGAATAAGAAGATGATAGGATTGGGCCGCGGCTTGGGTGCCTTGTTGCACGATAGTGAATCGGTCAGTCGGCAATCGAAGCCGTCCCCATTTGAGTCGATCGGTACGATGACTGAAATCAGTTTGTCGTTGATTGAAACAAACCCTTTTCAGCCTCGAACGCGTTTCGATGAAGAAGCGCTGCTGGAACTGGCCGACTCAATTCGGACACAAGGAATTATTCAACCCATTACGGTCCGTCAGTTAGGAAAGGAACGGTATCAGCTTATTGCGGGTGAACGGCGTCTGCAGGCTTCCAAAATTGTTGGTCTGAGCCACATTCCAGCCTATGTCCGGACGGCCAATGACCAGCAAATGCTGGAAATGGCGTTGATCGAGAACATTCAGCGGGAAAACCTGAATGCCATAGAAATTGCGCTCAGCTACCAGCGGCTCATTACCGAATGTAGCCTGAAGCAGGAGGAACTGGGTGAGCGGGTAGGTAAAAACCGCACAACCGTTAACAACTACATCCGGCTGCTGAAGCTCCCGCCCGTCATTCAGGCGTCGCTGCGTGACAATCGTATTTCGATGGGCCATGCCCGCGCCATTATCAACATCGAAAATCCAGAAACACAAATACGGCTCTTTACCAGAGCTGTCGATGAAGAATGGTCGGTGCGGAAGGTTGAAGAAGCGGTTCGGAATTTATCCGATGATGCCAGCGAACTGGCCCCTACACGCAGCGTTACCCTGCCTAAGCAGGAAATGCGAAGCCTGCAGTTCAAGCTGTCTTCTATGTTCGGTACCCGCGTATCCATCAAAGCCGATGAGAAGCACAAGGGCGAAATAAAGATTCCGTTTACCTCTCAGGAAGAATTGGCCAAGATCCTGGAAGTACTGAACTCACAAGCATAACTCTGTTAAATTACCTTAAAAGGTGAACGAACGGCCCGAAAAATAGGTCACGGGCCGTTGTTTGGGCATGAAGCAGTCTTTCTTCTTACTGATAATCACCCTGCTGTTCTGCTTGCCCATCGCTACCGCGTTTGCGCAACGGCCGGCTATTCGCCCGGCCCCAACGCCAGCCGCTATTGATTCGAGCCGAACAGGGGAGTCAGCCTTTGACACCATTCCGTCAACGATACGCCGTAACGGTGTTCAGATTCAGGTTGGGAAATCAGTGCTGACAGACGATGATTCCACCTCGCTCGATACGCCCGACACGGTGCAGGTATCGGCTAGGCAGGAAGCTAAAATCCACAAGATCATCCCGAAAAAGGCGACAATGCGGTCGTTGGTGCTGCCTGGTTTAGGACAGGCCTATAACCGGCAGTATTACAAAATACCGTTTATCTATGTTGGATTTGGGGTAATGGGCTATCTATTTGTCAAATACAGAGGCCTGGCTAAACAAGCCGAAACGGGCTACCGACGTTTGCTTTATGGCGATAAAGTAGGCGATGGATTTAAGGCTGAACTCAACCCCACTCTATACCCGGATATCAGAGGACCTCTAATTAACACGCCGGATCAGTACATTAAAGTAGAGGAGGTGTTAATTGGGGTAAGCCCGTTCAACGATAATAAAGTTGTTTTTCGAACGACGGCCAACGCCAAAAATGCCTATGATACGTTTCGGCGTTATCGGGATCTGAACCTGCTTTTGTCCGGTGTTTTGTGGGCACTAAATATTGTTGAAGCCAATGTAGCCGCTCATCTGAAGACGTTTGATTTAACCGACGACATTTCGATGACCGTCGAACCCAATGTGCTACCTGCCCCTGGAATGGGTTTTATCCCGGCGGTTCGGGTGGCGTTTACGTTTAAATGACTGGGTTTGTAGTTTACGGTTGGCTGACGCAGGTACACTGGGCGCGTCAGCCAACCGTAAACTACAAACCGTAAACCCCAACACCAAGTGAATATTCTTCTGCTGGGTTATGGCAAAATGGGTAAAACGATTGAGCAGATTTTGCTTGAGCGAGGACACCAGATTGCAGCCCGAATCGATGCGAACAACCACGCTGAGTTAACCAACCTTGCCTCCGACGCCGTCGACGTCGTTATTGAATTCAGCTCACCCGAGTCGGCAGCCGAAAACATTACCTATTGCCTGGAACGTGGCTGGCCGGTCGTTTGTGGTACAACGGGCTGGCTGAACCGCCGGGCCGACATTGAAGAATTTTGTAAAACCAGAAAAGGCGCGTTTTTTTATGCCTCTAACTACAGCATTGGCGTTAATCTGTTTTTTCGACTGAATAAAGTCCTGGCGCAGTTCATGCGGAAATATCCGTCTTATCATGTGTCAATGACAGAAATTCACCATACAGAAAAGAAAGACGCGCCCAGCGGAACCGCCATCACTCTGGCCGAGGGTGTTATGGAACAGCTGGCTAGCAAACGCCGTTGGATTAGTAACGAAGCGGGTCATGCGCCACAGCCGGTAGGCGAAGATGCTATTGAAATTCAGTCGTTTCGTGAAGGTGCCGTGCCGGGTACGCATACGGTTCGCTACGACTCTGACGTTGACCAGATTGAGATCTCGCATGTGGCACACAGTCGGCAGGGCTTTGCTTTAGGCGCTGTTGTGGCGGCTGAATGGCTCGTTGGTCGTGAGGGTATATTCGGGATGGATGACCTGTTGGGGAATTGAATGATGAGCGGTTAGCTAAAAACCAGTTCATCTTCGTAATTTCGTAGCAAATCGTGCATAGTCCGACAACCCATTCATAATTTATCATTTATCATTCATCATTCAGTAAACGTGTCAGTAACTCAAACGAAGGCCGAAACTAGACCGGCTAAAGCCAGGAAATCGCCCATTCGGGAATGGTTCGATTCCGTTCTGTTTGCCGTTGTCGCGGCCACGCTTATCCGCTGGTTGTTTATGGAAGCCTTCACGATTCCAACGCCATCGATGGAAAATAGCCTGATGGTAGGCGATTTCCTGTTTGTGAGTAAGTTGCATTATGGCACCCGCACACCTCGTACACCATTGCAGGTACCGCTGACGCATCAGAAAATATGGGGAACCAACATTCCGTCTTATAGCACGGCTATTCAATTGCCTTCTTATAGGTTACCGGGTTTCACCCATGTAAAAAATGGAGACGTGGTCGTGTTTAACGTACCACCCAAATACCTGAACGACAATATCGACTACCCCGTTGATCTAAAAACGAACTACATCAAGCGGTGTATCGGTATTCCCGGCGATGTACTTGAGGTTCGGCAACGCGAGGTGTTCATCAATGGAAAGCCGTTTCCAACGCCACCCCGTTCGGAGCAGAAATACTTTATCAAAACGACCGAAGTCCTCGACGCAACGTTCTTTCGTAAGTACGACATTGTGAACGATTACCGCGACCCAAGTCAGCCAACCGAGAACTGGAAACCGCTGGAGCAATATAACGATTCGACTAAAACCTCGGTTATGGTCGGCTATAGCGTTAACACGACGCAGGACGTCATTGCTAAATTCAAAAGCTTTGATTTTGTGAAAGGCGTTGAACCCATGTCCGATAAGCCGGGCGAGATGGCGCCAATGATTTATGGTACGCCAACGTTTAAATGGAATCACGACAACTTCGGCCCAATCACGATTCCGAAAAAGGGAGCGACTATTCAACTCAATGCACAGACGATTGCTCTTTACGGCCCGGTCATTCAGTTGTATGAAGACAACGAAAAAGTAGAGGTAGCGCCGGATGTAATCAAAATTGGCGGGCAGCCTATTACGTCATACACCTTCAAGCAGGACTACTATTTTATGATGGGCGATAACCGCGACAACTCGCTCGACTCCCGTTTCTGGGGGTTTGTCCCCGAAGACCATATTGTGGGCAAGGCCGTGTTTGTCTGGATGTCGCTGGACCCGAACCCGGCC
Source organism: Spirosoma radiotolerans (assembly GCF_000974425.1). Taxonomy (NCBI): domain Bacteria; kingdom Pseudomonadati; phylum Bacteroidota; class Cytophagia; order Cytophagales; family Cytophagaceae; genus Spirosoma; species Spirosoma radiotolerans. Next base: position 1,194,967 of record NZ_CP010429.1, read on the forward strand.
AATGCCTGGAATAAAATCCGCTGGAACCGACTGTTCAGAACGATTGACTAATGACTAAATGAAACAGGCGGGCCAAATGGCCCGCCTGTTTCATTTAGATACTTTACCATTCCACAGGCGGCAATCCTTTACTTTCCAGATACGTATTTGCCTGGCTAAAATGCTTATTGCCAAACCAGCCGCCGTAATTAGCGGCCATGGGTGACGGATGTTTCGCTTTCAGAACCAGGTGTTTCTTGCCGTCGATAATAGCGCCCTTCTTTTGGGCATAAGCGCCCCAAAGCATAAAAACGACGTACTTTTTCTCATCCGAAATGAGTTTGATAACAGCGTCGGTAAACGTTTCCCAACCCTTTCCCTGGTGCGAACCCGCCTGACCGGCCCGTACGGTCAATGTTGCGTTTAAGAGCATAACTCCCTGGCTGGCCCAGCGTTCCAGGTTGCCCGATTTAGGAATGGGCTTGCCCAGATCATCCTGGATTTCTTTAAAAATGTTGACCAATGATGGCGGTTTTGTTATACCATCAGCTACCGAGAAAGCCAACCCATTGGCCTGCCCTTCGCCGTGGTAAGGATCCTGGCCGAGAATGACAACGCGGGTATCGTCGAAACTACATTTGTTGAAGGCATTGAACATCAACGCGCCGGGAGGAAAAACACGCTGCGTACTGTATTCATGTCGCAGAAATTGAGCTAACTCGCCAAAATAAGGTTTGTCGAATTCGGGTTGGAGCCGATTTCGCCAGGATTCGGCAATAGATACATTCATGAAGGAACTGATAAGAGTGTTTAGGCATTATAGGCCTACAAACGCCAGAATCCCCTCCCGAAAAAAAAATTGAGAGCGGCCCTTGCGTAACAAAACTAATAAACCTAATTTTCGTTGTAAGGTTGCAAAACGACACTAATTTATGGTTTCGTCAGTCACAGAAGGCGTAAAAGTTAGCGTGAAGACAGAGTATCAGGCTGATTACTCTAGTCCGCTCCAGGCGCATTATGTTTTTACTTATCGAATCACCATCGAAAACGCGAGCGACTATACTATTCAGTTGCTTCGGCGTCATTGGTTGATTTTCGATTCCAATGGCACCGTTCGGGAGGTCGAAGGAGAGGGTGTTGTTGGGCTGCAACCCGTGCTGGAGCCGGGGGAGGTCCATGAATATGTGTCGGGCTGTAATCTGCGTTCGAGCATTGGGAAAATGGCCGGTACCTACCTCGTCGAACGTATTATTGACGGCAAACAACTACGGGTCAGTATTCCTGAGTTCACAATGGTTGTGCCTTATAAGTTAAATTGATTCATTCTTGCTGCTTGCTTATTTTCGGTATCTGAGTCGCGCCCGCGACGAACACGCGCTTCATTCTCCCTTTCTGTTTGCGTTATATACACAGGTTATTCGGGCAAAAACCGGCTCGAAAGCCCTGTTTGCCCCTATACGGGCCTTGCGTAAAGAACTTCGTAAAAGTCGCCAGGTCATTACTATTGCTGACTATGGGGCCGGGTCTAAAGTGAACGAGTCCCGGCAACGTACTGTGGGCGATATTGCCCGGAACTCCCAGAAAACCGCCCGGTTTGGCCGACTGCTGTTTCGGCTCATTCAGCGGTTTGAGGCCAGGAACATCGTGGATTTGGGTACATCCCTGGGTATGACGACGGCCTACATGGCTGAAGCGACCAAGGTTTATGGCGGTCATGTACTCACCTTTGAAGGATGCCCTGAAACAGCGGCTGTGGCGCGTCAGAATTTTGAGCAATTGGCTATTCAGAATGTAGCGATCGTAGTGGGTAATCTGGACGAGACGCTGGCTCCCCAACTGGCGGCTCTTGATTCGGTTGATTTTGTTTTTTTTGACGCCAATCACCGCTACGAGCCCACAGTCCGTTATTTTGAAACTTGTTTAGCCAAAATTCACAACGATACGGTATTTGTCTTTGACGACATTCACTGGTCGGACGAAATGGAGCAGGCATGGGGGTACATCAAAGCACACCCAGCTGTCAGCGTCACGGTTGATTTGTTTTGGGTAGGGCTGGTCTTCTTTCGGCGGGAGCAGCCAAAGCAGGATTTTATCCTCCGTTTTTGACGGAATAGCGAGCAAATTATAGTATCTTTCAACGGCTTTTTTGCCCGCCTAGCACACATGAACTTCCTGACTTATACCCGATTAGGCCTGCCTATTGGCGTGTTGGCTTTGCTGCTGCATACAACCTCCTGTACGAAAAGCAGTACAGAGCCTGAGGCACCGGCTGCCACGTCATCATTCGATTTGATTCAGCAGAAAATCCTGACGCCGACCTGCGCCACATCGGGTTGCCATTTGTCCGAAAAAGATGCTACGTTCTTTCAGCATGGACTTGTGCTGGCCGACGGGGTAGCGTATCAGAATCTGGTTGGCGTTGATCCAAAAAACAGCGATGCGAAAGCCGACGGACTAAAACGGGTGAAAGCCTTTGCGTCATTGGAGAGTCTGCTCTACCACAAACTGACTACTACAGCCAGCCATCATTCAGGCAAACAATATGGCAATCCGATGCCGTTGGGGGGCGTTCTGCTGTCTGACGGACAAGTTGAGTTTGTCAGACGGTGGATTGATGCCGGTGCGCCCAAAACCGGTACAATCGCCGAGGCTACTTTGCTGGACGATAAAACCGTGACGCCTACCGTCTATGAACCACTAACGGTGCCCGCTGCTGGAACGGGGTTTCAGATGGCTGTGCCTTCGTTTGACATCCAGCCGAACTTTGAGCGGGAGTTATTCACCCGGCGGATGGTCGGTAATACGCAGGATATTTACGTGAATCGGTATGAAACGAAAATGCGGAGCGGCAGCCACCATTTCGTTGCCTACGATTTTCGAAGTAAAACGGCGCTGCCGAATCTGAACGACATTCGTGACTTACGCAATCCCGATAATTCCCTTAATATATTGACGGCTCTGACGATGTCCAACCACGTGTATCTGGCGGGCTCACAGGCGCAGTATCAGGACTATGTTTTTCCCGAAGGAGCTGCGTTGCTGATCCCGGCAGGGACTTCGCTCGACCTTAACTCCCATTTCGTCAATAAAACGACGACGGTTATGAAAGGAGAGGCCCAGATTAATCTGTACACAGTCGATAAGTCGAAGGTAAAGCAGATTGTACAGACACTGGATTTGAGTAACACAAACCTAACTATTCCCGCCAACAAGCGTGTGACGCTAACCAAGTCGTTTACGTTTAATAAGCCTCGTAAGATACTTACGCTCACTTCGCACATGCATAAACTGGGCGAGAAATTCGTGATCAAAATAGTAGGGGGCGCTCGGAATGGGGAAGTCGTTTATACATCTACCGATTGGGAGCATCCCGATATTGTTACGTTTAAAACGCCCATTGAACTGCAAAAAGGGGAGGGGCTTATTTCCGAGATAACGTACAACAATACCACAGGTAAGGCGGTCAGTTTTGGGTTAACCAGCGAAGACGAAATGGGAATTATATTCGGTTACTATTACGAAGAATAATGGGCTCTTCATAAAACCTACATATATCAACCACATCGGACCGCCGAAGCGGAGGCACAAAGAGCACAGAGTCGTAAAAAAACTCTGTACTCTTTGTGCCTTCGCTTCGGCGGTCCGATGTGGTTATAAATAATTTTGCTTACCTACTTAAGGATTACCGGGCGAGTTCAATATTAACCCGGCGACCTTTGATTGTGTTACCTTCCATAGCGTCGACAACGCGGTTGGCTACATCTTTCGGTACGTCAACATAGGTGAACTTGTCGAAGATATCGATGCTACCGATGCTGCTGCCCGGAATGTTCGCTTCACCAGCAATGGCACCAACGATGTCGCCCGGACGAACGAAATCTTTCCGACCAATGCTCACCATCAGGCGAGTCATGTTGGCATCACGCTCACGGGGTGCGCGCTGATCATCGCGTTCGAAATAAGGCTTACGCTCACCACCGTCATTCCGGTCGTTGAAACGAGGGCGTTCAGCGCCAGCGCTCCGGCGATCACCGAAACGGGAGTCGCTCCGGCCACCATCGCGATCACCAAAGCGTGACCCACCGCGATCGTCGCTACGACGATCCCCAAAACGGGACGAACTGTCGCTCCGGCCACCCCGACGATCCTCAAAACGACTGGCCCCGTCACCCCGGCCACGATCCGCGTACTTGTCGCGGCCATTCCGGCGATCATCTTCCAGGTTGAGGTTCTGATCGGCAAACTCATTTTTCTCCAGACCCATGCTCCGTTTCACCAGGGCAGCCACAACCTGTTCAGTCGAGAAACCGGCGTGATTTAACTGCGTCAGTAAGTCGTCGTACAGGTTCAGGTCTTTACTCTCCTGAATCGTTTGTTGGAGTTGCTCGATGAAACGAGCCTTCCGTACGCCAACGATATCTTCGAAGGAAGGAATAACCCCTTTCTCCACCTTAACTTTCGTATACGTCTGGATTTCACGGAAACGATATTTCTCATCGCGACCAACAAACGAGAAGGCCCGACCCGATTTACCCGCGCGGCCCGTCCGGCCGATCCGGTGTACGTAATATTCTTCGTCGAGGGGAATATCGAAGTTGATAACTGCATCGACGTCGTCAACGTCGATACCACGAGCGGCTACGTCGGTCGCTACCAGAATGTTGGTTGTGCCCGCCCGGAATTTGCTCATCACGTTGTTCCGTTGCGCCTGGCGTAGATCACCATGCAAGCCTTCGGCCTGATAGCCCCGGATTTGCAAATCTTCAACGATTTCGTCGACCTTCCGTTTCGTATTACAGAATACCAACATCAATTTGAGGTCGTACATGTCGATCAAACGACACATCACTTCCACTTTTGCTTTCGCTTTTACTTCAAAATAGACCTGTTCGATATTAACGTTTGTCAGTTCTTTTTTGACAACTTTCACCAGGACAGGATCTTTCTGGAACTTCTGGGTGATCTGCATGATCGGCTTCGACATCGTTGCCGAGAACAGGATCGTTTGCCGCTCTTCAGGCATTTCTTCCAGAATGCTCTCAATATCTTCGCGGAAGCCCATGTCCAGCATCTCATCAGCTTCGTCAAGAATCATCATCTTCACGTTGTTGAGTTTGAGCGTGTTACGTTCCATATGGTCCATAACGCGACCGGGCGTACCAATAACGATGTGCACACCACTTTTGAGAGACCGGATTTGCCGCTCAATGGAGTCGCCCCCATAGATAGCCTCGATCCGAACGCCCCGCTTGTATTTTGCCAGTTTCTTAATTTCTTCGGCTACCTGCAACGCCAGTTCGCGGGTTGGGCAAAGAATAAGCGTTTGCACCGAACGATCCTGAATGTCGATCAGGTCGAGCGCGGGAATACCGAAAGCTGCCGTTTTACCGGTGCCGGTTTGTGCCTGTCCGATTACATCGCGACCTTCCAGAATAGGGGGAATGGCTTCTGCCTGAATCGGCGATGGGCTCGTAAAACCCATGTCTGTAACGGCCGATAGCAGTTCTGCCGAAATAGCCAGATCAGAGAATAACAATTGATTCGGATCAGCTTTTGGGGCTGTAGCAACGACTGGCGCGGCTGCGTCGGCTGTTGGCATGGGCTCATCGGCAACGATCACTACCTTATCGGCAATGCCGTCAGCAATGAGTTCTGTAGCGGTATCATCAAACGATGTTTCAGATTCAACGGCTGGTTTGGCAACTTTCTTCTTAGGAACCTTAGCCGTTTTAGATTCAGATGTTGCCTCATCGGCTGGAGCGACCGCACTAGCGGCCATTTCCGTGGCTATTTTTTCAATGTCCAGGAGTGCATCCTGATCGGCGGATTTATTTGTTTTCGTTTTCATTAACTTGGAAATGATTAAATACGTAAATCATCCAAGCGAAGACGAGTATGTGCCAGTGAACGGCGCGATAATGCGAGAATTGCCCAACGAACCAAGCTGCCCAACGACCCAACAGGACCACCTCCCCGAACCTCTTCAAGGGGAATAAAGACAACGAACCGGATCTACCGGTCGACTGATTGACGATTAGCCCACGCGCTAAGGTCCCGCTCACGGCGGGACGTCCACACAGAAACCCATCCTGTACATCCGTACATAAGCTCTGCCAGACCTAACTCAACACGTAAAAAAGGAGAGAAACAGAGACGCGAACGGATGTCGCTTGTAAAATCTGACGCAAAAGTACAGATAAATTATCCGAAAAGCAAGCATTAGTTTGGAAATATTGTATTTATTTGAGAAACGACTTACCTGCAAGGCTTGTCAACCTATTGCCGTAGGATTATTCGCTGAAATTTTATGAGCTGCCAACTGCGTTTAAAATAAACGAATAGTCTATTCTTCATACACTTGTAAGTAATGATATGACACCTTCATTTGGCAAAACTATTATCCTGATCGGGGCCGTAATCGTGCTAATTGGCCTTGTGATTTACTTTTTCGGAGACAAACTCGGTTGGCTGGGTCGGTTACCTGGTGATATTCGGGTAGAAGGCAAAGACGGCGGAGGTTTTTACTTCCCAATCGTGACCTGTATTGTCGTCAGCCTTATTTTAAACCTAGTTATCGTCCTGATCCGCCGTTTTTTCGGGTCGTAGCCTTGCCAGAATCCCTGCTTGGGCTGTCTTCGCTATAGGTCAGCTTGTTCAGGTAAAACACCTCCCGTTGTGGTACATCCCGCTGTGCTGTTTTGGAAGGCGCTATTTTCTGGAACCCACACGCTAGAAAATGCTGACCATACCACGCCATCAGGTTATCCTGGGCCGAAAATGTTACTTTTTCGTTCTCGGCATTGGTTTGTAATTTAAATTTCTCCGTTTCCTTGAGAATTTTACTGCCCTCAATAACTTCCGTCGTGATCTCGCCATCGCTCGGGTAAGCCAGCACAACCCGATCTCCCTGCTGAGAGACCTGGACCATCTCGGTTAAATCCGTACTGACCAGTTCCTTGATCGGGAAGCAATTATCCCACAGGAGCTTGCCTTTTTTGTCGAACCGGCAAATAAACGCGTGGGTGTAGCGGAAGCCCTCGTAGCGGTCATTTCCGCGCAGGTAGCCGCCATACGCCAGCGTACTGCCCCGATATTGAGGATAGTAGACTTCGGCAACAAGGGTAAGGCCATCAGCGGTAGGCTTCAGGTCATGCACCAGAAGCCGATAACGAAACTTATAATCTTTGCCTTCATGCTTTTTCTTCTGTGCCTTGGCCAGCAATTTTTGCTGCCGTTGTGGTTTTAAGTAGTTAAAAAAGTTCTGAAGCTGCGAAAACTCAATGTACTGCATAGCGCTAACCGGTTCAGTACCTGTATCGCCGTGATGAATGCGTGTCACATAGATTCCCTGTGAGTAAGGGGTGCAGTCGGTCGAGTAATTGCCTACTAACAACGACTCCTGTTGATTGACAGGCAGCAATTTTCCAGAAATCAGGCTGTTTGACGCCCCATCGAAGTCAAGCGTTCGAATGAGTTTACTATCGTAGTTGTAGGTACGTATTGAGAATTTACAGTGACGCCGAAGCGAATGAACCAATACATGCACCTCTTGCCGGGCTTCATCGATTTCGAGGCTGCTGATCTCCATCCGGTTAACATATAGGCCAGGGAGCACTTTGACCGTGCGGTCGAAAAAAGAAAAAGACATGACTACCGGACGGCCGTGATGATACCCACTCACGTAAGCCTGGCTTCCCATCACCTTAAACTGCTGAACATCCAACTGGTCAATCAACGTACCGTCAAACGTCTCAACAACACCATCGTCGAGGTGCAGCCGCACAAATTGGTACTCATCCGAATCATATTCACGAAAAAGATGATACACGTACCGGTCGGAGTCATAAGTCGACACCTGTCTGAACTTAATATCCTGTTTAAATTCGGTCTGCCAGAGTAATTTGAGGTTAACGTCATATCGCCTGAAATTAAGTTTAACCGGTGTATTGTCGACGAAGTTGCCGGTACGAACTGTCATCAACAGGCCTCGTTCGTCCAGTGGGGTCACATCAAATGCTTCGGCCTCGTTTGGGTCTGAGGGAATTTCAAGGCGTAAGGATTGCGCCAACTGAGCACACGCCGGTCGAAATCCGATAGCCAAAAGCAGCAGGCAGATTATGTAAAGGATACGAAGCATGAAAATAGATTTATGACCGATGGCGTATTGTATGTTTACGAAGTTACCTAGAATACCTAACAAAAATCATACCTCCTGCTGTAAGTTCCTGCTCGGGTTATGGGCCGCTTCACCTGCCTGGCCTGATCATCGGCGAAGATGAGCCAGGGCCATGTCTTTCTGCTTCTGGCAGAAAGATGGGAAAACGAATATAAATCATTCGTTTTCCCAAGAAGCATTTCGGTAAGATTAGTATTTTTTTTACAATATCCCCAACTTTACCTTCCGAAGTCAAATAGGTTAGCCGTCCTCATTTTCGGTAAACTATTTCTTGAACGAATCCAAAATTAGTCCTAACTATGAGTGAAGTAGCCACCCGTTTTGCCCCCGGCGTTGTGACCGGCGAAGGCGTCACCGAAATTTTCCGTCACGCCAACGAAAATGATTACGCCCTTCCTGCCGTCAATGTTGTTGGAACGGACTCCGTTAATGCCGTATTGGAAACGGCTAAAGCTGTTAACTCGCCGGTAATCGTCCAGTTCTCGAATGGTGGCGGAATCTTTTACGCAGGCAAGTCTCTGCCAAACGACAAACAGCAAGCCGCCATTGCCGGGTCTATCTCGGGTGCCCTGCACGTTCACCATGTTGCTGAGCTGTACGGCGTACCGGTCATTCTGCATACCGACCACTGTGCTAAAAAACTCCTGCCCTGGATCGACGGTCTGCTCGAAGCGGGTGAAAAACACTTTGACCAAACGGGTAAGCCATTGTATTCCTCGCACATGCTCGACTTGTCGGAAGAGCCAATCGAAGAGAACATCGAAATCTGCTCTAAATATTTTGAGCGCATGGCCAAAATCGGTATGACGCTTGAAATCGAATTGGGCGTAACGGGTGGTGAAGAAGACGGTGTCGATAATTCGGATGTTGATGATTCGAAACTTTACACCCAGCCTTCTGAAGTGGCCTATGCGTATGAAGAACTAAGTAAAATCTCGCCGAACTTCACCATTGCGGCTGCCTTTGGAAACGTACACGGTGTGTATAAGCCAGGAAACGTGAAACTGTCGCCTGTCATTCTGGATAACTCACAGAAGTATATTCAGGAGAAATATGCAACGGGCGCGCTGCCGGTGAACTTTGTGTTCCACGGTGGGTCGGGTTCGAGTCGGGAAGAAATTCGGGAGGCCATTCGTTATGGTGCCGTTAAAATGAACCTCGACACCGACATGCAGTGGGCTATGTGGGAAGGCATCCTGAAGTACTACAAAGCCAAAGAAGGCTATCTGCAATCGCAGTTGGGTAACCCTGAAGGCGCTGATTCGCCAAATAAAAAATACTATGATCCACGGGTGTGGCTTCGTAAAGGCGAAGAAAGCATGGTGCAACGGTTAAAAATCGCTTTCGAAGATTTGAACTGCATCAACCGGCTGGCTTAATCTTTAAATAAGATTGATTAATTGGGGATGACGAATTAGCTTTTTAGCTGATTGTTATCCCCAATTTATTGCCCGTCTACGAGAAAAATTTATAAATAATTTAGCGTAGGTAATTGCCCTGTTTATACATAGGTAACTCGGAAGAGCCTGATCGTTTTAACATTTATAAACAATAAACAAGCTGTGTTGATTATCAGCATAATATTGATGTTTGTGCTACTTGGTTTAGGCTAAGTGTTTATACTTAATCGATAACTTTTGGATGCACTGAAGGTGAATTTTTAGGCTGTTAAACAGGTGTAGGGTTGCCATTCATTATGCTGGATGGCACTTCTAATTACCAGCCGAATTCGTTAACTTTCAGGTAGATATATCAGTAGATATGATGTATTGTGGAAAAAATTGGCTTTTGTCTGAATTAATTTTCTACTGAGAAGATAAGCCAGAGGATGCCTAATTTACCAGCGGTATTAACTGGCGAGTTTAATAGTACTTTAATTAACTATGAATTTAATACGATCAGCGTTACGCAAGCCCATAACCGTTCTGGTGTTAGTGGCAAGCTTGTTTTTTTTCGGAATCAGCGCCGTCCGTACCATCAAGATTGACATATTCCCGAACCTGAATTTACCCGTAATTTATATTTCTCAACCTTTTGGTGGGTATACACCCAACCAGATGGAGGCATTTTTTGGAAAGCAGTACGTAAACCTGCTCCTCTATGTGTCGGGGGTAAAAAGTATCGAGACGAAAAATATCCAGGGGATAACGCTGCTGAAATTATCGTTCTACGAAGGCACAAATATGGCGCAGGCGGCCGCTGAAGTATCCGCTTACTCAAACCGGGCTCAGGCGCAGTTTCCGCCAGGATCACAACCACCCTTTATTCTGCGGTTTGATGCGTCTACACTACCAGTAGGGCAGCTCGTTCTGAGCAGTCCGATTCGTAGTAATAATGAACTCCAGGATTTGGCAAACGTGTATATCCGATCCGGCTTCACCTCCATTCCCGGTCTGGTATCGCCCGCCCCGTTTGGAGGCAACTCACGGTCTATCGTGATTAAAGCCGACCCGGAGTTATTACGCTCGCACAACCTGACGCCCGACCAATTGGTGGCCGCGCTGCGAATTAATAACCAGGCAACCCCGGCCGGAAATGTGCGCGTGGGCGACCTGAACTACTTTACGCCCGCCAATACGACCGTTCTGAACATTAAGGATTTTGGTAACATTCCACTTTTCACCGGAACGGTTCAGAATCTATATCTCAAGGATGTCGCTACCATTGAAGACGGTGCCGATATTACGCAGGGATATGTGCTCGTTAATGGAAAGCGTTCGGTGTATCTGCCCATCACCAAGTCGTCGGATGCGTCGACTTGGGAGGTTGTCCAGAATCTGAAAGCGGCTCTGCCCCGTTTTCAGGCGCTACTGCCCGAAGATGTAACCCTGACCTACACATTCGACCAATCCGTTTATGTGATCAACGCCGTAAAAAGCCTGATGACCGAAGGGGCCATTGGCGCGATTCTGACGGGCCTAATGGTGCTCCTGTTTCTGGGCGATGTTCGGGGAGCGTTGATCGTGATCATCACCATTCCAACGTGTATCATTGCTGGCGTGCTTTTTCTGTCGTTGTTTGGGCAAACCATCAACATCATGACGTTGAGTGGCCTTTCACTCGCGATCGGTATTCTGGTTGATGAAAGTACTGTAACGATTGAAAACATCCACCAGCATATGGATATGGGGAAACCCAAAGCGCTGGCTATCTGGGATGCCTGTAAGGAAATCGCCTTTTCTAAGCTGCTGATTCTGTTCTGTATTCTGGCCGTGTTTGCGCCTGCTTTCACCATGAAAGGCATACCGGGAGCCTTGTTCCTACCGCTTGCCCTGGCGATCGGGTTTTCGATGATTACGTCGTACCTGATGGCTCAGACGCTGGTGCCGGTGCTGGCCAACTGGATGATGAAAGAACACACGCAGGTCAACAATGGTCAGGCTACGCACCCTGTGAATGGAAAAGTGCTTCATACCAATGGGATGGTATCGGGTAATGGAAAAGGATCGCATGGCGATTTGCTGGAGGAAAAGCAGAAACTGGCCCATCAGAAAGACATTGATCACGACGGTAAGCTCAGCTATTTCGAGCGGATTCGGGTTCGGTTTGTGCGCTTTATCGGCCGAATATTACCGTATCGAAAACCGATTGTGCTGGTGTATGTTGTTGGAGCCCTGGGGCTCGCGGCATTGCTCATTACAGTGATTGGGCGCGATGTGTTGCCCCGAGGCAATGCCGGGCAGTTTCAGGTTCGGCTCCGGAACCCCGACGGAACCCGACTCGAAAAAACGGAAGCCACGATGCTGAAAACCATCGATGTGCTAAATAACCTGGTCGGTAAAGAGAATGTCGAGATTACCTCAGCCATGGTCGGTATGCACGGCGCCCAATTCTCAACGAGCCCGATCTATCTGTTTATGGCGGGTCCGCAGGAGGGCGTTTTGCAGGTGAGTCTGAACGAAGATTATGAGGTTGATCTGGATGAGTTGAAGGATGAATTCAGAGCCCGCATGAAAAAAGCGCTGCCTGGGGTTAAGCTGTCGTTTGAGCCCATTGAATTAACGGATAAGATTCTAAGCCAGGGCTCGCCAACGCCGATTGAGGTACGACTTATTGGTAAAAACAAAAAGCAGAACGAAGAGTACGCTAACAAAGTAATTGCCAAGCTGAACCAAATCCCGTACCTGCGTGATGTGCAGATTGGGCAGGCTACGAAATACCCCGCCATCAATGTAACGATTGACCGGACACGGGCCGCCCAGCTCGGAACGGATATTTCAGCGATTTCACGCTCGCTGGTGGCAGCCACCTCGTCGTCGCGTTATACGGAGAAAAGTGTCTGGATCGACCCGAAATCGAGCCAAAGCTACAGTGTGCAGATTCAGGTGCCTGAAAATCAGATGACTACTATCAGTGATCTAGGCGAAATACCCATTTCGCCCAATGCGAGCCGCCCGGTTCTGAGTGATGTTGCTACGCTGCAAAAAGGAACAACCTATGGCGAAAATGACAACGTTGGCGCTATTCCGGTGCTGTCAGTAACGGCTAATTTGAATGACATGGATTTGGGGACAGCGGCTACCGATGTTCAGAAAGCAATCGACTCGCTGGGTGAGCTGCCCCGCGGATTGACCGTAAAAATGCAGGGCCTGACCGAGGTGTTGATTAGCACCCTCGACAGTCTGCAAAATGGCTTGCTGGTGGCTATCGTCGTGATCTTCCTGATGTTGTCGGCCAACTTTCAGTCATTTAAAGTGTCACTGGTAGTTTTGTGCACCGTACCCGCCGTATTGGTCGGCTCCTTAGTGTTGCTAATGCTTACGGACTCAACGCTCAATCTGCAATCCTATATGGGCATGATTATGTCGGTGGGTGTGTCTATTTCCAATGCCGTGTTGATGGTTACCAACGCTGAGGAACTGCGGATGCGAAGTGGCAATGCGTTGCTGGCGGCCCGTGAAGCGGCTTCTCTGCGGATGCGCCCCATTCTGATGACCAGCGTGGCCATGGTAGTCGGTATGATTCCGATGGCTTCGGGGCTGGGTGAGGGTGGGTCGCAGACGGCTCCCCTGGGCCGGGCCGTTATTGGTGGTCTGATTGCGTCGACCTTTGCCGCTCTGTTTATTCTACCTTTGGTATTTGCCTGGGTACAGGGCAATACCTCGACGGAGTCGGTGTCGCTCGATCCTGAAGATAAAGAAAGTAAATTTTATATTCCCTCCCCGTATGAAACGGCCAATTGATCTATCCATATATCGCTTACTGGTTGCCTTTAGTAGTGTTCTTCTGATCGGTTCGTTAGTCGGTTGTCATTCGTCGGAAGGCAAAGAGGAACGGAAGGAAAAAGAAGAAGCGAAGAAAGCGGATGCACCCGCCACGGTTGAGGTCTTCCCGCTGCAACGCGGGAAACTATCATCCTCGTTGCAAGTGCCGGGCGAACTGGTTGCGTTTCGGGATGTCGATATTTATGCCAAAGTAAGCGGCTATATCAAATCGCTGAATGCCGATGTAGGCACTGAAGTGAAGCAGGGACAACTGCTTGCTTTGGCCGAAGCCCCCGAATTAAGTGCGCAACTATCTTCCGCTGACTCGAAGCTTAAGGCGCAGGAAGCACTTTCTATTGCCAGCAAGGCCAATTATGAGCGGATTCTGGAAGCCAGTAAATTCTCCGGTGCCGTATCGAAAAACGACGTTGATCAGGCGCTTGCCAAACGTAATGCCGACCTGGCTCAACTGGAAGCTGCAAAATCGGCTTATCGGGAAGTGGCTGATCTTAAGAAATACCTGGAGATACGCGCCCCATTCAATGGTATTATCAGTGCACGGAACGCCAGTACTGGCGCCTACATCGGACCCGCCGGTAAGGGCTCCGAATTTCCCTTATTCGTGCTGACGGAGCAAAAGAAACTACGCCTGGTTATTTCTATTCCTGAGGCTTATACGGGCTATGTCGACCTGAATGACCAGGTTACGTTTACCGTCAAAGCCTTTCCCGATCAAAAATTTACCGGGCAGGTTAAGCGCCAGGCGGGTGCCCTAGATAAGCGGCTACGGTCGGAGCGGGTAGAGGTCGATGTCATCAACAATGACAAGAAACTGCTGCCCGGCATGGTTGCCGAGGTAACCGTACCTTTACCAACGAAGAATAGCACATTTATCGTCCCGAAAACGGCTATTGTCAATGCAACCACCGGCGTATTTGTGATTAAGGTCGTTAATGGAAAAGCAGAGTGGGTTCCTGTAAAAAGAGGGCTTGAAGCTGACGAGAAAGTAGAACTGTTTGGCCCGTTGACCGAAGGCGAACAACTGATTGCAAAGGCTAACGAAGAAATTCGGGACGGCTCGCCGGTGAACACCAAGTAGAGACGCAAGTATGCGTCTCATTCGCCGGATGGTTTTGTTTATTAACTATTGCTGGCGCGAATGAGACGCAAATAGGCGTTTCTACTTGACGTATCCTAACTTTCTGGGAATGGTGTAAATCTCCGTTTGGCGACCGTCGATGTAGCGGAAGGTTTTGCCGTCGAAAAAGCCATCTTCTTCGAGCATAATACGTACTATTTTCTTCCATTCCGGAATTTCGACGGCTGCATTAAGTTCAATGGAGTAGGCGGTGTTGGCCAGCAACGGGTAATCGCCGGGGCCGGGAACGCCCTTCTGCTGATCCCATAAGCCGATGGTTGGGCCAGCCGCGTGGCCATGTACACCAATGGGGTGCGAGTAAATGGTGCCACTGATCCCTTCTTTTTTAGATTGCTCCAGGGCCGCCAGCAACATCTGGTTGCCTGTTTTGCCCGCGCTGAACTGTTCCGTCAGAATATCCTGTAAGCGATTCCCTTGTTTGAAGGCGGTTTTGATGGCTTCTGGAACGTCAGATTCGCCGGGGCGCAAGACGTAAGCGTGTTGCTGCTGATCGGTGTTTAAGCGTAAATAAGTAATGCCAAAATCAACATGTAGCAAATCGCCGGGTTGAATGACCTGCTTGTCGGGCCGTTTTGAAAACGTACGAAGGTGATTGAAGTCTTCCCGGTCGGCGCGTTGTACGTCGACTGTTGGGTGGAACCAGGTGCTTAGGCCCAGGTCGGTAATGCGCTGGCGGAACCACCAAACTACATCGTCTGTGGTGGTCACGCCCGGCTGAATGACCTGCTCCGAAAAGCCCTCCTGTATAATCTGGTGCGACAACCGGCAGATGAGCGGATAAATTGCCATCTCTTTTTCGGTACGGGTTTCAAGCCAGCCAACGGCGACTTTCTCTGCAGAGACGATCCGTTTCTGATAGTCGGCCGGTAGCTTCTTGATGAATTCCTCGTGTTCAGAAAAGGAGAGCCCGTCGGCATGCCCGTAATTGGTCGACATGTTGAGGCCTATTTTTTTAGGCTTTCGATCTTCGATAATTTTTGCCAGTGCTTCCCACTGGTTCGGCCGAACGTCGATGTCCCAGGCACCTTTGAGCAGATTACCGACATCGTACCGAGCAATAGCCAGCTTCTCGATTCCTTTGTCGCCCCCCTGATCGTAAAAGACCATTATAGTTCGTCGGCGGGCAGAGAGCCATGTACTGGGAAGCATTGTCCGCAAAACCGGGTCTTCATTATATTCGCGGGAAATAATAACCCACATATCCAGTCCTTCCCGGCGCATCAGCTGGGGAAGAAGATTGGTGAAGCGGTCTTCCAGAATTTCGTCGACAACCCGCGACCGCTCTCGTTCCGTCAGAACAGTGGATGGCGAGGAGAGTTGGGCATTAGCCGTCGATAGGCAAATCAGAAATATGAATAATTGACTGAAGAAGTGTACTGATTTGTGCATAGGGTTCAGATTATGAGCAGTTTGTAGCAAGATACACAAAGACGTTATAGATTTTTAACAATATCGGTAGGCAACGTTTATATTCAGGTACGCATCTTGCCAATACAAATGAGTTCATTTCGTTGGTGAATCGAAATTTTCCGTTTATCGAAAAGATTTGAGCTGTACTTCGTTTTACAGGTACATTCGCAAACTGTCAACCCGCCGGATTGTATGAAATTTACATTACTGATACTACTTCTATTCATTTCATTGACCTCGGTTCCTGCACAAACCGGTAGTAGCGGTCTGCGGGGTACGGTTAAAAACAAACAGGGAGAAGCGTTACCATTTGCGGCTGTTATTGTGAAAGGAACCCCTAAAGGCACAATCACAAACGCGGAGGGCCGGTATGAAATCGGGCTGGCACCCGGTAAATACGACATTGTCTTTCAATACCTGGGCTTTCAGTCGAACCAAAAATCGGTTGAGATAGGTACTGACTTCGCTACGCTGGATGCTACCCTTGAGGAGCAGGCACTGCGCTTGGCCGAAGTGCAGACAAAGGCCGGAAATGAAGACCCGGCCTACACGATCATGCGCCGGGCCATTGCCAAAAGTCGGTTCCACCAGTTGCAGGTGCAGCGGTTTAAGGCGCGGGTCTACACCAAATCGTCATTTACCGTTATCGACTTGCCCAATCTGGCCGAAATGGCGTTTCGGAAACAGTTAAAAGAAGCCGAGAAAGAAGCTAATTTTAAAGTAGGCGTTCCTCTGCTCAACGAAACCGTAGCCGAAGTATCGTTCACCCAGCCCAACACGTTTCGGCAGCGGATTATTGCGAACCGCAACTCACAGGGCGATTTCTTAAGCCCGAACCAGTTTTACAACGCCAGTTTTTATAACCCCACCATTGCCGGTGCCGTATCGCCCTTATCGCCTAAAGCGTTTGCCTATTATAAGTTTGAATACAAAGGCACGTTCCGCGAGCCAGGGCCATCCGGTACGCCGGTCGAGATCAGTAAAATTCAGGTTATACCCCGACAGTATGGCGAAGGCGTTTTTCGGGGAACGATTTACATTATCGAAAACACCTGGGCCATCCACAGCCTGCAATTAGAAACCGTCAACAACATTGGCATTTCTATTTCGGTCCGGCATATCTGTAGCCCCATCCAAGGGGTCTGGATGCCGACGAATCAGCGGTATGAAGGAAAAGGCACCTACCTGGGCGTGAAAGCCAGCGGCTACTACATCCGAAATTTGACCTTCAGTGAATTTGTCGTAAACCCTGCTTTTGTTGAAGACATTGAAGTAGCTGACGAGAAGAAAGGAGCACCCGCCCAAACCCTCTCGAAAAGCGATATAAAGGGGAAAAATTTTGACGAACTAGTCAAAAAACAAAAGGAGTTTTCGACCAAAAACCTGCGGCAGATGGTCAAAGAATACGAGAAACAGGAAAAACAGGCTCGAAAAAACCGGAAAGAAGATGTAACGGTTGTGCGCGACGACTCGCTGGAAGTCGATTCGCTGGCGCGCAAACGCTCCAATGTATACTGGGATTCGTTGCGCTCGGTGCCGCTTACCAGCGCCGAAATAAAAAGCTATCGGAAAGCGGATAGCCTGGGGCTGATTCGTGAGATAAAAGTGCTTACGAAAGCCGATTCGCTCAAGCGTGATAGCCTTGCTTTAGCCGATAAACAAAAGAAAAAAGCGGCCAATAAGTTTTCGATTGGTCAACTGCTGAGCGGGCACACTTGGGGGCTGACGAAACGAAGTGCCCTGATTTATACTAGCCCGCTGGCACGCGTCGAGTATAACACGGTTGAGGGTTACACGCTGGAAGGAGCGCTCAATTTCCGGTATCGGGCGAAAGTGGATTCGGTCAATCGGTTCCGGCAAATTCAATTGGGTGAGTGGAACGTGGGCGGTACGGGCCGTTATCAGTTTGGCCGGAAACAGGTTGTGGGTTATGGCCTGGCGAGTTATCAGCACAAAAACACACGCGTGGCCCTGTCGGGCGGACGGTATTTGTACCAGTACAATCCCGACAATCCGATCAGTCCGTTTCTGAACTCGCTGACGACGCTTTTATTCGAGCAGAATTTTGCGAAGCTATATCAGAAAGATTTTCTGAACCTGACCGTTAGCGCGTCGCCATTCAGCGAGCGGGTTGCCCTGACGGGTAGCCTGGAGTACGCCCGACGGTCTGAATTGACCAACTACCGCGAAGATCTGAAGCCCTGGATCAACTGGCGCGAGCGAACGTTTACACCTAACCGTCCCGAGAACGCCGAAGTTGCTACAACCGCCTTCCCAACGCATAATGCGCTGTTGCTTAATTTGACCGCGTCGGCGCGGTTGGGGGCTACTCAATACACGATTCGCAATGGCCGACGTATTGCCCGGCGTGATAATGAAAGTCCACTATTGACGGTAAATTACCGCAAAGGCATGGACCAGGTTGACTATGATTTCTTACAGGCGAGCATTAGCCACTCGTTCGAAACAGGCATTCGAAGCCGGTTGAATTATAAACTCAGCGCGGGTTCGTTCCTGAATGATCGCCAGGTATACTTTCCTGACTTCAAGCATTTTGAGGGAAATCAGTTTTTCTTCCAGCAGGGTGATGTCGTTTCGACCTATAGATTACTGCCGTATTATCAATACAGTACGGCTAAGCGTTTTGCTGAAGCTCATGTGCTGGCTGAATTTCGCAAGTTTTTCGTTACGCAGTTAACAGTCGTTCGGTTGCTGGGACTGAAAGAGAATTTATTCGTGCATTACCTCTACACCCCAGCTTCCAAAAACTACACAGAAGTGGGTTATGGACTGGATGGTCTGATTCCGCAGGTGCTGCCTTTCTTCCGGGTGGAAGTCATTTCGCAATGGCAGGATGCCAAATATCAGGGTTTAGGGTTTAGAATTGGCACGACGCTGAAGTTTGGGCGGTAACTCTGTTCAGAAAATGGTATGTATGAATAAATCTCCTCTCCTTAAGTTAATAACCTAACAAAATCATAAACCTGGTTTAATCAACACGTCACGTTCGGCATTTTACTTTGCGTAAACCAAAGTAGGCCTGCATGAATCGTCGGGATCTTGTCAAACGAGTAGGAGCGGGCTTTGCTGCTCTCTCGGTAAATAATTTGGTATCTGCTCAAGCGGTAACACGTTCCAAACAGCGGGTGTTACGCATTGCCCACCTCACCGATACCCACATGCAGCCGTTGATTGGGGCCGCCAAAGGGTTTGAACGGTGCCTGCACCATGTACAAAATTTGCCGGACAAGCCTGATCTGATTGTGAATGGTGGCGACGCGATTATGGAAGCGCACGGTCGGCAGAAAGACAGCGTTAGCCGACAATGGCGCCTGTATGGTGAGGTTCTCCGGAGCGAAAATGCCCTGCCCGTCTTGAGTTGTATTGGAAATCACGACATCTGGTGCCCGAAGGAAACCAAAGCTTGCTTTGACGCCGGTCGACAATGGGCGATGGACGAGTTTCAATTAACGAAGCGCTACTACAGCCTAGACCAGAATGGCTGGCATATTATTATGCTGGATAGCGTTCAGCCCGAACCCGATGGCAGTTGGTACACCGCTCATATAGACGAGGAACAGTTCACCTGGCTCGAGGCTGATTTAAAGCAAACGCCCGCTGAGACGCCCATTCTGATTGTTTCGCACGTGCCGATTCTGGCCGCTTGCGTGTTTTTTGACGGGCAGCGTTTTGCGGGCGAAAACTGGAATGTTCCCTCTCGCTGGATGCACAGCGACACTGTTCGCCTTACCGACTTATTTCATCGTTATCCAAACGTAAAGGCCGCCCTTAGCGGCCATATTCATTTAACGGACCGGGTTGACTACAATGGTGTTTCGTATTTCTGCAATGGAGCCGTTAGTGGAGCCTGGTGGTTTGGGAAATACAAACATACAGCCGCCGGCTATGCCATCGTTGATCTGTTCAATGATGGGTCCGTTGTGAATACGTATGTGAATTATTAGCCAGTAGTGTTGTGAATTAATTGATTGCCGTGAGTAGCTTCGTCTGGAAAACTTTCGTTCAGCAAGTAACTCACAAAAAATCGAGTGGATAACATAAACGATTTATTTAATGTATTTCCCCGCTCCGGTCGGGTGGAATGGATAGGCATCCGGCCTGAACGCAATACCGCCGTAGAGGTGGTTGATTCGGTTGCCGTATCTGAAAAGAAAGGCCTTGTTGGCGACCATTACAGGGGGCAAAGTGGAAGCCGCCACGTAACCCTCATCCAGGCCGAGCACCTGCCCGTTGTGGCTGCTTTATTAGGCCGCGATATCCTTGATCCAGCTTTGGTGCGCCGGAATATTGTGGTGTCGGGGATAAACCTGCTGGCACTGAAAGACAAACAGATTCAACTTGGCGATGTGATTCTGAAAATCACCGGTCAATGCCATCCCTGTTCTAAAATGGAAGCAACCCTTGGGCCCGGTGGTTACAACACCATGCGCGGGCATGGCGGTATGACCGCAAAGGTTGTACAGGGTGGGCAGATCAGGGTAGGTGATGCGGTTGTGGTTAATCTGAGCGAATAAATGGATTGACCCAACTAAGCTAGCCGAATCTACTACTGTATTGAAAACGGTCAATGAGCATTAGTACATTAATTAAAGATGTGTGGATAGTAGCGGAAAGCCGCCTAATAAGCTATCATTACGCATAAGTAAATTAGCTTGTATTTACAAATAAGCCAATTTGTGTCGTTAGCTACAACTATAGTTGTGTCAAATCACCATATTTTCTTCTGAGACTGCTCTTTTTTCTTTTGATTTATTTGTAGTTATAAACCAATCGCTATTTATTAGATTTGAGTAACTAATTCCGCTTATAAATCTTCTTTTGCCACAGCTATATGCTCCGTTTGTTCCAGTACGTAAACTACTTAATGGTGCTGTGGCTAATCATGTTAAGCGAGTGTATTGCTCAGAAAACTCCTTATCTGAACGTAAAGCCCGACCGAATACAACGGGCTAGTCAACTAGAGCAGGAAGCCAGAAAGAAGAACGATCCGATCCTATTGGCCGAAGCCTGGTATCTGTTTGGTAAAACCTATGTGTTTGCTGGAGACTACCGGACGGCTCAGGTTTATTTTTTGAAATCGCTTCGCCTGCAGGAACCTCAGGGCGACTCCTTCGAGTTGAGCCGCCTATATGTTCGCCTGAGCGAAAATGAAGATAAGATGGGTAATGCTGTACAAGCCTTACGGTATGCCACTCGTTCGTTGCAGATAGCCCAGCGAAT
This sequence comes from Spirosoma radiotolerans, assembly GCF_000974425.1. NCBI lineage: Bacteria > Pseudomonadati > Bacteroidota > Cytophagia > Cytophagales > Cytophagaceae > Spirosoma > Spirosoma radiotolerans. The sequence goes on from NZ_CP010429.1 coordinate 1,216,136, forward strand.
CAAGTCTGATGAAGCATTGATTCGGTCCTATGGCGTTTTAGGCAGGATTTACCTAACCCAATGGCAAAACCAATCGACAACCCACAAAACAGCTTACTACAACCAGGCTCTTTCTTTTTACTCGAAACGGGAAGCGCTATCCTATAAAATAAAGGATACACTTGGCATTGCCGAAGCCACGATTGAACTGGGGACGCTGTTTACCAAAGTAAAAGACCCACGGGCCATTCCTTATCTCGAAAAGGCGCTCGATCTGTTTACGCTTAAAGAAAAACAGGGTTCCCGCGTCAACACGCTGATGCATTTGTCGGAGGCTTACTCCGCATTCGGCAAACCCGCGCTTGCTTTGCAGGCGCTCAACAAAGCAGAACAACTGTACGAGCGCGCAAAGCTAAATGAGTATGAAACCCGGCTGGACCTGGAGGCTGCTTTTGTCTATTATTTCCAGGGCTCAGGCCAATGGGAAAAGGCGTTTGAGCGGCTAAAAAAATTAAGTGAACTGGAGCGTATCAAGCTGGTTGCTGATCGTAATGGTGCTATTAGTCGGCTGAGTTTAGAGTTTGAAGCAGAAAAAAAAGAATCGCTCTTAAGCGCTCAGCGGAAGGAAATCAAGTTGAATACCCAGAACCTGCGTCTACAAAGAGGCATTACGATGGCTGTGTCGGCGCTCTTTCTGATAGCAGTTGTCGTGAGTGCTGTTTTCTTCCGATTGTATCGAAAGAATCAACGGATTAGCCGTCGGAATGAAGACCTTGTTAAAGAACAGAACCACCGGGTTAAGAACAACCTGCAGGTCGTATCGAGCCTGCTGAGTCTGCAATCTAAACGACTAACCGACGAGCTGGCTAAAAAAGCGATCGAAGAAAGCCGGTTACGTGTACAGTCGATGGCTATTCTCCACCAACGCCTGTACGATGGCGATAAACTAGCCGAAGCCAGTCTCGACGAATTTATTCAGGAGGTGGTGAGTGGAGTCTTGACGGCTTATGGGTTTGCGGTTCTTCAACCGCAGTTTTCTATTGACAAGATTTCGCTCCCCGCCGACAAAGCTGTTCCACTTGGGCTCATTTTGAACGAGTTGACAACCAATGCCTGCAAATACGCTTTTGCTGATAATGAATCTCCTGCTTTCAGGATAAGCTGCCATCGTAACAATAACAGAATTCACCTCACTGTAGCCGATAATGGCCCGGGACTTTCCAGTCCCGGACTGGAAGAGGCTGGCTGGTCTGATGAAAGGAGCTATGAACCCGTTTCCGCAGGCTGGTCTGAGTCGGAAGTTAAGACGTTGCCGATTTCGTTTGGTATGCAGCTAATTCAGGCTCAGGCCGAGCAGTTAGGCGGAACGTACTCATTCGTCTCTGGTGAGAGCAAGGAGTTTACAGGCGTCTTATTTTCAATGGTATTTAAAGCCTAATTCAGGAAGACAAGGGATGAAGTCATTGAAAATTCTACTTGTGGAGGACGAAACCATTACGGCCATGGATCTTCGCGAAACGTTGGAGGAAGCCGGTCATAAAGTCACGGCCATTGCCCGTAATTTTGAGCAAGCCATACGAGCTGCCAAAAGTAATCCACCCGATCTGGCACTTATTGACATTCATCTGGAGGAGGGATCTACAGAAAATGGCATTACCACAGCCAGAGAACTGATTGCTGAACATCGGATGCCTATTATTTATCTGACTGCTAATTCAGACGTTGAAACATTTCAACTCGCTAAAGAAACCCTGCCAGCCGCTTATTTACTGAAACCTTTCCGACACGATGAACTAAAGTTACAGGTCGAACTAGCTTACTACTATTTTCACTACAATCAGAAGAACACAAGCGGGGCTTCTATGTCGGGAACATTGTATTTGCCCGTCGACAAAGGCCATGAAAAAATTGATATGAACGATGTTCTTTATCTCCAGGCCGATGGTTCGTATGTGAAAGTTTTTATGATTCAGAAAGAGTTACCTCATCATATCAGTACGAATTTGAGTCATCTGGCGCAGTATTTTTCAGCTCCTAATTTTTACCGCCTGTCACGGTCACTACTTATTAATTTAAACCATCTGGAACGGCTGGAGCGAAATCATCTGTTTCTGATCAATCATAAAACGCCCATTCAAATTCCGTCGACAAGTCGAAAGGAGTTAATGAAAAAGCTGACCATCGTCCGGACAAAATAAAGTTATCTGCCAGGAAGGCAAGAAGCCACTAGCGCAGTTGTATTTCAAAATGGGCTCTAACCTGTTGAGTGACTTTGTGCTTATACTCCCGTTTTCGTAAGGTGCGGCTGCGATGGTTAGCCTTGATTGAGGTAATTGGTTTCTCTGGAAAAGGAATCGATAACGTATATAACTGACATGGCTGTTTTTGGCCTCCTAACGCATCCCAGAAGGCATCATAGTTAAAGAAGGCCGCTCCATTGGCCAACTGTCGTTCATTGCCTGCGCCCCAGATGCATTTCAGGCTACAGGCTTGGGCAATCCCTTGCAGAGACGCCATCAGTAAGGCCGCGGGGGTGATGTCAAATAGCGTTTTGGTAGCTTGCTTGACAAGGTCAGGATTTTTAATCCCTTGTATCCCTCCCACAAAGATACTTTCACCAAATAACGAGTTCGTCAACTGATCAGCAACCACTGTAAAGCGAATCGTATAAACTGGAATTGTGTTGTATTCCAATACGACGGCCAATTCGCCTTCCCAGTCCAGACCCACGGGGAAAAACAGACCAATTCTAAACGAGTCATCACCCTGCCAGTCCTGCCAGATATAGGTTTTGTGAAGAACATCGTCAAAAAAGTGGGGACGTACGTATTTAGTGAAATAATGGTAATGGCTAGTGAGCATTGCCAGCTTGTCTTTAGTTGGCAAATCAAGGGCTAAATACTGACCGAGGTATTTATAAAGTAGTCGGGGGTTTTCCTGAGAGAGGGTAATTACTTGTGGGCTGGTTTTCAGTAACTTGGCCAGATAACGATGCCTTTGTGCGTGCCAGATAATTCGCCTGAACCGGAAGCCTGTTTTTAGTGTGTAGAGCACTCCCCGGCGCGCTACCTGATTCGTCACCCGATATAATGTTGTAGACTTTATTGAGCGGGTATAGGTTAATAGATGGGCCGCTAGGCTGACAGGCCCAGTAAATAGTTTCATTGAATTTTTATGGTTGGAGTGGTCGAAAGCGCATTACTTTTAATGACAACTTATTCATTAAAAACGGATAAGCGGCTAACCTTCTGGTCTACTTTACTATGCGGTAGCTCAGGATAATTGATTGACTCGTCCAGGATACTTCTATTAAAATAGCATCAAATACATGTTCCTTAGTGGTCACATTTCTATACTAGAATACTGGCCAAAAAGAGAAGGAGACGGTGGCTAAATAGGGAATTGCCACGGCCATTGTCAGCACTACTACTTAGTGGAGTTTGCTGCTACTCATCCTTTTGCTCGTAGTGGTGCAGAAAGGCATTGTTGAGCGCGAAGAACAGTACCTGAACGACAAAGCACAGGTAAGACGTTGGTTTTGAGGATAACCGGACTTAGGGTTGTTTAGGCACCGGCGACTGACCCGGGTCGGGCGAAATGCGGCTGGGTCGGTTAAAGCCATCGCGATACCGGTTGCGTAATTGCTGAATCGTGTTGATGAGGTCGTAATCTTCAGCTTTGAGCAGGTAGTCATCTTCCAAGTCGCAGAAGTCAAAAAAACGGTCGATTTCGTCTGGCTTCAACGTAGTCGACTGTTCCACCAAAAGCCGAAATCGCTCCAAAGCGAGCGCGTGCCGACGATCCTGCTGCATGATGTAATACGCTTTTCTGTCGGTTTTAGGCCGCTTGGCGAACAACTCATACAATAAGGTAACTCCCGCGCCATCGGCCAACCTATCGAAAGCCTGCTCACCGGTTACTTTTTTTGAGGCTGTTGGCTCATCAAGTATCTGCTGAATTTCGCGTTTTACTTCTTCATATCGTTTTCCTGTAACGGTTACCTCCGCAAGGTCAACGACACGGTAGGGCATAGGGGGAAGTGCCTTGGCAATAATAGTTGGATTATCGCCACCATTGTAGAGAATGCCGGTACGATCGTACAACTGACTGGTTAGAATCAAGGAATCGCCGGGCTGGAGCGTCATAAAAAAACGCCCCGTAGTATTTGTCCTGGCTCGTTGGCGACTACGTTTATTAATGACTGTAGCCCGGTCAACACCCTGTTTGGTGGCCTGATCAATGACCGTTCCAATTACATACTTGCCCTGTGCCCATGCACTACCCGACCAACTGAAGAGGCTGACGAGGCAAACAAATAGCAGGCGTTTAATGGGCATAGGGGGTTGAGTTATAGAGACAAACTGGGTTGTCAGACCAAGCTATAAAACGGAATTTACAAAAATACGGGTTGATGGCATTCAATCCTGTTAAAAAATCTTAACCAGCTTTTCCAGCCGATCGAGCGTCATTTGACTAAAGTCGGCGACAACATCATCGACAAAGGGGCGGAGTTCATCCGGCGACTGCGTCGTTGCCATGCCTACAACCGAGGCACCCGATGCCTTGGCTGCCTGAATACCCGTCATGGAATCTTCAAAAATGATACTCTCTGCTGGATCAACACCTAACATATCCATCGCTTTCTGATAGATTTCGGGATCAGGTTTTGGATGGCTAACCAGGCTTTCGTTCAGTAAAACGTCAAAGTAAGGGCGCAGGCTAAGGGCATCCATCACAAAGTCGAGGTTTTCGACAGGGGCAGACGTCGCTACAGCCGTGAGAATATGAGCATCTTTCAGGGATTGTAAAAAGGGAATCAGACCCACGACCGGCGTAATTTCCTTGCTATATAACTCCCGAAATAACGCTTCTTTCTCCTGTGCCAACTGCTTCGACTCGTCGGCGGTAAGGACCTTCCCCGAAAAAAGATGATTCAGGATGTCGTTATTATGCTTCCCCGAGACATATTGTACAAAGTCGGCGTCGCTTAGTGTTTTACCATATCGCTGGTAATACTCGCGCCAGGCAATGCGATGATGCGGGTTTGTATCAACAATAACCCCATCCATGTCAAAAATTACAGCTTTCATGCGTTTGGTTTATGGTAACCGGTTTATGGTATTTAGTTTACGGTAGTCCTATCGCAACGGGCTGCCGTGAACCAAATACCATAAACCAAACACTGTTATTTCATCTTCACAATCGTTACACCCGCTCCGCCCCGATCGGCGTGTTCGTCTTCCATCTTACCTACCTGTTTGTAACCGCGCAGGTGATTTCGTACAAGCGTCCGTAAAATGCCATCACCTTTGCCATGAACAATGCGCAGTTCGGGATAGCCAAGCATCAAGGCGTCATCGACAAACCGATCGACTTCTCCGATGGCTTCTTCCCCTCGCTTTCCACGAATATCGAGGTTAAAGCTAAAGTTTTGCATCTTCTCGTTCATGTCAACGCCCTGGCTTCGCGGACGGTCGTCCCGCACTTCAGTCGCAGCCGTAAAGGTTTTCTTACTGACTTTTTCGAGCCGGTTCAGCTTCACGTTTGACTTTAGATCGCCAATACGGATTTCGGCGTCCTTACCACGAAGGGCTAACACCTGGCCAATGGCATTTTGACCCGATATGCGAACATAGCTACCCACCGAAATGGCCCCATTGTCATTTTCGAACTCGTCTTCTGCTTGTTTGGGCGTTTCGATAACGACCGGTTCAGGTTTGAGTTCTTTTTGCTCGAACCGCTCTAGTGTCTGACGAACCTGTTTGGTGGCTTCTCGCTCGGCTTTGTTCTCCTTAATCTCCCGAATCGTATTCTCAATTCGCTGGTTTGCTTCCTGGACTAATGCTTTGGCTTTCTGCTTCGCATCGTTGAGAAGCTGCTTCTGTTCGTTGTCCAGGCGATTTTTTAGAGCGGTATATTCAGCAAGCTGCTGGGCGAGTTTACGCTGATTGATACCAATTTCAATATTCTTCTCGGAGAACACACGCTTCTCAATATCCAGCTCTTTCAGGAGTTTCTCAAAATTTACCTGCTGGTTACCAAGCTTCTCTTTGGCCCGGTCGATAACGCCTTTGGGTAAGCCAATTTTCTGGGCAATCTCGAACGCAAATGAAGAGCCCGGCCGACCGATTTCCAATTGATAGAGTGGCTCCAGATGCTCACCATCAAACCGCATAGCGCCGTTGATTAGGCCCGGTGTTTTGTCGGCAACCACTTTCAGGTTGGTGTAGTGTGTATTGACGACACCATACGCCCCTGATTTATTAAGATCTTCCAGAATTGACTCGGCAATGGCGCCCCCCAATCCTGGCTCTGTTCCCGTACCAAATTCGTCGATCAGGAAAAGTGTCCGTTTGTTGGCGCCAATCAAGAACTGCTTCATCGCCGTTAAGTGCGACGAATAGGTACTCAGGTCATTCTCCAGTGATTGTTCATCACCAATATCGATGAACAGATTTTGAAAAATACCCATCTCCGCATAGTCGGCCATCGGTACAAGTAAACCGCATTGCAGCATGTATTGGATCAGGCCAATGGTTTTTAACGCCACTGACTTACCACCAGCATTTGGCCCAGAAATAATGAGGATTCGGGCCTTTTCATCCAAGCGAACACTGAGTGGCACGACCGTTTTCCCCACTTTCGAAAACGACAAGAAGAGCAGTGGATGGCGGGCGTTTGTCCAATTAATGAACGGCCGCTCATGCAGTTTCGGCATAATGGCGTCTAATTGAATTGCTAGTTTAGCCTTAGCCCGGATGAAGTCAATTTGAGCCAAAAAATTGACGGCGCGTTTCAACTCCTCCAAATGAGGCCGGATCTGATCGGTAAGGGCAAGCAGAATACGGTAAATTTCACGGCGTTCTTCGTATTCCAGTTCACGAATTTCGTTGTTGGCATCGAATACCTCGGCGGGTTCCAGATAGACCGTTTGACCCGTTTGGGATTCGTCATGAACGAATCCCTTAATTTTGCGCTTGTGTTCGGCCGCAATGGGAATCACCAGCCGCCCGCCCCGTACGGTTAAGGAAAGATCGTCCGGAATCCAGCCATTCTGACGGGCCTGCCGTAAAATGCTGTCGAGCCGTTTGCGGAGATTAGCCTGTTCTGCAATGATCCGACGACGGATGCTGGCTAATTCCGGTGAGGCAGAATCGCGAATATGTCCTCTATCGTCGATAACCCGTTCCAGGGAGTCCGTCAATTTTTTATCAACTCCCACTGGCCCAGCCAGTTCGCGCAGAAAAGGAAAACTGTTTGATTCTTCTCGCTTGGACAGGAAACGAAGGCAATCCTGAATGGTACGTAAGGCCAGTTTAAGGTCAAAGAATTCGTCTTCTGTCAGGGCAATTCCTTCTACCCGAGCACGGCCCAGGTGGGGCCTGACATCAATATAATTACTCGACGGGAAGTCCGTTTCATACTGGACAATCTGCTTGAACTCGGTGGTTTGGCGAAGCAGTTTATCAATCAGTTGCACATTATCGCTGAAGCGAATTTTTTCGACATAATCCTGCCCCAGTGGACTGACGCAGGCCTCTTTTAGTCTTTCGCGGATAGTGTTAAACCCTAATTTACTCTCTAAGGTGTTGGGATAAAGCATTATGTGGAGCCGCTCTTAATCGAGTGGCTTATGGGAAAGAATAGTCTATAAATAATGAGTAAAGCTACCCAACTGGCGTAGCTTTATATAAATAACAGTAAGGAAGGGGAGTGGGTTCGCTGAATGACTATAGATACAAATACGCAAAAGAGACTTTAAAAAAAGATGAAAGATGAATGATTTGTAAATCATTCATCTTTCATCTTTTTTAACTACCGGCTACCATTTCGGCTACTGCTGTGTCCGGAGTGCCCATGCCCTCCGCGCTCTTCAGCGAGTTCAGTCTTGGTTTTAGTTGTGGTGTCATGATCTTCTTCAGGATCTTGTTTGCTCTTGTTGGAACCCGTCATATTGCGCTCTGCGTTAGGACGGTCTTTTCCCGTGTCATGGGCTTCGTAGTTGCGAGTCCGTTTATGGTTTGCCTGTAAATCCTTCGAACCAGGCAGGTCTGTGGTTTTGTGATTTGCCATTTTGTATGTCTATTTGTTGAGTAGGGTAATAACTGGCAACAAAGTGGATTGTTTGGCAAAAAAATCCCCTTTCCACATAGTAGAAAGGGGATTTTCAATTCAATTAACTAGTGCATTAATGAGCCTAGTAGCCAGGGTTCTGTTTAAAGATACCTTGCTGTTGGTCCATTTGTACTTGAGGAATTGGGAAGTATTCATCTTTTCCAGCGGTGAATTTAGCTCCCGAATAACCAAGCGGTAGTCTTTGGCTTTCATAACTTAGGAAAGCATTAAGCACAGGCGCTGCAACACCCCAGCGAACGAGGTCAAAGAAACGGTGCCCTTCGCCCGACAACTCCAACTTACGTTCAAACCGAACAGCATTTAAGGCCGCTGTCTTATCCGCGAAAGGTGTTGTGTAGGTGCTGATTACATAATTGGCTGCATTCTTTCCATCAGCAGTTTTTACCCAAGCATCAGCGTTAGCCGCTCTAGTTCTAACTTGATTGATATAAGTGCGCGCTTTTTCTAACGTACCGGCTTCGATTTCAGCTTCAGCTGCCATCAATAACACATCGGCATAACGAATGATGTTGTAATTGATAGCTGAATAACCATCAGTCCAGGAGCTACCATCCGTCAAACTTTTATCCTGTGACCGGTAGAAGACAAACTTTTTAGGCGAAAATGGACCTGCATAGCTTTGGTCACGAATCCAGTCCAGGCCAGGGTGAACCATCCAGTCTAAATAAGGAATGCCACGACGACCAATCGACCAGTCTAAACGAGGGTCAACAGGACCAGCATCTGGCGTAAAAGCAGCTTTTGAGTCAATACCCTGATCATTCTTCAACTGGTTTGCGCCAACATTATAAGATCCATCCAATAAAGGCAATCCTTTGGCATCAACGCGGAATGAGTTCGCCAGTTCAAAACTTGGGGCAAAGAAACCACAGCAGCCGGCAGGACCATTCGAACCCGTATTATACGGGAAGTTAAGATCCAGTTCCTGAGCCGAGTTAGAAACATCACCGGTATTAACGGCAGCCTGAATAGCAAACACCGACTCTTCGTTGTTGTCTTTGGTAGCGTTGAATACATCTGTATAATTTGCTACCAGCGCATATTTCTTACCATTAGCTGTTTGACCACTGGCAATAACCTGATCGAAGAGGGCTTTAGCTTCAGCAAACTTCTTCTCATATAGGAACGTTTTGGCCAGATAAGCCATAGCAGCCCACTTGTTCGCCCGGCCAGCTGCAGCCTGGGTTTCCGGCAAGTTGTCTTGAGCGAATTTGAAATCTGCCTCAATCTTCGGCCAGATATCTACATCATTTTTAACTAACTCAATACCTGATCCGTAATCTACTGTTTCATCAACATAAGGTACCATGTTGAATGACCGCTTCAACTCAAAGTAGTAATGAGCACGAAGAAAACGAGCCTCACCGGCTATCCGTTTTTTATCAGCATCTGATACGTCGGTACCGGCCGAGGGCAGCGTCCGAAGAACAGCATTGGCCCGGCTAATACCTTCATACATCCCTTTCCACTTGTCGTTAATATCACCGTTAGTGGGCAATATTTCATAGCGCTGGAATGTTGAGAAGTTAGTGTTACCACCTCCATCTCCGGAGTTAGAGCCTTTATTCGCTTCACCTCCCGACACGCTGCCGCGTACCCAGTTGTAAGAGCTGGTTGCCCGCGAAAAGCCCCGGCCATTTAATTGCGAATAGGACGCCAAAAGTATGCCTTCAAGACCAGCTTTAGATGTCAACTGATTGCTGGCCAACTGGCCTGTTGCAGGGACATCCAAAAATTTGTCTTTACAAGCAAACGTAACCATGGTGAGTGCCAATGTTACGATAGTACCCTTCAAGATGATTTTTTTCATTGTTTGACTTATCTAAGAGTAGATAATTATTGTTTGAAGCAGCGAGTTTATAGGTATCAAACTCGCTGCTAAGTAAGTGTTAATTCTAAAAACCAAAGCTTAAACCTACGTTGTAGCCACGGGTAACAGGGTAGTTGCCAATGTCGATACCAAAGTTCTGGTCAGCTGAACCACCAACGGCAGGGTCTAAGCCTTTGTACTTGGTGATCGTGAACAGGTTGGTCGCAGACAGTGACAGTCTCAATCGGCTCAAATTAGCCCGGCTCAACAGTGAAGCTGGGAAGGTATAACCCAACGTCAGATATTGCATACGTCCATAAGAGCCATTCTCTACATAATATGAATTGGCCTGAGTGTTTGTGCTGAAGTTTGATGTATTCTCAAAAATGGGCACAGTAGTGTTTGTATGCGTAGGCAACCAAGAATCTTTTACACGCGCGCTAACAGCCGCTCCTGGGAAAGAAGGATAGAAGTCGGTGTACCATTTCGAGTTGTTAAAGATTTTGTTACCAAGCGAAGTATAAAGCTGGGTATTCAGGTCGAAACCTTTGTACTTCAGCGTCAGTGTTAAACTTCCTGTGAATTTCGGGATTGGGCTACCCAAAAATACCCGGTCATCATCATTGATCTGACCGTCACCATTTGTATCCTGGTACCGGAAACGACCAGGACCTGCACCGCTTTGGGTAGGTGCGGCAGCTACTTCCTCCTTGGAGTTAAACAACCCAATCACTTTATATCCGTAGAAAGAAGATAAATCATGACCTGGCTGATTCCGAACGACAGGCGTACTTAGACGTTGACCATTGGCGGTGAAATAAGGCACTGATGGCGCGATGGCTGTAATCTTGTTGTCCAGAACACTACCTACTGCTGTTACTTCGTAACCCAGATCGCCGGTAACGTTTCCTCTTGTCGTGATTAAGAGGTCAATACCTTTGTTACTCATACTAGCAACGTTCACATAGGGTGCGTTGGCACGAGTACCTACAACGCCTGGCAGTGCTAAAGGATAGAGTAAGTCCTTCGTATCTTTTTTCCAGAAATCAAGAACTACTTCTAATTTGTTGTTAAAGAAGGCACCATCAATACCAATGTTGGAGGTTATGCTGGTTTCCCATTTAGCTGCAGCATTACCGATTTGGCTACGATAGTAACCAGCCTGAACCGATGTGTTTGCTCCTGTAATATCATAGCTGTTGGCAGCATTAGAGCCAAACAGGTTATACTGGTTAGTTGAACTTAAGTAGTTCGAATTACCCATTAAACCATAACCACCGCGCACTTTCAAATCTGAAATCCAAGGTAAGTTCTTCATGAAATCCTCAGATGAAAGACGCCAGGCTGCCGATATAGCTGGAAACACCCCATAACGGTTCTCAGAGCCGAATTGTGATGAGCCATCACGCCGAATGACACCGGTAACGATGTACTTATCATTGAACGTATAACGTGCCTGAGCAAATAGGGAGTAGAAATTATTCCCTTTACCGTAGTAGCTGTTTACGCTACGTGTAGCCCCTGGCGTTGTGGTTCCAATAGTTACATAGTTAGGGTCCGTAGAGAAAGGATTGAGACCTGAACCACTGATTCCCCGACCGTTTCCTGTATTGAGTGCTTCAATACCAGCTAATACGCTAATGTCATGAATGCCAAACTTCTGCTTGTACTGGGCCGTATTGGTAAAAGTCCAGGCTAAACCAACGTTTGATGCTTCGTTATACACGTAGTTCGTATTATTTTCTGAGTTCTCATATTGAGAACGGTTATACGAATTGTTGTAATTGCTAAAATAGTTTCCACCTATGCTACTACGTAGCGTTAACGCGGGAATTACGTCGTACTCTAAGTAAGCATTACCAAAAGCAAAGATGTTATAATTCAGGTTATCCTTAGCTCCGATGCGGTTAGCCACAGGGTTACGGGCATTATTGAAACCTGATGCAGCAGTACCCGCATACCCACCAAACGAGTTATAAACTGGTATGATCGGAGCCTGACGGAACGCTAATAAAATATCGTTTTCATCGGCAGCAACACTGGAGTTGTTGTTGGTTGAATTCCCAAGAGCATTTCCTGTACTACCCTGTAGACCAGTGGTTGAAACATAAGCGAACTGGATGTTCTCACCAAACCGCAATTTCTTCGTGATATCGAACTCCGTATTAACCCGGAACGTGTAACGCGAGAAATCGTTATACGTTATAATCCCGGCCTGTTTCTGCATACCTAAGCTAACGTAGAAACGACTTGATTCGGTACCACCTGAGAAACCTAATGTATGACGCATCAGCGGAGCAACCCGTGTAATGGCTCCGTACCAGTCCGTACCTGCTTTGTTTGCCGGAATAACGTTGTAAATAGCTCCGTTGGCAGGGTTGATGTTGTATTTAGCCGCTTCGGCGGTTAAATCAACCTGCGATGCCGGAACGCCGGTCCGGCTACCAACCAGCAAATAATCTGGTAGAACAGGGGTTTGCCCAGAACCATACTGGCCATTTGCAATTCCTGTAAAGCTATCTGGACCAACTGTACCGCCAGCCTGGTAGATATCGTTTTTACGCGCCTGCCATGTCCAATCAGCCTGCTCCTGTGGGTTCAGGATTTTTTGACCATGACCTGGATCCGTAACACCATATAAGCCATCATAGGAAATGCTCAGTTTTTGAGCCCGACGCTGACCTTTTTTGGTTGTCAATACAATTACGCCTGATGCGGCACGAGCTCCATAAACAGAGGCAGAAGCTGCATCTTTCAGAACGGTAGTTGTCTCAATATCATCCGGTGCAATGTACTGAATGCTCTGAGTTGGCACACCATCAACAACGTATAAAGGCTGGTTACCGCCGAAAGAACCAAATCCACGTACCCGTACTTGGCTTGTTGTGCCCGGCTGCCCGTTGGTGATTACGGTTACCCCGGCTACCCGTCCCTGTAATTGCTGCTCAACGTTCGTTGAAGGAACAACTTTCAACTGGGCTGGTTTTACCGTCGATACAGCTCCAGTTACGTCCCGACGGTTCTCCGTCGAGTACCCCGTTACCACAACCTCACTCAAGGCGGTGGCATCGTCTTCGAGCGTAACGTCAGCGGTTGTCCGGTTGCCTATTGTAACTTCCTGTGTTTTGAAACCGATAGCCGATATGACCAGTACTGGATTCGCGCCCCGAACGTTGATGGCGTAGTTGCCTTCAGCGTCACTTGATGTACCCGTTTGAGTACCCTTTAAAACAACGTTAGCGCCTGGAACAGGGCCATCAACGCCGGTAATTTTACCCGTCAGGCGACGGTCCTGGGCAGAAGCGGTGAGGCTCCACAGTAATAGGACTGTACCCAGAAAAGCGGTCTGCAGAAATCTGTAGAGCGGTGCTTTCATGAAGATTAGGTTGGTTTTATATTGAGTTAAACGCATCAATATTATGCTGATTAAATTATATTTCAAAGTGAAATCGTAATAAATATGTCATATGGACATTATTAAAAGCTTATTAATTATACGTATTGTTATATTTAAAATAAATCAAAAAGCTGATTATCAGACATTTAGGCTATTTTTTGGAGCCTAAAAATTCAATAAATTATATTTTTTGTTAGATAGAGTTAAGTTTAATTTGCACTTGCTTGAAAAAATGGCCTGGCCACTTTAGATATAGGTTTGTTACATTATGCACACGAATTATTACTTTATAAAGCAGCTCGTTCCAGCACTTCAATTGCAGTTATTGAGTACTTCTACCCCAGTTGCTTCAGATAAATCTGTGCATGGGCTTGGGCTCCGGTTTATGGAGTGCTTCAGCCAGGATCGGGACGAGGTTGTTTTGGTGTTTGCCCAAGCTAAAGGAAAAGCCAATTATTATAGACCATTCTACATTAAAGCGACGCTACGGCCCGATTTCTCAGGTTTGTTTTTTCCCGATACCGTTCAGCGTGCCCGTACAAACAGTGTCGATCTATTTAACTCGGTGGTTAGTGAACCGGGTAAGGAACGGGCTGTACTGGGCGTGCGATCCTTTCTGAATGAACGTTGTCTGGCTATTCTACTGGAGGACGATTTTACGCTGGTCTTTAAATTCTTTGGCAATCGGCCTAACTTACTAGCCTTTCAGGGCAATAAGGTGATCGATTTATTCAATCGGCAGTTAGCAACCGACGAAGACCTTCGACTTGATGCCTTTGATCGCCCTATTGACCAATCGTATACTGCCTTTGAACAAGCGCACTTCGACCATCGAAAACTGTTTCCGACGTTCGGTAAAGTCGTTAACAAATGGATTGATCATAGAGCCAGGCAGGTAGGCATTGAATTGGGAAGTAGAGAGTCCTGGTCAATTATTCAGGATGCTGTACGGCAATTAGAACAGCCGCATTATTACCTGATTCGACTGGATCACAAGCCAACGTTGAGCCTGCTTCCCTTTGACGCCCAAGCTGATGACCCTCCTCCGCGGGAATACAATGACCCTATAGAAGCTGCCAACCGGTTCTTCGTTGCTCTGAACGGATTGACGACATTTGAGCTTGAGAAAGCTAATCTGTTTAGGTTGATTGAAAAGCGTCGCAAGCGGGCTGAAGCTCAAATCGACATATCCCTGCAGCGGCTGATGCTGAAGGAGGAGGGCGCTAGCCATGAAGAAATTGGCCATATTTTAATGGCCAATTTACATGATATATCTTCTACTCCAAGTGTGAAATCGCCTGAACGGTTAACCCTATACGATTTCTACCGCGACCGACCAATTGACATCAAGCTTAAACCAGATTTGAGTCCGCAGAAGAACGCAGAGAATTATTACCGAAAGGCTAAAAACGAAAAAATAGAAGAGCAACACCTGCATGATCAGATAGCCGCTCGTGAAGCAGAATTAATTCGTATCGAGCAGCAGAAAGCCGATTTGGCTACAATACAGAGTTTAAAAGAACTCCGTAAATACGTCAAGCAGCATAATCTGCTGAGTGAGGGTATTTTAGCCAGTACGGGTGAAGTGGCGGCTTTATTTAAGGAAGTGACGTACGAAGGGTTTCGCATTCTGATTGGTCGAAACGCGAAAAATAACGATTTGCTTACGCAGCGATATACCTATAAGGATGACCTGTGGCTACACGCCCGCGATGTTACAGGTTCGCATGTGGTTGTAAAATATAAAGCAGGTAAAACGTTTCCCAGAAGCGTTATTGAGCGCGCTGCTGAGCTAGCGGCCTGGTATTCCAGACGTCGAACCGATAGTTTATGCCCGGTCATTGTGACACCTAAGAAATATGTTCGCAAGCCTAAAGGGTTGGCGGAAGGGCAGGTGCTGGTCGAAAAGGAAGATGTTGTCCTTGTTGTCCCAAAGGGCGAATGAAAGTAGGTAAGCCATCAGCTAGTTAGGGGCTGGCGCTAGTTACTTTCACGCCAGCCTCTGACTATTGGGTGTTTTATTGATCAACGACAACACTCAATTGAGCTGTCAGGAGTCGATTCATCTCACTCCAGGTATGATCCCAGGAGTTTTCATTCAAAAATGCGTCAATATCCGTCCAGTTGCCGGCTTTGCGGTTGGCCAGTGCCTGTTCGATGGCTGTTTCAAAGGCCTGTGCTGAGTCGGCAATTTGAACGAATTCTTTCGATCCATACATGCGAATGACATCGCGAATGGGCGTTGAGACTACAGGCAAACCTGCCGCTAAGTACTCGGGCGTTTTAGTTGGGCTTATAAACTTCGTCGATTCGTTTAGGGCAAAAGGGAGCATAGCCACGTCCCAATTGCTAAAATAGGCGGGAAGCTCTTTATACGCTTTCATACCCAAATAATGTACGTTTGGCTTGTTTGGTAACAAAGCCCGGTCAATTTTTACAATTGGACCTAATAAAATAAACTGCCATTCCGGGCGACGGTCTGCTAATTCAGTCAACAACTTGTAATCGAATCGTTCGTCGATAACCCCGCTAAACCCAATCCGTGGGTTAGGCAGCGTACGCTGGTCGGCTGGATCGGGCTGTGGCTTCCGGGCAGATGCAAAATGCGCAAAGTCAATACTGCTTGGGAAAGCAAATACGTATGGGTGCCGGTTTCGTTTCGCTTCATACAAGCTGTAGCCACCGGTGAACATAATCTCAGCCTGTTGTATAAGCTGTTTTTCTTTTTCCAGTAGTTGAGCTGGCGCGCCCCAAAAGGCCGATAATTCGTCCATGCAATCATATACCGTAAGCGCTGGTTTCAGATGGTCACTGAAAAGCAAAGCCATGGGTGTATAATACCAGGCAATGAATGAATGAATGCGCTCGCTGGCCATAAACTCATCCAGTAACTGCCGTTGAAGCTGAATAGCTTCTTCAGGCTTGGTTCCGTGAGGCAGGTGAGGAATAAGTACTGTCAGGCGGTCTGTTTGTTGACAGATGCTCATGTGTAGCGTATCGCTCCAAATAGGTTCTTCAATAAACCAGACCTTGTAATTTTTGGCTGCCCGACCAAGTAAGTGTTGGGGACGTTGGTAAACGAAATTCCAGCGTAAATGCGAGAAGCAAATCAGATCGGCAACATCGTTAACCCTGGTATCGAAAGTCGACTTGTGGGTGTAGGTAGGTATGGTAGATGAAACAGAGAGGGCGGCATTATCGCCAAGAGCATGCGTTGAGGGTGGTACTTTCATAACTATAGGAGGGGATTATATAAGTATATCCAGTTCGTCGGTTGACCAGACTACTCATTCTACTTATAAAACCCAAACCACCCGAAAATGTTAGTCCGCAACTCGTTTAATTGAGGAAGCGGACCCGTACCTGGCAGTGCCTTCCTACCAGCTATCTTAATGGCCTGACTTACTCAGTTGGCCGTTGTCGACTTTTTATCTTCATTCAATTCGAACAAATAGCCGTCAAGATCGGAGAAGTAAACCTGAACGATACCATCAAAGCGTACCTGTCGGTGATAGGGTATATTTTTGGTTTTTAGATATTGTTCCGATTTGTTAATGTCGTCAACAAAGAGCGCATAATGGCTACCGTTACGATCATGAACAATTTGTTCCGTCCGACCATCCAGAAGATGAATTTGCTGACCGTTACCGAGGTCAAACCAGGCTCGTGTTGCCTTCAGATTTTCGGGTACCGGTATGGGTTTGAGGCCGATGACATCCCGATAAAAAGCGGCACTTGTGGGCACATCCTTAACATGAATCGAGATGTGGTTATGACGGGTGATACCTAGCTTGTCTTGTCCTGAAACCAGATTCCAAGTCAACAGGCTAACAGTAAGCAACAGAAATAGTACTAATTTTTTCATGCAGAATAAAGGCGTCACCGAACCAAAACTACCCGGCTTTGCAGTCCTGCAGGCGTTTCGATTGTTATCGTGTAGCGCTCGGCAGCCAGCCCTCGCAGGCTGATTGTTCGGGTATATGTACCGGGTCTAAGCGCTGGCTCCTGAACTGTTTGAACACGCTGGCCCAGTTGGTTCACCAGCGAAATGTTGGCCGCTCCCGTGGTCGATAAGGTGAAATCGATCAATACGCTTTCCGTTGTGGGGTTTGGGTAAACACGGAATGTATCCAAGGTTGGATTGTCGACGGCGGTTACGATCGCTGGACCCGTTGTTACGGATGTAGGCAAGGTGACTGATTCGACGGTTTTGAGAATCCAATTGTTAGGATCGATTACGAGTCCTGAAATAGTGCCCCGAACAGGCAATGTAAACGTTTGATCGGCACGGTCGTTCAGTACCGTCACGGTTGTGTCGCCAGCTGCCGATTGTACCTTCATCTGAATGGGCATTGTAAATGAGCTCGGATTGGTGGCTGTCGTGTTGCGTTGTTCAAGTCGTACGGTTATAGTGTTAGCTGTGCTTCCCGAGCTAACCGTCGCCTTATAGGTTGGGTATCCTTCACCGTAAATCCATTCCTTGAAGAAGTAATCCAGAGAACGATTGGATACTTGCTGCGCCACAGCCTGGAAGTCCTCAGTCACGGCTGTATTGTAGGCCAGCGTTGGCGTAGCCACGTAAGTACGCAAAGTCTGGAAAAACAAGTCATCGCCCACAATACCCCGTAGCATGTGCAAAACGGCTGCTCCCTTGGCGTAGGTGCGGGCACTGTTGAAAATATTATTGGTGCTACTGATGTCCTGAACATAAATTGAGCCACGGGCCGTTCGGGCACTACTCATGAAGTTATTCATCGTCGACAAATAACCCGCTTGCCCACTAACCGACTCTGCATAGATGGCTTCGCCATAGGAAGCAAAGCCCTCGTTCAGCCAGATATTCTGCCAGTCCCGACAGGTAATTTTGTCGCCAAACCACTGGTGGGTCAGTTCATGTGCAATTACACTGGGTGTCAATGAGCTAATTCCCATGGATGTGATCGTTTGGTGCTCCATCCCGCCGTTATTTCTGGCAAACTGCGCATGCCCATATTTCTCCCGCAAAAATGGATAAGGACCGAACCGATTGCTGAATAGCTGAAGCATGCTTGGGGTTAGGTCGAGACTACTCTTAACCTGAGCCAGGTTTTCCGGGTAAATGTAGTGGGTAACCGGCATCGTCTGATTTCCAGACGTAAACGGCGTATCATATTGCGTGTAATTCGATACGGCTATTGAAATCAGGTACTGGGCAATTGGGTAGCTATTGCGCCACAAGTACGTTCGGGTACCATCGGTATTGGTGGTCGTGCTGATCAGCTTCCCGTTCGAAACCGAGACTAACTGAGCGGGAGCTGTAATGCGAACGGAGGAGGAATCCGCCTTGTCGGCAGGAGTGTCCCGGCAAGGAAACCAGTCCGATGCACCATAGGGCTCACTCAGGCTCCAGATGACTGGATCAGTCGTCGTTTCATGTTTATCAAACAGGAAGCTGCCATTGGCGGTGCCATTTGGTACACCCTGATAAAAAACGGTTAGCGTTAGGGCCTGTCCATTCGCCAGAGGTTGAGGGGGCGTAATGGTTAGTTTGTTCTGCGCATGCTGAAACGATAACGGCTGACTGCCCGCTTTCACGGAATCAACCCGCAGGCCCAAGCCAGTTGTTGTGGTTGTTGAATTCAGATCCAGAAAAAAACTGCTGACATTAGCTGCTGTACTTTTCAGCGTGATGGTCGTGGCTCCGATTAATTTGGCGGGCGTAGTGGTCAGTCGGAGATCAAGTCCGTAATAGGTGACATCAATGGTTGCATCGCCGGGGTAGGCTAATCGTGCTTTGGGATTAGCAGCTAGCTGCCCAAAGTAACGCACCTTGCCCATCTGGCAGAATTGTCCGCCATCAACAATAGGCTGAGCGGTGGCAAACAGGGGAAATAGAAACAGAAGTACGTAACCAATGCGCATATCCGATGAGTTTTCCTATCAACCTTTAGAGCAGGCATTAAGTTAGCGTAATGTTAGTTTTCGCCTGACTGACCAGAATTCAACCGTTTGTTTTCCTTCGCTCGCGCTTCTGCCTGGGCTTTGGTCTCTTCGAGCTTCTGTTGTTCGGCCTCAGGTAATTGGAGCTGCCAGCCCATTGAACTAGCCAATTGATACATCATATATTGAATCTGGTTAGTAGCGATTTTGGGCAGGTCACTTTGCATAGCCCGCTCATTCATAGCTTGTTTGGCTTCATCCAGGATCTGGGTGTAATCGTCCCCACTAAAATGATTCAGAATCCCAGCCTGAATATCGTAGAAGGTATAATCTGTATCAATAGACAGGACTTCAGGTTCTGGAAACGATTCGATGATGAGCTTTTTATCGCCGTTTTCCATCGCCCTGAATCGAACTTTGGCAAAGTCAAAGCCCACCAGCACTTTTGCTTTCGCAATGACCATCGCCTTTTTTGGGTCATTCAATACGTATAAGATTTTCTTCTGATCCTGATAGTTGTAGATCTCTGAAAAGTACCCTTCCGCCATTACCACTTTAAATACTTTCTCAATACGCTCCAATAGCAGGACCGAGTCCCGACGGACATTGGTGATCCCTGTTCGTTTCCGCACGGAGCTAGCCAGAGCCGCCCCTCCGCCTGCGCCAACGAGTAAAAGTAAAAGGGTGGTTAAGAAATCCATTTCATTCAGGAACTGGTTAAGTCAGTGAAGTCGAGTTTAAGAACTCGACTTCATCACTGCGAGAGTTGCCCCAACAAATAATACCCAAAGGGTAGGTAAGAAATTTATTCAATCAGCCGATATAAAGCATGCGGGTTAAACAGATAGAACGAATCAAAACAGATTTTTACCAATTGCCAATCCGTTTTAATTCGTTCTATCTGTTTAACCCGCATGCTTTTTCTACTATTTATTTCGCGTAAGCGACTGCCCGCATTTCCCGAATGACTGTCACTTTGATCTGGCCGGGGTACTGCATTTCTTTTTCTATTTTTTGCGAAATTTCATACGATAAAACACCCGCCCGTTCATCCGATACGTGGTCGGCGTCGACCATGATCCGCAGCTCACGGCCTGCCTGAATGGCGTAACACTTGGTCACTCCAGGGAAGTTACCTGCCAGTTCTTCCAACTCTTTGAGCCGTTTAATGTACGACTCCATCATTTCGCGACGAGCACCCGGCCGGGAACCCGATACCGCATCGCATACCTGAACGATGGGCGAGATCATGCTCGTCATCTCGATTTCGTCGTGGTGAGCACCAATGGCGTTGATGACTTCGGGATTCTCTTTGTATTTTTTCGCCAGTTCCATGCCCAGAATGGCGTGGGGAAGCTCGGCTTCTTCGGGCCAGACCTTACCAATGTCGTGGAGTAACCCGGCCCGTTTGGCCAGCTTGGCATTTAACCCCAACTCAGCAGCCATGGTTGCGCAAAGCTTAGCCACTTCGCGGGAGTGTTGCAGGAGGTTCTGGCCGTAACTGGAGCGGAAGCGCATCCGGCCAACCATCTTGATCAGTTCGGGGTGGAGACCATGAATACCCAGATCAATAACCGTACGCTCGCCAATTTCAACGATTTCGTCTTCGATGTTTTTGCGGGTTTTGGCAACAATCTCCTCAATACGGGCGGGGTGAATGCGCCCATCCTGAACCAGACGGTGTAGCGATAAACGGGCAATTTCCCGACGAACCGGGTCGAAGCCTGAGATAATGATCGCTTCTGGAGTATCATCAACAATGATTTCGACACCTGTGGCGGCTTCGAGCGCCCGAATATTTCGGCCTTCCCGGCCAATTACTTTGCCTTTCACATCATCGGATTCGATGTTGAAAACCGATACGCAGTTCTCGATGGCGTGTTCGGTAGCCGTCCGCTGAATGGTTTCAATAACCACCTTTTTGGCTTCTTTAGTAGCGGTTAATTTGGCTTCTTCAACAATATTTTTGATGTAGGAAGACGCCCGCGTTTCGGCTTCAGCCTTGAGGTTTTCAACGAGTTGCTCACGAGCCTGATCGGCAGAAAGGCCCGCAATTTTTTCGAGTTGGGCGACCTGATCGGCCAGCATCCGATCCGCTTCCTGCTGACGTCTGTCCACATCTTCCCGGCGCTTGTTGAGGGCGTCGATCTGCTGTGCCAGGCTATTTTTCTGTTGCCCAAGTTCATTACGCTGCTGATTCAACTCGTTTTCGCGGTTCCGTTGCTGATCGGCCTGTTGGGCTAGTTGTTGTTCGCGCTGCTTGAGCTTCGTTTCGTTCTGAAGGAGTAGATTTCGTTTCTGATTCGTCGTTTCTTCAAATTCGGTTTTCAGTTTCAGATACTTCTCTTTTGCCTCTAATATTCGATCTTTTTTAATTGTTTCAGCTTGTAATTCAGCGTTTTTTAAGATAGTAGCTGCTCTGTCTTCTGCTTCTTTCTCCTGCTTTGCGTGAACGCCCGCCATGGTTTGACGGCCAATTAATATGCCAATACCACCCCCAACAAGGGCGGCAAGAATCGTTAACCAAACTGGAATGTCCATCGGACTATATCGTTAAGGTTGAAAAAATAAACCATCAACCTGCTGCAATACGAGTGCTCTGAACGTCAACTCTGAGTATTTTGAGGGTGGAAGCCCGCCGTTTTTTATGTCGAAATGACCGGCGTGACGACCTGATCTAATTGAGTTATTTTGTCAAACACCATCTGTTGTAATCGTTGCATCTGTCGTTCTCCTCTGAGCTTGGTAACCAGGCAGTCGAAAGCGATCATTGCCAGGGCTTCCTGTGTATCAGACAGACCTCTTTCCCGATACTGCTTCAGTTCATCCTGAATCAATTTGGCGGCTTCGCGCACAATAGCCTCTGATTCCGGCTCTACAGCTAGTTTGTAGAATCGGTCGGCAATTTTTACGCGAATTGGCAATTCTTCCATCGCTGCAGTCGGCTCAGATGGGGCTAGGCCCCGGAGCCAATTTGGGTTTATGACAAACTACTCAAGTGAGCAATGCACCGTTCCAATTCCCGGATATACTCGTCGAGTTGTTGTTTTAATTCAGCATTCGTATCTGTCTCAGACAGATTGTCTTTTACAATTATACCAACATCTTTCGACTTTGGTGTATTTTTTTCTGGAATAACTGGTTTTTTCCGTAGTTGTCTTACTAATTCCTGCTCTTTTCGCAAGCTTTCCTGCAAGGCCGAATTTTCCAGTTCCAGTTGTTCAACCTGCTTCTGCGTATCAGTATATGCTCTCGTCAGCAGCTTGAGTTTATGCTCAAACCGCTCAACAAGGGCAATAATTTGATGTTCGCTTACCACAGTTTTAACAAATTGTTGAGTGATAGATTGCCTGAATGATTGAATAATGTTTGCAATAATTATTCAATCATTCAGGCAATCTATCACTTAATCATTTTCTAATTACCGCGCCCAACTCCTGCTCGAAAGCGGCCATGAGCCGTTGCATTGTCTTATCGATGGTTACATCGGTGAGGGTCTGAGCCGTATCCTGCAACATGAAGTTGACCGAATAGGCTTTCTTTCCTTCACCAAGGTTTTCACCTTCATACACATCGAACACATTTATCGTGCGTAATAATTTCCGTTCCGTTTGGCG
Source organism: Spirosoma radiotolerans (assembly GCF_000974425.1). Classification (NCBI taxonomy): domain Bacteria; kingdom Pseudomonadati; phylum Bacteroidota; class Cytophagia; order Cytophagales; family Cytophagaceae; genus Spirosoma; species Spirosoma radiotolerans. Next base: position 1,238,994 of record NZ_CP010429.1, read on the forward strand.
GGCCAGTCGGCTGATCTGTTCGAATGAAATCGCCTTGTCAATGACGAGCGACAGGTCACGCCGAACTTCAGGAAACCTGGATACTTCTTCGTAACGAATTTTGCCGGAAGCCAGCTTCAGCAAAGCCTGCCAGTCGAAATCTGCATAGAATACAGGTTGCTTCAGGTCTACCAGTTTTGTCAGTTTGGCATTAACTAACCCCAGGCTGACCAATGGTTTTTTATTGACAACATAGGTTAGACCATATTGAAAAAGTGTTGTATCGGCTGGCTGCGTTTCGAACGATTTGATCCTGAACAAGTTCAGAACCCGTTGTACGGCCGTTGCCAGGTCATGATAAGCTACAGGCTGGCCTTTCTGAAGCCAGCTTTCCGGGTTTTGATTCCCAATCATGGCCAGGCTTAATCGCATCCGCTCAACGTACTTGGGAGATCCATCCTCAAGTTTTACTTTATGATAAACCTTGCCGAACTCAAACGTTTTCAAGTCTTTCTGCCGCCGGTTCAGATTATACACCAGTGTTTCCAGGGACGAAAACAACAAGGTTTGCCGCATTACAGACAGGTCATCACTTAGCGGATTGAGAAGAGTGACGTCGTCTCCGGTTAAAGATTGCCGGATGGCATCGTTATAAGCAGGTCGGGTCAATGACAGCGTCAGGATTTCGTAGAATCCATTGGCCGCCATGAGTTGGCTTACACGGCTCTGCCATTGATCAGGGTCCGTTTTAGGGAATTCAGAGAGCGAGTCAGCCGAAAGATTCGCCGAAAGCGGTATGTTATCTAACCCGTAAATGCGAAGAATCTCTTCGATCACGTCGGCTTCCCGCGTCACATCGACGCGGTAGGGCGGCACAATCGCTATGAAACCATCGTCTTCGATTGATTCAGCCTGAATATCCAGGGCGTCCAGAATCCGGTGAATCTCGGTATGGTCAATCTTGATGCCAATTAACCGGTCGATGTTACGGTAGCGAACCGGCACCCGGAACGCATCAATAGGCGTTGGGTAGATGTCGGTAATTGCCGAACTAACGGTTCCGCCAGCCACTTCCTGAATAAGCAAAGCCGCCCGCTTGAGTGCAAAGATTGTAATGTTCGGGTCGATGCCCCGCTCGAAGCGAAACGAAGCATCGGTTTTCAGACCATGGTGTTGCGCGGTTTTGCGGATAGACGTTGGTGAGAAATAAGCCGATTCGAGAAAAATGCTGGTTGTCTGCGCGGACACGCCGGAGTACTGACCGCCAAATACACCCGCGATGCACATGGGTTTTTCGGCATCACAAATCATCAGGTCCGTGGCCGTGAGTTTACGTTCTACACCATCCAGTGTAACAAATGGCGTGCCTTCGGGTAGCGTTTTAACGATGACCTGATTGCCCGAAATTTTTGCCGCATCAAAAGCATGCAGTGGCTGCCCCAAATCGTGGCAAACGAAATTCGTTACATCCACAATGTTGTTGATGGGGTTGAGGCCAATACTCAACAACCGTTGTTTGAGCCAATCCGGCGATTCGCCGACCGTTAGGCCACTCAGGGTAAGGCCTGCATACCGTGGGCAGGCCGTTGTGTCGTCGACCTGTACATTAAGCGTTAAATCAGTGTTATTGATAGCGAACGCATCAACCGAAGGCAACCGAAGCGGGCGATTTAAAACGGCTTTCAGGTCTCGGGCTGTTCCCAGGTGAGAAGCCGCATCGATGCGGTTGGGCGTCAGGCCAATCGCGATCTGGTAATCAGCTTCGAGATTGAAGTAACGGGCGGCCGGTGTACCGTTGGGCATCCGGGACGCCGGACCTTCCATATCGAGTACCATGATCCCCGCATGCGATGTACCTAACCCGATTTCGTCTTCAGCGCAGATCATCCCTTCGGAAGCTGCTCCACGAATTTTAGCTTTCTTTATTTGGAACGCATCTCCTGCGGTGGGGTGAAGTGTTGCTCCGACAAGGGCTACCACAACTTTCTGGCCAGCCGCCACATTGGGGGCGCCACAAACAATAGGCAGCGGCTGATCGGCACCTACATCAACCGTGGTTAAACTTAGTTTATCCGCATCCGGGTGTTTGACGCAGGTAAGTATCTCACCAATAACGACGCCCTCCAGCCCTCCGGGCACGGCGTTTATTTTCTCAATTCCTTCAACTTCCAGGCCCGTTGATGTCAGTAATTTACCAACTTCTTCGGGTGACTCAGGCAATTCAATGAACTCTTGTAACCATTTATAGGAAACTTCCATACAGCGGCAAAGCAGATTATTACCGCAAAGTTAGCCAATTGCTTGATTGCACCTGCAGTAAATTGACGGCAAAAAACTGGGCGGTCTCTCAGACCTGTTATTCGTGAGTAATATATTTCTCACCTGCCTTCACCGCAATTGGGAGTTTATTTTCGCCAGGGGGAAGCGGGCAGGCATATCTTGGGTTGTAGGCACAATATGGGTTATACGCCGTGTTGAAGTCAATAATTGCCTGACTATCTGTTAGTTGATTTGGGTCAAGCTCAATATAACGGCCACCACCGTATGTTTCTTTACCCGAAGTCGCGTCCCGAAACAAAATGGAATAGGTATTGGCGAGTTTGACAACCAGTAATCGATGCGCTTCGCCGTTCAGACTAAACACGGCATGGGCAAATTTTTCGTATACTTCCTCACTGCCGTCACTCATGCTGACAACCAGTTTTTGCGTTTTATCGGCAAAGGGTTCAAGCCGGGCAACAACGCGGTAGGTGGGGTCAGGAGCAAAATAACTAAGTCCGTTGAACGATGATTTATCCTGAATAGGAGACTCGCCATTCGTGCGCATGAACTGATCTTTCTCTGTACGCTTTGTCGTTAGTTCCTGACGGTACGTTTCTGGCTTAACCGTTGCCTCTAAACCACTCGCGGAGGTCATGTTGCCACCATCAAAAAAGGTGAAATACAACACTATTAACGTGAGTAAAAATAACCCTGTAAGAAAAAATTTATTTCTTAACATAACCAAATGATCATAAATTGACTTTAACTAAAATTAAGTATTCTAATGGTGACTGGCAGCCAAGAGATTTTGAGTAATTGTACTCAGCTTTGTTGATTGCGTTACATTTGCTTTGTATAGTTTTTTGATATATTTAAAGCCTTAAATGAATACTTCCTTTTTCAAATCTAAAATTTACGCTTAGAATGGCCAAACTCTATGAATTGAAAACATTTGAATCCAATACCGGAAACTTAACTGTTTTTGAAGGAATTATTCCGGGTGTTATTCAACGCGTCTTTTATATTTATGAAGCTGGGCACACTGCCCGGGCAGGCCATCGGCATCACCGCACCTGGCAGGCACTCGTTTGCCTGAGTGGCAGTTGCCGTGTATATAATAATAATGGAACACAGGAAGACACCTTTCTGTTGACAAACCCGCGGCAATGTCTGGTGCTGCAACCCGAGGATTGGCACATTATGGATTCCTTTTCCGACGATGCCATTCTGCTTGTCATATCGAATGAATTATACGACAAAAACGATTACATATACGAACCCTATCCGAATGGTAACTATGTGGATCGGGTGCTTATGGCTGACTCGGAATGATTCCGTTTTTAGATCTGAAACGGGTTAATGAGCCATACCAGGTAACCATTCAGCAGGCAATGGAGCGGGTGGCAAATTCAGGCTGGTATATTTTAGGGCGGGAAGTAGAGGCATTTGAACAACAGTTTGCCGCGTACTGCCAGACACGCCACTGCATTGGCGTTGCCAACGGACTCGATGCGCTGACACTGGTCCTGAAGGCCTGGGCTTTTCCCGCCAATAGCGAAGTGATTGTTGCCTCCAATGCGTATATCGCATCGGTGCTGAGTATCACGCTGGCTGGCCTGGTGCCCGTTTTTGTTGAACCCGATCCGCTGACCTACCTGCTCGACCCGTCCCGAATAGAACTTGCCATAACGCCCAGAACGAAGGCTATCTTACCCGTTCATTTATATGGTCGCTGCTGCGATATGACACCCATCAATACGCTGGCAGAACGGTATGGCTTAAACGTGCTGGAAGATGCGGCTCAGGCGCATGGGGCTACTTATGAAGGAAATAGGGCGAACCGGCGAGCTGGTAATCTTGGCGATGCGGCAGGCTGGAGTTTTTATCCTAGTAAAAATCTTGGCGCTCTGGGCGATGCCGGCGCCATCACTACCAATGACGATGCCCTGGCCGAACGCATTCAGGCACTGCGAAATTATGGCTCCAGCCAAAAGTATGTCAATGACTACCTGGGCGTAAACAGTCGTCTGGATGAACTTCAGGCGGCCATCTTATCGGTGAAATTACCTTTGCTTGATCAGAATAACGCCCGCCGACGCACGATAGCTGAACGGTATTTGAATGGTCTGAAAAACCCTGCTGTAAAGCTCCCCCCCGCGAATCAACTGGCGCAGGATGCCTGGCATCTGTTTGTCATTAGGCATTCACAGCGTGATAAGTTTCGTACTTATCTCCACGAACGGGGAATCGGTACCGATACACATTATCCAATTCCGCCCCATCGGCAACGGGCCTACTCAGCTTATGCTCATCTGTCGTTTCCGCTTGCTGAACAGTTGCATCGGGAAGTAGTCAGTTTACCGCTCAATCCAGCACTGACGGATGATGATGTGGAGTATATCATTGAGACGATCAATTCAATGAGCGAAAAAGCAAATGACTGAATGAGCGAAAGGTTAATTTCCAAGTCATACTTTTTCGCTCATTAACTCTTTCACTCATTACCCATGCACCTGTCTGTCGTTATCCCGGTTTATAACAGTGAGCGCACGATAGCGCCACTGGTCAACCGTCTGCAAACGTGTCTGAGTGGGAGACGAGTCGAGATCATACTGGTTAACGATGGGAGTCGCGACCGTTCGGAAGCGGTATGCCAGGAGTTGGAAGATCGTTTTGATAATGTGCAGTTCATCTCGCTACGCCGGAACTTCGGTGAATTCAACGCGGTGTTATGCGGGCTTACCCATACCAAAGGCGAGTATGTTGTCATTATTGACGACGATTTTCAAAACCCACCCGAATCCATTCTGACGCTCGTTGAAACAGCCGAAGTAGGGCAATACGATGTTGTTTATAGCCGCTATGCACAAAAGCAGCATCACTGGTTTCGAAATCTGGGCAGCTGGCTGGTCAATACTTTAACGACATATTCAATCGATAAACCACGGGATATTTATCTGTCAAGTTTCAAGCTGATTCGGCAGGAGGTTGTGCGCGAAATTATTCGGTATCAGGGACCGTATCCTTATATCGACGGGTTGATTTTTCGGACAACACGTAACGTAAGCAGCGTGGAAGTACCTCACAATACGCGCCTGGAGGGGCGTTCGAATTATACCATTCGTAAGTTAATCTCGCTATTTCTGAACGTATTTATCGGCTACTCGCTATGGCCTATTCGTCTGTTTACGGTATTGGGTGCTGTCTTGTTCGGGCTGGGCTTCCTGAGCGGTGTGCTTTTTCTGATAAGCTGGCTACTCAATGGCACAACCATGACGGGCTGGGGGCTTGTTGCCTGGGCCATCCTGACAGGCATAGGTATTCAACTGCTCTTTTTGGGGGTGTTAGGAGAATATTTGGGTAAGTTATTCATGGCACATAGTGGTTTGCCGGCGTATGTAATCAAAAAGAGCGAAAGACTTAATGAACGAAAGAGTGAATGAGCGAAAGAGCGGTTCAACGGGACACTCTTTCGCTCATTCACTCTTTCGCTCTTTCACAATTATGATCGGTCGTACGGAAGAATACGAGAAAATGTTTCGGCTGGAGGGGCAACTGTGGTGGTACCGTAGTTTGCATGAGCGTGTAGACACGGCCCTGCAACAACAGTTTGGCCAGCGCCGGGATATGGCCATTCTGGACGCCGGATGCGGTACGGGTGGCTTGCTGGATTTTCTACGTCGGCGGGGCTATACGAATCTGAGAGGACTCGATGGCTCGGCCGATGCGGTGGCGTTCTGCCAGCAGCGCGAACTTCCGGTTACACTGGTCAACCTGAAGGATCTGGCTGGTTTTGAGCCCGCTGTGCAATACGACATTATCGTGTGTAATGACGTGTTCTGTTATTTTACAGAAGCCGATCTGCCCCTTTTGGTAACTGCCCTGTCTGATCGACTGAAACCGGGTGGCGTTTTGGTATGCAATAACAACGCATTCGATCTCTTTCGCGGAGAGCATGATGTAGCGGTTGGCATTATCCGGCGATTTGTTCGAGCCGATTTTGAGTGCCTATTGCCTCAACATGGCCTGTCTATTCAGTCGGCTACCTACTGGAGTTTCGTTTTGTCTCCGCTGATTCTGCTGATTCGGCAGTGGCAGCGTTTGCAACTGGCATTAGGCTGGCATTCTTCTGATAAAGCCCAATCAGATGTGTATCTGCCAAGTCACTGGATCAATGAAACACTCTACCAGGCTGTCCGGACTGAGCGGGCGATTTTACCGCGAACCCCCTTTGGCAGTTCGCTGTTCATAGTAAGTAAGAAATTGTAAGTGATTCGTAAGTCGTCTTTTTATGTTTACAGGTATTGTTGAATCCGCCGGTGTTGTATCGGGTATTGAAGCAGAAGGTACTAATCTGACATTTCGTATTGAGTCGGCGCTGGCCCCCGAACTGAAAATTGACCAGAGTGTCAGTCATAATGGCGTTTGCCTGACCGTTACCAGCATCGCCGATGGAAGCTATACGGTAACGGCCATCGATGAGACCTTGAAAAAAACGAATCTGGGTAAGCTTGCCACGGGCAGTTGGGTCAACCTGGAGCGGTGTATGCCCGCCAATGGCCGTTTCGATGGGCACATTGTGCAGGGACACGTCGATCAAATCGGTATCTGTACCAACGTACAGGATGTGGATGGGAGCTGGTTATTCGACTTTCAGTACGAACTAGGCAATGAACCGGCAAATCAGAACGTAACGGTCGAAAAAGGGTCTATTTGTATCAATGGCGTTAGTTTAACCGTTTTTAATTCAGAAGCGGATCGGTTTCGGGTGGCCATTATCCCGTATACGTACGAGCATACCAATTTCCGGAATCTAAAGGCTGGCGATGTTGTCAATCTGGAGTTCGATATTGTGGGTAAATACCTGAAAAAAATGTTTGCGGGCTATCGGTAGCCCGTTGTGGATTCTGCTACTTTTGTGAAACGAGTAAACCAACTGAACAGAGTGGCGCCAGTAAAACGCCACTAATCACCACTCCCGAATGGCTAAAATCAGCACCCGCTCCTTTTTTGACCTGCTGATTCATATTGGCATTATTATAGCCCTGCTGGCGGCCTTTTTTCTGGCTTTTTTCTTTGTTTATCTGCCTTTTACGACCAATCACGGGCAGACCATTACGGTGCCCGATGTGACGCGCCTGAGCTTGGATGAGATGCAGAATCTGCTCGACGATCGCGACCTGCGTTATGAGGTAAGCGATTGTACATTTGTGTCTGGTGCGCAGCCATTAACGGTTATTCAGCAGTATCCACGGGCAAACTCTAAAGTGAAAGAGGGCCGTAAAATCTATGTGACGATTACGAAACGGGTGGCTCCGATGGTGCAGATGCCCAATCTGGTTAGTCTAACGCTTCGGAGTGCGCAGTTAAATCTAAAGTCGCTGGATCTGGTAAGTGGGCCACCCATTTATGTGCCCGATGTAGCCAAAAACTCAGTACTGCGGCAGTTGTACAATGGCAAGGAAATTACAGCCGGGACGCCCATTCCGAAGGGTGCTCAAATAGACCTTGAAGTTGGTGATGGACTGGGAAGTACGATGTTTGAGATTCCAAACGTTGTAGGATTGCCTCTCGATGAAGCCGAAGCGGCCATTCGTGGATCAAATTTAAAAGTTGGCACGAAAATTTCCGTTGAAGATCCTGAGAAGGAAGTCGGCACTGTGGTCCGGCAGCGACCCGAAGCCCGGTCTGGCGAACGCATCCGCGTTGGCGAAACAATGGATTTGTGGATCGTGGGGCCCATTGAGCCCGACCAATAAACCCGTTTCCGGCCCTGATACCCGATGAGAATTGCTTTAGTTTGTCAGTCGCTTAACCCGTTTGCCGGACGTTGTCTGCGCGGCTTTTTGCTGCTGTTTTTTAGTTTATCTTACCTGATCGGGAATGCCCAAACGCCATTGCAACTCCCGTTCTTCGACGATTTTTCGACAGCTAGTGGCCGCCCCGGCCTCGACCAGCCCGATCCAGCTCTTTGGCAGCCAGGCAGTGGCGTGTACATCAACAACACCATGGCGATTGGCCAACCTACCATCAACGTTGCGTCGTTTGACGGTTTACAGGCGAATGGGCGGCCTTATGTGCAGAACAATCCGCTGGCGCAGGGATACACCGATACGTTAGCCTCATTGCCAATCAGTCTGGCGGGCTTGTCGGCTGCGGATTCTGTTTATTTGAGTTTTTACTGGCAAGCTAAAGGGCAGGGCGAACTGCCTGATCCCGGCGATTCATTAAGCCGGCTGGCAGGCGATTCGCTCACCGTTCAGTTTCTGGATCGCACGGGAACCTGGCAAACGGTTTGGGCCAAGGTGGGAGGAACCGTTAACAATAACTTTTTTCAGGTATTTGTGCCAGTTCGGAGTGCCGCCTTTTTTCATGCTGGATTTGCCTTTCGGTTTCGTTCATTTGGGCGCGAATCCGGGCCGTTTGATACCTGGAATGTTGATTATATTTACCTGAACCGGGGGCGCTCGGTTAATGATCGATTTGTGAAAGATGTAGCGGTCAGGCAGGCGCTTACCCCGCTGCTAAGGCGCTATACGGCCATGCCGCTCTCGCAATATGTCGTTAATCCGGCTGGCGAGATGGCCGATTCGGTTAGGACAGATATCAACAATCTGTTTAACAATTTCAACTTCACCACCTTCGATTTCATCATACGGGATGAGGTGTCGGGGCGTATCGTGCAGGACGATCCACAGACCAGTTCGATGCTGATCCCATCGCTCAGTTCACAGCGCAAAGCCGCAAAGCCTGCGCCTGTTTCCGGGTTTGGCTCAGCCACCAGAGCCTTATTACGCTACAAGATTGACCTGCTCACTACGGATGATCAAAATCCGTCCATTCCCGGCATAAACCTTCGGCGGAACGATACGATTTCGGCGGTAGCTGCTCTGGACGACTATTATGCTTACGACGATGGTACCTGGGAATATGCCCAGCAAATCAGGCAGCGGGAGCAAATTGCGGTTCGGTTTATCCTCAATAAACCCGATGCGATTGGCGGTGTCCGGGCGTGTATTGTGCCCTTTACAACCAATCAAACGGGTCAGTCTTTCGTCATCAACGTCTACAGTAACCGGGCTGGCCGACCCGGTACCGCGATTTATCAGCAGGCATTCACCACGCAGTATCCGACATCTCGGAACGGGTTTGTTGAGTTTAAATTTACAAAAAGCGTTTCTGTAAAAGATACGTTTTATGTTGGTTATCAGCAGATTAGTAGTAGCGACACGACGTTTCTGCGCCTGGGGTTCGATAAAAATAGCCCGTTTGGATCGCAAATCTTCTACAATGCGGGCAGTAACTGGGATCAGAATTTAACAACGGCCTCTCTGAATGTACAAGGAGCATTTATGCTACGACCTATTATGGGGGCCAAACCCGATACCATTGTGACGGCTGTTCCGGAGCCCGAACCTCTGGCACTGTTGCGTACCTACCCGAATCCAACCACGGGTTTCATCCGGTGGGATGACCCACACGTAACCCAGTTGGATGTGATAAGCACCACGGGTCGGGTATTGCTTACCCTTGAACCAAGTCGCGGGCAGCAAACGTTAGATTTGAGTTACCTGCCCGATGGTTTATATTTAATCCGTCTTTTCGCGGATAAACGGTCGGCCGTACAAAAATTGATTGTTCAACACTAACGAAGTGATAAATTAGTTCGTTGTAACTGGCTGGTGCGAACAGCACCGAGAATAGTCCATTGCATGAATGAACCTGTCGCTTTATTACAATTACTCATTAACCATGGATATTACCGTACAGGAATTGAAAGAGCGGCTCGATAAGGGCGAGAAACTGAATTTGTTCGATGTTCGCGAACCCAACGAATATGAAGCGGATAACATCGGGGCCACCTTAATTCCTCTTGGCGACCTGCCGCATCAATTAGACGAACTCGATGGCTTGCAGGACGAGGAAGTGATCGTCCATTGCCGGTCAGGCAAACGTAGTGCTATGGCGCAGCAAATTCTGGAGGAAAACGGGTTCAATAACGTTCGGAACGTTATTGGCGGCATGTTGGCCTACCGGGCGCAGTAAGAAAAATGTATGATACAGGATGTATGATAGACGACATAATAGCGAAGCTATATCATACATCATACATCCTGTATTTTATCAGGTCTTCCGGGCTTACCCATTTATACTTGCCCTGGTTTCTGAACCAGGTAAGTTGTCGTTTGGCGTACCGTCTTGAGTTGCGCTTTAACAAACGAACCATTTCCTCATAGTCATAAAGTCCGTCCAAGTAAGGAAAAACTTCTTGATAGCCAACCGTTTGTAAAGCCGCCAGTTGACGGTAGGGGAGAAGCGAACGGACTTCATCAACCAAGCCTGCCTTTAGCATAGTGTCCATGCGGCCGTCGATACGCGTATACAGTTCATCACGCGGGCGTTCTAGGGCAATCAGCACCGAACGAAAAGGCCGCTCGGTGGTATTTCGTCGACGAAAAGACGAGTAGGGCTCTCCCGTAGACAGGCATACTTCCAGAGCCCGCGTTACCCGAACCGGATTCTGTAAATCGGCCGTCTGGGCATAGACCGGGTCCAATAAGCGCAGTTCAGACTGTAGTTTCTCTAATCCTTCCTGTTGAAGCCGCGCAAATAAGCGTTCGCGCAGGGAAGGGTCAACGGCTGGCATATCATCCAGACCGAAACAAACGGCATTGATATAAAGACCCGTCCCACCTGATAAAATCACGACCTCTTTTGTTTTAAATAGTTCATCGAGCAGGGCCAGACACTCCCGTTCATATCGTCCGGCATTGACTGGATCCAAGATGGAGTGTGAGTCAACGAAATGATGGCTGACCCCATCCATTTCTTCAAGCGTTGGCTTGGCCGTGCCAATACTTAGCTCACGATACAGTTGGCGGGAGTCAGCAGAAATCACATCAGTTTTCAGCGCTTTGGCCAGTTGAACACACAAGGCGGTTTTCCCCACCGCCGTCGGACCGGCTATAACAAGTAAAGTTTTCAACGCAAAATCAGTAAGGCAACAAAGGTAAGCCAGGAAAACGATGTCTTCTTTTTCTGCTTAAATACCTAACTGGCCGAGCTGGCCGTTTCCTAACAATTTTGTGAGTATAAACGCTCAATGATTTATCCCTGGGTTTTAACTACGGCCAGTAACTAAATAATTCATTTTGAACCGTTACGATTCTCTTTTGAGCTTATACTGATCGGGAGGGGTAAAAAATGACTATATTAATTTAGTTTTTTAAAAAATATTTTTTGTTGATTGATAGGTAGTTAACGAAAATATTTTTTTAAAAACAATCCGTGAAAAAGAGGCCATGCATGAGATTTATTACAAATTTATATATTTGCTAGTGTTGATATAACTCTCTTTTAGTCAGTGAGTTACGAACCAAAAGGTTAGTAGCTTTTTTCCCATGAACGACTCTGTTAAGAACCGAAAATCTATTGACCCTAAGCATATAGCTCTTCAGAAAACATTGGACATCATATGCGGAAAATGGAGGCTGTACATAATTTATCAGGTAGGTACTGAAGCCCGACGTTATGGTGAATTACGTCGGATGATTCCTGAAGTAAGTGAGAAGGTTTTAATTCAAGAACTTAAGGTTCTGGTGAGTCTGGGAGTTATTGAAAAAAAGTCATATAGCGAGGTGCCGCCCCGTGTCGAATATAAATTGACACCTAAAGGGATGCAGGTGTTACCGACCTTGTTGAAACTGACATCAATCGGAGAATTATTTCTGGAACCGTAAGTATATCAACTTTTTTTGACTCCATGTCGTTGTTTGATAACACATTAAGTAAACGGAGTCAATGGTTGGGAGGATATGCTGTCTTTTAGTAGGCATGATATGGCTTGTCGGGGCTGCTCAAGGTAAGCGACAAGGTGTCCTTTCCACAATGGCCTATCAACAAGCGGCCTCAGTCGAAAGCCTGTTCAATAAAGCATTACGGTTCAACGTATACACATTCACTGTAACGGCCGCAGATACTGGGCGTGTACGTGAGGTACAGGTCAAGGCTTATCGTGGCGAACTGCTATTGACCAACTTCCAGGTCCGTGTCGATGGGGCGGTGACGGGTGCGGAAGTAGCTGATCTGGATAATAATCGCTTTCCTGAATTATACGTCTACAGCACCAGCGATGGCAGCGGTTCATTTGGCCGTGTCTATGGCTGGCAGTTTTTGCCGGAGCGCAAGGCCGATATTACGCCTGCCAACTGGCGCAACACGATGCCGCAAGGGTATATGGGCCACGATAGCTTGTGGGTGGAGCAGGACATTCTCTGTCGTAAGTTCCCTATCTATCAGCCCGGCGATGCAAATGCCGAACCGTCTGGTGGCTACCAGATGATGCGCTATAAACTGCAACCGGCGGGTGCCGGATTTTCGTTAATAGCTGAGTGAGGAAATCGTAAGTAAGTACTCAAATACAAATAGCTTAGGCTATCATAAACAGATGGTTTAAAAAGAGAGTGGCTGACGCAAGGATAATGCGTCAGCCACTCTCTTTTTACGCTATGCAACTAAAATAAATTTACTTAGAATACTTTGAAGCCGAGGGTAACGGTAGCGATGCCCAGGAAGCCCGTAATGTTAGAGTCTTTATAAACACCACCCACAGGAACGGCATACCGAAGATCAACATCCAGCAATGGAATTGGCGAGTAGCCAACACCAAGTTCAACGGCATACGTGAAATCCTTCACTTCCAGATTCTGAGCTTCGTATTTGTTAAGCAAATTTGTGCTTGCGCTTGACGCCGGAATGGTTGTTTGTGGAAAATTCACAGTTGAGTTTGCGTTGAGAACGCCCGATGTCGTCCGGTCGAGAGTGGCTTTCTGCACAAAAATAAAGTTGGGGCCAGCGTAGCCGCGCAACTTTCCGCCCATCCAGCGCTTACCAAATAAAACGGGTACATCAACCGCTTCCAGAACAGACTCTGACGTTGCATTCAGGCTGGCGTTGATCAGGCCGGGCTGTACTGTAATCGGCAATGCATTGGCCAGGGCTGGGTTTGCATTTACATCCAGAGTAACTGCCGTTTTTTGCTTCAGCACAAATCGGTTGTAGGTAACCTCGGCCTGAATGAAAAACGTGTTGAAGTTTTTCCGAGCCCACAATCCACCCGAATAACCGTACCCGATCCCATTGTTCTTATTTTCCAGATTAGGTACCTGAACACTACCTACGGCTTGTGCCGGAACTTTGGTGAATCCGTGCGTGAAGGTGGCTCCTCCTTTAATACCAAATTCGAACGGGCGAGTCTGGGCCATGGCTGTCGACATGCTGATCAGAAACAGCGCAGCTATTGATAGTTGACTTACTTTCATGAATGAACGATTATTGTTGCAGAAGTACACGACGATAGTTGGCTGGGTTGACCGTTGGTATGGTGGCCGTATATTTCGCATTAATTTGTTTAATGATTTCATTAGCCATCAGCGCATAACCGGCTGGTGTCAGGTGAATGCCATCCAGGCTAAACACGCCACCCTGAATAAAGCTGGCCGTGTAGTTGATGCCATTTTGGGTAAGACCTCCGGTGGCCGCTACCTGGTTCAAAACGGCATTCGGATCAACGTACGCAATGCCTTTGGCATCGGCCTGCGTTTTCATAATGCCATTGTAAGTATTAATACTGGCGTTCAGCGTAGCTACTTCACTGGCATCTAATACATACTGATCTGGTATAGGATTGGCAGCACTTAGCCCTACTCCTTGGGCAATAAAACTATTAAAAACAGAAGCTATTGAGAGCAAAAAATAATCGCCAGTTCCGGAAAGCCGAACTCCGCCAGGCGCTGACTTGGAACGGATTGCCAGGCCAGGAATACCTTGTGCCTTTAGCAACGTGTTTACTTGCGCCGTGACCGTAGTAAAATAGGGGGTTATCGTAATAGAAGGAATGCCAATGACCACGCCCTTACGATTGCCCTCGGTCAACTTATTCATGGCAGCCGTAAAGTTCGTTGTAAACAGGGCCGTAGGTGTCAGGGGCGTGTCTCCCCCCGATGTAGCATACCCGAGTGCATCATTATTACCAAGCCAGCATGTAAAGAACGTAGCGCCGTTGAGGTTATCGCTCATATACTGGAAGTACGTTGTGGCGGTTGGCGTGGACACTAATCGCTCAAGATAGGGATTAAGCGACCCATAATTTGGGTTAAGTATATCAGACATCCGAATACCCGGAACCCCTAAATTCTGGTTAGCATCTGTAAACTTGGTATACAAGGGTGTCCCGGCCGTTGATAGTCCTCTTACGGCTAGTTGAGTTTTTGCCGTATCAAGAGTAGGTAAACCTGTAGCGCTGGCTGGCAATTTTTTCAGCCTTAGATAGCCTGTGCCATTTAGCTGAGCTTCGGTAAACAAAGGCTGCACAAAGCTACCACCACCCACCGTGGCGAATTGAGTCGCTAAAATGCTGGGATACGAGTTGAGCTGGCTCTCCCGATAAAGTCCGCCATCAGCGTAACCGGCTGTTAATGAATTACCTACGGCTACATACTTGGTAAAGTCGGCACTCCCTTTTGTTGGTGCCACGCCACTGCCAGCGTTTGGGTCAATGTCATTGTTGGTACAAGCGTTTATGCCTGCAAACATAGACAGCATCAGCCCCCACCGAAACCTGTTTTTTAGTTGCATTCGAATATGTTATTGATAGTAAGAAATAAAGATAAACTTGTAAAAAAAGAACGCAAAAGTAACTAGTTTATGCATATACAAATGCTGTTATTCTCATAAAACTCCGGGGATTAAGTATATTTAATTTTAAACAAAG
Source organism: Spirosoma radiotolerans (assembly GCF_000974425.1). NCBI lineage: Bacteria > Pseudomonadati > Bacteroidota > Cytophagia > Cytophagales > Cytophagaceae > Spirosoma > Spirosoma radiotolerans. Next base: position 1,254,007 of record NZ_CP010429.1, read on the forward strand.
CTTACGCCCCGGTAGTTGTTTGTCACAAATGAGTTCGCTTAATTGCTGGCCATTTCGTACTTGTTTCATTAAAACCATAGTAAACAGATGGGTCTTTTATCATTTTTCAAAGGTGTAGGCGAGAAAATTTTTCACAACGACGCCGTGGCTCCTGCGCCAGCTCAGGCAGAAGCTGTCGAGCCAATACGCGCTCAGGCACTGCTCGATCACGTTAAGCAACTAGGCCTGGCCTATAACAGTTTAACTGTAAAAACAAAAGGCGATACGGTTACCATAACGGGCTCGGTTAAGTCGCAGGAAGATGCTGAGAAAATCGCGCTGGCCGTAGGTAACGTAGAAGGCGTATCGGCCGTCGATAACCAGTTGTCTGTTGATCAGCCAGCGCCAGAAGGAAAATTCTATACCGTAAAGTCAGGCGACTCGTTGTCGAAAATTGCCAAAGAAGTATATGGTGACCCAATGAAATACGGTATTATTTTCGAAGCCAACAAGCCAATGCTGAAAGATCCCGACTTGATCTATCCGGATCAGGTTCTGCGTATTCCGCAGTTATAAAAAGCTACAGATAAAAAAGCGGGGTTATAACGTCGTAAAGTGCTTTCTATGAAGGCAATTGCTTTACAACTTTATAACCCCGATTTTTTGTGCGTTCATTTCATAACTACGCTGCTCAAAAACGAACATTCGGGCGAATGGTCAGTTTTATGTATCTCAACTCATGAAAAACTTATGGCCGTTCGCTTATTACCTTACATCAAAGACCAGTTTACGCCCGCGGTAGTTGACCAGATTAGTGGTGTGCTAAATGAATCGTCGGCGAATACACTGAAAGCTATTAACGGTGCATTGCCAATCCTGCTGGGCGGATTGACCCGGCGTGTACAGGCATCGGGTGGTGCATCAACAATGGTCAGTTCATTAGATAAAGGCGACTACTCCAGAACACCCTTCGATGTAAGTCAGGTGATTGACTCAACGCAGTCAATTACTGAAGCCACCACGGCTGATGCCGGTTTTATTGATCAAATCTTTGGGGATAAGCTGACCCGTACAACTGAGCTACTCAGTGTGTATAGTGGCGCAAAACCACAGTCGGTCAGGACTATACTCGGTTTGGCCGGGTCGGTATTAATGGGAATTCTGGGTCGGCAGGAGCAGGAAAAGGGCCTCACCGCCGACAGTCTGAAGACGCTGTTACTCGGTCAGGCAACCGAATTCCGGCAGGCCTTGCCCACAGGTCTGGATGGAATTAGCAGCCTCCTGGGATTCGATGAACTAGTGACGCCTGCCGGACCGCAAACCCAAGTTCAGGGCGCTGATAATTTCAGTGGTACGCCTGTCAACCCGAACATACCGAAGAGCACAGATGGCGACCGGCGACAGGAAAACGTGCGTTGGCTCCGCTGGGCCATGATTGCCATTGCGGTGCTGGTGCTGGCCCTGCTCATTCAGAAGTGTGGTGAAAATGAGAACAGTATCGACGGTGTTAGCACCGACTCTACCTCACGCGTTGAACCTAATGCGGTCGAAGATACTTCGGCGGCCACAAAACAAAGTGTTCAGGATGCTCATGGTCAAACAGATGACTCGACAGCTTCGGGCCCACTAGGTATCCGCGATTCATCGGACACAAAGAAATAATAGATACGAAGCGAATGTGGTACTGCCGATGGCCGGCGGCTGCTGTGCGATTGGTAAAACTTAAGTTTTACTACATGACAGGCAAGCCTTTTTATTAACTCTCTAACGTTTGAAAAACTATGATTTCTAATCGCATTCAATCCGTTCGGTCCTGGCTATGCATGGCCTTCATTGTTGGCACCAGCCTGACACTCGGGAACTGTTCCAGCAAAAAAACGGAAAACAATGAAAGCAGTACGTCCAACACAACGGCCGCCAGCGATAGCTCCGTGTTTGGGCGTCAGGGCGATACAACGAACAATACGGTAGACGCTCCTCAGCAAGCACCACCTGATAGCGCAGACCGGGGCGCGGTTGTGCCAGCCGAAGTGAAGGTGACGCCTAAAAAGTAAGGCAGTCTACCGAAGGTCTGGCACGGTAAGTGAGCCGGGATTCGTTAACTTGCGTGCTCACTTACCGCCAGCGCGGTTTACCTACTACGATCATTTTATGTTTGTTGACGCCATTGAACGCGTTAATCTGTTTACCCAGCCTATGCATTCCATTGTCCGGCTGTATGGCCACAATGAGATTGTTCCCGGAACAGCGACGCTGTTTTTTATAAACGAACACGGATGCGCCATTACCTGTAAGCATGTTGCTGAATTGATCAGGCAGAGCGATCCCATTTACCACAACTACCGCGAGTTTCAGGGGGCCCGCCGGGAGGCCTTACGGGAAAAGAATGCGGCTCACTTAATTAGCCAGTTAGAAACGAAGTTTAAACTCAGTGCCGATACCATTATTCGGGTCCGGAATAATTTTGTGAACTGCGTTGACCAGTTCGAAAAACTGAGTATCGATCACCACCCAACCCAGGACCTTGCGCTGTTGCGTTTTGAAGGGTACAATCGTTTGTTGTATCGCTCACACGCTGTTTTTTTGGGCGATACCAGCCGTATAAAACCGGGTCGGAGCTTGTGCCGCTTAGGCTATCCCTTTCCCGAGTTTACCAACTTTCGCTACAACCCGGCCGTCGACGATATTGAGTGGACAACCACCGGGCGTATTGTTTCGCCCAGCTTTCCCATCGATGGCATCGTTACCCGGCTCTCGGGTGATAATAACGCGGTTACCGGCATTGAACTGAGCACGCCCGGCCTTCGGGGTCAAAGCGGGGGGCCTTTGTTTGACACAAACGGCCTGATCTATGGAATGCAATCGGCTACACGCCACCTCCATCTGGGCTTCGATATTGAAGACCAGGAAGTCCTCGTCAACGGCCGTAAAAGCCGTGTGTCAAACTACCCGTTTCTGAACGTAGGTCAGTGCGTACACGTCGATGTAATCAAAGCTTTTTTACGGGAGAAGAACGTGAAGTTCTACGAAGGGTGATTGCCTTTTACAGGCCGATGGTCCGTTTGGCCTGAACGGGTATGTGAAGAGTTTGTTACCAGCAAACCCTCACCAGTGTTTCTGGGTTAGATAACCGAATGCCACAAACGAACATTCACTACACGGCCATGTTAAAACGCAGAGCATCTGCCATCTGGAAAGGTGGTTTACAGGACGGAACCGGAGCCATCTCTTCCTTCAGTGGGGTATTGAGTAACACCCCGTATTCATTCAAAACCCGACTCGTAAGCGAAGACGGCAAAGCAGGTACCAATCCCGAAGAACTGCTGGCCGCTGCACATGCTGGTTGCTATGGCATGGCCGTTAGCGCAACCATGGGCCAGACTGGCTTTACGCCCGATGAATTGACGGTGAACGCAACGCTCACGCTGGATACTGACACGCTGACAATCACCGCCATCGAATTGCAGATTACAGGTAAAGTGCCCAACATGTCGGCTGAACAGTTTGATCAGATTGCCGAGGATGCCGCCAAAATGTGCGTAATTTCACGGGCGCTCAATCCATCTATTCAGGTGACGAAGGTCGCTACATTGCAATAAATAGATAACAGGAGCATAAGAACGACTTTATTGCGTTGGCTGTATCTTTGAGCGGCCAACGCTTTTTTTATGACCCAACTTACAGACACGCCCCCGGCACAAACGAAGCTCGCCGATGAAGCGCTTGCCTTGCTCAAACGCCTGATTGCGATTCAATCATTCAGTCGGGAAGAAGAACAGACGGCTGCGGTGATCGAAGCATTTTTCGAGCAAAAGCAGATTCCCTGTCAGCGGCTGAAAAACAATGTCTGGGCGCAGAATCGCTATTTTGATTCGGCTAAACCCACGTTGTTGCTCAACTCGCACCACGATACGGTCAAACCAAATAAGTCATGGACGCTCGACCCGTTTGAACCACTAGAGCGCGACGGTAAATTGTTTGGCCTTGGGAGTAACGATGCCGGAGGCTGCCTAGTCTCGCTGCTGGCTACCTTCGCCTATTTTTATGACCGGCCCGACATGGCTTATAATATAGTGATGGCGGCTACGGCGGAAGAAGAAGTATCGGGCCGCGATGGACTTGAACTGCTGTTGCCCAAACTCCCTGATTTTAGTTTTGCCATTGTGGGTGAACCCACCGAAATGCAACTGGCCATAGCCGAAAAAGGGTTGCTGGTGCTCGATTGTACCGCCACAGGCGTAAGCGGCCATGCCGCCCGCGACGAAGGCGATAATGCTATTTACAAAGCTGTTCAGGACATCAACTGGCTCACAACGTACCAGTTTCCGAAGGTTTCGCCAACGTTGGGACCCATTAAATTATCGGTTACGATCATCAATGCCGGTACACAGCACAATGTAGTACCGGACACCTGCACCTTCACAATCGATGTGCGTGTGACGGAGCAATATACGCTCGAAGAGGTGATCGAAACGATCCGGGCAAATATTCAGTCGGAGGTGAAGCCCCGTTCCATCCGGCTCAAACCGTCGTCGATTCCTGCCGAACACCCCATCGTTCAGGCGGGTATTGCGTTGGGTCGTCATACATATGGATCGCCCACCACATCGGATCAGGCCGTACTAAACTGCCCGTCGCTCAAGTGTGGGCCGGGGCACTCCGCCCGGTCGCACTCGGCCGATGAGTTCATTTACCTGCGCGAAATAGAAGAAGGCGTAAGTGGGTACATTCAGATGCTGGAGCGAGTTGTGTAATTAATCTAACTTATAACTTTATAAGACAGTCCCAAAATACCGTCAATCTCATTACCATGAAGCAAATAGGCCATAAGGGGCTACTCATTATCAGTTTGCTGGGTTCATTGCTGGGATATGCCCAGCCCGGTGCTATACCCAAGCCGACACCCCGTCAGCTTGCCTGGCAACCATTGGAAACCACGGCCTTCCTGCACTTTACGGTCAATACGTACACGGATAAGGAGTGGGGCGATGGCACGGAAAGTCCCGCGATCTTCAACCCCACCAAGCTTGATGCACGGCAATGGATTAAAGCGTTGAAAGAGGCCGGATTCAAAATGGCCATTATTACGGCAAAACACCACGACGGGTTTTGTTTGTGGCCATCCAAACTAACCGATCATTCCGTTAAAAGTAGTCCCTGGAAGAACGGTAAGGGCGATGTGGTGAAAGAAGTGGCCGATGCCTGTCGGGAATTCGGATTGAAGTTTGGGGTGTATCTCTCGCCCTGGGATCGCCACGAGCCCCGGTACGGAACAGCTTCGTACAATGACTATTACAAAAGCCAGCTCCGCGAATTGCTCACCAATTATGGGCCGATCTCCGAAGTCTGGTTCGATGGGGCCAAGGGCGAAAATGCCAAAGACATGACCTACGATTTTGCCGGATATTGGGCGCTGGTACGTGAATTACAACCCAACGCAGTCATGTTCTCTGATGCAGGGCCTGATGTTCGCTGGGTGGGCAACGAGTCGGGGAATGCGGGTGAAACCTGCTGGTCAACGATCAATACTGAGGGCCTGGCCCCTGGAAAAGCTGATCCCAAATACCTGAATCGGGGTGACGCCACGGGCAAACAATGGGTTCCTGCCGAGACCGACGTATCCATTCGGCCGGGCTGGTTTTATCACGCGGCCGAAGACACAAAAGTGCGGTCAGGCAAGAATCTGGTCGATCTGTATTACCAATCAGTCGGGCGTAATAGTTTGCTGTTACTCAATGTACCGCCCAATCGGGATGGCCTGTTCTCGGAGCCAGACATCGCCAGCCTGAAAGAATTCCGGAGCATTCTGGACGAAACATTCAGACAAAATCTGGTCATGAAACAGCCTTCCCTGACGGATAAAAAACTGAGCACATTCACTACACTATCGGCCAATCAGCCCTTAACGATTGAGTTGAATGGTAGTCAGTCCTTTGACCGGATAGCCATTCAGGAAAACATTGCCAATGGGCAGCGGGTGGCCAGTGGCCGGATCGAGTATTGGGACGGCAGCAACTGGAAGTCCCTTCAATCGTTTACAACGGTGGGCTACAAACGTTTGCTGCGCTTCCCGGCAGTAACATCTTCCAAACTGCGCCTGTTTATTACAAATGCCAACGGAGCGGTGCAACTTGCTGAAATTGGCGTATTTAAGGCCTCCGCCCGCGAATAGCGACTAAAATCATTCGTTAACCATATTATTTATCGTCAATCAACTTATGCTGTATCCGCTCACATTCGAGACCATTTTTAAAGATAAAATCTGGGGTGGCCAGAAGATTAAGACCATTTTGGGAAAAGATTTTTCGCCGTTGCCCAACTGTGGCGAAACCTGGGAAGTGTCGGATGTCGACGGGAATCTTTCGGTTGTTAAAGAAGGCGGTCTTCAGGGAAAGTCACTCCACGAATTAGTGGAGCAATACAAAGGTGAATTAGTGGGCGATCATGTTTACGAGAAATATGGCAATCGCTTCCCGCTACTGGTGAAATTTATCGACGCCAACGACGACCTCTCAATTCAGGTGCACCCCGATGATAAATTAGCTGCAGAACGTAAAAGCGGCTTTGGCAAGACGGAGATGTGGTACATCATGCAGGCCGACGAAGGCGCTAAACTGAATTCCGGCTTCAATCGGGAAGTTACTAAAGAGGAATACGTTAAAGCCGTAGCCGACAACACGATTCAGGATCTGCTGAATATTGAGTCCGCCGAGCCTGGCGATGTCTTTTTCCTGCCTGCCGGTCGTGTGCATTACATTGGCAAAGGGTTGTTGCTCGCCGAAATTCAGCAGACGTCGGATACGACCTACCGGATTTATGACTTCGACCGGGTCGATGCGACCACGGGCCAGAAGCGCGAACTGCATACAGACCTGGCCGTTGATGCCATCAATTATCATCATTACGACGACTACAAAACGCAGTACGAAAAGAAACTCAACGAGAGCGTCAATGCGGTGACAAGCGATTACTTCGTTACTAACGTGCTCAATTTCAACGAAGAAGTGGAGCATGATTACACGCACATCGACTCGTTTGTGATCCTAATCTGTGTGGCCGGCGCGCTCACCATCGAAGCGCCGGGTGGCTATAGCGTACCGCTCAAAATGGGCCAGTGTGCGCTGATTCCGGCGTCGGTCGACAACGTGACGCTTGTTCCCGATGGCGACATGACCGTGCTGGAAACGTACGTTCCGTAAATTGACGTGAATAATGAATAAGTTATTGTTGTCATCCCTCCTGCCGCACCGGCGGACCGGTCGGGATGACAACAATTCTTCTGGGAGAGACTGCTGATAAAGTGCTTAAGTCGTCAGCGATTTATAATTCATATTAATTTACTTCCTCCTCAACTAGTCATTGACTGTCATTAAGTAGTTTAAAGGCGTTAACTACTTAATGACAGTCAATGACTGTTTGTTTATGAACCTGAACCTACAAGATAAAATCATTATTGTTACGGGGGGCGCCAAGGGTATTGGTGAAGGCATCTCGACAGTGCTGGCCGCCGAAGGGGCCATTCCTGTTATTATTGGCCGCAATGAAGAAGATAACCTGAAAACCGTCGACGCTATTCGGGCTGCGGGTGGTCAGGTGCATCAGTTTGTTGCCGAACTGACTCAGCCCGACGATTGCAAACGGGCGGTGGAGCAAACACTGGCTCAGTTTGGCCGCATCGATGGCCTGGTCAATAATGCCGGTGTGAACGATGGGGTAGGCTTGGAGAATGGGTCGTATGAAGGGTTCCTGGCGTCGCTGCACAAAAACCTGGTGCATTACTACCTCATGGCGCATCATGCCCTGCCTGCGTTGAAAGCCTCCAAAGGAGCTATTGTCAACATTGGCTCGAAAGTAGCCGAAACGGGCCAGGGAAATACCTCGGCCTACGCGGCTGCTAACGGCGGACGTAATGCGCTGACCCGCGAATGGGCCGTTGAATTGCTCCCCTACGGTATCCGTGTCAACTGCGTGGTGGTGGCCGAAAGCTGGACGCCACTCTATGCCAGCTGGATCAAAACGCTGCCTAATCCAGACGAAAAGTTAAAACAGATTGTCTCGAAAATCCCCCTCGAACACCGCATGACTACCCCCGAGGAACTCGCTAATGCGGTCGCTTTTCTATTGTCCGATAAATCGAGCCATACGACTGGCCAGCTCATCCACGTCGATGGCGGTTATACACACCTGGATCGTTCGATTACTGATTAATTTCCTGCCTTTCCTAAATCTGACCATTCGAATGCCCTTACCTACTTCGACAACGTCGCCCAAGATTAAATCCGGCTCGACCGGGAATTACGGTATCGCTTTCGCCCTTGTCACCAGTTTGTTTTTTCTATGGGGCCTGGCCAATAGCCTGAACGGGTCGCTGATCAAGCAATTTCAAATAGCGCTGGACCTGAACCGTTTTCAGGCGGGTATTGTCGATTTTGCATTCTACCTCGGCTATTTTTTTATGGCTTTACCCGCTGGCTATGTCATGCGCAAGTATGGATACAAGCGTGGTATCTTATTGGGGCTATTACTTTATGGGGGCGGGGCATTCCTGTTTTATCCGGCGGCCGAAGTGCGGGTGTATAGTTTCTTTCTGCTCGCCCTGTTTACTATGGCGTGCGGAATTGCCTTTCTGGAAACAGCCGCCAATCTTTACGTTACGGTGCTTGGCGATCCACAGAAAGCCGAGTGGCGGCTCAACTTCTCGCAGTCGTTCAACGGAATCAGTACCATTCTGGGGCCAATTATTGGTGCGTTGTTTATCTTCTCCAAAACCGAATACACCCCCGATATGCTGAAGGCGATGGCCCCCGTACAGGCGGAGGCCATTCGGGTGCAGGAAGCTCTTTCGGTACAGGGCCCGTATCTGGTTATTGGGACAATCATCGCCCTGATGACGGTGATGTTTTTCGTCACCAAAATGCCTGAAGTGGGTGAAGAGGAAGAGCAGTCGGCCGGTAATATTCCCATTACGAGCCTGTTTCGGCACCGGCACCTGACGCTGGGTATCATTGCCCAGTTTGTGAACGTTGGGGCGCAGGCTACGCTTTGGGGGTATTTTGTTGATCTTAAACTTGATTTTTCGCGGGAGGGCCACTGGGCATTAGCCGAAGGCTATATGAATTTTATCAATTCAGTAACGGGTTCGCCAACGGATATGTCGCCGACGCAGATTGCAGGCTTCCACGCATCGTTTGCGCTTGTGCTGTTTATGCTTGGCCGCTTCGTCGGTACCTCACTGATGACGCGTATTCGGCCTAATACCGTGCTGGCCATGTATGCCGCCGGGGCCGTGGCTATGGTTGTTCTGGCAATGGCAACCGGTGGCTTAACGGCCGTTATTGCCCTAAGCTTTACATACTTTTTCCAGTCTATTCAGTTTCCAACCATCTTTGCACTGGCCACCAAAGGGCTGGGCGTGGAGTCGAAAATTGCGTCGTCCCTAGTCATCATGAGCATTGTGGGTGGTGCTCTGTTGCCGCTGGTTGCCGGGGCGCTCTTTGCCAAAGGTGCGGTCTATGCCCTGTTGGTACCTCTGGTTTGTTTTGCTTACATTTTGTATTACGCTACACGGGGCTATCAGATTACCGTCGACGACCTGCATTCGCCAGTCATTCCTCCTGGAATAGCTCCTTAATTCGATGCGTTACTGTTTCGCCCTCGACCTTAAAGACGACCCGACATCCATAGCCGAGTACGAGCGTCATCACCTGCAGATCTGGCCTGAAATTGAGGCTAGTATCCGTGAGTCGGGTATTACCGACATGCAGCTTTACCGCACCGGCAATCGGCTGTTTATGATCATGGAAACCGACGAAAGTTTTTCATTCGAGGCCAAAGCCGCTGCCGATGCCGCCAGTCCGATTGTGCAGAAATGGGAGACCCTGATGTGGAGCTACCAGCAAGCCCTGCCCACCGCGAAACCAGGTGAGAAGTGGGTGCTGATGGAGCGGTTTTTTAAATTGTGAGTTTGGGGGCAGGAGATTCCTGAACTCAGCAGTGTCTTGCCTGAGTGGAGTCAGCCGGGTCACCGATGCAATTCTTAAAACTGACAGGAACTGAATAGCACTCACACAGCAGACTCTACCCCTAGAGTCTGCTGTTTTTTGTAGCTAATAATGTAAAGCTTATTTGATATATTGGTAAATTTGCTTTACGTTTGAAATGTCAAACAAACTTTACATGCTCATGAAAACAAAGTGGCTTTTTCCGAACCGTTTCTGGCTCATTGGCTGGCTGGTATTCGTTCCATCAACAATCCTTGGGCTGGCGGCTATGTATGCTGATTTCAAGATTGGCTGGTTAACGGCACATTGGTTGAGCGAGTCGATCACGATAACGTCTGGTAATTCGATAACGCATTTGATGGATAATCAGGATCTAACCGATGAAGTAGCCGCTATCGGTATCATCGCCGGTTTGCTGCTAATCGCCTTTTCCAGAGAAAAAGTGGAAGATGAAATGATAGGTCAGTTGCGGCTCGAAGCGTTGCAGTGGAGCGTTTATGCCAATTACATCATTCTGGCCATCGCTATTTTGACGGTCTACGATGATGCTTTTTTTAACGTCATGATCTACAACATGTTCACAGTGTTGCTGGTCTTCATCATCCGGTTTCGATGGCTCATTTACCGGAATAACCACATCTTGCTGGCTTTATGAAAAACCGACTGAAAGTAGAGCGGGCGGAGCATAACCTATCGCAGGCTGAGCTCGCCGACCGCATTGGTGTCAGTCGGCAGACGATCAACTCAATTGAAACGGGGCGCTACGTCCCTTCGGCTATCCTGGCCCTGAAGCTGGCACGGGTTTTTAATAAAGCGGTAGAACATATCTTTACGCTTGAAGAGACCGACTGACGCGATGCCGAATTTGTATATTATGGCCGCGCCAAACGGTCGGAACGCCGAACCGGCGGCAAAACCACGATGACCGTTGATTTCGTAGCGAAACGAGTATCAATGGGTGGGTATAACATTCCTATTGATGTTATTTATCGAAGATATGAACGGGCATTGTCAGACGTTGTGGAATTATTTGGTTGAATCGCTATGGAAACGCCAGTCAAACAGGAAAGTATTTCAAAAAGGTCATGGACGGCTTTCGGCTGGCTCACAAACGGTTAGTGGAGAAGGCAAAAGGTGAAGACGACACGCTGGTCATCGAACGGGACGGGAAGCCTGTCTATGTTAGAGCCTGCGATTTGTAATCATGCTGCTTGTGCAGTCAACGTAAACTAGTGTCAAACGCCTGCTTCGGTCAGGCGTTTTTTGTTGGTAGCCCATGTTGCGCATATCGCTATCTTTACCGGCATAACTCCATCAATACATGCTGATTCGTATGAACTATTGGCTTTACGCTTTTCTCGTCATTGCGTTAACTCTTTCCGCACAGGCGCAACAGACATCAACCAGCAGTTTCGTTCGCGATAACTACCAGAAAACTGAGTACAAAATCCCCATGCGCGACGGGACAAAACTGCATACAACTGTCTACGTCCCGAAGGATGCGTCGAAAACAACAACGTATCCGTTTCTGATGCAGCGCACCTGTTACAGCGTTGCCCCGTATGGCGCCGATGCGTATCCGGCACAGCTTGGCCCCTCCCAAACCCTCATGCGTGACAAATTCATTTTTGTATATCAGGATGTTCGGGGCCGCTGGGCGTCGGAGGGAACGTGGACAAATATGACACCGACCGTAACGGATCAACAACCAGCCGTGGCCGCAAAAGGGAAAAAGAAAGCTTCAGTACCCATAAGTACCACGGCTATCGATGAGAGTTCGGACACGTATGATACCATCGACTGGCTGCTGAAAAATGTGCCCAACAACAACGGTCGGGTAGGACAGTGGGGAATCAGTTATCCGGGTTTCTATACGGCGGCCTCATTGCCCAACGCGCACCCGGCCCTGAAAGCCGCTTCGCCACAGGCGCCAGTATCCGACTTTTTCTTCGACGATTTTCACCATAATGGCGCTTTCATTCAGGCCTACCTGTTCACCTTTCCGGTGTTTGGCGTGCAGCATCCTGAGCCGACCACGAAGCCCTGGTACAACGATCAGATGATCAAGACGGGCTCGAATGATGGCTTTCAATGGCAATATGACCTGGGGCCGCTCAAGAATGCCGACAAATATTATAAGGATAATTTTTACTGGCAGGAAACGGTCAATCACCCCAACTATGATGAGTTCTGGCAAAAGCGGAGCATCATTCCTCACCTTAAAAATGTCCGGCCCGCTGTGATGACGGTAGGCGGCTGGTTCGATGCTGAGGATTTATATGGCCCGCTGAACATCTACAAAACGGTTGAAAAGAATAATCCCAATACGTACAACACGCTGGTTATGGGACCGTTCGGGCATGGTCGCTGGTCGCGCGAGACGGGCCATACCCTGCATAGCAACATCTATTTTGGCGATAGCATCGCTACGTTCTACCAGCGGAATATCGAAGCAAAATTCTTTACCCATTTTCTGAAAGGCGCTGGTGACGGCAAAACGGGTTTGCCCGAAGCGTATCTGTTCAATACCGGCCGTAACGAATGGAAAACGTTCGATAAATGGCCGGTTGCCGATACGCCCAAAATGCAATTTTTCCTGATGTCGGATGGAACGCTGGCAAACAACCGGACGATGAACACGACAAATAACCTATTCTCGGAGTTCATCAGCGACCCAATGAAGCCTGTACCGTACACTGAAGACATTACGACAACGCAAGGCTTTACGCCCTTCAATTACATGTCTGAAGACCAGCGGTTTGCCGGGCGTCGGCCGGATGTGCTTACCTTCCAGACGGATGTGCTGACCGAAGATATGACGCTGGGCGGTGAAATAATGGCCAAACTGAAAGTGAGTACGACCGGCACCGACGCCGACTGGGTTGTTAAACTCATCGATGTGTACCCGCCCAACGAACCCAATCATCCATACATGCCCAACAAAAACATCACGCTGGGTAACTACCAGCAAATGGTTCGTTCGGAAGCGATGCGGGGTCGGTTCCGCAACTCATTCGAGAAGCCGGAACCCTTTAAGGCGGGCGAAATAACCGATGTGAACTTTCGGTTGCAGGATGTTCTTCACACCTTCAAAAAAGGGCATCGGGTCATGATTCAGGTGCAAAGTACCTGGTTCCCGCTCATCGACCGGAACCCGCAGAAATACGTGGACAACATTTATAAAGCTGATGCCGCCGACTTTCAGAAGGCGACGCATCGCGTGTATGACAACTCGGTGATCGAGGTTCAGGTACTGAAATAGAAACCAGTTGTTCGCTTATACGGTTGTAGTAGAATTGATAAACTCCTAACGCATTACACGCATGAAAGCCATCTGGAACGGCGAAACCATCGCCGAAAGTAACGACACGGTCGTTGTTGAAAACAATCATTATTTTCCGAAGGAATCGGTCAACGCTACGTTTCTGACTGATAGTTCAACGCATTCGACCTGCCCCTGGAAAGGCCTGGCATCGTATTACTCACTGACGGTCGATGGCAAAACCAATACCGATGCGGCCTGGTATTATCCCGAGCCCAAACCAGCCGCCAGCGAAATCAAAAACCGGATAGCCTTCTGGAAAGGCGTACAGGTTGTCGAATGATTGAGGTCCGCAAGCTGACAAAACGTTTTGATTCGCATACGGCCGTTCAGGATGTGTCGCTTACGGTTGGCCGGGGAGAAACACTCGTGCTGCTCGGCACCAGTGGGTGTGGCAAAACGACAACGCTTAAAATGATCAATCGCCTGATTGAACCCACAAGTGGCTCCATTCAAGTCGATGGTCTGGACGTTCAGCAGCAGCCCAGCCCTGCGTTACGCCGACGAATTGGCTACGTGATTCAGGATGGCGGCTTGTTTCCCCACTACACGGTTGCCGATGCCATTGCCACCGTTCCGAAACTGCTCGGCTGGGAGACTGCCCGGACTCAGGAGCGAATTCGTGAACTGATGGACAAACTTCAACTGCCCACGAGCCTGCTCATGCGCTATCCGGCTGAGCTGAGTGGCGGGCAGCGGCAGCGCGTTGGACTGGCACGAGCGCTGGCCGTCCATCCACCCGTAGTACTGATGGACGAGCCATTTGGCGCCCTGGATCCCTTTACCCGAAAACACGTTCGGCGAGAGCTGTTCGGCCTGAGCGAACTACGTGAAACGACGGTGGTCCTGGTAACGCACGATGTCAATGAAGCGCTGGAATTGGCCGACCGCATTGCCCTTATGGACAAGGGACGTATTGTTCAAATTGGCCCCCCGGACGAGTTATTGACCAATCCGGCTACTGATTTCGTGCGCGATTTTCTGGATGACAAACCCCACCGGCTGCATGACTGACTTCTTCGCATTTGTTCGTGATCATGCTGATAAGTTGCTGGAACAGACGCTCACGCACATCGGTCTGACGTTCGTGTCGTTGTTGGTCGCCTTGCTGATCGGCGTGCCTCTTGGCATTTTTATCTCTCGCCAAACCCGGCTGGCAAGTGGTGTGTTGGGCGTTGCGGGCGTGTTGCAAACAGTACCGAGTGTAGCCTTACTTGGCTTCCTGATTCCGGTGCTCGGCATTGGGGTTGGCCCGGCTCTCGTAGCCTTGTTTCTTTATGCCTTATTGCCCATCATCCGAAATACCTACGTTGGCATCACCGAAGTGAGTCCATTGATAAAGGAAGCTGCAACGGGTGTCGGCATGACCCGGAACCAGGTACTGACCAAAGTGGAATTGCCGCTGGCCCTGCCCGTTATTTTTGCCGGTGTTCGAACGGCAACGGTCATTAATGTAGGCGTGGCAACACTGGCGGCTTATGTAGCTGCGGGTGGCCTGGGCGAATTTATCTTTAGTGGTATAGCGCTCAGCAATGTCAATATGATGCTGGCGGGTGCTATTCCAGCCGCTTTACTGGCCGTCGGATTTGATTTTGGACTGGCCCGCCTGCAGCGTTTATCTGCCAAAAAACTCCGCGTTGGGGCGCTGGTGTTTGTGTTCTTAGTCCCGTTTCTGTCGGCGTTTTATTTGTTGCCCGGTCGGCAGGATAAGTTGATTGCAGGTTTTGCGCACGAATTTTATGGTCGTGCCGACGGTTATCCGGGCTTGCAAAAAACCTATGGCCTGCACCTGCGGCCCCGGCTTATTGATCAGAATCTGATGTACGAAGCTATCCGGCGGGAGCAGGTCGATATCATTAGCGGCTATTCCACCGATGGTCGGATTAAAGCCTTCGACTTGCTGGTTCTGACGGATAATAAACATGCTTTTCCACCTTACGATGCGGCCCCGGTTGTTCGGCAGGTAACGCTCAAACGTCACCCCGAGCTTGGCCCAACGCTAAATTTACTGGCGGGAAAACTGACTGATTCGGTCATGACAGCCCTGAACTATCAGGTCGACTATAAAAAGGAATCGCCGGAACTGGTTGCTCGTTTTTTTCTGAAGCGAGTAGGGTTGTACAAAGACCCCCGGCTCGCTGCGGATTCACCCGACAGGCGTACGGAAACGGTAGTAATGGGGTCAAAGGTGTTTACTGAGCAGTATATTCTGGCTGAAATTTATCGACAACTCATTGAGGGACAAACGCGTCTGCGGGTCATTACCAAAACCGGCCTTGGCGGTACGCAAATTTGTTTCGATGCCTTGCGGACGGGTGCTATTGATTTCTATCCTGAATACACGGGTACGGGTTTGCTGGTGGTGTTGCAGCCCCCGGTGGCAACGCTGACGAAACTGACGATGCAGTCGGATTCCGTCTATCAGTTTTGCCGACAACAATTTCGGGAGAAGTACCAACTCGACTGGTTAAGCCCGCTGGGGTTCAGCAACAGTTATTGCCTGATGATGCGCCGGAGTCAGGCTCGCCTGGATGGTATCCAGTCAATTGATGATTTGGTCAGTTATTTAAGCAAAAAATAGCCCGATACCTACTTTACGTTTGTTTACATTTGACGAAAAGTCAATTTTGGTTTTTGTGGCCCAATCGCCCTACTGTATATCAACTCGCTTAACTTCTGTGTTCGTTATGACCTTGTCTCGTCTGTTGGCCTGTGTTCTTCTACTAACTTTTCCTGTATCAGCTATTTATGCAAAAGTTGACACACTCGATGTGCCCAGTGCTGCCATGAACCGAACACTTCGGACGGCCGTTGTGCTGCCCCAGCGATACAAAAAAATAAAGCAGCCGCTGCCGGTATTGTACCTGCTTCATGGAGGAAGTGGTAGTTTTCGGGACTGGCTCACCAAGACACCGGACAAAACGCTCCTTCAACGACTGGCCGATCAATATAAACTGATCATCGTTACACCAGACGGCGACCCCACTAGCTATTATTTCGATAGCCCGCTGGTCAAGAGCAGCCAATTTGAGACCTTCATCTCGAAGGAACTGATTGATAAAATTGACAATACCTACCGAACCATCCAGGATAAAAAAGGGCGGCTCATTGCAGGCTTGTCGATGGGTGGCCACGGGGCTATGTTTATCTCGAGCCGTCATCCCGACCTATACGCTGCTGCCGGAAGCATGAGTGGTGTCATGAACATCAACACGGCAACCTGGAAAGTGCCTGCTGATTTTGCCAAATCACGGGCCGATAACTTTGCCAAACTAATTGGTCCCCCCAAAGACGGCGATGCCCCCTATCCGGGCTATACCCTGGTGACCCTGGCTGACAAGCTGAAAGCAAACAACCTACCGTTGATTTTTGACATTGGGGTAGATGATTTCCTGATCGAAACAAACCGCGATCTACACCGCCGGCTCATGGCGAATAAAACTCCACATGATTACACGGAGCGCCCTGGTGCTCACACTTGGGAATATTGGGGGAACGCTTTGCCTTACCAACTGCTGTTTTTTAGCAAAATCCTTCAGGCAAATGGCGCTTTAGTCAATGATAAATAAGTTTCATTGCGTCAGCTTAAAACTCAGTGGTACAGATATGATCCATAAAGAAGCCCGGCTGTGCAGACACAGCCGGGCTTCTTATTTATACAAACGATTACCGATTGGTGTAGGACGTGTTTGCGTCATCGTCCAGATCGATTGTGCGGTTTGTTTGATTTGTCTGAGTCAATGGATCTGTTGAGGGCAGGTTTTCAAAATTTACATCCGTGCTCCGAACGGTGTCCCGGATGGTTTCAACGCGTTCGTTAACCTCTTTGCCGACCGATATTTCTTCAACGACGTTGGCCGTTTTCGAAACAACAGGTACTTCGGCATGCTCGACCAGTTCAATGCTGCCTTCCTGGAATGCATTCAGGTCATCGGCGGTAGCGGGCCGGTTAACGGGAGTCCGTTGCACATGCACACGCTCTTCCCGTAGACGCAGACTTTCTTCCACCGGGCGCTCAACGATGCGGCTGCGCACCCGCACACCACCACGCTCAACTTCCCGTTTGCCTACTTCCAGGTTCTCTTCAATGACTTTAATTGTCTGATCGGCATCCGTTGTTGGTAAACGATCCGTTGTGTTTGTCAGGTCGTCTGTTACACCATAGCCTGTACCTGTAGCACCAACACCAGTGGTGGCAGCGCCTGTGCTCGCAGCCCCGTATTCTACGCTGTTCGGGGTATTACTGCTTTGGTTATAATTTGCGTATCCATATTCGCTCGCCCGCTCATCAACGTCAACAGCGCCATATTCGTCGAGCAGATCGGCAGCCCGTTCGGCTTCATCCGCGGATTGCGCATGAACCGTTACAAGTGAGCCACGATTGGCTACATGCGAATACTTGCGCGACTCATCGCTATCACTACCAAACAGCGAACTGAAGAAGCCGCCAATCCCACTATCGTGATCGTCGTCATCATCCCGATCAACGCGGGTTGTGGTGCTGTCGCTGTAATTCGACGACGTTTGAGCTGACAAGTCAATGCTGTCACGTGAGAAACCGTTGCTGATTAGTTGGTCTACGGCGCGTTGCGCATCTGATGCGTCATCGAATACGCCGATTACTGTTTGTTGTGCCATTGGTCTGTGGTTTTGTTGAGTTTAACGTATGTATTGCAATAAAGGGTGATGCAAAGCCTAGGTGTTACAATCAGATTGGTTTATCCGGATTAACCGGCGTCCGTTCGACCACGATACTTTCCTTCCGCAGAAGGACCTCCTGCGATTGATATTCGTGTACCTTATGTTTTGTTACATATACTTCTTCGACTAACAGAATCTTTTTCTGTGTAACAATCACTTCCTGCAAGACAGGAACAATCATGGTATCGCCTTCGTAACGAACGCTCGGGGGCGTTTCGACATACCGATTGACGGCAACCCGTTCGACCGTGATTTCCTCCCGAGTAGTTGGTAAGCCAACAATCTGACGTTCTTCATTCACTCGTTTTATTATGTGAACTACACCCGTTTCGACCACCTCTTTGTCGACCTGCACCTGCTCCTGGATGACGTCAAACCGGTGGGTTTGCTCCGTCCATGCTGCTGCTGCAGGAGGCTGAGTTTGGTTGGGTAATTGAGTTGAATCCGCTTCGTAGTTCATGCAATCTTAAAGACGAGAAAGGCAAATTTTGTTTAAAATATTTGTCCTATGTATTTTATGGGATTTGTAATTTGCTTGCCAACTTCTCATTTTTTGAGAGGTATATAATTGATAGTTAATGATTTGTGTTTTCGTATTTCATTGTATGTGATTGGATAAGTGCACATAAATTATAAGCCCAGGCGATACACTGTACAATCGTCTTCAGACAATGAAAACTCCATGTGTGGTAGGCGGGTTTTTGCCAATCGGTCTCTTCCCGACGAATTTAGGCAGTGGGTCATCTCAGTAGTCAATACCTGATTAAGCTCCGCCATTCGTTGTTGCAACCGCAGGGAAAAGGATGAACTTGCCTAGTTGGCTATTTACGTTAGCGTTGGCACTGCTTTACAGGGGCACAAACCGTTCGCTCTGCCTATCCCATTGTCCCTAACTACACAAAAGGGCCAGTTTAAAATGGACTAACTAGCTTGGAGTGGGATAGGGGGTCAAACGAAAGGTTCTCCAGTAAATAATACCCCCTATATTCCCATTGATTTGTATCGGCAGGTAACGTTTCGGCTAGCAGTCCTGAAAAATTGCGGATGAAATAGATAGCACCCGAAAGCTAACGCATCGGTCTTACTCTTTCCCTGTCAAGTTGTGATTTCATAAGGCATTGACAGTAAGTTAATTGCTATTGATTATAAAACCGCTACCTGACTTTTGCGGTTATAATTGTCAACCGCCATCCTGAAAACCATCATGCACTTTGTTGACTATGTCCTGCTTGTCTATGCCCTTGTTGTAACAGTAGCTTCATTTCTTAATTTTATCCGTCTGGATTACTGGTGGATTCGGATGTGGGATTTCCCTCATTTACAGCTTACCGTACTGGCCGCTATCGGGCTTATTGGCTGGCTGGCAGTCGACCACACCCTGACGGGTTATTATACCATCATACCCATTGGTCTGTTGGCAACCCTGTGTTATCAGGGATGGTTGATCTATCCGTTTACACCCCTGCATCGAAAGCAGGTTGTTCGGGTTGTCAACCGAACCGGCAACGGTGGATCTGATACTAACACGATTCGATTATTGGTGGCCAATGTACTTATGGACAACTCCCAAACGGACCACGTCGTGAAGCTGGTTGACAAGCACAAACCCGATGTGCTTCTGCTGCTGGAAGCCAATCAGAAATGGCAGGATGCGTTAGCGTCAATCGTCCCTGATTACCCTCATCAGGTGCTGCACCCGCTGGAAAATACGTACGGCATGTTGCTCTATTCGCGCTTGCCGATTCGCCACCATGAGTTACGCTTTTTGATTCAGGATGATATTCCGTCCGTATATGCGCAGTTGGCGTTACCCTCCGGGCAAATAATAAACTTTTACGGCGTTCATCCCATGCCACCCAGCCCGACAGAGCACTACCGATCAACGGAGCGAGATGCCGAACTACTGTTAGTGGGCAAAGAGGCCCGAAAAAGAGGGGGCGCCACCATTATCGCTGGTGATTTGAATGATGTGGCGTGGTCGCATACAACCCGTTTGTTTCAGCGCGTAAGCGGTCTGCTCGATCCTCGCATTGGGCGTGGGCTGTACAATACGTTTCATGCCTGGTATTTCTTTCTGCGCTGGCCACTGGATCATGTATTTGTTTCGACTCATTTTCAGTTGCAGAAAATCCTCCGCCTGCCAAATGGCGGCTCCGATCATTTTCCCATGTTTATTGCCTTAACGTACGTGTCCGAACCGGAGCGGGTGCTCGAAGAGGTGCCGCAGCCTGAGAAAGACGACTTAGAGGAGGCTCATGAAAAGATAGTTGAAGCAAGGGAGAATTAACTTAATACTGAACGGTCTGCTATATACGCGTTCTGTTGCTTTATAGCCTTTCAGGCAACCCGCATAAGGTTGCCCGAAATAGCTAATCAATTTGTTAGGAAAATTCCAGAGGCTGTTCGCTGGAAACCGTCAGTTGAGCAGCCAAGTCTGTAAGACGGTTCTGCATCATATTCTTCAACGCTTGCCATCCCGTGTTCCACCGGCGAACTACGTTAACTTCCCGTACTTCGGCAGGCTCCTTGGGTTGGTTCGGCTGTTCATAATACTCGGGCATCCGAGCTGTCATTTGGCTGACAACCGCTTCGATGGAACCATTCAGAATCAACTCAGCATCGGCTTTCGCCAGTTGAATAAGCGCACGGCACATTGATGCGGTGTAAAAGGCACAGTCAATATCCTGATGACGAACGGGGACGCCATCATGCAGTCGCTGGAGTTTTACGCCCCCATCTTCAAGCCTGTCTGAAGCGGGTGCCTGGTCGGCTGGTTGAGGAAAAACAGCGTCAATTTTCTGTTTGAATTTGTCCCACCAGGGCGGTCGCTGGCCCGGATTGAGGGTGTCACAGAAAATGATCCGTTGGGGCAACGAAGGTAACTCAGGGTTCATCACCAGCAGCGCGGCTCCTAAATGGCGGTCGTCGGCTGCGTGTCGTCGCTGAATTACGAAGCAATGTGGTTGGGTCGCCCCTTCTTCGTTCAGTTGTTCTGTCATGGCTTTGACAGACCGTAACGAATCGTCCATGTATCCTTCCGTAATCACATGAACGGGTAGTTCAAATTCAGAAGGCACCATCGCTTCCCAGCGCAGTTGGTGCGCCAGAATGGTTAAGGCTGTGCTATCGGTACGGCGGGTACCAAAATAAACGCCTATGTCTTCTCTGGGGGGCTCACCATTCGTATCAGTTAGCTGAATAGTGTCGCCATAGGTGCCCTGCCGACTGAGCGGGCTGTAGCGAAAGGGCACTTCCAGATGTTCACGCTGGGCGGCAATGTTGTAGATACGCTTCTCGAATTGAGCCAGTAAGGGCTCATAAGCGTCATTCTGAAAATAAACCTCGTCGATAGGCCGAAGTAGGTGGCGGGCTATAGGCTCTTGTTCGAGCAACCGCTCGAAGGCATCCTCCCGGTGTTTAAAGAAGCTGCGCAGGGCGCCTTGCTCCACAAATTCTTCTGTATCGCCTTCGCCCTCCAGGCTTTTGGTCGATACGGTACCTTGTTCAATCCAGTCGCGCAGGAACTGCTTAACGGCCAGATCGAAACCATGATTAGCCGCTTCGGCCTCCTCAATGGTGTAGTTTGTTTGCTGAATGTTTAGTTTGCTGTTGGGGCTTTTCTGATCAAAGAATGTCCCAGCGGTTTTATTCATTGAATGATGTATGGTATTAAAGAGTGGTAAGATGGCGCGTCGGTTATCCAGCCGCAGATAGGTTTGCTATCTACGAGCTAAAGTAACGATTTTTAGGGAGGTTACCAACGTGCTGATCTGTATACAAACAACATTGACAGATGGGCCAGAAGTTTCTACAGCATAATCTATTTTCAGTAGGGTCGATCGCTATTCTTACTGTCGCATTTACTGTTTGCGCTGCCGGTTACTTATGACGCTGCCCGACGCTGTTTGCCGACAGGTAATAACAACGGCCCAGCTATCCCGCTCCGTGACCCGTATCCTCACGGGCCACGAAGCGGGTAACATGACTTACAGTGAAACAGGACACAACCCTTGGCAGACGTAGCAACTGCAACAGGCTCAGTCCCAATGAGGCCCGTAGCAAATATGGTCCGCTGGAATGGTGCTGGAAAAGCGATTAGAAACCAGCGGGTTCAAACAACAAAAAGCAGCGTAACTCCGGGTTAAGAAAAAATGGTAACCGCATTGAACGACTAACTCAAAACGGTCAACTTATTTTCGGACGATACAGTATCCGCTGTGCGATCATCTGTTGCTATAGGCTCTAAACCAGACTACTTACCGTAGTGACCGGTACGCCGTTGGACCACCCAGGCGTACCAGAACCGCAACTAACAGTTCGAAACGCCAATCTCATATTTTGGGCTTGTTAACTGATAAGGGCAATTGCCTGTTGGGCCAGTCCTACTCATTAACAAACTGGATAATAAAGCCTCCTCTAGGAGCAAAAGCGTATTGCCAACTGGACGTGATGGGATAGGTTTCGGTTTTAAAGCTCATCAAGGGATCTTCACCTTCTCTAATGATTCTAAATTTAGAAAACCCCTTGGCGTACCTGGCCAGATTTAACTTGACGGGCACTACTTTACTGGTACCATTAATACCCACCATGTAAGAAAGGTTCTCCTTCTGACGAAAGAGTATGATCTGTTCTCCCGGTTGGGCTACAACACTTTCCGTCTTATCCCACGTGGCGGGCATATCTTTCAACAACTGGCGAACCGATATAGGCAGTGAATCAAATACCTCTTTTGAATCCGCAAAATCAATAATCCCTGACGTATAAATCATTGCCGTAGCCAGCTCATGAACCCCCGTGTTCAACCGGGGATATTTTCGAATGGTTAGAGCAAACGGAGTGTAGTCGGTAGGACCGGCGACATTTCGGGTGAAGGGCAACAGGGTATTCTGCTCGGCGGCCAGAGCTGGATATCTAGCTTCATAAAAATAATGTTCCGTGCCTAAAACAGCTTCGGCGGTCATCAAATTTGGCCACGTTCGGTGCCAGCCTCTTGGAACAGTCGTACCATGCAGGTTGACCAGTAAATGCTCCTTGGCGGCATCTTCGAACAATGACTGAAAGCAGGCCATCACCTCCTGCCGGTCTGAGCACCAAAAATCAATCTTAATTCCCTTGACGCCCATAGCCGCCAATTCTTTAAAGCGCTTTCTTCTTTTCTCTGGCTCGAAATACGCGGCTGAATAGGCCCACACCATGGGTTTGATCCCCTTAGCAGTAGCCTTGGCAATAATTCCCCCTTCGGTGTTGGCTTTCTCCCAGCCCGCATCAAACAGCGTATAGCCGAAATCCAAAGAGGCAGCCAGATCTGTGAATTGATTATAGATTTCAGGGGAATGATCCTCAGGATGGGACCACCAGGACCAGGTAGCTTTGCCCGGTTCGATCCAGGAAGCATCCTCCAGTTTAGAGGCTGGCGCTAAATCGGTAATCAAGCTTGAGAGTAGGATGTCCCCAGCCTGATCACCTATAATGATCACCCGCCAGGGCATCGTCCAGGGGAGCTTGGCTGTTGGATGATTATTGTCGCTTAAAGGAAGGTTATATTTTTCGTCTTTTTCAGCAAAGGCGATTTTATACAGTCCATCCCTGGAATCAGCTTGCAAATGACAACCTGGAAACAAACCATCCGTGGCGGACTCGGCCAGTAACACCCAGGTTTTGTTGTCATTTACTTGAAAAAGGGCCGGCATACACCATCCCACCGACGGATTACGGGGGTTACTGATGGAGTCGCCGGGATGTATATTAAAGTAAAAATCTTCATAGCCCGGGGTTACCTTTCCCGCTTTGTTATAAGGCTGCAACCAGCCCTTCGCCTTTTTCTCAATCTGAAAGCCTGTGAGCTCCGAGTTGATTACCCGTATTTTTGACGTCTGATCCGGAAACCGGTAGCGAAAAGCAACGCCTTCCTTCCCGGTCACCAAATCAACAATCATGAGCGCGCCAGAGCTGTTTTTAAACGTTATACTCTTATGTTCAAGAACATGATCGATCGTTTTGACGTGCCCCACCTTCAAGTCATATGTCTCCCGTCTTGGTTCAGTGGGTGAAACATTTACGAGAGAGAGTCCAGCCGTAAAATTTTGATCATCACAGTTAAGGCCAAGCGGAGAATCGGCAATAATGAGCTTATCCCGGTGTGCTACCTGGTAATGCAATTCTCCCTTTCTGGTTAAAGACAAGGTAATTCTGTTTGATCCAGACTTTGAACTCAGGTTCATCGATTGGCCTACGGCTTGAAAGCCGCTGAAAAGAAAAATGACTCCGGCAAAAAAGGGAAATACTTTGTAAATAAATACATCTCTCATACGATTGATTTGGGGTTCTTAGTAGTGACGTGAGGGGCCTGTCAAAAAAGATAATTTGTAACAAAAAGTACTTATTCTCATTAAAAATAGTGTTTTTGTAATCCCCCTTTGCTTGTCGTTGCTATTGATTGATTCACTTGTTTCTGAGCAGATAACCAGTCCCACAAGCTGGCTGTCTTGATAACTTCCCTGAGCATGGTGAGCCACATCGGGATATTTCGGGTAACGAGGAATTGCAACTTTATAATGGCCAGCGCACTTTCATATGCCTAAAGAAATGATCATTTTATTGAAGTCTGCAGCACCGGTTTATAGTTGTCTTATTCTGTTTAAAATTGGCGGTTTCATTGAACCAAATTGAGAGCCAAAGAGCTACTTTCAGATAGACCCATTTTTTATACCTGTCGACTTTAGTTTGCTGCAACCGGCTAGACTTTAAAAAGAAGCCCCCAACTGGCTACAGGCTGGATTCCCTGTAGAACTTGGAGTATATGACAAACCAACCCTAAAGCTATACTATGACTAAAACAAGCATACGTATTGAGGACTACTCCCCGGCCTGGCCCTTAACATTCCAGCAATTAAAATCTGTCTACCAAAGGCGTCTGGGTAATTTGGTGACTGATATTCAGCATGTTGGCAGTACGTCTGTTCCTGGTCTTGCGGCAAAACCGATTCTAGATATTGATCTGATAATCAGCAACCGGAAAACCTTAAACGCTGTCATAGAAGAACTTGATCAGCTTGGTTACGATTACCAGGGCAACTTAGGAATTATAGACAGAGAGTCCTTTAAACGTAGGTCAGATCAGGTACCCCTGGATGGATCTTCCCGCTATTGGCAAAACCATCATTTATATGTCTGTCCATCAGACAGCCTTAGCTTGAAAAATCATCTGGTCCTTCGGGACTATCTATGCCAAAATCCGCTAAAAGCCCAGGAATATGGCGAACTCAAAAAGCGATTAGCCCAAGAAAATCCTACTGATATTGATGTATATGTGGCAGGAAAGACGCCTTTTATTCTGGCCATCCTTCGAGAGGCTGGGTTTAACAACGCGTCTCTGGAAAGCATTGCTCAGGCAAACAAAACCCGCTAATGGGTGTACGGGAGTTGGAGCGACTTGCATCCCCGTGCGCTTCGGCCCGTCGTGCCTGCTCTGTGACTCAGTTCCGCCGAGCCTTCTTGTAGGGTAAATCTCGTCGTTTCTGGCCTTGACTGCCCTAAAAATCAACAGAGTATCCAAAGCGTGATGACCGGACCACCGTGAATAAGCATGGCCCAAGGGTTACTGTCGGGCTTATGCCAGACGATGAGCGAATCAACGAAGAGTAATGGAACCGGCCAGTAAGGTCAGAAACAGCGGTAGTGAGACCAAGCCAACAGCACGATAATCAATCCGGAGAAAATGTTCCGGATGGCTTTGATGGCGTGGAATGCGTGTTGCACGGACTCTTTAAAGGGATGGATTTTGAATGAAACGGCAAAACGACCCGAAGCGGGTCTTGGCCTGCCCGAGTTCAAGAAGGGCTTTAGTCATACGCTCCTGACAGGCATCGGATGCTACTTAAATTTCAACGATCATTTTACCTTGGTTCAGCCCCTCAAATAAGCCGATAAACGCGTTAGGAAGATTTTCAAAGCCCTGCACAATGGTTTCTGAATACGTTATTTTCCCTTGCTGCAACCATTCATGTAGCTGATTAAGGGCTTGTGGAAAACGGCTTGAGAAGTCAGCAATCAGAAATCCCTGAATTCGCAGAAATTTATACACGACCAAGGGGAGTAGACTCGGGCTCAAGGCAGGCGTTGTTTCATTGTAATTGGAAATAGCACCGCAAACGATGATCCGGCCATACGGGTTAATGTTGGCGATGACAGCCTCTGAAATCGGACCGCCTACATTGTCAAAATAGAGATCGACACCATGAGGGCAGGCTGAAGCGATGGCTGCGTTTAAGTCGTTGGAACCCCTGTAATTGACTGCTTGGTCAAAGCCAAACTTCTCTTTTACCAGTTCTGCTTTCTCCTCGCTGCCCACAATGCCAACCACCCGACAGCCCAGAATCTTTCCGATCTGACCGGCAATGCTTCCCACCGCACCGGCGGCCCCGGATACAACCAGCGTTTCCCCTGGTTTGGGCTGACCATAGTCTAACAAGGGCAGGTAAGCCGATAATCCGGTAATGCCCAGTACACCCAAATAGGCCGGTAACGGGGCCTGATGGGGGTCAATTTTCGTTAAGCCACTGCCCCCGGCGATTTGAAACTCCTGCCATAACAGGTAGTCACTCACGTAGTCGCCCGATCTGAAATGCGGGTTTCTGGATTCCACCACCCGGGCAATGAGTTTTGACGTGATGGGTTGTCCAAGTTCGAACCGCGGTTCTTTAGTGCCCGACATCTTACCCCGCAGGTAAGGGTCTACCGAAATATATGAGGCTTCGAGTAAGATCTCTCCCTGGGAAAGTCCGGGCAGCTCTTGAGTAACCAGTTCAAAGTCGCCTGGTTTTGGCACTCCCACTGGACGGTTCTTTAATCGGATCGTTTTTGTTTTCATGATGAAGTAATCATGGATTTATAATCCATGGACTATAATAAGTTAAAAATTTTACAGCTTACGCTCTAAACTCATTGAGCAGATCATTGAGTAAGACGGCTTTGTCATGGCTTAGTTCATAGGTAACTGCCTGAAAAATCGTTCGCCCTTTACGAGCCGCTTCCGCCCCTTTTTCAGTAAGAAGGATATGAACAACCCGTTGATCCGAGGTGTTCCTGTCTTTCTGGATCAAGCCTTTTTCCATTAATTTATTGAGTAACCTGGAAACGTTGGGCATTCGATCGATCAGCCTTTCCCGAATAAAATTAACCGTTGCCCGGTGCTTTGGCTGCCCCTTTAAAATCGATAAGACGTTCAGTTGCTGCAACGAAAGATCCAATGGCTTAAGAGCAAGCGCGTAGGTATTGGTCAGCCAATTGGCGGTGAAGATGACGTTCATAGCCGCCTGCTGCTGCGCATTCTCAAAACGCTGCTGATTTATCTCGTCTTCAATAGTCATAAACGTAAAAAGATGCTACTCGCCAAGTCGGCCGTTAAGCTATACCGATGCAAATATAGCGCTCAAACTATATTCCATGCAATTATATTCCAGGGAATATAATTGCATGGAATAGCGGTCGTATAGGGAAGCATGGCCTCAGTAACAAAGCGTAAAAGCAACCTTATTCGTTACCGCAAGTACGTTTTAGGTATCTAGTCCAGTTAACGACGAATTATTGGGGCCGCTCCACCGTGGCCGCTCCACCGTGGAGCGGCCACGCGTTTGTCAGGGGAGCCACAACATCGAGACAGACGTTTGTTATCTCACCACTAAGTAGCTTTAGGACTACCGACTAAGGCTTATCCAGTAAGAGGAGTTGGTTCGTTCGATTATCAATCAGGATAATGTGCTGGTAAGTGGAAGTCGCCTGGTCCTGAACCGAGTGCACTAAGCCAGTCGACTGACCCATGTATCGCCCCTTTTCATCGGTATGGAACTGATTAATTTCGTAATCAATCGCGTAGGGAGCCTGTATTGAACGGCTGAAGGCCAGCGTGTACGAGCTATTGGGCTGAAGGCCCGAAAAAATCTGTTCCACCAAGTCGGTTAAGCCGATGGGCCGTACGGCCAGCTTGCCCTGGGCCTGGCTATCCTGGCCAGTAGCGTTAAGTACAATCAACTGGGTAGCCGTGGAATCAGATAGGGGCCTAAGGTTGACCTGGTTGCCTACATTACTAACAGCATTTTCGGCGTACACCAGGGCCTGTGGACTTTGGCCGATCTTAACCGGCGGCAGCGGTTGCCTAGTTTCCAGATCAATGCCCTGTACCTGATCGGCATACTCCAGGCCGACATACAGAAGGTTACCATCGGGAGCCGCCCACAACCCGTGCGGCAGCGCGCCAACGTTGATGGTGTCTGTCTGGTGGAAATCCTGCGCCGGATCAAATACCCGAACTTTGTTCTCGCCCCCTACCGTAACCAGCATCCGCAGCTTTTTGGCTAGGTAGGTAAAGGTTACGTGGTTAGTGATGGCGCCCGTATTGATGACCTTGGCGATGCGCTGTGTTTTGGCATTGAGTACCGTCACTTTGCCCACATCTTTGTGGGTAAACGCCACCCATTCCCCCTGAGGGCTGGTAAAGATGTTGGGTGAAAAAGGGCTGACAACGGGTATTTTTTTTATGATCTGGTAGGTGGATGTATTGACGATATCAAGCTCAGGGGTAAAGCTGGAGCACACATAGGCCAACTTACCATCGGGCGAAAACGATACCATGCCGGGACCATCCGCGACGGGTACCTGCCGGACTTCGGTCATACTGGCCACATCGATAACACTAATGTAAGCTTCCCCCCGTACTGAAACCCAGACTTGTTTGCCGTTAGGCGTGAAGGTCGGCTCGTGGGGGGAGCGGCCCACATAGACCGTTTTAAGGACCTGATTGGTCTGGGTCGAAATAAAGGTGAGGGCGTTGGAGCCGATCGATACCACTGCCAGCAGCCTTTTGGCAGCCAGATAGCGCAGCCCGTGCACCAGGGCCTGCCCTCGGTAAAGGGGCGATAGGACGTTTGGGTAAGGCTTACCCAGATCGATCTCGCCCAGCAGCCGATTTGTAGCGGGATCGATGACCGATACGGTATTGGATACCTGGTTAGCCGTATACACCCGGTCGTGGGCGTACCGGGATTGGGCGTAGGAAGGGACGCTGCTGACCAGCAGCAGACCCAAAAGAAGATTCTTCTGATTCATCGTCTTAGTTTAAATAATCTGTCATCTGGTCAATTTCGATCTGCTGACTGGCCATAAGCCCACGGGCATAAGCTTGAATAACTGGCTCATCGCTGAATTGCAGAATTACTTTTGCCATGGCAAGGGCCGCCTGGTGGTGGGGCTTCATAACAGCGGCAAACGCTCGATCCGTGTCAGACAGGGCTTTATTTGCCGGCAGGGCATTCATCATGCCATCCATCGTTTGCTTCATGGCGGCCCCAAAGGCAGCGGGTGGGTGAGCGGTGTCGGCCCTGAGCTGTTTCAGCCAGAGCTGCATTTGCTCGATCTCGCTTTGTTGCTCAATCAGGATACTTTTCGCTAATTGAATCATCTCCCGGTTGTGACCGTTCGCGATCTCGTAGCTTGCCATGGCGATGGCACCCCGATGATGGGCCAGCATTTGGTGCAGAAAAGTTGCCGCTGGCGAATTGCCCATGGGTGCTTGGTCCATCTGCACCATCATCGTATCCATCATGGCCAGATAAACGTTTTTAGCAGTTGGTGCAGGCTGGGTATGGTGAGTATGCTGGGCATGGACCCACGGATTGATGAGGAGGAGAACAAAAAGTAAGCAGGCTGTTTTCATAAGCATCCGTGTGTTACTGTTCGAATAAGCTTCGTAGCTTGTCTGACAAAGATGGTAGTCTGAACGTAATGCATACCGGGAAATGGACGCCAATGGGCAAAAATGGGTGGTAAAGCCGAATAAAACGCATTGAAAAGTCCTGCTTAGGAAGTCATTTCTCTAGACGTCGTTTGGTAAATTCTATGAAATGAAAAAAGAAAAGGTATATCTCTACACGGTGCTGGCGCTCTCGCTGATTGTCCTGCTGATTAGTCTGTTGACCCTAAATTACCTGTTTTCCAGAGTGACCAATCAACTACTCGATGCGCAACTGGAATCTAGCCAACGGGAGATTCGGGAAATTCAGCGGCTGCTGGAGGGGCAGCTGCGTAATGGTATGGGGAAGGAGCAGGTAGCCGCTAGTTTGCAGAAAAGCATCGAAAATACAGATACCCAAACGGGCTTCGTGTGTATGTATGACACGGTGGGAAAAGAAATCTGTCACCCCGATCCGAGTCGAATCGGTCAGCAGATCGACCAGGACAATTCAGTGGTTAGACCGATTACAGGAAGTGAAAGCCAATCGTTTTATGAATTGCTCAACGACGGGAAAGCCGCCGGAGGCTTGCGAACGTTTAGCGACCATAGACGTGGATCGGAGATTATTTATGTGCAACCGATTGCGAACACGAGCTGGATGTTGGCCTCCCACGCGAATCTGCATGCCATCCGTCGACAATTGGATGAGCTACATACCCAATTTCTGTTAGCCCAGGGACTGGCCGGTACCTTGATGGTTTTGTTATCCTTTTTAGCCGTTCGGTGGATTGGCAATCGGTACCAGCAACAATTGGAAGGGGAAAAGAACCAGCTAACCGATGAAGTCAAAAGCTTAACGGCCCTGAATGCCAGCCTGGTGAGTTATCAGTTGAAGGTTCAAAACGAGCCGGTAGAATCATCGGCCGAGGGGCCGGTCGTACCGACGGAAGAAGGAGGGAGCCGACGCCGTATTCTTACCTATTGGAAAGACGAGCTAGTCGTGATTAGTACCGATCAAATCGCTTACTTTCATACCGAGCAGTCCCTGACCTACATTTACTGCCAGGATGCCAAGGTGTATACCAGCAACACGAGTTTGGATGAACTTCAGAAGGAACTCGATGGTGATCAGTTTTTTCGGGCCAACCGGCAGTTTCTTATTTCCATTCGGGCCATTGAGAAGATTTTTCTGTATGGCAAGCATCAATTGAAAATCGCCATTAGCCCTCAGCCGCCAGAGGCTATTCTAATCAGCAAAAACAAGGCGGCCGAGTTCAAGCAATGGCTCAACCGGTAATTGGCCGCTGTTGATGGCCAGGTACTCGGTAGCTGTCAACTCGATGATCCGTTGTTAGTTGGCGTTGATCCAACGGGTTTATCTGTTTGATACAGTTGCCACTTAATTGCGTTTAAAAATAATGACGAACGTAGTTCTCAAAATCTTGCTACTCGCACTTTTTAATGGCAAGTGACCGCAACGACGGACCGTGTATTTTGTCCGAAACAGCAAATGCACGCTATTTGATGATAGCCCAGCGATTACTCAGGCGGTCTCTCAACTCAGTTTATCAGATGCGTTAATTAGCGGCTGAAGAACTATTGTTGATAATCGCCAGCGTTCGTGCATCCGGTGAGCCGTTGAAGTACTTCGCTAAAACCTCCTGGAAAACAGGATCTGTAGGTGTCAATAGAGTAAACAGGGTCATACTGGAGTGTAGTTTCAGATCGTCCGGACTGCCTAGAATCTGATGGGCTGATTTCCCGTCAACGTCAAGCAGGGCATGGGCAATTTCGATCAGGCGCCTTCCCAGGAGTGGATGCTCTACATAAAGCTGGGCTTCCTGTAAATCGCTGATGGCATAAAATTGGGCCGTTTCGCTAAAGCCTAAGCCCGCAATTTGGGGAAAGATGTACCACATCCAATGGCTTTGTTTTCGTCCGTTCCGAATTTCGGCCAGGGCTCTGGAATAGCTACTCTGCTGAGCGTCTATAAAGCGTTGCAGGGTATGATCTGTTTTCATGAACGTATCTGGAGAGAATGAACCTGGCCCACATCGGAGCGTACACTTAACCTGACAAGAGGGCCAATTGTTGGCTAAGCCAGTGGTCACTCGGCTCCAACTTAACCAGGAAGGGGCCGTTTGCAGAATCGGATCAAACCCGAATGACGGGCCTGAACGAGAATTGCCAATACGTATCTAAGCTGTAAAAGCCCCAAACCTAAAGGGCTGTCCTGCGCCAACGAAGGCATTCTGCGTTGGCTATAGTGGGCAACTCCGACTAGTTGTTTAAGGTTTGTTTCATTTCACGTCGGCAGGGACCGCGACCAGGGCTTTGTTATAAATCCAATTCCGTCTTGAGTAAGAGTACAGAACAATGACTTAACAGAAAGGCGTGTTACTGGTTAGACCAGTGACACGCCTTTCTGTTAAGTCGACTCCAGGATCAACTTATTTTTTATCCCACCAGAGCGGTTCTGACAACGTAGCTTCCGTTGGTACGTTAATGCCATTTTTGGAGATTTCCCCACTTGGGTACGCTGCCCGCCGAATGAACGTAGGAAGGGCCGCATTTGCGGGTAATTTAAACCCTTTGTACTGATAATCATACCGACGTGCGTCATTCCAGGCTTCTGGATTGAGGTAGGTGGCCACGTACTTTTCCTTAAAGATAAGATCAATCGTTAGCGCCGTTGCACCGACAGCCACCACCGGATTGGCCAGATAGGCATCCCGGGCAGCAGCAGCAACGCCGTATTTATCCATATTCGCCTGAATCCCGGCTAAATAAGCAGTATACGCACGGGTCTTATCCCCCGCTCTAAAAGCCGCTTCGGCCTCGATAAACTTCAACTCCGCGTAGGTCGCAATCAGCAGGGGTGATGCATCGCCGGTAAGGGGCGAATTGAGCGAAATGTAATTTTCGTCTTTTATGGTGTTGGCCGCCCCCACATTGCCCTGGCCATTTACGGTTCCTTTATAATCGTTATTGACGGTTTTATCCGTGATCTTCTCAATTCGTGGATCAAAAACCCCATACGTCGTGCCATTTAATTGATTGATTAACTGCGCCGAAAGCCAGCCATCGAGCAATAAATTGGCATTGTCGCGGGCTATTTGCGCCCAGGGGTTCCGCAACTGAAACGTGGCCATCTGGGCGTCATCGGCATTCGACGCGTATGATTTCGATACCGCATCGAGTACGTCGGCTGCTTTGTAGGTACCCTGCTTCGATACTTTCGTGAGCATCCGGGCTTTCAGCATGTAGGCTGTTTTTGTCCAGGCGGCCGTACTGCCTTTATGAATCAGGTCGTTGGGCGCACTTAATTTAAGTTTCGAATCCGTTTTGGCGAGTTCCGTAATTCCCTCGTTGAGCAAGGTAAGCGCCGTCGAATACAACGTTTGCCCTGTATCGTACTTGGGTGTGAGGGTAGTGCCGGTAAACGCATCTGAAAATGGCGCGTCGCCAAACATATCCGCAATGAGCGTCAGGTGGTAGGCTAACATGACATCTGCTACGCCCACATACTCCGATGCGCCCTGTTCCTGCGCATTTTTTTTCATGTCGTACAAATCGGCCATGCCAAAATAAACATAATCCCAGGTGCCCGTATAATCCGTGCTCTGGTAAGTATCGGTCGGGCTGGCCGTACCTGGGCTAGCCAGATACTGCACGAAGTAAGACGTAATATTAGCTACCCGCTGCGAATTTAAACCGGTCTTCTGGGTCGTGGTCGATAGGGACGACGCCAACGGTGGGTTCGATATCAGGTTTGGATTGCTGTTGAGATCGAAATAATCCTTACAACTGCTCAGCAGGCTCATCACGAACGCCGTCAGAATCAGTAATGTATATCGTTTTGTGTATGGTTTCATGGAGATCAGAAAAGAAATGAATTAAAATCCAACGTTCAGCGTGAACAGGAAGCTTCGTACGGCCGGATACGTGAAGCCAGAGAAACCGTCTATATTGCTGCCGCTGTTTGTGGTCGTAGCTTCTGGATCATAGCCCGTATACTTGGTCCACAAGGCCAGGTTATTACCCGTTACGCCCACACGTGCGCTTTTCACAAATGATTTTTTGAGTATCGATGTCGGTAGGTTATAGGACAACCCAACCGAGCGAATCCGAACCCAGGAGGCATCTTCGATAAAGTTTTCAGACACACCCCGGTGTACGTTTCGATAGAATCCATTACCGTAGTCTACGCCGTCCGGGCCTTTGCCCTGTCCCAGCCAAACCGCTTTCGTATTTTTGGTGCCGTCGGCCAGCACGCCATCAAATACCTTGATGTCGTTGCGATCTTCAGTGTATTTAGCAATGCCAAAGGCCGAGAAGAAGTTACCCATCTGGTTGTACCGATCCTGACCCACACGGGCGTCCATCAAAGCCGTCAGCGTGAAGTTGCCATACCGTACAGTATTTGTCAGACCGCCAATCCACTTTGGCTGCGTATTGCCCAACAACCGTTGTTTGGTATCGATAACCGGGAAGCCATTGGCACCAATTACGATCGGGCGACTTTTATCGACCGTCGTGGCATTGTCTTCGCCGGCATTGGCATAATATCGCTGGTAGCTCCGGCCATACAGATTTCCGTAAGCCAGACCTGGCACCAGTTTCATGGTGACCGTCGAGTTGGCATAGCCATACTCCGTGGCGTAACTTATTTCGGTTAACCCCTCCCGAATGCTAAGAATTTTATTCCGGTTGGCCGAGAAGTTCAAGTTGACGTCCCAGCTCAGTTTCCCCTTCCGGACGGGTGTGCCCCGCAGGATCAGTTCGATCCCCTGGTTGCGCATCTGGCCCGAGTTGATGGCTGCTTTTTCATAGCCTGTCCCCGACGACACATTCACCTGAATGATCTGATCCTTACTGGTTGAGTTGTAATAGGTCAGGTCAAGGCCCAGGCGGTTATTCAGAAAGCTCATTTCTAGCCCCCCTTCAAATGTATCCGTAAATTCTGGTCGCAGACTTGGATTTCCTAGTAAGTAGCCTCTTGTGAATCCGGTCAAACCAGATGGCAAACTCTGATAGGACCCATAGCCGGTAGCCGTCGAGTAGGGGGCGGCATCCTTCCCAATTTTGGCATAAGACGCTCTCAGTTTGCCCAGGCTGATAAACTGGGGCAACTTAAACTGCTGCGAAAACAAATACCCAAGGCTCACTGACGGGTAGAAGAAGGAATTGTTCGGTGCCTGAAGCGAGGAAGTAATATCATTTCGACCCGTTAGCGTCAGGTAGAGGTAATCTTTGTAATCCATCGTCAACTCGCCAAATATCCCCATCAGGCGATAGTCTTCGGCGCTTTGGGTAGGTACCACCGTTTTGGCGTTCCGCAGGTCGAAATAGTTGTATACGGTCAGTTCGGTACCTTCCGCACCAAACCCGCGAATTTTTCGGTCATACAAATCGTGTCCAACCCGTAGCGTGGTGTTAAAATCAGACCCAAATTTATGCGTCGCACTGGCCGCAAATGTTGAGGTAATCGCCCGGAAGTTCGTGTGATACTGATTGATGAAGCCCAATCCGTTGTCCTCCGATATGTATTCGCCTGTCAGACCCGTGGGGCCAGGACCCGTGCCAAGCCGATCGTCGGAATACGTATCCAGACCCGCCCGGTAATTCAGCGTAAGCCAGCTCAACGGCGAATAAACGAAGTTTACACCACCAATCAGGCGGTTTACGTTGTCTCTGAATTTGTTGGTCATGGCCGTATAGATCGGGTTCGCATTGTCTCCCGAATATGTATTCATGGTGCCATCGGGCTTCAGATAATCCCGGACATCATAGCGCGGTGACCAGTAGCTCAGGAGTTCGCTGTAACGCCCGGCGTTGTACCGATCGCCCCCGGAGTTGATGTAATTCAGGTTAACGCCCGTGCTGAACTTGTCACTGAATTTGACGTTCGTATTCAGCCGAACCGATAACTTCCCGTAGTTTGTAAAGGGAATAATGCCATCCTGCGTCAAATGCGAAATCGACGACAGGAAGTTAATCTTATCCGTACCTCCTGAAAAAGACAGGTTGTTCTGAAACTGCTTCCCGGTATTATAAGCGTCCTTGAATTGATTGTACAGTTTTGCCGGGTGCGTTGGGTCAATCTTGATCGCATCGGCTACGGTAGGACCAAAGGAGGGCCAGAAACTGTGCGGATCATATTGCCCCTGCCAGCCAATGGTGTATTTATCCTGTACTTCCGGGTATTTATTGACATTCTCAAACCCGTACGTACCACTATAATTAGCGCGCAAGGCACCGGCTTTCCCCGACTTGGTTGTTATTACAACCACACCATTGGCACCACGCAGGCCATAGAGAGCGGTAGCAGCGCCCCCTTTCAGAATATTGATGGTTTCAACATCGTCCGGGTTAATATCGGCGGCCCGGTTTGTCATACCCCGGCCATCCGCACCTGAATTTGTGGTCCCAGTAGATGTGCTGTTGTCGAGTAAAACACCATCGATCACAAAAAGTGGCTGGTTATCGCGGGTTGCATCGATGGAGTTTATGCCACGAATCAAAATTCGGGCACCCTGACCAGGTGCACCGCCCGTGCTGGAGATGGTTACCCCGGCTACTTTCCCCTGGAGCGCATTAACCAGGTTCGTCTGATGATTTTGCACAAGCTGCTCCGAGTTAACACTTTGTGCAGCATAGCCAAGTGCTTTCTTTTCGCGACTGATCCCCAGGGCGGTCACGACCACTTCATTCAACACTTTGTTGTCCTGCTTTAACGCTACATTGATACTCTGGCGGCTGCCAACGGCAACCTCCTGGTTTTCATACCCAATGTAGCTGAACACCAATATAGCCTTCTCTGAATTCACCCGGAGACTATAACGCCCGTCAGCATTCGTCAAGGTGCCGGTTGTGGTGCCCTTCACAGATACATTCACGCCAGGCAAGACAGTACCATCTCCATCCGTAGAAACAATTCCACTTACTTCGGCCTGTTGTGCCATAACAAGCGATGAACTGAGTAGCAAAGTCAGCACCGTGCAGACCTGTAAGATTTTCTTCATGTTTGAGTAGTTGTTAGCAAATAATAAAAATACATAAACGCGCAAATGTAGGGCGTAGCAAAAATTTTGCAAAGCTTTTAAATGAACAAATATTGTTTTGTACAATTTTATATGACTTATGTCTATTAGGCTACTACATTTGACTGAGCAAATGTTTATTAACCTTTTGTCTACTAAAAGAGAAAAACTCAGGTTAGCATCATCGTCGTAGAGGACATTTGGCTCTGGATAATCACCCCCAGCTCAACAGGAATCTTACTTGTATAGGACTTCATGGCCGTATGCCACTGATTGAGTTGGACGGCCTCATCAGGCCGTTCTGTGTTGTACTCCACCAGCTATGCATCCACAGGTTGGCGTACTTGTCGAATACTTGTAAATAACTGAGCATCTGATGCTTCCTGGCGGAAGGTTCCGCACGGGCGACCCCGCATTGATGATGGACCTCTTTTTAAAAAGCAAACCTGTTAACGTTCATGCGTCTCAAGTAGGAGCGTTTAATAAGACGATTATTTTTTAATAACTGTCAAGTGGCCCGCCACCGCGCTCCAGGTAGTAGCCTGCGAAGGACCAGGCCAAGTATAAAAAACAGCAATACATGAGTCCTGATGGGAGTTACTTTAGTGCAACGACATGCCTCCAGGCATTACACGTTGAATCAGTATAACGATGCCTACGATGAAAGCAGCCGCCCCCATGATTGTCAACAGAATGGCCAAAACCATTTGGTAGGCTGGCTTGTATTCCCGGATCTCAAGCGCGTAGGTTCGCTCCGGACCAAGATCTGGTAGTTCGAGCTTGTAGTCTCCAGGCTGGGCCCAGAAGGTAAACAACTGGAAACGCGTTTCCCCTACACCACTGACCATCACATTGGAATAAACTTTGTAAACCGTCAAGCTTTTACCCGTCGGCACCGAGGTTATGGTGGGCGTGAACATCTTCACCGATGCCTGTCCATAGGTTTTACGGCTCTGCCAGATGGCGTACTTGCCGGCTTTGGTCACCACAAAAGGACTGCTCTGCTGAAGCGCCGGTAGCTTGCCTATAATGGGGCTAGCCGCCCACTTGATCAGTTGTCGGATACCTTGTCGGAGCCACAGGCTACCCACGAGGATCAGAAGAATGGCTATAAACCATAGGGGAAGCTCCATGTAGTGATTTCGAATAGAGTGGTTATCCTCTTTTTAACGTTTCAACCGGATTGGTTGCGGCCAAACTAGGAAGCGTCTTCTTACGGCTGATATAAGAGCGCGCGTAATGATTAAAATCGACAAACCATACTCTGGATCATGGCCCGTTAAATTATCACTGCCAAAACGTTTATCAGCGTTTACAGATAATCTTTCGCCTTTTTCGTCTTTCCTTACTTTTGAGGTTAGGGTAGTAAGGTGGGCAGCGATCGACTGAGCCTGGTTGAGAAGACTTGCCAGCAGCAAACTAATGAGTAACCAAACGCAGCGGTACCGTGCTGAATTAATTATGGTGTTGCTCAACGAAAACGGTTGATTGCTGGCTCAAATTTCGTCAGCCATTTTACGATGCGCCATAACCCTTTACACCCACTGAGCAAGCGGTATGATCTGATTACCTTTAATTGGCAAGTGGGTGTGAGCTACCCAGGCCAATTTGTGCTACCTGACAGCCGATGCCTTCCGGGCGATTTTACTGAGATGAGGGTGATTCTAGCCTAAGTGCCTCCGTGGTTCACCTATTTTTTTATACCTGCTAACTGAAAGACGTAGCTCAGGAAGGAAGGCTTACCTGTAAGGCGAACGATTTCTAATGGATAAGTGCCTTGATCTGGGCGTCGATGCTGGCGGCTTTCACTTTGGCTTCCTTCAGCGGTAAGCCTGTTTTCATACCCGGGCGGTCGTGCCCGGCCGTGGTGAGCCAGGCGTCTTTCATAATGTTCTGACGATCCGTTACCAGCGAAATAATTTGTGCGGTATTAGGTATCGGTCCTATTGCGGCTGCTACGGTGGGCGCCTTTGCCACGGCTTTTTCTCCCAGTCCCAGCAGAATACTTTTGGCTATAATCCAATGCCCAACGGCACCCGGATGAACGCCGTCTTCGGCCAGAGCAAAACCGTCAATAGCAAAACTGGAATCGACTTTTCGGTGGGCGTCCAGATATTGCTTCATTGGATAATGAATATCAATGACATCCCAGGTTGAGGCTGTTTTTTGGGCCAATAACCAATCCGTGTAGCGATCCAGGACAGCCGCGTAGCCCGGATGACCACCTTTCAGTTCGTCGAAAATAGGTGGCGTCAGGTGAATGATTTTAGCTCCCGACTTAATCACTTCTTCATGCAGCCAGTTTATACCCTCCTTAAATTTTTGGAACCGGCTTTCGTCAAAGGGTAAATAGATACCATCGTTCATGCCGTAACAGGCGAAAACCAGATCGGGCTTAGTGAGCGCCAGCACCCTGGCGAGCCGTGTGTGCAGGTCGGGGCGAGGGAATTTTCCGTCTGCGTGGCCCTCTTCCGATAGGCCGGAAACGGTCTCACTCGGCAGCCCGACATTAATAAATTCAGGCGCTTGTTGCGAGTAATGCGTTGTAAAATAAGCGTCGATATCCACAACGTAAGCACCCGCATAGGTGATGCTATTGCCGATAAAAACAACCCGGCGGACGTTGGCCGGGAACGGAGATTGAGCGAAACACCAACTAACTAACTGGCTGACTAACAGGAGAAGGTAAGTCATTGGTATAATTAGGCGGCAGGCGGTCATAGGCGTAAGAGTAGGCAAGGGTACTGCGTATAGATAACAAAAACTATTGCTGATAAACCCGTACATAGTCGACCACAAACTGTCTCGGAAAGGAGGTCGCCGATGGGTCACCCCCGTTATCGCCCCCAATGGCCAGGTTCAGCAGTAGGTAATGTGGCTGTCGGAACGGATTTGTGCCGGTGCCATCCTGATTGATGGTCTCGGCTAATGAAATTGTGTTAAGTAGTTGATCATCAACGTACAGGCTGATTGCGTTTTCGTCCCAGTCCATGCGCCAGATGTGAAACTTGGCTGACCAGTCCGGATCATAAAAGGTATTTATGGGCTTTTTTATACTACTCCATTTTGCTGTATACCGTTTACTGGTTGCCCAGGCCACATTGGCCAGCAGCATATTCCGGTAATATTCCATAATGTCGATTTCGCCGTTCGATGGCCACTCTCCCAGCACGCCGAGCGTCCAGAAAGCAGGCCATAACCCCGGATGGGTGTCGATGCGGGCTTTCATCTCAAATCGCCCATATTGCCACTGATGCAGGCCCTTCGTTGTTAGGCTGGATGCCGTGTAGTCGATGGAGGGTCGACTGGTTTTCCAGGTTGTGCTGTTGGTCTGATAAGCCGGGTTAGGCCGCTTCTCCCGTCGGCCTTCAATAATGAGCAGTCCATTTTCGCAACGGGCATTGTCAGGCTGATACCATTGAAGCTCATTGTTTCGGACAAACCCGTTTTCGAACGTCCAGTTTTTCGGATCGGGTGCCCCATTGGCCGTAAACTCATCGGCCCAAACCAGTTTCCAGGTCGTCTTTGGCCTGGAAGCCGCTACCTCGGCTGATTGACAAAATCCATAACTGCTCATGAGCAGCAGGAAAATGAACGGGTAGCTGACCGCAAGCCGACTCGTACTGATTTGTTGGGCGGATGTGAAGAGCGGATCTTTCATGATGGCACAGGTGAATTTACGATCGGCGACTACCCAACATTCTCAGGTTGCTAGCGCGTTATGAGAACAACGGATCCAACGCTTACTTAGTCATCATCGTCGTCGTCATCGTCATCGACCTTTTTCCCTAGCCGCACGAAGGCACCCCGGCGGGGAGCGGGCATTGTACTTTTGGAGCCTCGTACCGTTTGCCACACGATTTCACTGAAAACAAGGTCGTCAATATCATCGGGACGCGAGAGGTTGAATTGAGAAGATCGTCTTGAATTTGAGTTGACCGCTACGTTTTTCTCGCTGATATCGACTTCGGCTGCCTGGGCTACATACGGGCTTGAATCCGCCGTTTTGGCAAAGCACCGCCACATGGGCGTAGCTGCGGCATCGTACTGGCTCATGGGTTTGAGGCCTAGAATTAACTCCATTGTGCGAAGTAATCCCGAGGTCGAATACATGGTGTGATCCACGTAACCCCGTTTCACGAAGCCTCCGGCAACAAAGGCAATGGACCGGTGAGCATCCACGTGGTCGGGGCCATTCTGAGCATCATCTTCCAAAATGAAGACGACCGATTCTTTCCAGATAGGGCTTTTGGCTATATGTTCGACAAATCGGCCAACGGCCAGATCATTGTCGGCCACGGCGGCTTCGGGGGTTGGCAATCCAACACGAGCGCCCGATGTATGGTCGTTTCCGAACCGCACAGTGTTTAGTTTGGGCAAGGTTCCGGCGGCCAGCAACTGATCGAAATCTTTCTCCCATACTTCCTCCCGCCTGGTGTCCTGATAGGCGAGGTCGAACCCTTTGAAATCGGGGCAATTATGACCTTCCAGCACCTTGATATTGGGTTTATTATCCACAAACCAGCCGTAACTGCGGAAAGAGATGCCTGCCCGCTGACAGTGATCCCAGATGAATCCATCACGTGGGTGCGCAATTTCTTTCTGGCCTTCATAATCATACGTACCACCCCGACCGCCGTAGCTGGTCACCCAGTTTTTTTCGACGTAATCGTTCGCATAAGCCGCCGACGACCAGTTGTGTCCGTCGGCACTGACTTCCGCATCGACGTAGAAGTTATCCAGCAGCACAAATTGCTTTGCCAGCGCGTGTTGATTAGGCGTTATTTTTTGCGGGAATAGGCAAAGTGCCGGATCGCCGTTGCCTTCGGACATGTCGCCCAGAACCTGGTCGTAGGTCCTGTTTTCCTTGATGATATAAAACACGTACTTGATGGGTGACTTATCGCCCACCCGCATCGGAATTGGGTTGCCCGCTTCGCCTTCAGCCCGTTGTTCCTTGCTTTTGGTATAGGGTGTATTGGCATAAACCAGCCGCGAATAGGCCGCTAGCACATTAACCGTTGGTACGTCGATAATGGAGAGTGTCCCTTTAAACAATCCAGCGATGTATTGTACGGGACCAGCGTTCGCCTGTGGGTTTGGCCCAACCTGCTGCGATGCGCGCGAGCGCACCGGATTTGGGCCTTTGGGGTTTGCCTTCGACGAAAAGCCTTTCCCGTTGGTGACCAGAATTTTAGAGCCGAGAACCTTGACCGACGTTGGATACCAGCCGGTTGGAATAAAACCGCTGGAGTGGCTATGGCCTTTGCGGGTTACGTCAAACACCGCCAGGCAGTTGTTGTCGGCGTTGGCGATGTAGAGCGTGTTCTCGTCATCGCTCAGAGCCAGCCCGTTTGGTGTGGTGCCGACTGGCGCGTTCGGGAAAAGCGAGGTGGTCAGCGTTTCGATTACCTGCCGTTTTGCTACATCGATCAGCGCAACCGTATTGTCATTTCCATTGGCCACAAACAGATACTTGCCGTCGTGGGTGAGCAGCAGGTCATTGGGGTTTTTGTTGGTAGCAATCTTAGCCGTTATAGCCAGGGTATTCGTGTTGATCACCAGCACGCCGGACCCGCCCCAGAGCGATACAAACAACTCATTCTTATCCGGCGATAGCAGGCAGGTATAAGCTGCTTTGCCAAGGTTGATCCGGTTGAGTGTCTTCTTGGTCTGCGTGTCTGCAACATACAGGGCACTGTCTTCTTTGGTGACAATATAGAGTCGGTTTTTGGCATCGTCGACGCACAGACCCGTTGGCGATAGCTTTACGGGCCAGGGTTTGGCCAGCAGAATCGGTTCATCGGGCATTAGTTGCCCGTTGTCAATGGTATAAACCAGGATTTTATTATCGTTCCCGCCTGACGCGTACAGCCGCTTTTCGTCGGCACTGAACGCCAGCCCCAGGTAGGCTTTGCTCACTTTAGCCGTATCCAGCACTTGCTGCGTTTGGGCATCCAGCAACGTAATACTCTGTGTACTCTGCCCATTGTTTGTAACAGCCAGGTATTTTTTGGAAGGAGAAACGACCAGGTTTAGCGGCAAATCGTCCAAGTTGACACTTTGCCCTGGTGGGGTCAAGGCCCAGCCATTGGGAAGCTGAACACGAGCCGCAGCCAGCTTCTGGTATACAGCGGCTTCGTCGGCTGAGCTGGTTTTGCTGCTCGTCCGATGACAACTGATAATCAGAAACGAAAGAAGAAGGAAGCTTACTACGGAGAGAAGCGTTGTACGTTGTGCCATACAATCGATACCTGTTAATTTTTGGGTAAAATAACCGCGTTTTTCGCAGATTCTACTGATTTGCTGAGCGATTGGTTGATTAAATGATTGTTAACTAACGCGCTTCACCATGCGGCATAAGCGCTAGCCAATCCATTTTTTGATTCGTGCCAAACCGACGGGTTGGGGCGTTATACTAATTTCATTCGTCAGGAATAAACCGATGTCTATCCGGTTTATTCTGCCCTTTGTCCAGTTTTGATTTCGGGTGTCCGAGGCTGTCTACACCTTTGTTCGACTTAAAGCAATGCCATGAAATCGAACGCTATACTTATTGCCACAACGTTACTTGCTGCCAGTTTGCTTACACCCGCCAAAGCCCAGTTTCCGGGTATGGGGGGCGCCACGCAATCAAAAGCGTTGCCCGGCACCGCCGGAGATCAAAGTCCGAAGGGAAATGCCAAATTAACGGGGTCCGTCATAGATTCAACGCAAGCCAAAGCCGTTGAATTTGCCAGTGTTGCTCTGATTAACAAAGCTACAGGAAAAACAGTCGATGGAACGGTGGCCGACGAAAAAGGTAAATTCGTGCTGTCGAAACTAGTTGCGGGCGAGTACCGAATGCTCGTCACCTTCGTTGGCTTCCGGAATAAAATGATCGATAATGTGGTGCTGACCAATGGGCAGGCGCTAGATCTGGGTGTTATCAAATTGAGCTCAAGTATTAAAACGCTGGAGGAGGTAACCGTAACCGGACAGGCGGCCCTGATCGAAGAAAAAGTAGATCGCCTGGTTTACAATGCCGATAAAGACATTACCGCCAAGGGCGGAGATGCTACCGACATTCTGCGCAAAGTGCCATTGCTGACGGTAGATCTCGATGGGAACGTTTCGCTGCGGGGGAGTTCCAACATTCGGGTGCTCATCAACAACAAGCCCAGTACGATTGTGGCCAGCAGCGTTGCCGATGCCTTGAAGCAGATTCCTGCCGATCAGATCAAAACGGTAGAGGTGATTACCAGCCCGTCGGCCAAGTACGATGCCGAAGGATCAGGAGGGATCATCAACATTATCACGAAAAAGAACAGCTTGCAGGGGCTGAACCTGAACGTAGATTCGGGGGTAGGTAACCGGGGTTCGATGCTGTCGTTGAACGGGAGCTACCGGAAAGGCAAGGCCGGTTTTACCATCGGTGGGTTTGGACGGGCCATGTACAACACGATCACGAAAACCAATCTCGATCAAACCAGCCAGGTAAACGGCGTAACTACACTGACCCGCCAGTCGGGCGATGGCACCAGCAATGGCTTGTTTGGGCAATATAACCTGGGTTTTGATTATGATCTGGCTAAAAACCAAACCCTGACAGCTGGTGTGCGGTATGGTGTTCGCAACATGCTTAGCCAGCAGGATCTGGTGACGCGGCTATTTACCAACGGCACACCTGGGGCCAGCTCAAACCGAGACGTGGATACCAAAAATCTCTCGGGAACAGTCGATGCCAATGTGGATTATCTGCACACGTTCAAACCTCAGCAGGAATGGAGTGTTTCGACGCTCTACAGCCGCAACGATCTGACAAACAACTTCGATGCCGATCTGCTGAATGGTTCGGGTGCGCTCACCGGGCGTCAGCAAAACCTGAACAAGAATGTGAACCAGGAATTTACGCTGCAAACTGATTACCAGACGCCTATCAGGAAAAATCAATTGATTGAGTTCGGCGCCAAAGGCATTATTCGGCAGGTTAACAGCGATTATCGCTATTTACTGGCTGGCCCAACGGGTGAATTTACCACCGAGAAAAATGGGACCCAGGGCGCGTTGCTCTACCACCAGAATATTGCCGCTGCCTACAGCTCGTATACCTACAC
This sequence comes from Spirosoma radiotolerans, assembly GCF_000974425.1. Lineage (NCBI taxonomy): Bacteria > Pseudomonadati > Bacteroidota > Cytophagia > Cytophagales > Cytophagaceae > Spirosoma > Spirosoma radiotolerans. The sequence continues at coordinate 1,298,877 of NZ_CP010429.1, forward strand.
GACCAAAAAACGGTATACCCTGAAAGGCGGACTGCGTTATGAGCACACCTTTATCGACGCCAGTACCGAACAGGATGGAACGCTTGGCATTGGAAACTATGGCGTGTTAGTCCCCAGCGTTAATGCCTCGAAAACGTTTAAGGGAACAACGCTGAAACTGGGTTACAACCGCCGGATTCAACGGCCCGGACTGCAGCAGCTGAACCCCAACTTCAACACAGCCAACCCTCAGAACATTACGATTGGTAACCCATCGCTGCGCCCTGAATTGACCAATAACTTTGAACTGGGCGTGAGTAAAACGATCAAAAAGACGTTTATCAACGCCACTTTCTTCGGTCGCTCAACCAACAACGCCATCACACAGGTCCGGCAGCCATCCGACACGCTGGTGGGAGCCATTGTGACGACTTATCAGAATATTGGCCGTCAGTACACGTATGGTACCAATACGTTTGCCAACGTAGCCGTGACCTCGAAAATTAACGTTGGTATATTCCTGAACGTATTTTACACCAGCTTAACCGGACAGACAACCAATGCAGATGGTGTTTCGGAGAGCCTGACGAATACGGGGTTCAACGTTGGCGGAGGTTCGTTTGCTTCGGCGCAGTTTAGCAACGGATGGGGCGCTCAGGCCTTCGGATTTATGCAGGGCTCACAGGTGCAGCTACAGGGAACCCAGGGCGGTTTCGGGTTCTACACAGTTGGTGTCAAGAAGGACTTTAAAAGTAAGAAAGGAAGCGTAGGCATAGCCGCCGAGAACTTTCTTTCCAACCGGTTCAATATCCATACGGTCCTGAATTCACCGCAGTTCAACCAGGTAAACGATGTGTACCTCTACAACCGGGGCGTTCGACTGACATTTACGTATAAGATTGGGAAGATGACGATGGATGCGCCCCGTAAAAAGGCCAAATCAGTCAACAACGATGACGTGAAAAGCGACGGTGGTGGACAGGCTCCGGCAGGCGGCAGTTCGTCGGGCGGTGGTACGCCCCGGCAGTAAGGCGTGGCCTGATCCGGCTACTTTATTCTGATTAAAGCACCGAGTTACTAGTTAAGTGATTACTTTTCCTAAAAATACACGAACGCACAGTTCTATTTACCGCATGAAAACTACCCGACTCCTGGCCGTTGCAATGGCCGCTCTCGTATCCGCAGGCGCTTATGCCCAAACGGCCGATGAAATTATTGACAAACACATTGCTGCCCTGGGCGGCATGGACAAACTGAAAGGCGTATCTACGCTGGTTACCGAACGGTCGCTTTCGGTGCAGGGTATGGAGATACCGAGCAAAACAACGATCGTGGTGGGCAAGGCTATGCGCTCTGAATCATCGGTGATGGGCAATTCCATGATTCAGGTTGTCAATGGAACAACCGGCTGGATGCTGCGGCCAACCATGATGCAGGGAACGGGTGAGCCCGAAGACATGCCTGCCGACCAGATCAAGCAGCAAATTGGTCAACTGGATCCTTTTGGACCACTGGTCAACTACAAAGAAAAAGGAAACAAGGTCGATCTGGTTGGGAAAGAGAAAGTGGATGGTAAGGATGCTTATCACCTGAAAGTAACGACGAAAGATGGTCAAACGGTCGATGAGTACGTTGATGCCAAAACGTATCTGGTCAACAAAGTTAAAATGGTCATGAACGGGCAGGAAGGTGAAATGGGCTTTTCGGATTACAAAGATGTTGACGGGATTAAGTTTGCCAACACCATGGAAATTGCCAACCCACAAATGGGCGCTTTGACAATGGTAACGACCAAAATCACGGTCAACCCTAAAGTGGATGAGGCTATCTTTAAAAAACCCGCGAAGTAAGGGGCCGACTAAATGTTCAGTTTATGAAAGAAAGCCACTCGACGTCGAGTGGCTTTCTGCATTTTAGAACCAGCTTAGCTATACTCATAAGCTAGCCATTTTCACCAGCTTCACCGTTCGTTGTTCACCCGTTTTATAGTGGATAGACAGCAGATAGTACCCTGCCGATGCATATTGACCAAATTGAATGAGTTGATCACGCCGGATTCCTTCCTGACGAAAATATTCGCGGCCCAACATGTCGGTGAGCCGAATGGAAGTAATATCCGCTTCGGCGACAAACGAAAAGTCATAACTGGTTGGGTTAGGGTAAACCGCATGTGTCGCCCTATTTACTGTAGGTTCTGTCGCCGTGACAATGGCTGTTGTATCAGCGATGGTCAGTTGCCGAACCAACAGGCTGGCACTGGCTCTGTCATCTTCACCATCGTCGGTGCCGGAGTCCGGTGTGCTGTCGGGGTCAGCATACGTGGAGGCTGTTACCTGAGCCGCCACATCATAGCTCCCGGCGGCTGTTGCTTTCATGCGAAACACGATGGTGGTGTCGGTGAGTAGTTTCTGAACGGTTCCCCGTAACAGACTATCGCCATGTGGTAAGTTTAGCTGGTTCACCATCGTCAGGGAAGCCGGCAGCCGACACGACCACTGCACCTGACTGGCCGTTTTTCCACGACTTATAGGTTCGTTATGGAGGGTAAGTGAGAACGATACCACATCCCCCACTTTAATCGATGTACGGTCGCTTTTCAGCGTGAGGCTAACATCGACCGATGGCAGGGAGTCGCGTAACAGAACCGCCGATGTAAACGGTTTTAATAAGATTTGACGGGCATAATACCGGTTTTTAACATCCCGAAACGGACGGCTGAGCGTAATCAGACTGTCTTTTAACGTTGGGTTATAAACGAGCCTGATCAACTCGTTGGGATCAACAGAATCAATGCTCGTTTCCTGGAGCGAAACATTATCCAGCCAAACCGACTGATTGTCTTCCTGTAGTTGAACCGTCAATAAAGCATTGGATTCATTGGCCAGCGCTGTCAAAGCTAGTTCGTAGCTCTTCTTAGTTGGTTCGACCAGCAACTCATACCGGCGGCTCAAGTCCTGATAAGGGCTGTTCTGCTGCCGAATAAACACAACGATTTTCTTTAAGGCTGGCGAGCGGGCTTCAAGCCGAAGCAGATACGTTTTTGATTTAGTAATGGCTTGAATATTCTTATAAGCCAGCACATAGGAGTCTGCATGACCAGAAGACGTAGAAAACCCCACTTGTAGACTACCTCCGTCGAGAAGGCCGTTACTAATCCAGCTAACCTGCCCGTTGTTATAAGGGCTCCAGGTTGTCCAGCCTTCGTTTGTTGAAGAAAATGAATTGGCCAGGAGGTTCGTGCTGCTCAGACTTTTCAACCGGTAATCTTTATACGTTATAGGGCTGCTTTTGGAGGTAAGGTCCTGACTAAATTGGGCTTGCCATTGTGCCAGGTTTAGGTCATTGACGACGGTTCGGTTATAAACGGCCCGTATGGTAAAGGCGTCATTAAATGGGCGGACATAATAATTCTGCGACATCCGGCCAAAACTGCTTAAGTCGTTTGCGCCCGATATGTAGCCGACCACTGGTTGAGTAGCGGTTTTGGCAACCAGGCTATTTTGATTCAGAATATTGTCACGTGGCAGGCAGGGCGCATCGTAATTATAGAGAATAAGCTGGCCAACCGTATTATTAAAGGATGTATTACGAATCAAATTCACATGGTTGACCGCATGCAGGTAAATGCCCAGCCCATGACAATCCGTTATGGTGTTGTCAGTCATGGTAACGGATTCAACGCAATCGTCCAGAAATACACCGTGTGCACCACTGTATTCCGTTGCTGACAGAGGACCAAATGTGCCGATCCCTTTCTGAATAATATTCGATTGAATCTGAATGTTGTGCAGCGGTAACTGGGCTCCGTTCCAAAGGTAGATGCCACCACCATCACTCTTCGCCATACAAAAATTACTGATCAGATTTTGCCGGATTATGCTGTTGCTAAACACCGACATGCCAATATAACCGACACTATCAATTACATTATTTTCAATCAGCGTATTCTGGGTAGCAAAGGATTGAAAAGCAGTAAACTGTCCATCACCACTTTTTCCACGATTAGGCGAAACACCAACGTCCCGAATGGTATTTTTTCGGAAGGTAACGTTCTGATAAGCAGCTATATAAACACCATTGTTGTTGATATGAGTAATCGCGTTATCCTCAACAAGAATGTTGCTGCCAGATCCGTTAAAAACCAGGCCATTCTCGCCGGCCCTGGTAAAATCATTGTCAGTTAAAACGAGATTGGATACACTGTTGGCGTATAAATTCTCATGGTTTGCTTCCGCGATAGTCAGGCCTTTGATCGTTATAAAAGCCGAGTTAGCTATATCAATGGTTCGGTCATAAGCGCTTGCTATGATCGTTTCATTGTTAGGATTGCCGCTATCTGCATAGAGTTGTAACGTCTGGTTAGCCGGATTATAATACCATTCGCCAGGTTGATCGAGGGTAGCTGGATGGTTCTGAATCAGGAAGCCCCAGTTGTCGGTCAGGCTATAGGTAGACGAGTTAGCAACGGTAAGTGTGTTGCCCGTTTGCTGCGTTATAGTAGCCCGGTCAATAATCCAGTAAGTCGGAAAAAGTACAACTTCTGCACCAGTCCAGTTCGTTGTTAAGGCTTGCTGACTGGTCAATTGAGTAGCGCCTGCATGACTTTGTACAGTCAGGTAGCCACGATTTGGCGCGTCTGAATTAGGGTAGCGCCCTAACGGGAGCGGCAGTCCATTTCGGTACACGCCTGTCAACCGATCTCCGCAGCCAGGACACGGTGCCTGCCACCGATTGTTACCTAAATTGACCCAATTTTTTACCGGAACGGCCCCTGAGAGCGTCGGCTTTGCCCCTTGTCCGTAGGCACCAATGAAGAGCGGTTTAGCTGACGTCCCCGATTTTCTAAGAATAAGAGTTCCACTAAATGTATCGCCCCGGCGGAATAGGAGGGAATCACCAACCTGTAAATTCAACTGGTTGACCCGGTTCAAACTTCGAAGAGGAGAAGTAACAGAACGACCCTCGTTTGCATCGTTGCCCGAGTTGGCTATGTAATAGGTCGATTGCGCTAAACTGGTCGATAACTGAGTAGTAATCGCAAGTATAGTTAAACAATGAGTTAGTATTTTCCGTAATGTTGAATACATTTTGTTCGTCATTCGAATAGGACAGATAAACGTATCCTATCCATGTAAAGTGGTGTGAACAGGTATTTATGAATTAACAAACACGTGAAATAGGTAATCTTACCACCTAATTTAGTTTACAATATTGGCCGATGTGATAACCTAATAGCCTTGTTTACTTAATTCTATAATGACGAATAAATGTAAGAAGATATTCTATTTATTATCCTTATATTACTAATTTGTCAACCGCTTAATAAATTAAAAATTTACTAATTTAACTTAGATATACATACAAACAAAAAGTAGGTGCTACTACCCAGCTTAAACGGGTAATAGCACCTACTTTTTTGTTCGTATATAAATTAAACTAGCGCCTTAAAATCAAAGTTGCAGGAGTTAAATCAGACGATTCGTATATTAAATTAATAAAGAAGAATACTTAAAAAATGCCTCAGTTTGAGTGAGAAGGCAGCCGGACCGCTTCCAGCCAGTAACGCCTGAATGTATAAAAACAATTCAGCCATTGGTGATACGTAACCGGCTTAACAATGTAAGATGCTATACTGAGCGCGTACGACTTTTCAATGTCTTTACTATCCTCAGAATTACTTAAAATAACGACGGGTAATTGGCGAAAAACAGAATGGCCTTTTATTGATTCCAGCAACGAAAAGCCATCTTCTCGGCGAGGTAAATATAGATCAGTTAATACCAAACGCGGTAACTGTTTTTCTGTTGACAAACAGTTTTCCAAATACTGTAAAACCTGTAAGTTATTGTTCATCCACAAAGGCTCTACTTCTGGAAAGCACTGAGCAAGAGCCGAGCGGATAATAAGCCATTGATCAGCGTTATCCTCAACGACTAAAATCGGAATTCTAGGTAATTTTCGACGTTTCGTAGTGGGTAACTTTGTCATATAGGCTAATATAATTGCTTGGAAAACTTACTCATACCAAATATACTGACAAAGTAAGCAGTCGCCTATGTAATAAAACCGATTTCCTATTTTATTCATGATATACTTATCGTACGCATTTATTTTTTTTAGCCAATACCTTCTTAGTAAACGCATAAATTTATTATATATATTCAGGGCGCTCAACTGTTTTTACATCTTCCAATATTGCCTGGTTATAAATCTCGTACTGTGTTAATGAGAGTAGGTTTAAGAACCTGCTCTTGAAAAAACCTTAAATGCCCTTTACTGAGCCGTAGCAGGCTATTTACGACACTACTAAAAATTTCGGCAATCATGTTTATCATTTGGCTGAATTGATAACTTATGTTAGCCTGTTCACAAAGTCTGGATCAGATGGTTAATAGTTGTGTTGTAATCAGAGAAATGTATCGGAGCGGGACCAACGATTTATAAGCCGGATACTGTATAGATAAAAATCCGGGTTGTGCAGGGTTAATGGTGTCCTGACAATGCGTGTTATAGTTTAAAAAAATAAGCCTGTACATATAAGTGGGTAAGAGTCCAGGATAATCGATGACTGGTTATGAGTTTATCATGAGGATGTGTTTTGATTGCAGGCTTTAGCTGTTGCTTCCGTTTTCTACGATGAAAAATTATTTAAATTCATCCCTGAACAACGACACTACCTGAAAAGAGCGCTGGCTATGGAAAATAAGCGTTTCCATCTGCAAGCCTGGAAGTTATTCCCCATTATCGAATTTATAAGTACCATAAAATTGTAGCTGTTCTTTTTAAAAATGGTACAAAACATATGTGTAGATAACTAACAGTTTAAGATTCTTGTGAAAAGCAAAAAACAATAGTTTACTTTACCCCAAGTTGGTAAATAATTATTTGTTACTGAAAAAAACGTTATGCGAACCTTGATCGACGCTATCGAGCATGAAAAATGGACTGTTAACGATTGGCGTGTACAATTTATATTATCAGAGAAGCAACTGCATTTAATTAAAAAGTTATCTCCTATTGAGGATTGGTATGAAAATCAGTCAGTTATAGATGACTGGATGGTCAAGCTAGACGTGTGTTTTTTTAACCTCGAAAAGTTTTATGACGCATTCGGCTATCTTCCCCAATATGGTGACCGACTTTCCGACGAAGATCTGGGCTTAATGATTCAGGAGCGCGCTATTGATGGATCCTCAAAGACTATCACGTTTGTCTTATCAAGTTAATTGACACAATTACATTATTTAATTGACTATAATCGTTAATTAATGAGGTAATGGTCTTGTGGCGTAAATAAATTTACGGCTGATAAGAAATAAAGTATCGGTAAGCCAGTAGGTAGCAACTGAGAAATTAATAGAATGTTCGTTTCACTTTTTGTAAATAGATACTAGCTACAAGACAAAACTAGTATCAGTTTTATTGAGCCGTTAAACCACCGGTATATCAAAATTGCACGCGCGCGTTCTTAATGTATCTTATGGTTGCATATACCTTCGTTAAAAGGTTTACATTAATTTTCAATTGACGTTTGGCGCTAATTGATAGCTATTTAGTAACTTGGGGACAAGCTATCAATGACATTTTATGCCCGTTTCACAACCTCTGGATACAATTAAAACTAATTTCAATCGAGCTAAACTACTTATCGTAGAAGATAACCTGGATCACTGGATGATTATGAAAAAGGCTATGGATCAATGCCTGGCCGAAGTCACTCCGGTACTAGCGACCACTGCTCAGCAAGCGATAACGATGCTCAATGAATGGCATTGCCAGGAGTGGGACGCGCCAAAACTGATTTTACTGGATCTGTACCTGCCTGAACGTACCGATGGCTGGGCATTGCTTCGGCAGATCAAAAATCAACCTTCACCTTGTAATCAAATTCCCGTTATTATTCTAAGTACGTCAAATGATTCTACCGATATAGCTGATTCTTACCAGTTGGGAAGTTCCTCTTACATCGTGAAACCAAACGAGTTCTCGGGTTGGCTGGCTTATTTTAAAGAACTTCGCACCTACTGGTGGGAAACCGTTACGCTCCCGCCCTTGCAATTTTCGGTTTAAGCCAAAATTTTTTAAGGGTGGTTTTCCTATAAAATAACTAGTTGTTACTCTGACAACAAATTTGTTGGCAGAGGTCACAAACTGGAAAGCCACCCTCTAGCCAAAAGAAACTTATCTCACCTCGTCGACGGCCGCTGTTTTTGCTGCCCCTGGTAAAGCCGCCGTTAAGAGCCAGAACTGACAAACCCGCTCAATCGTTTGGGAAAATGTGATGTACCCATCCTGCAGGGATATGACCGAATTAGCCTGCCGTCTATACCCGTCCGTGACTAAACTATCTGTGGGTGAAACCAGCAAAATGATGGGTAATCGACATAATTGAGGATGCTGTTTGAGCCTCTGCAGTGTATGCAAACGTTCTAGCGTGGTGGTGCGGGCGTCCAATATCAATAGGGCTGGGTATTCTTCCTCGGAAACTCCCGCCAACAAATCGGGCAAATGATTCGCCTGATTGGTTGTATGGAACCGATAGCCTGGCCACTTCTTATCAATCATCTGACCTACCAGCAAGGCGCTGGCCTCATCATCTGAAACCAGTAGAATAGATTTTTCTGGTATCGTTACCTCCGGGGTTGGCGCCTTGGGCGGAACAGTACTGCCGGGATAGTCTACAGCACCTTTACTAGAAATGGGCGAGATACGATACGCTAAAGCATCGACCACCTGATTCCAGCGCCGGCGACTAACGGGAAAAGAAAGCCCGTTGTTTAGTTGGATTTCACCGGCCATTTTTTGGCGGGGTGGTTGATGTAGACTTTTTACATACTCTGGGTTAATAAGGACAGTTTTGTGCGCCCGAATAAATCCGGGTAATTCACATTCCAGGTAACTAATCGGTTTCGCCAGCAATTTTTTTTCGCCATTCCGAAAGTGGAGCCAGCAGTAGTTGTTAGCCCCCGACAAGTGGGTTATAAGTTCTGGATACTGTAAGGCAGGTTTAATAACGCTCATAATAACAATACATTGAGATATACACTCGCTTTGCTTAAGGTATTTTTTAATATAAAGATGTATTCATATAGTTCTAGTAGATAATATGTTTGTACATGTCCATTAAAGTTTTGTGTTCGTCATTAGATCAGGAAGTTTGAGTGCGGAATGAACACGAAGTATACCTTAACCGTGTGTTCATTCCGCATTTTACATCTAGATACAACAACCTAGGATCACCAACGTATAATTTAGTGAGCTAGCGGTCATAATCCTTAGCCTGAGGATTAAAACTCGTCCATCCCGTTGTCCAGTTGTCCGTACCGAAAGCCCCGCGGTAGGTTACTGGTGTAAAGAACGAATCGGCCAGTTTGCCTCCCGTCACCGCACCTGTTAGCAGGGGAGAGCCCGTTTGCGGTAAAAAGTTGGGTGCACTCAAACTGAAGGTTTCGCCCGGCAGCAACAGCGATGCTAAATCCGACGTTTGAATGACCTGATTGGAACGCCCATTGGTGGTGAAGTAAGCCGTAGCCTGATCGGTTGTAATTGCTCCCACGCCGACTACGGGTGTCGACACGTTGGCCAGTACAATACCTTTCAGATCGAGCGTACCGCTGGTCAGGTTTGCCAGTGCACCCGTAGTCGAACCGGCCAGGTGCAGCCCTTCCGGATAGCCATAAATTAAGGAGTTATAAATGTTGATCGCCGTGTTGCGTTGCAAATAGATACCGGCCTGATAAAGCCCGGTGGTTGGTGTCGTGCTGAACGCAAAATTGCTTATGTTGGCAAATGTTGGTGCGGTTTGCGTGTACCCATTGATGGCAACGACCGGCGTAACATCAGCGGCCTCCGCAGCCTGATAGCCTTCCGCTTCAAATCCGTTAGACCCTGTTGAGGTGCCTACGGCCGGGTCGCGCAGCGATACACCAAACTGTGTGTTCCCGACGAAGCCCCAGTCAATGCTCCAGTCATCATCCGTATTGCGGTAGGCAACCAGGTTTTTTACTTTAGCCGTGCCGCCAAACCACGCGAAGGCGTCGCTGCCGCTATACGAAACCTGAACGTGGTCGATGACCGTACCCGTACCGACACCAATCAGCGTTAAGCCCGCCATTCGGGTTGCCGGAGTAGTCGGCTGAACAGCGCCAGCGTATTCGATGCGAACATATTGCAATGTGCCGGAGTTATCGAAGGGCTCGCCATAGGCTTCCACATTACCGCGAATACCGTTAGGATAAGCCGCGGCCCTTGCCTGATTTACCGGCGATTTACCTTCCAAAGCCAATCCACCCCAATCGCCAGGTGCCCGTTGGCCAGCCGCTTTTGCCGAGGTAAATACAATGGGTGCAGCAGCCGTACCCTGTGCGATGATCTTCCCTAGACGTTCAACGATTAGTGCACCCGCATAATTCGTACCCGCTGGGTCCAGCTCGGGTCCTGATCCCTTGATAACGGTCCCCGCTTCAATCGTTAATGTGAAGTTTGCCGGGACGTAGACCATCCCGCGAAGCTGGTAGACCGTATCTTTTTTCCAGGTTACATTCGCGAAAAGGGTGCCCTGCACTTCCTTTACAGGTTTGGCTGCCGGAATACTCACCGTAAACGTTGCCTGACTCTGGGCCGTTTGGCCACCGGCCGTTACCGAAACCGGACCGTTCGCAGCACCCGTTGGCACAACCACCACCAGTTGGGTTGGGGAGGCCGATACAACGGTGGCCGTTACGCCCCCAATGGTAACCGTGTTGCTGGCTGGGTCGGTACTGAAATTCGTACCCGTAATGGCAATAGTACTACCTACCGGAGCCGTCGCCGGACTAATCGTGGTGATTGTAGTGGTAGCAGGCTGCGGCAGTGGATCATCGGTGGGCTCTTTCTTACAGGAAATGATCACCACCATCAGGGCAACCAGCAGGAGTAACCCGGTCGAAAATTGTTTTACCTGTTTCATAGCACGTTGTTTTGGGTTAAAACTAATTATTGAGAAAAGAACATCGGTCAGGAGCGGAACCTGCATTCAAGAATCCGATGTCCGGCAATATCAATCGGTAATTCGCGGATGATCTGGACTTTGCCGTTTTCAATAAAATGTTCAATTTGATAATTACTGCTTTCGTCAATTACATAAAAATGTGGTACTGTAACCGGGTTGAATTCCTGTCCGGTCATGATATTCGTTACATGGTACTTTTCCCGGACAGATTTCAATACCTTATGCTCTACCGTTGCCTGTAATATATTGCTTTTGTTCATCGCGGTTTCCCAATCCAGCAGATACCGGATTTTGGTCGTTTTGTCGTGAAACCAGATGGGTAGAAAGTAGTCGGCGGTTTCGACAAAAACAGGATAACGTTTATCTAATTGAGGTAAGTAAGCCAGTACGCCACTGGGGAAGGCCGTGAGTTTTCGGTTCTGATAAAAAATGAAACCAGCCAGCAACAGCATATACAAGGGTAAAAGTCTGGTAATGAGCACCAGTCTGTTCGGACGGATGCTCCAGCGGCTGCGGAAAAAATAGAATGCGTACACCAATTGATAAATGACCAGCAAATGGCCCGGCCACAAATACCGGCTGATGAACACCGATCTGTAAAAGAGCGATACGCCCACTGAAATAGCCATTGGGAGCAGATACATAAACCCAGACAGCAGGTAAAAAGTAAAGGCCTGGTCACGGAGAAGCTCCCGGAATTTATGGCTGGTCAAACGGGGCAGCGCAATGTATACCCACAATCCAATGAGCACCAAAAAGCGGAGAATTGGTAAAATCTGAAATACCGATTTTCGCTCCAGCGTCGATGATATACTGGGTGCCAGTTCGCCTACAATTGTAAAAAAAGACCAGAATGTGGGAAGCGGAATCCAGGAATGCGGTTTGCCTGCCTGGGTCTGAATAACAAAGTTCGGGTACCAGACTAAAAGCCAGGTGACTAAAATCAGTGCGTGAACAGCCAGCACGAGGAGGTAACGCCGATCTCTGGACAGGAGAAACAGCCCCGCAAAAAAAGCACCCGAAGCCGCTGCGTAAAACAAGCCAAAACTGTGGCTGAACACCATAAGCAAGGCCAGCAAACCAAAGGCTACCAGCAAGCTTACCCGATTGGGCGACGCCATAAGCCGGTGCATGATTACAAAATATCCCAGACTGACGAGCAGGAAGAGCGCATAGCCACGTATTTGTGTCGACAGGCTCAGGTTCAGGTACGTAAAGGCAACAATCGTCGCGATAAGCACAAAGTTCAGGACAGAATTGCCTATCAGCTTTGTTGTGTATTGGTACAGTAACACTATTGTGATCGCGAACGTTACGACCGTTACCGCCCGGAGGAACTGCGGATTCTCACTGACCAAATGACCGATAACCCAGTACACGTTTGGGAAAATGGGTGGGTTTTGGTCCATACTGCTAACCAGTGCATCGTTCATGTGCACGATCGACGGGTCTGAAATCAATAAGTAGCTCAACACTTCATCCATCCACAGCCATTTTTCCTTAAAAAATAGCGATGTGATAAGGCTAACAGAAATCACTAACAGCATGCCGATGCTTAATAACCGGGTTTTATCTTTTTGCTGGTTCATATGCATCGCAGGTAAATGTTGAACGACTTACTTTATTCCTGAGCCTTAGCTTTTGTAAGCTGGATCGAGACTTAACTGGTTGTGGGTCGGCTGGGTGCGTTCCGCTGGTTGTGGGCTCGTCTGGTAAGCCGGGTAGAGTGCCAGAAACTGATCGGCAATCTGCTCGACGGGGAATCGTGTTTGTACCACCCGAATGGCATTTGCCGAACATTGCTCATAAAGGGCGGTATCGGACAGGAGCGTATCGACGGCGCCAACCATCTCCTCAATCTTTGTCACATCGACCAGTAGTCCGCCATCTTCCACCACCCAGGCAACAGCCCCGCTGTTTTTGCCCGCCACCACCGGCACACCATAGCTCATGGCTTCGGCAAGTACCATCCCAAACGATTCTTCCAGGGATGCATGCAGCAGCAGCGAGCTTTGCGATATTTTTTCCAATACCTCAACATAGGGCGTCATACCATGAAGCACCACATTTGGAATCTGATGTTCCCGGCAAAAGGCTTCCGCTTCGGCACCGGGTTCGAAGGCCGTTCCAAAGGCCCAAAGCACGGCATTTCGATGCACCTGCTGAATGCCTTTGAACGCCAGCAGAGCATTTTTACTGTTTTTTCGATCGTCCCAGCCGTTTACAACCATGCTGATGATCGGCGTTTCTGGCTTAGATGGCTTACCCGGTTTGGCAGGCATCGGCACGGGATTGGGCACGACGGTAACCGGGGCAGAGGTCCACTTTTGTACTGTTGCCGCCATGTAGGGCGACACGGCGGTAAATCGCTGGCCTTTTCGGAAGACATACCGGGCCAACAGCAGGTGAAAAAAACGGTTGAGGGTACGGACGTAATTGAAAATGATACGGGCGTTGTCATGAACCGTGATCACCGCATCGGGTGTATACGACAGGGCCGCCAGGGCATATTCGTAGGTCCAGTGAGCATGAACAACATCCGGTTTGTAGCGCCGGAGAACGGCCAGTAACTGAGCCCGTTCAAAGCTGAAAAAATCGGCTGTCCGGCCGGGCCGTTTGCCATTGGGGCGAAACGTATGCTTCCGTCTGGGTACAATGACATACGTCAATTGCTGATCTTCATACACAAAGGGTGGTTCGTCGTCAGGCAATTTATCATCCTGCGTGATGGCCAGTACTTTGTGGCCGCGTACCAGATATTCTTTGATCAGATTGCTAATCAGTGGGGCGCCAGCCTGCCCTTTTGGATACGAGCCCAATTGTTGCCGGGCGTTTTCTGACAACAGGTCGTCGGTTGCAATGGAGCCTAAAATGCTGATATACATAGGACTGATTTCGTTTAGTTGGGTTGATAGATACATACTCGATAGCCTGCCTGGCTGGAGCCATCAGAATCTGGTACAGTCAATCAATAAAATTGCTCATGGCAAACGCCAGACCGACGCTTTGCTCCAAGAGCGGATTATAGTATTTCTGGACGATGTGATTAATCTTCAACTCCCACTTTTGCTGTTGCGCAAACCGGAAGGCATTCAGACCCATCTCCATTCGTTTCGTTTCATTGTGGTACATCCACGTAATGGCTTTTGCCAGGTTAAGGGCAACGGTATCCGGGTCCGTCACGGGCACCCGAATACCTGTGTGATCGTTCACTAACTCAGCTTGTCCGTGTAAGTCGAGGGTAACCACCGGAAGCGAATAGCCCATGGCTTCCATCAGTTGTGCAGGCCCTGTATCGCGCAGGCTGGTGAACAGGAAAACATCCGCTTTCCGGTAGTATTCTTTCACCTGGTCATAGCTTACTTTGCCGACCCAGTTTACCCGATCCTCCAGCTTGTATTTAGCGATGTATTCGGGTACGTATCGACCCATTTCGCCATCGCCAACAATCGTCAATCGGACAGGCAATTTTGGATCTACCTGGCTGAAACCGTGTAATGAAAGCTCCAGTGCTTTGCGCGGCATCAGGCGACCAACCCAGACCAGTTCCAGCGAATTATGGCTGGGCCGATGAATGGGCTCCGAGGGAATAAAGTGTTTGCCAACGCCCCCGAATTCCTTTTCAACCTGTTTCGTGCGGCCCAATGAATGAATCATCCGTCGGGTATCCTCATTCCAGGCCAGTACATAATCGGCGTGCCGGACCGATTGGTAGCAGCCGGGGTTAAAGCGAAGCATTAGAGCACTAACCCGCGATCTCATCCGTTCTTTCACCCAGTTATCTTTAAAGTAATGGCGCATTGTTCTGGGAGCTTCCTGGCCACCACCGACGGGTCCATAGATGAACGGAATGTTGAGCTTGTACATGAAACTTCCCAGTTGAAGGCTCGTATAACTAACGTGATGCACCAAATCGAACGGACTTTCTTTGTGCAGTTTCCGGGCAAGCCGCATGGCTGCCCACTGCCATAAAATATAATGGAAGTACATACCCAGGAGGCCAAAGGAATAGGGCTTGTCGATCCAACTGGGCAAGGTAACGTACGCAAACGTTAGGTTTGGATATTGGTTTTGGGCTAGTTTTTGTTCAATCTGGCGTTTGCCAACGTCTCTCGTCAGGCACGTAACCTGATAGCCCTGCTGGCTAATTAAGGATGAATAAAACCACCCATTCCCTTCTTCGGATCCAAGATCCGGAATACAGGCATAAGCGGAAACCAATATTTTTTTCATAACGGGAGTAGGAAGAGGAATACGAGTCAATTTTACCAGAGATGCAGGCCGATAGTTGGTTGAACGATAGGGCCGGTTTGCGTCATTCAGATAAGGGTTTATGTTTCAAATGATTGGCCAGCAACAGCGCGTGAGCAACAATGGTCAAGGTTGGATTGGCGTGTCCGCCGGTCGGAAATACAGAAGAACCCGCTACATATAAATTGTCTAAGCCATACACTTTGGCATCTTTATCCACAACCCCAGTTTTTGGATCATCCGACATGCGGGTGGTTCCGATATGGTGCGATGCGGAGTTGAATGCCTTGAGCCGTTCCTGCATATAGGTACGGAGACCCGTTTCGCTATACCGTATTTCGCCCAGATCCTTGCTGGTAAATGCATCTACAAAGAGGGTATGCGCTTTTACGATCGAGTCAATATCGGCATCCAGAAAAGCGAGTTTAACCTCCGCTCTAGGAACGCCGAATGAATCCGTCTGCGATTCAGACAAACAAACCCGGCTCTCTCGGTTGGGGGCCTGCTCTGTCTGGAAATACAACCCCCAATAATCATTTCGCTTCGATGGAAGCAGGAAGGGCAACCGCCGTTTAGCCATTCGTTTCAGGCTAAGCTGGATGAGGTCAGGCACTTCGAGCAACCCGTTTTTGGCAATATTGACCGAATGCTCGCGGAGGGCAGGCATCAGTTGCCGGGCCTTACTGATCGACCGGTTTACGGATTTCTGACTCAGTATCGAAAGCATTGACTTGGCAACGAACCGGGAAGAGAATAGAACGTCGCGGTGTCCGTTTGTGGTGTTGGGGTGGTAAAGGAAAAAGATGCTGTTCAGTAGTTTGTTGGCTTCCTGAACGGGTTCGGGAAACCACCAGCGTCGGCGGCAGTAAACGCCCCCGGCATCCCGTTCAAATTCGGCCATGAGCTTTTGTTTATCGCGAAGTTTGACTTCAGCGAAAATACCGCTCAGATGGACCATGTAATAGCGGCCTACATTATCGTTTTGATTGCCAAGGCCAGTTGGAAAGCGGTCGTTTTTTGAACTCAATAACAGGCGGGCATTTTCGATTCCACCGGTGGCCAGCACAAACCGACGAGCCTGAACGGATAGCCGGGTGCCGCTCATGGATATGTCTACATGGCTTACCTGACTCGGATTGTCCTGCGTTTGCAGCGAAATCACGTGGGCATCCATCAATACCTGGATATTTTTACTGTTCTCCAGCGTTCCCTGATAGACTTTGCCAAAATGTACCGGGGGGCTCCAGCGCTCCAGCGGATAGGAAATTAATTCCTCTGAATCTAACCCTTCCAGGATTTCCCGCTTACTATCCGGAAACGCTTTCTGGGCATCGAATTCAAAACGGCCAATCTGGCACAGATCGGCTGCTTCGTAATAATAGGGCAGCAGGTCATCATACGTAATAGGCCATTTCCCATCGGGTACCCAGGAGCGGGTTTTGAAATCAATGGGTTCGAAGGGAATGCAACGCCCGCCCCAGGCCGACGAAGTACCCCCAAACTGGCGCCGACGGTTCTCTTCCAACGGCTCGTGTGAACCCGCCGGAAAAACACCGCCCCGGTATAGATCCTGATTGGCGATGGTTTCGGTCCAGCTTCCGCCCGTCAGCAAGATAACGGAAAGTGGCGAGCCATTCAGGCTCAGGGCCATGGATATAGCGGCCGGTCCTGAACCGATGATGCAAATATCAGCGTCGAGTTTTTGCCCTGGCTGAAACGTGTTTTTCGTAACGATCATGACAGGAGTTGGTTTAATCTCGACAATGAGGGTGCTAACGCAGCGACATAGCGCAGGGAAGCAATATTGTGCGCTAAGTGTGTCAGATTGCTGGTGCCAAACAGCACCGTATTTACTTTCTTGTCAGCCAATAGGGAGGCCAGCAAGAATTGAGGTAATGACATAGTAGCCAGACCATCCAGTTGATGAATCGCCGTTTCGTGCTGTTTGAATTTTTCCTGAAGCGATTTATAGGGGCGCAATGCCTGGTTGCCTATCACCGGAATGTTATGTTTCTGGCAAAGATCAGGAATGGAATACGTGCCGTCAGCCTGCCAGGCTGTGGCCGTTTGCACGAGCTGAACCTGCCCACTGCGAATTCCTTCTTCCACCACCCGATAGTCGTTGGAGGAAACCCCCGTATACCGGGCCAGTCCCTGCTGCCTTATCTTGGCCAGGCCATCCCAGGAGTCGGCATCGGCGATGTCATCCCAGGTCGGTTCGTGCAGCAGCAAGGCATCGGCGGCCTCGACTCGCAGGCGGTTATTGCTTTTCTGAACACTCTCGATCAGGTAAGACGCTGTGTAGTTGCTCTTGGCACCAGCCCGTTGTTTTAGCTTCTTGCCGATCTGGTTGAGGGGCGAGAGCCAGCCGGGTGTGTGCACGCAGGGAAGCCCCGCTTTGGTGACAACAAAAAAAGGAAGACCCGTAGCGCTCAGGGTTTTGGCAATCAGCCGTTCCGAATCGCCCGAGCCATAAAAATCGGCCGTATCAATCAAATTAACGCCTTGTTCAGACGCTAAGCGCAGGAAACCGGCAAAAAAGTCTGAAGAAAGCCGACTTCCCAGCGATGCCGCCCGACTTGTTCCAATCCCTAAGGATGACAGTTGATCTAGGGTAATCATGTTGAGAAGTTAGTTTTACACGTTGTCGTTGAGTCAGTAATGCGTAGCGTCATTCGTTACCCTCGCCTGAAAGCAGGTGAATAGGCAACCGGCTTCGCTAACACCGCCGGATATAATTCGTCAATGAAGGTTCGGATTTTTGTTTCCCAAAGCTGCGACTGGGCAAAGGAATAGCCTGCCTGTCCCATCGCCATCCGTTCAGAAGGGTGCGTGTACATCCACTCGATGGCTCGTGCCAGATCTGACACAACCTGTTCTTCGTTGGTTACCGGTACACGCAATCCGGTGTTGTCGTTGACCAGTTCGGCCTGCCCGTGCAAGTCCAGCGTGACCACCGGCAGCGAGTAGGCCATGGCTTCCAGTAACTGGTGTGGGCAGGAGTCGCGCAGGCTCGTAAAGAAGAATACATCCGACTGCTCGTAGTAATTCTTGACTTCCTGAAAGGATACGTGGCCAACCCAGTTCACCCGCTTGCTGACGCCATACTGCTCGATGTAGTGCGGAACATACTCGGCCATTTCGCCTTTGCCGCCCACAATGGTCAGCGTAACCGGAATGGCTGGGTCCACTTTTCCCAAGGCCTGAATGGTTAGTTCAAGGGCTTTGCGAGGAAGTAATCGGCCTGTCCACAGCAATTTTAGTGTACTGTCGGGGTAGTGTTCAATGGCCTTTTTGGGCAAAAACGTCGAATTCAGACCCGCATCCCAAATCCGGTCGATGGGTAGGTTCGGGCGTAGTTTACGGGCCAGCGCGTAGGTGTCCAGATTCGTGACTACCAGGCGGTCGGCTGTTTGTACGGATTTGAAAAAGCCGGGGTTGGTATATTGAAGTATCGTGCCAACCCAGTCGCGCATCCACTCCCGCGTCCAGTAAGCCCCAAAATACCGTTTCATATTTTTGGGTGCCCGCTGCCCGCCACCTACCGGCCCGAAAATGAACGGTTTGCGAAGTTTGTACAGGAAGCTACCTAGCTGAATACTGCCGTAGGTAACGTGGTGCACGATGTCAAAATTGTGCTGCTGATCCAGTTGCCGGGCTAGTTTCATGGCGCTCCACTGCCAGTAGATGTAATGGAAATACATGCCAATCAGGTTAGAGTCGCAGAACTTATCGACCCAGGCAGGCAGCCGCACATAATGCACCATCAGGTTCGGAAACTGGCCGCTGTCCAGGATCGAATCGATAGCCACTTCACCGTCCTTTTTTGTCAGGCAATGTACTTCCAGCTCATTCAGGCTTAGTGTGGTTGCATACGTCCAGCCCGTCCCCTCTTCGGAGCCGTGGTTGGGGAGGCAGGCGTAGGCAGATAGAAGCACTTTTTTCATGGCCTTATAACGATTTCATGATCCGAACTTTACGCAGTAAAAAACCCGTGCAAATCCGACCAACGTCGAAACAGAAGTAGAGCGCTTTAGTCTTTGAATGGTCGATGGCGAAGTTGTAGCGGACGCGCAGGTTCGTGGGCGATTTGATCGATGTAAAGCCGTCGATAAACTCTTTCAGGGTTACTTTGCGCTCAACCTGAATGCCCGTTGCCTTCACGAATTCATAGACCACGCTGGGCACATTAACAATGAGTCGATAGCCTGCTTTCCGTGCCCGCACCGAAAACTCGATGTCAGACATGTAGTGGATGTATTTCTTGGAGTCGAACAGCCCGATTTTGTCGAAAACCTCCATCGGGATCAGCGTTCCCCGGCCCGGCAGCGAGTGCGATTCCACATAGGATGTACGCGATGACAGTTCCCGGTAACTGTTGTGGTAATCTTCCGATAAGTGCCGGCCCCCCGCCGTATACAGCTCAAAGGCCGCGCCGGCGTACTCCAGTTTTTCGGGATTATCGCTGTCGACACTAACCGAGCCGATCAGGCAGGGCTTGTGTTTTCGATAGGCATCCAGCATGGTTTGCAGATAATCGGGAGCCACACGGGTGTCGTCATTGAGGGTTAATACGAAACTTTCCTGGCGTTTGTCCTGCTGTTTCTGGGCGTAACGGATGCCCCAGTTGGTAGCTTCTGTCCACCATAAGTTGCCATCTCCTTTTAACACAACGACCTCCGGAAATTCCTGGCTGATCATGAGGTCGGTACCGTCAGTCGACCCATCGTCGACCACGATAATCTGGAAGTTTCGGTACGTCTGAACAGACAGGCACGCCAGGCATTGCCGGGTAAACTCTAAACGGTTGTGGACAGGGATAACAATACTAATCATAGAACTTGTTGAGTTTTAGTCGATACAAAAGGGCGTAGGGACGTATCCGATGACTCGGTAATGTCCACTGTGATATACTCATCGTCTGGGTACTCTTCATCCGGGCGTTTGAGGGCGTAATACATAGCCAGGCCAACAAAACCCCAGAAAAATACGGGCAACTGATACGAGACACCGTAGACCAGACCGCTGATAAGGAAGCCGAATAGCACGGTCTGCTCGGTGGTAAATGTCTTGTTTCGGCGATACATGATCAGCAACGTGCCGAGGATAATCAGCAGATTGATGGCCAGGCCAACTGCGCCGTAGTTATACAGCATGTCGATGTACTGCGAGTGAATGATGGTTCCTTTTTCGGGGAAGTCTTCGTTCACCATAATCTCGCCCCGGTCGTAGCCTTCATAGCGCCAGCCCAGCAATGGTTTGTCGGGAATCTGGCTCAAATAATACTCCGATTGCTCAAGCCGCCAGCTTCCGGTGTTGTCTTCTTTAGGGTCGAGAATTCCCCCGATGTTTTCCAGAAAGGCATCGACTTTATTGCCCGGCATCATGGCCAGGGCCGGAGCCAGCAGAATGAGCAAAATCACAAACGTACCCAGCGTACGACCCACGGGAAAACCACTCGTTGACAGTTTGCCCACCATCGACAGGCCCGCCACGACACCAATGGCCACAATCGCAGCCGAAATCACGGAACGGTGCAGCAGAAATACGATTAAGGCGAAACTAAATAAGGTTAGCAGCAGATCGGGAACTTTGCGATCTTTCAGATACATCAGCAAGTAGTACAGGCACGGAATAACCAGATACAGAGCCTCGTTTGAGGTCACCGTCCGGCTCTCGGAGGTGAGGTTGTAGCTGAAAATCTGGCCCAGAAACAATTGATTGATGACGTAAAAGGCGAAGATCAGGTAAACCGCGTACTTGATCTTCAACGGGCCCGCCTGTGTAGCGACCACATAGGCCAACAGGGCAAGGCCACAATACGCAAATCGCTTGATGACGAAATACGAGTATACAAATTGCCCGTATTCATACTTCGATTCAAGTACCAGCCCAATGACGCCTAACCCCAGCAGCCAGGCTACCGTTTTGTAGAGCGGTGGTTGCCAGAAGTAACAAACGATCAGGGCAAGAATGCCAATCAGCGTTGTTCCGCTAACGGCTTTATCCAACAGAGGATGGAGCGAATTCCCCCCATAAATGAGGGCACTCATCCCAAAGAGGAGCATAAAAAGTACGAATCTATATATCCAGGTTATCATACCGTCAGGGCTGTTGATTCGTGGGTGAAACTTGCTTCCTGCCGGTTCATAACATCCCGGTAAAAAGTAAGGTGTTTATCGATCATGATATCCATTCGGAACCGTTCACGGGCGTACTGCATTTGCCGATCCGCCAACTGTTGCCTATCGGCTGGATGCTGATAGCGTAAAATGGCCTCAGCCAGTTCTGAAGCGGTCGCTTTGGCGGACAGTAGTCCCGGCTTCTGGCTATCGAATTGTTCGGGGATGCCTCCCGTGGCCAGGGCCAGTACGGGCGTTCCGGCCGAAATGGCCTCGGTGATGGTGTATCCCCAGGATTCATTAGCGGCCGTATGCACATACAGGCTAGCCTGTTGCAGGAAGCGTGTAACGTCCGATTGAAACCCCAGGAATGAAACAAGACCCTCCAGACCTTTTGCCTTCACGAGCGCTTCCCACTCCTGCCGTTTAGGGCCATCACCGAGCAGCAGAATCTGGAAATTAGTAAAGCCCTGCTTGCGTAATTCATCGGCAGCATCGATGAGCAACCGTTGGTTTTTTCGGGGCTCAATGGTGCCAATATTAACAATCGTCAAAGGCCCTTTATCCTGCCGGGGTAATACGGGTGGAAACGTAACGCCGTTGTGAATAACGGTACAGACGGCCCCCTGCGGGCGTAAAAAAGCAGAAGTGCGCTTAGTATACCCGGAGACCGTAATAAAGGCGTCCTGCTGTTTGAACAGGTAAGTAAACCAGTCGGTTAAACGTTGGTCGGTCCAGGCATTGAGTTTGTACGCTTCCCGGTATTCAGCTATTGGGTTGTCGTTGAAGTGACAAGTAGTGATCACCCGCACCTTACGCAATAAACCAATGGCAGCTGCCGCCCCGGACGTAGTATCCTGCGCATGGACGATATCAAATGAACCTGAATTTTTTAGCCGAACCGATGCCCATATGCTGATGAAACTTTCCAGCTCCAAATAAAGCGCTCGGCCGTTCTGACCAAATAAAGCCGCAACCCGGCGTAATAGACCAAACGTCTTTTTGACAAGGAAAGGCGCATCGGCCGGGGTTATGAGCTGGACAGAGTCTACCCGGCCCGGCAACTCGGCCAACAAGCGATTGTAATGCGCTGTGACGCCCGTGCGGGAAGTTTGAGTGGCCGTTGAAACGAGTAAAACTCTCATACTGAACAGATCTTTTTTATCGGCTGCTAAGGTTGTTTATTCAGAAGTCGGTACAGTTTCAGGGTGAGAATACTGCCGGGTTTCTTACGGAAATTATTGAACAGGCTGTCGAGAGCCGCTTCGCTGTATAGCAGGAAATTATACAGCTTGTTGTTATGGCTGGTTACGGCCTGCCCTAGGGTAGCCCGGATGGACCATCGCAGAAAAACGAGTTTGCCGTATTTGTCGCCGTGGATATTTTGGAATACCCGGCGCTGATTTCGTACGGCATAATACTGCTTCCAGGCACCTGGCCAGGGGATACCATCCCGATCAAAGGAAGGTGGGTGATAAAATTTGGAGCGGGGCACGGTGACAACCGGATACCCCATTTTCTGGACGCGGGTCATGTACTCCACCTCGTCGCCCCAGATGAATAATTTCTTGTCGGGCAGGCCAACGTTTTTAACCACTTCAGCACTAATCAGCGTGCCGTTGAAAAAGAAGGCGACCCCATAGACCAGGTCAAAGGGCGACATATCCGCCACTTTGCGGTAGTTGCGGTTAGGCCGGTCTACGTAAAAAGCTAATTCGCTATGATCCTTATTGCTGACCGAGACGCAGTTTTTTATGCAGGGGCCAATATTGGGCGCCGTCATTAGGGTTTCCAGCGCATCGGGCGCGGCCAGGCAATCGTCGTCCATGCACCACAGCCAGTCGTATCCGGCCTGATAAGCCGTATCGATACCCGTTGCAAAGCCACCCGCTCCGCCCAGGTTTGCCTGAGTGGTGATCTGAAGGCCGGTTTGTTCGGCCAGCCATTTGTCGGTCCCGTCGGTACTGCCATTATTGATGACAAAGATGGCATCAAGCGGGTGCGTTTGCGTCTGCAGACTAACGATGCATTTTTTGAGGTCTTCGAGCCTGTTATAGGTCACAACCACGGCGGCTACTGTTGCCATTGTCAATTCGTTCGTTTAAAAAGTGTGGCTAATCGGGCCTGCGTGAACTGAACAGCTTCCCGGAAGTAAGCCAACTGAATGACTTGTATGCCCTGATTGCGCAGGTAGAGGTACATGGATAAGGCAATGAAGGCTTCGGCCGATACCCAGGCATAAGCCGCCCCCACATAGCCCATTTTTTGAATCAGTACCGCGTTGACCACCAGGCCAACAACGGACCCAAGAGCGGTTATCCGGAAGAACGCTTTGTCCATTCGCAAATTGAGCATAGTATGCATGCCCAGCAGATTACTGATCCCAATCATGATCGGTAACAGTGACACAATCCGTAATACCGGAATGGCACCCTGAAACGTAGCTCCGTAGAATAAAGTGATAAAGACCGGAGCAACCAGCCATAACCCCAGCGATACCAGGACCATGCAGGTCATTAAGGGGAAAAATGTTATTCGAACAACGTGCAGGCCATTTTCCCGGCTGGCGCCAAACGCACTGGCAACAATGGGAAAGAATGCCTGATTCAGCCCCATCGTAACAAAGGAACGCGAGATACTTTCGAGCCGGGTGCCCGCCGAAAAAATACCTACGTCGTATGCATTGCTAAGCAAACCGAGCAGAAAGACCGTCGAGCCGGCATACAGAGTGATCATCACCGAGGAGAAAAACAGGGTACTGTCCTCCCGAAACCGATTGACTAACTGGCTAATCGTTGGCCAGGTGAATGTTAGTTTAAAGCGCCGTATGGCTACCGTAATGGCAATGATGCTGACCAGTACCTGCGCTACGCTAACAGACAGGTTCTGGTAAAAATAATCTTCAGGCTTCCGGATGAGCAAAAACACGGCCAGGGTGAACAAGGCCTTGACAACCAGATTGAAAACAGCCACCCGCCCCAGATCTTCCATGGCCTGATAAAGCCATACTGGAAACAGAACAATGCCAATACACGTGATGTACGTGCAGGTGTGCAGCACAATATGCGACCGGAACTCGGGAGTGAACCACGTGATTCCCATAAAAATTAGAGTCGATAAAACCCACAGCAGGGCTTTCCCGGCAATAACCTCGCTGAAGGCCCGATTCACCAGCGCTTTATCCGTTCGGTTGGCCGCAATCGTTCGAACGGCGGCCATATCGAATCCGTAATTGATCAATAGCGTGAAGTAGGCAACGTAAGCCTGCGAAAAATTCAGCAGACCCAGGCGCTCCGGCCCAATGATGCGAACGACATACGGTACGGTCAGCAGGGGCAACAGCATATTGGCCACGTGAACACTGAACAGCGACGCTACATTAATAGCAAACCGCTTCAGCACGGGCTTCGATAATGCCTTTGGCTTCGAGCTAGTCGAATCCACAGCGACCGAATCCACGGCGACCGAATCCAGCAGGGTCACATCGGCTATATCGACAGTTGCTGCCTGCTTGCTTACCATACTTTGATTGTTAGTTAAAGAGCTCAATTCGTGGCTATTCCAAAATAAACATACTCCAGGGGTTCGTCACCGGTCGCTTCGAGCCGATGGGGCACCCCCGCCGGAATCCTGACAAAAACACCGTGTTGCAGCGGAATCTGCTGATCGGCAACCTCATAAACACCCTCGCCCTTCAGGAAAAAGAAGCACTCTTCCATTGTTGCGTGGGCATGTAGCTCGCAGTAGTCCGCCTTTGTAAATGTGCCATACGCTACCTGCGTCACATTCGTTGGCGTATCACTATTCCGGAGGAAAACCTGCTTCGCACCCTGAGCATGAGCGGTAAGCTCGCGCTCAAGGTGCATAAGGGAGGCCGTGATCCGTTCCATTAGGCTTCTACTGGTTCGAGTTCTTTCTTCTGGATCTGTTCCGAAATCCAGTCGTAGGTTTTCTCAACACCTTTCCGTAGGGGAGTCGAGGGAGCCCAGCCTAATTTCTCGGTAATCAGGTGGTTGTCGGAGTTACGACCCCGCACACCTAATGGACCCGGAATGTTGTTGATCGACAGGTTTTTGCCCGAAATGTCGATGACCATTTTAGCGAAGTCGTTGAGCGAGATCATCTCTTCCGACCCGATGTTTACCGGACCCGAAAAATCAGAACTCATCAACCGGCGGATACCTTCCACACACTCGTCTACGATCAGGAACGAACGGGTTTGTTTGCCATCACCCCAGATTTCGATCGAACCACCATCTTCGGCCATTGCCACTTTGCGACAAACGGCAGCGGGTGCTTTCTCGCGGCCACCATCCCAGGTACCCATTGGTCCGAAGATGTTGTGGAAACGGGCGATGCGGGCTTCGATACCGTGATTCTTCTGATAAGCCAGGAACAACCGCTCCGAGAAGAGTTTTTCCCAACCGTATTCGCTGTCCGGATTGGCTGGATAAGCCGACTCTTCCGAGCATTTTGGGTTGTTGGGGTCCATCTGGTTGTGCTCAGGATACATACAGGCTGATGACGAATAGAATATCCGTTTCACGCCTTTATTCTTGGCTGCTTCGAGAACGTTCAGGTTACAGAGCACCGAGTTGTGCATGATGGCAGCATCGTTTGTACCCGTGAAGACAAACCCTGCCCCGCCCATATCAGCCGCCAACTGGTAGATTTCGTCCAGATCTGACGTGATCACCTCGTCGGCTACTTCCGGGTTTCTTAAATCGCCGATAACGAACTCATCGGCGTTGGTGTTGCCGTATTCGTTTTCTTTTACATCGACTCCACGAACCCAGTATCCTTCAGATTTGAGTCGGTTTACAAGGTGACCACCAATGAAGCCACCAGCACCACAGACGAGAGCTTTTTTCATAATTGTTGATTCGCCGAAGCGGTTGTTTGTTTAATGGGTGAGAAAAATTCTTTTACATTAAGGATTATAAACAGAGGAACAATTTCTAAGTATCTCTTATAGAGCCGTTTGGGTTCTGACATTAGCCGGAATAGCCACTCCAGTGACATACGTTGCATCCAGCTTGGCGCCTGCTTGACCCGGTCCGTGTGGAAGTCGAAGGCCGCTCCAACTGTCACAATGAAGTTGACATCGACCCACTGGGCCAGCCGCCGGGCAAAGCGTTCCTGCTTGGGTGTACTCAAACCAATCCAGACGATGTTGGCTCCCGATCGGTTGATCTGCTCGCCCAATGCCTGAAACTCCTGATCCGACATTTCCCGAAAGGGCGGACAAAACGTACCGGCCACCTGGTAGTTGCCAAACTTCCGGCCAACGGCCTGTTTCAACTCCTCAGCTACTCCTTCCTGACCGCCACACAGGAAATGTTTGATCGACTTATCGGCGCTGCTTTCAAATACATATTTGAAAAAGTCGGGCCCATAGCAACGGGTCATTTGTTTGGCCCCTTTGAGTTTGCCAACCCAGACGCCGGGCATGCCATCGGGTAGATTCCAGTAGAACGAATCGAGGACCGACTTAAACTCCGGCTCTTTGAAGGCCGTTACCAGGCCGTGGGCTCCGGTGGCACTGACGCACTTATTCTGCCGGGTAGCGGTTGGCTGGCACTGCTGGATGATGTCCTGAACTGCTGAGGGCAGACCGGCATCATAGAGCTGCACTTGTAGGACTTTTGTCATGGTGATGGACTATTTACGCGTTAAGGAGATGGATCTACCAGGCATTTTTGTTGCCTTTGATGGCGGCCTGTACGGTCCACCAGCAGATTTTGGCATCCAGCCGGGTCGATTGACGACGGATGTACAGATGGTCGTAGCGAACCCTGACTTTCATTTTATACAACTCGGCTGTTTCGCCACGGGCACCTCTGGCCTGCGCCAGTCCGGTGATACCGGGCCGAACGGTGTAGCGTTCCTTATAGCCGGGCAGCGTATGCCAGTGCTGGGCATCGAGCGGAATTGGGTGCGGCCGTGGCCCCACAATGCTCATATGGCCCGCCAACACATTCAGAAACTGGGGCATCTCGTCCAGATTCGTTTTGCGTAGAAACTTCCCGATGCGCGTCACGCGCATGTCGTGCTGGGTTGCCTGATGAAATTCGGCATTCCGGTCGTAGGTCATGGTCCGGAATTTCAGACAGGGAAATACCCGACCGTTGCGCCCAGTGCGGGACTGCACAAAAATGGCTGGTCCCGGCGAGGTTAACTTGATCAATAGAGCTAGTATAGGTATAAGCCAAATAAGAATAGAGGCCACAACGATACTCGCAATCAATAAGTCAAATCCCCGCTTTTTAAGGCTCCTGAGCACACGCTTCGTTGTATAAGGCCTAGCCTCATCATCGTAGCTTAGATATAAATGAAATGTTTTTCCGTTGGTAGAAGCCTGCATGATCGTGTCTATTTACAGGTATGGATGAAGAGTTGCCTTAGGTATCATCCGAAGTAAAACCGCCTTCATGGCGTCAATGGTCTTACCGGTACGAGTAACTGTTCTTGTAGCCATTGTTGAAATGATACCCATGACCACTTCCAACGGCGTTCAGAATGATGCGCATGTTCTGGAAGCGCTGCTCACGGTGAAGCATGTCCAGAATTTTCAGGCTTTCTTTCGGCGTTACGCCATGACGGACGACAAACAGGGTGGCGTCGGAGTAAGGAGCAATGGCCTGTGCGTCGGTAACGATACCAATTGGGGGGGCGTCAATGATCACATAGCGGAACTTCTCGCGCAATTCACCGATCAACTGTTTCAGGTTAGGCCCACTCAGTAATTCCGAAGGATCTGGAGGAAGAGGTCCACTTGGAATAATAAAGTAATTCGGGTAACCCGGAACGGGTTTCAGAATATCGGCTAACGTCGCTTCTCCGTTCAGATAGGTGCTGATCCCAACTGAATTGTCGATGTCGAACAGTTGGTGCAGGCGAGGTAACCGCATATCCATTTCCAGAATGACGGTTGGCTGTTTGAGCAAAGCCATGCTCGCGCCCAGGTTCATCGAAATAAAGGACTTGCCCTCGCCACTGATGCTGGACGTAAATAAGAGCACTTGGCTATCGTCCATCTCACCTTTGCCAATGTACAGGTTGGTGCGGATGGTCCGGATCTGTTCGGCAATCACGGAGCGGTTGTTGGGCCCAACGATCAGCACATCGCGCTGCCGCTTGCTCATGATCTCACCCAGAATAGGCACCTGCGTAACGTCTTCGACATCGCCCCGGCGGGATACTTTGGTGTTCAGAGCGCCCTTGCCCGCAATCGCGGCTGTAGGCAGTAACAGACCGACCAGTCCGAAGAGGGCGTAGATAACAATGCCTACTGGCTTCACAGGACTGAGGCTACTTTTCGCTGCGTCGATTGTCCGGCTGTCCGAAATGGCAGCCGCAAAGGTAACGGCCATCTCTTCGCGCTTCTGGAGGAGGTAGGTATACAGGTTGTTTTTGATCGTCTGCTGGCGGGTGATGTCCATCAGTGCACGTTCCTGTTTAGGGACGGTTTTGATCACATTTTCCAGTTTTTCGTTCTTCGCCACATACTGTTCCTTCGAACTGGTCAGCATGGACTTCATGGTCCGAATGTTCTGGTCGATGTTATGCTTGGTGTTTTTGATCTGGTTATCCAGCGATTGCAGTCTTGGGTTTTCATCCCCGCTAGTCTGCCGGATTTCGTCGCGTTGCAGTTCGAGCTGCGAAAGCTTGTCAATTTGATTCAACAGAACCGGATCACTGATGCCAACCGTGGCTGGTGTGCTACCACGCTTGTCTGATTGGGTGCTGATGAAGTTTTCCAGATCGTTGAGCACCGCCAGTTGGATGTTCACTTGGTTGAGCTGAGCGTCGTTCTGTTGGGTTGTTTGCAGAAACGATTGCGCCTGAGCACTCAGATCGGTGATACCCATGGTCGATTTGTATTGCTCCACATTGCGTTCGACCGAAGACAGTTCGCCCGATACCATACGAAGCCGGTTTTCAACGAATCGGAGGGTATTGGATGCTACCTTGTTTTTGTCGGCAATAGCGGCCTGGTTGTATTCATTGATCAGGCTATTCAGCACGGCCTCACCCTTTTCAGGAACGGCGTCTTCGAGCGTAAGGTGAATGACAGTCGAAGTTTTGCTGGTTGGCTCGGTTTTTAACTTATCCAGATACATGCCAACGGCAGCCGCCTGGGGCATCACCTGAACGGTTATAGGCTCGCTCTTGCTACTAACGTCTTTCCGGGTCAGCACACGAAGCTGGCCGTAGGGCGTCTTCAGGCGCTGGTTAAGCGGATATGTCTTATCGTTAATTCGTACCGTTTCTGCATTCACGAACGAAAGAGCCAGCGGAGTCTTGTACAGACTTGGATCTGCTTCTTCAACCAGCAGCCAGACGGGTGAATCGGCGTAGATTTCCCGTTTCCCGAATTTCGTTTTCCGGAAATACTGACTGTCCAGGTGCAGGTTCGTCACGACCCGGTCCATCAGAGTGGACGAATGCAGCACTTCGAGTTCGTTTTCGACCACCTTTTTAGGCGAGTATACCTCCAGTTCTTTCAGAGGGTTATCCTGACCACTTCCTCTCTTTTCATCCTGCAGCAAGAGGCTGGCCTGAATCTTGTAAATCGGTTGTTTGTACAGTAGGTATACGTAGGCGCCAGCCAGGGCTAAACCTACCGATAAAACAAACCAGGGCCAGTAGCGGAGGTATGGCAGTATATGTGTCCTGAGCACCGAACTGCCGGAATCGACAACTTGGTAGGGAACATATGATTGAGATGACCGTGAATTCATAAATAAAGAAAATTACGTTGAGAGTTGTGAGTAATTTTGGTTAACGCCGGGTTGCGATAATGGCTATCAGAGACAGAATACCGGTGACTACGGGGGTGAGTTGGTAGGCTCTGTCAACGCTGGTTACGCGGGCTTTTCCTGGTTCTATGTAAACGACATCGTTAGGATGAAGCGAGTAGTAAGGCGAGCGAAAGGCATCCCGTCGAGTAAGGTCAAGACGGGCGAAAACACGTTTTGTCCCCTCTTCCCGAATGACAAGAACATTGTCACGGCGGCCGTAAATTGTCAGGTCACCAGCCAATCCTAAGGCCTCCGGTAAGGTTATCTGTTCATTTGGAATGGTAAATAAGGCCGGGCGGCTTACCTCACCGAGCACCGAAATTCTGAAATTCAGGTTTCGAACATTAACGGTTGGTTCTTTCAGATAACTTTTGAGCTTACTGGTAATGAGTTCACTTGCTTTGGTATTGGTCAGACCTACCACGCTCAACTGGCCAATAAGCGGCAGTTTGATGGTACCATCGTCGGCTACAGCATACCCTACCGTGCGGGCCAGTGGGTTAGCGATGGCGGTTACAGCGGTGGCCTCGGCCATAGAAACAGGGTTAAAATACGCTGATGCTTCGGCGTTGAGGCTACTCACCTGAACCGATAAGATATCGCCTTTTTTTATAGTTGGAATAAAGGGTTCAGCTATATTGACAGTATCATCAGTTGTGGTGGCCCCCTGAAAATAAACCAGCTTTTTGGCCGATGTACAGCCTTCCAGTGATACTACAGACAGGGTAATGGCCAATATGCTTATCCAATGGGTTAGGTGTGGTGTTATGCTCTTTTTGCTCATTCGTGCGTATGGCTTGGTAATCCTAATTAGTATAGTGAATAGGTTTAACCTAATTTGACAATCAATACTCGTTCGTACGTCCTTTTTGCGGTACTATACTTTTGGTAAGTTAATTTGACTGATAATCAGATTAATTGTGTTCTACAGTTTTATACCAAAAGAGGCCTGTAGCGTGTACTGTTGAAGTACTAAGAAGATGGGTGCACGGTGGAGCACATAGCGGATGAACTTAACGATCGTCCGTTGTACTATTATAACTCGAAAGTAGAATGTTGATTTATGAAGACAAAGGATTTCTCAATTCACTACCTTCTTTGGCTTGTAAACAAATTCTTTGTATTGGTTATTGTTTTGGCTTTTGTAGTAACAAATTAGACTGGTTGTAACGTCTAGAGTAATAAAAATATGGGATTCATATCATGTATTCTATAAAGCAATCAAGTAATACCTGTTAAGAAATTAACTTCTTATTTTGCCTGTTTATAGGGATAGTTATATCATTGATAGGAATAGTTAAAAATAAACTCTAGCGCTTTATAAATACGGATTTGTATTATTACCAGATGACGCATGTGTTACTTTTTACATAAGTAAGGTTGACTCAATCTATCCCCGGTAGCATACTTCACTCAATCGTCAATCAGACGTGTTTCAGCAGCTAAATGCAAACTGCCCGTCAGCAACAGAATACCGACGGGCAGGACAAGAAAAGAATGTTTAGCACGATACCTAGTCAGAAATAACCAGATATACAGCCATTGAAACGGTTGCCGTAAGCTGCTTTTTAAGGGATCGGATTGCCGGCCCCGTCGTAGTTCATAGACGCCTTGCAACTAGCGCCCAGCACAGCGTCATAGGGCTTTCCGCCCACTCCCTGGATCAGTTTGTTACCCGTCAGGACATTGTTTGTTGCTTTGCTGCCGTACGCCAGAAATGTAGCCTGATTGACCGCGTTCGTTTTGTTCGAAATGGTATTGTTGGCGAACGTGTTATTGGGAGAGTTGTCACAAATGATGGCTTTGGTAGCTGAGCTCTCGATTACGTTGTCGGTAAAGGTGCCGCCCGCCGTCGAAGAGAACAACTCGATCATTCCCGTCATTTTGAGTACGTTCTTGGTGAACTGAACGGTTCCTCCATTGAAGAGCTGAATGCCTCCTGTGCACAGGCCAACTGTCGAGTTGCCACTGATAACCATGCCGCCCACGATCGAACCATTACCGCCACCGTCGTTGGACCCTTCGAGGAATTTATCGAATACACCTTCAAATTTGTTATTCGTGATCGTCACATGCTGAGCCGCCCCAGCTATTTCGATCCCAAACAGGCTACAGTTTTTTATGTAGTTGTTATCCACCGTAAGCTGATCCAGCGGCCCGGACAACGAGATGCCGAAGTGACAATTGTAGAACGTATTGCCACTCACAACGATGTTTTTTCCCGCGTAAACATTGAAGTTGTCATGATTGAAAATCTCACAAGCCATACGTTTGGCCTGTACGGTGTTATTGCGAACGATGATATTCGAGGCCGTTCGTCCGGCCTGAATTTTTAGCGTAAGCCAGTTGGTGCTGTCCTTGGCTGCGCTGTCATCTCCGTTACAGTTCTGGATCGTTAGGTTCGACACGGATGGGCCATCAATCGAAATGGTACCATAGTTGCCAACCTCCTGCGAGGATACCACCCAGCTTAAGCCATCAATCATCACATTATCCAACGACGCATTAGGATCTGTTGCGCTGACAAGTGCTCCCAAAGAAACATGGGATTTGGGTAGCCGGATAATTGCTTTGCCAGGATTAGCCCGTAAGGTCAAATTACTTCTCAGGTTCGCATTGGTGATCTGAGTGTAGGTGCCATCTGGAATAGTAATGTCATCGGTAGCGGTTATAGCTACCTGCAACTCAGGGCCGATGTCATCGTCGGATTCCGTTATGCCGAACCAATACCCGTTGGCTGATCCAGTGAACTCCCGTTTGTATCGATAGCCTTTAATCGTGACCAGCGTGATGCCCATATTGTCGGTACTGGTATGGTCGGTCTGGTCCAGTTTGAACACGCCCTCTTTGCCCGCGTCCGTGATCCGGATGCGCGTAGGAACCGAACTCGCCGTGAAGGCTCTGACCTGAGCAATCGATAGCGCATCTTCGCGTTCAACGAAGACATCCGGTTCCGGATCGGATGGTTTGCAATAGGCCAGGACGGTGAACGAAGCGACCAGCATCATGGATTTAAAAATGCCTGAATATGTCATTACGATGAGCGATCTAAAAATAAATAGGGGTAAAAAAACGCCCCGCT
The DNA here is from genome assembly GCF_000974425.1 of Spirosoma radiotolerans. Taxonomy (NCBI): domain Bacteria; kingdom Pseudomonadati; phylum Bacteroidota; class Cytophagia; order Cytophagales; family Cytophagaceae; genus Spirosoma; species Spirosoma radiotolerans. The sequence continues at coordinate 1,332,105 of NZ_CP010429.1, forward strand.
AAACACTAACGGGGCGGGTAGAACAGGGTTAACGCATGCCAGCAAGCGTTTTTAGTCGGTTAAAAATCCGAATTGGAACGCTGTATCGGCGAAGCGTCTGTTGCTGGTAGTACTCCGTAGACTGAACGATTCTGGGAAGCGTAAAGACTCGTTGCGTCCCATCATCCAACTGGGTTTTGTAGCGGTTGTAAATATTGGTGTGGGTAGCCTCTTCGCCAAAACCGATATTTTCAACTTTCGAAATAGTTGGATAAACGGTTAAGCCGTTGTTTTTGAAGCGGTTAAAGCAGAAGCGGATATCCCACGCATCGGCCCGCCCTTCCATCTGATCGCGGAGCATACCCAGTAGGTCGGAGCCACCCTGCATGAACAATCGCTGTTCGGCTTTGTCTTGCGTAAAAGCCGGGTAGTCGGCCATATCCCAATCGATCGACTGCCAGCGGTCGGCCCAGGTAGCCCATCCCCAGGGACTATGCCGGGGAATAAAGTAAGCATCCGATTCATGATTTGCTGGTTTCTGAAATGGAAATGTGTACCCCGCGACGGAATAAACCCGCTTGTTCTGGGCATACTGACGTAAGCCCTGATTCATGAAGTCCAGAAAATTAGGCGACGTTACCAAATCATCCTCGACAATGATAGCCGTGGGGTGGTTGGCCAGCACCTGAGAGATACCTCGGATAACCGAATTAGCACAGCCGATGTTAGTCTCCGCGTAGTCCCGATGGATGGTTTTAAAGCCTGAAATGGCATCCAGCAGGTGACGAACCTCTGCTACTTTGGGGGCATCCGCCGGGCGCTTTGGCGCATCGGCAAAAATGTACAGATCACTTTCCGAAGCTAAATAATTGGCTTCAAGAGCTTGGATGGTTGCCTTTAATTCATGGGGACGCTTGTAGGCAAATAGAATTACCGGTGCATTCATATAATAAACGGTTGAGTAAACTAAGTTTTTGTTGGCGTAACTAAGCCAGTTCGTTGCGAGTGTGCTGGGTGAATTAAGGACCTGTTCGTACGTTGGTGATGCTGCCTATTAGAAAATAATATGCTTATGTAGCGAGTAAGTACTTGTATCGGGCCGATCAATCGCTACGTGGCGATATGCCCAAACGTGACGAGTTGACGCGTAATCACCTGATCGATCCAGCGACATCGTCCCGCTATACTAGCTGGGCTTCGACATCAAGGTAGGTGTTGTTCAAGTAAGGTTAGGAACTGGTAGCTTGCCCAGTTTATGAGAAGTAACGGTCGGAAAGCGATGCGCCTGTTGAGGCCGCCTACCGTTATATCTACTATAAAACTAAAGGGGGAGTTTGCTTAATCAAAAAGCAGAAGCTGATATGAGAAGTAGCAATATTAAACTAAACTGCCAGCTGTATGAACGTATTCGGTTGTATGATGATACCTTATTTATATATAGTTGAATACGGTAACATTTATATAGAATGACCTTGGTTAGAAATGTAATTATTCTCAGTTATACCAGCTAAGAAATTAACTCGATTATCTGTACAATAAGTGCTTTATTTCTGAGATGAGTGCTTAATTTCGTATAGAAATTCAGGAACGCAATTATGGATAATATGTGAACGAATATTCCACAGAAAAAGCCATAATGAACCAGGCTACGAGGTAGCACCTGACTTCTGGAATGGAAATGAACCTAATTTACCTTACACCTCTTCAGAAGGCGATTGATGTTCGTTTGTTAGCGAAAGCTGGGTAGCCGTATACTCCAGACGGTCTCGCGAAACAGGGATGCGCGTGTTATCGGCTAATCGTATCCAGCCGGACCGGCCTTTTTTTTGACTGAACTCCTGAACGTAAGAAGGATTGATGATGGCCGAGCGATGAACCCGAACAAAGTCCAGATTTTTTTCAAACCAATGAAGCGATTGGGTAATTAATTTAATGGAACCGTCCTGAAAATGAACTCGAGTATAGTTAGCATCTCCTTCCAGCCACGTAATGGATTGAACCAAAACCGCCGGCGAGTGGCCGACTAGTTGAATAGTTTTCATAGAGAGTTTGTTGAGTTGGTTTTATATACGTAGTGCCTTTACGTTCGGTTTTCAAACAAATCGCAAGAACCGTTCAGAACACCACTACCTACTCGTCTGATTCTAAGCCGGAATTTTACTCATTTCAAGCCAGTTTATTCATGTGTTTACCGAGGAATTTACTATTCGGTACACAAAGTTAAGCTGTCGTTCCAGACCTGAATTGTCGGGTACACATCGGGCCGTTAGTGCCGTAAGAGCCTCTTTAATCCATAGAACTTACATATGCCTATTAAACAGTCTGTTCAGGCGCGCATTCGAGCCGAAGACTTCCACGATAAGGCGTTTAGCTTCACGGTAGAGTCGGTAGTAGAAGACCTACCCGCAAGCCATAGAGATCTGGTCGTGACGGTATCGGATGGGTATTATATGACCACTTCGTTAACCAGCCAACCTCGTAGGGAGCAAGCCTTTGAACACATACAACAACTTAATCGGCAATGGGTTGCCAGCGGTACCGTTACCTTAGCGTATGTCGGGAATTACCCTAAAAATGGTGTACTAACAATCCAGAATTCAGCGGCAGAAACGGTCGTTTTACCAATTGAGGTAACAACCGCGCTGACCAGAAACCCCCAACTGACGATCAGTGAGTCCGAACTTTCGTTTACACAGACAGCGGGCGATAAACCCGCCTATCTGTTGTTGACGATTACGCAGCCACTCGTCGATACGCCCGTTACGCTTACAACCGATGCGCCAGGATATTTTCAACTGGCCAGCGATAGTCGCCCGTATTTTGGTTCCGCCTTAACGGTGGTGTCACCCGCCCCGAAGTTTCATGTGCATATTCGCTATGCTGCCAGTAAGCCAGGCTTGCATAAGGGACAATTGACGATTCAGACGCCTTATGATTCCCAGACGGTTGCACTTCAGGGTAGGCGGACAGGATGGCTGTCCAGGAAATCCGGGCTGACGGCATCCCTTAGCCAGCCGACACTGGAATCGTCTAACCCCGCCCGTCGGACCGGGAACTGGGTTGCCCTGGCGATACTCGTCGGTATAAGTGGGTTAGGGTATGCGGGCTACACCCACAAATGTCAGCTTTTTCCGAGTCTTTGTCAGGATACAACCCCAAAGACAACGCTGGTGAAAAACCCGTTGCCGTATGAATCAACAGCTTCCGGAAGCTTACCAGACAGTGGAACCAAAGCCGTTTATCATCCCGAAAGGGCGCAAAAAAATTTAACGCAGGTAATTGATTCGTTATCCCGGTTGCAGCACTCGTTTCCGGTTGATAAACCGGGTACAGAGCAGGCAACTGTCTCGTCGGAAGAGCCGACTGTCTCTACGCGCACGAATGTGCGTCGTCGGGAAGCTGGCAAAAAAGCTGCTGGTCAGACAGTAGAACGTACCCAGCCAAAGCCTACGTCTGCAAATGAAGAAAGTGAACTGGAAAAAGCGCTCAACAAGCCGCTCTGATCGTTAGGGTAGCTTAGATAAACAGCATCGGGTTGCCGCATTCGTAAGCAGCAACCCGATGCCAGTTGTGTAATAGAGAAACAAAAGTTAACGAAAGGCTCGCAGGCTATTCTAGCCTAAATTATTGTAACCTACAGCGTTAACAAGGCTCCATTTCTATCAAAGTTATTGTAGAATCTGTAGGTTGCTCCGTTTCCGGCGCCAATCAGGCTCCCGGAGCTTTTCACAATAATGTTGTTATAAAAAACATTATTCGTCGCTGTTCTGCCGTTCACAATAATTGTCAGCCAGCTGTTATTTACATTTTCATTGCTAATGTAATTCCCGGCAAATGTCAGGTTGCTCACATCATTGATCTGGATAACCTTATTTTCAGTGATACTGACAATCCTGTTATTAACAAACTGGGCGTTGTTCGTTGCCCCTGATAGATCCAGCAGACCAGTCATGGTCAGGAAGTTGTTCTCCATGAACATATTGTAGCCATTGCGGACCTGCCATTTTCCTGTGCACGTACCTACAGTTGCGTTGTCATAGACGTGCATGCCAGGGCTGCTGATGGTTCCATCGCCATCGTTTTCCCAGTTCCCGGCAAAAAGCGAAATAAACCGTCCCTCAAACCGATTGTTCCCCAAGCGGGCGTTGTGTAGCCAACCGGCAAACTCAATACCATAAGTCGGGCAGTCTTTCAGGTAATTACTGCTGACATCGACACCGTCGAACGAGCCAGCGACAGATATGCCAAAGCCACAATTTTCGAATCGGTTGTTTGTCACGTTGATGTCCTTGCCAAGATAGGGAACGGGCTGACGCTGGCTGATAAACTCGGCACCCATGCGCGCACCCGTCGCATAGTTATTGGTTATGACGATATTGTCGGTTACTTTTCCCGGCTGTACTTTCAGGAAAAACCAGTTCACATTAGCCGTTGGCGAAGTATGAACGCTGCGGCAGTTCTGAACGGTCAGGTTTTTAACCGAAGGGCCATCGATGGTGATGGGTCCGTACGAGCCTTCTACACGGGCTGTTGATGCAACGAGCCAGTTTATCCCATCGATTGTTACATTCTGCAGGTTTTGCTCCTGCCAGTAGTTCTGAAAAGAAATGTATTCATTTCCCGTCAATTTCAGCGTCACTTTACCCGGATTGGCCCTTATCGTTACATTGCTTCTGAGGACTACTTTCGTGAGCTGAGTGTATTCGCCATCTGGAATAACGACCAGATCAGTCGAATTAACTGCATTCTGAAGCTCTGGACCGATGTCTGGATCGGAAGTGGTTACGTTGAACCAGGCGGCATTGGCGGCTCCGGCATACACACGTTTGTAGCGAAGCCCATTGGCCGTAACTAAGGTGAGCCCTGTGTTGTCCTTGCTTTGTTTATCATTGACGTCCAAAGCGAAAACGCCCATTTTGTCTTCATCCGACAAGTAGATGCTGTCTGGGGTGGCCGCATTTCTAAGGCCCCTTAACTGCTCTATCGACATTCTTTTGAGAGAAGATGATTCCGCCCTCTTCAGGGCAGCTGTGGAATCTGGTTGAACATCCGAGCGATCACAGCCCATCAGCAAGAGGGGTGTAGTTACGGCTACTACACCACCCCAACGTACTAAATTGAACATAGTTTTTGTTAAAAAAGAGGAGTATTATTTTAAAAACGGAATCAAAAAATATTTATTATTCGGTAGTTTGTCCTGAATATTGATTTAATAAGTAGATGATATGGAAATTATTGGTATCTCTTTATGTTAAGTAGTATACATCAGGTGCTCTGAATTGTAACCGTTCCAACTATTCAGCGGTATCAGTGATCTCTGAAACAGCGTTTTACCGAGGCTTAGCAAGACACGTTCGCCAGCTAAGTTTTTCTTGTACAGGAAGGCGTGATTGGCTCAATACTCCGGCTAATTTTGTGCAATTAAAATTGGACTGCGGCCAGTAAGCCCCCAATGCAGTAAGGAGTTGAAAAAAGATAATAAATGGATTTTCATCAGCAACTTTTTGATCAGAACTCAAGCCTTGTAGATCAATGGACCCGTCACGAGTTTGAACAGTGTACGTTCAAAAACCTTGATTTATCAAAAGCGATACTGGCTAATACCAGCTTTACGAACTGCCGTTTTGAAACGTGTAATCTGGAAATGGCCGTGATCGAGGGGACTAAACTAGACGATGTCATATTCAGCAACTGCATCTTAAGATCGCTCAATTTTGGGCAGTGCAGCAGCTTCGGCTTTCATGTCGATTTTCAGGAGTGCCGCCTGGACTATACCAGTTTTTTGAGTCGTAACCTTAAGAAAACCCGCTTTGTGGATTGTTCGCTGAAAGAGGCCCGCTTTATGAGTTGCGACCTGAGCGGAGCATTATTTAAAAACTGCGACCTTGAACTGACTTTGTTTGCCAGTAATACCCTGACTCAGGTAGATTTCTCTACCTCCTATAACCTTACGCTGGACCCCGATGGGAATAAACTAAAGAAGACGAAATTCTCGCTTCATAGCTTGCCGGGTTTGTTGACTAAATACGATATCGTGATCGGGTAGCTATTTCTTACTGATGTAGGAATTGCCTTTCACGTAAAAGCGATAGGGCAAATCGGCGCCATGCGTCAGGCCAATGCGGGTGGTTGTAACCATATCGAAATCATGCAGAACGGGGCCACGAATTGAAATGGCTCCGGTAGTTAGCGATGAGAAGTTATGCTCGCTTCGGCTAATGCCCAGCGCAATGGTGAGTTTACCCGGCCCGTTGGCCAGATTACGTTCTCCATCGGCGGTTGTTGGGTCGATGGTGTTGTTACGATATCGGGCAAAGCCCGTTTTGAAGGCTTCGTTGCGTCGGATACCCATCAACTCAAGCCCTTCCGTTGGTTCGAGAGCGCGGATCAGGACGGCTTCGCCCACGCCCTCCGGCCCCGCTACGATATTGATGCAGTTGTAGTGATTGTAGATTTGGTAGACATAAAGCGTTCCCGCCGGACCAAACATAGCCGAATTGCGGGGCGTTTGCCGACGGTACGCATGGCAGGCCGGATCATCGATCAGGTAAGCCTCCGTTTCGACGATAATTCCCGCCGTGGTGCCTTCGTCGGCAGATTCATGCACCAGTTCGCAACCGAGTAAAAGCTGAGCAAGCGTTAGCGTATCGTGGTTCTGGTAGAAATCAAGAGGAAGTTTAGGCATACGTGCTAGATCACATTCATGGTCTGTTCCTTAATTTTCTCCAGTTCATCTTTCATTTGTACCACAAACCGCTGAATGGAGGAGTCATTGGCTTTGGAACCGATCGTGTTGATCTCCCGGCCAATTTCCTGCGAAATGAAGTTAAGTTTTTTGCCGTTGGCTTCTTCCGTGGCCAGTACTTCCAGAAAGTAGTTCAGGTGATTATTCAACCGGACTTTCTCTTCCGAAATGTCGAACTTCTCAACATAATAGACCAATTCCTGTTCGAAGCGGTTTTGATCGAAGGATTCACTGTCGAGCAATTCCCGCACCGAATTCCGCATCCGGTCGCGTACCGCCGGAATCCGCCGAACGTCATGTTCTTCGATATCGGCCAGCCGATCGGTAATGATCTGGATGTATTCCTGAAATTTACTTTCCAGAACTGCCCCGTCCTGCTTACGAAAGCCATCGCACCGTTGGATTGCTTCTTTCACGGCTGCCAGTACCGTTTCCCAGTCGGAAGAGTCAGCTGTCGTATCGTTCGATTCCGTAAGATAGGCATTGGGTTGCTGCAGGGCCAGTTGCAGGACATCGCTGTCTGGAATGCTCATCAGCATTGTATTGGCGGTTTCTTTAAGGTCCGAAACATAGGCCAACACCAGCGGCCGGTTGATGGTAACGCCGGGCCGAACGGCATTGACGCGAGTCAGGTTGAGCGAGAGCTCAACTTTACCTCGTTCTAATTGCTGCGTCAGTAAAGCCCGAAGTTCAATTTCCTTGTCGGAAAACTGGCGGGGCATCCGGCAATAAATATCCAGAAATTTAGAGTTCAGCGTTTTTACTTCCGCTGTCACCGACAGGCCACCAGCTTCCACCGTTGCGTTGCCGAAGCCGGTCATTGATTTAAGCATAATTTATCGTTTATATTTTTTAGTTTCCCGTTTAGAGTTGGCTGGCGGGTCCATAACGTTTGCGTCAGCCAGCCGTAAACGGGAAACCGTAGACTATTTCAGGGCACCTGCTTCCAGTTCCAGAAATTCTTTCCGATTACGGGCCACGTCGATGGCGGTATAAATTGCCTGTAACATAGAGGTTTCGTCTGCCAGATCTTTTCCCGCGATGTCATAGGCCGTACCATGATCGGGCGATGTACGAACGGCGGGCATGCCTGCCGTAAAGTTGACGCCCTCTTCAAACGCAATCGCTTTAAATGGAATCAAACCCTGGTCGTGATACATAGCCAGGACGGCGTCGAACTTTGAGTAAGCGCGTGTCCCGAAGAAACCATCGGCGGGGTAGGGGCCAAACACCAACTGGCCTTTGTTGCGCCACTCGGTAATGAGCGGTTTTATGATCTCATTTTCTTCCGTACCCAGCAATCCTTCTTCACCTGCGTGGGGATTTAGACCCAATACGGCAATTTTCGGTTTTTCGATGCCAAAGTCCTGCTTCAGTGATTGCATCATCAGGGTGAGCTTTTGCGCAATCCGTTCGCGGGTGACATTCTGACGGACACGGCCCAGGGGAACATGACCCGTTACAACGCCCACGCGCAGGGTCTGGCTCACCAAAAACATCAGGTTGTCCGTTACGCCAAACTCTTCGGCCAGGTATTCGGTATGCCCCGGAAACTTAAACTCCTCCGACTGGATGTTATTTTTGTTGATGGGGGCTGTCACCAGCGCATCCAATTTGCCCGCTTTAAGGTCATCGACGGCACGCTGCAAACACGCCAGGGCCGCTTGCCCCGCTTCGGGAGTTACCTGACCGGGCTGAATCTCCTGGTTTTGATCGGGCCAGCAGGTAATAACATTAGTGAGCTTATGACTGATCTGGCCTATTGTCTGGGCACCGTTCAGGTTCCAGTCTTTCAGGTTCAGCAGATTGCGGTATCGGTTCAAAATCCGCATGGAGCCGTAAATGACGGGCGTACAGATTTTCTGTAAACGGTTGTATTGCAACGCTTTCAGAATTACTTCGGGGCCTATGCCATTGAAGTCGCCGAGCGAAATGCCAATCACTAACCGGTCGTCGCGCCCCGCACTTTCAGTAGTCTGTCCCGATTGATCCGTATTTTCATGCGGTTCCGCACCCGTCAAATCTGTATCACGCTGATTAGGTCGGTTGTCGGTTACCGGGCGGTTCCGACTAAGTTGAGCATCATCGCGTTGCCGGTTCTCAACTGGTCGAGGATTGTTCGTAGGTTGTCCTTCACGCTGCTGTTTCGGTCGTTGATTATTCGGTCGTTGGCCCCGCTCCGGTCGGTCGGTCGGCGCAGGGTTAACGACTGGCGTTGCTCCCGAAGCAGCCGGCCGTTCGTCGCGATTCTGCCGGTTATTCTGATTGCGTGGTTCGCCATTGCGTGGTTCGCCATTGCGTGGTTCGCCATTGCGATTATCACGTTGGTTCTGAGCGCCGTTACGTTGTTGGCCATCGCGTGGTCCGCCATCGCGTGGTCCGCCATCGCGTGGTCCGCCATCGCGTGGTCCGCCATCGCGGTTTCGTTCAGGGCGTGATCCGTTATTCCGTTGCTCGTTATTCCGTAGTCCGCCATTGCGGTTTTCGCGTTGTGGCGTTTCCTGTCGGTCGTCTACAGGTTGACTACCCGCCTGCTGCGGAGTTGTTGGTCCAGTCTCACCCAATTGTTTATTACCTGGCCGTTGGTCTGGCGTGGATTCGTCAGACACATTCATACGGTGTGGGTTCGATTCTTCGGATTGGCGTTGTTCCATGCACTTTTTGTAGTTTCGCCAAGAGTTAGCAAATAGTAAAAAATGTAGAATGAAAAGTGATGAATAAACGGAATAAACAAAACACGTGTTTATTCATCACTTTTCATTCTACATTTTTCATTGTAATTGCCTGCAAGTTACGAAAACCCCACGGATGTCCCAGAATCAACTGTCTATTCTCATTGCCGACGAAATGCACCCGTCGCTTTTTGCCATGCTCGATCAGGCTGGCTTTCGGTATGATTACCAGCCCAAAATCACGCGGGCTGAGCTATTAACCACACTAGCGCCCTACGAAGGGCTTATTATTCGAAGCAAAACCACAGTCGATGAAGACGTGCTGGCCCAAGCACCCAACCTCCAGTTTATTGGCCGGGCAGGGGCCGGGCTGGATTTAATTGACCTGGCGGCCGTTGAGCGCCGGGGAATTCGGGTTTTTCACGCGGGCGAAGGAAACCGCGACGCTGTTGCCGAACATATGGTCGGTATGTTACTGGGTTTACTGGCGAATATTCTAAAGGCTGATCGGGAAGTACGTCAGGGAATCTGGGATCGGGAAGGAAATCGGGGTTATGAACTGGGGAGCCTGACCGTAGGGCTGATCGGTTATGGTAACAACGGCCGCGCAACAGCGCGTCGGTTGAGTGGTTTCGGCTGCCGGGTGTTAGCCTATGATAAATTCCTGACCAACTATGGAGACGCTTTTGCCGAGGAAGCTACCCTGGCGCAAATCTGTGTCGAAGCTGACGTGTTAAGCCTGCACATTCCATTAACTGACGATACCCGAATGCTGATCAACGACACATTTATCGATCAGTTTGGGAAATCGTTCTACCTGATCAATATTGCCCGTGGCGAAATTGTCTCCCTGTCGGCGGTAGTACGTGGGTTGGAGAACGGTAAAATTCGGGGGGCTTGCCTGGACGTGCTGGAGAACGAAAAACTAGCCAAACTTACGCCCGAACAGCAACGCTCGTTTGATTATCTTCGGCAGTCAGACCGAGTTGTTCTAACTCCTCATATTGCTGGCTGGACGCACGAAAGCTACGTCCGAATCAACGAAGTGTTAGTCAGGCAGATGCGCAAGTAGAGACGCAAGTATGCGTCTCTACTTGGTAACGGTGAAACTAGCACTGGTACAGGTGGTGCCTGCTGCGTTTGTCAGGCAGATTTGGCCCGTTGTTGCGCCGGTTGGAATTGTAACCCGAATGGTTGCGCCTTCAATAGCAAATTTGGCTGCGGTTGATGCACCGTTGCCAAACCGAATCTCCTGAACGGTGGCTATATTCTGACCCGTTAAAATAATATCGTCGCCAACCTTTCCGGATTTTGGCGTAAAATCTACACCGGAAATCAGCCGAAGTACGGTAAAGGCAGCGGTAGTGGTCGTCTCATTGGTGAGGTTGGTCACGCGCAACGGTCCCGTTTGGGCATCGGCAGGAACGGTTACCCAGCGTTCGGTATCTTCATTTTTACCACCATCGACTGCAGCCGCAGCGGAACCAGTGAAGAAAATCTGGGCGTCCTTCAGATAGTCGCCCCGTAAAACCACCCGTTCGCCAGGCCGGGCGGTCAGCGGGATAACATCCGAAACAATCGCTTTCTGAACAATAACCAGGGGAGCCGATGCTGTGCCCGCGCGGCTGGTAACCGTAACAGAACCACTAACCGCTGTTGTTGGGACGCCAACCAGTAGGTCAATACCTTCGTTTCGGCTGGTTATGGGCACTGGAATTCCACTGATGCTGACGGCGGTGATGCGGTAAAGATTTTTGCCTGAAATCGTAAGCGTTTTTCCCCGAAGCTGCCGCGCTGGGTTTAGGACAAGGTTGGATGGCCCCAGGTAAAAAAAGAACGGATCGGTGGCCGTTGTATTTCCGCCAATCCCACTTGCCGATACCGACACTTGGGCCGACGCGGGTAAGGCCGGTACAACGGCCTCTATCTGCGTGTCGCTGAGGATACGGAATGTAGCGGGTGCGTTCCCGATCGATACCGACGTTATCTGGCTCATATTACGACCTTCTATGACCAGCTTGTCGCCGGCAATGCCATCCTGAGCAAGCAGGTGAGTAATGAATGGTGGCTGGAAGATCTTTACCGTATCCGTGCTGGTGGCGACTAATGTTTCAAAAACCTGCACCGTTACCCGCCCCGATGTTGCCGTAGCTGGAATGATGGTGCGAATTTCGGTATCCTTGATCGTTGTTAAGGTTTTATCAGTCGTCAGACCATTGATGCTCACAATACCATCGGTGAAATTTTTTCCCTGAATGACCAGTTCGGCACCGGGTTTTGTGTTCACCGGACTTACGCTCGTGATTTGGGGCGTTCCGGCTACAATAAATCGATTGACAACTTCGCCCCCGATGGTTGCGATAGCCAGCGCCTGAGGACCGCGGGGTACGGTAGCGGGTATAAGAAAGGTAATTTTTTTAGCAGAGCTGTCCTGCACTACGGCATCAATGTCATTGAAGCGGACCCGCTGGAGCTGATTGAGGTAATCGCCGGTTACGGTAATTGACTGTCCTTGAAGGCCATTGGCTGGCGTAATCGTCGTTATAATTGGAGCGGGTTGCAGAACGGTAAAGGGCAGTGGATCAGAAGTGCCCTCCTGCGTCTGGACCCTAACCTGCGTGTTGCCGGGTGCCACACGAGGGACCGTTACCTGAATTGTTGTTTCGTCATGACTACCCATAGGGGCCGACAGAGCACCGGCTCCTACACCAAACATAACCGTTGGCTCACTACCAAACTGGTAGCCCGTCAGGGTCAGGCTCTGGTCGACATAAGCCTTGGATGCCGATAATTTGATTAGTTCTGGCGGGCTGTGCTGAACGCGGCAACTGGTTACACCAATCAGCGTACTAAGTAAAAAGAAAAGTAATCCTAATGATTTCATAAACGGCAACCGGAGTTTGTACTCCTGAGCATAATTGGTAAAATTAGTCAATTTGCCTGTCTAAAAACCATTTCTCTCGAAAGCCTGTTAGAACAGTGTACGATGAATAATGCAAAATGAAGACTAACTCATTATTCATTACTATCATCCATTCGTAATACAAATGAGCTACCGCAGCCTGAAAGCATCTAAATTACTGGCAATCTCTACGCTTGGCGAACTCAAAGCCGCCGGGTATGAAACCCGCTCAATCAAACAGGAACTGCGGGACAATTTAATCGACCGAATCAAGGAAAAGGAAGTGGTTTTTCCGGGTATATGGGGCTATGAAGATACGGTTATTCCAGATGTGGAACGGGCCATCCTCTCCATGCACCATATTAATTTATTAGGGTTGCGTGGGCAGGCCAAGACGCGTATTGCCCGCCTGATGGTCAATCTGTTGGATGAGTATATTCCGGTGGTGGCCGGGTCCGAACTGAACGATGATCCGCTCATGCCGCTGTCCCGTTTTGCCGTCGACCTGATTGCTGAGAAAGGCGATCAGACGCCCATCACCTGGTTGCACCGGAATGACCGCTATACTGAAAAGCTCGCCACCCCCGATGTATCGGTCGCCGACCTGATTGGGGACGTGGACCCGATCAAAGCCGCTACGCTTAAACTGCCTTACTCGGACGAACGGACGATTCACTATGGGTTGATTCCTCGGTCGCACCGCTGTATTTTCGTCATCAACGAGTTGCCTGATCTTCAGGCCCGTATTCAGGTGTCGCTGTTCAATATCTTACAGGAGGGCGACATTCAGATTCGTGGGTTCAAGCTTCGGTTGCCGCTGGATATTCAATTCGTCTTTACCGCCAACCCGGAAGATTACACCAACCGCGGCAGTATCGTGACGCCCCTGAAAGACCGTATCGACTCCCAGATTGTGACCCACTATCCGAAATCAATCGAAATTGGGAAAAAAATTACGATGCAGGAAGCGGTCGTGAAAACCGAGCAGAAAGGCATGGTGAAAACCAATGACCTGATTGCTGACCTGATTGAGCAGATTGCCCTGGAAGCGCGCGAGAGTGAATACGTCGATTCGAAAAGTGGTGTATCGGCCCGGATGACAATTTCGGCTTACGAAAACCTGCTTTCCTCGGCCGAACGGCGGGCGCTGATCAACGGCGAAAAAGATACCTATGTGCGTATTGCCGACCTATATGGCGTAGTACCAGCCATTTGTGGCAAGGTAGAACTGGTTTATGAAGGTGAGGTAGAAGGACCGGTTATTGTGGCCCAGAATCTGATCGGCAAAGCCATTCGGAATCAATTCCTGGCTTATTTCCCGAATCCTGAAAAAGCTAAAAAAGACAAACGTGGTAATCCGTACAAGAAAATTACGGATTGGTTTGGTGATGGCAACGTCATGGACTTCCTCAATGAACTAACCAACCGGGATTACGAAGCCCGGCTACGTACCATCGATGGCCTCGACGATCTGGTTGACCAGTTTCATCCGCGCCTGAGTAAAACGGAAAAGCTATTCATGATGGAGTTTGCTCTGCATGGCCTGGCCGAACACTCGTTGGTGGGCAAAAAAGCAATGGACACGGGTCTGACGTTCAAAGACCTGCTTGGTTCGATGTTTAACCCCGGCACCAGCTTTGGTGAAGAGGAGGAAGAGGATGACGACGATCGGTTCTAGACCGGTGAAACTATTAACTAGCATAAAAAAAGGTGTTCATCGAACACCTTTTTTTATGCCTACTCTGCTCAGTAAATAAAGTTTAACAAGGGCTTAATGTTGTTCGGGAGCGAAAAGGCGTCCTTTGACCAGACTTAATTAACGGCTTTGGATTGACTTAGTATTACGATGAGCGCTCTCAATCGTCGATTGTTTTTACAGGCTACCCTGAGTAGTATGTCATCAGTGCTGCTGGCTTCCTGCAAAGAAACTAAGACGGCTACTGTCATAACGCCAGCGCCCCTCCGATTTGCCGTGGCTTCTGATGGGCATCTGGGCGAACCGTCTACCGATTCGGACCAATTCTATACGGATTTGCTGGCAGCGCTGACCGATGCCCATAAAAAAGCTCCACTGCAGTTCGTTGTCATTAATGGTGATTTGATTCACGAGGGTAACGATGGATTGCTGCCCAGGGCAAAAGCGTATCTCGATACCTTACCCGTTCCCTACTATGTAACCCGTGGTAATCATGACCGGGTAAGCGTGGATGTCTGGCAGCAGCTTTGGGGATATGGCACCAATCATGTTGTGGAGCGTGACAATGCAACTCTTATTCTGCTTGATACATCCAATGAAGCAGGTGATACATTGTGCGGAGATGACGTGTGGCTCCGGCAAACGCTGAAAACAGTACGTACTACAGTGCCCGTTTTCCTGTTTATGCATATTCCGTTTATCCATAACCTACTGGGAACGGACGTATGCAGCGCCATTGTCGCCGTTTTAGCTGATTTTCCGGCTGTTCGGGCCGTGTTTCATGGGCATGATCATACGAAAGATCAGAGTATTATCTACCAGGGAGCAGCCTTGTTATTCGATGCACATTTCGGCAGCAGTTGGGGTACGCCGTATAGTGGCTATCGAATTGTGGAGTCGGCCGATCAGAAACTAAGTACCTACCAGTTTGATTTTGTCAATCAGAAGCAGATAAATAGCCTGGTATTTTAACGGGCTGGTGAATCTGCTATCGTAGCAGAAAATGACAGCCCATTATTGATAAATACTAGCCTTTACTCGACAACGACCGCTGTGCCGTTGGCGCTGACCATGAGCATGGCGCCGTTGCCGCCAATGGTTTGGTAATCCAGATCAACACCAATGATGGCCGTAGCGCCCAGGCGAGTAGCCTGCTCAATCATTTCTTTCAGGGCTATGCTTTTTGCTTCGCGCAGAGCCTGTACATAGGCTCCCGAATGACCGCCGACGACATCCTTGATAGTAGTAAAAAAATCTTTAACGAGATTGGCGCCGATAATGGCCTCACCATTGACCAGGCCTACATATTTAATGATATGTTTGCCTTCAATGTTAGAAGTAGTCGTTACGAGCATAAGGAGAAATTGTAAGGTGACAGCCTGTTCGGCCCTTGCTGTTGTAAAGTTATACAGTTGTTCGTTTCGACAGGCATCAGATGACATTTTAGCGCCGGTACTTATTTTTAGGTCCCTGAACTACATGCTTCTCCCGATTCATACTGCAAGGCCTGGAAGGTTATTACTTTTTAAGTAAGGGGCTTACTTATAATCCTTGACCACCGTTGAGTAGATCGCGTACCATTGTATCGAAGAACTGTCTTTATTTGTAAGCCAATGTATGGTATGACCTAATTAATCAACTTTTACAACCAGAAACAGATGAAAGACCTCCGTTTATCCCGCTTATTCGCCTGGACATTACTTATCGCCCTTCCGCTCTGGTTTGGCAGTTGTTCAAAAGATGATAACCCAACCATTGTCGATACGCCTACAGTTGAAGGAAACTACAAAATCAGTACGTTAACCATTGATCCGAAAGCGCTGGGCTTGTACAGCGACTTAATAGCTGGCTCTAAACTGTTCTTTAACAATACCACCTGTTTGAACGACATTACCATAACCTTTAAGACCGGTGGGGATGCGACGACCGATAACCCTATGTCCTGTCAAAGTATTCCTGTTCCGGTCAGTACGTTTACCGGCATCGATGCCACCAGTAAGTGGAGCCTGAGCGGAAATCAACTGACGGTTACAAAAGGAGATGGGACTAAAACGGCGTATACGGTTTTAGGGACAGGCGCTATCCTGAAACTGCAGTGGCAGGGTACGTTGAACTACCCTACACCCAGTTCAACCATGTACACATATACTATGGAACTGAAGAAGCAATAAGGACTTGAACCAATGCTTCTTACCAGCCGGCTCATTCGTGAGCCGGTTTTTTTATGAACTAGCCATACAACGCTGAAATCAATTCATTGGCTAACAAATACACTTCACTAAGTAAATATGACCGTTCACACAGTATGTTACTTATCCGGCTTAATGGTCCCAATAGATTTGCAGCACGTTAAAAACAAATCAATTGGATACTTTTATGAAAACGATGAATGTCGCTCGGATCATGGCCTGGGCATTAGTAGTAGCCATGCCACTGTGGTTCGGAAGCTGTAAAAAAGGTAGTGATGACGCTGTAACGCCAACAACGTCATCCGTACAGGGCAGCTGGAAAATATCCGGTTATAAGATTGACCCCGGCGTTGATTTTATGGGGAATGGTCAAAAAAGCAACGATTTGCTGGCCTATTTACGGTCATTACCTGGAGGGATTGGAAATGATGCCGTGGAGTGCCTGACCACTTCCGTGATTACGTTCAATGCCAATGGGAAAGTTAGCGGAACAGCAGGCTCTAAATGCTCGACCACAACGGACATGAACCCCGTTGAGGAAAATTCAAGCTGGAAATTAGATGGGAATAAATTGACACTGACCAGTGGAACGGATGTGACTGTCTATGATACCGTAATCAGTGGTAACACCCTGAAGCTTTCTGGCAAAGAAATGGAGGATTATGACGGTGACGGCAAAGAAGAAGCCTACACCGTTACGCTGGAACTGACGAAGGTCTAGGGCTAATAAAGCATAAATACTTTATAAAAAACGACTTGCTCGACGGCGAGTCGTTTTTTATGCGCTTTCCACACACTCATGTAATGTAGCCATGTAGCGGTCAAGATACATGGCTATGTCTTTTGACTTGTACTGCAAAATATAACGTGGATGGTCGAGGGTGAGAATGCGATCGAAGAAACCCTGCTGCTCATTGAGCCGACGCAAATATGTTTCGTTTTTACGGCCCAGACACACCGCTACGCTTCTATTGCAACCAAAGTCAATCTGTGTACGAACTGTTTCGGTGATGGCGGGCCACAGTGCTTCGGTGGTTACGCGGTCGTCGTAGAAATTATAGTTTTTAGGGCCGCCTGATTTGCCATTGCGGGCCGGACCATTTTTGGTGAGGGCCAGTGGAAACAGCGATGTCAGAAAAAACTGGCTATAAAAGGCCTTCGCCCCGCCAAACGCTTCGACAACCTGGTAGATAAACCGACTCGACAGTTCGGGCGTATCGCGCAGGTCATTGGCAATGCCGCAGTATCGACGCAGGTTCTGGGGTGTTGTAAACGAAATTCCCGTTACGCCCGCCCCAAACCGGCCTGGATTGATACCCAGCACAAAAACGCGTGGGGCTGTGTCGCTAAAGAAATTGGTGTAAAACTCGTTGACAATGGCCTGAACCGCCGGTTGTGGATAAGGATTCAAAACACCAATATCGGGTGGGAGGTTGGCAGGCGCTGCCAGGGCATTGTAGTAAGCAATAGCTTTACTGGCGAAGGTAGTCATTCAGGGGAAGGGTATGTACAACAGACTAACGAACTTACCCCATTCGTTTGGTATTTTCGAACTAGATAAGGGAATGTAATGATTTTCTATTGATGTATTCTGTGTCTTCACCACAGCCCTCATGTTAAGCTCGTCTCATAGTGCTGTCAGTTTCTTAAAACTGGCAACACAACAATATCCCGTGTCTGTGAGGACACGGGATATTGGAGATTCATTACTTGATATTTTTGCGACGGTTCCGCTGAAAATCTTCGAACATCATGTTGCCTAATCCCTGCAAACCGCTGTAATAAGCCCGGCCATTGTTAACTTTCGTAAACTCTTGCACAAACTGTTTCAGGTAGGGGTCAGAGGCAATCATAAAGGTCGTGATCGGAATCTCCAATCGGCGGGCCTGCGCGGCCAGGGTCAGCGTTTTGCTAACCACCTTGCGGTCAAGTCCGAACGAGTTCTTGTAGTATTTGATGCCTTCTTTCAAACAAGTCGGTTTGCCGTCAGTGATCATGAAGATCTGCTTGTTCTTATTCTTGCGCCGACGCAGCAAATCCATCGCCAGTTCCAACCCCGCTACCGTATTGGTATGATAGGGACCAACTTCCAGATAAGGCAGGTCTTTGGCCTGAATCTGCCAGGCATCGTTGCCGAACACCACAATATCGAGTGTATCTTTGGGGTACTTGATCTTGATCAGTTCAACCAGCGCAAGCGCCACTTTTTTCGCGGGTGTAATGCGGTCTTCGCCATACAGAATCATGGAGTGACTAATGTCGATCATGAGCACCGTAGATGTCTGCGTTTTCTGCTCTTTTTGCGTCACTTCCAGGTCACGCTCCATAAGCGTAAAATCCTCTACACCGCTGTTGATCTGGGCGTTGCGTATGGATTCGGTCATCGAGATTTGTTCCAGCGAGTCGCCAAACTGATACGTGCGAATGTCGCTGCTCAGTTCGTCGCCGGTGCCGGTATACGGCGTCTGGTGATTGCCACCGGACTTGGATCGCTCAAGTTTGCCAAATATTTCTTCGAGGGCGCTCCGGCGAATCGTCTGCTCGCTCTTCGGCGTCATCACGATTTTACCCTCCTGATTATCTTCTGTCAGGTACCCTTTTTCTTTCAAATCATCGAAGAAATTACCAATGCCATATTTGTCATCGGTGAGGCCATATTGGCGGTCGAGCTGGCTCATCCAGGACATGGCTTGTTCAACATCCCCGGAGGTTAAGAGCAGCAGCTGCTGGAAAATATTCAGCAACTGGTCAAACTTGCTGCCTTCTTTTTGTTCGGGTGGTACGTAATCAGAAAACTGAAAGCCTTTCATAGGTAAAGTGGTTTGCTATCGGGTGAACGGCCTGGAATGCCTGGGTTGGTGTTTTTTCGCTGCTATGGTCATGCCCTGCGTCGTTTAGACGTAAGCCGTCGACCTATTGTCAGAACAGCGCGTTTCGCGGATTTGTTCGGTCTGTTCAGACTAGCTTATAAGGCAACGTCAATACGTAGTTCGATAGCCTGAAACCGGTTCATCCATGTACTATATTGGCATTGGGTTCAGCTTGTTAAACGAATAGTCCCAAAAGACCGTACAGAATGATGGATATAAATAAAAAACGATTGGCGATAGTGGGCGGGCCAAAATCCGTGGAAAAGATTTTCCCCTGGCCTATCTACGACGAAACCGACGTACAGGCCGTGGCCAGCGTGGTGCGGAGTGGCCAATGGGGCAATCCCGACTGTGCCGATGAAGTAGCCCGCTTCGAGCAGGAGTTTGCTGCCTATTGCGATAGCAAATATGCCGTAACCTGTGTAAACGGGTCGGTATCGCTACGGCTGGCTTTAATTGCCGCTGGCTTACGGCCCGGCGATGAAGTCATCGTGCCGCCTTACACGTTCATAGCAACGGCCTCAGTCGTACTGGAAATAAACTGCGTGCCCGTCTTCGTTGATATTGATCCGAGAACCTATAATCTTGATCCTGAGCGGATCGAGGCTGTGATTACAGAGAAGACAAGGGCAATCATTCCTGTTCATTTTGCTGGTTTAGCCTGCGACATGGCAGCTATTCTGGACATCGCCAAACGGTACAACCTGCGGGTAATCGAAGATGCGGCCCATGCACATGGGGCCGAGTATAAAGGCCGTAAACTTGGTTCAATCGGCGACGCGGGTAGCTTCAGTTTCCAGTCTTCCAAAAACCTTACCAGTGGCGAAGGAGGTATCGTGATCACCAACGATGATGCCTTGTACGAAACGATGAATTCGCTCCGAAATGTAGGTCGTTTACCCAGTGGGCAGTGGTATGACCACTTCAATCCTGGCTGCAATTACCGGATAACGCAACTCCAGGCAGTGCTTCTTTCTGAGCAGTTAAAACGGCTGGACGAGCAGACCATTATCCGCAACGAAAATGGCCTGTATCTCGATAGCTTGCTGGCCGATGTTGACGGAATTACGCCCTTGAGCCGGGGAGCAGTCGCGGTTCGGCATTGCTATCACCTCTATATCGTCAAGTACGACAAAACCAAATTTGGGCAGCTACCCAAGAATGAATTTATTGCTATGCTCTTGGCCGAAGGGGTCCCCTGTTCGGCGGGGTATCCGCATCCGTTGTATAAGCAGCCTGTGTTTCAGCAAAAAAACTTTATGTGCTACGCTATTCCTGAGTCGGTCGATTATACACAGGTATATTGCCCGGAAGCCGAGCAAGCCTGCCTCCACGAAGCCGTGTGGATTTTTCAACAGGCCATGTTGGGTACCCGAGCCGATATGGAGTCGTTTGTCCGGGCGATTCAGAAAATTCAAATGGCCGTCAGTGGTTGACGGAGTCCGGTTTAAAAATGAGGGGTCTCGGTGGGTAAAAAACTACTTGCCTGCCAGGTACCGATTTCGGTATTCGAGTGGGGTACAGCCTTTTACCTGCCTAAATTGCCGGGCAATGTTT
Source organism: Spirosoma radiotolerans (assembly GCF_000974425.1). NCBI lineage: Bacteria > Pseudomonadati > Bacteroidota > Cytophagia > Cytophagales > Cytophagaceae > Spirosoma > Spirosoma radiotolerans. The sequence continues at coordinate 1,352,715 of NZ_CP010429.1, forward strand.
TTGCTGTCGTTCAGGCCGAGCTCCAGGGCAATCTCAAAAACTGTCAAGTCTGTTTCCAGCAGTTTTTTTGAGAATTTCTCAATACGTAGATTCTGAATATACTTATAGATGGGGTAACCGATCTCGTGCTGAAACCGCATCTCCAGCGACCGTCTCGATAAAGGTACTTGTTTGACCAGCGCATCGACCTGGAGATTTTTGTCGATGTTCTGATGAATGTACTTCAGCGAAGCGGCAATGAAATCGTCGTGAGTAGCATAAATGTCGGTCGACTGGCGGGTAATGACCTGCGTAGGCTTGACGATGATGTCATAAAAAGAGGCCGTTTCTTTCCGGATCATACGGTCAAGCAGGCGGGCCGCATCATAGCCGCCCTTCTCGGCATCCTGCGCAATGCTTGACAGGGGAGGGTCCGACAGCTCACAAATCATTTCATCGTTATCGACCCCTAACACGGCCACCTCTTCGGGGATGCGAATTCCCGAATGCCGGCAGGCTTCGGTAATGTGCTGCCCCAGGCGGTCATCGCAAGCCATGATGGCAACCGGTCTGGGCAAGGATAGAAGCCACTGGCTCAGCGAGCTAGGCTTATAATACCACAATTCCGATTCATTGGCACGTGCAGCATTTCTATTCTCGAAATAATGAACTTCATAACCCGCTCTGGAAATGCTTTCCTCGAATCCTTCCGCTCGTTCCCGAGACCAGACGATGTCGGAGAACCCATAAAAGGCAAAGTTTTTGAAGCCCTTTTTCAGGAAATAGTCAGCGGCAATGGCACCTGTTTCGTGGTGAGCTCCCGTTATGTTAGGAATTTCGGTGAACCGTTCCTTAAAGTCCTGCGCAATGAGCGGAATGCCTGCCTGCACGATTTTTCCGATGTTCTCATCGTTATAGAGTTGTCCGATAATGCCGTCGGCTTCCCATTCGAGGGCCCAGTTCAGAATGCCATCAATGCCCATCGTTTCCCGGTGAAAAAGCGGCATCCGACAAAAAATCCAGGGACCATGTTCGCGCGAGTATTTCGTGATGCCTTTCAAGAGGCTCTTGCTGTAATCCTCCGCGAAGTCGATCAACAGAATAATCTTGTGCATAGAGAACGAGTGAGAGTGAATGAGTGAAAACTACGGCGAAGTTGCGCTATCGCGTCAGGCTGCTTGTTCGCGCTCTCGTTCATTCACTCGTTCCTTCTTTAATTTAAGTGTTGCATTTGTAATCAGCGGTTTAGCCCAGAGGCCGATGCTAAAAATATAGCTTAAAGTAAGTAACAAAACCAGCATCGCCCAGCGAAGGCCGACTAGTTCGGCCAGGCCGCCAATGATCAGCGGTACCAGTGCTCCACCAACGATGCCCGTACACAGGATGCCCGAAAACGTACCGTGATGCCGAGGGATTGAGTTAAGGGCGAGTGAGAAGATAATCGACCACATTACGGAGGCAAAAAAGCCAGTGGCCGGAAATGCATACAGGGCCACGTCTTTCGTGCCAAACAGCCCAGCCAGTAAGGCAATGATGGCACCTAATGTGAACAGGATAAGCACATAGCGGCTGTCTGCCAGCTTTAACAGAACAAGGCCCAGAACGCAGCCTACCGTCATCAGTCCCCAGAAGGCAGCCACCACTTGAGCCCCGGTAGTGGCTGGATCAATACCATGATAGAGTTGGAGAAACGTTGAGATCCAGTTGGCAATGCCCTGTTCTGTACCGACATACGCAAAGATTCCCGCGAAAAAGAGAAGTACGGTTTTATTGTTCACTAATTCCGTCAGCGTGGTGCCCACTTCTATCTTTTCGTCATCCTTAAGCTCCACGGTCGGAAAGTTGATCAGAGCCACCACCACAATCATCAGGAGTGTCGTGAGGGCGAACACCCAGTATAATGATACCCATTCGAGATGAACAGGAACCAGCCGGTTGAGCAGGGCAATGGGAAGGCTGGTGTTCGTTGTGTGAAGGTTAAGGACAAAATAACTGTATAAAAAAGGACTGATAAACGAAGCGGCTCCGGAGAAAAGTTGAGCCAGTACTGAGTTGAAGGCGAAATGGGCTTCGCCACCCGCCACCCGCAACAGCGGATTGATGACAACCTGTAATATAGCCATCCCTACACCAATGGAGAAGAGGGAGACCAGCGCGACCGAAAAACGGGGAAGCAGCGCAACCAGCAGCGCACCCAGAAACGCCAGAAAAAAAGCCCCAAGCAACACCCGCTTTTCCCGGTGTTTTTCGACTAGTAAGCCCGCCGGTACCGACACGGCGTAGGCGACAAAAAAAGCAAACGGCAGAAAACCCGCCAGGCCGATGCTCAACTGAAAACTGTCGACCAGATCGGGAATGATAGGCCCCAGAATGTTAGTCAGGAACGAAATGACAAAGAAAATAAGTAGAATCAGGCCAACAATCAGGGTGTTACGGTTCATAGTTAGTGCTTAGGAGTAAAACAAAGGAATGCGTTTTTCATACGTAAGCAGTTCTGTAAAATCTCCTTAAAGGTGCTCGCGTTGCTCGACCAGAGCCGCAGCGCCCAAGAGCGCAATGCCTTCTTTTTCTGATTGGAAAATCTTCAGCCGTTTCAGGGTCATTGGATAGGCAAAATCCTGCATGCTCTCGAGCATCCCGGCTTTAAAGAAAGGATACGCTTTGGCGATGGAACCCCCCAATACAATGACTTCCGGATCATAGGCATACAGGACTGCTTTGATGGCCCAACCAAAGTGACGGCCAAATTCGACCCATAGTTGTAGTGCCTTTTCTTCACCCAGTTGAGCCGCCTGGCTGGCTTCCAGGGCCGTTGTTCCGTGAACCGCTTTGAAAAACTCAGCAGAGGCATAATACTCGAAATTTTTGTCCCGGTAAGGCAGTAAGCCGATTTCGCCCGCGCCACAATTTGAGCCCGCAAAAAGTTGATTGTTCATGATAATTCCCGAGCCGAGTCCGGTGCCAATAGACATGCCAACCACCGAATGGTAGGATTTCGCCTGCCCAAACTGATGCTCGCCCAGGGTGAAACAATTCACATCATTGTTGACAAATACAGGAACGGCGAACTCTGCCTCCAGAATGTCGCGCAGAGCCACCTCTTTCCAGGAGGGAATATTGGCAACATTGTAAACGATGCCCCGGCCCACATCGACCACCGATGGCACGCCAATGCCGATACTACTGACAGACGAGTCGGCCAGGGGACGAATCAGCCCAATCAGTTGTGATAAAGTAGCGGAAAGTGATTCTTTTTGGTGTAACAGACCACTCTTCTGGTGGACAATTAATCCATTCTGCACAAGCCCGGCCCGCACGTTCGTCCCTCCTAAGTCGACCCCAATAGTCATTTGTTGCATTCAGTTTGTTAGTGTGTTCGCCTGGTGTATGTACTAAGCTTCGCCAGGAATATTATGGTACCTTAAGGACAACCGACCTGCTCGATCTACCCGATGCATCGAAGCTTTTTAATGTTAATGTACCTGCGGCTTTCACCGGACCTGCATACAACGCGGACTGAGCCGTGGGTTCCGTTCCATTCGTCGTGTACCGAATGGCCAGACCGGGAAGTTCTACATTCGCCTTGAGCATACCCTTTTCGATAAGGGCACCGGGCAGCGGTAACCGATAGGTATAACCGCCATTGATTGTCGACAGTCGGGGTAAGTCTTTCTGAGCCAAGGTATTGGCAAAAACATTCCAGCCTATTCGCATTGACGCTTCGCGCGCCTGCTTATTCTCGATGGTTTCCCAGGGTCGTTCCGGTGCCCAGGCACTTTCGGCGAAGCCCAGCAGTTTAGGCAGCATGGCGTACTCAGCCATGGCGCGGCCTTTAATCGTTTCACTCCAGAGCTGGGCTTCTACACCCCGGATGTTTTTGCGGGCACTGAGCTTCATTTTTTCCAGGCCTGCATACTTTAATGGCTTGCCCATCGACGTTTTGTTGGTTGTCTTGACCATATCGAAAGGCGCAAATGCCCAGTTATTTTTCGTATCGACATAGCCTGCCCAATACAAACCCGGCTCCTGCGGATCGTTGGTATAAGCCATATCGAAATAAAAATTCGATACGTTGCACAGCACCACCGGATAGCCCGCATTCGCCATTCGATTACCCAGATCCATGTCGAACAGATTGTTCCATACATAGGGAACCACGCCCTGGCCAACAAATTCAGGATTTAACACTAATTTTCCGTCAGTAGCTTTGGCCAATACCGCTTCTTCCCAACCGTGTATTTCCAGGTTACGCTTTTTGAGCCGCTTGACGAGGTTCCGGAAGAAATAGGTCTGCAGATTTTTGGGGTCTTTGATCGTTGGATTGTTGCTTAACACCCTGGCCGCTACGGGCGATTTTGTCCAGGCACCTTCGGGCACTTCATCCCCACCCGTATGCAGGACATCCATCGGTAAACCGGCTGCTTTATACATCTTCGTCAGCTCATCGACCACCTTTTCGCAAAAATGATACGTGGACTCCTGGCCAACGCTCACCACATTATCGGTATAGCCCTGCGCCGACAGGTACACCGATTTGTCATCGGGATCGATCAGCCGGTATTCCCTGGCTTCTTTCTCTTTTCCTTCCTTCATCAACCGTTCGTAGCGGGCCTCCATGGCTTTGATGGCCGCTCGGGCGTGGCCCGGTAAATTGATTTCAGGAATTACTTTAATATGGCGTTCAGTGGCGTACTGCAGGATATCGATAAAATCCGCTTTTGTATAATACCCACTGCCGTATTTGCCTTCGTCATACGCCCTGGGCCCTGAGCCATAAGCCGGATGCAGCACAGGCGTTTCTTTTCCCGACGTATGCACGCGTTGTGCCCCCACTTGAGTCAGCTCGGGCAATCCATCGATTTCGAGTCGCCAGCCCTCGTCTTCGGTCGTGTAGAACAGGAACGTATTGACTTTATAAAATGCCAGCAGATCGAGTAGTCGCAGGATGGTTTCTTTCGTCTGAAAATTCCGGCTAACATCCAGATGCATTCCCCGGAAGGCAAAGCGGGGGGCATCCTCGATCTGTACATAGCGTACGGCAACAGTAGCCGCAGGCTTCAAGTAGCTTGTAGTCGGAAGGAGAGCCAGCAAACTCTGAACGCCATAGAAAACCCCCGCGGCATCGTTGCCGGTAATGATCACCCCGTTTTCGTCGATGCCTAATCGATATGCTTCGTTGACAACGCCATTCACGCTGACGTTACCCTTTTTCAGGGCTATACAGGGTCCTTTTGGCGCTCCGGTGCTTACAGAAAAGTTGCTGCCCGTCAGAGTTTTTAGTTTCCGGCTCAGGTAATCCGCTTCACGTTCGAGGCCTTTATCGGCGTAAATCGGTAATGACGAATCGAGTGTCAAGGTACCCCTACCCGGCGTCAGTTTGACCGGCGATGGAATGATTTGTTGAAGTTTGTCGGCGGGAAGCAAAGAAGCTGTCAGATTGGTCCGATACGTATGTTCGGGCGTAAACAGCGGCTCGCTATCGATTTTGCCCCGCAGCATTTGCTCTCGTCGGGTAAAGGGTGTAACGCTATAGTTGGCTACCTGTACGATACGCTCTTCCCGGCCATCTTTCGTGTAAAAGACGAAATATAGCCCCATTGGCGCATCCGTCAGCTTATTGACGGCTTCTGTTCCTTCATACCGAATTTGGATAGTCGCACCTGGTTTCAGGGTAAATCCTGGGTTAGGGGTGAGTTTATACCAGTCGCCATTGATATGGTGGACGGTGGCAGGCTGAGGGGTCAGAGGTGGAATGAGCGGCCGGGGAGACATGTTGAAAAACAAGGCCCAATTGGCATCGGTCAGTGGGGTGCTACTGCCATTGGTGAGGCTGAAGCGGGCTTCGAAGCCCGTGTCTATTTTTGTGAAATTGCTGACGAGTTCCCAGCCAACGGCGATCTGTTTGGCTTCCTCCGTAGTGGGTGTGCTGCCTGATCGACAGCCATTCATACAAACGCCGATCGACAGGATGAGGATGGTGAAAAAAGCAGATCGCATAAATCCTTAGGTTAAGTATCCTTCTTTATTACTTAAATTAGTAGTAAAGATACCATTGCCAAAAGAGGCTTTTTTGCATGCTGATGCTGACGCAACCGGGCTCCCGCTCGCTGTACGTGAACTGGCTCAAACCCGTAAAAATGTCTTTTTCTTGTATAGAAAGTAGAGGAACGCCCACTTTACGGCCAGGTAGCCCAACACGCCCAGAACGCCTGCTACCCATCCTGATGAAAGACGATTGATCAATCCGCCAAAGAAGAAGTGGGATGCGTAGGCGAAGTCAATGAACTCGTCGGCCACATAGATCAGGATGGAGTTCATGCCGATAACCGTAAAGAAAAACGTCCAGCCTTTGATGCCCTTGACGTCGATGATCCAGTAAAAGATACTGAGTAAACTCAGGCTCAGACCGCCGGTAACCAGCACAAACGAGCTGGTCCACAGGTTTTTGTTGATCGGGAAGATAAAATTCCAGAGTACGCCAAGCAGGACAAAGAGGGCACCCGCGCCGAGCAGGTATAGCGCTTTCTGACGACCTGTTTCATGGTTCGTTTTTAGAAATGAACCGGCAAAAATGCCCAGCAGCGCGTTGCCAATGGCAGGGATGGTCGAGAACAGGCCTTCCGGATCATGGATCGTTTTGTAGAGATGGCCCGGTACCACCATGCGATCAATATAGCTGGCCAGATTACAGTCCATGGTTAGCACACCCGCTCCGCAACCCGGCACAGGTATCAGCGCCAGAGCGGCCCAGTAACCCATTAAAATCCCGACAAACACGCGGTATTGGGTGCGCGGTCTGACATACAGAAAAATCAACTGAGCAGACATGCCCGCCAGCCCGATACGCCCCAGAACACTCGGGAAACGGGTATCCTGAATTGCTTTGACAAATAGCCCATTGTTATAAATGATGCCTAACAAAACCAGCACAAGCCCACGGGAAATAATCTTGCGGGCAATCTGCGCCTTTTCATCGCCTTTTTCTAACCGCGATCCTATTGAAAACGGCGTGGATACGCCCGCCAAAAACACAAACAACGGGAAAATCAGATCATAGGCCCGGAAGCCATTCCAGTCGGGGTGGGTAAACTGATCGGCGATGAGCACAGCCCAGGCCCAGCCAGTTGTTTTGGCCAGAACCTGAAAAATCTCTTCACCACCCATAATCCAGAACATATCGAATCCCCGCAAGGTATCGAGCGAGAGAAGGCGCTTAACGGGGACAGGCTGGAGTACAGCAGGTTCGACTGATGATGTAGATCGTATAGCCATAGATTTTGGATTAGCAGGCGTATGAATCGATATAATTTAAAATGAGGGCTATAGCCGTGTTTGGATACAAGCCATTTCTGTAGTACCTATGACTACTGTTAATTCTGTAGAATTCATGTCTACGGCTTGGCCTGTTGTTTCCGGGCCTTATACTCCTGAAAGCGGTTCCGGTATTCCTGTAGTTGTTCAGGCTTCATCTTTTGCTGGTACTCGGCGGGTAAATCCAGCCGCTCAGGCAGGAGTGCCGGTGCCTGATCGACCAGGGTATTCTGCCCATTTCTGTTCTTTGTCAGGCTGAATGAGTCATATTTCTGCCCGGTTACGGTAAAGGACTGATATGCTAATTTGTCGCCATCGATTGACACGGTTTGATAGAGCTGCGTGTTTGAGCCCGCCCGATCCATCCAATCCTGCAAACCAATATCATACATTTTAGGGCCGCTCACCGATACCACATAGATAGGGCCGTCTGGATGTTTTCGACTCTTTCCCAGGGGCATGTTCAGGCCACGGCCATAGGTATGATCATGCCCCTGCAAGACCAGGTCGACGCCGTATTTTTTGTAAATGGGCTCCATTTTTAGCCGCCATTCATTGTTGTCGCGGCCCTGCTTGGTTGAATAAATCGGGTGATGATGAACGACGATCGTCCAGCGGTTTGGGTTCTGGCCCAACACCCGAACGAGCCAGTCTGCCTGGGTGGTTAAAACGGCCGAGTCGAGCAGGGCGGCTTGTGAATCCAGGGAAATAAACCGTGTTCCCTGATAGTCGAAGAAATACGCCGTTTCTTCGAGGCCCTTCGGCCCGTTTTCGGGTAATACGAAAGAGGGCCGCCAGTGCTTCGACACTCGACCTTTGCCCTGTTCATCCTTAAAATATTCGTGATTGCCGGGTGTGGCCAGCGTGGGCACCATACCATTGATCCAGCCGCCTGCTTCGAACCACTCGGCCCATTGCCAGTCGGCATTTGAAGTAGTAATTAAATCGCCCGCATGAACCATCAGACTCACCGTAGGCAATGTCGAGTAAGCGCCCCGTATGGCCCGTGACCAGAGCGAGCGAATGTCATTCTGGGCATCACCGAAATACAAAAAAGAAAACGGAGCGGGTTTGTCCTGAGCGGTTTTGAACTGAAACCATTCACTCCAGTAAGTGCCATCACCCACGCGGTAACTGTACTGCGTGCCGGGTTTTAGGTTTTTGAAATGGACGGAATGGTAACGTACCTGTTTCCCATCCATCACTATCGTTTCACTTGTGGCCGGAACGAGGGTTGCATTTCTGACGAAATCAGGGGATGGGTCCGCTTCCGCAATGGCGCCAACGGCGTTCGTAACCGTCGAATCGGTGCGCCAGTTAACTGACTGCGAGGTGGCTGGCTCGCCCTGCCAACCCAGTATGAGCCGGTCGGGATAACGGGTGGCAGGGTATGGTTTGTGGAGCTGCGCTTTGGCAGATAAGCTGGTTAGGGCAGCAAAAAGAAAAAAGAAAAGTTGTTTCATACGGTCAAAACGCATTGGGCATTATTTTGTGGACTGAGCCAGGGTTTGGTACACAGAGATGACATAATCGGTCTGGATAACATCGATGCCTATGTGAGCCGCTTTTCGGTACTGTTCGGGCGAATCCAGCGGGCCTAACAAATCAGAAAATGCCTTGACTCCCTGCTGATGAATTTGTTGGATGAGCGTTTCGTTGACTGCCAGCCAGTTCAGATCGAAGGCGTACGGATTAAGCTTGTTGATCTTATCGGGCATTTCTTCCGCCTTCCGTAGCGAAGGCATCAGCCGGGCCGTTGGCGCTACCTGTTTCAGGGCCAGCAAAGCGTCGTCGGAGCCATAAAAAACCGCATTTTTTAGCAGCCCATACGTTTGCAACGTCTCCACTAAAGGCGCTGGAGCTACCGCTTTGCAATCGACGTACAGGTTTGTGGGAGTCGGATGAGTTGCGTTCCAGTGAGCAACCAGCTGACAAACTTCGGCCAGGGTCGGGATTCGTTCGGTCTGAAAACGATCGGCAAAGCCCTTGCCCGCCGATAGTGTTTTAAGGGCCGACAGAGGCTGATCGCTGACCGGACCTGTGCCCGTCGATGTGCGGTTTAAGCTGCCATCATGCAAAATAATCAACTGGCCATCCTGCGTTGTCCGAACATCGATTTCAATGTAGTCGACTTGCATCTTCAGTACTTCCCGAAAGGTCGCAAGCGTGTTTTCGGGCGCGAGCTGTGAATTTCCCCGATGGGCAGAAACGCCTGTAGGGTAGCGAGCTGCCATAAGCGTACGGTACTTTTTGATGGAGTCGGCTACGGAACCCAACTTGTCCGTTGATTGGCCAATGACCAGGTTCGAGGTGATTAGCCCCCAAAACAGAAGGCCAAGCGACCAGGTTTGTACCGGTTGTCTGTTCGTCATTTATGTGAAGCGTTTTCGGTTGAGGTCATTCTAGTACGGCGTAGGCGAGATTCAGGCTAGTAGGGCCGCGCTTTAGTTCGGAGACCAGCCAAATCACTTCCCGACCGGGGCACTGATCACGCCCAGATAGCGGCCCAGCCAATAGGGCAGGAGCCAGATGTCGCCCGCGCTGTGTTCGGAAGTGCCACTGCTACCATTGGAACGATCCAGCGTAAATCGATTGCCGTTGTGGCGCTGAATGGGCGTTTCGTCGGGCGGAAGTACGTCTTTAATGGTTTGATTCCGGAAATTCGGAGCAATGGTCGTAATGTCTTTCCGGTGACTGTTCATGATGGACCAGTCGATCATATCGAGCGGATATTCCTGCAAATACCAGACCGCTTCGGGAAGGTCGACGTTTTTGGCGCCGGTCATTGCCGCGAATATATTCCAGGCCCCGTCTTTTTCCGGCCGCTCAGCCTGCCAATGGTCTAGAATGGCCGCTTTGTATTTGGCCTTTAAGGCCTCATCGAACGCGTAGCGGTATAGGCCCCAGTAGCCAACGAAATACATCTCATCGTCAGAGTGATTCCAGCCATCCGACATGTGTTTGCTATGCTCATCGGCATCGTCAGGTGCTTTCCCGATGATACTCATCGGCCGCATCAGGTTCTCGAGATAACCTTGTTTTTGGAGTAATTCGAACGCCTTCTTTTTATACTTTTCTTTTTTGGTGAAATGATAGGCCGTTTGCAGCATGGCCGTCAGGTTCGAGGAATTCAGCTTCCGGTCGCCCACGTTGATGGGAAAGGCATTTACGTAGTCCGGATTCCATTTGCCCCACATCGTCGGCTTGCCGTCAAAGTCGATCAGGTACAGGTTGTGCGACAGGATATGGCTCATGACCGTATCGATGAGCGTAATGGCCCGGCGTTGAAGGGTTTTGTCGTCGACCAATTCCGCCATCGCACCGAACGCGAAAATATGGCCAATAATTTCGTCGCTGCTGGTGGTGGATTTCCAGTCCCAGCCAGCCTGTGGCGAATGCTGCCAGCGCTCCGGGTCCGACAACTGATTGATGTAACCCGCTCGCTCGAAGGAGCGGGCAGGGAAGCCCGCTACGGGATTGATGGTGTATAGTCGCTCCATGGCATCGAGCGATTCACGGCAATTTTGGAGCGCTTCCTTGTCTTTGGTGACCGCATAGCGGAAAATTTCTCCGCCCAGATACATGGATGTCCAAAGGCCATCGTTGTCAGAATCAGCCATATAGCCCGTAGCCAGATTGCCTTTTTCCATACGATCCAGCGAGGCATTGAAGCCGTTTCGAATGTGCCGGCTTCGAACCTGATCTTCATAGAAAATCGCTTTGTCGTAGAGTGTCATCGACTTAAAACAGATTTTGCCCAGGCCCGCCGTGGTCAGGATCAAAACCGAGTTTTTCGGCCCTTCCGAGATGGCTGTTACCTGATTGCCTGGTAGCCAGCGTTCGCCATAATAATAATCGTATTTGCCATCAGGGCGCAGCGAAAAGGCTCCTTTTGTGGTACCAAACCAAGTTTTGCCGTACACGACAGCCACGGCGGTGATGTCAGTCCAGGGGAGCTTCTGATGAATGGGGCCGAGTTGCTTTTTGCTCACCGCATCGACTTCAATATACCCATCGTTGGTGCCAATCAATACCTTTTGATCGGGTGTCAGGGCAAAAGCGGTGAATCCCGAACCGCCAAGCACTTTGGCCAGGGTAAAATCGGCTCCCGAGAGTGTATATAGCGACTTCCTGCCGAGTATCCAGAACACGTTGGTGGCAGGTTGGAAATGCGCACCTATCACTTCATCGGATGGGAGCGATCCTTTCCAAAGCAGCTTGCTATCCTTGACAAGTTGTACAGCACGACCATCGGAAACGAGAAAGGTGTGGTCGGGTGTTCCGGTAAAGATCGTTGCCTGCGGAAGCTCGTGTTCCGCATATAATTTCCCCGCCCAGGCATTACTTAATATGGCCTTTTGACTCAGATAAACGAGTTGCTGATTCTGGGAGCCGATTGCCTGTAGCTTCATGTCTTTCATGAACCGGTACGTCTGATCGGGTAATAAGGTGCCCGGATGCAGAAATTCGCCGTTGGCGGGGTGTAGCAGCCCTTCGGACGAAGCCACCTGAATGATTCCATTGCGGTCGCAGGCCACGCCCGTAAGGCTGATTGTGGGTTTATCGATGTAGTATTTGACGCTGTAGTCCTGCTGGAACGGTTTATCCTGATAAACGGTTTGGGCGCTGAGCCACTGGTTACCCAGCGAGAGGAAAGCCAGTAGACTACCAGCTAATCGGATATAACGAATGGGGATGATCATGAATGAGAACAGGTTATATAGGGGGTAAAACGCGGGTGTCGCTGGGTTATCTTTATTTGGTAAGGCGTTGCGGATCCACGACAACATACTTGATTGACTTATCCGTTTTCCCGACACCATGATGCGAGTACGTCATGTGCAGCAAGCCATCGGACGTTTGAATGAGAGAGGGATAGGAATAATTGCCCTGCCCCGGCTGATGTGCTTCGATGCGGGTTTTCCATTTCCAGGTTTTCCCTTCATCATCGGATAAAAACAAACTTAGCCGGTAACGACCATCAGCCAGATCATTACCCAGAAAGGCCCATCGGCCATCCTTCAGCACCAGCAGTTCAACACTGGCCGTATTGGGGATGTCTGTTTTTGCCGTGGCTGCCCAGCTTTCGCCCTCATCGGTCGACTGGCTGATATGCACACGAGTGGGTTGGTCGCCACTGTCGCGCATAAGGGCGACAATCGTCCCGTCTTTCCGGCGAGCCAGCGCCGGTTGAATCGGGCCCCTGCCGACTACGGGCAGACTGGGTCGCCAGCTAGCGCCGTCATCATCTGAAATGGCCATAAGCGAGAAATTGAAGCCATCGGAATAGAGAGGAAGAAGGATACGGCCTTTTTCGAGTAACAGGGGTTTGATGCGGGTCATCCAGCCTAGGCTACGTTTGCTGGCATCACGACTGGCCTGCAAAATCAGGTCGTCGTATTTGGGCGCATAACCTGCCCAGCCAACGGTGCTGGGTGGTAGATCTTTAAACTTTGCCGCTACTTCCTGCGCAAAACCGTCACCGGGTTTGAGCAAGATATTGTCCTGCCAGTTCCAGACGGGTGGCCCACTTTTAGTATAATCGGTTGAGGTCTTATAACGAAGTATGGAATATTCCCACTGGTTGGCCTGAACGGCAATCCAGACCAGAAATAGCTTACCCTGGCTATTCAGGAAAATGACGGGATTGCAATCGGGAATGGCGGGCGTGTCGGCCATCAGGAACGGTTCGCTCCAGGCTTTTTGCCCTTTTTGTAAACGGGCTCCCATGATTTTGACATCATCGGCAGTGCGTTCGCCACTACCATAAAACCAGACGGCCAGAAAATCACCATTGGGCAGGCTAACAAGACTACTGCCGTGTACGTGTTTTTCCTGAGCCGGGAAAATGAGCATTTCGCGGACAATGGCGGCATTGGATACCTGCGCGACAAGGGCTCTCGTGACCAGAAGAAGGGCTACAAGCAGAAGAACGGATTTTTTCATTGGTGTTTACTTCATAAGATGTCCATAGACATGATGCCCTATTTAGCCTGTTTTCTTCGCGTCATGACCTCTCGCCAGGTGGTAAGAATGATGCCTTCTTTGCGGAGATAGGTTTTCAAGTCGGGGTCCGTCATGGAAAGCATATCGGCATAGCGGGAGCCACCCGACGATGATATTTGATGGAATTCCCCGGACGCATCTGTACTATGGATGATGAACATGGCGAGGCCAGGCTCCATTCGGGTCAGGGCGTCTTTGAACTGCGCGGTTTTGTACGTTCCCCAGGCTTCTGGTGTTACGCCGGTGGTGGCGGGCTTCCAGTTTCCACTGATTGTGTGCAGATCATCGAGCACGGGCAAGCCTGATTTCCAGATCATGTCACCTACCGCTTTTGCTTTTTTCAGGTTTTCCGGCAAGGGTAATTGGGTGCCCTCTTTCCACTTGCCTTCAGCCTTTAGTTGTTCAACGAGGGGGTAATTTGTGCATTCGATCAGTAGCTTATTGTTGCCACCCGGAAACATCACCGGAATGCCATAGGCGATTCCCACCCTGATGTAGCGTTCGAGGTAGGACTCGTTGGCAAAGAGTGTTCCCATGTGCGAGTCGAGGTGAGTAGGTTTCAGCCCCATCGCTATGGCCCGGTCGATCTGCGCTTTCATTTCCAGTTCGACCTCGTCGGCGGTAGCGTGCCTGATAACATCAGGTACGTCGGGCCAGAAAGCACCTTCCGGGTCTGTCAGGCCGGGCACCTGTTTGCTACCTGCCAGCGGACTCCAGCGGTAGTTTTTCCATTCGGAAGTTAAGGTTAGATGAATGCCTGCGTCGATGCCTGTTTTCAGGGCGTAGTTCACAAAACTCGCCGACCAGGGGCAGGGCATCATGATACTCGTGGAGGTGGCTGTTCCCTGCTCCAGCGATTTGATGGCTCCCTGATTAGAAGGATACGACATACCAGCATCGTCTACGTGGAAAATGACCACTTTCGATCCTTTCGGCCAGCCTAATTTCTCGGCATAGGTCTGGGCATTTATGTGGCCGATAGTGCCGCAAAGAAGGACAAGTAGAATCAGTACGTGGGTCATATCATCAGAATTTTGGGTACGTTTTAGTTAACTTCAGCCATGTATCTGTATCGGCTTGTAGGTTCTCAGGCCAGCGTACAAGGGTGTACGTATAGTGACAAGGGATAGCTCATTGACCGGACGCCTATCCGGCACGGGTGGGCCAATAAAGGGCACATCTATGCACTAGGAATAGGGCTATCCGCCCTGCTGCCCAGGTAACCTTCTGGTTAAACCGCGTGTGCAGCGTGTTTCTGATATACGCTGCGGATGGTGTATCGGGCTATTCGGGGATTGGTAAATTTCTTGAACAAGGACAACCTGGAGCCTGTCGGCGGGGTGTTTCCGGACGATCTGGGGTACGTTAACCCAACGTTATGCCGCTTCTGGCCAACACAGACGGTTTTTCATAAACGACTGATAGTGTGGCCGTAACGATGCCGACTCCTTCCGGAATATTACCCCTAAATGAAATTTGAATGATTTGCGCAAATTGAAGGCAATTTTACGCAATAAGCGAAAATGAAATGAGGTCGACTCGTCTATATTTGTTGAGTCTACCGGATATAAACGAAATATTATTTCGGATAAAGCACTCCCATAGACTAAATGATAACTAACCTGGTTAGTTGACGGAAAATAATTTCGTTTTACAAGTTTAGAAGCCTATTCTGTTATTTTCTGGATTAGTTTATAAAAATTTTGAGATTAATTCAATTTTCAACTTTTTATAAATCCATATAGAAAACGAACCATACGGGGTCTAATCAAACGGCCTGGTAGTGCGCGTACTGGTTATTGCCCTCTTTCCTGCCCAGCTTTTCACCTTAACTTCTCTATACGCATGGCTAATCTCTCCGAAACCATTATTCACCAGGCCATCCAGGGCGATAAGATCGCTTTTGCTAAAGTATATCAGCATTATCGTACGCCCGCCCTTAAATTCAGTATCGCGCTCCTGAAGGACACAGAGGAGGCTGAAAATATGGTCCATGACGTATTTATAAAAATCTGGGATAAACGGTCCCTTATCAACCCTGACCTTAACTTCAGTTCCTATCTGTTCACCTGCCTTCGGAACATGATATTCGATTACCTGAAGCAGCTGGAAAAGAGCCAGTTACTTCGGCAACGGTATATGGAACGGATGGAGCGAGCTACCGAGGAGGATCAGGAGGCAATTGAAATCCGCAGCCGGGTTCTGCAGGCAGCCATCAATGCACTATCTGAAAAACGTAAACTGATCCTCCTGCTTAATGTAGAAGGCGGGAAGTCCTATCAGGAAATAGCGGAGTCATTACGGATTTCCAAGAATACCGTTAAAAACCAGCTTGTTAAGGCAAAGCAGCTGCTTCGGGAACGGGTCGATCTCGCTGGCTAAGCAGTGGTCGTTTATGTCCTGATTTAAATAAAATAAGATAGACGAATAGTCTCTTTTTTAGCCTTGCCAGTACTATGTGTAAACTGCCTGAACACAAGGAGAATGGAAAGGCAAGGCATCACCTATCTTATTGAGCAATTAATCCGCCAGAAGCTGTCAAAAGAAGAATTTGACGAATTGTTGGCTAGTCTGCATTATCCGGCAATGAGACAGGCCTACTCCGACATACTCGAAGCCTATTTCACCGAATTACTGAATCAACACGAATATCAGCCAGAACCTGGTAAACAACCGGAGTAAACCATCTCTGCCCAACTCCACGCCCGTGTAGGGCCTACTGATTAACCTTTGTATTTGATTGAATGACCATCTCATAACTGAACACGCATGAAACCAATTTCTACTTTTCAGTTGATTCTGAAGCATTCGCTGACCATCGCTATCGTGGTTAGTCTATGTTTTTCGCACGCGTTGGCCAAAGGAACGCCCCTGCGTAGCCCGGCCAAAATCATAACCGGGACGGTTACGCTGGCCATTAATAATCAGCCGATTGCCGGGGCCAACATCCTGATCAAAGGCACACAGACCGGATCGGTTACCGATCAGAAGGGGAACTACTCGATTTCTGTAAACAGCAACACGGCGATTCTTGTGTTCTCGTTTATCGGGCATAAAACGCAGGAAATTACGGTTGGTAATCAGTCCGTGATTAATGTTGAGTTAGTTGAAAATAACGAAGTACTGGGCGAAGTTGTCGTTACCGCACTGGGTATCAAGCGGGAAGCTCGCTCGCTCGGTTACGCGGTGGGCGAAGTTCAGGGAAAAGACCTGAGCCGGGTAGCGCAGGAAAACGTCCTGAATTCGCTGGCTGGTCGTGTGCCAGGGGTTCAGATCAGCTCGACAGGGCCGTCCGGCTCGTCGGTGAGCATGATCATTCGAGGTGCTAAATCGTTGAACACGGATAACCAGCCCTTATTTGTGGTCGATGGTGTTCCGATAGCCAACTCGCTGAACAACGTAAGCCAGATTGGTAACGACAACCGTGTCGATTACGGTAACGCCATTTCGGATATCAACCCCGATGATGTGGAGAACATATCTATTCTGAAAGGGCCTAGTGCGGCTGCCTTATATGGCTCACGGGCGGGGAATGGCGTGGTGCTGATCACCACAAAAAGTGGCTCGAAATCGCAGAAAATGACAGTCTCGGTGACATCAAATACGGTATTTGATCAGCCTTACAAGTACCTGAAAATGTCGAGTAAGTTTGCTACGGGGATTCTGCCCTTTACACCCGACAACAACCCGTATCCGGGCGGCATTCTGCAAATCGATGAAAGCTCGTCGGGTGGTGTTGGCCCTGAACTGGACAAAGGCTATAACGCCATTCAATGGAACAGCCCGATCGGGCCGGATGGCAAGCCAATACCAACGCCCCTTGTTTCGCACCCGAACAATATCCGGGATTTTGTGCGAACGGGCATTACTAGCACCAACGGTGTATCGATTGCGAATAACTCCGATAAAATCACCTACCGGCTTTCCTATTCCAATATGAGCAGCCGGGGTATTGTTCCCAATTCAGATTTGTTCAAAAACACCTTGGCCATCAGCACGACGGCCCGGATAAACAGCAAATTTACACTGAGCACAAACCTGGATTTTAGTCGGAACAATTCCAACAACCGGCCTGCTGGCGAACGAGGAACAAACCCATTACAATGGGCCTACGCCGTTGGATCACATATCGACATCAATGAACTGCGGGACTACTGGGTTCCGGGTAAAGAGGGCCTGCAACAGCGGTCTCAAAGTATCGGCAACTATAACAACCCGTACTTCCTGGCCTATGAAGTAAACAACAGTTATGTACGGGACCGGGTATTTGGCAACATGCGGGCCGAATGGCAGATCACACCGGAGATCAAATTGATGGGCCGCTATGCACTGGATACGTATTCTGAACAACGGGAAACGAAAATTGCCAAAAGCTATACTGGCGAACCCAACGGGGCCTATGGGCTGATTAACCTGAAACGCTATGAGCGCAATGCTGACTTCCTGGCTACGTATACCAAGCGATTCAACGCGCTGAGCGTAGTCGTATCGGCCGGGGGAAACAATCGCTACTCGCAGTCGACGGATATAAGCACCAGCAGCAAAAATGGCGCAGGACTGATTATTCCTGGTCTCTATACCATTCAGAATATTGCCCCCAACAACCTCCAGTACAACAATTATTTATACAAGAAGGCGATTTACAGCGTCTACGGAACGGCGAATTTCGGATTTAAAGACATGGTTTACCTGGACCTGACAGCTCGGAATGACTGGTCAAGTACACTACCGGTCAACAATCGGTCTTATTTCTATCCGTCGGCTTCCCTGAGCGTGTTGGTCAACGAAATGATCCATATGCCTCGTGCTGTCGATCTGTTTAAAATACGGGCCGGGGTAGCGCAGGTAGGTAATGATGCTAACCCGTACAGCCTCTATCCGACACTGGGTGATGCCGGTGCCTGGAATGGCGTAACACGCCTGAATAAATCAGGCGGTATTCTGCTGCCTAATCTGAAGCCTGAAATTGCAACCTCCTATGAGGTGGGCATCGACTACAACATGTTCCGGAACCGGTTCCGCTTTTCGGGAACGTACTATATGTCGGACAACCGCAACCAGATTCTTCCCTCGCAAATTGCTCCGTCTTCGGGCTTTACAACCAAAAATATCAATGCGGGTCTGCTCGAAAGCCGGGGTGTGGAGCTCTCGCTGGGTGGTACCATCATTGACAAAGGCGGCCTGCGCTGGGACTTGACAACCAACTTTACCAAGAACACGACGCGCATCAAGGAACTGGCCGAGGGGATACCGTACTACACCTTGTGGACCGATGCCAAAGGGGGCGCCTGGACCTACGTAGGCGATAAAGTCGGTGATATTTATGATGCAGCCGTTGTCACCGTAACCGACCCCAAATCACCGTATTACGGGTATCCAATTCTAGACAACGATGGCTCCTGGCAGAGCACCAGCGCGACCAATACAAAGAATAAAATCGGTAACTTCAACCCAAACTTCATGCTGGGCGCTCAGAGCTCCCTATCCTACAAAGGCTTCACGCTGAACGTGTCTCTCGATTGGCGGGCTGGTGGCGATTTTGTATCGCAAACCTACCGGTACATGGAATCCGATCTGCGTTCGCAACGGTTCCTAGATAACCTGATCAACCCTGGCGGGCGGACTGGTGATGCGCTCCGTAACTGGCTGGTCGAGAATCAGGATCAGTACATCAAAATTCATGATAATTTCTTTCCGATCGTGGGTGGGCCAACGGCTGCTTATGGCGGGTTCCCCTTTGAATTCGGCGGAAAGACCTATGCCTATGGTGTATTCAACCCAGGCGTTATTGCCCAGTATGATGCGCAGGGCAATATAACCGGCTACACAGAAAACCTGGGAGGAGCGGGCACCAAAATCGTTCCTTACGGTGATAACTACCCCTGGAGCTTCACGCGGGCGGCTACATTCGATGCGTCGTTCGTTAAGCTGCGGGAAATTTCGCTGGGCTATGATATACCCGCGAGATTTGTCAAATCGATTGGTTTACAGAATGCTACATTCTCGGTCTATAGCCGTAACATCATTCTGTGGACAGCGGCCAAAATCAATGTCGATCCCGAAATGGCCTTTCAGCCACAGTCAAGCCCACAAGCAGGTACGCAGTTTAAGCAAGGTATCGAGCGCTACAACGTAACGCCCTGGACTATCCCGGTTGGTTTTAAACTAGGTCTCACGTTCTAAGCACGACAAAACACACGCAGCCATGACTATTTTCAAAAAAAATACGGTCCTTCCCATTCTGTTTCTCTCGCTCTTGTTTTCCTGTAAAGACCTCACCGATCTGAACGTAAACCCCAATGGGGTTCAGCCCGAAACGGTAAACCCGAACCTGGTTCTGCCCACTGTATTGACCGAAACGGGCAAAGCCTTTGTCAACCTGGGTTTTCAGAATATTGCTGGTGTGGTGCAACATACGCAGAAAGACGCCTGGTTTAGTGAGCACAACGACTATGACTGGGGGGGCGATCAGAGCTGGACGACTTATTATGATCTGCTCCGCAACAACGACCTGCTCTACCAGCGTGCGGTTGCGCTGGATATGCAGTTTCAGCAAGGTGTGGCGTTGGTGATGAAGTCGATGATCTTCGGCCTGATAACCGACTTATGGGGCGATGCGCCTTATACCGAAGCCTTAAAAGGAGAGTCGGGCGGTATTGCACCGAAATATGATAGCCAGGATGTTATTTATGCCGGTATTCTGGCTGACCTGGATAAGGCCAGCACCTTACTCTCGAAACCGAAAGCATCGTACGGCAGTATTATTGAAAGTGCGGATGTGTATTACGCCGGTGATCCGGCCAAATGGCAAAAGCTGGCCAATTCACTCAAGCTTCGGTATTACATGCGCATTTCGGCCAAACAACCCGAAGTGGCTAAGGCAGGCATTGAGAAAATTGTAGCGAATCCGACGCAGTATCCTATCATCGACGATGCGTCTGCCGATGCAACGATGGCTTTTGTGGGTAATAACTCGGGCGACTCCTGGCCGTCCAATACGGTATTCGACATCAGTGGCAGCAACTACCGCCGGATCAAAATGTGTTCTACACTGCTCAAACCCATGCAGGCCACCAGCGATCCGC
Source organism: Spirosoma radiotolerans (assembly GCF_000974425.1). Lineage (NCBI taxonomy): Bacteria > Pseudomonadati > Bacteroidota > Cytophagia > Cytophagales > Cytophagaceae > Spirosoma > Spirosoma radiotolerans. The sequence goes on from NZ_CP010429.1 coordinate 1,373,096, forward strand.
GGTTGGCACTCTGGGCCAAAAAAGTGGAGGTTCCCCTGGCTGTCGATGCAACGCTGCCGACGGGTACGGATAAAATCGTAAACGGTGTTCGGTATTTATCGCCGGATAAAGTAGGAACGACTCAAATTGATACAGACCCCAATTATGTTGGTCTGCCGCCCAGTGTGTCTCAGCTTCCGTCCAGCTATAACTTCAACCCAACGCCGGGCCAGACATCCTACAATCCGCACGTTTCCTACCTGAATGAAATCTACATGCAGGCTAAAGGACCCTTGCTGAAAGCCCGGCTGGTGTCGGCCGCTGAAGTACATTTTATTCTGGCCGAGGCCGCCCAGAAGGGATGGGCAGCGGGAGATGCCAAAACGCATTACGAAGCGGCCGTCAAAGCCTCGCTCACGGCTTGGGGACTGGCCAGTAGCTATACCGCGTTTATGGCACAGAAAGGGGTCGCTTACGACGCAACGCTGGCGCAACTTATTGGCCAGAAGTGGATTGCGAGCTGGACGAACGCTACCGAAGCCTGGTTCGATTATCGCCGGACAGGTTTGCCGGCCTTAGCAACCGGTTACGCGGCTAAACGGAAAGCCTTGCCGCTTCGGTTCTATTACATGCGGGATGAATTGAACCTCAACAAGACCAATTCGACTGCGGCCCTAGACAAACTGGAGGTGACGGCCAACTCGCAGTCTGATGGTAAAAACAGCGCCTGGTCGAAACCATGGCTGGTTCAGGGTACCGGTAAGCCCTGGTAGATGAATTATCGTTGGTTTCTAGTATTCGGTTTTAGGTTGGCTGTCCGCTTTAGCGCAACCTGACAATCGGTTCAAGCCGATTGTCTGTAAGCCGCACGCGTGTCGGTCAAAACACCGCCGACCGGCACAAAGCGGGTTATCGAATACCCCAAACGGATGAATAGGCTTAACGTAGCGCGGGCAAGCTGCCCGCGCTACATATGAATTTAACCCCTGATACAACATGAAATCCTATTTCCTGAAAACCCTTGCCTTTCTTGGCCTTATCAGTGTCGGCACGCTTTTTTCATTTAATGCCTTAAAACCAACCGATGGCATTACACCCTCAACGGCATTGGAAAGCTACCTGCACAATGGCGATAAGACGTTTAAGTGGGAGGTGAAAGACACCTACACCTATGGCGACATTACGGCCTACGAAGTCCTGTTGACTTCCCAGAAATGGCGGGAGCATACCTGGAAGCACCAGCTTACGGTACTCGTTCCGAAGGAAATCAAACACGATGGGGCGCTGCTGTTTATTACGGGTGGATCCCTTAAAGAAGGTGAACCTAACTGGAACAAACGGGAGGACGGCTTTAACCGGGCAATCAGTACGCTGGCTACCAAGAACAACGCCATTGCAGCCGTGCTGCGTCAAACGCCCAACCAGCCGTTATACGGAAATTTAACCGAAGATGCCCTGATTTCATATACGTTACACCAGTTTAAACAAGACGGAGACTACTCCTGGCCGCTGCTGTTTCCGATGGTGAAAAGTGCCGTTCGGGCGATGGATGCGGTTCAGGCATTTGCCAACGAAACGCTTCATAAAGAGGTGAGTCGTTTTGTTGTCTCGGGGGCCTCTAAGCGCGGCTGGACCACCTGGCTAACGGGAGCGAGCGATAAACGGGTTACGGCCATTGCACCGATGGTAATTGATATCCTGAATATGCCCGTCAATCTGGATTATCAAATGAAGGTATGGAACAAGTACAGCGAACAGATTGATGATTATGTAAAAATTGGTATTCCGCAGAGTGCGCATACCAAAGAGGGCGCTGCCATCAACGAAATGATTGATCCTTATTCGTACCGTAAAAAATTAACGATGCCCAAAATGCTTTTCATGGGCACGAATGATGAGTATTGGACTGTCGATGCCGTCAAGCATTATATCGGTCAGATTCCGGGCGAGAATTACATTCATTATGTTCCCAACGTTGGTCATGACCTGGGCGATAAGCGGCAGGCGTTGGAAGCGCTGAACGCCTTTTTCGGAAACACCTTAGCCCGGCAACCTTACCCAGCCTGTCAATGGCATGTGTCGACTACCAAGAAAGGCGTGGATATCACGGTGAAAGCAACTCCTGATAAACTCGAAAATGTTACGGTCTGGTCAGCGAATTCGACGGACATGATATTTCAGGATGAAAAATGGGAAGGCAAAAGCCTGGGCATCAAGAACAAAGCTGCGTTTTCTGTCAATGAAGTATATCCGGCATCGGGCTACCGGGCATTTTACGTCGACCTGACCTATAAAGCGCCAACGGGTGGCACCTATACAGAAAGCACGCGGATGTTTGTGACGGATAACGACGAGATTTTTCTGAAATAAATAAGTTAACTTGTTGGTCATCAGCCTACTGCTGCGCTCACCATTGGTGGCAGTAGTAGGCTTTTCGTTGGCTGAAGGGCACGCAGATAGATAGCCCTACAGTTGCGCAAGCAGATACAGCACCGCCATGCGCACGGCAACTCCATTTTCGACCTGATCCAGAATAATGGAATGCGACGAATCGGCGGCATCCGATGTGAGTTCAACGCCCCGATTAATGGGGCCAGGGTGCATGAGCACGATAGGGCGATCCAGCTCGTCGAGCATCTGCTTGGAAATGCCGAAGTAAAGCGAGTATTCGCGCAACGACGGGAAATACTTTATCTGTTGCCGCTCAAGCTGAATCCGCAGGACGTTGGCTACATCGCACCAGGCCAGTGCCTGACGGACATCGTGCCCTACTTTCACACCAAGGGCTTCAATGTATTTAGGAATGAGGGTCTTGGGGCCGCAAACCATGACCTCTGCGCCCTGTTTTTGCAAACAAAAAATATTGGATAAGGCCACGCGAGAGTGGGTAATATCGCCAATGATGGCCACCCGTTTTCCGGCCACATCACCCAATTTTTCGCGAATGGAGAAAGAGTCCAGGAGGGCCTGGGTAGGGTGCTCATGGGTGCCGTCGCCCGCATTGACGACATTGGCCTTGATGTGTTTGGTGAGGTAATGAGGAGCGCCGGGACTGCTGTGGCGCATCACAACCATATCGACCTTCATGGCCAGAATATTGTTGACCGTGTCCAGCAGGGTTTCGCCTTTTTTGACTGAGCTTCCTGATGCCGAAAAGTTAACGACATCGGCTGACAAGCGCTTTTCGGCCAGTTCGAACGATAACCGGGTGCGAGTCGAATTTTCAAAAAAAACGTTGGCAATGGTCACATCACGCAGCGAGGGGACTTTCTTGATGGGGCGGTTGATAACTTCTTTAAATTGCGCGGCCGTATCCAGAATTAATTGAATGTCCGACTCGGTCAGGTCTTTGATACCCACCAAATGGCGGACACTTAGGGAAGTTCGATGGGTCGATGGGGCCATGAGAGCAGTATACCTATAAATTGGGCAAAGATAGAAAGATCGACACTAGTCGGTTATCGATTCCATCAGAATTTATAGGCTTTCTCGAATGGCTTACTGGGTAAAGAGCGCATAGTTATCTACTAACCATTTGGCAATTAGTGAATAACTTACTTCAGCGTCTGCGAGCGCTCTATCGTTTGGCAAAGGGAAACAAGGCCGATTCTGTATGGGATTGGGCCATGAGCTTGCTGAGGTATCTGACCTTGTCGGGATATTTGGCCGCTATGTCGTGCGTTTCGGCGGGGTCTTTCGAGAGGTCGTAGAGTTCGATAGGGCCATTGGGATCGCTGGATGCCTGCAACCGCACAGCTTTCCAGTTGCCCTGTCGGACCGCCTGTTTGCCACCGCCCTCATGAAATTCCCAGTAGAGGTAATCGTGCGTTTTCTGCTGCCCTTTTCCTATTAAGGAGGGCACAAACGAGATGCCGTCAATTTTAGCGGGTGTTTTGGCCCCAGCCAGTTCGGCAAAGGTGGGCAGCAAATCCCAGAAGGCGCCTACAAAATCGCTTTGTGTAGCGGACTTGATGACTCCGGGCCAACGAGCAATAAATGGCTCCCGAATGCCTCCTTCATAGAGGTCCCGTTTAACCCCGCGAAAGCCGCCACTACTATTGAAAAAAACAGGATCGCCACCGCCTTCTTTATGCGGGCCGTTATCACTCGAAAAGATAACGAGCGTGTTTTTGTCCAGCCCTTTTGCTTTCAACTTGGCCAGAATTTGCCCCACATACCTGTCCAGACGGGCTACCATGGCCGCATAAGCGGCATGTGGATGGGTTTGCGAAGCATAGCCGCCCGTTTTTGCGTTGGGGCCGTAATTGGCACCCGTATATGGAGTTTCGGCAAATTTTCCTTTGTAATAGGCAAACAGGCTATCGGTAGGCGGAACCAGCTCTGCGTGCGGCAGGGTGTACGGCAAAAACAGGAAAAATGGCTGCTGACTTTTACGGGTATCCAGGTATTTTAAGGCTTTTTTCTGGATTATGTCGGGCGCAAACTCGTTCGTTTGCGTCAAATTTTTGTTGTTCGCCAGCACAACCTTTTTGTCATTATCCCAGAGGTGATCGGGGTAGTAACGGTGCGCCAGCGCCTGGCAGTTGTAGCCGTAAAACTGGTCGAAACCCTGTTTCGTAGGGTCGCCTTCCGAACCGACAGGCCCCAAACCCCACTTGCCAAATGCCGCCGTTGCATATCCAGCTTTTTTCAGCAGCTCTGCCATGGTTACCACCGAGTCGGCAAGGGGTTGCTGGCCTTCAGGCTGCACCTCTTTGTTGCCTCTTATATACGTGTGGCCCGTGTGTTGCCCGGTCATGAGCGACGACCGGGAAGGCGCACAAACCGACGTGCCTGCGTAGAACTGCCTGAACTGAATACCTTCGGCCGCCATGCGGTCGAGGGTGGGTGTTTTAATCAGATTTTGCCCATTGATACCCACATCACCAAAGCCCAGATCATCGGCCAAAATAAAGATGATGTTTGGGCGGATGGCTTTGGGCGCTTGCGCCTGTATCCGGCAGGAAATGAAAAGCAGTAAGCATACGATAGTTCTAGTCATATTGTTGAGGAAGCATTGGGAACTCTATACTACCAAAGGCCACAAAGAGGAAGTTATACGGCTTATTGATACCATTTTTTATGAATTACTCCTTTCCTAGAGCAAACATGTCTGATTTGTAGGGACAAACACAGAAAATCAGGCGCGTTGGCTTTAGCCTAATTGATTAACGAGGCCCTAAGCCTTATGGCCCCTCTAATGAATGATTATCTATATGTTTAATCAGTTTTTACAATGTGCCCCTATCGTGTCAGATATTGGATAACAGCATGACAGGCAACACGTATTACTAGGGGACGCTGATTTGGGTAGACGAATCGCGATGACTACCATTTAGAAAGATGGCTTAAGTCACAAGATGGATTGATACAAATCAAAAGCAGACTTTTATGGCTAGCTGATTAACGTCAATAACTTGAGTAGCTTTCAACGTAGCAACTCACTGATCCAAACTGGCTCTGAACAAATCAAGTAACTGACGATTTTTTTAAGTTGCCAGCTGTTATGTATATGAGCTTATAAGGCTGATGCTTAATTAGATATGTATTGAAAAGGTCAGTATCTTTAGTGATAACTACTCGCTAGTCAACCATGCTCCTCTCGCAGCTATAGCCATCTTGGATTCGCTCATCTGTTAAAAGGGAGGTGACGTGAACAGCATCATACTCCTTTTCTGGTAGCCAATCTGGTAGCAAATAAGGTAATTGATCATCTACAAGAAACTTTATGCAGTTAGTGGTGGTGTACTAAAATGAGCCAGTTGTACGGCATAATTCAGACACTCTTGAATATCGTCTGGTACCAAACCTGGGTAGTCATTCAGAATTTCATCCCAAGTCTTTCCGCTCGCCAGTAATTCTAGAGCAGTCGTAATTAGCAACCGCGATCCTCAAATTGTAGGCTTGCCGTGGCAGATATTCGGATCAATAGTAATACGAGTCAGCACAATCTGGAGTTTTAAAAAAACTACAATCATCCGTATAGATTAACAACGGCTCTTACTCTATCACCACGCACCCATAGGCCGGTACAGTTACCCGGTCATCGTTGAACGAACTGCCCGGCAGGGTCTCAAAAACAACGCAGCGACACCAGGACTCATCCGGCGAAAAGACGACCTCAATGGGCTTTCTTGTCAGGTTATGAACAACCAGTACGAGGGGAGCGTCTCCCGTCGATGCCTGCCGAATGAACGCGACGATCCCTTTCTGTCGAATACCGGTAGGGAAAAGCCGGCTGAGGTTATCCGTTAAAACCGGATGGCTGTTCCGGTAGGCGATCAGGCGTTTGTAGTGCGAGAAAAGGGAATCCGGATTGGCTTGTTGCTGCGCTAGTGGTCGTACGGTCTGGCTGGTGCTGTACGTACCCCGTCGCCAGCGGGTACGCTGCGTATCATTGGCGCGGATGTCCCACAAAAACGGTTCGCGGATGTTCTCGTCGGGCTTTACGCCCAGCATACCAATTTCTTCACCGTAGTAGAGATACGGCAGGCCGGGTAGGGTAAGCAACAGATTAGCCGCTACTTTTAGCTGGGCAATGTTGCCTTTCAGCATACTGCCAATGCGGTTCTGATCGTGGTTAGACAACAGCAGCGCGTCGATAAATTCTGGGTTGACATTGCTGAATGTTTTGTGGACATACGTCAGAAATTCAACCAGATCCTCCGTGTCGTCTTCCTGCCGAACGATTTCGGCAACCATCAACTGAAGGTCAAAATTGAAGTTGGCTTTCAATCCTCGAAAATACGGTGCGATGCGTTCGGGGCGGGTCCATACTTCCCCCACTGTGTAGGCACCTGGTTTAGCTGCTTCGACCACGCGCCCGAACTCCTGCCAGAATTCATGGTTTTTGGGCTCTTCCGATTCACGGTAGAGGTGCCGGGCGGCATCGAGCCGGAAGCCATCGACACCCACATTGGTAAGCCAGAAACGGGCAATGGAAAAAACCTCTTCACGCAGCGGGCGGTAGTCGAAGTTCAGGTCGGGCATACCGCTCCAAAACATCCCATAATATTGCTCCGGGTAGCTCGCTCCTTTCACCGAGTGCCACGGGTTCTTCTCGCCCGAATCGGCCGTGATGTCGCGGGTGGCTAGCTTACGCCGTTTAATCTCGTCGGGACGTAACCACTTATAGTAGTGCCAGTAAGGGTTGTCAGGGCCTTTAGCTGCTTCCTGAAACCAGGGATGGCGGATGCTGGTGTGGTGCAGAACCAAGTCGATAATAACGGCTATGTCCCGCTGATGAGCTTCCGTAATAAGCCTTCTGAAATCGTCCATGGTGCCGTATTCCGGATCGATGCCATAATAGTCTGTAACGTCGTATTTATGGTAGGTCGGCGAGGGGCTGATGGGCATGAGCCAGATGGCCGAAACGCCGAGGTCTTTTAAATAATCAAGCTTGCTCGTAACGCCGTTCAGATCCCCGATGCCGTCCCCATTGGAGTCGGCAAAGGAACGAACGAAAATCTCGTAATGAACCCCCGAACGGCCTGTACGGAGTTGGTTGACGGATGCAGGGTTGACCGATGCGCTGGCCGGTGAGGTGGTAATGTTCGAAAAATCAGATTGCATTCAATGAAGGATTGCTAGTTTCTACCAAACGGAGAAAGTCGCTGATGAGTTTGCGGGAGTTGTGTATGTACGTAAATCAGCACACTTTTCACCAGCGTATATCGCTTCGCTTTATGCGTACACGGCGTAGGCTTTTAAGGCCTGATATACACGATGAGTCGGCAGTCCCATCACGGTGTAAAAGGAGCCTTCGAGCCGTTCGATACCAACCAGGCCGACAAAATCCTGAGCGCCGTACGAGCCGGCTTTATCGAACGGTTTACATTCCCGGATATAGTACGAAATCTCATCGTCGGTGAGGGGGGAAAACTGTACGACGGTTTCGTCCGTAAATGAGTATACTTGCGGGCCACCGTTGTTATCGGGCGCCAGAATAGCAACGCCTGTACGAACGCGGTGTGTGTTTCCGGACAGGGCGCGCAGCATTCGGTGGGCGTCGGCCTCATCCTGCGGTTTATTCAGAATCTGATTGCCCAGGATGACAACCGTGTCGGCACAAAGGACAATTCGGGCCGGGAACTGGTTGTCTGTTGTGTCGGTCAGAAACTGCTCTGCCTTCTGCCGGGCGAGGTATTCGGCAACTTCATCGACAGGCATCGTTGCCGGGAATAGCTCATCGGTAGGGCGCGTTTCGATGGTAAATGAAAAGCCCGCATCCGTCATGAGTTGTTTTCGGCGGGGCGATCCCGACGCTAGAATTAAAGGATAACGTAAGGTTAACACGAGTAAACAAACGATTAATTATGAACTATAATGGATGACTGGGTCACAGACGTAGTCATGCACCGGGTAAATTTCAAGCTATATTCGTGATTCATCATTTATAATTTATCATTCACCGTTAACACACATGCACTTGATTATCCGATCTGCTACCCTTGCTGATGCGGCCGTGCTTACAGACTTATCAGCCATCACCATGCGTGAGGCCTTCGGTCCACCCCATAACCCGGCTGAACTGGTTGATGAATACATTGCTTCGTCCATTACGCAACCGATTCTGGAGGCTGAGCTGCTGGATGCCCGGTCAACTTTTTTTATGATGGTTTTGCCCGATGGCATACCGATTGGTTATGCAAAATTAAGGAAGCATACGCCACCAAGACGCATGAAACAACGTAATGCTATAGAGATTCAGCGAATTTATTTATTGCAGTCGCAGATAGGGCAGGGGCAGGGTCGAACGTTATTACAATATTGTACTGACTGGGCCAGAATGCAGGGCTATAAGGCCGTGTGGCTGGGGGTGTGGGAGCGAAATTATCGGGCGAGAGCATTTTACGAAAAGATGGGCTTTAAGCCCTTTGGCTTTCATTATTTTCAGTTTGGCTCCGAACGGCAACGGGACTTATGGCTTGAAAAACAGTTAGATGCCTAACGGACCTATACTGTCGACGGTGTTGATTAAACTATTGATTCCTGTTTCGCTCTAACTGCCGCCCGTATGAATACGTAAGTAAAATTAACAAGTAATGAGTCGTATAGGCAGTATCGTATAGGCGGTAAGTAAGTTTATTAGTACTATTGCCAGGTAGTGGTTAACTAAACATGGCATAAGGCATCTGTATGAAGTAATGAATAAGCAGTATCTGTCTATGTATGTATCGTTCCTGCGCCATTCTATGGTGTGGTTGATATGCATTGTCGGATACTCCGCCAGCGTGGTCGCTCAGCCCGATAGTAGTCAGCGGAACCTAAGTCCGAAGCAGGGAACGCTCACACCAGCCGGTCAGATTAAGGTAGACACCCTAGCGCCCAAACCAATTCAACAGGGCTATCCGGATTCATTAGCCATTATACACTCAGTAAAGGCAGATAGTGTACTGATGCTGCGCGACAGCGTTTTTTATAGCCGCCTGAAAACCAAAATGTACAAGCACCGGCTAACCCGGCAACTGTACGATGCTATATTTCAGGATGTTTACAACAGCCGGACAGCAACGGGGGAGGTGAATCAGATTGAAGTGAATCCCTTCCGAATATTTGAAGGCAAGATTATTGGCGACATCTACATCAGGCGGCTTGGCGTATTTGGCCAGACTGTGTATGACACCCTGCGTAAACCGGCCAACTGGGTCGAGCGAACGGGGAATCGCCTGCACTTTAACACCCGAGAGCACGTTATTCGAAACTCCTATCTGCTTTTCCGGCAGGGCGATATACTTGACCCGAACGTGTTACGGGATAACGAACGACTGCTACGGACTACGTCGATCTTCCACGATGCGCGTATTCTGGTCCTGCCGCGTCCGAATAGCAAGCAGTTTGTGGATGTTTACGTCATTACGCAGGATGTCTGGTCGCTGTTGCCCAACGGTGGCTTTGGTGGGTTAACTAATTTCAGTGTTGGGTTCGATCAGCTTAATTTCCGGGGGCTGGGGCACCATCTTTTTGCGCAGGTGGCTTATTCGGGCACTGATCCCCGACAAAAACTGGAATACCAGTCCCGCTACACGGTTCCCTTTATCGGCAAAACCTTCCTGACGGCCGAAGCCGATTTGTTGTACCTGCGTGATCTGAAACAGGTAGCTATAAAACTATATCGTCCTTTCCTGACGCCCGACATGAAGTATGCCGGAGCCATCGAACTGAACCACACACAGATCAACAATCGGCTGGTTACCCGCAACGATAGTGTGTTACTGGTGCCGCTTAGTTATGATTATTCCGATGTCTGGATTGGCCGTTCGTTTCGCTTATTTTACAAACAGCGTGAGTCAGACGAAAAGGGGCGTTCGCGCCTTATTGTAGCCCTGCGCAATACGCGCTATACGTACAGTCGTCGCCCCGATGTAACCGCCGATACGAATCAGATCTATCAGGATAGCCGCACAACTCTGTTCAGTGTGGGTTATTCCAGACGTAAATACGTGCGCGATGTATTAATTTATGGCTTCGGCCGCACGGAAGACGTGCCAATTGGAGAAACCGTGGCTGGCATTGCGGGCTATGATAATGCCGAATTGGGTAGGCGAATGTATATAGGCCTGAATTTTTCGCAGGGAAGGTACGTCAGGCACCTGGGGTACCTGTATGGGTTGGTCAATATCGGCGGCTACATTCGCAATAACCACATTGAACAGGGTGTCTTTTCGTTTGAATCGAACTATTTTAGTCAGCTGTCGAAAACGAAATGGGGAAACATGCGTCATTTTTTCAATACCCGTTTTACAACGGGTATCAATCGATTTACGAACGAATACATTACGTTAGGCAGTAGCGGTAGCGGCCTTAATACCGACGGCATAGGTATTAATAGTGATGCGTTGCGAGGGACTAAACGCTGGCTCATCAATTACGAAAATATCCTGTTCTCCCGGCTGAACCTGGTTGGCTTCCGGGTTGCCTTTATCACGTTCGTTAATCTCGGCTTGACTAGTTTCCCTGATCGGCCTTTGTTCAGTGGGCCGCTCTACCAGGGCTATGGTCTAGGGTTTCGTTTACGGAATGAAAACCTGACGTTTAACAGTTTTCAGATCAGGTTAACCTATTATCCCAATATTCCGGGCAATACGTTGCCTTTCCGGCAGGCATTTGAAGGTGTGCCAACCTTAAAGCTTCGCGATTTTGATTTATCAGCTCCACAAATTGTCCCGTACCGATAAAAATAATTGAATATAATGTAGAAACATTAAATACAATTACACTATCTTTGTGCCATGTCAATAGAAACAGACATTAAACAAAGCGCGCCATTCAAGTCATCCTATCAGCGGGTGATTGTGAATCTGATCTATACGACTAACTGGCTTGCTGATAGTCAGACGCGTCTGTTGAAGCCATTTAAGTTGACACTACAGCAATACAATGTGTTGCGAATTTTGCGGGGCCAGTTTCCAAGCCCCATAAAGGTGTCTGATATTACGGAGCGAATGCTCGATAAAATGTCAAACGCGTCGAGGTTAGTCGATAAGCTGGTTATTAAAAAGCTGGTGTTGCGTACGGAGTGCCCCAGTGACCGACGTGCGGTAGATGTCGTCATTACGGAGAAGGGTCTGGAGTTGCTGAAGCAGTTGGATTCTCTCCAGAGCGAATGGGATGCCTTATTGCAGCATAAGCTTACGGTTGATGAAGCCACTGCACTCAGTCACCTGCTCGACCGGCTTCGTGCTTAATTTTCCTAATAGAGTTTTTGTTTTTTACTTGTATTTACTAATCACTTGTTTACTGCAGACCAATGAAAAAAGTTACAATGATTGCTGCACTGCTGTTCGCTTCAGTAGGTGCTTTTGCTCAAAACTGGACGCTCGACAAAGCTCACTCTAACCTGGCTTTCACGGTAACACACATGATGTTGTCTGAAGTAGATGGTAAATTCCAGAATTTCGATGTTAAAATGACCTCATCGAAACCTGATTTTACCGATGCTCAAATCGACTTGACCGCCGATGTCAGTAGCATCAACACCAACCAGGAGAAGCGTGATGGCCACCTGAAAAGCCCTGATTTCTTTGATGCCGCCAAATACCCAACGCTGGCCTTCAAAAGCAAGTCAATTAGCAAAGTATCGGGCAACAAATACAAACTGATGGGCGACCTGACCATGCACGGTGTTACGAAGCCTGTAACGCTCGATGCGGTGATCACTGGTCCTGTTACCAACCCACAAAACAAGAAAACCCTAGCTGGTTTTAAAGTAACGGGTGAAGTAAAACGTGCTGACTTTACGCTGGGAACAGTTCCTGCTGCCGTTGTTAGTGATGAGATCGCGATCCGTGCCAGTGGAGAGCTTGTTAAAGGTAACTAAGCTAAGCTAACGTATATAAATCCCTGCTACCCAACGGTGGCAGGGATTTTTTTTATGAAACGCAGTGGTGCGGCATACCGACAAGATGGCTGCACAACTGCTAGCTGAATCAGATTAAATTAATTGGCAGGTGCGCGGACCGGGGGTCGGTATGCCGCACCACCACTTGCATTAGTTAAATGCCGGAAAGTCGTCTAAAAACTGAATGTCAGCCGTCGTATGGTCGATGCCGCAGCAGTAGTGAGTCAGGCCATTGGAAATGACCAGATAGGGTGCTTTATGGACGTGATTGTAACGGGCAATCTGATCAAATACCGACTGGGTTAAAGGAATATGCGGAGCCTTGCACTCAACAACTAAAAACGGCTGCCCCTGCCGGTCAAAAACGACGACGTCTGTGCGTTTCTGAGTTTGGTTGAGAATCAACCCACCTTCGGCGCGGATGAGCGCTTTGGGGTAGGCGTAGTGTGTTAAGAGTAGATTGACAATGTGTTGCCGAACCCACTCCTCGGGCGATAGCCGAACGTACTTCCGGCGTAATGAATCGAAAATGTAGGGTTTCCCTTCGACTTGTTTAATTTTACAATCAAAAGAAGGGAGGTTCAGCGCAACCATACCTCAAATATACAAAGAGCGAAAGGGTGAAAGAGCGAAAGACTGAATAAAAAACGATCAATCCATCTTCTGACACCGATTGAAAGACTCCGTTTTTGGCGGAGGGGCCTATGAACTCTGATTTCACTCGTTCGTTCTTCTACATTCTGACTCACTAAAAATGAAGACAAAAGAAGAAATCGTTTTAAACTGGCTGCCTCGCTATACGGGCACCCCTATCGAGCAATTTGGCGAATACATTCTGCTGACCAACTTTATCAATTATGTCGAGCTCTTCGCTAAGAAGTTTGACGTAGAAATTTTTGGTATGGGGCGGGCCATGCAAACAGCGACCGCCAACAATATTACGATTATCAACTTCGGGATGGGTAGCGCTATGGCGGCTACGGTCATGGATCTGCTCTCGGCGGTTAACCCCAAAGCGGTGTTGTTTCTGGGTAAATGCGGTGGCTTGAAAAAGACACAGATTGGTGACCTGGTTCTTCCCATTGCAGCCATTCGCGGGGAGGGAACCAGCAACGATTACATGCGTCCCGAAATTCCGGCATTGCCCTCCTTCCGGTTGCAGCGCGCGGTATCATCGACCATCAAACGATACGAACTGGACTATTGGACCGGTACCGTGTACACGACTAACCGACGCATCTGGGAGCACGACGAACACTTTAAAGATTACCTGCGTGAAATCCGGACGATGGCTATCGACATGGAGACGGCGACTATTTTTACCGTCGGTTTTGTCAATTCAATTCCGCACGGCGCTCTGTTGCTGGTATCCGACAATCCACTGGTGCCCGAGGGCGTAAAGACGGAGGAAAGTGATAAACGCGTAACGGGTCAGTTCGTCAATGTTCACCTGGACATTGGTATCGATGCCCTGCTTGAACTCGAATCGTCTGGCGATTCGGTTAAGCACCTGCGGTTTGAGTAATAGATTTTAGATAGATAAGCGCCGAATCGATCTCTATCAGCCCACCACTTCAGGAATGCGCTGATAGAGATCGATTCGGCGCTTAATTACAGTAGTCGCTAATCACTTTGTAGGCTGGCGTATAGCCTAATTCACCAGCTTTAGACAGGTCGAGGCACCCACCGTTCTCGTCGCCGAGGCTGTGTTTGATGAGGCCACGCACATAATACACCTCAGCATAGCGTGGGTTTAGTTTGATGGCACTGTTGCAATCGGTGAGCGCGCCTTTCTGGTCGCCTTGGGCCGACTTGATCATACCCCGACTGAAGTATGCTTCGGCATAGGCCGGGCTCAGTTCAATGGCTTTGTTGAGGTCAAGAATAGCGGCTTTGGGCTCTCCCTGCTTGTTTTTGCTGATACCCCGGCTAAAATACGCTTCGGCGCGTTCGCTGCCCAACTCACTGATTTTACTACGTTCCTGAACAACGTTACGGAGGTTATCCAGAATCGCATGCGTCATGCGGCCTGTGTAAACGACTTTGGCATCCACATTCACATTGTTGATGTCAATAGCCTGGTTAAAATCAGCAACGGCTCCCTTCTGGTCACCAAGTTTACTTCGGCAAAATCCCCGTCCATAATAAGCCCGGTAGTTATCTCCCTTGAGCGAAATGGCCCGGTCATAATCGCCGAGCGCTGCTTTATAATCGTCTAGTTTGCTTTTGGCAAAGCCCCGGTAGAAATACGCTTCGGCATCGTCGGGGCTTAATTCAATCGCCTTGTTCAGGTCGGCTACAGCTCCCGCAAAGTCATTCAGTTCGACCTTAGACATCCCGCGTCCAGCATAAGCCTGTGGCCGTTTGGGCGTAATGTCCACCACTTTTGTAAAATCGGCGACGCTACCCGCATAATCTTCTAGTTTTTGCTTGGTAACCGCTCGTGTATAATAAGCTTGGGCATTCGTCGGCTCCAACTCAATTGTTTTAGAGAAATCAGCTAATGCACCCCGATATTGGTCGATACGACTACGGCTGACGCCCCGGTTGTAGTAGGCTTGTGCGTCGTCGGGATTGAGTTCAATGGATCGGCTGTAATCCAGTAAAGCGCCCCGGTGGTCGTCCTGTCGGCTTTTGCTCACGCCCCGGCTTAAATAAGCCAGCGCATCTTTTCCATTCAGGTCAATGGCTTTATCATAATCCAGAATAGCGCCCCGGTGATCTTTTAGGTTGGCTTTAGCCAGCCCTCGGTTGTAATAACTCGCTGAGTTTTCAGGATTCAGGGTGATCGCCATGCTAAACGCCTGTAATGCTCCGGTAAAATCATTCGATTTGCTTTTGGTAATCCCACTATCGAAAAACTCGATGGCTGATTGTTGGGCGTGGGTAACCAAGGAGGAACTGGCACACAATAGCAGTGTGAGCAGCGGCAGTAGATGTCGCTTCATAAATAGAGTAGTAAGTTATGGTGAGTAAACGCTTGGCTAAGCGCGCTAAAATTAGCCGTTTGTTACCGGTTCACCAAGTTATTAATACTTTAAAGTGTAGTCTATTAGTGGGTTAGGTCAATTACCGGGAATGGGTAGTGAAGTTAGGTTAAAAATGAAGCTAGCTAAGTTATGCTATAAGGGGCATCGCCTAAACGCTGTGTTGTAAAGGAAAATCAGCCATTTTATCAAATGAGTCAGACGGGCATAGGCTTGTACTGGTCATTTTGTCAGTATGTATTATTCTCTTTTTGGATAATTCGGACATAATGGCATTATTAATTATAAATACCAAATTGGTACATCATTTGACTAAGGATGTATGTGATTGACGATAAACAACCTATTAAAACAGATAAAACAATGGCAACCTTAGTTCGATATAATAACGTTCCTAGCTTCTTTAACCCCTTTTATGGCCGTCCTGTGATCAACCGGTATCAAAACACGACGCCTAACGTTCCAGCCGTAAATGTCAAAGAAACCGAAGCTGGTTTCCAGCTTGAATTGGCTGCTCCAGGGCTGAAAAAAGAAGATTTGAAAATCAACGTTGAAAATAACAAGCTGACGATCAGTTATCAATCAGAAGTGAAAACGGAAGAAACCACCGAGAAATTTACCCGGCAGGAATTTGGTTTTACCTCATTTGAACGCAGCTTCCGCTTACCCAAAACGGTAAATGCCGACGCTATCAAAGCCAGCTATACCGATGGTATCCTCACCGTTGAATTACCAAAAGTTGAGGTAAAAGAAGAGAAATTAGTGAAAGAAATTGTCGTTGCTTAATTGCACTCGGCAGAATTTGGAACGCCCGTGCCACTTGGTGCGGGCGTTTTTGTTGGATCACAGTTGGTAATGGCTTTTTAGCGTATCAGGTTCATAAACGCTTCCAGTTTTTGTTCGTCCAGATGACCATTCGTGCGAACACCACTACAAATGTCGAGGCCGAAGGGCTGTACGGAATCAATGGCCTGACGAACGTTTCCGGGATTCAGGCCCCCCGCCAAAAATACTGGTACCGACGACTGCTCAACAATCTGACGACTTACTTGCCAGTTATGCACGCGTCCTGTGCCGCCTAATTCTTTAATAGCCAGCGTTGGATTGCCCGAGTCAAGCAGCAGCGCATCGGCCCCCAATTGCACTGCTTCCAGGGCTTCATCAACGTTTCGTTCATCGAGCACATGAATGACCTGAACGACCTTAATGGCCGGTAAGGCAGCATGAAGCAGGGCATAGGTGTCGGGCGCTACGGCATCGACGAGTTGAATGGTATTTGCCCCCACGCGAAGTTGATGGGCGATGATCGCATCAACAGTAGTTTCGCTGGTCAGCATGAAGGTAGCCAGTGGTGGAGGGGTAGCGGCCACAATTTCGGCAGCTCGTTCATCGCCGACAACGCCGGGTCCGCTGGGCATTCGGCCCACTAATCCAAGGGCGTCGGCACCCAGTCGAGTAGCTAACCGGGCTTCCTTAAGGCTGCTGATGCAGCAAATTTTCACTCTCGTTCGGAACGGAGATTGCATCGTTTTGGGTTGATTACTAAAACACAGGCGATAAATATAGTACACGCCGACAATAGAATGGCTCAACAGTCTCCAGTAGATACCTTCGCATCGCTCCGCATCCCTGAATTTCGGTATTTCGTGATGAACAGTTTTCTGATCACGGCCACCCTGCTGATTCAGGAAGTTATTCTCGGTTACGAGTTATACAAACTCACCCACGATCCCTTAATGCTGGGTCTGGTTGGCCTCGCCGAAGCAATACCATTCATTGCGCTATCCTTGTTTGGGGGACACCTGGCCGACCGACGGGATAAAAAACAGATTCTGCTCTGGAGTTTACTGGTTATTTTACTCGGGTCGGTCATTTTATACCTTGTTTTTCAACCATCTGTTGCGGCCGGGTTATCCCAAACCGCCCGTTTAGCCACCATTAATGGCGTACTGATGTTGATTGGTACGGCAAAAGGGTTTTACTCGCCGGCCAGTTCGTCAATAAAACCATTTTTAGTCCCCCGCGAGCTTTACGCCAACTCCGCCACGTGGAGTAGTTCTTTCTGGCAGGCGGGGGCTATTGTTGGACCGGGATTGGCCGGTTTTCTGTACAGTTGGGTTGGGTTCGATAATAGCCTGATTGTGGTCATTGTTCTTCTGGCTGTCTGCTTTTTGCTGATCACACTCATTGAACGTAAGCCTACTCCTGTTTCCGATGCGCCGGTATTGAGTCTGCGGGAAAGTCTGACGGAAGGGTTTCGGTTTGTTTTTAAAACCCAAATTGTCCTCTACGCGATCTCGCTCGATCTGTTTTCGGTGTTGTTTGGGGGCGTTGTGGCTATTTTACCCGTTTATGCCGAAGATATTTTAAAAGTGGGTGCCGAAGGCTTAGGGTTTTTACGGGCCGCTCCATCCATTGGAGCCCTGTTGACCATGGCTTACATGACAAAGCATCCGCCTACCCATAACGCCTGGCGGAATATGCTTCTTTCGGTGGCGGGTTTTGGTATAGCGACGATTATCTTTTCGCTATCGACGAATTTCTATCTCTCACTGCTTATGCTGGCCTTAACGGGGTCTTTCGATAGTGTTAGTGTAATCATTCGCCAAACGATCCTGCAAATCTTCCCCCCCGATCATATGCGTGGGCGGGTGGCTGCGGTAAATGGCATCTTTGTTAGTTCATCCAATGAAATTGGTGCGTTTGAGTCGGGTCTATTGGCTCGCTTACTGGGCACGGTTCCTTCGGTTATGCTCGGTGGTGTAGTCACACTCGTCGTCGTGGCCTACGTATATGCCAAATCGAAGGCGCTGTTTACCGTTCGACTGAGTTGATCGGGAAAGCATTCGCCCGGCTACCGTTTGTTCGTGGGTAGTCGGGCGGATGTTGGCATGAGCAGGGAATAGGCTATGCGTAAGCGGGCGACCTGTTGGAATCAGTAATGAATGCGTCGATGTCTATCTGCTCATTGAGCAGAACGCGGGCGTTAAAGACTTCCCAGAACAATTCATCGGAGAGTTGGTAATCTCGTTGCAACCGAACCATATCCCGGGTGCTTTCTTTGAGCTGGCTAACTGGCGCTTGCACGTCAAAAGAGTGGAGTTGAGCAGTTTCCATAATCTTGTGTTGTTAATGTGCGAGTTTTGTAAACACCCTCCCTATCTGATTGTTTTTACATAAACAGGTCTCATTTCAGAACCGGTTAGAATAATTATATTTTATCTTTTAGTGATGCGCCAAGGAGCTACTTTCGACCCGGCATGGTCCAACTATATTTTTTTTAGAAAAATTTTAATCATCTGACAATCAACGCAATTATGAAACATTTTAACCTATTTTTGTTACTAACAGTCGTAAGTGCAAGTTTACTGGCGCTTACACCACCCACTAAACCAAAACCAATGAAATTGGTAAAGGCCTGGGAGACCGATACGACATTACGTATACCTGAATCGGTGTTGTATGACGGGAATAACACCTTGTATGTAGCCAATATTGACGGGAAACCCGGTGACCTTGATGGCAGTGGTTTTATTTCCAAAGTGACGCTCGACGGTAAAATTGAGAACCTGCGCTGGACATCGGGCCTGAACGCGCCCAAAGGCATGGGGCTGTATAAAAATCGCCTGTACGTAACGGACGTATACCGGTTGGTGTGCATCAACACGGAGAATGGGCAGGCCGAAAAGACCTGGGACGCCGTTGGGAAAGGCGGTTTTCTGAATGACGTGACTGTCGCAAAAGATGGCACCGTGTATGTGTCCGACAATCAGAATGACAAGATTTATCGGCTGAAGGATGAGAAATGGGAAGTCTGGATGAAAGGCGAACAACTAAACAAACCCAATGGTGTGCTGGCCGTTGGCAAGGATAAACTGATGGTTGGCAGCACAAAAATCGGCGCTTTACGGTCTGTAGATGTAGCGACTAAAACAATAACGACCCTGGCCGATGGTATGGCTGCCACTGATGGTATCGTCGCCGAAGGGAAAGGGAATTATTTCGTTTCGGATTGGAACGGCCAGATTTTTCACGTCGACGCCGATGGCACCAAAGTGCAACTGCTCGATACCCGCGAACAAAAAATTAATGCCGCCGATATTGATTATGTGGCCAGCAAGAAGCTGCTGATCATACCCACATTCTATAAGAATTCGCTGGTGGCTTACCGGGTCGAATAGCGTAGAGCCGCATACTTGCAGCTCATTCGCGTCAGCAATTAAATTATTTACTCATCATCTTGGAAGTCGTCATCGTTGTCTGATGGGTCGTAGGTAATGATTTCGGCCAGGCCCTGTATGGCCTGCTCGATAGAATCCATGACTTCAGTCAGACGCTTCTGGCTTGGTGCGTCCTGATCACTGACGCCTACCACGGTCAATACCTCAAACGATAAGCGGGATAATTCGCCACCAATGCGTCGTAAGTCGTTCCGTGTTTGTTCGGGTAGTTCGCTCATTGCGTTTCAACTCAATAATTGCTGGGTTGCTGTCTGTACTTTCTCCGCACCAAAGCCCGCTAGGGCTTGTTTCATGGCGTTCTGAATCAATTCATTGCCTAGGTTGCCAAGGCTCCCTTCGTGCGTATGGTGCAGGGCTCTGGGTGGTTCATACGTATGTTCTGCAATCTCTTTGCCGACGGTTCGGTAGGCTTCCCGGAACGGCACGCCCTGTAATACCAACGCGTTTACCCGCTCAACGCTGAAGAGTAAATCGTATTTAGGGTCGTCTAACAGGTTGGATTTTACCTGAAGGTGTTCGAGCATGAAGTCGGTAATTTCCAGGCAATCAATGATTTCGTCAAACGCAGGCATCAGGATTTCTTTCAGCAGTTGCATGTCGCGATGATAGCCCGATGGCAGGTTACTCATGACCAGCGTCACTTCCATGGGCAGGGCTTTCATGCGGTTGGTTTTAGCGCGTAGAAGCTCGGCCACATCCGGGTTTTTCTTGTGCGGCATAATACTGCTGCCCGTTGTGAGTGCATCCGGGAGAAGCAGGAAGCCGAAGTTCTGACTGTTATACAGACAAATATCCATCGCCATTCTGGAAATGGTGGCGGCTATAGCCGCCAGCGATGTAAGCGCTGTCTGCTCCGTTTTTCCGCGGCTCATCTGGGCGTATACAACATTCACGTGCATGCCTTCAAAGCCCAGCAGTTCGGTGGTGAGGGTGCGGTTGAGGGGAAACGATGACCCATAACCGGCTCCCGAACCAAGTGGATTTCGGTTGGCTAGCCGGTAAGCCGTTTGTAGGGTCAGCATATCATCGGCAAGCGCTTCGGCATACGCGCCAAACCAAAGGCCAAACGAAGAGGGCATCGCAATCTGCAAATGTGTGTAGCCCGGCAAAAGGTCGTTTTTGTGCTGCTCTGATCGACTTATCAGCCGATTGAATACATGCTGAACGGCTTCCGCAACGCGCCACAGCCGGTCGCGGGTGAAGAGTTTTAAATCGACCAGTACCTGGTCATTGCGTGACCGGCCCGAGTGAATTTTTTTACCTACGTCGCCCAGCGCCCGTGTCAATAGTAGTTCAACCTGCGAGTGTACATCTTCAACGCCGTCTTCAATCACAAACTGCCCGGCCTGAATGGTTTGATAAATCGACCTTAGTTCAGCCGTCAAAAGCGGCAATTCATCCGCAGAAAGCAGGCCAATGGTTTCCAGCATTTGTGCGTGAGCAAGGTTGCCCAGTACATCAAAAGGGGCGAGGTACAAGTCCATTTCACGGTCGCGACCGACGGTGAAGCGTTCAATCTGTTCGGCGGTACTGACGCCTTCTTTTTGCCAGAGTTTCAAGGCTTACTGAGTGAAAGAGTGAAAGAGTGAAAGAGTGAATGGGGCATGAACAGGCCCGTCTGGCTCTTTTGCTCGCTTGCAAAGTTCGTAAAGAAAGTCGGGGAGACAACGCCCTAGCGTACAGAATCGGCTGCGGGTACGGCTGTTTGTGCTGTCTTTCGGGATAATTTACCCAGCCACCAAAAGCCACTCGCCGACGCCAAGCTAATACCGGCCACGGCCAGCCAATGTACTGAAAAACCAAAATGGGCGACAAGTTGCGACCCAAGCGCGGGCGACAGCGTTTGTGCCAGTGCCCCGCTCATGGAGGTCAGCGCCAAATATTGCCCACGTGTGGCCGGACTGGAACGCCCCACCGTGAACGACTGAATGAAAGGCACCGCCAGCATTTCACTCAAGGTGCCGACCAGAATGAAAACCAGCGCCACAGCCATATGGGATACCGGCAACCATTGGTGCAGGGAGAGCAGGCCATAGGCAAGTACGGTCAGACTAACCCCTGTCACAATCAAACTTATTTTTGAGCGTTGCTGCTGTTCGAGGCTATAGACCAGCGCCATTTCGACGCAGACGATGATCAGGCCGTTTAGGGCCATCAGGCTCCCAATCGTCCTTTCTTTCATCTGCATGACCTCTTTAAAAAATAAGGGCACGATGGAAAATAACTGCATAAACGCCATTAGGTAGAGGCAGGAACAAATGACAAAGGCAATAAACCAGGTATCCCGGTAAGGTGATTGGTTTGTTGCCGGAACAACGGTGGGTTCTGCCTGATGATCGTTGTTTGCCGGGGCGCTGGCCGGCGCGGGTAAACAGATCCACAGAACAACGCCTGCCGTTAAACAGGTCAGGCCATCGGTCCAGAAAAGAAGATTGTAACTGACACCGGCTATCCAGCCGCCCAGGCCCCCACCAACAGACCAGCCGAGGTTGATGGCCAGCCGGTTGAGGGAGAAAGCGCGCGTACGGGTTTCGGTATCAGAGTAATAGGCAATAGCCGCCTGATTGGCCGGTCGAAAGGCGTCGCCAAAGAGCGTGAACACAAACACGCTGGCACAAAGCGCCGTAAAATTGGTGACGAACTGGAGCCCGAGTAACGCCATTCCGCCGAATAAAAGGCTGAATAACTGAACGTAATAGAACCCGAATCGGTCGGTGAGCCGGCCACCGAGGAAGGTTCCGACAAAAGCACCCAATCCATAAATGGCCATCACAATCCCCGCATCCTGAACGGAATAATGGAGGTGCTGCGTCAGGTAAAGCGTCATGAACGGCAAAACCATTGTGCCACAACGGTTGATGAGCATCACACCCGCCAATAGCCAGACGGAGGGCGACAGGCCCTTGTAAGCACGTTGATACAGGTGGAGAGTGCGCTGAAGCATAGCGCGAAGGTACACGAAACCAGGCCCGAAATAGCGCCAGCTTTATCGGAAACTACATAAGTTATCCCGTTTTTCGGCGGGCGTCGGCCGCTTCGCCCGGTGCGACAAAGATTTTCTTATCCGTAATGAGGGGGCGGTGTTCTTCCAGAAAGGTCTTAAGTAACCGGATTTCTTCCAGTTGCCTGTCGATTGGGTGCGTCAGTGTATAACTTTCGACATGCACTTCGGTTGGGCCGCCCGGCTGAAATTCCGTTATGACGTATTCCATCAGCTTGATTCCCTTGCGCTTGAGGGCATGCAGATAGAGGTTTTGGTGGTTGTGCAGGAAGCGGCCAGCCTGATAAGAAGCCGTCGTCTTTAAATCGACCGCCTTGAATTTTCCGATCAGATCGACGTACCCATAAAAGAGCACGTCATCAATCTCCCATTGGCAATACACCTGCGTATCGACAATGGGACGGGGGAGCAACTTGCGGACTTTTTTTATGACGTCCGGGTCAAATCGGTCTTCGTTGGTGCCTTTAACCACGGCTTCTTCAAACGAAACCCCCCGTTCCTGCGCTGCGGTAGTGGGTGTCGGTACCCGATTAATCGAGTCAATCAGTTCCTGTGCAGATAGGTTTCCCCCACGTACATACCGGGCGAAGACATTCAGCAAAGAAGGGTAAAAACGGTAATTGATCATTGGTTTTCGGTTTGTCGTTTACGGTGGTCCGTCATTACGGTGGTCCGTCATTACGGTGGTCCGTCATTACGGTGGTCCGTCATTACGGTGGTCCGTCATTACGGTGGTCCGTCACTACGGGTTTAACTGACCAGCCGCCCGAAAACTGTAAACCATAAACCGGATACTTAGTTTTTTACCACCAGCAATACACCCGTTATAATCAGCATGACACCAAGCAGGCGCCAGCCATTGGCCGGGTGTATGGCAAAACCAAGCAATCCGTAATGGTCAAGGATGATAGCGGCTACCAACTGTCCGGCTACACTCAGGCTGACCAGGTTAGCGGTTCCAATCTTTTGCACACTCACAATGACGGTGATCATGTAGACGGCTCCCATCACACCACCCATCCATTTCCACCAGCTTACCTGTTTGATGGCATCGAATGAGGGTGTCGATGAGCCGGATGCGGCAAACAGAAGGAGCAGGGCCACAAAACCGGAACCGAATGAAATGGCGGCTGCCAGAATAGGACTGGCCATGGCCTGTCGCAAATTGGCATTCACACCGGCCTGTACGGTAATGGCTAGCCCAACCAGAAACGCAAAGAGGATATAGATGTAATTCATGTTGTAAAGGTAACCAATGATGACGCGTAGCCTTTTCCCTGATCAAGTTTTCTAATGAATCCGGCCTTTGTCGGCAAAGAAGCATTTTGTAGATTGCCAGCTATTCCTAACCTAAACAGACTCAGTTATATATGTTTATCATCTCCCACTATCCGCTGGCGGTTGTCGTCTGCTTTGTGACTATGCTCTGTTGGGGCTCCTGGGCGAATACACAAAAATTGACGACCCAATCTGTTCCGACTACAATTTTTTATCGGGATTATACATATGGTATTCTGATTCTGAGCCTATTACTGGCTTTTACATTGGGGAGCTTCGGTACGCAAGGCCGATCTTTTCTGGTGGACGTCAAGCAGGCGGATAGGCAAAGCATACTCTATGCTTTAGTCGGAGGGTTTGTTTTTAACATTGCCAATATGCTCATTGTGGTCGGTATTGAATTGGCTGGCTTATCGGTGGCCATGCCAGTTGGTATTGGGCTGGCGTTGATTCTGGGCGTAATCGTTAATTATATTTTGTCACCAATAGGTAATTTAAGCTTGTTGCTGGCGGGCGTTTTTGCCATTTTCTTAGCTATTGTATTTAGTGCCCTAGCCTACCGATCTAAAGCCACAACAGATGCATCTGTTAATACAAGAGGAATTGTGGCTTCGCTGGTCGGTGGTTTTCTGATGAGTTTCTTTTTCTACTTCGTGGCACGGGCCATGGCCCCTGATTTTGCCCAGCCAGGGCGGGGCCTGCTAACGCCCTATACCGCGTTGGTTCTGTTTGCGATTGGAGTTGTCAGTAGCACACCGTTGTTTTTGCCGGTGCTGCGTCGGTTTGCCAGCAAGCCGGCCGATGGCGAAATTGATTATAGGGATGTGAGCCGCCGAAATCATAGAATTGGTATGCTGGGGGGCATGGTTTGGTGTCTGGGTTTAGCATCGAGCCTGTTAGCTTCAGGCGAGGCTGGCTACGCCATTAGCTATGGACTGGGTCAGGGCGCTACCATTGTGGCCGTCTTGTGGGGTGTGTTTATCTGGAATGAGTTTCGGGGGGCACCCGCTGCTTCCAGTCGTTACCTGACGCTGATGGGCCTGTTTTACGTGTTGGGACTCGCCTTGATTATTTACGCAAAATGAGTGGTTACACCTGTTAGCACCGTGCTGACTGAATAATACGTCGATAAGATGAAATATAGTCTATGGATCATTGGTTCGCTAATACTTGGTGCGGCCAGTCTACTTTCGGTAAACCAGAAAGCCCAGCGCCCAAACATTTTATTCATTCTGGCCGACGACTGGAGTTACCCTTATGCCAGCATTTACGGCGACCAGACTATTCGGACGCCTAACCTGACCAAACTGGCGCAGCATGGCACCGTTTTTACGAATGCTTATTGTGCGTCGCCGTCCTGCACACCGTCGCGGGCGGCCATCCTGACGGGTCGCTACCCGCATAATCTCGGTGAAGGCGTTAACCTGTGCGGACGACTCGACCACCGTGTCCCGACCTATGTGCAACTACTGGAAAAAGAAGGCTATGCAGTTGCCTTCGATCGAAAAGGGTGGGCTCCCGGCGATTTTCGTAAAATGGGATATACGGAAAATCCAGCCGGAAAAACGGCTGAGTTCAACGCGTTTATCGATAAGCTTCCTGCTAATCAGCCGTTCTTTTTCTGGTTTGGTACCAATGATCCGCACCGCCCGTTTGATCTGGATGCGGGTAAGAAGTCGGGTATTGATCCGCAGAAGATTCGGTTGCCTGCGTTTCTGCCGGATGTACCTGACGTCCGGGGCGATGTGGCCGATTACCTGTCTGAGGTAGAACGCCTGGATAGGGAAATTGGCGATTTACTTCAAAAGCTTGAACGCTCAGGGCAGCTGGAAAACACAATTATTGTGGTGGCCTCTGACAACGGAATGCCCTTTCCTCATGCCAAGGCTAATCTGTATGATTATGGTACGCGCGTTCCGTTGCTGGTAAGTTCTTTTTCGAAAAAAGATCTCCGGCCGAAGCGAAACGATTCATTTGTGAACCTGATCGATTTAATGCCCACGTTTCTGGATTGGGCCGGCGTGAAACAACGACCCGAACTGGATGGTATGAGCTTAGTTCCTGTGTTGAGCGGGCAGAAAACGAGCCACCGGACTGAGGTATTTCTGGAACGGGAGCGCCATTGTTTGTGCCGCCCCGAATTCAACTATGGCGCTGGCTACCCGATGCGGGCGATACGAACCAAAGACTATCTCTACATCCGTAATTTTCGCCCGAGCCGTATGCCCGCCGGTGACGAAACCATCCCGAATACACCATCTGTTTTTGGTGATGTGGATGGTGGTCCTACGAAAGTGTACATGATGGACCATCGGCGGGAAGGGCCTGTGAAAAATCTGTTTGCCCTGGGTTTTGGCAAGCGCCCCGATGAAGAGTTTTATGTGTTGAAGAATGATCCATACAATATCCGCAATCGGGTGAATGAAGCCGCTTATACGTCCACAATTAGGCAATTACGAAATCGGCTTGATCAGTGGATGCAGCAGGAAAACGATCCGCGTCGGCAGGGTGGTGGCGATCAGATCGATAAATATGAATCGACAACACGGGCCTGGATAACCAAAACGGGTATTATTTTCTTGGATGAATAACGGTTACTGCAACAGAACGAGGGGAAGTCGTGTATAGGGTAAAGGCGGCTGCTGCTCGTAAAAAACGCTGGCGCGATAAAAAACCTCAGCGAAAGCAACTGTTGACTCGTAGAACAGCTCCTGGATAAAATGGCCATCTTTGCGCCGTAAGAAGTCTACTCGTAGCAAAACCAATTAACAAGTACCCAATTTTATTTCCTTATGCGTAAGTTATTCGCTCTTTTGTTCGTACTGGTATCGTTTGCCGCAAGTGCTCAAACCGCTCAACCTGACACGCTGACCAAAGCCAAACCACCCGTTAAGTCGACTAAGCCTGCCAAACCATTTAAAGTGAGCATTGCCGGGGGCTATGCCGCCCCTGCCAATGTACCGGGCAATACAAATGCCGATCTTAGTAAGGCCGGGTTTGTCTACAGCCTTGAGCCGCAATATGAGCTATCCAGAAATCTGGAAGTTGGCGTTCGCTTGGAGCAGGCCCTTATCCAGCGTCCGGAGGTTCTCGACAACAACATCTCTCTGGCTACGAAGGCAAAATCTATTCTGTCCGCGTCTTTAACGGCAAATTACGTTCTCAATACAAGTACAGGTCTAAAGCCTTATGTAGGCCTTGGTGCAGGTTTTTACTATGCCCAATCCAGCCAGCAGTCCTACCAATTATCAGGCACCAGCTCTGTTGTATCGTACCCGTTACCAGCGACCACAGCTTTTGGTGGACTAGGTAGAATAGGCGTTAAATACGGGATTGTACACGTTGAAGCGAACTACAACTTAATCAGCGATACCAACATCACTAACGCGGCCAGCCGGCTCACGTTAACGGCTAATAACTCCTACTTCAGCGTTAAAGCGGGCATCACCATCGGCGGTTCCCGCTAAACGGATGATTTGTCTGGATCTAGGTAGCCCCAGTTTTATTGATTTAACGTAAATAAGCGCCGAATCAGCCTTACTGATCCATCAAGAGTAAAAACTGTTCGGCTGCGTGCCAGGTGTGTGGGAAAGCAATTTTTTTCTTGATCAGGTCCTTGTCAAGCACCGTTAAGCCGGGGTAGTGGGCGTCGCTGGCTTGCTGTTCCCAGCTTAACGGATAGTCAATTGTACCGACCATGCCGTGTTTCTCGGTATAGAAGTGGTCTTCTGCCCAGACCAGACACGGGTAATTCTGGTTTAAGTTCTCGGCAAATTTCTTGCCCGCTACATGTTCATGCGTGTAGGCCCACCAGAACAACGACGAGTAGCTGTCGTACTGTCTGGGAATATGATATGGGTCGGGTAAGTTGAGCGACTTGAGGCCGTATTTGAGCCATTTGGTCTGATAAACAGGGTGGTCGGCATAATCGGACTTGCCCATAATATAATCTTCTTTTTCAAAGCGCTTCACTGAATCCAGCGCCATTTGTACCACCGGGTGCGTTCTATCGGATACCAGGGAAACCAGAAACAGCACCTCGCCCGGATTATCAGCCTCTGCTGTGCCGTGGTTGTTCCGGTCAAACGGGTCGCGGATGGCCATGATCCAGTCCTGAATCAGGGAGAGGTTATTGGTCTGTCGCAACACCATCGCCATCAGGGCAGCGTCGCGGTATGAGGGTTTTTGATAAACCAGAAAATTGGGCACCGGCCGGCCATGAATGACATTGATAAGAATTTCCTGATGTAATACCCGCAGCACTGAACCAAACCGGTTGGTCGAGAAGAGCGGTAGGTTCAACCGACTGCGCGTACCGGGAATTAGTTTGGGGCGCTTGTTTGACTGCAGAAGCCATACGCCCGCTTCATCTTCCAGAATCTGAATCGTTTGACCGTCGGTCAGCACCAGGTGAACCAGATAAGCTGGCGGGACAATGATTTCCTGCTTCACCTTCCACTGCTCCTCAATATTGCCGGTCAGGGCATTCAGTAGTCGCCCGTTGCGGTAAATCAGCTTAAGCCGATCGCCCATTCCGAACAAAAAAAAGTTTAGATTAGGGAGTTCGTGGTGGTTCGGACGCTGCTGCCGAAGTAATGCCAGTTGCTGGCGGTAGGCGTCTAATTCGCCCGTTGGGTTTGCATGCAGACTGGGCGGCACTGGTTTCTGCGCCGAAGCGGATACCGTCAGAAAGAAGAAAAGCAGATAGGTTTTGGCTAACATCAGTGCGCTCGTTTACCATAAAATCCAATGGACGCAAAGCGATTAGGAACGCGGTTGCCATTCACTATATCTTTGTTCGCCCCATAGCCTCTATGTCGGTGGAACTATACATCCTTAACTACTTTGCGTATTTAGTTAAATAAATGCGTTTCTGGATAAACATTTACGAGTTGTATCGTTTTTATTTAGACACTATCTGATATAAATGGGTAGAATAGCTATGCCCTATAAACAACACGTATGATTATAGTGTAATTTAGTGTTAACAATTCTGCGTTTTCGTTTGACTGCCCTGTCGATTACGTGCTATAGCAACGGGCTGTTCTTCAATGATTCCATCAACGATTGATCTTATAAATTGCGAGCAGGAGCCAATCCACATACTTGGTCATATTCAGTCTTACGGCTACCTGATCGCTATTGAGCCCGATACCTACTCGGTTGTTCATGCCAGCGACAACATTGTCGATCTGGTTGGTACCGACGCTGCCCAACTGCTGGGCCAGTCAATAGATAAGGTATTGGTTGGTACGCATCTACCCATCAGCACCCTAACTGAAATTCTGAACGTAGGCCAGCGAAATGATTCGTGGGAAACCATGAATCCACACCGCTTAATCCTGAACGGGAAAGTCTGGAACCTGATTGTTCACCAGCATAAAGGACTCGTTATACTGGAGTGGGAGCCGATAGGTAACGATCAGAACCAGCTAATCAACCAGCAGTTGATTTCGCAGGCACTCACAGAAGTACAATCCAGTCGTACGCTGGATGAATTGCTTCAGAATACCGCTCGTCGGGTTAAAACGATTATCGGTTTCGACCGTGTCATGGTCTACCAATTCGGAGATGACTGGCATGGGCAGGTTGTCGCTGAAGAAAAGGAAGACGATCTGGAGCCTTTCCTGGGATTGCATTACCCGGCGTCGGATATTCCGAAGCAGGCCAGAGAGTTGTATAAAGTCAATCTAGTCCGGCTAATTGCCGATGCAGGCAGCGTGCCGTCGCCTATTCTGTCCAAGCCTGGCTGGCCCGCCAGCCAGCCGCTCGACTTAACGCATTCGGTCCTTCGGGCCGTATCGCCGGTACATATTGAGTACCTCAAAAACATGGGTGTGCAGGCATCCATGAGTATGTCGCTCCTCTATCGGGGCGAGCTATGGGGGCTCATTTCGTGCCATAACCGCACGCCACATTTTGTGGATTACCAGGCCCGGCAGGCCGCCAAGTTTGTTAGCCAACTGCTATCGGCGGCCCTGGAGTTTCGGAAAGATAAAGAAGACCTGACGAACCTGCAGCAATATCAGCAAACAGGCCGGGAGTTGCACCAACAGTTGCTTCTTAACGATGATGTGGTACGGGCACTCACCAAACTGCCCATAACGGCCCTGGATATTACGGGGGCTACCGGAGCGGCACTCATCTTCAACAACAAAATACATCAGCTCGGCAAAACGCCCGACGATAAACAAATTCGGGCCTTGGCCGACTGGATGGGCACAACCGGCACCGAATCATTTCTGCAAACCAACCAACTGCCAGTGCTGTATCCACCTGCCGAAGCGTTCCGCGCCGTAGGAGCCGGGCTGTTGAGCATTGTGCTGTCGCGCGAATTGAACGAATACCTGTTCTGGTTCAAGCCCGAGCGCGTTGAGCAGGTTACCTGGGCTGGCAACCCCGACAAGCCCGTTACCGTCAATGAGGAGGGGCAACGCCGACTTAGCCCGCGTAAAAGCTTTGCTGCCTGGACTGAAATTGTACGTAACACGTCTGAACCGTGGAGCGAAGCGGAACTGTCTGTTGTGGTGAAGCTACGGGAAGATATTTTGCAGATCGTAACCCGGCAGGCCAATGAAATTCGCCTGCTCAATCAGCGGCTGCAAGTGGCTTACGAAGAATTGGATGCCTTCAGCTATACCGTATCGCACGATTTGCGTACGCCCTTGTCGTCTATCCGGTGCTATGCCGAAATCCTGCTCGAAGAATATGGCGAAGATTTTTCGCCCGATGCACAGGCGCTGTTTCAGAAAGTCATCGATTCCACCGATCGGATGCGCCGACTGATTCGCCACATTCTGTTTTACTCACGAATGGGCCGTTCCGAACTGGATACGCAACCGATCGATATGCGGCAGTTGCTGAATGGTATCCGGGAGGAAATTCTGGTCACGTCGAAAGATCGTTCGCTACGCATCGACATCGGCGATACGCCCCCGATCATGGCTGACCCGACGATGGCTTTGCAATTGTTTACCAATCTGATTAGCAACGCGGCTAAATACACGCAACTGGCTGTCGAAGGATGGGTGCAGATAAAGGGTACGCAAACCGACAGCGAAGTCATTTATTCTATTGAAGACAACGGGATTGGCTTCGATATGAAGCAGGCGGGTAAAATGTTTGACTTGTTCAAACGGCTGGAAAATGCCCGTACCTTCGAAGGTTCCGGGGTCGGGCTGGCTATTGTCAAGCGGATCATCAACCGGCATCAGGGGAAGGTCTGGTTTCACAGCGAGCCAAACCAAGGCACTACGTTTTTTGTTTCGTTTCCAGTCAACCCTACTAAATAACAGCTCATGGTGGATGTACTGTATGTTGAAGATAATCCGAACGACGCGGATATATTCAGCCGTCTGATACGGAAACTAAACCGGCCCATCACCTACACCGTTATCAGCAGTGGATCAGAAGCCATTGAGTATTTGACGGGCAAAGGGCGGTATGAGCAGCAGAGGACTGTTTTACCCAAACTCGTATTGATGGACCTAAACCTGGATGGGGTCAGTGGGTTTGACGTCGTTGAACAAGCGCGGGCACTCGAACGAACGCGCCACATACCTATCGTTGCGTTTAGCACATCCGACAACCCAAATGATATTAAATCAGCGTACGACGCGGGTATCAATGCGTATGTTGTGAAACCCGGAAGCTACCAGGAAACGGGCGACGTGCTCGAAAAACTGTGTGATTTTTGGCTGGGAAATAATACTCGAACCGATTATAAATGACGAATTTACTGGAGCGACTGAGGCAGGAAACCCGGCCCTTGCATGAGCAGACTGAGCAACTTTTTTATACAAAAGCGCTGAAAAATGGGACGCTCTCAGTTGCCGAATACAGCCACCTCTTACAAACTCATCTGGTTTTTCATCAGGCGCTGGAAAGCGCCATTGATCGTAATGAAGAATTTTTTCGCGATTACGAACCGGA
Source organism: Spirosoma radiotolerans (assembly GCF_000974425.1). Taxonomy (NCBI): domain Bacteria; kingdom Pseudomonadati; phylum Bacteroidota; class Cytophagia; order Cytophagales; family Cytophagaceae; genus Spirosoma; species Spirosoma radiotolerans. The sequence goes on from NZ_CP010429.1 coordinate 1,404,854, forward strand.
AGTTCGTCGGAAAACACCCTGGCTGCTGGCCGATCTGGCCCACCTCCCGCAAGCACTGCCCGTACCGATGCCCGAACTTTTTGCAGACTGGTCGCCCGTTTCGTTGTTGGGCGCTGCTTACGTAGGCGAAGGCTCTATGCTGGGCGGATCGGTAATCGGACGAATGTTGCAGCAAAATGAAGCGATCAAACCCTTAGTGGCTCAGGGGCGATTTTACCAGGGGTATGGTTCGGCTTTAGGGAACAATTGGAAGAAGTTCGGCGCTTTCCTGACTCAACAGGGTACCCCCTACGCCGATGCCGTGGTGGCTGCGGCTGACGAAACATTCAGCGTCTATCAATCCATTTTTCTGGCGAACAGGGCAGCGGTATTGAGCCGGGTTGTTTAATTGACGTGAGTGGTAAGTGTTCGCTTTTGTCATCCCAACACCTGCTGACTATCCATTCCGTACGTTAACCAACAATAACTGGCAGGAAGACTTTAAACGTTGAGCCCAGCCCGTCCTGACTGCTTACGTCAATGGCCCCTCCATGACTTTCGGCTACCCGCTGGCAAATAGCCAGGCCAATACCGGTACCGCTGTAGGTCGCCGGATTGTGCAGCCGCTGGAATGGCGTGAAAATGCGGTCTTTGTAGCGCTCATCGAACCCAATGCCATTGTCGGCGACCGTAATCAGCCAGAACGGCTGTTCGGCCTGATCGGCTAGTCGTGGAGGAAGCTCATCGGGGGCTGCCGGACGAGAACGAATCTGGATGAGCGGCAGTACATCGGACCGGCCAAACTTGAGCGCATTGGTAATCAAATTTTGGAAAAGCTGGCGCAGCCGCGATACATTGCCGTAGACGCTGGGGAGCGAGGAGAAATCGACAGTGGCGTGCTTCTCGGCAATGGTCATTTCCAGATCGGTTGTGACATCCTGCAGCACATCGGTAAGCGAAATAACCGTAAAGGAGTCTCGTTGCGTACTAAGCTGAGAGTACAACAGCAAGTCTTTAATGAGCAGTTGCATTCGCTGGGCCGATTTTTGAATCCGCCGGACCATATCACGCTCGCCATCAGACAGGCTATCCATAAACTGGTTTTGCAGAATGTCGCTGAACGCCTGAATGCGTCGGAGGGGCTCCTGCAGGTCGTGCGACGCGATATGGGCAAACTGCTGGAGACTTTCATTGGAGCGATGAAGCTCTTCGTTGGCTTCCTCGAGCTCCTTCTCCTGTTGTTTGGCGGCTAATTCGGCCTGCTTCCGTTCGGTAATGTTGTTGTAGGTTACGACCACACCATCAGCGTCCTGTTTAACTGCCGACACTTCGAACCATCCTTCAAGACCAAACTCATCGCGATAGTACTGGCTGCTTTGTTCTGGCTCGCCCGTTTCGACAACCCGCACATACAGATCAAAAAAACCATTTTCCTTATTGCCGGGAAAGACCGTGAGCAATTTTCGATTAATGATTTGATCGGGTGCCATAAAATTGCTTTTTATGACCGCTGCGTTGGCGGTATCCATCATAAAATCAACGATCGTATGGGTCTCGTCACGCAGGGCGGTCATGGCAATGATGCTGTTGATCGAGGCATCCAGCGTGGTGCGTAACTGATGGGCCTGTTGCTCTAGTGTGTGCGTTTGTTCGTCAACGCGTTGTTTCAGAAGGGTTTCGGCTTCTTTGTCGGCAGTAATGTCGATGACCGTACCGACGAACTGATAAACAACGCCCTGGTCATTAAGGAACGTCTGCCCATTGGTCCGAATCCAGCGCAGCTGGCCGTCGTTTATACCGATTGTACGATACTCATAATCAAAGCGCCCCGAACTATCCGGTTGAAGAACGGCCTGAATGGCCCGGTTGGTTGCCTCCCGGTCGTCGGGATGGATTCCCTGCAAAAAAACACGGTAGTCAACAGAGGCTGATGCCGGGAGACCGAATAATTCTTTGGTCCGATCAGACCAGATTAACTCGTCAGTCAGTGGCCGGTACTCCCAGGTGCCCATTCGGGCGGCATCAAGTGATAAGCGGAAACTGGTTTCAACGATCTGAGAGTGTAGCTCAATCTGCTTTCTATCCGTAACATCAACCAGTACGCCTGATAAAGTAATGGGCTGATTATCAGTGGAATAACTGCCACGGCCACGGGCAAGTACCCATTTTGTCTGGCCCTGGAGGCTGATGCGATACTCGGCTTCGTAAGTATTGCCCGAACGAATAGCTTCGTTAATGAGGCTCGTCACACGTTGTTGATCCTCCGGGTGAATCAACGTTGTGAACGCACGCAACGGAAGGCCGTCAACGTTGTCATGTTCATTGACACCAAACAGACGCAGAAGATTCAAATCACCGGATACTTTATCGGTGCCGATGTCCCAGAACCAGGTAGCAATCATACCGATGCTTAGGGCGGTTTGCAACTGGTCGTATGAACGTCGAAGTAACGTTTCTTCAGTGGGTACTAACGGTGTGGATTGAGCAGCAACGGGCTGATTCATGCGTTAAGACTAGCAAAAGAGGGGTGCCAACGCCCTGTTAACGATGCTATAGCGGAGGCCTGCTTTTTGCGTAAGGTAAATAGTAGTTCTCTTACTAAAACAATAATAAAGCCAAAGAGGTTAAAATTGTTTTAGAAAGGGGTAAACTACCAGTCTACGGGTGCTTGCCATCTGTCTTTTTTCGGCCGGGTCGTGGTTGTCCGGCTTGCTGTTGGGTATGTGCCGAAGCTGGTTGCCGGCCGGGCCGCACTTTACGGCGGGCAGCCTGCCTTTGTTTCAGGGCTTCTATTTTGTCTTCGTGGATGTCTTCTGCTTCTTCGACCGAGTGCGACTCGAATAAATTCGCTTCCGTTTTTGCCCTTGCGGCCAGTTTTCCGAAAAACTGGTGAAGTGCATGGAGTTCGGCTTCCGTCAGATCTTCAACATTCAACAGGCGATTGCTGGCTTTGGTATTTACTGCAATGAGTTCGTTGAGTTTGATCTGCATCGCCAGGGAATCTTTATTCTGCGATTTCTGAATCAGGAAAACCATCAGAAACGTGATGATGGTCGTACCCGTATTGATCACGAGTTGCCATGTGTCCGAATAACCAAAAATAGGCCCTGTGACAACCCAGATAACAATCGTTACCAGGGCCAGCAGGAAAGCAGTGGAGGAGCCTGTGGCCTGTGTGGCTTTGGAAGCGAACTTCTCGAAGAAACGGGTGAATGAATGGTTGTTCATGACCTTTGAGAGTGTTTTAAGCGGTTTTGTTCAGGTCTTACGCCCGAAACCTGGCCACAAGTTTGACTGTGTATGCTGGTATAACAAACAATTCGCTGGCTTTATTTCTGTACGTTGAGGGCGTCTTCCGTCCGACCGAGTTTTTTGAGCAGATCAGCGTAGGTAGTTACGTATTCCGGCGTGCGATACAAAGCGATGGCTCGTTCGGCCCACGTTAGGGCCGGATTCCAGTCAGTGGGGGATGCGCCCATCACCAAATACGTACTGGCAATTTCGTGAAGCGAATACGCTACTTTCCACGATATAAGTCTGTTGGTCATTGGCTTGTTGTCCGGTGCGATCGGTATGATCTTTTTGAGCGAGTCGGGCAGGAAAACCAGTGCACTCTTCATCCGAATAGCGGTTATTGAGTCGAGTCTCTGCAACGTATCGATTGACTGGCTCATCAGTTGATTCTGCGCTATGGGCCCTGCGATTGCCCGATATTTTACAAAGTTTTTGGTCTGTCTATAGAATCTGAGTCGGTAGTCGTTTGCGGCTTCCTGTTTTTGGGCATCCTGTCGTACAAGGAATGGGTTTGCCGACGCTGTATTTCGCTCACTGTTGGTAATGACCTTTTCCAGCAGAGCTTCATCATTGGTGGCGCAGGCTTGCTGAAACTCGTTATTCAGAACACGGTAGGTTGTCGCTAGGATCGCCCTGGCCAGGCTTTGCTTCGTGAGGTCGGATGTTGACAGGGAGGGTCGGTTTTTGATCAGGTAGCTAAACGCCTTTGTGTCGGATGATTGAAGCGCATCGGCGACGAACGATAGGGTTTCGGGTGTTGTGCGTTCGGATTCCGGCAGGGCGTCCAGGTAAGCATCCAGCACATCAGCCGTGGGCCGGTGGAGCGCTTGCCGGGCTTTCAGGTATCGTTTCAGGAAGTCTGGATCTCGTTTGCCATTGGCGAAGTCTTTATCTCCTTTGGCGAGGGTTATTTTCAGCTGAGGGATGGCTAAGACGAGATCAGCCTGATCAATCATCGCATTCACCCCACCATAGCCTACCGACCGGTGAATGAGACCGCCGTCTGGCGTTAGATACAACGCCGTTGGGTAGCTGGCAACCGCGTATTGTTTCGCAATGGCGATGCCTTCCCCCTTTTCGGCATCCAACTGATAGTTTATAAAATGCACATTGAATTTGGCGCCTACTTTGGCATTGGGAAAGGCCTCCTTTGCCATGCGTTTGCAGGGTGGGCACCAACTTGTAAAGACATCCAGAAAGATGGGTTTGTTCTGGCGTTTAGCTTCGGCCAGCGCTTCTTTCCAGGACCCTTTAAAAAACGTAACGCCTGTTGGCTCGTCGGTCGGGGCCGCTGTAGCCCGAACCAACGCGCCAACGTTCAAAAACATAATGAGGCCTAGTGACAGCCATAACCCTAGTGATTTCATTCAAGCAAGTTAGTTCCTGAGGATGGAAAGATAACTCTTTTGATCAGAAGGGTAACTGTCGTTTTGGTTAACTTAAACAGGTTATGCTATAGCCCATCACCGTTGTTTCGGCAACTATGATTCGGTCAAAAAGCTCTCTCCTGCGTTTCTAAACGGGAAATATCCTTTTTTTTCAACGGACTGGTCTGGGACAGAGATGGTCGTGAATAGCCGGGTTTGGTTTCGGATAGTGTTGTTCTGTAGGCATCTTCAATATAGTCGGCCATGAAGGCGGCATCATAGCGCTCCCGGCTCAGGTGATAGGCCTGTTCGGCTAGTCTTTTATGCAGTTTACGATCCGTGTGGAGCCGTTCTATAGCGCTGGCTAATTGCTTTGGTTGTTGCGGGTCGATCAAAAGCCCATTGACGCCGTCCTGCACTAACTCCTTTGATCCATCTACATGCGTAGCAATGACCGCTTTTCCCATGGCCATGGCTTCAATTAATCCGATGGGCTGGCCTTCCCAGTGAGAGGGCAGACAATAAATATCACTGGCATTGAGTACATCGGCGACATCCAGTCGGAAATCATCGCGGACTACACGTTTTTGAAGCCCATTTTGTGCAATAGCATCCGAAACAGCCTGATCCAGATCACCCTGGCCAATCATCAGTAGCGTCATGTCCGGATAACGATCGGCTACGTACTTGAACGCCTGAATCATCGTAATTGGATCTTTCTGCAACGTCATGCGGGCTATAAAAACAACCACGGTATGGTTGGCGGGTATGTTGTAGGGCGTCCGAATATCGTTGAACGGTTGATCCCGACGAAATCGCGTCATATCGATTCCATTAAAAATTACCCTCGACTGAAAGCCTTTGATCAGTTGCTGGCCCGTCTTGTGGTTCGAATCCGATACGGTGATGGTTAAGTGAGACCAGCGGGTCAACTTGCGTTCGGCTATGATCCGGGCCGTTTGTACCAGAAATGACTGATCCGAATGAAATGACCATCCGTGTACGGTGTAGATAACGGGAATTTTACACTGTTTGGCTGCCCAGATAATGTTCATGTTTGCCCGAGTGCCATGGGCATGTACCAGGTCGATTTTCTCTTTTTGCAACAACGCTTTTACCTGTTTCCACATCTGGAAATTGACCGGGCTTTTGCTGTCGATCACGTAGGTGACTATCCCGCTTTCTCTAAGCCTGTCAACCATCGGGCCGGGTGTAAACGACAGAACTATGGGTTCGAATTGCTCCTTGTCTAAAAAATGTACCAAATTGAGCACATGACTTTCTCCTCCGCCAATTTGCCCCTGGCGAATGGCTAGTAGAACTTTTATTTTGGTGATCATATTTATGGGTAGCTCTGTGCGCCAAGACCGATGGTAGAACGGGACTGATTCGTTTGCTAATCGACTGATACACGGAATGGTTTATTTATTAGACTCTATACTTTCTCTTTAGTCAGTTTTTTGTTTTTTGATCTTAAAGCCTGATTTTTATATGTGTGTTTCCTGTATTTACTATATGTGCATTCGTAGATATAAAGAGTAAATGTATAGTGGGGCTAGTCTCTTATATGTTCTTGTTATGACTTGAGGGTTACTATGATTGAGACGGAGCGGTTACTACTTGATAAATTTTCTATTGATGATGCTCCATTTATTTTGGAACTGCTCAATATGCCTTCGTGGATTCGGTTTATTGGTGATCGGAGGGTGCGAACGCTAGCTGATGCAGAAAATTATATTGTAGGAGGTGCCCTGAGAAGCTATGAGCAGCATGGTTTCGGGCCATACCAGGTAAAACTAAAGACCAATGGGGTGCCTGTCGGTCTGTGTGGTTTGTTTAAGCGCGATACACTGAATGACCCTGACATTGGGTTTGCTTTTCTGCCCGACTACGCCGGTAAAGGTTACGGATTCGAAGCCGCCACGGCTGTCATGAATTACGCACGGGAGGTATTGGGAATAACGCATATCGTTGGCATCACGCTGCCCGCCAATGAGTATTCGATTCGCCTGCTCGAAAAAGTAGGCCTTCGCTTTGATCGTATGATCAGCTTAGGAGCTAATGGCGAAGAGAGTATGCTCTTTACCGCGCCACCTGATGGACTATAGCTTTTTGAGGGCTTCCTCCCACTTAGCAAAAGCTTTTCGGTAGGTCGTGTGCCGGTCTAGATCGGGTTGGAACGTATGGCCAAAAGCCACGCGCTCGGCAGCTTCATCCAGTGTTTTTACCACGCCGGTTGCTTTCATCGTGAGCAGAATAGCGCCCATGGAACCACTTTCATTACTGGCGTTGAGCCGAACCGGAATACCGGCCATATCAGCCAGCATTTGCACCCACAAATCCGATTGAGCAAAGCCGCCATTGGCGTGGATAACCCGGGCGGGGCCGGTATGGCTGGTCAACAACTCATTTATGCTGAGAAGGTTAAATAAGACCCCTTCCAGGGCTGCCCGAACAAAATGAGCCCGCGTATGCAGCCAGTCTACGTGTAGGTAAGCACCCCGAACCGAAGCGTCCCACAGAGGTGCCCGTTCGCCCTGAAGGTAGGGAAGAAATAACAGGCCATCAGAGCCGGGAGGCACCGTTGCTGCTTCGGCCAGAACGGCCTCGGTATCCTGCTGAGTAAGTTTTTCGGTTACCCATTCGAGCACGTTGCCACCGTTGTTAGTAGGCCCGCCAACCACGTAATACCCTTCGTCGAGATAGTAGCAGAACAGGCGTACTTCGGGATCGCGAAGTGGCTTCCGGACGGTCTGGCGAATGGCCCCACTGGTACCAATGGTGAGGGTAGCCGTTCCCTTTTTAATGGCGCCCGCACCGAGGTTCGCCAGGCACCCGTCCGACGCGCCAATGAGCAGCGAAACGTCCGCTGGCAAGCCCGTATCGGTCGTTTCGGGGCGGGGCTGGTAAGGTCGCTGGTGGGTTGTGGGGACGGGCGTCGATAACTGATCGGCCCGAACACCGGCAAATTTCATGGCCAGTTCGCTCCATTCACGCTTACTCTCATTGAAAAGTCCCGTGGCGGTAGCTATCGAAAAATCGACTTCGAATTGTCCTGTCAATTTATGCCATAAAAACTCTTTGATGGACCCGAAATGGGCTGTCCGACGCAATAACCGTGGGTCATTTTCGCGCATCCAGGCTAATTTACAAAGCGGAATCATGGGGTGAAGGGGCGTCCCCGTTTCGGCGTAAATCGCTTTTCCGAGATCGGCCTGGGTGCTCCGTAAGGTAGTGGCCTGGGCTTCGGCCCGGTTGTCGGACCAGAGAATGGCATTGCCTAGTGGCGACCCATCCGCATCCATGGGTAGCAAACTGTGCATAGCTGTGCAGAAGGCGACGTGTGTAATGGCATGGCCGCCCTGCGTTAGTTCTTTGGTTACTTCGGTAATGACCTGAATGAAGGCACTCCAAATCTCGGCGGGGTCCTGTTCGGCATAGCCGTGTTCGGGGCTGAGGGTTGTAAGTGGGGCAGAGGCATGGGCCAGAATCTCGCTTAGGTCTGATGGCATAGCCAGTGCCTTGATATTGGTAGTGCCGACATCAACGCCAACGAAACAATTCATAAATTAGAGATTGGAAAAGGTTGTTACACAGAGAGTAAAGGAGATGCACAGAGATTGTTTATTGTCCCTCTTTGAATTTCCTTTACTCCCTACGTGTCTCTGTGTAACAACCCTTCATGGTGTCAATTTGTAAAAAGATACCGCATTCGCGCCGAAAACTTTTGCCCGTACCTCTTCACCCCAGTTACTGACGTATTCGTCTACCAGCGTTTTAACTTGTGTATAATTGGCGGCCACTAAACACACGGGCCAATCGGAACCGAACATAATCCGGTCGGGGCCAAAGGTCTCGAAGATGACATCCATATACGGGAAGAAATCTTTTTTGCTCCAGTTCTGCCAGTCACCTTCGGTAACCATGCCCGAGAGTTTGCAGGAAACGTGTTTGTTTTTGGCAATCTCCGCCATAAAATTAGACCAGCGGCTAATCTCTTGTTTCTTGATATAAGGCTTTGCCAAATGGTCGACCACAAAAGAGACGTTGGGAACCGATCGCACCAGATGCAGCGCGGCCTTCAGTTGCGTTGGGTAGATCAGAATGTCGTAGGTCAGGCCAAAACTGGCAAGCTGGCGAATACCTTCAACCACCGCTGGCCGCGTCAGAAAATCATCCGGTTCGGCCTGGGCTACGTGCCGAAATCCTTTGATCTCTTTGTATTGCGACAAGTCCTGTAAGCGTTCGGGCAGCTGCGCTGATTGCAAATCGACCCAGCCAACTACACCCTTAATGATGTCGTAAGCTTGCGCCATCCGAACCAGAAAGATCGTTTCGTCCTCCGATTGCGACGCCTGAACAGCCACACAGCCGTCTATGCCATTTTGAGCCAGAATCGGCTCCAGGTCGGCAGGCAGAAAATCCCGCCGAAGGGAAGCCATGTCATCCGTAATCCAGCTATCCCGCACCGGATCAAAATGCCAGAAATGTTGGTGAGCATCGATTGTCATACTTGTTGAGTGAAGCGTGGAGAATTAAAAATGAAGCGTAAAACGGCCGGTTAGTTATTCTTCTTTTTAATGCTTCACTCCTAATTAAAAGAAACGGCTGTTTGTTTCTGCTCACCCAGCCCTTCGATCCCTAACTCAACCACATCGCCGGGTTTCAGGTAGCGTTGGGGGTTTAGCCCCAGGCCAACGCCCGCTGGTGTGCCCGTCGAAATAACATCACCGGGTAGCAGCGTCATAAACTGGCTGATATAACTGACCAGCGTGGGCACGTTGAAAATCATGTCATCCGTATTGGAGTTCTGCAACTCTTCTCCATTGATTTTGAGCCACAGATTCAGCGCGTTTGGATTCGGTACGTCCTCTTTCGTCACCAGGTAAGGCCCCAGGGGCGCGAAGGTATCGGCGCTTTTGCCTTTCACCCATTGGCCGCCCCGTTCCAGTTGCCAGGCCCGTTCGCTGTAGTCGTTGTGCAGGGCATAGCCCGCGATGTAGTCCATCGCATCATCCAGCTCGACACAGCTGGCGCGTTTGCCAATAATGATGGCCAGTTCCACTTCCCAGTCCGTTTTTTCGGACCGTTTCGGGATCACCACATTGTCATTGGGTCCGCAAAGCGCTGTTGTTGACTTAAAGAACAAAATAGGTTCTGCCGGACTAGGCGCGTTTGTTTCTGCTGCATGTTTAGCGTAGTTCAGCCCAACGCAAACGATTTTTGACGGGCGCTTGACACAAGGACCGAAGCGTTCGCCGGCCGACACTTCAGGGCAAGTAGGAGCGTGCGCCGAAAGCCAGTGGGTGAGCCGTTCGGGGCCGTTGGTGGCAAAGAACGATTCGTCATAATCTTCGCCAAAGTGGGTGACGTCAATATGCTGGCCGGTGGGTAATACAACACCAGGATGTTCGTGATCGGGCGAGCCGAAGCGGAAGAGTTTCATGCAGGAGAGAGGATTCTTTGAACGGAAAGCAGATTAAGCCGCAAGTTTAACCATTCTGGCTAAAACCTGGCCTATCCGCAAAAAAGTAAACTGGACTCGTATTAATTATTCAGCCGAATAAATCCTCCATCCAGTGGATAATCGCAGCCGGTGGTAAAACCAGCTTCATCGGAGCATAGATACAGGGCTAATGCGCCAACTTCCTTGGGTTCGGCCATCCGGCCAATGGGCTGGGTTTTCGATAGTTTCTCAAACATTTCGGCTTCCTGACCCGGATAGGTTTTTGCCAGAAAACCATCCACAAACGGCGTGTGGACCCGCGCGGGCGAAATGCAGTTACAGCGGATATTATCATTTAGATAATCCTTAGCCACCGACAATGTCATGGTCAGCACGGCCCCTTTGCTCATCGAATAAGCGAACCGATCAGGAATACCGACCGAGGCCGCTACCGACGCCATATTCAGAATTACTCCACCGCCATTGGCTTTCAAGTGAGGAATCGTGGCATACAGGCAATTGTAAACGCCCTTGATGTTGATGCGGAAAATCCGGTCGAAGTCAGCCTCCTCCGTCGTATCGGCTTTGCCAATGTGGGCGACACCCGCGTTATTGACCAGAATGTGAATGGGCGATTGTTGGGCAATTGTCCCGATCAGTTCAACTACCTGCGCCTGGTTCGATACATCAATTGTATGCGCCTGCGCCTGACCGCCGGTTGCTGTGATGTCATTGGCGACCTGTTGGGCCAGATCGCCGTTGATTTCCAGAATATGAACACTGGCGCCAGCCTGGGCAAACGCCTGAGAAATTGCCAGCCCAATACCACTGGCTCCGCCTGTAACAAGCGCCGTTTTATTTTTGAGTGAAAACATAGCAAAAGAGTGAATGAGTGAAAGAGCGAATGAGTGAATGAGCGCGCAACAGCCATCAGGCTTTCGCTCATTCACTCATTCGCCCTTTCACCTATTTATAGTGAAACGCCCCGTTTCCAGGGAATGAAATCATCCTGACCAAGCCGTTCGGCCTGGGTAATTTCCTCACCCGATGCCAACCGGATAATGTACTCCAGCATGGCGTGGGCATTTTGTTCGATGCTTTGTTCGCCATCGATGATGGGACCGCTGTCGAAGTCGATCACATCGGGCATCCGGTTTTTGAGAATGGTGTTGGTCGAAACCTTCACGACGGGGCAAACGGGGTTGCCCGTCGGTGTGCCAAGCCCGGTTGTAAAGACAATAACATTGGTGCCTGACCCGGCCATACCCGTTGTTGCCTCAACGTCGTTGCCCGGTGTGCAGAGTAAATTAAGGCCGGGTGTTGTGGCAGGTTCGGCATAGTCCAGCACATCCGCAACGGGTGCGGTGCCTCCTTTTTTTGCCGCCCCTGCCGATTTAATGGCATCCGTGATGAGGCCGTCTTTGATATTACCCGGCGAGGGGTTCATATCAAAGCCCGATCCGGCGGCTTCGGCCTGCGCCGAGTAATCGCCCATCAGCGTAATGAATTTTTGCGCTTTGGCAGAATCATCGGTGCGGTTAATCAATTCCTGTTCCACTCCGTTGAGCTCTGGAAATTCAGCCAGAACCGTTTTGCCGCCCAGAGTCACCAGAATATCCGACAATTGTCCAAGGGCTGGATTGGCCGAAATGCCGGAAAAGCCGTCGGAACCACCACATTTTAACCCAACGGTCAAGGCGCTGAGCGGGGCGGGTTGCCGTTCGAGTTTATTGACTTCTACCAGGCCAAGAAACGTTTCTTTTACAGCCTGCGACATCAGCGCATATTCGGTACCCGCCTGTTGCTCAAACAAAAGCAGGGGTTTGTTAAACTTCGGATTCTGCCGCTTGATCTCGGCCGAAATCATATCGACCTGCAAATGCTGACAACCCAGGCTAAGCACTGTTGCCCCGGCCACATTGGGATTGTTAATGAACCCGGCCAATAACGAACACAAATAGCCGGAATCCTGCCGGGTGCCACCACAACCCATTTCGTGGGTCAAAAATTTGATACCATCGATGTGTTTGAAAGGCCGGTCTGGATGGTGGTTAATGGTGCGAATCTGGGATTCGTCGACGAAAGGCTGCATTTTTTTGGCAATATCCATTTCGCCGGCTTTGTACAGGCTCAGTAATTCATGCACCTGCGTCCGGTACGTTTCGGGTTGTGCATAGCCCAACTCGCGCTCAAAGGCATCTTTCAGAATGAGAACGTTACGGTTTTCGCAGAACACCAGGGGCACAACCAGCCAATAGTTGCGCGTCCCGACGCTGCCATCGGCCCGGTGATACCCCATAAACGTCCGGTCCGCCCAGGCCGAAATGTTGGGTGGCTGCCAGGCATAAGGTTGCTTTTTATCAAGGCCGTATGGGTCGGCGTCATGTTTCAGGTTGAACGTCGTGATGGGCTCGCCCCGGCGAATGGCCTGGGTAGCTTTGCCAACTAACACGCCATACATGGTAATTGGATCGCCGGGCTGCCGATCTTCGGTTACAAATTTGTGCTTGGCGCCAACGGCATAAGGTAAGTCGTAGGTTGTATGATCAAACTCAATTCGTTCTCCGGCGTCCAGATTACGCAACGCAACAATGACGTTATCGGCAGGATGAACTTTTAATACACGGGCAGGCATCTGAAAATGAATAAGGTATAAATCGGTAAGTCGAAACGGACATAAATATACCACCTCCACGAAAAACTTTGTTCAACTCTATTGCGAATGTGACGGCCAATGCCAAGTTTTGATACTTGAATTCCTACCTTAATCATGCCCCCACCGTTGTCTACTACCCAAACTGGCTTTACAGCCAACCGTTTGATGTCCATGGATGCCTATCGGGGCTTTGTGATGACATTAATGGCAGCCGAGATGCTGCAATTCGAGCAACTGCACGAAGCGTTTCCTGCGAGTGGTTTCTGGGCTTTTCTGGCTCATCATCAAAGTCATGTTGCCTGGGCGGGTTGCTCGTTGCACGACCTGATCCAGCCGTCGTTCTCGTTTCTGGTCGGGGTGGCGCTGCCGTATTCAATGGCCAGCCGGGCCGGATTGGGCCAATCGCCAGCCGCGCAATTTGGGCGGGCATTACGCCGGTCGCTGATCCTGATCCTACTGGGGATTTTTTTGCGGTCAACGCACGCCAGTCAAACCAATTTTACTTTTGAAGACACCCTGACGCAAATTGGCCTTGGCTATCCCTTCCTGTTTTTACTGGGAAAAGCAAACGTCCGAACCATCTGGATGGCGCTGGCTGCTATTCTGGTTGGGTATTGGCTGGCCTTTATTCTCTATCCTGCTCCCGGCCCTGATTTTCCGTATGCTGCTGTTGGCGTTCCGGCAGACTGGCCGGAGCATTACAGCGGGCTGATGGCTCATTTTAACAAAAACAGCAATCTGGCCTGGGCGTTTGATACCTGGTTTCTCAATCTTTTTCCCCGGGAAAAACCGTTCCTCTTCAACGGGGGCGGGTATGCCACACTCAGTTTTATACCAACCCTGGGCACGATGTTGCTGGGCCTGGTGGCTGGACGGTGGCTACGGTCGGGGCTGACGCAACGGGAGATTGTAAAGCGATTTCTGATCGCTGGGGGCGTTGGCCTAGCCGCTGGCCTGATTCTGCACATTTCGGGTATTTGTCCGATCGTGAAGCGTATCTGGACCCCCGCCTGGGTGTTGTTCAGTGGAGGCTGGTGTTTCTGGTTGCTTGCTCTTTTCTACAGCCTTATTGATGTGGCCAACAAGCGGGACTGGGCCTTTCCCCTCATTGTTGTTGGCATGAACTCAATTGCCATTTACTGCCTGGTGCATCTGATTGACCGGTTCATAATTACGTCGCTTTACACGCATCTGGGACAAGGGCCCTTTCTGCTGCTCGGGCCTGCCTACGAGCAACTGTTGGTTGGTCTGGTTACGTTAGGCCTGTTTTACCTTATTCTTCGGTGGATGTACCGTCGGAAACTCTTTATTCGTATCTAATACATGCTCAGCGCCAATATCCTGAATCTGTTCGATCAGACAATTTTTTACGGTACGATTTCGGTCGAAAATGGCCGCATCGCCCAGATCGATCGGTTGGGTGCCGAACGTCCCGGCGAGCCGTATGTGTTGCCCGGATTCGTGGACGCGCACGTCCATGTAGAAAGCTCCTTGCTGACACCTCCGCAGTTTGCGCGTCTGGCGGTTGTTCATGGTACAGTAGCAACCGTATCGGACCCGCACGAAATTGGAAATGTGTTAGGCGTTGCAGGCGTCAAGTACATGGTTGACGAAGCCCGTCGGGTACCGTTCAAATTTATGTTCGGGGCACCTTCCTGCGTTCCGGCCACTCCCTTCGAGACTGCCGGCGCGACGATCAGCGCCCAGGATGTGCGAGCTTTACTGGCCATGAAGGAAATTGGCTACCTGGCCGAGGTCATGAACTTTCCGGGTGTGTTGCACGAAGACCCCGATATGATGGCTAAAATTGCCCTGGCCAAAGCGTTCAACAAGCCTGTCGATGGCCATGCCCCCGGCCTGACCGGCAACGACGCACAGCGGTATATGGATGCCGGTATCAGCACCGACCATGAATGTTTTACGTACGAAGAAGGCTTGGACAAGGCTCAACGAGGTATGAATATCCTGATTCGGGAGGGGAGCGCGGCCCGTAATTTCGAAGCGCTGATCCCGCTGCTGGCCGAGTTTCCAACGCAGATCATGTTCTGTTCCGACGATAAACACCCCGATACCCTGGCCCAAGGGCACATCAATCAGTTGGTGGTACGAGCGTTGAAGAAAGGCCATTCGCTTTGGCAAACCCTACGGGCGGCCTGCCTGAATCCGGTACTTCATTACCGGTTGCCGGTTGGGCTGTTGCGTGAGGGCGATCCCGCTGATTACATTGTGGTCACTGATTTGACGGAACTACGTGTAGAGCAAACCGTAATCAATGGGGAAATCGTCGCTCAGAATGGCCAGTCGGCTATACCGGATTGGCGAAGTGAACACGTTAATCAATTTAGCTGCTCGCCCAAAACACCGACTGACTTTGCCGTAGAAGTCGATCTTTCGGCAGGCAAGCCACTTATTCGGGTTATAGAAGCGCTGGATGGGCAGCTCATTACGAACGAGTTACAGGAGGAGGCCCGAATCGAAAATGGAGAAATAGTACCCGACACGGACCGCGATATCCTGAAACTGGTTGTGGTTAATCGGTACCAGAATGCGCCCCCGGCCGTCGCCTTTATTAAAAATGTGGGACTGAAACAGGGTGCCATTGCCTCGTCTGTTGGGCACGATTCGCATAATATTACAGCCGTTGGCTGCGATGACGAAAGTATCTGCCGGGCCGTTAATCTGGTCATCGAAGCGAAAGGTGGCTTGTCGGCCGTGGGGGCGAGCCATAACACACAGGCGCCCGTGTCCATGTTGCTGCCGCTGCCGGTGGCGGGGCTAATGACCGATGCAGATGGGTATGAGGTCGCCGATCAATATGCGGCTCTGGACCAGTTTGCCAAGCACGTGTTAGCGAGTACCCTGACGGCTCCTTTTATGACCCTATCCTTCATGGCGTTACTTGTTATTCCTTCGCTAAAGTTGAGTGATAAAGGATTATTCGATGGGCAAACGTTTGAATTTACCCCTCTTCAAATAGTGAAATGACCCCACTAAAAAATTTTATTTGCTAACTATTTTAAATTCTATTTTTTATGGGTAGGTTTACACTCCTCAAGGCTATTCCTAACCTTAATCTTTCACATCCCGACTATGGCTCGCTCACGCTCCCAAACCGGCCCCGACGACGAAACCCTCTGGAATCAGTTTCGCGGTGGCGATGAAAATGCGTTTGCCCGATTGTACCAAAATTATGTTCAAACCCTCTACCACTACTGCGCTCACTTTGCTACTGACCGCGCCTTAATTAAAGATTGCATCCACGACCTATTTGTTGAATTGTGGAAACACCGTACGACCATCGGGCCAACAACCTCCGTACGTTTTTACCTGATGGCATCCATCAAACGCAAGCTGGTTCGGCACTTAACGGCTGAGCAGAAATTAGTTAGTCAGGACGACATGATCAATGGTCGGCGCGTTGGCGATACGTTGCCTGGGGCTGACCCATCGCACGAAAACCTGTTGATTGCTCATGAAGAAGATTCGTACATGACGGATTGTCTGCATCAGGCGCTCGACAAACTTCCCCGCCGTCAGCGTGAAGCCGTTCACCTGCGGTACTTCCAAAACATGAGTAATGAGGAAATTTCTTCACTCATGGAAATCAATATCCAATCCGTTTATAACCTGATCTTCGGCGCTATGAGCAACCTCAAGCGGTATGTCACGCTTGAAAATGTGTCACTCTGACGCTGTATAACCCTCGACTTTTCTAATCCCGATAGCTGCCAGCCAATTATCGGGATTTTTATTTGTCATTTTCCGGGCGCTGTCCGGTGTCCAACTTAACCCTGCCAATTACCGCTCAAGCACTTCTGTACAGTAGGTCGGTGTAGCGGATGGATAACCAGTTTATGTCTTGTAAAGACTCCGTGGTTCGGGTAACTTCGCTGAATGAATACAGACTCAACGCCCTTACCTGAGCGGGTTCGTCCCCGCGTTTTGGATGATGTAATTGGACAGCGCAAACTCATTGGCCCGTCGGGTGCCCTCCGGCGAGCCGTAGAATCAGGACGTTTACCATCCATGATTTTGTGGGGGCCACCGGGCGTTGGCAAAACAACCTTGGCGTTGTTACTGGCCGAGGCTGTTAAGCGCCCTTTTATTGCCTTAAGCGCTATCAATTCAGGCGTTAAGGAAATTCGGGAGGTGTTAAGTCGTCCGGGCGGCCTGTTTTCGCCGGTAGTGTTCATCGATGAAATCCACCGATTCAATAAAAGCCAGCAAGACGCTCTGCTCGGGGCGGTCGAAAAAGGTCAGATTACACTCATCGGCGCTACGACAGAAAATCCCTCTTTTGAAGTAAACAGCGCCCTGCTATCCCGTTGCCAGGTTTACGTGCTGGAAGGGCTTAATCGGGAGGAGTTGATTCAGCTTATCGACCGGGCCATTGCGCAGGATACCTTCCTCCAGTCGAAACGAATTACCGTCGAATCATACGATGCGTTATTGCGACTGTCTGGTGGCGATGGACGTAAATTACTTAATCTGCTTGAACTGGTGGCTTCGGCGCACGTGTCTGCTGATCCGTTAATTATTACCGACGAGGGTGTAACCGCCGTTGCCCAACAGAATATTGCGCGCTACGATAAATCAGGCGAGCAGCATTATGACATAATTTCGGCCTTTATTAAGTCCCTGCGTGGCTCCGACCCAAACGCAGCCTTGTACTGGATGGCGCGCATGATCGTGGCCGGTGAAGATCCGGTCTTTATTGCCCGCCGTATGCTGATCATGGCTTCGGAAGATATTGGCAACGCCAACCCTACGGCCATGATTATGGCATCGGAAGCCGTACAGGCCATTCGGTCGATTGGCATGCCGGAAGGCCGGATTATTCTGTCGCAGGTGGCGGTGTACCTGGCAACGTCGCCTAAGAGTAACGCGAGTTATGTGGCTATTGATGAAGCCATTGCGCTGGCGGAGCAAACGGCGCATTTGCCCGTTCCCCTGCACTTACGAAACGCCCCTACGAAGCTGATGAAAGAGATTGGCTACGGAAAGGAGTATCAGTATGCGCACGGCTACGAAGGCAACTTTGCGCTCCAAAACTTTCTGCCT
The DNA here is from genome assembly GCF_000974425.1 of Spirosoma radiotolerans. NCBI lineage: Bacteria > Pseudomonadati > Bacteroidota > Cytophagia > Cytophagales > Cytophagaceae > Spirosoma > Spirosoma radiotolerans. The sequence continues at coordinate 1,422,657 of NZ_CP010429.1, forward strand.
GATGAGTTGAAAGGGCGCAGACTTTACGATCCCGGCCATAACGCCCGTGAAGCCGAGATTCGGCGGAGTTTACAAAAATGGTGGGGAGACTGGTACGGATATTAGGAGCAAGAAAAGCTAGTGAAATAAGCTACGCTTGAATCTTTGCCAGCGGGAAGGTGACTTGATAACACAGACTACACCTCCGCTGATTGACGCGAACTTTAATCGGCTTAGCCTACGTACGATGATATCGTCAAGAACATAGCTCGTGATTGACGGTGATGCGTTAAATGAAATTGACTTTGGAATATGGTCGGGCGCATAAGCCCTGGCCGTCATCTCCGAAACAAACAGTTGAGAGGGAATGTCCAGTTCAAACAGGCCAGCACTATCTGTTTCTGTTTGCTGATAATCCGCCAGTCGTCCAATGGCAACGTTAGCTCCCTGAACAGGAACAAGGTTTCCACTCGAATCGAGGCTCATCACTCGTCCACGGATCGTCCATTTTTTATCTGAATCGGTGACCTTTTGACTAGGCCCTGGGATTGTGCTGGAGTCAGTTTGAACGGAAGTTGAGCGAGCCGAAGCAGCATGTGCGGAATTGCTGCTTTGGCTTAGTTGCGCTTTGGCCGTTTGCCAGCCCAATAAACTCATTGTCAATAGGCCTATCCACCGACGCCAGGCCTGAGCAGTGCCCACCGTTGACGGAACCAATGGCCGGTTTAACTGGTCATCCCGAAAACGCCCGCAGCCTACTTCGGAAGATCGGCTAAGACGTCTAACCAATTCCTGGTCAGAAAGCGCCGTGTAATCGACGACTGTTTTCTGGCAACTGGCACAAAACCGGCCTTGTTGGGTTGGTTGCATATCGTCCCAGCGTTCGGGACAGGGGAGCGGAATCTGGACAGTGATGGGGCGCATAGAGTTAAACTAAGGGTTTTCTTTTCAGCTACATCACCTTGACCGAAAGTTGGTGGGCGATTAAGTGAGAGAGCTATCGCGAACCAGCACCGCTACGGTAACACCCTCCGGAGTAGCTTCAACAATGAAACGATCAAGGGTGACGCCGTGAGTCTGGAAAATGGATAACATGGGTAGTAGATCAAGATAAGGTCCTACCGAAGATATCCTGAAGAGATGCGTATTATCATCTGGAATTAGATTGTGTACTTTCACGTACGCATCCGCTAAATCGCCAAAAATGGCGGTAAAGGTGTCTATCATGAAGCCAGAATGGTCGGTTGTAAATTCTGATAAAAGTAAATGATCTATTAAGTAAACTATAACTATGGTATATAAATAGTGTTAATATCTTTTATCTGGTATTGGGATAGTATACATTTGAGTGTGCAGACAGTAGGCAGCCAACAAAGTAATGCGTATTTATTGGCTGCCTTTAACAAACTAAAGCTGCGATAAACCGGAAATCACCACCGTACTTGACCGTCGCCCACAACAATCCATTTTTCGGTTACCAGCTTTTCGAGGGCAAACGGACCACGGGCGTGGAGCTTCTGGGTAGAGATGCCAATTTCGGCACCGAGGCCAAATACCCCGCCGTCGGTAAACCGAGTGGAGGCATTCGCGTAAACCGCAGCTGCATCCACTTCGAACAGAAACCGATTAATCAGTGCCTGATTCTGCGACAGGATGGCTTCTGAATGGCGCGAAGAATACGTTTGAAGGTGGGAAAGCGCTTCGTCCAGACCAGTTACCACTTTTACGGCACATTTATAGTCTAAAAACTCACGGCCGAAATCTTCCTGTTGGGCGTGCTGTAGATTCGTGTAACCCGCTTTTTCAAAGATTGGGTACGCCGTTTCATCGGCGAAGACTTCAACATTCCATTTGGCAAAGTCGGCGGTTAGCATGGGCAGAAACTGGTCGGCGATGGTTTCATCGACCAGCACACAATCGAGTGAGTTACAGACCGACGGCCGGGAAACGCGGGCATTGACAACAATGGCAACGGCTTTATCCAGATCGGCACTTTCTTCAACGTAGGTGTGGCAAACACCGGCACCGGTTTCGATGGTGGGCACCAGCGAGTTTTTGCGGACGAACTGGATCAGCGACTCCGAACCGCGCGGAATAATAATATCCACGTAGCGTGTAGCCGTCAGTAGTTCATTGACAACCGCACGATCGGGGGGGAGCAGCGTCACGGCGGCTTTCGGTACGCCAAATTCAACCAATACGCCCTGAATAAGGCTAATCAGATACCGATTGGAAAAGTCGGCTTCTTTGCCGCCTTTCAGGACACAGGCATTCCCCGACCGCAAACAGACCGATGCCACATCGACGGTTACGTTCGGACGCGCTTCATAGATAACACCCACAACACCCAGTGGTACGGTAATTTTCTTAAGCTGAAGACCCTGCTCAATGCCACGTTCCAACAGCACTTCATTCGCTGGGTCGGGCAAAACAGCTACCTGACGCAGACTTGATGACAGATCGGCCACGCGGGCTGCCGTTAGCTTCAGTCGGTCATACTTTGGATCAGACGTCGGCATTCGGTCGAGGTCTTTCTGATTTTCGGCCAGAATCGCAGTGGTGTTTTCGGCCAGTACATCGGCCAGCCGGTTGAGCATGTCGGTCTTTTGAGCTGGGCTCAGCCGCCGAACGATGGCTGCGGCCTGTTGAGTGGCCTGGAGAAGGGGTGTAATAGGTGTCATGATTACAAAAGTACAATATCATTTGCATTGGCAACCTCAACGTTTTGCTGGTTAAGCTGTTGCGCCAGTGTTTCAGACGAAATCCGGGCGCGGGCTACGGCCACCGTTGTTTGATCTTCGGCAATGATTTCGATCATTTCGCCCGTTGCAAATTCGCCAACGATGGTTCTGACCCCTACGGCCAGCAGGCTGCGTCGTTGCTGCAAGGCCCGAACAGCACCCGCATCGATCTGAATACGACCAACGGCCAGACTGCCACTGCCAAGCCACCGGTTGCGGGCCGAGAGGGCTGTAGCCTGTGGGGTAAATTCAGTACCAAGTTCATGGCGTAACGCCCGGCTAATGCTATCCGGTTCGCTCAATCCGAAAATAACGACCCGAATACCCATCCGGGTTGCCAGTTTGGCAAATGTTAGTTTCGAGGCCATGCCGCCTAATCCCAGTGATGATTTATCGGTCCGGACAACACCGAATACACGTTCATCAAAGTCGGAAACCTGCCTGATTATCTGATTGTTGGCATCCAGCAAGCCACCTACGGAGGTACAAAGCATCAAGGCTTCGGCCCCAAAACCAACTGCAATGAGCGTGGCCAGTTCGTCGTTATCCGAAAATTTGAGTTCGCGGTTACTGACCACGTCGTTTTCGTTGGCAATCGGAATCAAGTCATTGGCCCAGAGCTCTTCATACGTCTGCTTTAGTTGCAGAAACTGATCCCGATTGGCAAAGTGATGCCGTTCGCACAGGCTTTGGGCAATAGAAATGCCATAAATAGAAAAAAAACGGGAATACTGATTGAGCAATAGCAAGTTGCCAACCGCGGCTGCGGCTTTTCGTTGCGTAATATCCCCCCGATATTCGCGAATTAAGGATTTGCCAGCACCAACGGCCCCCGACGATACCAGCACAATGCGATAATAGGGATGCAAGGCGGCCACCTGTCGCGCAATGTCAACCATTACGGGTTCGTTTGGCTCGCCATTGGGTTTAGTGATGGACGCCGTACCAAATTTAAGTACAAGAACGGGCTTTGTCATGGCGGCAAAGATACGGACCAATGCCGCATCACCGCGCTACTCACCTGGATGGGTTCTTTTTAATCGTGGGTACTGGTTCCACAAAACGAGCTTTTTGGCGTAGGGCGGCTTTAAGTTGCTTCAGGTAGTCGGCTTTGGGAATTTCAATGGCCCCGTACCGCCGAACATTGTCGTTGATAAACTGGGTATCAAGCAGGGTAAAGTGTTGCTGGCGGAGAATCAGAATCAGGTGATGGAAGGCTACTTTGGAGGCATTACTCACCCTATTGAACATGGATTCACCAAAAAAAGCACTGCCCAGCGCCACGCCATAGAGGCCACCCACTAACCTGTCGTCTATATACGTTTCTACGCTGTGTGCGAGGCCCATCTGGTGCAATTCGGTGTAGGCATCAATAATTTCTTCCGAAATCCAGACACTGTCATCGTCAGAGCGGGGAATCGCACAGAAATGCATCACTTCCTTAAAGGCGGTATTAATACGAACTTCGAATTGATTGCGATTAAGAACCGGACGAAGCGATTTGGCTGGTTTGTAAGTAGCCAGCGGAATAATCGCACGGGGATCTGGCGCGTACCAGTAAAGCGTACCGTCGGCGTCGGCCATAGGGAAAATACCATTTATGTAGCCGTAAACGAGATCGTCGGCGGTGAGCTTATCCATTAAACTTGTGGGTGTATACTGAGCAAAGATAAAACATTCAGGGACTATTTTGATAGCCCTAGCAGAAGGCCAATGGGTAGCTGAATCATCCGGGGATAGTCTGCATGCCTACCACAAAATGTATATACGTCCATGATATAGTGTGAATTGATCATTTAACTAATATATTGCTTCCCTGTTAGCGTACATTTACCCACCACATATGTTCACCTTCCTGTTTAACCGGCACGTCCTGCTGACGGTTGTCATTGCCTTTATGGGGCTATCCACTGGGTTTGCCCAAAAAGCGAAAGAAAAAGACCCTGCCCCGGCCATTAAATTCGGTCAGATTATCCCCGATCAGTTTCTGAACGTCACCACAGATTCTACCGCTGAAGCCGTAGCGCTGTACGATTATGGTGAGGTCACCTTTGATAATAACAGCGGCAATTTATGGCTGGTATCTCATTACCACGTCAGGCTGCAGATACGAAAAAAATCAGCCTATGATCGGGCCACCATCGAACTGGTAGCCCGCCGTGGCAAAACGGGACAGCACGAAATGATTACCGATTTCGAGGGCTATACCTACAATCTTGTCGATGGGAATGTGTCGATTGACCAACTGAATAAAACGGGCCATTTTACCGAACGGGCATCGGATCAGTTCTGGATAGAAAAGTACACCCTGCCCAATGTGCGGGAGGGTTCTATTATTGACTATCGGTACACGGTGCGTACACCATTCAGTGTCAGTTACAATCCTAAAACGTGGCGGTTTCAGCAGCGTATACCCGTTAACTGGAGCGAATACCGCATTACCATACCTGATTATTTCTACTATAAAATAATGCAAACTGGGTATGTGCCCATGACGGTCAATACCCGTAAACCAACCACCGTAGACCTGTTACCAGGTCAGGGGGCCGTAGGAGCATCCGCCTATCGATTTGCAATGGGCAACGTTCCGGCGTTTCGCAACGAAGCATATATTACCACTGACGACGATTACATGGCCAAGATTGAGTTTGAACTGGCCAGTTATCAGTTGCCGGGGGCTCTTGTCCCCATAACCACTAATATTTCTGTGGGTTGGGAGGCCATGGATAAAACCCTGCTTGGCGATGCGGACTTTGGCGGGCAGTTTAAACGGGCGTCTTTCCTGCGCGACAAAGCAAAAGCGCTGGTTAGTCAGTATCCGGACACGCTGGGCCGCATTACTGCCGCTTATGACTATATCCGTCAGACCATAAAGTGGAATCAGGAAGCTGCGCTTTGGTCGCGCAATATCAAAAAAGTATTTGATGAAAAGAAAGGTGATGCGGCCGATATTAACCTGATGCTGATCGCCTTGCTTCGGGAGATGGATATTGACGCTAATCCAGTCATTCTCAGCACTCGCTCCCACGGCCGCATCAGCGAACTGTATGCTTTACTGAAGAAATTCAATTATGTAGTTGCCCACGTGTCCGTTGGCGGAAAAGACATGCTGCTTGATGCCACCGATGTTTATCTGGCACCTGGTGTGTTGCCCGTCCACTGTCTGAACGGAACCGGTCGGCTTGTGCATCCAACGAAGTCCCGCTTTATATCACTGATGCCCGTAGAACGCGACATTGATGTTCATACCGGTTCGTACACGCTCGCTAGCGATGGCGACGTGTCTGGCACGCTTGTTCTTTCGCATGGTGGCTACAGTGCGTTGCGTAGTCGGAAGCTGTTCAACGTGGAGGGAAAAACGAACTATTTGGAGAGTGTGCAGAAAAAACGGACGGCTTGGCAGATTGAAAAAGCAGACTTTTCGGGGACCGATGAAACGAGTCGCTCCTTTAATGAAACGTATACAATTACCATTCCCGAAGCTTGTGGCAGAGCCGGAGATCGCCTTTATTTTCGGCCGATGCTAACCGAAGCCCATGGCAATAACCCATTTAAGGAAGTTGATCGACTTTATCCGGTTGACTTTGCAGTACTGATCGATGAGACGTTTTCTGCCACGTACACGCTGCCAAAAGGATTTCAGGTAAAAGAAATGCCTAAATCGATCTCCATGGTTTTACCCGAAAACGGCGGCCGTTTTTTATATCAGGTAGCGGTTAATGCGGATAATCAGCTGCAAGTGATGAGCCGTATTTTACTACGTAAAACACAGTTTTTGGCCAACGAATATGGTCCACTGCGGGAGCTGTTCAGCCGGATTGTGGCAAAACACGCCGAGCAGGTTGTTTTGAAACGGATCGATATAGCGGAGAAGAAATAAACGCGTGATGAAAAAACATCTTTTACTGCTTCTGTTCATAAACCAGGTGGCACAGGCACAGATCGAATACCAGTCTGGATCGCTGCCGTCTGCCCTGAAAGAAAATGCCCATGCTGTAGTGCGCAGGCATGAAACAACGTTTACGGTAAAGTCCGTGGGGGAGGCTACTCAACGGATTCATACTGTAGTGACCATCCTGGATGAGCGGGGCGACGATCAGGCTAAAAAAGTAGTCGGCTATGATAAACTCTCGAAAGTGACCAGTCTGGAAGGTACTTTATATGATGCTGATGGCAAATTGATCAAGAAACTAAAGAAAGGAGATATCGACGATAATAGCACCTATACGGACTATAATCTCTTCGATGATCAGCGAATCAAAGTCGCGTCGTTTCCGAAACAGCCTTCTTACCCTTACACCGTTGACTTTCTGGTGGAAACGACGGAGCGAAACCTGATGTTTTATCCGACCTGGATACCACAGAACGAGGAGCATCTGGCCGTTGAACAGGCTATGTTCACGATCATTATGCCGCCTGGTTTGGCACTGCGCTACAAGGAAATGAATATACCAACGCCGGTTGCGTTGACCTCGTTAGCCGACGGCGGAAAAACGTATGTCTGGAAAGTGGCGGATCGACCAGCGGTCGAATTTGAACCATTGTCGCCCCCGGCGCGGGAACAGCTGCCGATTGTGTATACGGCTCCCATCGATTTTGATGTTCAGGACTACAAAGGGCATTTAACGACCTGGAAGGAGTTGGGCCAATTCTACCACACACTGAATACCGGTCGTGATCGTATTCCCGAAGAATTGCGACAGCGCGTGCTGGAATTGACGAAAAACGAGAAGAGTACCTTGGGGAAAGTGCAAAAAGTATATAAATATGTACAGGATCAGACGCGGTACATCAGCATTCAGCTTGGCATTGGTGGCTGGCAAACCATTGAAGCCGATAAGGTAGCTGCCAGTAAATACGGCGACTGTAAAGCGCTCACGAACTATACGCAGGCTTTGCTGAAGGCTATTGGGGTTACGGCTTATCCGGCACTGGTACGAGCGGGCGATAGTGAGCCTGACTTGCTGGTCGATTTTCCGAGTTTTCAGTTTAACCACGTCATTCTATGTGTGCCCGATAAGCGTGATACGCTCTTTCTGGAATGTACCGATGGGCACAGCCCGGCGGGCTATGTTGGCGATTTTACCGGCAATAGGCACGTACTCCTTATTCAGCCTGATGGCGGCCAATTGATAAAAACACCCGCATACCATTCAGCAAATAACCTTCAACAGCGACGAATTGCGATTACCCTGACCGAACAGGGCGATGCTACGGCCGATGTGAGAACACGCTATACGGGGCTTCAGCAAGATGACTATGCCAGCGTACTGCATCGGCTGAGTCATGACGATCAGCGTACCTGGCTTCTTAAACGCATCCGCATTCCGGCCTTCGAGCTAAATACGTTTACGTATCAGGAACAGAGCGGGGACGTACCGGTTGTTATTGAAACGTTGGGACTAACCGTTCGCCGTTTAGCAACAGCTAGCGGAACGAGGCTTTTCCTACCTTTGAATCTAATGTCTGCTTTGTCGCAGGCAACGCCACAACTGCAACCTCGTCGGGCGGCTATCGAGTTAGGGGCGAACTACAATTATGAGGACAGCGATACCATTACGTACCAGATTCCAAAGGGATACGCCCCCGAATATACCATACCGCCAGTTGAGATCGACTCGAAATTCGGTCGATATACGGCGCAACTGACGGTAAATGGTGACCGGATGACCTATGTTCGTCAAATAACGATGCATGGAGGCCGTTTTTTACCTGCCGCTTATAGCGACTGGGTCGACTTCCGGAAGAAGGTGGCTAAAGCCGACCGGGCACAAATGGTGTTCGTTAAACTTAATTAAACCAAACCCTTTACCCATTGTCGAAGGTTTATAGGTAAACGATTTAAATGGTAGACATGAAAAAAAGCCTTGCTTTCATCGTAGTAGCACTCCCCTTACTGTTCAGCCAGTGCAGTGTTAATAAACAGATTTCCCAGGCCAAAACCCTCGGTGATTGCCGGTACACAATTGCTTCAGCCGATAGTATTTATCTGGCTGGTATCGATGTTCGGCAGTTGAAGAAGCTGGAAGACATAAATCCCGCACGTTATCCGCGATTGGCCACGGGGCTGCTCACCCGCAATGTGCCGCTGGATGCTCGTCTGAATATTGATATTACCAACCCAACCAATAAATTGGCTGGTATCAACCAGTTGGAATACCGGATTTTGCTTGCCGGGCAGGAGTTGTTCAATGGATTTCTGAATCAGCGAATAGAGGTGCAGCCCGGTGGCGGACGAACACGCGTACCCGTTCGCCTGAACACCAACGCTTATCAGTTATTGACGGATAGCAAAACGCGCGATGCGTTTACGCAACTGGTGCAGAATTTATCGGGCGCCAGTGGTACGCAACCGTCTAAACTGACAATCCGGATTAAACCAACGCTGGATTTGCTGGGTAAGCAAGTTAACTATCCGGGATATATAACGATCGATCAGGACGTAACGAACAAAATTTTGCTGGGAAATTAAGGGCGTACGCTTTTGTCTTGCTTTACTCAGTAGCATTTAGGTAGCCCCGGCTTTTCAGGCTGGGGCTGTTTTTATTAGATGCCTCTTTTTGACCGTAGTTTATACAATTGACTAACGAACGATCCAATGCGCTATTTCTTCCTCTCCTGTTTATTCGTTGGCGCTATGCTGACGAGTTGGGCTCAATCAAACCAAATTCAGCTTACACACAATGAAGCCCAGAAGAAGGTAACTGTCACCGTAGATGGGAAGCCCTTTACCGCCTATATTTATCCGGGCCCAACGGTTCTGAAGAAACCCGTTCTGTACCCAATTCTTTCTGCTGGTGGGAATTTTATAACCCGTGGCTGGCCGCTGGACCCCCGGCCCGGTGAGCGCATTGACCACCCGCACCATGTGGGTATGTGGTTCAACTATGGCGACGTAAACGGGCATGATTTCTGGAACAACTCCATCGAAGTAGGTCCCGAGCACAAAGGTCCTTTTGGCACCATTGTACATACGGGGGTAAAATCCATGAAAAGTGGTAAAGACAAAGCTGAACTGGTGGTTACCGCCGACTGGCTCGACAAAGACGGCAAGGTCATGCTTCAGGAAACAACCACTTATCAGTTTGGCGCAGGTGCCGACAAGCGGATTATTGACCGGATTACCACTTTAAAAGCCGCTGACAAAGAAGTAGTTTTCAAAGACAACAAAGAAGGGCTGATTGCCTTGCGCCTTGCCCGCCAGCTCGAACAGCCATCTACCAAACCAGAAGTCTTTACCGATGCACAGGGAGTTGCTACGAAAGTACCAGTTCTGGACAATGCCGGGGTAACGGGCATGTACCGCACCAGCGAGGGAGTAGAAGGTGATGCGGTCTGGGGAACCCGTGCTCCATGGACGAAGCTCACCGGCACGGTTGGTACTGAAGCGGTATCCCTGGTGTTAATGGACAATCCCAATAATATTGGCTATCCGACCTACTGGCATGCCAGAGGATATGGCTTATTTGCGGCCAATCCGCTAGGGCCGTCTATCTTCAGCAATGGAAAAGCCGCTGCCATGAACTACACGCTACCGGCGAGACAATCGGTTACCTTTCGCTATCGATTGCTGATTCAATCCGGTAACTTGTCGGATGTCGCTTTGAAGCAGTTGATGAAATAACTGAAGCAGTTGACAACGTAATTGGCCCTCTTATAATGCGTTACTTATCTTTGGCATATTATTTGATTGAGGGTAACCAAGTACACCAAATCGTACTGCTCGTATGACCCGAATCCTGTTTTGTAACTTTATTGCGTCAAAATATACATTTTTTGTTGCTGGTATCCTTTTATCAGGCTTGCTCAATGCGCAGCCTCATACGCCAACTACGAGCGGCTTAAAAGTTTATTCCCCGCTAAGAAGAGCGGTAGATGGACTTCAGACCATAGAGAACGGACAGATTAGAGTGGGGGTCAACGCTAACTATGGTGGTGCTATTACGTACCTGGCCTTTCTCGACAATCATGGCGGGCTGGTAAGCACCAACAACATGGTCAATAATCCCGATCTTGGTCGTCAAGTGCAGATTGCGCTTTATAGTGGGCCTGCTAATTATTCAGAGAAATCAACGACAGGCTGGTCCAATCTTGGTTGGGACCCTATTCAGGCTGGCGATTCGCATGGAAATGTATCCCAAGTCGTCACGCTCGAAAAGCAGCAGAATCAATTATACGTAAAAACGATCCCCAAACAGTTCGCCTTAAACAATGAACCAGGTGAAGCCACCATTGAACACTGGATTCGTTTGGAGGGGAATGTAGTGAAGGTTCATGCTAAAGTAGTCATGAACCGTTCCGACAAAACGCAGTATGAGGCTCGTCAGCAGGAGTTTCCCTGTGCTTATCTGAATGGTGATTACCACAATATGTGGTTTTATAAGGATAATTCGCCATATACAAATGGATCCCTGCATCTGGAACGTATACAGCCTCCGAGTACGACAATCTTTGGCGATGTATTTCCAACAGAGCCCTGGATGGCCTCTGTCAATGACAATGGGTATGGGGTCGGTTTATATGTAAAAGATAACTACGAGTGGAAGAGAGGATACTTTGGAAGTGATCTGGGCGGTGACGAATTCAGCACGGTTGCCTCCTACATTGCAGCTACGAATCGGGTAATCCTGGATTACAATATGGTTTATGAATGGGACTATGAGTTAATTGTCGGGCACCTGAACGAGATTCGCTCGTATGTATATAATAAGCCCCGTTTGGCCGCCAATATTAATTACAGGTTCGACACTTCCCGGAAAGGCTGGTACTATGGTCATGCGCAGGATACCGGCTTGCCCATCAACGGTAAGCTTCATATTTATCTGAACGATGTGGAGAATAATATCGCTATATCGTCACCTTATGGCTTCTGGAATGCTCGGGCAAACCCTAAACTATATCTGCGGGCAGCGTTCAAAACACAGAATGACAAAATCCGGTTTAGATGGCGCCGAAGCGAAGATCAAACCATATATGGTACGGGCGATAGGTTTATGGATTTTCCAATTATCAATGACGGGGAGTTTCATACGTATGAAATAAACCTTAGCGGAAATGATAACTGGCTGGAACATAGCATCGGACAAATTGTGTTTGCAACGATTCCTGAAGGGCCAAAGATAGATGGCTGGGCAGAGTTTGAATGGCTGTCAACTTCCAAGGATGGACCAACCGACAAGCCTACGATCGATCCACCGATTGTTGACAAACCGGTAGTTATTCAGGAACCTGTTGCGCCCTGTGTGCCGGGCTGCGCACCCATTGCGGTGAAACGATTGACGTATGTTCGTGCGAAATAGAACGCTATAGGCACCGGACAAAAACAAAGCCAGTGGAAATTTCCACTGGCTTTGTTTTTGTCTTTATGTGTCTCAACTATATTAATTCAAATGCACCAGTGCTGACCGGTAAACACGTCCTTCAAGTGATTCCAGCCATGAGCGGAGTATTGTATTCTCCATAGTGGCCCGGCCAAGTTCGCTATCAATTTGCCGCAACAGAAAAAATAACTGATGCACATGCATCCATTGCTCGGCCAGCCGATTATCCTGCTTTGTCGTTTTCTTCTGTTGACGGGCTTCCTGGGTGAGTTGTCGTAAACTCATTTTAAGATGGTAGCGCAACATAATCAGTCGGCTGGCCATCGGCAAATCGCTGGGATTTCGCTCCATATGCGAAATGCTCTTCGCTAACATATTATTCCGTTGCTGAAGCTGATCCGACACTATCATCCAGGCTTGTTCCGCTTGAAGCGAATTATAAGTAATAGTTTTCATATAAATTAAGTACGTATACGGTTTATTAACAAATATACTAAGGATACATTCGGTTTCACCAGTAAATAACTGATTTTGGCAAACAAATAGTATGCTTTTTATTATCTGGCCAACTATTCACTATGTATTAATGAAAAACAGGTCTCATGCCCGGATCAGATTGCGGCTTGGCAAGCCGGGTCTATTCTGCATTGGCGAATGTCGTTTATGGCTTAAGGTTTGAAGTTTGCCGGTAAACCTCGAACTTATGGGCCCGAACGTCATTTTATGCTATGGACCCTATCTACCGTGCACTCATCGTTTGCACGAATCATACAGATTATCCGACAAAGCCGCATAAAACGGGGCTATGGTTAAGTGAAGCGACGCATTTTTATGATGAGTTGGCAGGCCGCAACCTGCCCTACGACATCGCCAGCCCAAACGGTGGACCTGTGCCTATTGATGAGAAAAGCATTGATCGCCGTGATGCTATAAATGAAAAATGGTATCATGATCCCACCTTTCGGGCTAAGCTAGAGAGCTCAATCCGCATCGACGACGTAAATCCGGCTTCATACCAGATTATATACTTCACTGGCGGCCATGGCACTATGTGGGATTTTCCTAATAATCCGGCTTTACAGACGATTACACGCCAAATCTATGAAAAGGGAGGTATGGTGGCTGCTGTGTGTCACGGAGTGAGCGCCTTGCTGAATGTAACACTATCAGATGGCTCACTGCTGATTGATAGCAAGCAACTAACGGGCTTTTCGAACATGGAGGAGAAACTTGTCCGGCTGGATGAAGAAGTGCCCTTTCTACTGGAAGACTTACTTCGGCAGAAAAAAGCGATCTATAGTAAAAGCTTAATTCCCTTTCTGCCTTATATAGAAGTTGATGAGCGACTGGTAACCGGGCAAAATCCGCTTTCGGCCCGGAAGGTTGGCCGAAAAGTGCTGGAGGAGATGTATGAGAAGTAACGCACAAAGGCTGTCTGATCAATAGCCTTTGTGCGCCATTTTATTAAACCACCACGTGTGGAAATACATCCCGAAGCGGCTTCAAATCCTGATCTTTCTCGGAAACAATAGGGTTGGTAACACCCCAGTTTATATTCAGGTCGGGGTCATTCCAGATAATGCCTGACTCGGCTCCTTTATTGTAAATATTCGTGCATTTATAGCTGAAAATACTGTCTTCTAAGGCAACGAAGCCATGGGCAAAGCCTTCTGGTATGTAGGCCATATTGCCAATTTTAGCATCCAGCAAAAAGGCCTCATACTGCCCAAAGGTGGGGGAGTCGGGCCGTAAATCCACGGCCACATCGAGGACTTGCCCCGTAATGACCCGAACTAATTTACCTTGTGCAAATGGCTCGTTTTGCATATGCAGCCCCCTCAGAACGCCCTTAACGGAAAAGGATTGATTGTCCTGCACAAAATCCATTGGTAAGCCCAGCGACACGAAAAGCGGCTTGTTGTATGACTCAAAAAAATGGCCGCGCTCGTCTTCAAATACGCGTGGAGTTAATTCAATTAAACCCTCAATGGCTGTTTGCCGAACGTGCATAATCCAGGTGTGTTACGTAATGGTAGTTCTCTTATGGACAAATTTATGAAACTGGTCCATAAGTTGTACTTTTGAGCAGAATCATTTTAGCGTCTGGCCGGGCGTATGAGCATGACCTATTCGGAATTAAGCGATCAGATTTTTCAAAAACAGTCTTATTTGTGTGTTGGGTTGGATACTGACCCTCGTAAACTTCCTTCGCATTTACGAACAGAAACCGATCCCGTTTTTACCTTTAATAAAGCCATCATCGACGCAACCGCTGACCTTGCTGTTGCCTACAAACCGAACATTGCGTTCTACGAAGCGCAGGGGCCAGCCGGGTGGGAGAGTCTTCAAAAAACACTGGACTACATCCCTGAAAACTGCTTTACCATAGCCGATGCCAAACGGGGCGATATTGGCAATACATCCGATTTGTATGCCCGCACATTTTTTGATCTAACAGCGGCTGGCCTATCCTTCGATTCGGTTACGGTAGCGCCGTATATGGGCAGTGATTCTGTACTTCCTTTTTTAGCCTACGACGGGAAATGGGTTATTTTACTGGCACTAACATCAAACCCGGGAAGCGCCGATTTCCAGCGTCAGCAACTACAACGCGGGCCATTAGGTCATCAGGCGTTATTTGAAGCGGTCATCCGTACGGCCCAGACCTGGGCAACCCCCGATCAGTTAATGTTTGTTGTAGGGGCCACTCAGACGAATGAACTGGAGCAAATCCGGAAGCTGGCGCCCGATAATTTCCTGCTTGTGCCGGGAGTGGGTGCCCAGGGAGGCAGTCTGGACGATGTGTCACGTCTGGGGTTAACAAAGTCGGGTGGGTTACTGGTAAATGCGTCGAGAAGTATTCTGTATGCCTCAAGTGGAACCGATTTTGCCGAGCGGGCCAAAGACGAAGCGAAACAGTTGCAGCAGGAAATGGCTCAACACCTGTCCAGTATACGATAGCCAGTATGGGTGATCACTAATGAATGTGGATATTAGGTAGCATTTTTGCTGATTGTGTTTATATTGCTTGTCCAATCAGTGTCTGTTGTTACTTATTAGCTATTGTTCTGTGCCTGAAGCTTTTCTGTATTTCATCTGGCAATACCAGTATTTCGCCAAAACCAACCTGACAACTACCGATGGTGATGTGGTGCAGGTATTACACACGGGCTTTCGAAATCATAATGCCGGACCGGATTTTATAAATGCCCGCATACTCATTGCCAACGTAGAATGGGTCGGTACTGTAGAAATGCATATCCGAACATCCGATTGGTTGGCACATCGCCACCAGCACGACCGGGCATACGATAACGTTATCCTACACGTCGTCTGGCAGGATGATCGGGCAATAAATAGCCGTCGGGTGGATCGGGTCGATGGAATGCCATTGCCTACACTGGAGCTTGGTCCGCTGACTGACCCTGCCATACTGACTCGCTATCAGGCGCTTAACGAATCGACGGACGTTATTCCCTGCGCAAGCCAGTTTAAGTCTGCATCACCACTACGGCTTACATCAATGCTGGATAAAGCCATGATGCAGCGATTGGAACGGAAGGCCGTCGGGGTTCAGGAAATCGTTAAAGAAACAAACGGGGATTGGGAGGAGACGGCTTATCGAGTACTGGCCGCCAACATGGGTTTCAAAATTAATACAGATCCCATGGCGCAACTGAGCCGGGCGTTGCCCTTGAAAGCCATTCTTAAACACCGGGATGTACTGCTGCAAGCCGAAGCGATGCTATTTGGAACGGCTGGTTTGTTACCTGACGATGAGCCCGACGATTATGGAGAGGCTTTGCATCGAGAATACCGGTTTCTATCGGCTAAATACCTCCTTGCCGACAAGCAAGTAATGCCTCATGCCTGGAAATGGGGCCGGTTACGACCTGCTAATTTTCCGACGCTCCGGTTAGCCCAGTTTGCTCGTCTATTAACCAAACAGGGTAGTTTGTTTTCGCTTTTTGTGGGAACAACGGAGGTGGATCGGTTAGTTAAATCTTTACAGATTACGCCCTCCGATTATTGGCAAACGCACTACCGATTTGGCAAGGAGACGGAAAAGGGGGCGCCAGCGCTGGGTCAACTGGCGGCTGAAAATATTGTAATCAACACGGTTGTTCCATTGCTGGCGGCCTATGCGCATCACCGGGGGCAACCCGCTTACATCGACCGGGCTATAACGCTACTTGAACAATTGCCTCCAGAAAAAAACCACCTGACCGAAAACTGGGAAACCCTTGGGCTAGGGATTCGCACAGCGTTCGATTCGCAGGCGGCTATTGAACTGTACAACGAGTTCTGCGCCGTTAAAAAATGCCTGAGTTGTCAGGTCGGTGCAGCGCTGGTAAGATAAGATGTATGATATAGGATGTATGTGCCAAAATACATCCTATATCATACATCTTACATCATAAACCTAGCTAGTCACCATATCCTGTTTTGTCGAATCCCAGGTTACACGCTTGCCGGTATGCAGGGCCGTAGTGGCCATGATGTTGGCAACCGAGTGGTTGAAACCAACCCGCGCTGGGGCATTCGGCTCTTTACGGCTGCGGACACAACTCATCCAATTCAGCATGTGGAGCGAGGTCATCGGGTCACCACCGGTATTAGCCGAGGTTTCCATTTTCGCGCTTTCACCGAGCGACATGGTTGGCAGAAGGTTGGCCTGCATATTCATATCTTTGGCATATTTAGCTTCCAGACCACCTTCGGGCGAGATTTTGTTCGTATCGAGGTTAATCATCCCCCCGTT
The DNA here is from genome assembly GCF_000974425.1 of Spirosoma radiotolerans. Classification (NCBI taxonomy): domain Bacteria; kingdom Pseudomonadati; phylum Bacteroidota; class Cytophagia; order Cytophagales; family Cytophagaceae; genus Spirosoma; species Spirosoma radiotolerans. Next base: position 1,439,459 of record NZ_CP010429.1, read on the forward strand.
CGAGTAGTAGTATTCCTTCACGCCACCCGCTTCATTATTCATCCGGGAAGAATACAGCACCTGGAAGCCTTTCGTTTTGTCATTATCCGGGCCATAGTCAAATACAGCGGTGAACGTGTCCGCATTAACGCGCCCATCTTTCCAACTATATATACCACCGTTCGCGACAACAGAGCGGGGATGATCTAATCCACTGAACCAGTGAACGGTGTCAATCTGGTGCGACATCCACTGACCTGGAATCCCCGACGAGTAGGGGTAAAACAACCGGAACTCCAGGTATTTACGTGGGTCCCACGCTGTTTTTGGCCGGTTCATTTGGTAGCGATCCCAGTCGGTATCTTCCTTCTTGATTTCAGAGACCAACTTGGGCCGACGCCAGCGACCGGGCTGGTTAACATTCCAGGTCATTTCAACCATGGTGATGTCCCCAAACTTTCCTGATTTGATAAAGTCGTTAGCCGAATGGTAGTTCGGGGCCGACCGGCGTTGGGAGCCAACCTGCACAATCCGCTTTGAGCTTTCGACGGCTTTAACGGCTTTCCGGGCATCATCCAGCGATTCGGCAAAGGGCTTTTCGCAATAGGCGTCGCGGCCCGATTCAACGGCGGCTACACAATGCAGCGCGTGCTGGAAATCGGCGGTGCTGATGATAACAGCATCGACATCCTTCCGGTCGAGGAGTTCGTCGTTGTTGCGGGCTTTGAAGAACGAATCGTCGTTCCAACCTTTACCCTTCAAATACTGTTCGGCTTCATCACGACGGCGGCTCCAGATGTCCGATACGCCGACGAAGGCAAAATTCTGAGCCTTGGCGTGCTCCATAAAGGCGGGCGCCAGCGACTGACGAAATCGGTCGGAAAAACCGATGATACCCACCCGAACACGGTCGTTCGAGCCAAGAATACGGGCGTAGCTACCCGCTGAAAAGCTCATGCCAAGTCCGGCAAGGGCCGATTTTTTTATAAATTCACGACGATTTTCCATACGATATGATAAGCTGGCGGCAGAAACATTAGACTATTAAAAGGCGCTTCACCTGATCGTCTAATGGCTGTTAGCCCGCTTCTGAGTTAAAGAGTTTTTATTTTGATATTTCTAAATGATACCTGATTGCCGTGATCTTGCAGGAGGATATGTCCCTTGGGTGCTTCACCAAAACGGCCATTGGCATTGTATTCGGGGGCTTTGTATTTGCTCATCGCCACTAATTCCCTGAATTTTTCGCTGCCACGCTCGTAGTCTACTACTTTCTTCCCATTGAGCCAATGCTCTACATGTTTACCTTTCGAGATAACACGTCCTGTATTCCATTCGCCAATAGGATTAGCTCTTTTGCCGCTTGCCGGAATCAGATCATACAATGACCCAACGGTTCGGTTGCCGTCCCGACCCAGTTTGGCATCAGGGTGTTTATCGTCGTCCAATACTTGAAACTCAAGGCCAAAGGCCGAGCCTTTTGGTTTTGGACTTTGCTCTGCCACAAAATACTTAACTCCACTGTTGGCTCCTTCAGTCAGCTTAAAATCAAACATCAGGTCGAAATCGCTGTATTCGCCAACGGTAACGATATCGCCAAAGCTTTGTGATTCCGATCCGTCCGATTTCTGAATGGTGAGCAGTCCATCGGCAACGTTCCAGCCTTTGGCAGGAAATGCGTCTTTGTAGGCCCCCCGCCAGCCGTTGGTTGTTTTGCCGTCGAATAATAATTTCCAGCCGTCTTTCTTCTCCTGCGCACTCAGCGTGTTAGGCGCCTGTGGCTTTTCGGCAGCGACCAGGCTAAGGGCCAATAGACCCAAAATGAACGATTTTTTCATATACGTTTTCGCGACAATGTTCCGGAAGCCTGCGTTAAGTTCCAGAGGAGTTAAGTGTTGTTTTAGGGTTGATTAAAACGGATAAAGATCGATTCAATGTCGCCGGAATAAGCATGAAGGACGTCATTTCTACTAGGAAGGGTAATTAAGGGAAGCGTACTTATACTGTCATTTCCCTTAATTACCCTTCATCACGCACTAAAACCCTGTATTCTGAGTAAACCCTGGACTGCCATCGGCCCCTTTCTCCGTTCGGTCAATCTGTGTTTGTGGAATTGGGCGCAGGTTGTGGTATTCTTTGATATTCGCTGATGCATCCGGATTATACAACTTAACCCGTTGGACCAGGTTACCCCAGCGTTTCAGATCCATCCAGCGTGTTTGTTCGCCAGCTAACTCGCGAGCCCGTTCCTGCATAATCATCTCCATGTCCAGCTGAGCAGGCGTTATCTCCATTGCCGTTGCTTTGCCTGGCCACGCAGCCCGACGGCGTACCATATTGATGGCATCGACAGCTTCAGCCATTTTACCCTGCTTGAACTGGGCTTCGGCCAGAATTAGGTACGTTTCGGCTAAACGGAAGGCCAGGTAATCGCGGCTACCAGCTTCGTAGGTAAGATCAGGGCGATTTGGATCCAGGAATTTTTGCAGCGTTGGGAACAACGCTGCCGTATAAGCACTGGGCACTAAAACCTGGTAAGGCTTGGCGGCCCGCTGTGCCAGCGTCCATTCAACACCTGGAATATAGATCGCTGTGTCACCTGCTTTTAATGTCATCTTAGCCTTACTGTTGTCAAAAGAGGTATTCAGATCCGTACCAGGGTTATTGCTCAGCCAGGTATCTTTATACGTCTTTTTGTAGCGAGAATCATTGACCCGGTCTTTGAATACAGTTTCAAGCATATAAACAGTTGGTCTTAACCGCTTGAACGGACGGTCATTGGCAATGTCGCGCTTCATGCCTGGCTGCACATCGTATTGCATCCCAAAATATAAATGCAGCTTATTACCTTCACCATTGTTGGTATTGGCCGAATTAATGTTGGTTAGCGGGTCAGATGTGTATTGCACCGCAAAGATGACTTCGTCGTTGATTTCACCGCTTCCCTGCGCAAACACACTGGCAAAATCGGGCAATAGTTTGTACCCGTAGTTGGTGATCACATTCTGGGCGTACGTTGCCGCTTTGGCATAATCGTCAGCGGCTTTCGCTGATGAGGTGGCTTTGGTCAGATAAACACGAGCCAGCAAATGCTCTGCTGCCGATTTGGTCGCCCGTCCGTAATCACTGGCCGACTGAGCAGATGCTTTGGTGGTAGGTAGGTCTGGAATAGCGGCTTCCAGGTCAGCCGTAATCGCTTTATAAACGTCGGCTTCGGTAGCCCGGCTGGTTTTTTTGGTGGGCAGTACTGTTTCCGTTAGGCGCAGATCGACACCGCCCCACTGCTGTACCAGAATAAAGTAATAATGCGCCCGCAGAAACTTCATCTCCGCCACCCGTAGTTTTTTTGTCGCATCCGAAACGGTAGCCGCCGGCGCCCGTTCGATAACGGCGTTGCAGGTATTAATGCCTCGGTATAGCTCTTCCCACACTTGCTGGATAATATCGACGAAGCTGTTCATCTGGGTATCGTAATAGTGGAACCCTTTGTAGCTTCCATCCGCACCGGTCGTGTAAAGGTCTGTACCGTATTCGGTCATGGTCAGCCCGCGCTCCGAACCATAAAAGGTTCGCATCGACGAATAAGCCGCTTTAGCAGCATCTTCAAAGCCTTTGGGTGTATTGATGTAATCGTTGCCGATGGCCGAGATTACAGTTTCATCCAGTACATTCTTGCACGCCTGACCGCTCAGCAGGAGAGCGGTTAGAGCCAGAATACGGAATGATTTATGTGAACTGATTAATTTCATGTTTTTTGAATCTTGAGATGTTTTATAAACACATCGCTTAAGGGCTATGCGCTTAGAATTTGACGTTCAAACCAAAGGTCACTACCCGGGTAGCGGGCGTAACACCATTGCTAACTGTGCCATCGCTTGTCTCAGGGTCAACACCGTTGTATTTCGACCGGTAGGACGAGAAAATGAACGGCTGCTGAATGCTGCTAAATACCCGTAACGACTGCATGCGCAGTTTTGACGTAACACTGGATGGAAACGTGTAGCCAAAGTTGATGTTCCTTACTTTCACGAATGAACCGTCGAAATAAATAATAGCCGAGTTGTAGACCGGAAACTCCTGGCTTGAGTTCGGCCGGGGAAACTCATTCGTTGGGTTATTTGGCGTCCAGTAATCCACTTTAATCTGCTCATACCGGCCAGCCAGTTGGTTGTTATCGCGGTGGAAACCGCTCAGGATTGTCTGGCCAATCCGGGCATAAACAAAGAAGTTCAGGTCAAATCCTTTATAGCTGAACCGGTTCGTGATACCGCCACTCCAGGTCGGAATGTCGGAGCCCAGGAATACGCGGTCATCGGCCGTAATTTTACCGTCGCCGTTTGTATCCTGCACTTTAATCTGACCAACCGCACTCTGGTATGATTTAGCTGCATCAGCCTCGTTGGTCTGCCAGATACCGGCTTTCTTATAATCATAGAACTCGGTCAGCGGTTTGCCAATAAACCGTTTGTTGCCTACGTCATCAACCGGTCCGTTAAATAGGGAGATAATCGATTCACTGTTCTTGGAGAACACAATATCGGATGTCCATTTAAAGCCACTTTTCGTATTCACGTTTACCGTGGATAAGCTCACTTCCACCCCTTTGTTCTGGGTCTCGCCGATGTTTCGGGTAACAGCGTTGAACCCGATGGATGTTGGCAACTGGTCAGATAGCAGCAGGTCGGTTGTTTTCGTTTGATACAATTCGATAGCACCCGTTAACCGACCGCGCCACAGGCTGAAGTCGAGACCAACGTTTGTGGTAGTAGAGGTTTCCCACCGCAAATCGGGGTTACCAATCGTTTCTGGGCGATACCCGTAGGCGGGCGTATTGCCAAACGCATACACAGTACGTCCCAGCAACCCCTGTGTTTGGTAGGGAGCTACGCCCTGGTTACCAACCGAACCGCGACTGACCCGTAGTTTCAGCAGATCAACCCAGGTAGATCCTTTCATGAAGTCTTCATTGCTGATATTCCAGCCCAGGGCAATACCAGGGAAATTACCATATTTGGTGTTTTCGCCAAACCGGCTTGATCCATCCCGGCGAATGGTGGCCGTAACCAGGTATTTGTCTTTATAATCGTAGTTGACACGACCCATAAAGGAGTTGATCGTCCACTGGATCAGACCGCTACCGACACCCAGCACCGAACTGGCGTTCCCCACATTATAGAACGACTGCGTTTCGGCTGGAACGCCCTGCACGTTAATTTGATTTAACTCGGAGTTATCGCGCTGAATGGATTGTAGGGCTGTAATGCCAAGACTGTGATCGCCAATTTTTTTGTTGTACGTCACCACGTTCTCCAGCGTGTAGTCGAAATTGAAGGCAGCAGCGTTGGTCGCCTGTGGATCCCCGCCCTTCCGGGCGTTCGTTTGCGCACCGATAAAACGGCCATACCGGTTAATGGTAAAGTCAGGTCCGAAATTAACCCGGTACTTCAAGCCATCCAGAATGCTTACTTCGGCATAAACGCTGTTGAAAATGCGGTATTTCTTCCGTTCTTCAATCTGAGCACCCGGCACAACCTCGGCAAGTGGATTGGTCAGCAGGGCATCGTTGGTTGGCGAGAAAATCAATTTCCCGCTGTCATCGTAGGGGCGGCCAAGCGGGTTTTGCTGAAGGGTAAAATTGTATGGGTTCAGATTCTCGCCATTACGTAAGTAATACATCATATAGGAAGAAATTCCCACTTTGAGTGCTTTGTTGATTTGGTGATCAATGTTGGCACGCAGCGAATAGCGGGTGAAATCCAGCCCGGGCATGATTCCTTTATCCTGGAAAAAGCCCGCTGAAATATAGAACTGCGTTTTTTCGTTCCCGCCCTGGATACCCAGCGAATGGTTCTGCTGAATTCCCTGCTTAAGAATCAAGGACTGCCAGTCAGTGTTGCGTCCCGCAGCTATACCCGCAGCTACATTGGGGTCGCCACCTAAAACAGCTACTTTTGAATCCGCATAGGCATCCGCCACGCCCGTTGGGACTGGATTGCCGTTTGCGTCTTTGTAGTTACCTGTAGTGCGGTAAGCTTCCCGAACGAATTCGGCAAATTCGGAACCACTGAATAACTTGACTTTATCAAGGGCATCGGTAAAGCCGACATAGTTATCGTAACTAATGGTTGTCTTACCGTTTGGGTTACCCCGTTTGGTCGTAACCAGCACAACGCCATTGGCCCCTCTGGCACCATAAATAGCCGTGGCGGTAGCATCTTTCAGGATCTCCATCGAACCCACGTCGTTCGGGTTGATGTCTTCGTACTCTCTTGCCAGCGGAATCCCATCCACAACGTAGAGCGGGTCATTACCGGCATTGAACGAACGACGTCCCCGAATCCGAATCGTTGGCACCGAGCCCGGCCGGCTTCCCGACTGCGCCACATCCACACCCGCAACCCGGCCCTGCATGGCCTGACCAATGTTGGTGATGGGTTGTTCGGTAATTTGCTTGGGTGTCACTGACGAGATAGCCCCGGTTGTCTGGCTCTTTTTCAGCGAACCATAACCTACCACCACCACTTCATTCAGCGCGCGGGTATCGGTACTCAGGGTTAGGTTGACGGCTGATTTATTGCCGACAGTGACCTCCTGGGTCACAAAGCCGACCGCCGAGAAAACCAGCACAGACTGGCTATTGGTCACCGATATACGGTATTCGCCGTTGGCGTCGGTGGTGGTACCACGGGTAGTTCCTTTCACGGCAACGTTGACGCCTGGCAAACCCGCATTATCGTCGGACGAGAGCACTTTTCCTGTTACGGTGCGCTCCTGCGCTGGATTTCCGGTTAGTAGCCGAGGTGAAGGCGGAGCGCTCAACGCCGGTTGGCCAGCCAGCACGAGTGCCGTCAGACCAAGCAGAGGAAGCCACGCCAGGCGTGGTGGTTGGGTAATAGTTGTCTGCATGTTAGATTAGATTAGTGTAAAGGTTATTGACTAGGGTAAGATCCTGGCTGGTCCAGCCGCCACCTCGATGGCTTCACCGGGGTTAAGTTGAATAGGACCTTGGTGCTTTAGCAGCAAGTTGACTTGCCCTGAGGTTAGGGCTACATAAGTGCCTTTGGGACGTTGCCGTACCCGAAAGATGGTGCCGAGCGCTTCAATCGTAAGCCCACCTGTATGGACCCTGAACAGCCGAGCCGATGAGGTGTCACTCCGGTGTGTTATCGCGAAATCAGCTTCTCCGTCCAGCCATACAGCTCTTGGCGTTTCGTCCCCCCATCTTCGTGCATACCGAACGCTGCTATTGGGATAAAGCGTCATGGTTGAGTTGTCGGGTAGGCGGATCTGTCGGGTTTGACCAGCTGGTGCATTGATGCTCCAAACCGATTGGTTAGGGCCGTACTGCATCCAGAGGGCCCAGCCAATTAGTGCTATTACGCCCGATGCGGCCAGCGCCGTCCGGATAAAATACCACCAGCCAACAACGGCTCGTACGTCGGGTTGAAGCGGGCGAACATCGTCCATTGTCTGGAGTGATTCGCGAATCCGCCCCCATACCGATGAAACATCATCCGCTGACAGGCCCGGCAGGTAGGGGAGGCTACCCGTACGAATCAATTCACGTGCTGTCTCAACCGTCTCTTCCTGATGAGGATGATTCAAAAGCCATATGTGCCAATACGAGGCTACCTCTTCGTCGTTAGGGTGTTTCACCCAACGGACAAACAGGTCGTCGAGGGCGAACTCCTCAGCGCTGTAGGCAGAATATGACTTATTAGACACGGTATGTAACAGTTTCGTGTAAGTCAAAGCGCCAGGCGTAAGGGTTTCTACTTATGATAGTAAGTCTTTAGACATCGAGGGAAAGTTGGTTAGTGGTTATATTAATTATGGACTATTTGACGATTGAGGCAATAATGTTGAAACTGTAGTTTCTTCAACACTATCGTAAGCTTGTAAATAATAATAGATAATAGAAAGAAAAAACCAACTTTTTTTTATGCAAGCGTTACCGGGAACGTTCCCGAACAGGAGCCATAGTAGATTTTCTTGGAAGAAACCTAGTTTTAAAACTAACCTTAGTTCGTCTTTGAGAAGTAGTCAATAAGAATGCAAACGGGCAGATATTGTATTTATCTCATATGGCTCTACTAAGGATAGTTTATTTTTATAGACTTTACGGTATTATACGGATTACTTTATGGCGTTTTCACGAACTGCTTTCACTTTTTCCTTTGTCCATTTACTATAAATTAATCGTATTTGGCTGATTTATAAGTAACCGCAGCAATTAGTAGTCTAACCATTGTTGTCTTTATCGGTTATGTATTCATCGCATGATGAAAAGAAACACACAACCTAGGCAGACAACTCTTCAATACATTGTACAGATCGCTTGTACAAGTCTTTTTTTATTTTTGATACCCTGGCAGGTACGTTCCGGAACTGTATGTCAACCTCTGGAAAAGAAAGCCGATACAACAAGCGCTCAGTTAGCGCAGCCTAAATCGTTGACCTTTACGGCGTCTACTGATCAACGGTTTTTCTTCTTTAAGGATACTCGCACTGAAGATAATCGCCGGATTCCGGTCAGTGTGTATGGCGTGAGAGCGGGTTTTTTGTTTCCGCCGAAACGGGATAGGCCTGCGCTTCAGGGCGGTCGGTCGGCCAGTTTTAAGGCGGGGGCTGGTTTTTATTTTCTCAATCAGCGTATTGATCGGCCGGGCCTGTTGCCCAATACGTCAGAATCGGTCACGCGCCATCTGCGCATTGCCACCGTCTATTATGAGCGTTATCTGCTCCGCCGAAAATCCTTTGAAGTTAGTTTGCCCATTGAGGTTGGGTATGGCCATTCCAGATATGAAATCAACGATGACCAAGCTGGTAGAAATGAAGTGGCCAGGGGTGTTTTTTTGCCGTTGGGCGTGGGAGTATCGGCAGCCTATCAGTTCCCGGTCGTGCGCTGGCTACGTCCATTGCACTGGTTTGGCCTCAATGTACTGACAGGCTACCGATTTATTTTGAAGCGGGATGTCCCCGAAAGTCAAATCAATTATACCGGACTTTACTTATCTGTAGGACCATCGTTTTTTCTCGAAAACCTGACCGCCGACGTAAAGCGCTGGCGGCAGAAACGCAAAAAAGCCGATAAAATCCGGTAGCCCAGTTATTCCGAAATGGGAATGCTGTCTTCCCACCGAATGCTCACGGCCTGTTCAATGTCAGGGTGCAGGCTGATGGCTACCGGGCACGTATGCGCAATGGCTTCAAGACGAGCGCGGGTTGCATCATCGGGTAACCCATCGCTATGTAGTGTCAGGTCAATCTCAATGCGAGCGATGCGCCTTGGCGGCTGGCTGGTCATGATTTTGGTTACGTCCAGCTTACTTCCCTTCAATTCAATACCCTCCCGACGAGCAAAAATAGCCATTGTTGTAATAATACAGGTGCCCAGTGCATTGGCAACCAGATCCGTAGGAGAAAAAGCTTCACCCCGGCCCTGGTTATCGGTAGGAGCGTCGGTGTTGATGTGGGTACCCGATTGCAGATGGACGCATTCAGTGCGTAAGTCACCCAGGTAGTCAATATGAATGGTTGCCATAAAACGGTAAATAAGAGATTTGTAGGGGTAAGTCGTTAACGCAAACCAGTTAAGGCTGTCTGTTCGGTGCTGTGCAGCATCCCGACGGTTGCCGGTACTGGTGATCTACAAACTTACAACTTATGGCTTTTATCCCTTCCTGATTTATAAACTTAAACATATAGATGAACGGATAGTTACGCTAATACTTCGGCTTGATGTTGGTAACGATAGCAAAAAATAGTATTTTTATTTCAGGATTTTACGACGATGAGAACTATATACGTATTGACTGGTTTTTTGCTATGCACCTTTCTTCTGCCTGTGCAGCGGGCCGCAGCGCAAAAAGCTGATGCTGAAGAGGATAATTATAAGACCATAACCACGTTTGGCATCACAACAAACACAAACTCGGGTATTGTTGGCGGCTTTGTGTTCAGGCAATCCAGGCAGTTGTCCAATTCGCTGTTCGGGATGCCGCAGTACCGGTATCTCAGCGTTGAACTAGTAAATGTAAAACACCCCAAAGAACTCCGGTCATCCATTAATAATATCGGTTCCGGTTATCTGGATGGAAAGGAAAATTACCTGTTTGTTTTGCGGCCTTCCTATGGCAGGGAGGTGAAATTGTTCCAGCGTAGCGCCGATGAAGGAATTGCCATCAGTGGTATTCTGGCTGCGGGCCCGTCGTTGGGCATCATTAAGCCTTATTATCTTGAAGTTTCTTACGGAAACCAGACCCGAACCGTGCCTGCATCACAGGTTAATGGATTTGCTACCTCGGCTGGCGAAACCGTTACGGGAGCCGGTGGCTTTTTTCAGGGAATTGGCGAATCGAAGCTGACCGTTGGCCTGCACTTAAAAGCGGCACTCAGTTTCGAACTGAGTGCCTTTCGAAACAATACCACGGGTGTTGAAATTGGTTTTCTGGCCGAAGCTTTCCCCAATAAGATCGTTATCATCCCCAACCCCGATCCGGCTGGCAAACGCGAAGACGGAAACCGTAGTTTCTTCACATCGGGGTATATTACTTTATTTTTTGGTAGCAAAAAATAAACAGACGAGCGGAAAGGCTAACGCGTAGATCGACATCACCGCCCGCCTATACGCTCGTCCCGTTTGCGTCCTCCATCCCGATTTGTGAACTTTACGTTCGAAAAACGAATTTTGCTGGAAAGGATTGAGGTGACATGATTGAACTACCCGTAATACCCTCCGAACAACAACGTAACCGGGCGGGCGTACCGAAACGTCCCGACTGGCTTCGCGTGAAACTGCCCATTGGCCCCGAATATGCAAAAGTTCGTAAGTTGGTGGATGAACACAAGCTCCATACAATTTGCGAGAGTGGCAACTGCCCGAACATGGGCGAGTGCTGGGGAGCCGGCACCGCTACCTTTATGATTTTAGGGAACGTGTGCACCAGAAGCTGTACCTTTTGTGCTGTCGCAACAGGCCGTCCCAATGAATATGATACCGATGAGCCTCGTCGCGTAGCCGAAGCGATCGTACTGATGAAGGTTAAGCATGCGGTACTGACATCCGTCAATCGAGATGAGCTAAAAGACCGGGGTGCCGAAATCTGGTACCAAACGGTACGATTGATTAAAGAAGCGTCGCCTGCAACGACTATTGAGACGTTGATTCCTGATACGAAAGGCAATTGGGAAGCTCTCGAACGCATGATTTCGGCGGGTCAGGAAGTTGTTTCGCATAATATGGAAACAGTTGAGCGGCTCTATCGACGCGTTCGGCCACAGGCTCGCTATGAGCGTAGTCTGGAGCAAATCCGGCGTACGAAAGAATACGGCCAACGTACAAAGTCGGGTATTATGCTCGGTCTGGGCGAAACCTACGACGAGGTAGCAAAAGCAATGGATGACCTGGCGGCAAACGGACTCGATATTTTAACATTAGGCCAGTATCTGCAGCCAACCAAAATGCACCATGAGGTGATCGAATGGATTCATCCCGAAACCTTTGCTAAATACCGCGAAGAAGGGCTGAAACGTGGCCTGAAATACGTCGAGTCTGGCCCATTGGTTCGATCGAGTTACCATGCCGAGAAGCATGTGAACGTATAAAAAGTGGTAAATCGTGAGTGATTAATGACGTCGGTATAAATGTGGGTCAGCCGCTCACCGCTTTCACGACTTCTTAAAACAATTAAGTTTATTATAGACTTAGAGAAGAGAGTCCGGGCCCTGGGTTCGGACTTTTTCTTTGCCGCATGAAAAAATACGACTTCATCATTGCCGGGGGAGGCATGGCGGGCTTGAGTCTGGCATATTACTTAAGTCAGTCACCGTTACGCGACCGAAGCATTTTAATCCTGGACCGGGAAGCTAAAAATAGCAACGACCGCACCTGGTGTTTCTGGGAGCGAAAAAATGAGCCCTCTCCTTCCGAAAGCAAAGGTGAACCGGCCATCTGGTCAAACCCCTTTCAGTCTATACTGTTTCGCTCCTGGGATACGGTCAGTTTTCATGGCACAACTTACGCCGGACCGATAGACATGGGGGCGTACCAGTACAAGATGCTACGAGGTATTGATTTCTACGCGTTCATACGACAGGAACTGGCCAAATACCCCAATATTGATTGGAAGCAGGCAACCATTAATCGAATAAAAGATACCCCACAGGGAGGGTTTGTGATTGCCGATGATGCGCCATACATTGCTGACTATGTGTTCGATAGTACATTTCTGCTCAAGCTAGATCAGCCCGAAAACCACAATCTATTACAACATTTTAAGGGATGGGTTATTAAGACTGAGCATGTGTGCTTTGACCCCCAACGGCCTGAAATCATGGACTTTCGGGTGGAACAACACGGCGATTGCCGGTTTCTGTACGTATTGCCCTTCGATGAACGAAGGGCGTTGGTCGAGTTTACATTATTTAATGACAAACTGCTCACCGATAGCGAGTACGAGTTGGAGCTACGTCAATACATCAACCGATACCTGCAGGCTGGTGCGTATGAAATTACCGAAACTGAGTATGGTGTAATTCCGATGTCGGATGAGCCCGCCCCGGAAAATCCGTTTGATCACATTGTTCGGATTGGCACATCGGGTGGTTATACCAAAGCTTCAACGGGCTACACATTCCAGCGAACACAACGGTATTTGCAAACGATTGTCCAAAATCTGGTAAAAACGGGCAAGCCTCACCGGCCGGCTCCCTGGTTTGGCCGCCGATTTAAACTTTATGACAGTATTTTCCTGAATGTACTGGAGAAGCATCGGCACCCGGCCGATGATATTTTTACCCGCGTCTATACCGAAAATCCGGGGCGGGTCTTCACATTTCTGGATGAAGACACAAGCTTTATAGACGAATTACGGCTGTTTACAACCATGCCATTCAGGCCGTTTCTTAATGCCTTTTTTGATGTATTACGCCGAAAGATAGTCGGGTGAGCGTAATCCGACTTAGTTATCGGCTTGTGCCCTACACAGAAACTCGTAGCTTTGCACTTTCAAACCAAGTTCTATAGATAGCGCAATGCCTTATCTCTTCACTTCCGAGTCTGTTTCCGAGGGCCATCCCGATAAAGTTGCTGACCAAATTTCCGATGCATTAATTGATAATTTTCTGGCTTTCGATCCATCCAGTAAAGTAGCCTGCGAAACGCTTGTTACCACAGGTCAGGTCGTACTGGCGGGAGAAATCAAGACGGATACCTACTTGGACGTTCAGAAAATTACCCGCGATGTCATTCGTAAAATTGGCTACACCAAGAGCGAATACATGTTTGAAGCCAACTCATGCGGCATTTTCTCGGCCCTTCACGACCAGTCGGCTGATATTAACCAGGGCGTTGATCGGAAGGTGGAGAACCCCGATTTCGAGACGCTGGCCAATGCGCAGGGCGCGGGTGACCAGGGTATGATGTTTGGGTATGCGACCAACGAAACGGATAACTACATGCCGTTGCCGCTGGATCTGGCCCACGCCATTCTGCGGGAGATGTCACAAATTCGCAACAACGAACTTGAGCTGATGCCTTATCTTCGGCCAGACGCCAAGTCGCAGGTGACGATTGAATACTCTGACGACGACCAGCCCATTCGTATCGATACGATTGTGGTGTCGACCCAGCACGATGATTTTGCCGATGACGAAACGATGCTGGCGAAAATCAAGAATGACATTATCAATATTGTCATTCCGCGCGTGAAAGCCGCGCAAAAGGCGGAGCTTCACGGCTTGTTCACCGATAACATTACCTATTACATTAACCCAACGGGCAAGTTCGTGATTGGTGGCCCCCACGGGGATACGGGTCTAACCGGCCGTAAAATTATTGTGGATACCTACGGTGGTAAAGGCGCTCACGGTGGGGGTGCGTTCTCCGGAAAAGATCCATCCAAAGTAGACCGTTCGGCCGCCTATGCTACCCGGCACATCGCCAAAAATCTGGTCGCGGCTGGTCTTTGCGATCAGGTACTGGTGCAGGTCTCGTATGCCATTGGCGTTGCCAAGCCTTGTGGTCTGTATGTGAATACGTACGGCACATCGAAAGTAGACATGCACGATGGCGAGATTGCCGAAAAAGTAGCCGCCATTTTCGATATGCGTCCTTATGCGATTGAGCAGCGGCTTAAACTCCGTAACCCAATCTATTCCGAAACGGCTGCTTATGGACACATGGGTCGTAAGAACGAAATCGTAAAGAAAACATTCGGTTCGAACGGGCAAACGAAAGAAGTTGAGGTTGAACTGTTCACCTGGGAGAAACTGGATTTCGTTGATCAGGTAAAAGCTGAATTCGGCTTGTAAGAAGCCAGTTAGGTTTCTATACGCGTCATAAACAGAAAAGCCACTCTTATGGGAGTGGCTTTTCTGTTTATCGCAATGTTCTGTTCGTTTATAACTCATCGGCCTCAAAGACCTCATCTTCTGTTTCTACCTGCGTTTGCGCTTCGACGATGGCAGGACTGGAAATATCATTACGTTTTTGTTTAAATCGAACAAGCTTATCTTTCAGCACATCCATCACGCGGTCCGTTGCGCTTTCGAAACTCTTGTCATGTTCTTTGACAAACAGTTCTTTGCCCGGCAACATCAGCCTGACTTCCACTACCTTCTCTTTAACCTTGTTGGAGTCGGCTCCATCTAGCCTTAGAAACACCTCTCCGCCAATAATATGGTCATGAAATGTGTCCAACTTGTCGAGTTTAGCCTGGATAAAATCTAACAGGCTTTGATCGGCCGTAAACTTAACGGCATTAATTTGTAGTCTCATTGTGTCGCTTTTAAGGTGAATTGATCAGAACATCAATGGATTGACTAAGGTTGGCTTTATCGATCAGAAAGTCAATAGCCTCTATGAAAGATACAACCATGTTTCACGCACAATCTCCACTTTATGAGTTAAATGGTTGAAGCGTCTATACTTTTCGAAAAGCGTGGAACGGTTACACAGTAAAGTTCTTCGAAAAGTATAATTGTAGAATTACTCCAGAACGGCCCGAATCGCCTGATTAGGTCGTAGCGTAATTAATGGCTTCGGAACGATGCGCTGATTTCCGGCGGCTTTAGGCGTAAAACGGCGCACGAACAGGGCTAACAAGATTTGCATTTCCATCAGGGCAAATTGGTTGCCGATGCATAAACGCGGCCCTCCGCCAAAAGGCAAATAAGCATACGAATGCAACCTGTCCTTAAGCCCACCCGGCGCGAACCGCTCCGGATCGAAGCGATCCGGGTTAGGCCAGTTGGCTGGGTCGCGGTGGAGAAGATAGGGGCAGACCAACGCCGTATCGCCCGCCGGAATCGTGTACGGGCCCACGTGATCGTTCTGATGCGCCCGTCGGCTCATAATCCAGGCGGGTGGATAAAGCCGCAGAGACTCCTGAACAACCTGCATGGTGTATGTTAACGCGCGGAAAGCTTCAGGTGGTGGCGTTCGGGCATCTCCCAGAACAGATTGGCTCTCGGCCTTGAGCCGGGCCAGCACGTCGGGATGTTTGGTGAGTAAATGAATCGTCCAGGCCATCGAAACGGCTGTGGTTTCGTGACCCGCCGAAAAAATGGTTACCGATTCATCCCGCAGTTGCTGATTCGACATGCGCTCACCCGTTTCTTCGTCTTCAGCGCTGAGCAGCATCCCCAATAAATCATCACGTTCGTCGAGGGCTTTTCGCCGTTCGTCGATCAGTCCGAAAATAAACGAATCGACCTGCATCCTTGCCCGTTTGGAGCGTTGGTTGTTGGGTGTTGGCCACGAGTAAGGGAACCGGAGCGGTGATAACATCCGATTGTTTGCCAGGTAATTGAGTGTGTCTAACGCGTTGGAAAGACCGTCGAGTTTGCCATTGGTATCGGACCCAAACAGGGTTTTGCAGACAATGCGCATGGTGACGTCCATAAATGCCTGCGAGACATTGACCGGCTCTTTCAGGTTATGGCCACTGAGTTCGTCAATCCAGTCGGCCGTTTCCGAAATCATTGTCTGGGTCAAGGCAGCCAGTTTCTGCCGGTGGAAGGCCGGTTGCGCCAGTCGACGTTGTCTGCGCCAAAAATCGCCATCGCTGGTGAGCAGTCCATTGCCCAGGAAGATTTTGAGGATGTCAAACGCCGGTGAACGGCCATAATTCCGGTGGTTTTCCTGCAAAATGTGTTTGGCATCTTCGGGTTGCAGCACCAGGTACTGATGCCGGCCACCAATACGCAGATGAACCAGACGGTCGTGATTTCGCTGCAACGTATCCAGCGTGCCCAGCGGATTCCGAAGAAAGGCAAGTGTATTGCCGAGGAACGGCAGACCAGGATGCAGGGGAACGGGTTGAGTGGGGGCGGTACTTGTTTCCATTCAGAAAAGATGGCCTGACTCTGGCTCAGGCCCGCAATAAAGATACGAACGACCGGATAGAATCGCTAGGCGTAATCAACAGCCATCTGCGCCACTTCGGTTAAAGGGTTATCGACGGTTCTTTAATTGTTGACAATAAATCCATTGCTAACCCGAGCGACAGTAAATTTATTGTCAAAACCTATCTTGTAACTTTGTCCTCACCCTCGCTTATCTTTACTTATTAAACCTGTGCCCCATGAACATTACCGGTGATGCCAAAGCTGCCCGCACCTACGACGCCATCGTGATTGGCTCGGGAATCAGTGGCGGCTGGGCGGCTAAAGAGCTCTGCGAAAAAGGATTGAAAACACTCGTGCTCGAACGTGGACGCGATGTGAAACATATTGTCGACTACCCAACGGCAACGCTCAATCCGTGGGAGTTTCCGCACCGGAACCGGATGTCTGATACGTTTGATAAAGAGAATCCAATCGCTACCAAATGCTACGCGCTGGACGAAGGAACGCAGCAGTTTTTTGTGAAAGATGCCGAGCATCCCTATGTACAGGAAAAGCCATTCGACTGGATTCGGGGCTATCAGGTGGGCGGGAAGTCGCTGATCTGGGCGCGGCAAACGCAGCGCTGGAGCAAGTTTGATTTCGAAGCTAATGCCCGCGATGGGGCCGCCATCGACTGGCCGATCCGTTACGACGATATTGCTCCTTGGTATAGCCATGTGGAGAAATTCGTGGGCATCAGCGGCAACAAAGACGGCCTGGAAACGCTGCCTGATGGCGAATTTCTAAAACCCTGGCAATTGAATTGTGTGGAGAAACACATTCAGAAACGTGTTGCCGAGAGTTACCAGGATCGGCATGTCATCATTGGCCGGTGTGCTCACCTGACGGAGCCTAAACAGATTCACTACGATCAGGGGCGGGCCCAGTGCCAGGCGCGGCATTTATGCTACCGGGGTTGCCCCTATGGCGGGTATTTTAGCAGCAATTCGTCGACCATTCCGTGGGCCGCCAAAACAGGCAAGTTAACCCTACGACCTGATTCGGTCGTGCATTCGATTATGTATGAGGAAGGAAAAGCCGGAAAGGCGGGCAAGGCGACCGGCGTTCGGGTGATCGATACGCATACCAAACAGATGACCGAGTATTACGCCCGGATCATTTTTGTCAATGCCGCCTGCCTGAACACGAACCTGATTCTTCTTAATTCAACCTCCCGCCGATTCCCGAACGGACTTGGAAATGATAGTGGCGTGTTGGGCCGTTATGTGGCGTTTCATAACTACCGGGGCAATATTGTGGCTGATTATGAGGGCTTCGACGATGGCTATTATTATGGCCGTCGCCCGACAACGGCCTTCATGCCCAACTTCAGAAACGTTCGGAAGCAGGAAACGGACTTCCAGCGGGGATATATGGTAGCATTTAGTGCGGCTCGTGGCAACTGGCAGCGCGGAACCGGGCAGGATGAGTTTGGCGCTGATTTTAAAGATAAACTGAGCGACCCCGGCGCCTGGCATGTATTCATGATGATGCAGGCCGAAACCGTGCCGCGTTATGAAAACCAGGTTCGGCTCAGCCCCGACCAGAAAGACCCCTGGGGTATTCCGCAACTCGTGACGAACATTGATTATACCGACAATGACCTTAAGGTGATGAAGGATTTTCTGGAGCAGGGCGCCGAGATGCTGGACAAGTCGGGTTGCAAGCACATTAAACCCTACGATGATCACCGCAACCCCGGCCTCGACATTCACGAGATGGGCGGTGTACGGATGGGGCGCGATCCCAAAACCTCGCTACTCAATGCCCATAACCAGCTTCATAGCGTTAAAAACGTGTTCGTGACGGATGGTGCCGCCATGACCTCGACGGGTACTCAGAATCCGTCGATTACCTTTATGGCGCTGACGGCCCGAGCTGTGAATTTTGCGGTAAGCGAAATGAAGAAGACAAACTTATAAGAGACGAAAGCTAAACCTATTCCGGAATTAAGGCATACTGGTCAATCGTGTTGCCGGTTTTTCGACTTTCTGAGGTTCGTTCCAACTGCAACGACGACCCATCTGGCTCCGACAGAATATAGTATTCAATAAGACCGCCCGTGTTGGTGGGTTTCGGGTTGAGGTTGTCCAGGATCAGTCGCTTGTTATCGGTCGAGACGGACCAGGTGCCGGTTACGAGTCGCCCATCAACATCTTTTAAATTGACTTTATTGGGCTGACTCAGATCGAGTCTGAAATTGATATAGCCCGGTTTAATGTTTGTGGTCGCTCCCAGCGTAAACACCAACTGATCCGCTTCTTTAACCGTATTGGCTTTCCAGACCTTGCCCAGCAAATCCGTGATCGGTTTGACCGGTTTGGGTTGGCAACTGCCAAGACTGACCAGCAGGAAGAGAAGAACTAATTGGTTTTTCATGGGATTACGATTCGTTTGGTGAGCGAGCGCCCGTCGGCAACAATGGCAATGATATAGATACCTGTCGGCAGCCGATCAAGGGCGTACTGCCAGGCATCGGCCGGATTCACTTTGCGTGTATCGGTGAGGACCGGCTGGCCCGTTGCGGTCATAATCTGCACCGTAGTGCGCATGGACGAATACCAGTTGGTAATGATGTGCAGATCCCGTTGATTCATGTAGAGTGTCGTATGGGAAGCTAATTCATCTTCTACCGCAATGATCACTTCTTCGATCCGGGCACTGGCTACGTTGGAATAGCCCGAATTACCCGCCGTATTTACGGCCCGAATGCGGTAATAGTAAGTCGTAAACTCCTGCAAACCCATATCCACATAACTGGTTTGGTTTGCCGGTTGCTGCTTGATTTCGACAAACCCGGACGTGGGATCGTTCGATCGTTCGATGACCACCGTAACCGCTGTGGAGCTCAAAGCTGACCAGTTTAGCCGAATCTGATCATAATCGAATACCTGCGCCGTCAGGTTAGTCGGGTTGGCGGGTGGTGCCAGGGGTGTGGTGGCGCAAACTGCATCGGTATAGGCCGATGGGCCAGCCGCGTTCTTAGCCCGGACCCGGTAGCAGTACGACTGGTTATCCTTCAGATTCTTGTCTTCGTAGCTCGTTGTATTGGCTGGTAAATCGGCAATTTTTTCGAATGTACCCGTGGCCCTGGCACCCCGCTCCAACTCAAAGCCGCTTTCGTTCCCCGACAGATCGGCCCAGGCCAGACTGATTTGTATAGGCGATACGGCCGTAGCCGTCAATCGGGCGGGTGGGGCTGGTGGTACATCGGGGGTGGTGGCATCCACCACATTGCTGGTTGGTCCCTGTCCACTTGCATTAGTAGCTCTGATCCGATAATAGTAGTGGGTATTGACGGCCAGGTTGTTATCTGCATAACTGGTGGCCGTACCCGTAACAGTGGTAAGGGATGTCCAGCCAGTGGTGCCGTCTGGGCTTCGCTCAATCAGGATGGTTGCGGCATTGGCAATAGCGCTCCAGGTCAGGCTGATCTGCGTCGTTGAAACTGCCGTAGCCTTGAGATCCTGGGCAGCAACGGGCGGGCCAACCGGTGTCGTTGCATCGGCAACGTTGGAATTAGCTGATGGGCCCGCAGCATTGACCGCCCGCACCCGATAGAAATAATGCGTCTGGGGTTGTACACTTTTGTCTTCGTAATTCGTCGCATCAACGCCCAGGTCCGCCAACTTGCTCCAGCCATCCGTCCCGTTCGGGCTTCGCTCCAGTTGAAATCCACTTTCATTGCCCGACAGATCAGCCCAGGTCAGGTTGATCTGGTTGTAAGAAACAGCCGTGGCCACCAGTCGCGCTGGTGCTGCCGGAGGAACATCGGGTGTGAGGGCGTTGGCTACGTTACTGAAAGGGCCTGGAGTACCATTGATAAGGGCCCGAATCCGATAGTAATAACGGGTATTCGGCGTCAGTCCCGGATCGTCGTAACTGACAGCATTGCCAGCCGGATCAGCCACTTTCGTCCAGCCGTCATTGCCGTTTGGGCTTCGTTCGAGTTGGTAGCTTGTGGCACCGGACACACCCGCCCAGGTCAGATTGATCTGGGTGGTGGAGGTAGCGGTGGCGACCAGATTTTGCGGAGCGCCCACGGGTGGTGCCTGCGTCGTCGCGCATTGGCTGTCTGTGTACTCGCTTGCCCCAACGCTGTTTACGGCCCGAATCCGGTAGCAATATTGGTTGCTGGCTCGTAAACCCTGATCGCTGAAGGTCACTGTATTTGGCCCTAGCGTCTGAATGGTCGAAAATTGAGCACCGGGGCTATCGGCACGCTGAAGTTCGAAGTTCGCTTCATTATCAGATAGGTCGGCCCAGGTCAGATTAATCTGCGACGATGACACCGCTGTAGCCGTTAACCGGGCGGGCGCTCTGGGGGCGCTTTGCTGAGTGGTAGCACAGGCCGTACTGGAATAATCGTGCCCGCTTTCGGAGATGCGATAACAGTATTCCGTGTTGCTGTTCAGGTTGTTATCCGTAAATTCACCCCCATCGGCCAGCGTGGTAGCCACTTGACGCCAATCGCCCGACTGGCCCGTTCGGCGTTCGATACCAATGCCGGATTCTTTGCCGTAGCGATCCCAGGTCAGTTTAATGGAACTACTGCTCAGGGCGTTTGCCTGTAAATTTTTGACATTGGTTGGCGCTAAAGGTGGGGTAGTGCAGACGGGCGCTGTAAACTCGGACACGACGCTGCCGCTCTGGGACCTGACCCGATAACAATACGGCTGACCACCGCTTACACTACCGTCAGTAAACGTTGGCGCCCGACTGTATGCCACCGTTTGCAGCAGATTAAACGGGCCGCCTGAGGTGGTTCCCCGTTCAATCCGGTAGTCGGTGGGGGCGCTTCCCGACCCATTGCTCCAGGTTAATTTAATGCTGTTGCTGTTCTGTGGGGTTACGGTAAGGCCCGTTGGGATACCGGGTGGCTCGGGCGGGGTGCTGATGGTGAATTCGTTCGAGAGGGCCGTTGCGCCAGTCACGAAAACGGCCCGAACGCGGTAGGTTCCGCCCCCAACGCTATTGTCCGTATAGGTAGTGACATTAGCGCCAACTTCACCGATTTTGGTGAAACTAGTGAAGTTGTTTCGCTCGATCTCGAACCTGGTTTCGTTCGTCGAATTGTCTTTCCAGGTGAGCACGACCCGGTTGTAAGCCGGTGCCGTACCGGTCAGACCCGTCGGCGCGTTGGACTGGGCGAACACACGAGTGGCTACCAACATCGTCAAACTCAGTAGTAAATAGGGCAGGTGTGGTTTCATGGCTATTTGATATCAATTTTCACCCGGTTCGAGAGGCCAGACTCGCGCCCGTCCTGATAGACTACTTTGATCGCGTACTCGTACTGGCCTTTCTGAATGGCTTTGTCAGTAAAGGTTTGCTCGCGGTTAACGGCATCGTATGAGCGCAGGAGCTTAGCCTCATTTGATCGATAAATGATAAAACGGGCATATTGATCGGGATGCTTCCAGCTTAAGATGATGGTCTTACCATCGGGCCCTACCTGTACGCTGAGTTGCTTAGCCGGACGGGGTGCCATTTGTAAGGTATTCGTATTGAGCGGGAACGATTCGGCAGATCGCAGGCCGGCTGAATCGACGGCTACGAGCATGTAGCTGTACGGCGTGTTCGGCTTTACCTGCTGATCCACATAACTGTTCAGTTTTGGCGTCAGCTTGCTGATCTGATGCCAGGTCTCGGTATTGGCGCCACGCCGGAACAAGATCTGTTCCCGTACGTCCTCGCTGATGCTGGCTACCCACCGCAAGGCAATCGCGGTGTCACTGGCGACGTAGTCGCTGATGACGGGGCTGGCAGGGGCTACTTTGTCGGGCCTGGCCAATTCCAGAATATCGGAAGGAGGGCTGGGGTTGTAGTTTTTATCGTAG